>NZ_FOND01000004.1 GCF_900112815.1 Blastococcus tunisiensis
CGCTGACCTGGGACCAGGGCATCGAGCTGGCACAGCACACCGAGATCACGATCGCCGCCGACCTGCCGATCTACTTCTGCGACCCGCACTCCCCCTGGCAGCGCGGCACGAATGAGAACACCAACGGCCTGCTCCGCCAGTACTTCCCCAAGGGCACCGACCTCTCCGTCCACGACATCGACCACCTCGCCGACATCGCCGACCGACTCAACGGCCGACCCCGCAAGACCCTCGGCTTCAAGACCCCGGCCGAGACCCTCGCCCGGCTACTCTCCCAAGATCAAATGACCGGTGTTGCGTCGACCAGTTGAATCCGCCACGCCGGAACTGCCGACCGGCGCACACTCTCCCGCAGGAGTCGGCTCAGAGATGGGCCAGCGCCTCCTCGAGGCCGACCACGTCCGCGTACTTCGCGTCGAGGTCGGCGAGGTTGCCCTCGTGCACCGCCGGCGTCCGGTCGGCACAGGCCTCGCGCACCACCTGCGGGCGGAACCCGGAGTTCAGCGCGTCCATCGCGGTGGCCCGGACGCACCCGGAGGTGGAGACCCCGGCGAGCACGACCGTGTCCACCCCGGCCGCGTGCAGCGTCGGGGCCAGCGAGGTGCCGAAGAAGGCGGAGGCGTACTGCTTGACCACCACCGGCTCCCCCGGGCCCGGCTGCAGGACGAGCTCGCCCCAGCCGCCCGGGGCGCCCTCGGCGAAGGCCGCGAGCGCGGGCACCTTGCGGACGAACAGGCCGCCGTCGGCGAGGTCCGGGGCGTACCGGACGACGGTCCACACCACCGGGTGCCCGGCGGCGCGGGCGGCCGCGACCAGGGCCTCGGTGGCCTCGACCGCCCGTCCCGGCGCGGGCAGCCCGAACGGCCCGTCCGGGTCGGTGTAGGCCCGCACCAGGTCGATGACGACGACGGCGGGGCGCGACCCCCAGCCCACCCGACCCGAGAACGACGGGCCGTGCGGGCCGGGGACCGGCTCCGGGACGCTCACCGGGGCCTCCTCACACCCACACGGGCCGCTTCGGCGCCGGCAGGCCGGTCTCCTCCTCGCAGCGGGCGAGGAGTTCCTCGATCGGCGGCCCCATGTCGAAGACCGGCAGCTCGGCGGGCCGGTCGGCGCGCATCTGGTCGCGCAGGGTCTCGGTCGCCTCCGCATCCACCGTGCCGTCCTCGGCCACGCAGACGCCGTACCGCTCCGCGCCCTTGGTCGTCACCAGACCGCGGCGGACCTCCAGGGCGACCAGTTCCGGGTCGCGCTCCAGCGGGTCGCCCCACCCGCCGCCGCCCCAGGTGACGAAGTGCAGCACGTCGCCGGGCCGGACCGGGACGTCGTGGCACTTGCTGGGCAGCACCGACCGGGTGCCGTCCGCGCGCTCGATCCACTTGGTGCCCCGCGCGCCGGGGTGCCCGCCGTTGACCCCCCACGGGTAGGTCAGCCAGCGGTCGTCGTGGATCGCGATCGTGCCCGGCTCCTCGAAGATGTAGGCGACGTCGACGCCGTTGCCGCCCCGGTGCAGGCCGGGGCCGCCGGTGTCGGCGATCGTCTCCCACTTCTCGATCCGCAGCGGGTAGTAGGACTCCAGGTACTCGCACGGGATGTTGGTGAAGCTCGGCCACAGCGAGTGCCCGTCCGGGCCGTCACCCATCGGCCGGCCGGGGATGCCGCCGAAGCCGATCGAGTACAGCTGGAACCACTCCCCCTTCCGCTCCCCGCTGGAGTAGTGGCCGGAGTACATGAAGTGCGGCGAGGAGGAGAAGCCGGCCGCGTTGAGCAGCGCCGGGTTGGTCTGCCCGAGCAGCCCGCCGAAGAGGTCGAACACCCGGCCGATGCCGTGGTTGCGGCCGTTGAGCGACGCCGGGTGCTCGGGTTTCCAGTAGGACCCGTCGGGGATCGTGACGTCGACCAGCGGGTAGAAGCCGTCGTTCCAGAGGATCTGCGGATCGGCCACGGTGATCATGTAGATCCCGAAGAACATCCGGGTCAGGTTCTCGTTGATGTAGTAGTTGATCGGCCCGGCCGCCTGCGGCGAGGAGCCGGTGAAGTCCAGGTGCACCTTGTCGCCGGTGCGGGTCAGCGACAGCTTGAGCTCGTAGGGCCCGTTGCCGACGCCGTCGTCGCAGATGTAGTCGGTGAAGCTGAGCGTGCGGCCCTCCTCGAACACCATGGACAGCAGCACTTTCATGGCGTCGTAGTTGCGCTGCAGCAGCGCGTCCAGCGCCGACAGGTACGTGCCAGTGCCGAACCGGTCGCACATCTCGGCGACCCGGCGGGCGGCGGTGCGGCAGGCGGCCACCAGCCCGTTGAGGTCGGCGCGGTTCCAGTCGGGCTTGCGGACCTGGTTGAGGATGATCCGCAGCGCATCCTCGTTGAGCTCGCCCTTCTTGTAGAGCGTGAAGGGCGGGATGACCACGCCCTCCTCGTAGATGGTGAGCGCGTCGGTCGGCATCGACGACGGCGTCTTGCCCCCGACGTCGGACATGTGGCCGAACATCGCCGACCACCCGACGACCCGGCCCTCGTGGAAGATCGGGACGACGACCAGCCAGTCGTTGGCGTGGCTGATCGCGGCGCCGCAGGCGTAGGGGTCCGACGTGAGCAGGACGTCGCCCTCCTCGATCGTGCCGTCGAAGCCGTCGAGGAAGTCGGGGATGGACAGGCCGAACTGGCCGACGACCATCTTCCCGTCGGGGTCGGCGATCAGCGGGAACTCGTCGTGCTGCTCGCGGATGCCCGGCGACAGCGCCGTCCGGAACAGCACCTCGTCCATCTCGTAGCGGGCGTTGCGCAGCCCGTTCTCGATCAGGTCGAGGGTCACCGGGTCGACCTCGCCCTTCTCGATGGTGCCGGTCGCCGTCTCGATGATCCGTGCCATGGGGTCACGCCTCCGGGGTGATCAGCAGGGAGCCCGCGGCGTGCACGGTGGCGGCGTGCCCGGGCAGGACGAGGGTGGTGGAGTCCATCTCGGTGACGATCGCGGGGCCGCGGACGACGTCGCCGGCGCGCAGCTTCGCGCGGTCGTAGACGCCGGCCGGCACGTACTCCCCGCCGACGTAGATGCGGTGGTCCTGCACCAGCGCGCCGGCCGGGTCGCCGTCGCCCTCCGGCAGGGTCACCGGGGCGACGTCGGGCTTCGGCCCGGTGACGGTGGCGCGGGCGTTGACGATCTCGTGGTCGACGGTGAGCAGGAAGCTGAACAGCCGGTCGTGCTCGGCGTCGAACCGTTTTCCCAGGGTCGCCAGCACCGAGTCCGGCGCGTCGAGCCAGGACGGGTCGACGTCGACCGGGATCTCGAAGCCCTGGCCGTGGTAGCGGACGTCGACCTGGTAGCCGACCGTCTGGTCGGCGGCGGCCAGCCCCTGCTCCGCCAGCCGGCGGCCGGCGTCGGCGGCCAGGTCGCGCAGGATCGCGGCCAGGTCCTCGCCGGTCAGCTCGCCGAACCGGCGCAGCACCGTGCGGGCGGACTCGTCCCGGCGGCTGGTGGTCGCGTCGCCGAGCGCGCAGAGCAGCCCCGGGCCGGGCGGCACGATCACCGGCCAGGCGCCGGTGAGCTTCCCCAGCGCGTTGGCGTGCAGGGGGCCGGCGCCGCCGAACGCGACGAGCGCGAAGTCGCGGGGGTCGAAGCCCTGCTGCACCGAGACCAGGCGGAGCCCGCCGAGCATGTTCTCGTTGACGATGTCGACGATCCCGGCGGCCGCGGCCTCCGGGGAGTCCAGCCCCATCGCCTCGGCCACCTTGCCGACGGCGGCCCGCGCGGCCTCGACGTCGAGGGTGATCTCGCCGCCGGCCAGCGTCGTGGGCAGGTGGCCCAGCACGACGTTGGCGTCGGTGACGGTGGGCTCGGTGCCGCCCTTGCCGTAGGCGGCCGGGCCGGGGTCGGCGCCGGCCGACTGCGGGCCGACGCGCAGCGCCCGCGTCAGCTCCGGGACGTGCGCGATGGACCCACCCCCGGCGCCGACCGTGCGGACGTCGACGCTGGAGGACCGGACGACGAGGTCGCCGACCTTGGTCTCCCGGCCGATCTTCGGGGTGAGGCCCTGCACGAGCCCGACGTCGGTGGAGGTGCCGCCCATGTCGAAGGTGATCAGGTCGCGGTAGCCGGCCTGCTCGGCCACCCAGACCGCGCCGGTGACGCCGCCGGCGGGGCCGGAGAGCAGCAGGGTGACCGGGGAGTCGATGGCGTTCCCGGCCGAGGAGAGCCCGCCGTCGCTGCGCAGGATGGCCAGCTCACCGGCGACGCCGCCGTCGGCCAGGTTGCCGGCGAGGCTCTGGACGTAGCGCTTCACCTGCGGCTGGACGTAGCCGTTGGCGACCGTGGTCAGGGTGCGCTCGTACTCGCGCAGCTCCGGCAGCACGTCCGAGGACAGCGAGATGGGGACGCCGGGCAGCACCTCGGCGGCGATCTCGGCGATCCGCCGCTCGTGCGCGGGATCGGCGAAGGAGTTGATCAGCGAGACCGCGAGGGCCTCGATGCCGTTGCCGCGCAGCTTCTCCAGCTGGGCGCGCACGTCGGCCTCGTCGAGCTCGCGGACGACGGCGCCGTCGCTGGCGATCCGCTCGTCCACCTCGACGGTGTTCTCCAGGGCCGCCAGCGGCTCGGGCTTGGGCCAGATGATCCAGCCGGCCAGCCCACCGGGGACGAACGAGCGGGCGATCTGCAGGACCTGCCGGAACCCCTTGGTGGTGACCAGGCCGACCGTGGCGCCCTTGCCCTCGAGGATCGCGTTGGTCGCCACCGTCGTCCCGTGCAGGACCTGGGCGACCTCGGCGAGCTCGATACCGGCCTCGGCGCACACCTTGCCGATCCCGTTCAGCACGCCGACGGCCTGGTCGGCGGGGGTGGAGGCGGTCTTCGCGCGCCAGGTGCTGCCGCTGCCCTCCTCCACCAGCAGGACGTCGGTGAACGTGCCTCCGACGTCGACTCCGAGCCGGTAACTCATGAGGCCTCCTCATCGCTGGGGTCCTGCGTGGTCACTGCTGTGGCGGCCCGGACCATCACGGCCCGGGCGTTGCAGATGTGCGCGGTCATCACCGCGCGGGCCCACCCGGAGTCGCCGGCGCGGAGGGCGGCGACGATCTCCAGGTGGTGGGCGAGGCTGCGGCGCAGCGACTCCGCGTCGTAGGTGTGGAAGTTGCGCCGCACGATCGGCGGGTGGATCGCCGCGGCGAGCGCGGCGGCGAGGGTCGGGTGCCCGGCGAGGGTCACCAGCCGGTCGTGGAAGGCCCGGTTGAGCGGGACGAGGGCGTCGAGGTCCTGCCCCGGCCCGGGACTGCCGACCTCGACCATGCGGTGCGCGAGCTCCTCGAGCTCGGCCAGGTCGACGTCGGTGGCGTTCGGGACGGCGAAGGCGGTGAGCTGCGGCTCCAGCGAGACGCGCAGGTCGAAGACGCCCTCCAGCTCGGCCACGGTCCAGGTGGCGACGCGGGCCCCGCGGTTCGGGACGAGCTCGACCAGCCCCTCGGCGGCGAGCCGGCTGAGCGCCTCGCGCACCGGCGTGCGGCTGACGCCGAGGCGCTCGGCGAGCTCCACCTCGCCGAGCCGGGTCCCGGGGAGGAGGGCGCCGCCGAGGATGAGCTCGCGCAACTCGCCCAGTGCCCGCTCGGCGGACGTCAGCGGTCGTGTCACGGGTCACACCCCCTCGAAGATTGTGTGCAAACCTAGGGGCGTTGGGTTCCGGGAAGCAACGGTTGGTCGTAAATTCCGTGTGACTGCATACAAGAGGGGGCCCACGTGGCGGAGCTGCTGAGCAATGGACGGACGTCGAGGGCTCGCCTGCGCGAGCTCGTGGAGGGCCCCGAGCCGCTGCTCGCGCCCGGCGCCTACGACGCGCTGAGCGCCCGGCTGATCGAGCAGGCGGGGTTCGACGCGGTCTACATGACCGGCTTCGGGACGACGGCCTCGCTGATCGGCCGGCCCGACGTCGGCCTGCTCAGCGGCACCGAGATGGTCGACAACGCCCGGCGGATCGTGGCCGCCGTCGACGTCCCGGTCATCGCCGACGCCGACACCGGGTACGGCAACGCGATCAACGTCGTCCGCACCGTGCAGCTCTACGAGCAGGCCGGGGTCGCCGGGATCCAGCTCGAGGACCAGGTGATGCCCAAGAAGTGCGGGCACATGAGCGGCAAGCTGCTGATCGGCGCCGACGAGATGGTGGGCAAGATCCGGGCCGCCGTCGAGGCGCGCCGGGACCCCGACCTGCTCGTCATCGCCCGCACCGACGCCGTCGCAGTCACCGGCACCGACGACGCCATCGCCCGGGCGCGGGCGTTCGCCGACGCCGGGGCGGACGTGCTGTTCGTCGAGGCGCCGACGTCGGACGCCGACATCGAGCGGGTGGCGACCGAGCTGCGCGACGTCGCCCCGCTGGTCTTCAACTGGGCCGAGGGCGGCAAGACCCCGCCGATGTCGCTGGAGCGGATCACCGAGCTCGGCTTCTCGCTGGTGATCTACCCGATCGGCACGCTGCTGGCGGCCACCGCCGGCATCCGCTCGCTGCTGGCCACGCTGCGGCGCGACGGGGTGCCGACGGCGGCGCTGGACGCGGTGCCGACGTTCGGCGAGTTCACCGATCTCATCGGGCTCCCCGAGGTGCAGGATCTGGAGCGGCGCTTCTCCGGCTCCTGACCCGGAAGTCCTGCGCGCCGACCGACGAGCCGGAGGGCGGGCCCATGGCGTTCCGGCGGGCGCGCACCGGCACGTCCCGGCCCGTGCTGCTGCTCGCCTTCGCCTTCTCGGTGATGGCCGACCCGGTCTCCTCGGTGGCCTACGCCATCGAGGCCGCGCTCCGGGCACTGGACGGCGACCTCACCCTGCTGCTGCCGACCATGGGGCTGGTGGTCGCCATCATCGCGCTGGTCATCACGAACTACTCCCAGCTCGTCGGCCGCTTCCCCGAGGGCGGCGGCGCGGCGGCGGCCAGCGGGACGGCGTTCGGCGAGGCCTGGGCATTCGTCCCCATCGGCGCCCTGGTCGTCGACTTCGTGCTGACGATCGCCATCAGCGTGTCGGCAGCCGCGTCGGCCGCGATCGCCTTCGTGCCGGACCTGGCGCCGTGGCGGGCCGGGATCGCCCTGCTCCTCCTGCTCGTCGTCGCCGGGCTCACCTGGTTCGGCCACCTGGGGCGCGCGGTGTTCGCCGTCATGACGCTGCTCTTCGTCGGGCTCGGCGCCGCGATCGTCACCGGGGGCCTGCGGGCCGCGCCGGTCGCGGAGCTCCCCGGGACGGGCGGCACGGGATCGATGGCCTTCGTCGCGGTCCTGCTCGCCTTCCCGGTGGCGATGGCGCTGGCCACCGGCGTGGAGGCCCCGTCCTCCGCGATCGCCGAGCTCGAGGAGCTCGACGACGACGGCCGGCGCCGGTTCGGCCGGATCACCCTCTGGCTGACCCTCGGCATCGTCGGCTGCCTGACCCTCGGCCTGACGGCGGTGGCGGTGCGCCTGGGCATCGGCGTCCCGGACGCGGGGTCGACGCAGATCGCCGACATCGCGCGCGCCAGCGTCGGGACCGGCGGCTACGGCCTCTTCCAGCTGTTCACCGCCCTGCTGCTGCTCGCGGCGACCAGCTCGTCGCTCCAGGCCGGGCCGGGCCTGCTCAAGGCGCTCGCCCGGCATCCGGAGCCCGACGGGACCCAGGCCGGGATCCTGACCTCGTGGCTGTGGCCGACGAACGCCCGTCACGTGCCCTTCCGCGCGGTCCTCGTCTTCGTCGTGCTGGCCGGGGTCGTGGTCCTGGCCACCGGGGGACGCGACCAGGTGCTCGTCCTCTTCTACGCGGTCGCGGTGTTCCTCAGCTTCCTGATGGGGCTCGCGGCCATGACGAAGTTCTCCCGCGACGAGGGACGCACCCTCTCCACGGTGATCAACGGGGTCGGCGCGGGGATCGTCGCCTTCACCCTCGCGGTCAACCTCCTCCGGGGGCTGCCGCTGGTGTCCCTGGTGGCGGCCGGCTCGATCGCACTGACCCTGTACGCCAGCTGGGTGCGCGCCGGCCGCCCGCGCGGGGTGGCCCACGCGGCCGTCCTCCGTCGGGGCCGGGACGTCAGACCAGCGTCGTACGGGTCTGCCCGAGGCTCTGCCAGTACTCGTTGAGCGCGTTGTTGGTCCGGACGAACCAGATGAACGGGCCGACCAGGATGAAGATCCCGGGGAAGAACCACAGGGCCGTCAGCGCCGTCACCGGCTTCTCCTGGCCGCGGCGCTCGTAGAGCTGGCCGACCTCGTTGCTGAGCAGGAAGGGCGAGACGAGCCCGAAGATGATCGCGATGACCAGCGCCAGGACCCCGCCGAGGCCCTCGCCGCTGTGCCGCTTCATCTCCTCGTGGGTCTGGAAGTAGTAGACGAAGCCCCAGATCCCGAAGGTCACGAGGAACAGCAGGATGATCATCCCCGTCGGGCGGATCTGCCCGACCGGCCCCTGCGGCTGCCCGTACTGCGCGTACCCGGGGACGGAGGGCATCGGCTCGGTGTAGCCGCCGTACCCCGGCGGCGGGAAGCCGGGCGGTGGCGCGTACCCGTACGGCGCGCCCTCCCCGGGCGGCCCGGCACCCGGCGACGGCGGTGGGGGCGGCGGACCCTGCGGCGTGGACATGACGGCTCCTCCCGGTCGGGTACGACAGCCGGTCATCGTCCTCCGCTGCACGCCGCAGGTAACCCCTTCGTGCGCGGTTCAGCGCCCGGACCAGTTCGGCGGCCGCTTCTCCAGGTAGGCGGCGATCCCCTCCCTGCGGTCCTCGCTGAGGTAGGGATTCGGGCCGACGTCGAGCCGCAGCGCCTGCCACAGCGGGAGCTCGAGGCCCTTGACGGCGGTCTCCTTCATCCGGCGGACGCTGATCGGCGCGTTGGCGGCGATCCGGTCGGCCAGCCGCAGCGCCGCCGGGAGGACGTCGTCGGTGAGCCGGTTGACCAGCCCCCATCGCTCGGCGTCCTCGCTGGTGACGTACTCACCGGTCAGCAGCATCTCCATCGCGATGCCGACGGGGATCCGCTTGGGCAGGACGACGGAGCCGAAGTTCGCCCCCATCCCGATCGTCGCCTCCGGCAGGCCGAGCCGGATGCCCGGCGCCGCCACGCGGAGGTCGCAGGCCAGTGCGAGCTCGAACCCGCCGGCGACCGCCGCGCCCTGCAGCGCCGCGATGGTCGGCACCGGCGTCTCGGTGACCACCTCGAACAGCGAGCGGGTGGGCCGGCTCATCGGCGGGCGGAAGCGCTCGCCGCGCCGGTCGCGCTCGCGGATCTCCTTGAGGTCGAAGCCGGCGCAGAAGGCGGGGCCGGTGCCGGTGAGCACGACGGCCCGCACGTCCGGTGCCTCCGCGCAGGCCAGCAGCTCCTCGATCAGGTCGGTCTGCAGCGCCGTGGACAGCGCGTTGCGGCGCTCGGGCCGGTCGAGGGTGAGCACGCGGACGTGGCCGCGGGTCTCGACGACCAGTCCGGACTCGTGGCGGTGGGTCTCGTTCATGCGCTGCAACCTCTCCTCGCCGGCACCCGGTCGGCAAGCCGACCCCTTCCGCGGCGGGCTGCCGCGAGTACGGTCGGTGCCCCGTCGAAGGGCCGCCCGCGATGCCTGTCTTCATGATCGAACGCCGCTACGCCGACGAACTGGAGCTGACCGCCGACGACGCCGACGGGGTCAACCGGATCAACGCCGACGAGGGCGTGCAGTGGCTGTACTCGTTCCTGTCCGCGGACAAGCGCAAGACGTACTGCCTCTACGAGGCACCCTCGGCGGAGGCGATCCGCCGTGCCGCCGCGCGGGCCGGGCTGCCCGCCGACGTCGTCGTCGAGATGACCGGCACGGTGCGGCCGGACGGCTCCCTGACCCCGCTCTGAGCGGCGGCTACTCCAGCAGGCCGTGGGCTGCGGCGAACATCGCGGCCTGGGTCCGGTTCCCGGACCCCGTCTTGGCCAGGATGCTGCGCACGTGGTTGGCGGCGGTGTTCTCGCTGATGACCAGCCGGTCGGCGATCTCCCGGTTGAGCAGGCCCTCGCCGAGCAGCTGCAGCACCTCCGTCTCGCGGGAGGTCAGCCCGCCCGGGCTCCGGGGCGCCGGCACGGGCGGCGCCGTCCCGCCCAGGAGGCGGAGCACGCGCCGGAGCCCGAGCGGTTCGGCCAGCCGGCGGGCCCGTCCGGTCAGGTCGTCCAGCACCGCGGCCCCGGCACCGCTCCGGCGGGCGTGCACCGCCTGTGCCGCGAGGGTGTGCGCCTGGTGCAGGGCCGACCCCATCCGGGTGTCCATCGCCAGCGCGGCGGCCAGCTCCTCCTCCGCCGGCCCGCCCAGCAGCGAGTCGAGCGCCCCCAGGTACCGGTCCGCGCTGCCGAACACGGCGACGAACTGGCCGGCGACCAGGTTGGTGCCGGCGTACTCGGCCATCCTCGGCCGCAGCGCCCGGGCGGCCGCGTCGTCCTCGAGGAACAGCGCCGCCTCGACGGCGTAGATCAGGACGCACGGCCACTGCGCCGAGTCCTCGTACCGCGCCAGCCGCCCGTCGAGCAGCCACGCCAGCAGCCGTGCGGCCGGTCCGGGGAGCTCCAGCTCGGTGTAGAGGGCGAGCAGGCCCGGCGCCCAGTGCTCCTCCGGCCGCTCGTCGCCGGTGATCAGTCCCCGGACCTGGCCGACCGTCCCGCTCTCCCGGCGGATCATGTAGCTCTGCACCGCGCAGGGTCCCTCGGTGTCGTCGCTGCCGAACGACGTCCCGAGGTCCTGCAGCTCGCCGCAGGTGCGGTGCGCGGCGGCGAAGTCCCCGGCGCTGAACTGCCGCGCGTAGCTCATGCAGCCGGCCATGTACTCGAAGAAGGTCTGCCCCGTGGCCCGCGCCATCCGCACCAGGTCGTCGTGGGCCTGCGCGAGGGCGTCCGGCTCGCCCTGCAGGTAGGAGATGACCCCGCGGTAGTAGGCGGCGGGGCCCAGGTGCGCCAGCGTCCCGGTCCGGTCGGCCAGCCGGGCGAGCTCCCCCGCCCGGGCGAACTTGTCGGGGGCGTCCTCCGGGCGCAGGCCGTTCCACAGGCCGGCCTGCAGGGCGTGCGCGAGCAGGTCGTCGTCCCCGTGCTGCCGCGCCAGGTCGACCGCCCGGCGGCCGAGCACGTCGGCCTCGACGGTGGCACCGGTGAAGGCCAGGGCCCGGCCCAGGCTGGCCAGCCCGCGCACGTAGTGCGGGTCGGCCGGGTCCGGCGCGATGCCCGCCAGCGCGTCCTCGAGCAGCTCCACCGCCCGGTGGCCGGGGAGGCCGGGCCGCCAGGACGCGTCCTCGTAGGCCACGGCGGCGGCCAGCCGCCGGCCGGGCTCGGCCGAACCGGTCGCCACCCGCTCGGCCAGCACCCGGGCGCGGGCGAAGTCGCCGGCCAGGAGATGGCTGCCCGCGGCGGAGAGCACCAGGTCACCGCGCCCGGCGTCGTCCTCGCTCAGCGCGGCGGCCTGCTCGAACCAGCCCGCCGCGTCCTCGTGGGCGAGGCCCCGCGCCGCGGACCGGGCGGCCTCGGTCAGGTAGCGCACCGCCTCGGCGGCGTGCCCGAGCGCCTGCGCCTGCGCGTAGTGGAAGGCCAGCCGCTGGGTGCGGCGCTCGGACGCCGGGATCGTCGACTCGACCGCCCGCGCGACCCCGGCGTGCTGCTGCAGGCGGCGGGAGGCCGGCAGCAGGTCGAGGACGGCCTGCCGGCACAGGGCGTGCGGGAAGCGCAGCACGTCGTCCGACGGCGGCACCGGCTCGAGCAGCCCGAAGGCGACCGCCTCGTCCAGCCCGGCCAGCGTCGTCTCCCGGCTCCACTCCGACGCCGCCAGGACCGTGGCCACGTCGACGTCCTCCCCCACGACGGCGGCCAGCTCGACGGTCTGCCGCGCGGGCAGCGGCAGGCGCTCCAGCCGGCCCAGGATCGTGTCGCGGACCGAGGCCGGCGCCTGCCGCACGGTGAGGTCCCGGCCGCCGTGCGCGGCGTGGTCCCGCCAGAGCTCGCGCAGGAAGAAGGGGTTGCCCCCGGTCTGGTCGCGCAGCACGGTGGCCGCGCCGCGGGCGGCGTACGGGGAGAGGTGCCCCTCCTGGACCAGGTACTGGGCGATGTCCTCCGCGGCCAGGCCGGCCAGGTCCAGCCGGCGGACGCCGTCGAGCCGGTAGAGCTGCGCGATCGTGCGGACCAGCCCCGCCGAGCGGTCCGGGGCGGTGGTGCGGTGGGTGCCCAGCAGCAGGAGGGGGCAGTCGGCGGTGCGCTCCACGAGGTGCGCGAGCAGCTGCAGCGCGGACGGGCCGGCCCAGTGCAGGTCCTCCAGCGCCAGGACGAGCGGCCGGCCGGCCGCGACGTCGCAGACGGCGTCGACCGCGGCGTCGTACAGCGCCCGCCGGTACTCGTGCGAGGGACCGTCGCCGTCCTCCGGTGAGCCCCGGCCGGCGAGCGTGGCCAGCCGGTCGTCGAGCCCGGCCTCGGGGCGGGCGCCGAGCAGTGCCCCGAGCGGCTCACCGAACGGC
The DNA here is from genome assembly GCF_900112815.1 of Blastococcus tunisiensis. Lineage (GTDB taxonomy): Bacteria > Actinomycetota > Actinomycetes > Mycobacteriales > Geodermatophilaceae > Blastococcus_B > Blastococcus_B tunisiensis. Next base: position 12,447 of record NZ_FOND01000004.1, read on the forward strand.
TGGTAGGGCGGCCCGAACTCCGCGGCGCAGGTGCCGACCAGCACGGCGGCCCCGTGCCGGTGCAGCGTGGTGGCGACCTCGGCGAGCAACCGGGACTTGCCGGCCCCCGGTTCGCCGCCGACGAACACGACCTGCCGGCTGCCGGCGAGGACGGCGGCCCAGACCTCCTCGAACGCGGCCAGCTCCGACCACCGGCCGACGAACGCCGGACGCGCCGGCGAGGCCCAGCGCGCCGGCAGCGGTGGTGGCGCCCAGCCGGACACCGGTCCGACGCTAGACCCCGCCGGTGCCGGCCGTCGATGACCAGATCTGGTCATGCGGCCCCGCGGGGCGAAGTCCCGCACTTCTGGTCATGTGCCGGCCCCCGCGACGTCCCTAGCGTCGGGCGGGTCCCGCCGGAGCGGCGGAGCGGACCGGAGGAGCAGCCATGGTCATGTCAGCGCTCGACACCCTCGCCGATCGGGTCAGCGGACCGCTGATCCGCCCCGGGGACGAGGCCTACGAGGACGCCCGGCACGTCTACAACGCGATGATCGACGCGCATCCGGCGGTGGTGGTGCGGTGCACCGACACCGCCGACGTGGTCGCCACCGTGCGCTACGCCGCCGACACCGGCAGCCCGCTGGCCGTCCGCGGCGGCGGGCACAGCGTGCCCGGGTTCGGGACGGCGGACGACGCGGTCGTGGCGGACCTGTCGGACCTGCAGGCGGTGGACGTCGACGACGCCTCCCGCACCGCGACCGCCGGGGGCGGCACCACGTGGGGCCGGTTCAACGACGTGACCGCCGCGCACGGGCTGGCGACGACCGGCGGCATCATCTCCACCACCGGCGTCGGCGGCCTGACCCTCGGCGGCGGCATCGGCTACCTCTGCCGCGGCTACGGGCTCTCCTGCGACAACCTGCTGTCGGCCGAGGTGGTGACCGCCGACGGGTCGGTCGTGACCGCCGGCGAGTCCGAGCACCCCGACCTGTTCTGGGCGCTGCGCGGCGGCGGCGGGAACTTCGGCGCCGTCACCCGGTTCACCTACCGGCTGCACCCGGTGACCACGGTCGTCGGCGGGCCGATGTTCTTCGAGCTGTCCGACGGCCCGGCGATCCTGGCGCACTTCCGGGAGTTCATCCGGACGGCGCCGCGCGAGTACGGCGGCTTCCCGGCCTTCCAGATCGCGCCGCCGCTGCCCTTCGTGCCGGAGAACCGGGTCGGGGAGCCGTTCGTGGCGGTGGTGTCCTGCTGGACCGGGGACCCGGCCGAGGGCGCGCGGATCCTCGACGGCTTCCGCGACGTGGCCCGCCCGGTGGCCGAGCACACCGGCGAGATGCCCTACGCGGCGCTCAACAGCGCCTTCGACGGCCTGGTGCCGCCGGGGCTGCAGCACTACTGGAAGGCCGCCTTCGTGCGCGAGCTGACCGACGCGGCGATCGCCGCGCACATGGAGCACGGGCCGAAGGTGCCGACCGTGAACTCGACGGTGCACCTGTACCCGATCAACGGCGCCGTCCACGACGTGGCCGCGGACGGCACGGCGTTCGGGCACCGCGACGCGTCGTTCGCGCCGGTGATCGCCGGGATGTGGCCCGACCCGGCCGACAACGAGCGCAACACGGCGTGGGTCCGCGACTACTACGCGGCGATCGCCCCGCACTCCGAGGCCGGCGGCTACGTCAACTTCGCCTCGGCCGACGACCAGTCGCGGGCCGGCGCCAACTACGGCACGAACCACGCCCGGCTGCGGGAGGTGAAGCGCCGCTACGACCCCACGAACCTGTTCCACCTGAACCAGAACATCGTGCCCTGACCGGGCACGGGGACGAGGAGAACATCATGCGCGTCATCGACCGCACGGACCTGCCCATGGCGATCCAGGACGGGGAGCTCGAGTTCCGGGCCGGCCCGGCCGGGGAGAACACCGTCGCCTGGGTGCGGCTGCCCGCCGGGACGGACCTCCGGCCGGGCCTCGCCGGACTGCCGGGGGACCTCTGCCCGTGCCCGCACTGGGGGTACATGATCTCCGGCCGGCTGCTCATGCACACCAAGGACGGCGACTCCACCTACGAGGCGGGCCAGGCGTTCTACTGGGCGCCCGGGCACGCCCCGGAGGCGCTGGAGGACTGCGAGTACCTCGACGTCTCCCCGACCGCCGAGTTGGACGCGGTCGTCCGCCACCTGCAGGGTGGCTCGGCCTAGACCGTCAGCGGGCGCCGACGCTGCGCCAGTAGCCGTTCAGCGCGCGGTTGGTCAGCACGAACCAGACGAGCGGGCCGACCAGCAGGAAGATCCCCGGGAAGAACCAGAGCCCGGTGCGCGCGCTGACCGGCTTCCGGCCCCCGCGGCGCTCGTAGAGCCGGCCCACCTCGTGGCTGAGCACGAACGGGGAGGCCATCCAGAAGACCACCGCCAGCAGCAGCGCGAGGACGCCGCCGATCCCGTCACCGCCGTGCCGCTTCAGCTCGTCGTGGGTCTGGAAGAAGTAGACGTAGCCCCAGATCCCGAAGGTGACGACGAACAGCAGCACCTGCAGGGCGGTGGGGCGCACCTGCCCGGCCGGGCCCCAGCCGTATCCGGGTGCCGGCACGCCCGGAAGGGGGCGGTAGGCGGGGGGCGGAGCGGGCGGGGGGACGACGGGGCGCGGACCGGGCAGGTCGCCGAACAGCTGGTCGAGGTCGCCGTAGGTCACCGCAGCGAAGGCCTGCGCCAGGCGCCGGTCGTACTCGGCGTCGTCGAGCCGTCCCTCGGCCCAGGCCGCACCGATGCGTGCCGCGGCGGCCTGCCGCTCGGCGTCGGAGACCCGGAGCCCGCGTGCGCTGGTCATGCCGAATCCTCCCACGGCGCCGGGCCTCGCGGAACGGCTCCGGCCGCTCGCTCAGCGCAGCCGGGCGGCCATCAGGTCCTGCGGGGACGTCGGGCGCAGGTCGTCGAAGAAGTCGGCCTGGCCGAGCCCGCTCGCGGCGGTCTTGAGCTGCCGCAGTTCGGCGGTGGTGAGGATGGAGTTCGCCAGCGCGCCGGCCCGCAGGTGGCCGAGGATGCGGCGGTGCAGGGCGGCCACCTGGTCGCTGCCGATGCCGGCGGAGGCGGCCAGCCGCTCCAGCAGCAGCCCCTCCCCACCGAGGATCCGGTCGTCGGTCAGGGCCGTGAGGAGTGCGTCGACGTAGCGCTGGGCGTCGGCGGTGGGGGCGTCGACGACCGCCCGGGGCAGGCCGTCGAGCATCGAGGCGGTCCAGCTCCGCGCGCCGGGCCGCAGCTCGCCGAACCGGGCCGCGGGTGCCGCGGTGACCTCCAGCTCGGGCAACGGACGCAGGCCGGTGAGGAAGCGCGGCGGCTCCGGGAGCGCGGCGAGCAGGCGGGGCAGCACCGCCGCCACGGTGCGCGCCTCGGTGAGGGCGCTGCGCGCGTCCGGGACCGGGACGCCGAGGACGCGGGCGAGGGTGTCCAGCCGCTGGTCCGGGGCGCGCACGGTGCGCCGGGCCAGCCAGCGCGTGCAGAGCGCGGGGTTGAGCGGCAGGACCACGCCGAGCCGGCCGAACTCGGCGGTGAGGAAGCGCTCCACGACGGCGGCGTTGTGCGCGACGACGACGGCGCCGTCCAGCCGGTCCAGCAGTTCGCCCGCGACGTCGCCGAAGGTCGGGGCCCGCAGCACCTCGCTGGGCGAGATGCCGTGGACGAGCGCCGGGCCGACGTCGCGGCCGGGGGCCAGGAGGGTGGCGTACTCGTCCCCGACGCCCGACCCGTCGACCCGCACGACGGCGATCTCCACGATGCGGTCGTCCGCGTCCGGCGCCAGCCCGGTGGTCTCGATCGAGACCACCACGAACGGCGCGTCGACCGGGAAGCCGGGGCCGTCGCCGCCGTACTGGAACGCCGGACCGCGCAGACCGGGCTCGGCGAACGGGATCGGCCCCTCCGGGCCCGCGCCGTCCACGGGCCGGCGCGGGGTGGGGATCGCGGGCGTGGCACCGCCGCCCCGGGCCGCGGTCGCCCGGCGCCGCGCCGCCCGCCGGCCGGAGGCCCGCACGGCGAGCAGCAGCCCGCCCAGCAGCGCCAGGCCGGTGAGCACCGACGCGCCGACCAGCACCTCGACCGGAACCCCGAACATGCGTCCTCCCCGTCCACCTGCGCAGACCACTCCCCGGGCCGGGTCCGACCTGCACCCGGCCGACGACCCCGCACGGTCGCCATCGGCAGCATCGGCCCTGGTCGGCACCGGGAGGGCACGGCGCGGCCTCGACGCGCCGCAGCCGTCACAGCCGTCGCGGGCGCCCCTCCCGGCGCCGCCTCCGGGCGGTGCCCGGATGTGATCCCGCGCAACGAACACCCCCACCCGTCACACCCGCCCCTCCCGTCGGGGAGCATGGCGTGACCGATCGGTCCGCTCCGGTAGACAGGTGGCATGGAGAGCACTGCCGACATCCAGGTGGGCGACGTCGTCGCCCCGCGGGCGGCGGTCTCCATCGAGATCACGTCCACCCCCGTCCTCAGCTACGCCCTCGCCCACAACCGGGTGCCGGTGGTGTCCCGGCTGGCCGTCACCAACCTCGGCGGACCGGTGCGGGCGGCGACGGTGCGGCTCGGCGTCCGCGACGCCGAGGGCCCGATCGCGCACACAGTCGAGCTGCTGGCCGACCTGGACGAGGGCCGGACGACGGTGCTCACCGACCTCGGCCTGGTCATGGACCCGGCCGCGATGCTGCACGTCGAGGAGCAGCGGCCCGGGGTCGTCGACGTCGAGGTGCTGGCCGACGGCCCGGACGGCGAGCGGACCGTCCTGGGCGAGAGCAGCCGCGTCGTGCAGGTCCTGGCCGCCCAGCAGTGGCTGGCCACGCCGGTGCCGCTGGCCCTGGAGATGCTCGCCGCCCACGTCATGCCGAACCACCCGGCGGTGACCGCGGTGGTGGCCGAGGCGGGCGACGTGCTGCAGGAGCGGACCGGCCGCGGCTCGATCCAGGGCTACGCGGACGGCCCGGAGCGGGTCGACGAGATCGTCTCGGCGATCGCCGCCGTCCTGCAGCGCCGGGGCATCCGCTACAGCGAGCCGCCGGTCAGCTGGTCCGACCTCGGCCAGCAGGTCCGCTCGCCGGGCGACGTCCTCACCTGGCGGGTGGGCACCCCGCTCGACCTCGTCGTCCTCATGGCCGCGGCGCTCGAGCAGGCGGGGATCCGGCCGCTGCTGTGGCTGGCGGACGGGCATGCGTTCCTCGGCTACTGGCGCGAGGAGCGGTCGGCCGAATCAGCCGCGACCACGGATGCCGCTCCCCTGGTCAACCTGGTCGACCTCGGGCTGATCGGCCTGGTCGAGACGATCCTGCTCACCAGCACCGGCGAGCTCGCCGCCGACCTGCACACCCCGGCCTACGCCGACTGGCTGGCCGGCGAGCTGGACCGGGTCCTCGGCGTCACCGACGTCCACCGGGCGCGCAAGGACGGCATCGTCCCGCTGCCGGCCCGGGCCCGGGACTCCGACGGCGTCCTGCAGGTCGTGGAGTACCGGCCGGCACTGCACAGCGCCCCCGCGAGGCCCGCGCCGCCGCCCCCGGCCGCCTCCTCGAAGCCGGAGCCGCCGCCGCGGGTGCAGCAGTGGAAGAACGCGCTGCTCGACCTCAGCCTGCGCAACCGGCTGATCAACTACACCGAGCGTTCCGGCCTGGCCCTCACGATCCCGGGGTCGGCGCTGGGCACGCTGGAGAACTTCGTCCACGACGGGACGCCGGTCACGCTCCTGCCCGGTGACCAGCTGGCCGCCGTCCAGACCGAGCGCGGGGTGGGCTCGGCGAAGGAGCTGCCCGCCGAGCAGCTGACCGAGCTGCTGGTCGAGCGCCGCGAGGTGCACGCCGACGTCAGCGCCGGCAGCTACCTGCCCCGGTTGCGCAACCTGGCCTACAAGGCCAAGACGGTGCTCGAGGAGACCGGCGCCAACAACCTGTACCTGGCGCTGGGCTCGCTGGTGTGGGAGCTGGACGGGCGGCCGCTGCGCTCCCCGCTGGTGCTCATCCCCGTGGTGCTGGCGCCGCTGGGCCGCACCGGCTCCTACCGGCTCTCGCTGGACGAGTCGGGGTCCAGCACGCCGAACTACTGCCTGCTGGAGAAGCTGCGCCAGCTGCACGGGCTGACCGTGCCGACGCTGACCGAGGCGGTCGACGGCACGCTGGACCTCGACCGTGCCTTCGAGGCGGTGCGCACCGCGCTGGTCGGGCACGGGCTGCCCTTCCGGGTCGAGCCGACGGCGGACCTGGCGATCCTGCAGTTCGCGAAGTTCCGACTGTGGAAGGACCTGGACGAGCACTGGGCCGACCTCACCGACAACCCACTGGTGCACCACCTTGTCCACGAGCCGACCGAGGCGTTCGAGGACCCGGCCCGCGCCACCGGCTCCTTCGTCGACCTCGACGAGCTGGCCGCCGAGCTGCCCGCACCGGCCGACGCCTCGCAGCTGCGGGCCATCGCCGAGGCCGCGGCCGGGCGCACCTTCGTGCTCGAGGGCCCGCCCGGCACCGGCAAGTCGCAGACCATCACGAACCTGCTCACCCGGGCGGTCGCCGAGGGCAAGCGGGTGCTCTTCGTCGCCGAGAAGCGCGCCGCCCTGGACGTCGTCGCACGGCGGCTGGACTCGGTCGGCATGGGCATGTTCGCCCTCGACCTGCACGACAAGGGGTCGCGCGCCTCGATGGTGCGCGCCCAGATCCGGCTCGCGCTCGAGCACGCGGTGTCCGTCGACGAGCAGGGCCTGGCCGCCGACGGCGAGTCGCTGCGATCGGCCCGCCGGACGCTGGCCCGCTACGCCGACCGGCTGCACGACCCGAACGCCGTCGGCCTGTCGCTGTACTCGGCCCGGACGTCGGAGCTCGCCGCCGGCGACGAGGTTCAGCCGCTGCCGGTGCCGCTGCCGTTCGCGGCCAACGCGCCCGCCGACGTGCTGCGCTCGGTGCGCGTGGAGCTGGCGCTGCTGCCCGACATCGCCGACCTGACCCGCCCGTCGCCGCGGCACCCGTGGGCGTTCGTCGACTCCCCCGACATCGACCTGCCCGCCACCCAGGCCGCCGCCGCGGCGGTGGACGCCGCGGTGCGCGAGGTGCAGGCCGTCCCGGAGCTGGCCGGCGTGCTCCGCCGCACCGCGACCGCCGACGAGCTGGACGCGCTGTGCCACGTCCTCAGCGGGCCGGGGATCGGCCTCGACGTCCTCGACGAGACCTTCGGCGCCTTCTGGACGGCGGCCACGTCGGCGGTGCTGGGCGAGATCGCGGCGTTCACCGCCTTCCGCCACCCGGGCCTGGACGTCTGCACGCCCGGAGTGCTGGAGCTGCCGCTGGCCGAGATCTACGTGGCCGCGCAGACCGCGGCCGCGTCGTCGTGGTGGGGCCGTCGGCGCCGGCTGATCGCCGTCCGCGACTCCCTCGAGCCCTACCTTCGCCCCGGGGCGAAGGTGAAGCCCAAGGACGTCCCGAGCGTCGTGGAGAACCTGTGGCGGGTGCAGACCGCGGTGCAGGCGATCGCCACCCGCGCGGACTCCATCTCGGGCCTGTCGGTGCCCGAGGGCTGGAACCCGTTCCTCGACGGCGACCTGCTCGACCGGCAGGTCCAGTGGCTGCGCCGGGCCGGCGCGGCCGTCGACGGCGCCACCCCCTTCCACGTGCAGCTGCGCAAGCTGATCGTCGCGGGGCTGCCGGCCGGACCGGCGGCCGCCGAGGCGGTGGGCCGGCTGCGCGACGCCGTCTCCGCGCTGGTGGCCGCGTGCCGGACGACGCCGGACCAGCTGGCCGCCTGGGCCGGGGACGACGGTTTCGTGCTGCGCTGGTCGATGACCCGCCCCGAACGAGGGGGCGACGGCTCGGTCCTGATGTCGCTGCGCCGCTGGGTCTCCTTCCTGGACACGCTCGAGCCGCTGCGCTTCGCCGGGCTGTTCGACGCCCGCGCGCTGCTGGTCAGCGGCGCCGTTCGGGCCGACGACGCGGTGCGGGCGTTCGACCGCGGCCTGGCGACGGCGTCGGTCTCCGAGCGGCTGGACGCCACCGGCCTGGACCTCTTCGACGCGGGCGCGCACGAGAAGGCGATCCGCCGGTTCACCCGCGCGTCCCGGTCGGTCCGCGAGCACCTGACGACGGCGCTCCCGGCGCGGGTGCTGGGCGCCCGGCCGTTCGACGTGGCGTCCGGCTCGGGGCAGGTGGGTGCGCTGCAGCGCGAGCTGGCCAAGCAGCGCCGCGGGCTCGGGGTGCGCCAGCTGCTGGCCACCTACGGCGAGCTGATCACCCAGGTCATGCCGTGCGTGCTGGTGTCCCCGGACTCGGTGGCCCGCTTCTTCCCCGCCGTCTCGGGGCTGTTCGACCTGGTCGTGTTCGACGAGGCGTCGCAGATCCGGGTTGCCGACGCCGTCGGCGCGCTCGGCCGCGCCCGGGCCGCCGTCGTCGTCGGTGACTCCAGGCAGATGCCGCCGACGTCGTTCGCCGAGCCCTCCTCGGTGTCCGACGACGCCGGCGACCTCGCCGAGACGTCGGTGGAGGACGAGGAGTCGATCCTGTCGGAGTGCGTGCAGGCGCGGGTGCCGCGGCAGTGGCTGTCGTGGCACTACCGCAGCCAGGACGAGTCGCTGATCGCCTTCTCCAACACCCAGTACTACGGCAACCGGCTGTCCTCGTTCCCGGCGCCCACGCACGGCCGGCCCTCGCCGGAGCCCGACGGCCGCGGCGTCTCGCTGGTGCGGGTGCAGGGCACGTTCCACCGGTCCGGTGCCGGGCGGCTGCTGCGCACCAACCCGATCGAGGCGAAGGCGATCGTCGCCGAGATCCGCCGCCGGTTCGACGCCGTGCCCAAGTGGGACGGCGTGGACGCGGTGCCCTCGATCGGCGTGGTCACGTTCAACGCCCAGCAGCGGGCCTACATCGAGGCGCTGCTGCGCGACGCCGACGACGAGCGGCTGGCCGCGGCCCTGGACCGCAGCGACGGCGAGGGGCTGTTCGTCAAGAACCTGGAGAACGTGCAGGGCGACGAGCGCGACGTCGTCTTCTTCTCCACCGGGTTCTCCCCCAACGCCGCCGGCGACCTGCCGCTGAACTTCGGGCCGCTGAACCGGGTGGGCGGCGAGCGGCGGCTGAACGTCGCGGTCACCCGTGCCCGGCGGCAGGTCGTCGTCTTCTCCTCCTTCGACCCGGAGCAGCTGCGGGCCGAGGAGACGTCGTCGGTCGGCATCAAGCACCTGCGCGCGTACCTCGACATGGCCGCTCAGGGCACCGACGTGCTGCCGCGCGACGCCCGCTCCTCCGCCGTGATCGACCGGCACCGCGAGGAGATCGCCGAGGCGCTGCGCGCGCGGGGGCTCGTGGTGCGCACCGACGTCGGGCTCTCCGACTTCAAGGTCGACCTCGCGGTCTCGCGCTCGGCGGACCCGGACTCGCCGCTGATGGCGGTGCTGCTCGACGGCCCGGCGTGGGCCGCGCGCGGCACGGTCGGTGACCGGGACGGCCTGCCGGGCGAGGTGCTGGGCGACATGCTGCGCTGGCCGCTGGTCGAGCGGGTCTGGCTGCCGACGTGGCTGGCCTCCCGTGCCGCCGTCGTCGACCGGCTGGTCGAGGCGGTCGACGCCCTGCCCGCGGCCGCGCTCGCCGAGCCGATCCCGCTGCCGACCGCGGCGCAGGAGTCGTTCAAGGGGGTGGCCGCGCTGCGCTCGTCGGTCACCGCGTCGGTGGCGGTGCCCGCGACCCCGGCGAAGGCGGCGGTCCCGAAGGCCCCCGCTGCCGCGCCGGCCGGGCCGACCGCCCTGGACGGTGAGACGCCGTTCGTGCCGTGGCTGCCCAAGCCGGCCGGTGAGAAGTCGGTGCTCGACGAGCTGCCGGCGTCGAAGGCGGCACGGGTGGTGCGCCGGGTGATCACGGCGGGGGTGAAGGCCGAGGGACCGATCCACGTCGACCGGCTGGCCAAGCTGACGGTGAACGCGTTCGGGCTGAACCGGGCGTCGGAGGGCCGGAAGAACACCCTGCTGTCGCTGCTGCCGCCGTCCGCGGTGGTCGAGGGCTACCTGTGGCCGGAGGGCGTCTCCCCCGACACCTTCGCCGGGTTCCGCCGGCAGGCCTCGAGCACCGACCGGCCGATCGACCACGTCGCGCCCGAGGAGATCGGCAACGCGATGGTCGCCCTGTGCCGGGCGAGCGCCGGGATGCGGGCCGACGAGCTGCTCACCCAGGCGGCGGCGGTCTTCGGCTACAAGCGGCGCACGCCGGCCATCACGCCGGCGCTCGAAGCGGCGCTCAAGCTGGCGCTGCACCGCGGCCGCCTCGTCGAGCAGCCGTCCGGCCTGCTCACCGTCTGACCCGGCGCCACCTCAGCTCGGGCCGGTCGGCGGCACCAGGAAGGTGCAGGTCGGTCCGGGGGCGCGGGCGAGACGCCGGTCGAGGGTGAGCAGCGGCGCGTCGACCAGCTCGGCGAGGGCCACGTACGCGGCGTCGTAGGCCGTGAGGTTCGGGTGCAGTTCCCAGACGCGCGCGGCGAGCACCTCGAAGCCGAACGTCGTCACGCGGAACCGTGCGAGCTCGTCGTGGGCCAGGGTCGCCACGTCGCGCCCCAGGGAACCGGCCAGCGTCGCGCGGCGCAGCACGTTCGACACCTCGATCAGCAGGTGCGGGGGCGCCACCAGCGACCCTTCCCGCAGGTGGTCCCGCGCCCACTCACCGTCGAGCCCGCCGTCGACGAGTCCGGCCACCACTGCGGACGAGTCGACGACGACGGTCATCGACGGTCGGCGTCCCTGGCCCGGAGGATCTCCTCCGCCGGGAGGCGGCTGCCGGTCGCGAGCACCCGATGCCGGGCGCGATCCCAGAAGTCGGCAGGGTCCGGTTGCTCGGCGAGCTTCACGAGCTCGGCGCGCACGTACTCCTGCAGCGACATGCCGGCGCGGGCGGCGCGGGCGGCCAGCTCTCCCCGCGTCTCGTCCGGGACGTCGCGGATGGTCATGGACACGGACACGCATGCACTCTAGCAGCGATGCATGTGCTTCGTCGCGCATGAGTGAGAGCTGCACGCACCGGAAATGGGCTGCGCACGCCGACGTACCCCTGTTGACTGCACCGGCTGCGCAGCACCCCTGACCAGACGGAGCGAATCGAAAGGACGATGGAGAAGATCAACGGACGCCTGCTGAACTGGGCGTCGATCCTGGAGGACACCACCCGGGGGCAGGCCGAGCGCACGGCATCCATGCCGTTCATCCACCCGCACCTGGCCCTGATGCCCGACGCCCACCTGGGCATGGGCGCCACCGTCGGCTCGGTGATCCCGACCGACGGCGCGATCATCCCGGCCGCCGTGGGAGTCGACATCGGCTGCGGGATGATCGCCGTCCGCACCCAGTTCACCGCTGACGACGTCGCGGGACGCGACCTGGCCGTGCTGCACGGGCAGATCTCGCGGTCGATCCCGCTGTCGGCGGGCGGCCGGAACGCCAGGATCCGCGCGTCCGCGGAGCCGCGGATCGCCGAGCTGCGCGAGATGCCCGGCGCGGGCCAGGCCGACGGCGCGGTCCACCACTGGCCGCAGCAGCTGGGTTCGCTCGGGTCCGGCAACCACTTCATCGAACTGTCGCTCGACGAGGCCGACCGGGTCTGGCTGTTCCTGCACTCCGGCTCGCGGGGCGTCGGCAACAAGCTGGCGCAGAAGCACATCAAGGTCGCGCAGGAGCAGTGCCGGCGCCGGCACATCCAGCTGCCCGACCGCGACCTGGCCTACCTGGTCGAGGGCGAGCCGGAGTTCGACGCCTACATCGAGGCCCTGCGCTGGGCGCAGCGGTTCGCCTACCTCAACCGCGAGGAGATGATGGACCGCTGCGTCGACCAGCTGGCGCGGTTCTTGAGTGGGCATGGCCTCGGCACCGAGGTGGAGCGGCACGAGACGGTCAACTGCCACCACAACTACACCGAGCGGGAGACCCACTACGGGCGCGAGGTGTGGCTGTCGCGGAAGGGCGCGATCTCGGCTCGCAAGGGTGAGCCGGGCCTGATCCCTGGGTCGATGGGAGCGGCGTCCTACGTCGTCGCCGGCAAGGGGAACGTGCCCTCGCTGATGTCCTCGCCACACGGCGCGGGCCGGAACTTCTCCCGGTCGGCCGCGCGGAAGCGGTTCACCCGGCAGGACCTCGACGCGCGCATGGCCGGCATCGCCTGGGGACGGTCGGACGCGTTCCTCGACGAGCACCCCGACGCGTACAAGCCGATCGACCAGGTGATGGCCGACGCCGCCGACCTGGTCGAGGTGCGGCACACGCTGCGCCAGATCGTCAACGTCAAGGGCGACTGATCGGCGGCCCGGCGTTCCCACGGGAACGCCGGGCTCAGCCGACGGTGACCGAGCCGGTGCGGGTGGGGACGAGTTCCACCCAGGTGTTGCCCGGGGCCAGCTGGACCGTCAGCCCTGCGGCGTCGGTGAGCACCACCGGGGCGTCGAGGGAGGCCTTCGACCAGGTGGCCGCGACCGTGGCCCCGCCGGTGGCGATCAGCGCCTCCCCCGAGCCGACCATCTGCGTCTCGGGCACCGGGTTACCGGCCGGGTCGCTGAAGCCGGTGTTCACCACCGCGACGCGCAGGACGACGACGTTCGCGGCGCGCAGCGGGCTGCCGTCGGCCTCGGTCGCCGGGGTGCCACCCTCGGCGCGGTGCCAGGCGGCGGCCGGCGCGTGCCACGTCCAGGTCGGCCGGCCGACCCCGGACAGCTTGAGGTTCAGCACGGTGGTCGGGACGCCGGTGGCCGGCGCGGTGGGCTGCTGGCCGGGGGGTGCGATCGAGAACTGCGGGGCGGGCGCAACCTGGTGCCCGGCGTCGGCCTGGGCCAGGAAGGCCGTGGTGTCGGCGTAGACGTTGTGCGGCGCGGAGCGGGTGCTGAGCCGGTAGAAGCCCGCGTCCCCCGCGTCGTGGCTGATGACCTGCAGCCCGGCGTCGGCGACGGCGTCGACGAAGGGCCGCTGCCCACCGGAGAAGGCGAAGAGCCCGCGCAGCGGGGCGGCGATGGCCGGGTCCATCGGGCGGACCGAGCGGATCGGCCCGATCTCGGTCGGCATCGTCGAGTGGTAGACGGCGACGAAGCGGGTGATCCCGCCCTCGACCACCTCCTCCCAGACGACGTCGGCGGAGTTCAGCCCGGTCTGCGGCCGGGAGTCCGTCGAGTTCTCGATCTTGACGGCCAGCGCCGGGTGGTCGGCCACCGCACCGCTCTCGATACCCGTCAGCGGCCAGTAGACCGGCGGCGGTGGCGGCGGGGGCGGCGGCGGGGTGGGGGTCGGGGTGCTCGCGGTGGGGGTGACCGGGTCCGTCCCGCAGGCGACGGAGGCGCCGAGCACCAGCGCCACGAACAGCGCGGTCCCGAGCCGGCGCCGCCGAGCGGGTCGCGCACGCGTCGTCCGGACGGGGAACGAGTCCATGGGGCACCTGCCTCCGCGAGCGGGACGGACGCCGGCCGGCGACCCGTCGTCACGCTACGGCGAAACAGCACTACGCCGTGTCACCTCGGATCGCTCGGTGCGGCGCCGCGGCCGCCGGTCAGGTGCGGGCGATGCCCAGCAGGGTGACGTCGTCCGTCCTCGGCGGGTCCAGCGCGGCCAGGAGCGCGTCCAGCAGCGCCTCCGGCTCGGCGGCGGCCGATCCGGCGGCCTCCCGGAGCGCCGCCAGCCCGCTCTCCAGGCCTCCCCGGCCGCGCTCCACCAGACCGTCGCTGAAGAGGAGCAGCCGGTCCTCCCCCGACAGCCGGATCCGCGTCTCCCGGTACCCCGCCGAGTCGAGCAGGCCGAGCGCCGGCCCCCGCCCGTCGGACAGGAACTGCGCACCGGCCGAGGTCACGTGCAGCACGGGCAGGTGGCCGGCGTTCGCGATGACGACGTCCCCGGTCGCCGGGTCGAGCTCGACGACGACCGCGGTGGCCATCTCGCCGGGCAGCAGCGCGGCGATCACCTCGTTCAGCCCGTCCAGCGCCGCACCCGGTCCCGGGGCCCGCAGCAGGTGCGCCCGCAGCGCGTGCCGCAGCTGGGCGGTGACCGCGGCCGCGGCGAGCCCGTGGCCGGCGACGTCACCGAGCACGATCGACACGGTGCCGCCGGGCAGCGGAACCAGGTCGTACCAGTCGCCGCCGACCACGTCCTCGGCGCTGGGCAGGTAGCGCGCGGCCAGCGCGAACCCGGGGACCGCAGGCAGCTCCCCCAGCAGCAGGGTGCGCTGCAGCGCGCCGGCCAGCCGGTTGTCCTCGGCGGCCCGGCTCAGCGCGGCGTCGGCCAGGTCGCCGGCCAGCGTGCGCGCCGCGGCGACCTCGTGTGGCCGCCAGGGCTGGGCGGTCTCCCGGACGGTCTCGCTCCAGGCGTCGAACGAGCGGCGCGGGCTCAGCCGCGGCCCGGCGGCGGTCTGGGCGGTCTTCGACGTGTACGGGTTGCCGCCCCAGGTGACCTCGCGGACGGTCTCCGGGCGGAACCAGGCGAGGAAGTCCTCGCGTCCGCCGGGCACCTCCACGGCGAGCACGCCGCTCGCGGTGCCGGCCAGGTCGGCGGCGTCGGGCAGCACCCCGCTCACCGCGTCGGTCACCGGGCGGCCGGCCGCGAGCAGCGCACGCACCAGCGGCTCGACCCGGTCGGCGGGCGGCGTCGCGCCCAGGAGCCGGAGCTGCCCGTCGAGCCGGACCGCGGCCCCGCCGGCCGGCAGCAGGTCCAGCGCGGTCACCTCGCCGTCGGCCAGCGCGGCGGCCAGCCCGCGCGGCGTCCGGCCGACCACGGCCGCGAGCTGCGCCTGGCGGGAGGCCACCTCGACGATCCCGGACTGCTCCCCCGCGGCGACCGTGGTCGGCAGCAGCAGCGACGCGGTGCGGCCGAGGAACTCCGCGGCGACCCGGTCGGCGTAGGACGGGCGGTGCGGACCGGCGTAGTGATGGCAGGCGATGAGCCCCCAGAGCCGGCCGCCGTCGATCAGCGACACCGACATCGAGGCGACCACGCCCATGTTGGCCAGGTACTCCAGGTGCACCGGGGAGACGCTGCGGAGCATGGCGCCGGAGAGGTCCAGCGGCCGGCCGGTGGAGGGCGTGAGCGGCGGGTCGAGGGGCACCGGCCGGTACCCGGCGTCGGGGATGATCCGCATCCAGTTCGTGGCGTAGAGCGCGCGGGCCTGGGCCGGGATGTCGCTGGCCGGGTAGCGCAGGCCGAGGAAGGGCTCGAGGTCCTCGCGGCGGTCCTCGGCGATCACCTCGCCGTTCCACTCGGCGTCGAAGCGGTAGACCATCACCCGGTCGAAGCCGGTGACGGTGCGGACGTCGCGGGCCAGGACGTCGGTGAGCTCGTCGAGGGTCGCCGTCGCCGAGAGCCGCTGCAGCACAGCCGGCAGCCGGCGGTGCCAGGCGGCGCCCACCTGCTCGGCGCCGAACACCGGCTCCCACTCGGTGAGCAGCAGCCCGTCGGCGCGGTGCACGACGACGTCCATCTCGGCGCCGGACACCTGCACGCGCAGAGGGTTCAGCTCGGCGAGGTCACCGGCCAGCCCGCCGCGCAGCGCGGCCAGGTCGGCCGCGCCGAGCACCTGGTCGAGGCCGGCGACCGACCGGCCGAAGAGCTCCTGGGCGTTGGCGGAGGCGACGACGACGGCCAGGTCGGGCTCGGTGACGGCGAGCAGCACGCCGTGCGGCTGGACGGCGCCGGGGACGGCGATCGGCTCGTCGGCACAGCGGAGCAGCGCCTCCTCGGGCAGCGCGCCGGGGACGGCGGAGCTCACCGGTGCGAGGTGACGGGGCGCGGCGTCACGGGGTGGCGTCGCGCTCGGCCAGGCCGATCGAGGCCTCGGACTCGACGATGGGCACCGCCGCGCCGAGCTCCAGCAGGTCGATGGTGAGCCGGACCGGGCCGTTGCGATGCGGGGCCAGCACGTGCAGCTCCACCCCCGCGGCCGAGGCCTTGCGGGCGGACCGGACGAGTTCCCGGGCCCCCGAGGAATCCATGAACACGGTGTGCGTGAGGTCGAGGACGAAGCCCCGCGGTACCGCGGCCAGCTGGGCGTCGACGGCGTTGCCCAGCTGCGGCGCCGTCGCCAGGTCGAGCTCTCCCCGTACCGTGAGGGCCGGACGCCCGGCGACGGTCGTCCGCTCC
The DNA here is from genome assembly GCF_900112815.1 of Blastococcus tunisiensis. Lineage (GTDB taxonomy): Bacteria > Actinomycetota > Actinomycetes > Mycobacteriales > Geodermatophilaceae > Blastococcus_B > Blastococcus_B tunisiensis. The sequence continues at coordinate 28,528 of NZ_FOND01000004.1, forward strand.
ACGTCGAACAGCACGAACGGCTCCCTCGTCATCGGCATCCGGCTGCGTCGAGGGTAATCGCAACGATCTCGGGAGGTGCACTGCCGGTGGACGTCGCCTTCAGCGTCCGCCTGCCGGTGGACGCGCAGAGCGTTCCGCTGGTGCGCGGGCTGGTCCGGCAGGCACTGCAGTACCTGGGGGTGGTGGCCTCGGGCATCGACGAGGTGCTGCTCGCCCTGTCCGAGGCGTGCGCCAACGTGATCCAGCACGCCGGCGAGCACGAGGAGTACCAGGTCGACGTCACCATCGACGACCACGTCTGCCGGATCAGCGTGCTGGACCACGGCGCGGGTTTCGACGTCGAGGCGGTCCGCTCCGCCCCCTCGTCGCCGCTGGACGGCGGCGGCGGACTCGTGCTGATGAAGCAGCTGGTGGACCGGCTGGACTTCCGGCACGGCGAGGACGGCCGGCACGGCGTCCACCTGGAGAAGCGGCTGGTCACCTCCCCCCGGCTGCGGCTGCTGCCGACCTGAGCTACCCGCTGGCGTTGGCCGGCCGGGCGGCCACCAGCTCGCCGAGCGCCGTGCCCCACTGACGGGCGCGGTCCTCCTCGCCCTCGACGAGCGGACCCTTGGCGTCGGTGACGAAGAAGTGCTCGGCCGGGGCGGCCAGGGTCGCGCCCAGCCCGCGGAGCAGCTTCTCCTCGGTCTTCGACGCGTGGTCGAGCCTGGTGATGAGCTTCGGGTGGTCCATGCGGGTGTCGAAGGCGGCGGCGTTGACGTGCGGCGGGAGCTGCGCCCGGTCCAGCCACTCGTGCAGCCCCAATCCGGTGTCGGGGATCTCGGCGCCGTACTGCGTGACCGCCCCTTCGCGGGTGGACTCCTTCGGCATGCCGAACGCGTGGGTGGGTCCGCCGACGACGAGCAGCCGGACGTCGCCCGGCACCTGGTGGGGCGCGTCCCGCGCCGAGGCGACGTCGACCTGCAGGCGCGCGGCCAGCCCTTCGGCGATGGCCAGGGCGATCTTCTTGGCGTCGCCGAACACCGACTCGTAGACGACCAGGGCTCGGGCCATGGCTCGCTCCTTCCCTCCGCGGCTGGAGCAGCGACGGTAGAGCGGGGCGCGGGTCCGTGGGGCCTCCCGCGTCGCGGTCCGGCCCGTCGTCGAGGATGACCCGGTGACCGGTGCAGCAGTGGACTCCTTCGACGGCGCGGTCCGGGAGGCCGGACGACGGCTGGCGGGGGTGGCCGAGCGGACCCCGCTGCAGCGCAACGCCCGTCTCTCCGGGCTCACCGGCGCCGACGTGTGGCTCAAGCGCGAGGACCTGCAGGTCGGCCGCTCCTACAAGATCCGCGGCGCGTACAACACGATCAGCCGGCTCTCCCCCGACGCCCGGGCCGCCGGCGTCGTCTGCGCCAGCGCCGGCAACCACGGGCAGGGTGTCGCCTACGCGTGCCGGGCCCTGCAGGTGCGCGGCCGGGTGTTCGTGCCGGGGACGACGCCGCGGCAGAAGCGCGAGCGGATCACCTCCCTCGGTGGCGACATGGTCGAGCTCGTGGTCACCGGCGACTCCTACGACGAGGCGTCGGCCGCGGCGGACGCCTCGGCCCGGATGACCGGCGCGACGCTGGTGCCCGCGTTCGACGCGCTCTCCACGGTGACCGGACAGGCGACGGTGGCCGTGGAGATCCTGGAGCAGCTGGGCGCGACGCCCGACGTCGTCGTCCTCCCGGTCGGCGGTGGCGGGCTGCTGGCCGGCTGCGCGACGTGGCTGCGGGCCGCCTCCCCCGGCACCCGGTTGGTCGGCGTGGAGCCGGCCGGTGCGGCGGGCATGGCCGCCGCCCTGGCCGCCGGGGAGCCGGTCGAGCTGGCCGAGATCGACACGTTCGTCGACGGCGCCGCCGTCCGCCGGGCGGGCACCGTCACCTTCCCCCTGGTGCGCGACTCCGGGGCCGAGCTGCTGGCCGTGGCCGAGGGGCAGATCTGCACCGAGATGCTCGACCTGTACCAGACCGACGGGATCATCGCCGAGCCGGCGGGGGCGCTGGCGTCGGCGGCGCTCAGCGGCGGGACGGTGGCGGTGCGGCCCGGCCAGACCGTCGTCTGCCTGCTGTCGGGCGGCAACAACGACGTCAGCCGGTACGCCGAGGTGGTCGAGCGGTCGCTGGTGCACCGCGGCCTCAAGCACTACTTCCTGGTCGAGTTCCCGCAGGAGCCCGGAGCGCTGCGCCGCTTCCTCGACGAGGTGGTCGGCCCTGACGACGACATCGTGCTCTTCGAGTACATGAAGCGGGACAACCGCGAGACCGGCGCCGCGCTGACCGGCATCGAACTGGGATCGGCCGACGGGCTTTCCGGACTCCTGGAGCGGATCGAGGCCAGCCCGCTGCGCATCCAGCACGTCGCCCCCGGCACGACGGCCTACCGCTTCCTCGTCTGAACCCCGCCCTGGGGTGGCGGGGTTGCCTGGGGCACCTGGGAGAGCCTCCCGTGTCGGAGAGCGGCGAGTCCCCCGCACGGCCCTAACTTCCGGGATCTGGATGTTCCGGTTCTGGAGGTACCCGTGGCCGATCGCCCCACCGTCCGTCGGCAGTCGATGGTCGCAGGCGGCGTCGCCGCTGTCGTCCTGCTCATCGTCCTCGTGGCGGTCATCGACAGTGGGTTGTCCGGCGGCCTGATCATGCTCGGGCTGGCGGCCGTGTTCCTGGGCGCCGGCGCGGCGGTGGCCGGGCACGCCCGGTGGGCCTACATCTCCAGCCGGCGGATCGCCGGGGCGGTGGCCGCAGCCGGGGTGGTCGCCCTCCTCGTCGGTGGTGTCACGACTCCGGCGACGCAGGAGACCGCCGCCGGCTCCACCGCACCGACCACCAGCGCCGCGCCAACCCCGACGGAGAGTCCGGAGGAGATTGCCGAGCGCGCCGAGGAGGCGCTCGCCGAGTCCGAGACGGACGAACGAGCCCTCGCGGTCGGGTCACCGACCGGCCTGCTCAGCGACGACGCCGCCCGCACCGCGATCGAGACCGCCGAGCGGACGACGGCGCTCGCCGCGCTCGCCGCCGTCGAGGTGAAGGGCCGCGCCCCGCGGACCGGCTACGACCGGGACGACTTCGGCTCCGGCTGGGTCGACGTCGACCGCAACGGCTGCGACACCCGCAACGACGTCCTGGCCCGCGACCTCGCCGAGGAGACGTTCAAGCCAGGCACGCGGGACTGCGTCGTCCTCACCGGGAAGCTGGCTGACCCCTACTCCGGTCGTGCGATCGGGTTCCAGCGCGGACAGGGCACCAGTGACGACGTGCAGATCGACCACGTGGTGGCGCTCTCGGACGCCTGGCAGAAGGGCGCGCAGGCGCTCGACCGATCGCGGCGAACGGCCTTCGCCAACGATCCGCTGAACCTGCTCGCCGTCGACGGTCCGCTGAACATGCAGAAGGGGGACGGCGACGCCGCCACCTGGCTGCCACCGAACACGGCCTACCGCTGCGCGTACGTGGCGCGCCAGGTCGCGGTCAAGGTGACCTACCAGCTGTGGATGACCCAGGCGGAGAAGAACGCCATCGCCACGGTGCTCAGCACCTGCCCGGAGGAACCGCTGCCCGGTGGCGTCGTCGCGCAGCTCCCGGAGCGCGCGCGGCCGGCGCCCGTCGCGCCGCCGCCTCCCGCGCCGGTCCCGGCCCCCGCCGCTGCTCCGGCCCCCGCGCCCGCCCCTGCTCCTGCGCCCGCCCCGCACTACAAGAACTGCACCGCGGCTCGGGACGCCGGCGCCGCCCCCGTCCGGGCGGGTCAGCCCGGCTACGGGACACACCTCGACCGCGACGGCGACGGGATCGGCTGCGAGTAGGCCCCGAGCCCGGGCTGCCTGTCGAGGACGTCGCCTTCCGGTTCGTGTCGGTGCCCGCGCGTAATTTCGCGAGCATGAGCACTGGAGTTGCGATCACCCTCGGGGCGGTCAATGTCGAGGCCGACGTCCCTCGGACGCTGGCGGCCTTCTGGGCGGAGCTGCTCGGCGGAGCGGTGGAGGGCGATTCCGACGAGTTCGTCTTCCTCCCCGCACGTGAACCCGGCGGCTTCGCCATGTTCTTCCAGCGGCGCACGGGCCCACGTCCGGATCGGCAGACACAGCACCTCGACCTCACCGTGCCGTGGGGAACACGCGAGGCGGAGGTCCGTCGGGCCGTCGGCCTGGGGGCCACGCCCCGGTGGGAGGTGCTCGACGAGGTGCCCTGGGTGCAGTGGTCCACGCTGACCGACCCGGAAGGCAACCTCTTCTGCATCGCGGAGCACCCACCGACGTCCTGACGTACGGCCACGGCAGCACGCTCCGCGCAGCTGCTACAACCAGGCGGGCGGCGGGGGGACGTCACCGGTGAGCCCGGAGGCGTCGGACCGGGTCAGCCATGCGGCGACCGCCGTCACGGGGCCGTCGATCCGCGTGCCGCCGCTCCCCCACGTCCGGTCCGCGTCGGTGGCGACGACGGTGACGTCGACCGCCTGGTCGCGGGCGGCGAACAGGCCGAGCACCTCGTCGACGAGGGCGACGCAGAGGTCGGCCGGGAGGTCGGCGAACGCCAGCCCGGCGTCGAGGTCGGCGCCGTGCACCCACACCTCCTTGGCGCGCATCCACGGGATCGCCGACGCCGGCACCGCGACGCCCTGGCCGTTGCGCACCTGCGCCGTCCAGGCGTCCGCGGGCAGGCCCTCGATCGCCCGGGCGAGGCGGTCGCTGGCGGCCACGTGCTCGGCGCGCACCTCGGCCCCCGGCCGGGCGGCGGTGGCCTCGATGTCGGCGTCGCGGACCGCCCGCGACGGGTACATCGGGGTCTCCACGCCGGTGCGCGCCCAGGTGAGCAGGTTGACCAGCGCGTCGGCGTTGCGGGCCAGGTGCGCGACGACGTGCGCGCGCGACCAGCCGGGCAGCGCCGAGTCGCCGGCCAGGTCGGCGTCGGTCAGCCGGTCGACGATCCCGGCCACGGCCAGCTCGCCGTCGGCCCACCAGCGCCGCGTCGTGTCGAAGGGAGGGAACGTCCGCTCGTCGGTCACGGACGCCGAACCTAGGGGACGCGGGTGGCCAGCTGGGCGAGGACGTCGTCGTAGCGGCCGTCGATCTCGGCGAAGCGCAGGAACCGCACGCGGTCGACCAGCACCTCCTCCACGTCGGGCTCGGACTGCAGGATGTCGAAGGACTCCGCCACGTAGTCCGCCAGCGGCATCGCGTGCGTCGCGTCGCTCATGGGCATCAGGTCGGTCTCGACCGCCGGCGGCACGAGCTCGATGACCTGCACGGGGGTGCCGGCCAGCTGCACCCGCAGGCTCTCGGTCCACGAGTGGATGGCGGCCTTCGTCGCGCTGTAGGTGGGGGTGAGCGGCAGCGGCACGAAGCCCAGGCCGGAGGAGACGTTGAGAACGGTGGCCGGGTCCTGGCGCAGCAGCAGCGGCAGGAACGCGTTCAGCACCCGGATGGGGCCGAGCAGGTTGGTCGTGACGACGGCCTCGGCCGCCGCGAGGTGCCCGGGGTCGCGCAGGTCCTCCGGCAGCATGATCCCGGCCATGTTGACCAGCACGTCCAGCTCGGGGTGGTCGGCGCCGACCGACGCGGCGGCAGCGGCAATGGAGGCCGGGTCGTCGACGTCCAGCTCGAGGGCCGTCACGCCCGGGTGCTCGGCGACGATCGCGTCGAGCCGCTCGCGCCGTCGTCCGGCGACGATCACGGTGTTGCCCGCCTCGGCGAAGCGCAGGGCCAGCCCCAGGCCGATGCCGGAGGTGCCGCCGGTGAACAGCATCGTGTTGCCCGTCGTCTTCATGGGTGCTCCCGGAGGGTCGTGTGCGGGGTCGGTTGCCGGCTCCACCGTGCGTCCGCCCGCGGCGAGGCGGGAGAGGACCAGGTGTCCAGGGATCGGCGGTCCCTGGATCGTCGCAGGTCGGGCGCGCAGGATGAGCGCGTGGACCGGACGCAGCTCGCCGACTTCCTCCGCCGCCGCCGGGAGGGGCTGCGGCCGACCGACGTCGGGCTGCCCGTGGGACCGCGGCGCCGGGCGCCCGGCCTGCGCCGCGAGGAGGTCGCCGCGCTCACCGGCATGTCGACCGACTACTACGCCCGGCTGGAGCAGCGGCGCGGGCCGCAGCCGTCGGAGCAGATGGTGGCCGCGCTGGCCCGCGGGCTGCGGCTGACCCTCGACGAGCGCGACCACCTGTTCCGGCTGGCCGGGCACCACGCTCCCGTCCGGGTCCGCCGCGCCGAACACGTCAGCCCGGCGCTGCTGCGGGTGTTCGACCGGCTGCAGGACACCCCGGCGCTGATCCTGTCCGACCTGGCCGACACGCTCGTGCAGAACCGGCTGGCCCGCGCACTGTTCGGCGACGAGACCCGCCACACCGGTCCGGCCCGCAGCGCCGTCTACCGCTGGTTCACCGATCCGGACGCGCGCCGCTGCTACCCCGAGCGGGACCACGCCCACCAGAGCCGGCTGCAGGTGGCCGCCCTGCGCGCGGCGGTCACGGCCGGCGGTGCGGACCCGCGGGCGCAGGAGATCGTCCGCCGGCTGCTGGCCGGGAGCGCCGAGTTCCGCGAGATGTGGAGCCAGCACGAGGTCGGGAAGCGCTTCGACGACCACAAGACGCTGGTGCACCCGGAACTGGGCGAGATCGCCGTGGACTGCCAGGCGCTGTTCACCGAGAACCAGGCGCAGGTGCTGCTGGTGCTCACCGCCGCACCGGGCACCGAGGACGCCGAGAAGCTGCGGCTGCTGTCGGTGATCGGCGAGCAGCAGTTCAGCCCGGCCGGATGACCCGCAGCGGGCGGCCGGAGAGCCACGCGGCGACGTCTTCGACGGCCTCGCGGTAGTAGATCTCGTAGCTGCCCCGGGTGACGTAGCCCAGGTGCGGGGTGAGGACGGCGCGGCGCAGCTCCCGCAGGGGATGGTCGCGCGGCAGCGGTTCGGTGTCGTAGACGTCGATGCCGGCGCCGGCGATCCGGCCCTCGCGCAGGACGTCGATCAGCGCCGCCTCCTCGACGATCGGCCCGCGGCTGGTGTTCACGAAGACGGCGGTCGGCTTCATCCGGGCGAGGTCGGCGGCGGTGATCAGGCCGCGGGTCCGCTTCGACCACACCAGGTGGACGGTCACGACGTCCGCCGTCGCGAACAGCTCCTCCTTGCCCACCCGCCGGGCGCCGCACTCGGCGGCGCGCTCGTCGGTGAGGTTCTGGCTCCAGGCGACGACGTCCATGCCGAACGCGGCGCCGATGCGGGCGACCTGGGAGCCGAGCCGGCCGAGCCCGACGACGCCCAGGGTGCCGCCGGCGAGGTCGCCGCCGAGGGTCTGCTGCCAGCCGCCGGCGCGGATCGACGCGTCCTCCTGGGGGACGTGCCGGAGCGTGGCGAGGATCAGCGCCCACGTCAGCTCGGCGGTGGCCGTGGTCTGCGAGCCGGTGCCGCAGACGGTGATGCCCAGCTCGGTGGCGGCGGTGACGTCGATCGACTTGTTCCGCATGCCGGTGGTGACCAGCAGCCGCAGGTCCGGGAGCCGCTCGAGCACCTCGCGCGGGAACCGGGTGCGCTCCCGCATGGCGAGCACGACGTCGAACGGCCGCAGCCGGGCGACCAGCGCGTCGGGGTCGGCGACGGCGTCGTGGAACTCCACGACCTCGGCCGGCTCGGGCAGCTGCGACCAGTCGCAGAAGCTCGCGGCCACGGACTGGTAGTCGTCGAGGACGGCGATGCGGTGCACGGTGCCGGTGTACTACAGCGCCGGCGCCCGCGGGTCGTGGCCCGGGACCACCGACGGCCCGCACCCCGGTGGGGTGCGGGCCGTCGCCGGTGTCCGGGAGTGTCAGCCGCGGCGGGTGCGGCCCGTCCCGCCCGTGCCGGTGCCGCCGCCCTTGTTCCTGAAGCTGGAGATGGCGCTCTTGATCTTCCGCTGGTTCTCCGGCTTGCGCGCCTCGTCCATGACCTTCTTGGCCGCGCCGCCCTTCGTGAGCTTGCTCAGCAGTCCCATGTTCGCCTCCTCGTGTCGTCCGTCGTGGGAGGGGTGTGCCCGGAGCCCGCGCGCGGCAACCCCGTGCGGGCGGATCCGGCCCGGAGACGACCCGGCTCAGGCCCGTCGCGCGCCGTCCTCCTCGGCGTCGGCGTCGCTGCCCGTGTCGCGGGCCAGCAGGTAGGTGGCGACCCCGAGGATCACGCCGGCGATCCCGGAGAGGACGACGATCACCGGGGTGCTGACGTCGCCGAGGACGGCGGTGAGCAGGTCGCGCGAGCGCGACGTCGGGTCGGCGAGGACGACGCCGACGAACACCGCGACCAGCAGCCCCGCGCCGGCGGCCGCGACGTGCGCCAGCCGGCCGGTGAACCCCATCCGGTCACCGACGCTCCGGGCGGCCTTCACGATCCGCCCGGCGCGCAGGATCCGCAGCGCGCCGACGGTGCGGACCAGCCGCAGGATCTGCACCGGCCCGAGAGCCAGGACGGCGGCCACGATCACCGCGACGGTGAGCGCGATCAGCCCGAGGTGGCCGCGGATCCAGGCCCGCTTGTGCTCCGCGACGACCAGCAGGATGACGGTCTCGCCGACGAGCACCGCGCCGCTGGCGATGTCGACGACGTGCCCCGCCGTCCCGAGCGTGCCCTCGGCGACGGTGAGGAACATGGCCGGGATCGACGCGAGCGCCGCCACCAGCACGGGCAGCGCCAGCCGCTCCTGCCACCGCTCCTCCCGTGTCTTCACCGCCCGCCACGCTAGCGTCCCGCGGCCGCGGCGCCCGGCCCGGTGATCAGACCGTCATGAAGCCGCTCTCGTAGGCGGCGATGACGGCCTGGGTGCGGTCCCGCGCGCGGAGCTTGAGCAGGACGCTGCTGACGTGGGTCTTCACCGTCTCCCGGCTGAGGTACAGCTCGTCGGCGATCTCGGCGTTGGAGAGGCCGCCGGCGACCAGCCGCAGCACGTCGGCCTCGCGTCCGGTCAGCTCCGGCAGCGCGGCGGCGCCCTTCGCCCGGGACGGCGCGTGCGAGGCGATCAGCCGGCGGGTCAGGTCGGGCAGCACCAGGGAGGTGCCGCGCGCGACGACCCGGATCGCGTCGACCAGCTCGTCGGGGTCGGACCGCTTCAGCGCGAAGCCGCTGGCGCCGGCCTGCAGCGACCGGAAGAGGTAGTCGTCGTCCTCGAAGGTGGTGAGCACCAGCACCCGCGGGCGCTGCGGATCGCGGGCGACCAGCTCCGCGGTCGCGGCGATGCCGTCCATGTCGGGCATCCGGACGTCCATGAGGACGACGTCGGGATCGGTCCGGGCCGCGACCTCGAGCGCCTCGCGGCCGGTGCCGGCGTCGCCCACCACCGTGAGGTCCGGCTCGGACTCCAGGATCACCCGCAGCCCGGAGCGGACCAGCACGTCGTCGTCGACGAGGAGCAGCCGAAGGGTCACGGGCGCTCCTCGCTGGCGCTCGTCGTCCCCGTGCCGCGGGGTGCTGTGTCACTGCGTGACCTCGCACGCTCGGTCACGAGGCGCCCGCCAGCGGCAGGGTGACGCACAGGTCGAAGCCGCCGGACGGCGTGGGTTCCGCGGCGAGCGTGCCGCCCGCGGCGGCCGTCCGCTCGCGCAGCCCGGCCAGCCCCCGACCGCCGCCGGGGCCGGGGCGGCTCTCCAGCTGCGAGGCCCGCTCGTTGCACACGCGGACGACCAGGGTGTCCCCGCTGCGCGCCACCTGGGCGACGGTGAGCGGGGTCCCCGCGTGCCGCAGCACGTTCGTCGTGCCCTCCTGGACCACCCGGTACGCGAGTTCCTGCACGCCTTCGGGCACGTCGTCGACGTCGCCGTCCACGACGAGGGCGACCGGCAGGCCGCCGTCCCGCAGGCCGGCCAGCAGGCCCTCGAGGTCGGCGAGCGAGGGCGCCGAGAACGGGGCGGGGTCATGGCCGCCGTCCTCGGCGCGGAGGACCGTGAGAACCCGGTCGAGTTCGGCGAGCGCGGCGCGGGTGTTGGTCTCGATGTGCCCGAGCGCCTGGCGGGCGAAGTCGGGCTGCAGCGGCCGGTCATCCGTGGGGGTGAGCGTGCGCCGGGCGGCCGTGGCCTGCAGCAGGCTGGCGGTGAGCGCGTGCCCGATGGTGTCGTGCAGGTCGCGGGCCAGCCGGTTGCGGTCGGCCAGCCGGCGGCCGGTCTGCTGCAGCGCGGCGATCTGCTGCTCGGCGCCGACACCGAGCAGCCGCGGCGCGACAGCAGCGGCCAGCCGGACCAGCAGATCGAGGACGACGAGGGTCCCGACGACGGCGGCCGCCATGAGCGCCAGCAGGGGCAGCGCGTTGAACAGGTTCCAGTCGATCCCCTCGCTGAGCGCGAAGACGGCCAGGGTGCCGAAGAAGAAGGTGGCGAGCGTGGCCGCGCCGATCAGCACCCGCGCACCGAGCCAGCCGACCGCGCGCCAGGTGCTGGCGGACTGCACCAGCCGACGCGCCTTGAGCACGACCCCGGGCTGGCGCCGGACGCGCTCGCCGACCGGGATGTCGACCCCCAGCAGGATGCCGGCCAGCCCACGCTCCACGCCGGCGAACCCGCGGATGGCCGCGAGGACGAGCAGGATCAGCAGCAGACCGACGCCGTAGATGACGGCGAAGACCGAGCCGAAGAGCGCGAAGTACAGGGCCAGGCACAGAGCCCCGACCGGCAGGTTGGCCAGTGCGTACAGGAGCCGTCCGGGCCACCCGGGGCCGGCGGCCCGTGCGACCAGCCCGCGCAGGCCGGCGGCGATCTCGGCCGCCGAGGCGGGGAACGTCGTCGTCGATGACACGGGTCGATCCTGACCGACCGCCGCGCGGGGCGATTCCCCCACGAGCGCGCCTCTCCCCTCCCCCGCGCGGGGGACCGAGGTCGGCCCTGCGGGGTGATCCGCGGGGACCCGCTCCCCCGACAGGCTCTGTGCCATGACTCCATCCCTCCCCCGGCGGCTCGCATGATCTCCGTACGCGGGCTGACCAAGCAGTACGGCGCGGTGCGCGCCGTCGACGACCTGACCTTCGACGTCGCCCCGGGCAAGGTGACCGGCTTCCTCGGGCCGAACGGCGCGGGCAAGTCCACCACGATGCGCATGGTCCTCGGCCTCGACCGGCCGACGGCGGGATCCGCGCTGGTCGGCGGGCGTCCGTTCGGCGCGCTGGCCGAGCCGCTGCGTGCGGCCGGTGCGCTCCTCGACGCCGGCGCGGTGCATCCGGGGCGCAGCGGCCGCGACCACCTGCGGGTCGCCGCCCGCACGCACGGCATCCCGCAGCGCCGGGTGGACGAGGTGATCGACCAGGTCGGGCTCGGACCCGCCGCCCGGCGCCGCGTCAAGGGGTACTCCCTCGGCATGCGCCAGCGGCTCGGCATCGCGACCGCGCTGATCGGCGACCCCGCCGTCCTGCTGTTCGACGAGCCGATGAACGGGCTGGACCTCGACGGCGTCCGGTGGGTCCGCCGGCTCGTGCGCGGGCTGGCCGACGAGGGGCGCACGGTGCTGCTGTCGAGCCACCTGATGAGCGAGATGGAGCAGACCGCCGACCACCTGGTGATCATCGGCCGCGGCCGGCTGATCGCCGACGCCTCCATGCAGGAGGTGATCCGCGGCGGCGCCGGGCGCCGGCAGGTGCGGGTGCGGACGCCGTCGGTCGACGACCTGGCCGGGGCGCTGCTCCGCGCGGGGCTGCGGGTGCACCCCGCGGGCGACGGGGAGCTGGTCGTCGACGGGGGCACGGCCGAGACGGTCGGCGACGTCGCGCTGTCGGTGGGTGCCGCGGTGCACCGGCTGGTGGAGGACCAGTCCTCGCTCGAGGAGGTCTACCTCGACCTCACCGGCGACAGCGTCCAGTACCGCGTGTCCGACGCCGCTGAGCTGGTGACGCGATGACCACCACCGACGTCCGGGCCGCAGAGCCCGGGACGCTGACCGTCTACGGCCGCGCTGCTGCCGCTGAATGGCTGCGGCTGCGGACCGTGCGGTCGACGTGGTGGTGCCTGCTGGCCGCCACGGTGACCATCGTCGGCATCGGCGTGGTCATGGCGTTCGACGCGGAGAACGTGACGGCGACCGGAGAGCTGCCGCCGGCGACGGCGGCCGGGGAGTTCGGCGTCCTGCTCGGCCAGTTCGCGCTGCTGGTGCTGGTGCTGCTCGCGGTCACCCAGGAGTACGCCAGCGGTGCCATCGGCCCGACGCTGCAGTGGACGCCGCGCCGCGGGGTGCTGATGGCCGCGCGGGTCGCCGTGCCGGTCCTCGCGGCCACGGTGGCCGGAGTGCTGCTCGCCTTCGTCGCCGACATCGCCGCCTGGCTGATCGCGGATCTGCCGCTGGCGGGGGCCGATGTGGCCGACAGCCTCGGCCGGATCGCCGCGGTGCTCGTCGCCGGCGGGGTGCTCGCCGTGGGCGTCGGCCTGTTCCTGCGCAGCACCGCGGGCGCGCTGGCGACGGTCTTCCTGCTGCAGCTGGTGCTGCCGTTCCTGCTGCCCGCGTTCGGCGTCGAGTGGATGGCCGACCTCGGCGAGCTGCTGCCGGGCTCGGGGGCGATCTGGACGCTGCTCGGGGAGCCGGAGATGTCGGCGGCCCAGGCGACGTCGCTGCTGGTCGGCTGGTCGGCGGCGGGGCTGGGGCTCGGCGGCTGGGCCCTGCTGCGCCGGGACGCCGGGTAGCACCGGGGCCGTCCCGGGTAGGGGCGGCCCCATGACGGTGCGCAGCGCGGCGGTGGCGGCCGGGGGCCAGTGGCGGGATCCGGACGACGGCATCCGCTACCCCTCCGGCGAGGTGCACGCGTGGGAGCGCGGCCGCAACGAGACCGTGTGCGGGCTGTCGCTGAGCCGGTCGCGGCTGGCCCGCTTCCCGCACGTCAGCTGGGCCGACGTCCAGCCCGCGTCGGGCCGGCACGCGGAGGAGGTGGCCGAGGTGTGCCGCCGCTGCGCGGCCGGCACGGGCGCCCGCCGGGACGACCGCGGCTGGACCCGCACGAACCCCCGGCCCTGAACACGGCGGCGCCCCCTCCCACGGTCGTGGGAGGGGGCGCCGTCGCGCGTTCAGGTCAGCGGTGGGTGCTGCGGCCCTTGCCGCTGCCACCCTGCTTGTTCTGGAAGTCCGAGATGAATTTCTTGATCTTCGCCTGGTTGTGCGGCTTCTTGGCTTCCTGGATCACCTTCGCGGCGACCCCGGACACCATGAGCTTCCGGATCAGTCCGGCCATGTTCGCCTCCTCCTTGATGGACCGACCTGCTCTCTGCCCCGGGGAGGGCCCCGCCAACCGCGCCGGACGACGGTCTCAGCCGATCGTGCACCGCTAGCCGCCGAGGCCGGCGTCCCGGGCACGGGCGACGGCCGCGGCGCGGTCGGTGACGCCGAGCTTGGTGAAGATGCTGGAGACGTGGTTGCGGACGGTCTTCTCGGACAGGAACAGCCGGCGCGCGATCTCGCCGTTGCCGCGGCCCTCCGCGACGAACGACAGCACCTCACGCTCCCGCTCGGACAGCTGCGGGAAGGGCCCGACGGCCGCTGACCGGGTGGCGAAGAAGGCCATCACCCGTTCGGCGACACCGGCCCCGTAGACGACCTGGCCGTCGGCGACCGCGCGCACCGCCCGCTCGATCTCCTCCTGCCCGGCACCCTTGAGGAGGTAGCCCCAGGCGCCGGCGCGGATCGCCGCCAGCACGGTCTCGTCGGCCTCGATCATGGTGAGCACCAGCACCCGCGTCGCGGGGGCGACCTCCTGCAGCCGCCTGGTCACCTCGACCCCGGTGAGCCCCGGCATCTGCAGGTCCAGCAGGGCGACGTCCGGGCGGTTGTCGACGACGGCGTCGACGGCCGCGGGCCCGTCCGCGGCCTCGGCGACGACGTCGAGCCCGCTGTCCTGCAGCAGCAGGCGCAGCCCGGTCCGGAAGGCGGGGTGGTCGTCGGCGATGACGATCCTGATCACCGGTCTCCTCCCAGCGGCAGGACGGCGGACACCCGGGTGCCGCCGCCGGGTTCCGCCGAGATCCGGCAGGTCCCGCCGAGCTCCGCGGCCCGGTCGCGCATCGACTGCAGGCCCATGCCGGCCGGCGAGTCGGCCGCGCAGCCCAGGCCGTCGTCGACGACCTCGATGCCGACGGCGTCCCGGCGGCCGTCCAACCGCACGGCGATGTGCTGGGCGCACGCGTGCCGGATGGCGTTCGTCATGGCCTCCTGGGTGATCCGGAAGGCCGCGACCTCCACGGCGGCGGGCAGGTCCGACAGCTGTCCGCCGCCGCTGATCCGGATCCGCGGGGCACCGTCGCGCTCGGGCAGCAGTCCGGGGCCGGTCGCCTGCAGCGCGCCGAGGAGGCCGAGGTCGTCGAGCGCCGGTGGCCGCAGGCCGTGCACGATGCGGCGCACGTCGGCGACGGCGTCCTGGAGCTGGTCGCGGGCCGTCGCCACCAGCGGCACGGCCCGGGCCGGCTCGTGCCCGAGCGCCCGGTTGGCCACGTCGAGGGCCATGACCGCCGAGGCGAGTTGCGGGCCGAGGCCGTCGTGCAGGTCCCGGCGGATCCGCCGGCGCTCCTCCTCCCGGGCGGTGACCAGCCGGTCGCGGGAGCGCTCCAGGTCGGTGGCCAGCCGCAGCGCGAAACCGACGGCGGCCAGCTGGGCGGCGAGGTCGGCGAGCAGCGACTCGTCGACCGGGTCGAGCCGGTCGGTCCCCGGGCGGTGGGCGACGTGCAGGGTGCCCACGACGTCGTCGTGCCAGTGCAGCGGGACGGCGTGGACGGCGAGGGCCCGCTCCCCCACCGACTCGACGACGGGCGGCGCGTCCGGCCGGTCGACCTGGACGGTGACGGCGGGCAGCTTGAGGTCGACGGCGATCGTCGCGACGGCGCGGGCCAGCGCCGCCCGGGGTGCGGCCGCGTCGCGGAGCACCTCGGTGACCCGCCCGAGGACCCGGTAGGGGTCACCCCGGGAGCCGTGCAGCAGCCGGTCGACGGCGCGCTGGATCCGGACGTAGAGGGGGTGGAAGACGGCGGCGACGGCCACCGCGCCGGCGAAACCGACCAGGGAGTCGGGGCTGCCGGTGAGCCCGCCCAGCCAGCCGACGACGGCGACGTAGACCAGCGCCGAGGAGGCCAGCAGCGCCGTCCCCACCAGGGTGCGGTTCAGCACGACGTCGATGCCGAACAGCCGGTCCCGGACGACGGCGACGCCGATGGCCACCGGCACGGCGAGGGTGATGACCACGTTGACCGGCGCCGGGGCGAGGAACGCGGCCGCGACCGCCAGCGCCAGCGCGTAGCCGACCCAGGCGATCTGCCGGCGGACCTGCGGATCGGCGCGCCGGAACCGCAGCGCCAGGCTGACCAGCCCGAGCAGGGCCAGGGCCGGGACGGCCGGGTCGAGCACCGTCTGGACGACGTCGAGGAACCCGCCGGGGAGCGGGATCGCGACGGGATTCGCCGGCTGCTCGCCCTCGGGCTGGATGTCGGTGAAGGCGGTGAGCAGCGACATCGTGGCGATCAGCGCGAGCGCGGCCATCGCGACCGGGCGCCAGCGGTGGGACGGCAGCCGGCCGTCCGGGAAGACCAGCGGCAGCAGGGTGGCGAAGGAGACGAACGCCGGGACCCAGGTCCAGAGGGTGAGCCAGGCGGCGATCCGGAACAGCGGGCCGGGGTCGTCGCTGCCGGCGAATCCGTGCACCGCGATCCCGAGCGAGCCGGCGAACACGCAGGCGAAGCAGCCGATGACGGTCATCAGCTGCAGGACCCGGTGGCCGGGGACCCGGCCGAGCAGGGCGGCGCCGACGATCGCCATGGCCGGTCCGACGAGCGGCTCGGGGCTGCCGAAGAGGTCCTCCCGCTCGGCCGCCGGGGTGGCGAGGTGCGCGGCCAGCCCGACGGCCGCGTACCCGACGGCGGCCGCGGCGGAGAGCCGGGCCACCACGGTGGCCCGGCTCCCCGGGACTGCACGCTCCTCGACCACCGGTCCGTCCACCTCGCCGCGGACGCTAACCGAACGGAGGCCGCTGGTCAGGGGGTTGCCGCGTCCGCCCGACCGGTCCACCACTGCCGGTCCGTCCGCTGGGCCACGACGACGGCCAGGCCGGCGGAGGCGGCGAGGAAGAGCCAGTGCGGGTCGACCGGGCCGGTGGGGAACGGGCCGAAGTCGAGCACCAGGAACAGCAGCAGCGCGACGGGGATCCAGACCGGCACCACCCGGGTGCGGAGGTAGCCGATCGAGGTGAGCAGCACCGAGCCGGCCAGGCCGAGCAGGAAGGGAACCAGGATCAGCAGGGCGGGAGTGCTGTTCTGCGCGGACTCGATCAGCGCCACCATGGCCTCGCGGTCGGGCTGGTCGACGGCCGCGCGGTCGATGACCGACACCGCGTGGATGCCGAAGAAGCCCAGCCCGCCGACGAAGGCGAGGACCATGGCGGTGCTGCCCAGCCGCGGCATGCGCGGGCGCACGAGCTGCGCCATGGCGACGAGGCCGAGCAGCAGGAACGGGACGGCGACGGTGCCGGCGACGAGCCCGGTGGTCGCGAGCACCGGGCGCTCCGCCCAGGCGTCGAGGCTGCCCGCGACGGAGCCGCTCTGGCCCACGACGCGCCCGATGAGCGCCTCGGCGAGGTTGAGCACCGCGCCGACGACCAGGCACACCACGGCGGCGCGCCGGCCGATCGGGGCGGGTCGGGCCTGCGGTACGTCTGCCGTCCGGGTGTCCGACGGAGCCGGGGACAGGGGCTCAGCGGTCATGGGTCCACCTCCAACGCCGGCCGGGTCCCTCCCGGCGGGCGAGCACCACCGTCGGGCGGGAGACGTCCCGTCGTCGTGAGGCCGGTGTCCCGATCCGACCGGGCGCGGGAGCCGTCAGCCGGTGGAGCGGTGGAGCAGCTGCCGCACCCGCTCGGGGTCGTCCGGGGTGAACGTCGGCCGCACCCGGCCGCCGAGGTCGAGGACGACGGCGGTGTCCTTGCGCAGCCGGGTGGCATCCAGGGGGAGCCAGTAGCGCGGGTGCGCGGAACCCCAGAGGCGGCCCTTGCCGGTGAGCCAGGTGAGCGGACGGACGTCGACGCCCCGGATGGCGCTGTACGGGATCCGCTTGCTGGTGGCGAACGGGAAGTAGTAGCGCCGCAGGGTCAGTGCCTCGGCGTCGAGGCACACCCGCCCGTCGTCGTACAGCGCGTTCCCGGCCATCGCCACCACCGGAGCACGCCCGGGCAGGTCCGTCAACGCCGGACGTCGGATCGCGCCCTCCCACGGGACACGCGCGAGCGGCCGGCGACGCTGCGTCCGCGCCGCGCCGCCGAGAGGAAGTAAGCGGTCGATTCCGTTCCGTAGTGCGGTCCTGGGCCGGTCCGGAACCGGTGTCGGCGTCGGGCGTGGTGGGGCCGCGAGTCGCGCCGGCGGCGTCCACCGGCGGGGTCCGGGTGGCGGGCCGCACGACCCACGATCCGCCCTTTTGTGACGGTCGGATGACGGACCTAGCGTCGGCGCGGTCCGGCCGAGGCCCCGTCGCCACCGCACCTGGTGGCACCCGACCGGACACCGCCGAACCGGCACCGGAGTCCCCGGTGCCGGACCGGGGACCCACCGCAGTTCCGGGGTGAAGCGTGGCCGGCCCCGCCGGTCCCGCCGGGCGATCTCCCCGCCCGAACCCGTCAGCTAACTCGGTAGGCGGTCGATGGAGAACAGGAGAACGCGTCGTCCATGACGACTACTCGCACGTCCACGGTCACCCGTCGTTCCCTCCGCGGGGCGGCGCTCGCCCTCGTCACCGGTGCGGGCATCGCGCTGAGCCCGCTGCCCGCCTCCGCCGCCGCCGGAGGTCCCGCCGCGGCACCGGTGGCCCTCGCGGCCGCCCCGGTCGCCGCACCGACGCACGCCGCGCAGGTCGCGGTGAACACGGCCCTGGCGCAGCAGGGCAAGCCCTACGTCTGGGGCGGCACCGGCCCCGGCGGCTACGACTGCTCCGGACTCACCTACTCGGCGTACCAGGCCGCCGGCGTCCAGCTGCCCCGCACCTCGCGGGCGCAGTCGACGGCCGGGGTGTACGTGGACCGGGCGCACCTGCAGCCCGGTGACCTGATCTTCTTCTTCCAGCCGGTGGGCCACGTCGGGATGTACGTCGGGAACGGGCAGATGGTGCACTCCTCCACCTACGGCAACCCGGTGGCCGTCGTCCCGGTCGACTCGGTGTGGGGGTACAACACGGCGCGACGCGTCGTCTGATCCCAGGCCGTGGACGGTGCCCCGGTGGTCCGCACCGGGGCACCGTCGCGGCAGAGGGTCAGGCCCTGGTCAGCCGCAGCGTGGCGCGCTTGAGCCGGATCAGGAGCCGCATGCCACCGGAGCGGGCCAGCTCGCGCTGCCGGTCCTGCAGCTGCCGGCCCAGCTCCTCCAGCCGGGCGTCGCCGAGGGCGTGCGACTGGGGGAACATCCGCTGCTCCTCCTCCATCGTGTGGTGCCGCACCGTCGCCTCGAGCATGCGCACCTCCGCGACGAACTGCGGGTGGTCGACCGGCGTGCGCAGAACGGTGGCGACCTGGTCATCGATCTGCCGGTGCTCGGCGTGCGCGAGGGAGAGCAGCGGCGAGACGTCGGGGACGGCGGGATAGAAGATCTCGTCCTCGATCTGGGCGTGGATCTCGATCTGCCGGAGGAACTCCTCGCGCAGCTCCTCCCGCCGGTCGGCCTGCGCGTCGGTGGTCCCGGCGAGGTCGCGGAGCAGTCCCCGGAGGACGTCGTGGTGGGCGGTCAGCACGTCGTCGGCCTTCATCGGGACGCCTCCTCGACGGTCGTCACGGCGGTGGGTGTGCGCCAGCGCGCCCGGCGGCGCACCTCGACCCGACCGTCCCGGGTGCGGGTCTCGTAGCAGGGCAGCGGTGCCGTGGCGGGGCCCTGCGCCGGTTCACCGCTGTCGAGGGAGAACCGCGAGCCGTGCCACGGGCAGACCAGCTCGCCCTGGTGCAGCCAGCCCTCGCCGAGCGGGGCGCCCTGGTGCGGGCAGATGCCACCGACCGCCTGCACCCCGGCGTCGCCGGCGACGAGCACGAGCGGCACGCCGTCGGCGTCGACGGCCACCGGCCGGCCCTCGACGAGGTCGGACTCGTCGAGGACCGGGGTGAAGCGGCGGGGCTCGTTCCTCCGGTCGGCGTGGTCGGTGCCGAGCCGGTAGCGGTAGCTGAGGACGCCACCGAGGTAGGCGCTGGTCAGGGTGATCGCGTAGCCGGCGGCGGCGCTGGCCCGGGCACGGGCCGCGTGGCCGCGCGCGCGGTCGGCGAGCGACCAGGTGTAGAGGGCCAGCGCGGTGCTGTTCAGAGCGCCGTGCACCAGGCCGACCCGTCGGCCCTCGTCGTGGGCGTGCTGCCAGTCGGTCAGGCCCGTCGCTGCCGACGCCACGGCTCCGCCGACGCCGAGCTTCACCACGGTGCGGGCGGCCCGCCCGGTGCCCGGTCCGCCGCGGCCCGTGGCGTCGAGACCGTCGAGCAGCAGTGCGGCGCTCCAGGCGCCGACCGGCAGCGTGACCAGCGCGGGGTGCAGCGGGTGGCCGAACCAGACCCCGTGCAGCACGTCCTGCAGCTGCCGGGCCCGGCGGCCGGCGAGCAGGAAGGTCAGGGAGAGCCCGTGCTCGACCTGGTAGCCGGGCGCGTCGAGCACCTGCCACCGTTCGATGGCGTGGACGGCCCGCTCGAGCACGGCGCGCACGGTCACTGGTCAGCACCTCGTCGACCCATGTCGGGCCCGTGCCCAGCGAAGGCAGGTCGAAACGACGGCCCGGACGTGCTCAGACCAGCAGTGACGTGCCGATCACGATCTCGCTGCCGTCAGGTCGGAAGGTCCGCCATCGGCCGCCCGGATCCCGCTGGACCCGGAACCCGTGGTGCACCTTCGTGTGGTGCCGCTCGCACAGCAGCGCTGCGTTGTCCAGCGAGGTCTCCCCGCCGAAGGCCCAGTGGATGAGGTGGTGGACGTCGCACCAGTGCTTCGGGGCGCCGCAGCCGGCGAACACGCACGTGTCGTCGCGGATCTCGACGGCCTTGCGCAGGTGTGGCGGCCATGACCGCGTGGTGCGGCCGACGTTCAGCGGCTTGCCGTGCTCGTCGAGGCGGAACACCGTGACGGCGCCGTCGCAGGCCAGCATCCGGGCCGTCTCCGCGGACACGCGGCTGCCGAACCCGGTGGTGGCTGCCGCAGGGCCGGTCGCGGGGGCGGCCAGGTCGGCCGCACCGACGGTGACGGCGACGCTCGGCTTGACCCTGCGCAGGATCGGCAACCCACCCGAGGCCAGCTGGTTGTCGGCGAGCTGCACCAGCGCATCGGCGGACTGCTGGGCACGGGTCCGCAGGTCACCCTTCGGCCGGTCGGCCTGGATGACCGACTCCAGGGCTGCCTTCAGCTTCTCCCCACCGATGGTGTCGAGCTGACCACGCAGGACCACCGTGCCGTCGCTCATCGTGGACACGGTGAACGACCGCTCGTCGGTGGGGTCGGGTTCGGGACCGTCGGGGTCCAGCCGCGACAGGTAGTGGTGCACCACACGGGACAGCCGCTGCACGTCGTGCTGGGCGGCGACGGCGGCCAGCATGCGGTCGACCTCGGCGAGGTCGATGCCCTGCTCGAGGGCGGCGGCCCGTCGGCCGGGCGTGACGACCGGTGCGACGACGGCCACCTGGTCGGCACTGACCGCACCGGCGGCGAAGGCCGCCTCGAGGGCGGGCAGGTGCTCCAGCGCCCGGCCGATGCGAACGGTCTGCCCGGCGACCTTCGAGGCGAGCCGGCCGTGCCCGCGCAGCCACGACGCCATCGTCTTCTTGCCGTCGTCCTCCGGCGCCTGCTGGAGCTCCGCAGCCCGCACCCGACGAGCCAGCTGGGCATCGATGCGGTTCCGCGCCTCCAGCAGTTCGGCAACCCCCTCGAGCTGCCGACGCGGCGGAAGGGCGCGCACGTCCTCGGCGGCCAGTGCATCGAGCGCCGACTGCAGCTCGCCCATGACCACCTCCAACCACTCGAACGTGTGTACGGATTCTAGCGTTGTCCTACGACGGGAACGGCACGAATGCACAGGTCAGAAGCCTGTCCACAGGTGTTCGTCTCGTCGTGACGACCGACAGGCCGTAGCGTCCACCCCATGGCTGAGCGACAGTTCCGGACAGTGCTCGAGGGCGGCTCCTACTTCGAGGGCCCGCGGTGGCACGACGGCGCCTGGTGGGCGTCGGACTTCTACCGGCACACGGTCAGCCGGGTCGAGCCGGGCGGCGGCGAGACCGTCGTCCTGGAGGTGGAGAACCAGCCCTCGGGGCTGGGCTGGCTGCCCGACGGGTCGCTGCTGGTCGTCTCCATGAAGGACCGCCGGCTGCTCCGGCTGGCCGACGGCGGGACCACGACGCACGCCGACCTGTCCGACGTCTGCGGCGGGCACCTCAACGACATGGTGGTCGACGCGTCCGGCCGGGCCTTCGTCGGCGACTTCGGCTTCGACCTGATGGGCGGCGGCGCACCGAGCACCACCTCGCTGAAGCGGGTCGACCCCGACGGCACGGTGACCGTGGTGGCCGAGGACCTGCACTTCCCGAACGGCTCGGTGATCACCCCGGACGGCACGCTGGTCGTCGGCGAGACGTGGGGCAACCGGTTCACCGCGTTCGACATCGCGCCGGACGGCTCGCTCACCGGCCGCCGGGTGTGGGCGGAGCTGGGGCCGCTGCCCCAGGGCGGTTCCGTCGAGGAGCTCATCGGCCAGGTCGTCGTCGCACCCGACGGCTGCACCCTGGACGCCGAGGGGCACATCTGGGTCGCCGACGGGCTCAACGCACGCGTCCTCCGGGTGGCCGAGGGCGGCGTGGTCGTGGACGAGATCGCCGCCCCCGAGGGCATGGGCGTGTTCGCCTGCGCCCTCGGCGGGGACGACGGCCGCGAGCTGCTGCTGTGCTGCGCGCCGGACTTCTACGAGCACACGCGGGCGCCGGTCCGGGAAGCCGTCCTCGTCGGCACGCAGGTCGCCGTCCCGCACGCCGGGCTGCCCTGACCCCTGGCGCCATGGCCGGCTCCGGGCCGACGAGGCTGCTCAGCGGCGCGAACGGGACCGGGCGCGCATGCGGCGAGTCGCCGCATCCGGATCGAATGCCTCCGGGTCGAAGGGGCGCCCGAGCCAGGCGTGCAGGTCGGCGTGCTCGGGATGCCGCGGATCCCCGAGTATCTGCACGAGCCGGTGGTAGCCGTCCGGCCCGCCGCTGTCCTCGGGCGGGCAGGCGCGCGCGCCGGCCAGGCAGGTCGGCGCCTCCGCGGTCCGGCGGCCCTCCACACGGACGTCGTGCTCCCATCCGTCGCCGAGGTCGTAGTCGTAGCCGAACACCGTGCCCTCCGGGACGGCGGCCATGCTCACCGTCCGCGGGTCGCCCAGCTCCTCCATGTCCTCGATCTCGCCGTAGGTCCGGCCGTGCAGCTCGAACAGCGACAGGTGCGTGCCCCGCCAGCCCATGGCGGCCTGGAGCAGCCGGTCCAGGTCGCGCAGCGTGCTCCGTTCGGGGACCGTCAACCGACGCCACACGGGCGGGTCGACGTCGCGGAGGGTGACGGTGAGCTCGACCGCCGGCCCCGCTCTGACCGGGGTCGGCGGGTCCTCGTGCTGCAGCGCGGCGCGGGCCAGCGCGACCGCGGACGGCGTCGGCGGCTGCTGCTCGTGGCGGGCATCGAGGAGTCCGAGCAGATCGAAGACGGTCCGGACGGTGTCCCGGACCGCGGAGAAGGCCGTCCAGTGGTCGAGCGGCTCCCCCGTCTCCCCGGACTCCCAGCCGAGCGCATTCATCCCCTCGGCGACGAGGTCCTCCGGGTGCGGACGGCCGGCGGCGACCGCCAGCAGCCAGAGCAGCCCGGCGATGCGGCCGGCGTCTCCGCGGCCCAGGGGCAGCCGACCGGCGATGTGGTGCCACAGACCGACCGGGTCGTCGGCGAGCCGCCGTCCGGTGGCCGTCGGGCGCAGCTCCTTGCGGTGCACGCGGACCAGTCCGAGCCGCCGTGCGGTGTCGCGCAGCTCCGCGACGGGACGGGTGGTGTCCTCCCGGTTGGCCGCGCCGAACCAGCCGGCGTCCCAGCCGAGGGCACGCATCGTCTCGCCGACCAGCGGCGGCGGCAGGTAGCCGGCACCGGTGAGCCGCACGCCGTCCCCGATGCGCGCCAGGAACCACCGGTAGGGCTCGACCACCTCGGGCTCCGGTGCCGGGGGCCCGGTGTCGAGGGCAGCCTCGTCCACCGTCTGCAGCAGATCGCTGCGGGAACCGTGCAGCTCGTCGAGGAGCTCGGCCAGGTCGGCACGCATACCGCCGAGCCTGCCAGGTGCGCGAGACTGCGGGCACCTGACCACGGCGCCGGAAGGAGCCGACGTGGGGCGACGCAAGCCCGGCACGTACCCCTACGACTACACCGTGGGCGACGAGCGCCGGTTCACCGACAGCGGCGTCGGTGGGACGCTGCGGGTCCTGCACGGGCCGGGCCGGGGCATGGGGGTCACGGACGGTGTGGCGTGCCGGGTCGAGGTGTCCGGAGCCGGCGGCGAGCTGCTCGACGACGCGCAGGCCGGAAAGCTCGGCAAGGAGCACCGGTTGCACGGCACCGCTCCCGGGGACCGGATCACGGTGGGCTCTGACGGCCCGCTTCGAGGGAGTCGGTCCGTGCCGATCCAGCGACTGCACCCCGGTGCTGGACGAGCTCAGCCGGACGTTCGACGTCGTCCTGACCGGCGACCTGGAGGACGTCGTCCGGTCCGGGGTGGGGCCGGCCTGGGACGAGGTGGCCGCCATCGACGCGGGAGAGCCGCACGCGGGGCCACCCAGGGACTGTCGATGGGGTGCCGGTGTCCGCCTCCGTGGGGCCCGCCTCGTCGACACCCCGGCCGACGCCGGGTGAGAGACGGCTCAGACCGCGAGCAGCCGGTGCACGAACTGGATCGCGATCGACCCCTCGCCGACCGCGGACGCCACCCGCTTCACCGAGCCCCGCCGCACGTCCCCGGCGGCGAGCACCCCGGGCACGCTCGTCTCCAGGGCGAAGGGCCGTCGGCCCAGCGCCCGCAGCACGTCGTCGCCGAGGTCGGACCCGGTGACGACGAAGCCGCCGTCGTCGCGCTCGACGGCGTCCGGCAGCCAGCCGGTGTGCGGCTGGGCGCCGATCATGAGGAAGAGCGCGTAGGCGCCGACCGTGTCCTGCTCGCCGGTGTCCCGGTCGCGCAGCACGAGGTGGTCGAGCCACCCCTCTCCCCCGCCACCGACGACCTCGGTGCCGGTGCGGACCTCGATGGTCGGCGTCCCCTCGACCTGCCGGACCAGGTAGTGCGACATGGCCGCCTCCAGCGTCGCGGCCCGGACGACGAGGGTGACCCGCTTGGCGTAGGCGGCCAGGTGGATGGCGGCCTGCCCGGCGGAGTTGGCGCCGCCGACGATCACCACCTCCTCGCCGGTGACCATGGACGCCTCGGACGCGGCGGCACCGTAGAAGACGCCGGCGCCGTGCAGCGCCTCCAGCTCCGGCACACCCAGCCGGCGGTAGCTGGCGCCGGTGGCCAGGACGACGGCGCCGGCCACCACCAGCCCGCCGGTGTGCAGGCCGAGGACGATGCCGTCGTCCTCCCGGCGCAGGGTGGTGACCTGCTGCATGAACGCGAACCGGGCCCCGAACACCCAGGCCTGCTGGTAGGCGCGGCGGGCCAGGTCGGCGCCGGTAACGCCGCGCGGGAAGCCGAGGTAGTTGCGGATGGAGGAGCTGGAGGTGGCCTGCCCGCCGATGCTGCCCGAGTCGATGACCACGGTGCGCAGCCCCTCGGAGGCGCCGTACACGGCCGCGGACAGCCCGGCCGGCCCGCAGCCGACGACGACCAGGTCGAACCGCTCCCCCGACGGGTCGATCGTCAGCCCGGAGGAGCGGGCGATGTCCTCGTCGCTGGGGTCCTCCATGACACGGCCGCCGGGCATCACCAGCAGCGGGAACCTGCGCTCGCCGACGTCGGCCAGGATCGCGCGGCCCTCCCGGGACTCGGCGAGGCAGAAGCGGTGCGGCATGGCGCAGCGGCCCAGCACCTCGCGCAGCTCGTAGGCCCGGCCCGACCAGCTCTCGCCGACGACGTCGATGGTGTGCGGGGCACGTCGCCGCGACTCGGCCCAGCCGAGGAGGAAGGTCGACATCGCCTGGTGGAACTGCTCGTCGGGCGGCGGGGCCGGGCGCACGACGTAGTGGTCGATCCGGCCGCGGGGGATCGCCTCGAAGATCGCGTCGCCGGTCACCGGCTCGCCGAGGTGCTCCCAGGAGATGAGCAGGGCGCGCTGCGCGTCCCGGGAGAAGCGCCGCACCTCGCCGAGGAACTCGGTGCCGGGTGCGCCGGCGAGCTCCTCGGCGGCGAGCACGAGGGCGACGTCCGCACCGCCGGTGGTGCTCGCCTCCAGGACGGCCAGGGCCTCGGCCGGGGTGCTCAGCGGGCAGATGCGGTAGTCGGCCGCGTAGCGGCTGCGCAGCTCCCGCTCGACGGAGGCCAGCAGGTCCGGATCGTCGTCGACGGCGAGGATCAGGGGTGCGTTCATGGCGGCTCCGGCAGAACGGACGCGGCGACCCCGTGCGCGGAGATCCTAGGAAGGCGACCCCCCGCCGTGCCAGGTGCTGCTGCGCGCGGTAGGACGGCGGGGTGACTTCTCCCCCGCCGGTCCTGCTGCTGGACGTCGACGGGGTGCTCAACGCCCTGCACCCGGAGCTGCCGGCGAACTGGCGCCGCGGCACCTTCAACGGCTACGTGCTGTCGTGGGACCCGTCGGTCACCGCGCGGCTGCGCGAGTGGCACGAGTCGGGGCGGGTGGAGCTGCAGTGGCTGACCACCTGGACCGAGCGGGCCGACCAGCTGCTGGCCGGGCCCATGGGGCTGCCCCGCGGGCTGCGCACGCACAGCCGGGACGGCGTCGCGTCAACCGGCTACGCCGGCCGGTGGGGCGGGGCGGCCGGGTGGTGGAAGCTGGCCGCCGCGCGGGCGGTCGCCGAGGCCGAGCCGGGACGCCGGATCGTGTGGATCGACGACGACCTCGCCGACCAGGCCGCGGACACCTCTGAGTGGCTGGCCGCCTCCGGCCAGGTGCTGGTGGTGGCGCCGGACGTGTTCACCGGGCTGACCCACGAGGAGCTGGACCGGGTGGCGGCCTGGCTCGACGACGCGGACTGAACCGGCCGATACCGGCAGGGCTCACAGGTTGCCGCCGTACCCTGGCCGCTCGACGCCGACCAAGGGAGCACCGCTGGCATGGCCTCCTCCGAGCCGGGCTCCCGGACGACCCGCTGGCTGCGCCGACGGACGGAGGACCCGCCGACGACGCCACAGCAGCGCTACGACGAGCAGCCGCGGTACGACGAGCAGCGTCCCCGGTTCGACCGTCCCCCGCCGGCGGGGAACGACTGGTACGGCGCCCCGCCCTCGGGCTACTCGGGTGCGCCGCCGGCGCAGGGACCGGCGTACCCGTGGCCCCCGGCGCCCGAGCGCCCGCAGCCGCCGGGCCGCCCGTACCCCCCGGAGCAGCGCCCGTACCCGCCGGCCGAGGGCCCGTACCCGTCCCCGCGGGGGCGCCGCGGCCGACGCGACCGCCGGGACGCCGCCGGCCGCCGTCCCCGCCGGGGGCTGCTGCGCCGGGCCGTCCGCGTGCTCGCCGTGGTCGTCGTCGTCCAGGCGCTGCTGATCCTGTCGCTGCGCTGGGTGGACCCGCCGACGACGGCCTTCATGGCGGCCAACCCGGACGGCGCGATCCAGGACTCGGTGCCGGTGGAGCACGTCTCGCGCAACTTCCTGGCCGCGGTGATCGCGCACGAGGACTCCCAGCTCCCCTACCGCTCCGGCGCGTTCGAGTGGGATGCGCTGTGGAGCCGCGCGTACGCGCACCTCGGCGGCGAGGAGGACCCGTCGGGCTCGACGATCCCGCAGCAAGTGGCCAAGAACCTGTTCCTCAACCAGGAGCTCAGCGCCTGGCGGAAGGGGCTCGAGGCGGCGCTCTCCTCGGAGATGGCCCTGCTGATCGACGACCGGCGGATGCTCGAGCTGTACGTCAACTACGCCCAGTTCGGCCCGACGATCTACGGCGTCTGCGCGGCCGGCTGGTACTACTTCGACTCCCCGCCCGCCGAGCTCACCCAGGCGCAGGCCGTGCAGCTGGTCGGCCTGCTCCCCTCGCCAGGGCACGTGCAGCGCGCCCCCGGCGGCGGGATGGACTTCGAGGTGGACGACGGCCTCGGCTGGCTGTCCCGCTCGCACGTGATCAACGCCCAGAACCGGGTGCCCGCCTGGATCGACCGGCTCGGCTTCCAGCCGGTGGAGGACGCCGGGGTGACCGGGCTGGCGTCGGAGCAGGAGCCCTCGGGGGACGACTGCACGTCCCCGCCGGAGGAGGTCACCGAGCTGATCGCCGCGGAGGGCACCGCCTGACGTACCGCCGGCGCGCTCAGCCGGCGCCGTCGGCCGCCAGGACGAGGTCGTGCTGCATCCGCTCCCGCTTGGTGCGCAGGTAGCGCACGTTGTGCGGTGTCTCCACGACCGGCAGGGCCACCCGGCCGACGATGTCGAGGCCGTAGCCGTCGAGGCCGCCGTACTTGGCCGGGTTGTTGGTGATCAGCCGCAACCGGCGGATGCCCAGGTCGCCCACGATCTGCGCCCCGACGCCGTAGCTGCGCGAGTCGACCGGCAGCCCCTGCGCGGTGTTGGCGTCGACGGTGTCCAGCCCCGCCTCCTGCAGCGCGTACGCCCGGATCTTGTGGCCGAGGCCGATGCCCCGCCCCTCCTGGCCGCGCAGGTAGACGACCGCCCCGCACCCCTCGGCCGCGATCGCGGCGAGCGCCTGCTCGAGCTGCGCGCCGCAGTCGCAGCGCAGCGAGCCGAGGATGTCGCCGGTGAGGCACTCGCTGTGCACCCGCACGAGGGCGCCGCGCCTGCGACCGCCGGACTCATCCGCACCCGACCTCCCCGCATCTAGGGCCCGCCGCCGGCCCATTCCTGATCCAGTTCCCCCTGGTCAAACGCCCGACGGTCCACTACTATCGAACGTATGTTCGACAACGAGACGGTCCTGACGAAGGGGGAGTACGACTCCTTCGTCATCGCCTGCCTCGAGACGGAGTTCGGTGGCGAGTACCCCGATCCGATCGACTTCGTGCGCGACGACCACCAGCGGTTCCTCGACTCCCGGGCCCGGTTGCTGACGTCCGGGGCGGCGCTCCTGGACGACGCGGTGGCCGCGGCGAAGCAGCTGTCCCGCGACGAGGCGCGGCGCGTGCGGGCCCTGGCAGGCTTCGCCCGCAGCCGCCCGGCCGCGATGTTCGACCGGGCACCCGGCGAGCAGGGTGCCGCGTCCGCGGCGTCGCGCGCGTCCCGGCCGGTCGCGCTCACCGAGGTCAGCGAATGGGCCGTCGACGAGGCCGCGGCCACGCTGAGCGTCTCCGGCCGCGCGGCGTCGATGATGCTGGTCGACGCGATCACCCTGGTGGAGGGGCTGCCGGGCACGCTTGCCGCGCTGAGCGCGGGAGACATCTCCCCGGCGCACGCGCGGGTGATGGTCGAGGTCGCCGGCCCGGTGGCCGACCCCGCGAAGCGCCGGGAGGTCGAGGAGTCCGTGCTGCCGCGGGCATCGCGCCAGACCCCCTCCGCGCTGAAGGCCTCCGTGCGGAGGGCGGTCGCCCGCATCGACGCCACCGCGGCCGCCGACCGGCTGGCGAAGGCGGTGCGCGACCGGCACGTCCGGCTGGATGCCCGTGACGACGGCATGTCCACGCTGACCGCGCTGCTGACGACGCCGGTCGGGCGGGCCTGCCGCGAGGCGCTGAGCGAGTACGCCAAGGCGTGCGAGTTCGACGAGAACGGCAACCGCGATCCGCGCACCCACGACCAGCGGATGGCCGACTGCCTGGCCGACCTGATCCTGCGGCCGCACGCCGACCACCCCGCCGTCCGGGTGGTGCTCACGCTCGTCGCCGGCGTCGACACCGTGACCGGGCAGGGGCCGAACGCCGACGAACCCGGAGAGCTCGAGGGCGACCCGGTGTCCGCCGCGCAGGTCCGTGAGCTGGCGCGCCAGCTCGGCCTGATCCCGCGCACCGACGACGACCCCGCCTCCTCCGATGCACCGGCCCCCGCGTCCGCGACCCCGGCTGCCGACGACCACCACGCCGCTTCCTCCGCCGCCCCGGCCGCCGACCCCGCCGCGGCGAACGAGGCCGCGGACGAGACCCGGCTCGCTGCGCTCCGGGACGCGGAGCAGGCGGCGGCCGAGGAGCTGATGACCGCCTACGCCGCAGGTGAGCGGCCGACGAGCACGGACGCGGGAGCGGCGACCCGCGCGGCGCTCACCCGCCTGCTGGACACCCGCCGGCTGATCGACACCGCGCTCGCCGAGCGACCACGCATCGCGGTGGTCGACCAGCTCACCGGGACGTTGCTCGCGCTCACCGACAGCACGGAGCTCCGGTCGGCCACTGCCGCGGGGCGGGGGCTCGGGCCACCGGGCGCGACGGACGCCTACCGCCCCACCGATCCGCTGCACCGCTTCGTCCGGCTGCGCGATCGACGATGCCGCTTCCCGGGCTGCCGGCTGCGCGCCCGATGTTGCGACCTCGACCACCAGACTCCGCACCCGCACGGCGAGACGGCGCACGACAACCTGGCCTGCCTGTGCGAGCACCACCACCGGCTCTCGCACCAGGCGCCGGGCTGGCGGCTGCACCGCGACGCCGACGGCGGCCTGGTCTGGACCCTGCCCAGCGGGCGGACGATCACGACCTACCCGCCGGCCTTCGGCACCGACGACGGCGACACCCGCGTCCAGGAGCCCCCGCGGCGAACCGGCCGCCAGCGGTACGACGACACGCTCGCCGCCATCGCGAGCAGCCGCCCCGTCCCGCGGACCCCCGACATCCCGTTCTGATCGGCCGGCCGCCCGACACACGCTCAGGACCCGGACCACATGCGCGACGAGCCGGCCACGCGTGAGACGGACCGACCCGCCGGGCGAAGGCCCCGTGTGCGCTCGGACAGCTGGGTGACCGTGGCCGGCCAGGACTATCCAGCCGGTGGCCGTCATCTGCGACGATGCCCGTCCGCACCCGACCGCCGCCCCTGGAGGACCTGCACCCATGACTCCTTCAGACCGGGAGCCGTTCCTGCTGGACCTGTACCGCGCCTTCAACGCGCGTGACCTGGACGCGGTGCTGGCCGCCATGGCGCCGGACGTCGACTGGCCCAACGGGTGGGAAGGCGGCCGGGTCGCCGGACGCGACGCGGTGCGCGACTACTGGCAGCGCCAGTGGGCCGAGATCAGACCACGCGTCACGCCGACAGCTGTCCGGGAGCGCCCGGACGGCACGGTCGAGGTCGACGTCCACCAAGTCGTGCGAGACCCCGGCGGGGCGATCCTGGCCATCGCCGACGTCCGTCACGTGTACACGTTCACCGGCGGGCTCGTGGAACGCATGGGCCTCGAGACCTGATCTGCTGCCCCGGGACTCCCCGCTCGCGAGAGGTGATGGCTGGCCGCGAGCAGGTCGAGGGGATGTCGACGATCATGTCCTCCTGGGAGCCGACCAGGCGCCACTCCCCCACCTCGAGCAGGGTGTCTCGATCGTCGACGCCGTAATGCCGTGACGCCGTCTCCGCGTGTCGCAGGAAGCTGGAGTAGACGCCGGCGTAGCCGAGGGACAGCGTCTCCCGGTCCACCTGCACCGGCCGGTCCTGCAGCGGCCGGACCAGGTCGTCGGCGGCGCCCTGCATCGCGAACCGGTCGCAGCCGTGCTGCCTGCCCTGCAGGCTCGCCACCGCGATGAACGGCTCGATCCGGCAGTGGTCCGTGGAACCACCCGCTCCCGGGCTGCCGGCTCAGCCGGCCGGCAGGGTGACCGACGACGGCTGGATGCCTCCGGAGCCGATCCGGTGCTTCACCGGCACGCCGTGCGTCGCCTCGCCGGGCGGCTCGCCCGTACCGAGGTTGCGGGCGTAGCGGGGATGGGCGCCGCCGGAGACCTGCAACCGGATGCGGTGCCCGGCGCGGAAGCGGTGCGCGGTGTCGGGCAGCGTCGTCACCACCGTCCGCTCCCCCGTCGCCGGCTCCTCACCGGGCGCCGGGTCGAGCCGCACCAGCCGGTCGGTGATGTTGACCGACCGCCCGTTCGGCTCGACGTCGCAGATCCGGACGAAGACGTCGCCGTACGGGTTGTCGGACTCGACGGACAGCCGGACCCGCGCCCCGCCGAGCAGCTCCACCGGCTTGCGCAGCGGGCCGGTGGTGAAGGTGGCGACGTCGTCGCGCGCCTCGAGGTCGGAGTTGTCGCGCTGCCCGGCGCTGCCGGCGAGGATCCGGCCGCCGACCGAGGGGGTCGGGTCCATCGGGTCGTAGTGGATCGTCGTGACCCCGGGCTCGCACGGCGCGTCGTCGTCCAGCCGGCCGTCCGGGGCGAGGTACCAGGTGCGGTCGGTGGTGGGCGGCGGCCAGTCGGGCATCGTCCGCCATGTGCGCGCGCCGGTGACGTAGACCCGCACCCGGTCCCGGCGCTCGGGCACGGGTTCCGCGCCGGCCCCGGGCAGGTGGGAGTTCAGCCAACCGAGGCTCTCCGGCGTGGTCACGGCGGCGTCGATGGTGAGGTGCGCCCACGGGCCGACGGTGAGGCCGACGTCGACGCCGCGGTCGCGCAGGGCGGCGTACTGGTAGAGCGTCTGCTCGACGAACCAGTCCTGCCAGCCGCCGATGAGCAGCGTCGGGACGGTGCTCGAGTGGACGGCGGGGGTCGCGCGGTAGCGGTCCCAGTAGGGGTCGGACAGGTCGGGACGGGCCAGCCACTCGTCGAACCACGGGGCCGGGTCGCCGCCGAAGCGCTCGGCCAGGCCTTGGAGCGGGAGGTCGCCGAGATGGGGGGTCAGCCGCCGCTCCGCCGTCGCCAGCCGGAGGAGCCCGCGCAGGAAGCCGACCTGCTCCTGGTGGGCGACCAGGTCGGTCCAGATCGCCAGGTTGGTGAGCTGGAAGGCGCCGTCGATGAGCCCGGCCTGCGCGAGGTCGTGCGGACCGATGTGCAGGATCATCGCCTTGAGCTCGGGCGGCGGGTCGAGCGCGAGGGCCCACTGCGTGTAGCCGAGGTAGCTGGGCCCGAGGGTGGCGAGTCGGCCGTCGAACCACGGCTGGTCGCGCAGCCAGGCGACGGTGTCCTGCCCGTCGTGCTCCTCGTTGACGACGGGCGTGAACTCCCCGCCGGAGCCGAACGTGCCGCGCACGCTCTGGATCACCACCGCGTAGCCGCGCTCGGCGTACGGCACGGTCATGGGAACGGCGAACCCGGCGCCGCGGCCGTACGGGGAGCGCAGCAGCACGGTGGGGTGCGGCCCGGGCGTCGTCGGGAGGTAGACGTCGGCCCGCAGGGTGGCGCCGTCGCGCATCGGGACGTCGACGCCGCGCAGCACCCGCACCTCGGAGGTGGCCGCGGGCAACCGCCAGCGCCTGGCCAGGGCCGTTGCGGCGATGCGGGCGGCTCGGGGAAGCGGCTGACCGTCGGGCTGGGGCACGGACCGGACCCTAACGGTGGGCCCGACACCGGCGTCCTGCTCCGGCGGGTGCTCGCCCAGGAGGTCGGGCAGGCGCTGCGAAGGAGCGGCGTGCCGGCCGGCGACGACGCCGTTGCGAGGCGCGCAGGGTCGAGGGTGGGCATGTTCGTGGAGCGCAGTCGGGCCGGACGGGTCGTCTTTTCGACTGTTCAGCGTGTGCGGCGGTCGGCAGGCAGGCCGCGGCCGGTCGCCGCAGATTCGAGTACGCCAGGTCGCCACTCCCGGGTGTGCGCGCACACCCCAGCCGGGACGGGACAATTCTTCGGCACATTCGGTCATTTCCGTGACGACTGGTCCGTTACCGCCGGATCTCGATCATGGTGTGGTAGGGATGCCCTGCGCCGCACGCGCGAGGCATGCTGAGAACCGACGGGCCGAATCTGGTCGCCTATGGCCGTCGGGGAGCAAATGGCGAAACCGGGCCTTCCGTCTACCCAGAGGAATCTCATGCGCCATCGCCTTCTCCTCACCACGTTGGTCACGTCGCTCGGCCTGGTCGGCACCGTCGCTGTCACCGCCACCGCCGCCGGCGCCGACACGACCGCCGGCTCTGCGCAGTTCACCGGCACGGTGAGCGAGATCGTCGATCCGGCCGCGGATACGGGGATCCCGCGTCGCTGGATGCGCCAGGTGGGCGACCCCGCCCCCGCCGGCTACAGCCACGGCTACCAGTGGGGGGCGCCGCCGATCACGACCCCCGCCGGCCTCGTCACCTTCACCGGCACGCTGGACCTCGGTGACGCGAAGAAGGGCGATTTCGGGCTCATCGGGCTGCTGGACGCGGCGACCCTCGCCGCGGACGAGCGCGGCCTCAACGAGGGCAGCTACATCTACGTCACCATGAAGGACGCCGACACCGCCGTGGTCGGCTTGAGCGATGGCCGCGCGGCCGGCGGCGAGTACGTCCAGAGGTTCCACACGATCGACCTGGCCGGGACGGACGGGGTCTTCGACGTCACCTTCACCATCGACCCTGCCGCTGATCCTGTTGGCTGCGCGAGCAGTCCTGGCGACCTGCCGACCGCCGAAGGCTGCCTGACGCTGGCCGTCGACGACCTCCCTCTTCTCACCGACAGCTACGGCACCATCACGAACGATGGCGCCAACGGTGGCGAGGAGTTCCGCGACGGCGGCACCGCAGGCTGGGACGGCCTGGCTTCCGCCACGGACGCGACCGGCATCGACTACGACTTCACGGTCTCGCCGAGTTCCCCGGAGACCAAGAACGACTGCAAGCACGGCGGCTGGACCACCTACGGGTTCCCCAACCAGGGCCAGTGCATCAAGTCCATCGTGGCGCACAGCTAAGCACTGCAATCCTCGCCCCGGCGGCACGCGTCGCCGGGGCGAGGGCCTGTCCGGGGCAGTGGACGGCCGATGGCAAGGACGCCGCGCGGCAGACTGCCCCACGACACCCCGGCTCCGGCGCCGCCCGGACGTCAGTAATTCTCCGATCAGCAGCTCGCAGTGACAGCCGCGTCTTCCTCCACGGATCCTGCGTATTGCGGGTGCAAGGACCATTCCTGGCTCGTCGGCAACCGTTCCCCCCGGCCGGTTTCGTTCAGGCCTGACGCGCGTCTGCCGAGAATGGCGCTCGGCTTCTCCTCGACGAGCACGAAGCCGAGGGTCTGCACTGTCGGTATGCCGGCCCGTCGATGAGTTCCGCTCCCCGCAGCGGTCGGACCCTCGACGACCATCCCCGGAGGAGCGAACGTGGCGCAGCTGTTGAAGGTCCAGAACATGTTCCTGTCGAGCGACGGCTTCGGTACCGGCGAGGGCCAGAGCCTGGAGCGGCCGTTCGGCCACGCCAACCCCATGGAGCTGGCCGCCTGGGCCGGCGCCACGGCGAGCTGGCCCAACCGCACCGATCCGGGCGGGAGCCGCGGCCTGGACGACTACTTCACCCGCGACTTCTCGCACAACATCGGCGCCGAGATCATGGGCCGCAACAAGTTCAGCCCGCACCGCGGGCCGTGGCAGGACCTGGAGTGGCAGGGCTGGTGGGGCGACAACCCGCCGTTCCACACCCCGGTGTTCGTGCTGACCCACCACCCGCGGCCGTCGTTCACGCTGTCGGACACCACGTTCCACTTCATCGAGAGCGAGCCGGCCGCGGTGCTGGAGCAGGCTCAGGCTGCCGCCGGGGGCAAGGACGTCCGGCTCGGCGGCGGGGTGACCACCGTCCGCGAGTTCCTCGACGCCGACCTCGTCGACACGATGCACGTGGCGGTCTCGCCCGGGGTGACGCTCGGCTCGGGCGTGCGGCTCTGGGAGTCGCCCGACGAGCTGACCGACCGCTTCCACCTCGAGGTCGTCCCGAGCCCCAGCGGCGTGATCCACCACATCTTCTGGCGGCGGTGACGGTGCGCGCGTGGTAGCCCATGCGGGTGGACACGCGCACGCTGCTGCTGGGTGACTGGACGCCGGTGGTCCGGGACGGCATCGACGTCCTGCGGCTGGGAATCCTGGGTGGCGCCGTCGCCTACGCGGTGACCGGGGACTGGGGAGCCGCCACACTGCTGGCCCTGTTCGGCGGCATCACCGTCGTCGCGCGGCTGGTGAACCTGCCGCGGCTCTACGACCTGTCGCTGACCGTGGCGATGGCGCTGCAGGGGTTCGGCGAGGTGCTCGGCCTGTACGACGAGTGGGGGCACTTCGACGACCTCGTGCACTTCACCTTGCCGATGCTCACCGCGCCGGTCGTCTACATCGCCCTGGCGCGGGTGGAGGTCGTGCCGGACCCGCGCGACGAGACACACCTGCCGCACTACGTGGGCATCGCCGTCGTCACGGCCTCGCTGGGCATCTCGATGGGCGCGCTGTGGGAGATCTACGAGTGGCGCTCGGACGCGTGGCTCGGCACGAACCTCTCGATGGACAACGACGACACCAACGGCGATCTGGTCCGCGACACCCTGGGCTCGCTGGTCGGCGCCGCGCTGCTGGTCGCGTGGACCCGCTTCGGCTGGGGCTCGGTGCGACGCATCCCCGGGGTCAACACCCACGAGGACGTCGACGCGTGAGGGAGTCCGCCTGTCGACCCCATGCCCGGGCGGCGGTGCTCACCAGGTGTCGACGTTCGGCCGTCGCCGCCCCGCCGGCCGTGGGGTGTCGGCGACCTCGCGGGTGAGCGTGGTGATCCAGCGGCGGGTGTCGGCGGGGTCGATGACGTCGTCGATCTCCCAGTGGGCGGCGACGTTGAGGCCCTTGCCGTTCTCGTACGCCGCGGCCACGGCCGCGTCGTAGGCGGCGGCGCGCTCGGCGTCGTCCTCGATGGCCGCCAGCTCCCGGCGCATGCCGAGCCGCACGGCGCCCTCCAAGCCCATCGGGCCGAACTCGCTCGACGGCCAGCCGACGGTGAACCGCGGAACCTTCGTGCTGCCGCCGGCCATGGCCTGCGCGCCGAGGCCGTAGGCCTTGCGGACGACCACGGTCCCGATCGGAACCGACAGGTTGGCGCCGATGACGAACAGCCGGGAGAAGTGTCGGACCGTGGCCGTCTTCTCCGACTCGGGGCCGACCATGAAGCCCGGGGTGTCGCAGAGCGAGACGACCGGCAGTCCGTGGGCGTCGCAGAGCTGGAGGAAGCGGGCGGCCTTGTCGGCGGCGTCGGCGTCGATGGCGCCGCCGAGGTGCGTAGGCACGTTGGCGATGACGCCGATCGGCGCGCCCTCGACCCGGGCCAGCGCGGTGACCATGCCGGCGCCCCAGCCGTCGCGGAGCTCGAGCAGGCTGTCCTCGTCCGCGAGCGCGTGCAGCACGGCGCGCATGTCGTAGATGCGCTTGCGGTTCTCGGGGACGAGGTGGCGGAGCAGGCGCTGGTCCGGCGCCGTCCAGTCAGGAATCGGCCCCTGGAAGTAGGAGAGGTACTTCTTCGCCGCGGCGACGGCGGCCGCGTCGTCCGCGACCCGGATGTCGACGACCCCGTTGGCGTGCTGGACGTCGATCGGCCCGATGTCCTCGGGCGCGACCACGCCGAGCCCGCCGCCCTCGATCATCGCCGGGCCGCCCATGCCGATGTTCGCGTCCTCGGTGGCGATGACGACGTCGCAGGTGCCCAGCAGGGCGGCGTTGCCGGCGAAGCAGCGGCCACTGGCGATGCCGACGGTCGGGACGAGTCCGGAGAGCCGCCCGAACAGGGTGAACGCCGCGGTGTCGAGCGCGGAGACGACCGGATGGTCGACGTCGCCCGGCCGGCCGCCGCCGCCCTCGGCGAAGAGGACGACGGGCAGCCGGCGCTTCTCCGCCAGCTCGAACAGCCGGTCCTTCTTGAGGTGGCCGCGCATGCCCTGGGTGCCGGCGAGGACGGTGTAGTCGTAGGAGACGACGACGGCGGCGCTGTCGGCTCTGCCGACGATGTCCCCGTTGATGTCGGCCAGCCCGCCGACGACGCCGTCGGCCGGGGTGCGCTCCTGCAGCTCCTCCCGGCTGCGGCGGCGCTCCTGGGCGGCGAAGACCAGCGGCCCGTACTCGAGGAAGCTGCCCTCGTCGACGAGGTCGGCGAGGTTCTCGCGGGCGGTGCGCCGGCCCTGGGCGTGTCTCTTGGCCACCGCTTCGGGGCGGTACTCGTCGAGGCCCATCTCGTGGCGCCGCCGCACCTGGGCTAGGTCCGCTCGGTCGGCGTCGAGGTCGTGGGTGCCTTCGTCCTGCTCGGCGTCCCCGTCGGAGTGCTCGACGGTGGCGAGCAGCTGGCCCTGCTGGACGGTGTCGCCGAGTTCGACCGTGACGCGCAGGACGGTGCCCCCGGCCGGGAGCGCGACGACGTGCTCCATCTTCATCGCCTCGAGGACGACGACCGCTCCCCCGGGCTCGACCGTCGCGCCTTCCGTCGCCTCGATGGCGACGACGGTGCCGGGGACGGAGGCACGCAAGGCGTCCTCGTCGGGGTCGAGCTGCTCGGTCGGCTCGGGTTCGGCGTGCTGCGGTGCCTTCGCGACGAGCTCGGCGACCTCGTGGTCGACGAGCGTGGTGGTGGCCCGTCCGGCGAGGACGTCCGGGTCGGTCAGAACGGCGCGGAGGAAGGCGGTGTTGGTGGCGACGCCGCCGACGTCCACCTCGGCCAGTGCGCGGTGGAGGTGACGCAGTGCGTCGGCCAGGTCGCCCTGCCGCTCGTGGACGACGACCTTCGCCAGCAGCGAGTCGTAGCGCGAGCTCTGCTCGGCGCCGGGGCGGGCGGCGGTGTCGACGCGGACGCCGGGACCGCCGGGGAGGGTGAGCGAGGCGATGGTGCCGGCGGACGGGACGAGGGCGCCGTCGGCGGTGACCGTCTCGGCGTTGACGCGGGCCTGGGCGGCGACACCGACGGGCGCTGGTGCGCCGTCGGAAAGACCGAGGTCGGCGAGGGTCGCGCCGGTGGCGACGCGCAGCTGCAGCCGCACGAGGTCGAGGCCGGTCGTCTCCTCGGTGACGGTGTGCTCGACCTGCAGGCGTGGGTTGCACTCGAGGAAGACGAAGCGCTCGGGGTCGTCGGCGGAGACGAGGAACTCCACGGTAGCCAGGCCGCGTAGTCCGACGCGCTCGATGAGGTCGGCGGCGGCCCGGTGCAGTTGCTCGCGGAGGTGACCGGGCAGGTGCGGCGCGGGTGCGATCTCGACGATCTTCTGCCGCGAGCGCTGCAGGGAGCAGTCGCGGTCGCCGAGGACGACGACGTCTCCCCTGGCGTCGCCGAGGACCTGGACCTCGATGTGCCGGGCCGGGTCGAGGAAGGCCTCGGCGAGCAGCGTGGCGTTCCCGAAGGCGGCGCGTGCGTCAGCTCCGGCGCTGCGGACCGCCGCCGCGAGGTCGTCGCCACGGCGGACGATTCGGGTGCCACGCCCACCTCCGCCGAAGCGGGGCTTCAGCATGACGGCGCCCGTTTGCTCCATGAGGCTCTCGACGACGGCGACGTCCACCTCGACGCCGAGGCCTTCGAGCACGGGGATGCCGGCCTTCTCCGCGAGGCCGCGGGCGAGCACCTTGTCGCCGAGGGCCACGAGGGCCTTGGAGTTGGGCCCGACGAAGACGAGCGGGGCGTCGCGCCGGCTACTCACCTCCTCGCAGAGATCGGGCAGGTCGGGGCTCTCGGAGAGGAAGCCGTAGCCGGGGTGGAGCAAGTCGCAGCCGGTGGCGACGGCCGCCTGCACGATCGCGTCGGCGTCGAGGTAGGCGGCCGGGCCGGTGCCCGGAAGGACGTAGCTCTCGTCCGCCGCGGCGAGGTGGGGGGCGTCGAGCTCGTCGGCCGCCGTGACGGCGATGCTGGTCATCCCCTCGGCCGCCGCGGCGCGGGCGATGCGGACGGCGATCTCTCCGCGGTTGGCGATCAGCAGGCGGTGCGGGTCAGCCACCCGGGGATGCTCGCACGGACAGAGAACCGGCTCGTCGCTGCCGTGACGCAGGGAACGAAGGCTCGACTGGTGCTCGGCCGGGTCGGCCAGGCGACAGCTCTGGCCGACGGGGACTCCATGGACCACTTTCGAGCCACGCATGGCAACCGCCACGAGCGCGCACCATGCCGGTGACGCAGCGGGATCTACGAGGACGTTCCGGTCCCTGGAACCGGTGGGCCTCGGCCTCATCGCGCCGGCGGTTCAGGCCGTGACAACGGGGTCAGTCCCACCACAGTCTCCAGACCGGCCGGTCCACCAGCAGCCGGGCCAGGCCCGACACCGTGCCACCCGAGGCGTAGCCGAAGCCGTCCACGGGACCGTCCTCTGACAGCACATCGGGGCACAGCGCGGCGATCTCGGCCGCGACGGGCAGCGCCACGGACTCGTCCTCCGGCGGATCCGGCACGAGCAGCGTGAGGGTGGCGAACCCGAGCCCTGCCAGGACGGCGCCGAACCGGTCCTCCCAGCTCCGGAGCACCGCGGACACCTGGGCCGCGCTACGACTGTTGATCGCCCCGAACCAGCCGATCGAGGCGATCGCGTCAGCGGGACGACGGCACGCCACCAGCCCGATCCGCCCTCTGCCCCACAGCCCCAGCGCATCCGGCGTCACGATGGCCGGCGTACCCGTCCGCGGCAGCGGCGGTGCGAGGCCGGGGAACTCCGCGCCGAAGGGCCGGAGGTGCTCGACGTACGGATCCGCCCCCATCGGCACCAGGCTGTCCGCCCAGCCCGTGGCCAGCACCGTGCCCGGGTCCAGCGCGTCGACGGTGGTCAGCGGGGCCGGCTCGAACTCCCCGGCGTCCCAGGGGCGCTCGGCGTACTCGCGGCCGAGCGAGGTCAGCACCAGCGGCCACAGGTTCGTCTCGGCGAACCTGTCGACCAGCCGGCTCCAGGTGTCCGAGGCATCGGGTCTCCCCCGGTCGGCCAGCCAGAGCGCCGGGGGCTCGGGACGCACACCGCCGTCGATGCTCCGCGCGACGGCGGGGCGGCCGCTCCCGAGGTCGACGTCACCGAATCGGAGCCGGCCGGCCGGTGGCAGGTCGAGGAGCGCCGACGACGGCGCGACGACGTCCGCGAGCGACGGCACGCAGAGCCGCTGATCCGGCGGTTCCGGGTGGACGGGGCGATGGTGGAGGTTGGGCATGGGCCGACCCTGCGCTGTTGGCCGGCAGGCCGAGGACGCTCGAGCGGATCTGTGGAAGCGGCTACGTGATCCACAGGCACGCCCAACCCCGTCATGTCCCGTCGACGGACGTCCGGTACCGCTGGAGGAGGTCCCGCGGGATGCGCCCGCGGTCGCTGACCTCCAGCCCCTGGGCACGCGCCCACTCGCGGACGGCGGCTGGCCGGGGCTCGGCGGCCGGCACGGGACCACCGGCGGGGAACGTCGCCTCCACCTCCGCGGTCGCGGCCGCGGCGTCCAGCTCGGCCAGGCAGGCGCCCAGCCACCGGTAGGCCCACTCCTGGGCGAGCGGGCGGGTCTCGCAGAAGACGACCGGCACCGACGGGAAGCGGGCCTGCGCCTCGGCGAGCGCCTCGGCCGCGGCGGCGCCCGGCCAGTACTTGAGGGCGAACAACCGGCTGTACCGGTCCTCGACGACGACGGCCGCGCGCGGGAGGGCGGCCAGCTCCGCGAGGGCGTAGGTGAGCTTGCCGCTGCGCAGGCTGCCGGCCAGGTCGGCGAGGCTCTTGCGCTCCACGGCAGCCAGCGTCGCGCCGTCCCGGAGCACGGCGTAGTCGCCGGCCGGCAGCCGCTGCCGCACCGTGACCGCCTGCTGGTGGCCGAAGGACCACGGGTACTTCTCGCCGGTGTCGACGGCGATCTCCAACACCTGCCCTGCGGCGCGCGCGGTGGGCAGCGCCACGCCCGGCCGGGCCTGCTTGGTGGTGCTCGGCGTCTGCCAGAAGATCACCTCGCGGCCGCGCGCCCGGGTGAGGACCAGTTGCGAGCGGTTCTGTCGGCCGCGGTCGAGGACCAGGTCGATCGCCGGCCCGCGGCGGGTGCACGTACGCACCCGGTGCCGTTCGACGATCTCGGCGTCGGCGGGCCACTCCGCCGCGCGGTGGCAGTAGACCTTCGTCGCGCCGGGCCAGGTCTCGCGCGCCTTGACCACGATGCCCGCCGGCCCGAGTGGCACGCGGATCAGGTACGGCAGCGACGAGTCGGGCTCCGGGTTGCGCGCCACCAGCAGGTCGTCGACCACGGCGTCCAGCGTGGCATGTCCTCCGGCGCCATGGCCCGGCAGACTCGTGCGCCATGGGAGGCCGCAAGCGCGGGAAGTACCCGTACGACTACGCGCCTGGGGACGACGTCCGCTTCGCCGACAGCGGCGCCGGCGGGACACTGCGGGTGCTGCACGGTCCGGGCCGCGGGATGGGCGTGCCCGACGGCGTGGTGTGTCGCGTCGAGGTGGCGGCCGCGGACGGCTCGTTCGTCGACGAGTGCCACGAGGGGAAGCTCGGCAAGGAGCACCGCCTGCACGGCACGTCGCCCGGCGACCGGATCACCGTCATCGTGCACGGCGGGTTCGGCGACGAACAGCTGACCGCGACCCTGAATGTACTCCTGAGCGGCGATCTCGCCGACGTCGTCCGGTTCGGTGTCGGCCCGGCGTGGGAGCTGGTGAGGGCCATCGACACCGGCGACGCGGACCCGCGGGACAGCACGCCGGACGCCGACGCATGGGGAGCCGGCGTCCGGCTGCGCGGAGCCCGCGCAGCCGGCTGACCCCGTGTGGTCGCCTACGGTGCTGGGGTGCGCGGCCCCGTGGACGACGACGACATCGAGGAGCTGGAGTTCTCCGTGCGGAAGCCGGAGGACCACCGGCGCGCCGCCGCGACGCTGCTCGCCTGGGCGGACGAGGAGCATCCCGACGACGAGGCCGAGCCGGCCCGCCTGCTGAACGCGGCGGCGTGGCACCTCGAGCAGGTGGGCGAGCGCGACACCGCGCTGGGGCTGTACCGCCGCTCCGTGGCCGCGCGCGGGACGGTCCTGCCGGACGCCCGCTGCTACCTGCACGCCGCGCTCCTGCGGGCGGGCCTGGTGGACGAGGCCCGACAGCTCGCCGACGAGGTCCGGCGCGAGGCCCCGGCCGATCTGGACGTCTACGTGTTCATGAGCGAGAACCACGAGATGGCCGGTGACCTGCGGCAGGCGCACCGGTGGCTGAACATAGGCCTCCGCACGCTGGAGCTGCCCGACCCGATGGACGTACCACCCGACAGCGGGCACTCCGGGTACGTCCTGCTCCGGAGCCGCCGTCGCGTGCGGGCAGCCCTGGGACTCCCTCCCGACGACGTCGACGACCTCGTGCCTCCGCTGGAGCTGCCGGACGAGGAGTAGACCTGCGGGACGCCTCTCTGTTCCGCGCTCGCTCGTCGACCGGCACTGCTGTCTCCCCCCGCCGCTACGGTCACCGCCGTGCCCCCGATGCCCCCGTTCCTGCTGCCCAGCGCCTCCCCCGAACCCATGGCATGGAGTGACGCCCTGGCCGCCGTGTTGGGGTACGCGCGGGCCCAGCGGGACCTCTGGATCAGGCGCACACCGAGCCATCCCGACGGGATCACGATCAAGGTGCGCGCCTACGCGTACTCCGTCTACGACTGCGTGCCGCCGTCACCGGACGACGAGTTCGCCTGGCTGGACGTGCTGGTCGTCGACGGCATCAACGGCAAGATGGACCAGGCCGCGATCACGGCACTGAAGGACGCCGGCGACCGCGCCTGGCCGCACGTCCGAACGGCGATCGAACGTGCCGACGGCCGGGCGTTCTGGGAGCTGCCGGAGGTGGAGGTCGGCCGCACTCCGCCGCCGGGGACGACGGGAGCCGCCCTCGGCGATGCGTGGCTGGAGTGCACGGCGACAACCGGGATCAAGACCGCGCTGACGCACAAGATGCTGCACCACAAGCGACCCGCCCTGTTCCCCCTGATCGACAATGTGGCCGCTCCGCTGCTGCGGGCGCACACCGATGACGACGTCAATCTCTGGGGCGTCCTCCACCGGGAGCTCGGAGCCAACGACGAGCAGTTCACCGCCCTGGAAGGGACCTTCGCCGAACTGGTGAACGGTGAGGACGACGTCCCCCTGACGCGCCTCCGGCTGCACGACATCCTGGTGTGGCTCACGGCGAGCCGGAGATGGAACCACGCCGTCGCCGCAGGAAGGGAGACCGCGGAGTGGGGCCGGTGGCAGAGCGGCACCGCCTCGTGAGAGCCGGACTCGACATGGCCGTCGTCCGGACGCGCCCCTGGGGGCGTGCGAGGTCGTCGCGCTGATCGACGCGGAGAGCACCACCTGACGCCTGGCACTGTGAAGGCATGCACCGCTCCCACCGCGTGGCCGGCGCGCTGGTCGGCTCGGCCGTCGGTGACGCGCTCGGCGCACCGTTCGAGTTCGGCCCGCCCGGCCAGTTCTCTGCCCGCTTCCCTGTGCCGGCGCGCGGCGCGAACACAGAGATGTGCGGCGGCGGGTCGCTGGGGTGGGAGCCGGGCGAGTTCACCGACGACACCCAGATGGCACTGCTGGTGGCGGAGTCGCTGCTGGAGAACGACGGGTTGGAGGAGGCCGACCTCTTCGGCCGGTTCGTGCGCTGGGCGGAGGTCGAGCCGCCGGACGTCGGCAAGCAGATCCGGGCGGTCCTGCGCTCCGGACGGCCGTGGGACGTCGTCGCGGCCGAGCACTTCGCCGCGACGGGGCGGGCGGCGGGCAACGGGTCGCTGATGCGCGCGACGCCGGCCGCGATCTGGTTCTCGCGATCGGGCGGGGAGGCTTCGGCGGATGCCGCACGCCGGATCTCGGCGCTGACGCACGGCGACCCGGCGGCCGGCGAGGGATGCGCAATCTACGCCGAGCTGATGCGGGTGGCGCTGGACGGCGGTGACCCGCTCACCGCCGTCCCTTCGGCACTCGCCTTGGTCGCGGACGAGCACCGCGAGCGGTGGGCGGCGGTGCTGGCGTCGTCGTGGACGCCGGCGGACGCGACGGAGTCGAACGGCGCGGTGTGGTCGACCCTCGGCTCGGCCGTGTGGGCGCTGCGGCACGGGCGCGACTTCGCCGAGGTGCTGAGGCTGGTGATCGACCTCGGTGGGGACACCGACACGGTGGCGTGCGTCGCCGGCGGGCTGGCCGGTGCGATGTTCGGGATGGGCGGTATCCCGATGCGCTGGTCGTCAGCGGTGCACGGGCGGGTGCCCGCTTTCGGCGACCGGCGGTGGGGGCTCGCGGATCTGCAGGAACTGGCGGCCGCGCTCGACGGCAAACCCCTGGTGCACTACTCCCCGGGCGTCATCCCGCGGATCGGCCCGACGGAGGTGCTGCCGGGGATCTGGGCGGGGAACCTCGACGGCGCCCGGTACAGCGAGGCGGACTTCGCCGTCATCTCGCTGTGCCGGCTCGGCGACCCGTTCCCGCACGAGGTGCACCGGATGGCCTACGTGGCGGACAACGAGTGGAACCACGACCTCGACGCCGTGCTGGCCGACGTCCTCGACGACCTCACCGCGCTACGGGCGGAAGGGCACCAGGTGCTCGTTCACTGCCACGGCGGCGCCTCTCGCACCGGTCTGGTACTGCGCGGCTGGCTGGTGCGCGAGAAGGGGATGTCGGTCGAGGAGGCGACGGCGCACGTCGCCGAACGCTGGCCACACTTGGGCCTCTGGAACGGGAGCTTCACCGCCGCACTGGAGCGGCTACGTCCCGCCGAGGGGTGACCGGC
Source organism: Blastococcus tunisiensis (assembly GCF_900112815.1). Lineage (GTDB taxonomy): Bacteria > Actinomycetota > Actinomycetes > Mycobacteriales > Geodermatophilaceae > Blastococcus_B > Blastococcus_B tunisiensis. The sequence continues at coordinate 73,117 of NZ_FOND01000004.1, forward strand.
GTCAGCGAATCTCGGTGCCCCGCGGCGGAACGGCCGGCGTCCTCGGACGCGCCGACGCGAAGTCGGGGACGAACCGCTGCGTCGGCTCCAGCTTGCCGGTGTCGGGAGCGGCATGACGGCCGATCCGGGGCATCGCGAACTCGGCTGTCTCATCGGTGAAGTGCTTGGCCACGGCACGACGCTACGAAGCGGAATGGCTCCGGTGCGGCAGGTGCGCGACGCGTCGCGGACGGCTGGGGCCGGAGAGACCGGTGTGGTCGATTTGTCGACTTGGCGGCATGTCTCCGCGTCGATCCGCTGCCGCGCTACAGCTCCCAGACGTGGTCCGGGTCGTCCCACGCCTTCCGGATCTGGCTGAGGTCGCCGAGGTCGACCAGTGGTGACGACTTCGCCAGGTCGACGATGCCCTGGAGCGCAGCCTCGGTGGCTGTTCCGTCGCCGCTGGTCATCGCGACGTCGAGGTGCCGGAAGAGCCCTTCGATCGTCGTCGACCGCTCCGCGAACACCTGCTCGAAGTACTGCTTGAGGAACGAGCTGGCCTCGTGGATGCGCGCGACCTCGACCGTCGCGTAGGCGTCAATCGTCGCGCGCTTGGTCTGCTGCTCCTCGCGCAGGCGGAGGTAACCGAGGGCGCCGTCGATAACGCTGTTGAGCGCCCCGAGAGCGTCGATCGCAGGCAGCGTCGACTCGGCGGGCGAGAGGGCTTTCCCCTCCACCGGCTTCTTGGCGAGCGTCACTTCATCTCCTTGTATTCGACCACCAGCCGGGTGGTGTCCGAGTTCAGCTGCCCGTCTTCCGCGACGAGCGGCACCGTGCAGACGTCCCGCACTGCTCGGGTCAACGTCATGGCGCGCTGGAGCTCGGTGCCGTGCTGCTTGGGGTCGAAGTCGAGCTGCTCCAGCGCGCAGAGAGCGTCCTGGGAACGTCCCACGAGTCCGGCGAGGACTCCGCTCACCTCGTCGACCCGCGTGTCCAGGGTGTCGAGGAACGAGCGGAAGGCGGCGTGGTCCTCGACGGCGATGGCCACCGTCGCCTCGTACTCCTTCGCCTTGGTCACCGCCTTCTCTCCCTGACCGTTCAAGGTCAGACCGCCGACGAGCATCGTCGGGCCGACGGTGACCACGCCGAGGGCGGCGGTGCCGAGCGCGATCCCACCTCCGCCGGCAGACAGGGCTCCCCCGCCCAGGTAGGCCATGGTGGCGTTCGAGGCAGCGGCGCCGGACAGCGAACTGATGGCCGTCCCGGTGCTGGCGGCTCCCAGCGTGGTGACCACGCTCGGGATGCCGATGAAGGCACCTGTACCGGTCACGGCCGCCATTCCGGCCCCCGTGAGCCAGTTGACGTCCGCGGTCAGCGCGCCCGCGAACCCCTCGACCTCCCGCTGCTCCGCGTCGATGCCCGCGAGGAACTGCGCCGCACTCTGCTTGACCTGCTTGCTGTGGCGCTCGATGAAAGCCACCATCCGCGCGATCACCAGCTCACGCGCCTGCTCCTGCTGCTCGCCGTACTGCCGGATCCGCTCGTTGCTCTCCCCGACGCGCTCCTCGGTACGGGCCAGCGACTCCTCGTAGCGCTTCTTCGCCGCGTCGGCGACGGCCCCGGCGTCCTTCATCTTCAGACCACCCATGACGCCGGTGACCAGACCACCGAGTCCGGTGCTCGCGCCGAGGCCCATGAGGGCGAGAGGGATGAGAGGTAGAACCACAGCGATGTCCTCCGGCGTGAGCGTTTCCTGGTCGTCGGCGAACCGTAAGTGCTCATCGCTCGATATCCGGGACGCACCATGCCGACCGTGACACCTGACGACACGCCTCGGGCGGGTGGTGTCGGCGGTGCGAATGTGGTCGCCATCTCGACGGTCGGCAAGAAGCCAACCCGCACCGTCCCTGCGAGGTGCCACCAGCCACCGTTGCTCGGGTGGCTCCGAACCCGGTCATCGCAGTCCGGCTCGGGTCCTTCCGGCTCGGTTCAGCCTGCGGCCGCCCTGCACTGACTACGCCCCCTCCTTCTGACCGCCGAGCCAGAAGAGCGCAAGATCGACGTCCCTCGCCGTCCATTCTGGGTCGTGCACACGGACGGCATCGAGCACACCCACGATCTCGGTCATGTAGCGGAGGTAGCGACCGGGCCGACGGCCGATGTCGCGGCCGAGCACTGCGCGGAGCGCCGCATGGGCGCGCCGGTCATACTCGGCCATCCGTCGGGGCGCCGCCGCGGCGATGACGGCAGACGCCAGCGCGTCGCCGGTCGTGAAACCGGGCAGGGCGGTCAGCGCGCTGCGGGCGGCCGACGCCGCGTCGGGAGTGGTGGTCATGTCATCGCGGGCGGCCTGGACGGCACGTGCGGTGATCTCCCGCACCTCGGACTCGGCTACCTGGTGGAGGGCTGAAGCTCAAGGCGTGTCTGCTCGAAGACGCTTCCAGAACAGCAGCGCGCCGATGTCGGCCTTCCCGGCGCTACCGGCTTCCTCGGTCCGGGCGGCCACCTGGTGGAAGACCTCGTCGTAGGCGCCAGGCGGGTGCAGGCCCGAGCGCTGGCGAGTCGGGCGATGTCGAGCGCAGGCAACATCCGGCCGTTCGTCGCGGTCACGGGAGTGTCCTCGCCTCGGCGAACTGGACGGGCACGGTGACGAGCTCGACGTCGAACGCCCCGCAGACCGCACGGAGACGTTCAGCCCACCGCTCGCTCCCGGACCTAAATTCGGGCACCACGACGGCGGCCCCGCAGGCTCGGTGGTCGAGATCGAACCGCTCGAACCAGGAGGCGAGGGGCGTGGCCTGGCGGATGAACTGGCGGTAGAGGACCGCCTGCTCGACGGCGTGCCGGTAGTAGTTCCCGACGCCTCCCGATCCCTCGATCTTGAGCTCCAGCGCCCACGGCGTGGAACCGTCTCGGAGCAGGGCATCGAGGTACCGGCCGGCGTTGGAGGACGTGCGGCCCCACCGCGTCGGGAACTGGCTCCCCCAGCTCACCCGGTCATCCCGTCCGCCGATGAGCTGTAGCTCACCGGTCGAGACAGGGATGGGTACGGCGCCACGCAGGACGCGTGACTCGAGCGCGTGCTCGTTCTGCTTCACACCCGCGGCCAGGATGTCGCCCCAGGCGTCGGCGAAACGGTTGATCTCGTGGATGGCACGGTCGACGGAGGCCTCCTCCTCGGTGACCTCCAGCCGCCCTTCCGGCACCTGTGCGAGCCATGCCGTCCGCTCGGGGCCACGCTTCCCCAGGTAGTCCTTGGCGACGTCGACCCACCCTCGGCGCTGACCGACCTGGGCCACCTCCAGGCCTTCGAGTCGTAGCGACCACCGGCCCTTGTTCGTCAGCATGGGGTAGGCGCGGAAGCTCTCCCGAGGAACGCCGGCGAGGATGCGCTGGACCAGTGCCGACGACTGATCGCAAAGATCCTCGAAGTAGCCGCGCCAGTCGGAGTACCGGTACTTCTCGTGGTCGCCGAGGTCGTCGAGACCGTGTCGGCTGATGGGGAGTACCTCCGCCCGGCTGGTCAGCCGGCGCAGGTTGACGCGGAACTCCGCGTCCAACAGGGCGGCCAGTGTCCTGAGCGCTCCCTCCGCCTCGGTGTCCCACGCGTCGTCCGCGAGGAACAGCGTCACCTCGTCGGCGGCGACAGGCACTCCCTTGTAATCGCCCTGACCATGCAGGTGCAGGTCGATGAGATCCAGCAGTCCGCCGATCTGCGTCTTCGTGTCCGTGCCGACGGCGATGGTTCGCTGTCCGTTGTAGAGGCAGCGGACGGCGGTGCCGACGATCGACTCCACTCTGTCGTTCTTGCCGTCGATGTCGGAGACGCCGGGAACCTGCTCCAGCAGTTCAGCCACGTCCTTGAGGGCAGTCATGTCCACCTTTCGATGTTGCGTGCACGGACGTCGGACCACCTGTCGCGATCCGCGGAGATGGCCGCATCGGCACCGATCGCCACGTGCGAGCACGTGGAGGGATGGTCCGGGCGGCGAGGGGCCTGCGTGCCGCACGGGAAGTCACTCGTCGGAGGACACCGCCCGTCGTAGCTGGGTGAGGGTGCGCCGCAAGGGACTCGCTGTCATTCCCTGGAGGTTCAACGGCGGATCGGCGGCCCGCAGCATCCGCTCCTCAGCGGGGAGGACCACCGATGCCGGGAGGGGCAGGACGGCGACGCTCATGTGCTCGTGCATCCACCGGCTCAAGGACTCCTCGTCGGTGACGAGCTCGCCGGATTGCCGCAGCGCGGCCGTGAGGGTCATCCGGAAGGTCGAGAAGTTCCGGTTTCCCTCCAGATGCATGCCGCCGACCCGACCCCAGAGCGTATTGGTGGACACCTTTCCGCTCGCCCGGACGCCCCCCGCCCGACCCGCGTACACCAGCCCCGGCGCCACGCGGTGACCGAGCCCGGCCGACAGGCTGTGCGCACCGGGGACATCTACCCACCAGCTGTACAAGCCCGGCGCGTCGTACGCCGAGCGGCCTCGGGCCAGGAAGTGAGCGGGCGCCATGGTGTTGCACTCGTCGAGCAGGGGCGATACGTCGACGGCGTCCATCAGCTCCGCACCGGCTGGTGCGGAGGCGTCGGCGTACCAGGCCAACCGCTCACCCTGCCGAAGCCCGGCGAGCGGCTCCACCACGGTCGCACCCACGGCGGCCAGAGGGACCAGCAGCGGCTCGGTGTAGGCGCGACCGGCGTGAACCTCGACGGCAGTGCCGCGCAGCGGTAGCCGTTCGGCGAGTTGGGCGACCACCCACTGACCCCACGCCGTCCGGTAGTGCGGCGACTGGTCGGCGAGGTAGACGTCGTACGGGGCAACGACGTCGGTGGGCTCGAGCAGGCCGAACTTGGCACTGAGCACGAACCACGGGACCCCTGCCTGCTCGGCGTGCGCACGGGCCTTGGTGAACGCCGCGCCCGTGAACAGCTCGGCAGCAGACCGTGCGGTGGAAGTCTTGGATCTGGAGCACCCGACGAGCACGACGCGTGCGACGGACGCCGCGGTAGCTGGAACTGTGGGCGTCCGTGCCACCGGCGGGGTGGGTGCGCGCGTGTGGGAGACCTCCGTGGCGTGCCGCCGGTATTGGCCGTGGCCGACCCGATCGAGCAGTGGCTCTCGGTGGGCGAAGGGGTTCCGGCTGTTCTGCGCGTTGGCCGTGGCGTACTGGATGTGCACCCCGACGGAGGAGGGCTCGACATCCGGCCGCTGGCTGAGCACCCAGTCGACGAGCGCCGCGCGGCTGAAGGGCTCGGGCAGGGTCTCCGCGGCGCGACCCAGGAGGTCCCAGATCGACTCGGTCACGCCACGCCCCCGCCGGTGAGGCGCCGCACGACTCCGCCGCCACCCACCCGGCCGATGAGATCGAGATCTCCGCAGACGACGAGCAGGTCGCGGGCGCGGGACAGGCCGACGTAGAGCATCTCTCTGGCACGCACCTCGTCCCGGAAGCCGTTCACGGCCAGGACGACGGCCGGCCGTTCGAGACCCTTGAAGCCCAGCACGTGCCCGTAGAACAGGTCCTCGTCCTCCCAGAACGAGTCCCAGTAGGCCTCGGGGCCGCCCTTCTGACGCGCCGCCTGCTCGGGGTGACGCCGGTAGGTGGTCAGCAGGGCGACGGCGTCGGCCGGCCACCCGTCGTCGAGCAGCCGCACGGCCTCGTCGTCGGCGACGTCGACCGTCTGGTCAGTAGTGCACTGCACGAACCGGACCGGAACGCCGTTGCCGCCGCGGTTCTTCATCTGCGACGTCGTCAGGCTGCCGAAGGTGCCGGCGATCTGCTTGGTGTTGCGCAGGTTCTCGGTCAGGTTGATCGGGGTGAGGGCCACTGTCGGCCGGCCTTGCCGGGCGAAGACCCGCTGGCCCTCGTCGGCGAAGACGTAGAGGCAGCCGTCGTCCGGCGAGCGCAGCGACGCGACGACGGCCGGCCACCAGCTCTCCGCGAAGTCCTGGGCCTCGTCGATGACGATGGCGTCGAAGCGCTCCGCCTCCGGCAGTGCGCCGGCCAGCGAGACCATCTCGCCGGGGAGGAACTCCTCCCAGTACGTGCTGTCGTCGTCCGATCCCGCAGGTACCCCCCACCCGATCCCGAGGTAGTGGAAGGTGCCGACGTAGGCGGGCTGCTGCTTCGCGGGCCAGGCGGCGATGCGGCGCTTGAGGAACTCGGCGAGACCGCGGGAGTAGCACATGACGGCGACCCGCTGCCCCGCTGCGGTCAGCCGCCGGGCCTTCTCCAGTGCCAGCCAGGTCTTGCCGGACCCGGCACCACCGCGGATCTCTACTCGCGCATTGCCCTCGAGCATGTCGAGGACGCGAGCCTGATCACGGGTGAGGAGGTCGCACTCGGCCTCGCGTTCGAGCAGGCCGGCTGCCAGATCCTGCTGAGGAATGCCGACCCCGGCCATGCACTCGACGAGCTCCTCGACCTGCTCGAGGGACGGCGGCTCCGTGTCGTGCTCCAGCTGGCGGAGCGCGGACGCGATGCGATCGGCCGCCGATGAGCAGTCGGCGCGGTCGAGGACCATCCAGCGCGGGGCGTCGGGTGCGTCGAAGTCGGCGGGCAGCGTCGTGGCCGGGAGGGCGACCAGGTGCACCATGCGTGGGTCGCCCGAGGTCCACCGGCGGTCGCGACGGAGGTAGTCGCGCAGCAGGTACTTGCACTTCTTCGCCTGGTCGACCGGCCGGATGCGCTTGTCCAGTCCTCCGCCGACCTGGCGCCACTCGCCGCCGCGGAGGGCGACGCTGCCGCCCTTCACCTCGATGACGGCGATACCGAAGCCCGGCCAGACGACGATCACGTCGGCCTCGCGGTCCTCCCGACGGTCGCTGAAGACCTGCCCGCAGACCATGACCGCGTCGTCGGGCAGCTGCTCCCGCAACGCGTCGGCGAACAGACGCTCGGCATGCGACTCGAAGTCAGGCTCGGCCGGATAGATGCGGGCCGTCAACGGGACATGCTCATGCTCGTGGAACCCCCGTGCTCAGGAACATTCGGCGCAGGATGTCAGCGCCTGCCGACAACTTCGGCCACGTCCGCGAATCGCCGTCCTCATGCGCAGAAGTCACACTTCCCGGTCACCGGCAGCTGCGTGAAGCAATGCGGGCAGAACCCAGGGCGTGCGGGGAGCGCAGTAGTGCCGGTCGGACGCGTCGTGGCCGATGCCTGTTTCCGCGCCTCTCGCACCGTCTGAGTCTCTGCGAGACAGCGCGCGCATCGGAGCCGCTGGCTCGATACCTTGGTCGACCTGCACAACTCGCATCGCAGCGGTGACGACCGTCGTGGGGCCCCGCCGGGCCCACTCACGCCGGCGTCGTGGAGCTCCTCGGCGATGGTTCGCACGCGCTCACCGCCGCCGGCATCCGCGACCTTGAAGACGGGGCGCTCGTGGTTGAGGCCGCTCATCGCGGTCGCTCCTCCCCGACCGGCACCGTCGTCAGGCGTCCGCCGGCCGCGCGACACGGGCGGCGTTGCTCCACAAGCATCACCGCACCCTCCCAGCGCCGCTCCGCAGGCACGGGACCCCCGGACGCCGTGTCCTCCCCTGCTGCCACACAGGCCTCGGCAGCAAGCTCCTGCGCCGCGCCGGCCGGACGGGAGGCACGCACAGAGCCCTCGGCGGCCTCGCCAGGTGGGCCGCCTGGCACCCACCTGATGGCTGGTCACACCTCGAGGCAGTAGGCGCAGCTACCGCTGACCGGCACCTCCGTGAAACAGGACGGACAGATGGCGCTCCGTCGTGTGGCGAGACTCGCCGATCGCGAACTCTGCAGCCGAGTTCGAGATCGTTGCTCGTCAGACTGCTGTCCAGCGCCGGCCGATCGGTGCGCCGCCCGGCTCGGCTTGCTGGCGCCAGCTGCGGCCGGCGCTCCTACTTGTCTGGCCCGCCGTGCCTGAATACGAGCGCGAGCTTCGTCGATCTGTCTTACCAGCTCAGCCTTACCAGTGCTGCTCGGGACGACCTCGACCGACTTGAGTCGTCCTTGCGCATTCGCCTTGCGTCTTCTCTTCGGCCGCAGCTGCGTGTTCGCCGAGGCGATGAGCTGTCTGTCCGCACGGCAAGCGCGACAGTTGCCATCCACGAGCTGCCGAACCGAGCGGCAGGACCGACAGGCGGCCGGTTTCGCTGTTGAGCGTGCCCCTGCCGATCCGCGCAGTTCCTCGGCAATCGTGCGGATACGCTCCCCTCCGCCAGCATCGATGGCCTTGAACATCGGCCGCCCGTGGTCGAGCCTGCTCACCGCGGTCGCCCCGACGCAGGGCCGTCGGCATCGTTCACGAGCAGTTCGCCATCCTGCTCCACCAGGTAGCGGGTGGCGAGCAGCCGGGAGACCGACGACGCGACGGCGGCCTGGATGTCAGCTCCCATGCGCCGCCACCCGAACAGCCGGGAGACGGCGGTACCGACGTGGTCCTTGTCCATCGTCCTCGCGTCGCGAACGAGGAGCACGATCGCTCGATCCAGTTCGTCCGTCGGGATCCAACCGATCCTGCGGACCCCCTCCTCCCCCGTGGGCACTCGCACCGACAGGGTGTCGTCGTCCCGGATGAACAGGAAGCCTGCGGCGTTCCGCTCGACGGGTCGCCCGTCGATCGTCACCTTCGACAGCACCAGGTCGATGTTCTTCTGGATGACGGCGCCGACCCGACCAACGCCCCAGTCGTTCCGGAAGCACTCCAGCAGCCGACCGTGGTGGACAGGCGCTTCGGCTCTGATGATTCGCTCGAAGTAGGCGCGCAGCGCTGGCCGAGCTTCCGCCATCGCTGGGCCTGCGAGCGAGCGTTCGTTGGGCAGGCGCCCGTAGGAGTTCCGCGACGGGTAGCCCACGGCCCACTCCGGCATGGCGTCGAAGTCGACCTCCTCCTCCACCAGTTCCGGCGGCGGGGCCGGACGAGGAGCCGGAAGCGTCGTCGTCTCACCGCGGACGGCGGACTCGATGGCCTTCCGGAGACGCTCGATCTGCCCTTGCCTGTCGCGGACCCAGGTGAGGCCCCAGATGCGATGGATCCGCCAGCCGAGACCTTCGAGCACCTGCTGGCGCAGGCGGTCACGGTCGCGCGCGGCCTTGGCAGAGTGGTACATCGCGCCGTCGCACTCGATACCGATCGCATACTCGCCAGGTCGGTCAGGGTGGCGGACCGCCATGTCGATCCGGTAGCCGGCTGTCCCGACCTGGGGGTCGACCTGGTAACCCATGCCGCGGACGACGTCGAGGACGTCCTCCTCGAACGGGCTCTCCGGAACCTCGTCGTCGGACCCTGCGTCGACCGCCAGGGCGCTGATGCCCCGGTCGGCGAAATCCAGGTACGCCTTCAGGTGCGGCACCCCGTTCTGGTCCGGGTCCGGCCTCGGGAACTCGTCGTTCGCGATGTCGCTCGCGCGGATCGAGGAGATGATCTCGACCCGCCGGCGAGCACGGGTGATGGCGACGTTGAGCCGGCGCCAGCCGCCCTTCCGGTTCAGCGGTCCGAAGTTCATCGTCAGCTTGCCGAACTCGTCCCGGCCGTAACCGATGCTGAACAGGATGATGTCGCGCTCGTCGCCCTGGACGTTCTCCAGGCTCTTCACGAAGAACCCGTCCAACCGATCGTGGTCGTTCAGCAGCTCCTGCAGTGCCGGCTCGTACGCGGACCGGAGCTCCATCGCCGCGAGGATCGCATCCTCCTGCGCCGCGCTGAAGGTCACGACACCCAGCGACGACCCCGGGTGCTCGCGACGGTGGTGGACGATGCGGTCGACGACGAAGTCCGCCTCAACGGGGTTGTCCCGGGTGCCGCCCCGCATGTAGACGCCATCGACCACGAAGCTCTGGACGCCGAGATCCAGGGAGTCGAACTTCGCTCCCGGGAACGTGTGCAAGGTCCGCTCGTAGATGCGGTGGTTCGAGTAGGTGATGAGCGACTCGTGCTGGCTCCGGTAGTGCCAGAGGAGGGAGAGGCTCTGAAGAGCACCCGTGGCCTTCGCGATGTCGAGCACGGATTCGAAGCTGTCCGGGGTGTCTTCCGAATCGTCGTGCTCGTCGACGTCCGTAGTCGTGCCGAAGAACGAAGTCGGAGGCAGCTGCTTCTGGTCCCCAGCGACGATCAATGCCTCGCCCCGGTAGACGCAGTTCACCGCATCCCACGGCAGCACCTGCGACGCCTCGTCGAAGATCACCACGTCGAAGCGCATCGACGCCGGCAGGTACTGCGAGACGGACAGCGGACTCATCATGAAGCAGGGCTTGAGCCCCTGGACCAGCGAAGCGCTCTCGGCAAGGAGCTGTCGGATGGGCTTGTGCCGAGTCTTCTTCTGCGCCTCTCGGACGATGACCTGCGCCCCGCGACTTCCTCGGGAGGTCGGGCGCAGAGCGGCGCAGCGCGCGACGACCTCGGAGTACCGGTCCTCGATCAGACGGCGGTCGAGGTCCTGGAACTCCGAGACCAGCGCATCTCGGTCGACGGCGCGGTACTTGTCGAGCCTCGCGTCGTTCCGGACGGTGGCGTCCACCCATGCTGCGAGGACCACTCGCTCGAGCGCCTCCGCGACGTCGTCAGCGGGCACTGCCTGGGCGACGAGCTGCCCGACGGCGGCGGCGAGCCCGCGTTCCTCCAGCCAGTCGATCGATCTGACGTGCTCGATCCACTCGTAGATGTCCTCGCTGGCGTGCTCCAGCATCTCGTCGGTCAGGACGACGGCCGCATCGAGGTCCGCGAACTCTCCGTCGAGGTCGGCCGATCGCGCGCCGGAGAAGAGGCCGCGGAGCTCTGCCGATGCTCCGGACCACCGCTCGAGCAGCTCGGTCAGCTCGCCCGACGCGAAGCTCGGGGACATGACCTTGTCCGCGACTACCGGCGCCACCGGACCGCCGAGCTGCTTCCGCGATGACTCCAGCCAGTCGAGCGCGCGCTCGACGTCGGCCCACTCGGTCTCGAGGCCGCGGTATGCGGAGCCGAGTCGCTGGACGTCCTCGTCGTAGCTCTCCAGCACGCGTGCGGCGCCGGCATCTCTCCGCCGAGCGATGCGCAGCAGATCCCGCACTTCCCCGACCGTCACATCACGCCCCGTCACGTCCGCGACGTGACCTATCGCGGCGATGGCCGGAGCGAGGTGCTCCGCGAGGCGAGTGCACCACTCGGCGAAGGCGTGGAGCGACATGCCTGCGGTCGTGCTGGCGTCGTGGCCGAGGTGGCTAGCAGCTTCGTCTCTCAACGCCGTGACGCTCGAGCCCAGCCGCTCCCCCAACGAGGTGAGCAGGGGATCCGGATCGCCGTCCGCCCCGAGCTGGCGCGCCAGCGCGTTCACGTCGATGTCGTCCCCGGCCAGCCGCACCGCACGGCGAGCCGTCTCGATGGCACTCGATACTCGGTCGAAGTCGGTCTCGACCCGCCGGTAGTAGGAGCCGAGACGCCCAGCGTGGTCCTGTTCACCGGAATCGAGGGCTCGTTCGGCCCGCTGCCACTCGGCGGCCTCGCCGAGGTGCGCGAGGACGTCCTTCTTGGCCTTGCCGGAGACGGCGGCTGACTTGACCCGCTTCCGGTCGGCTCGAGCTTGGCTGGAGAAGCGCCCGAGGCCCGTGTGGGTTTCGCGGAAGCGCTGGTCGAGCGCAGCGAGGTCGAGTTCGAGCGCTGCCGGCGTGAAGACCGTGCTGAGAGCCTCACGCCTGCTGCGGACTGCGGAGACGAGCGTGTCCAGCACTCGCTCGGACTCCTCGAGCGCCGCCTGCACGCCCGGGTGGAACCACGGCGCGAGCGGTCGGGCCGGGTTGTTGCCGAGAACGGCCAGGCCCGCGAGCCGCTCGGCCACACCGAGCGTCGGGTTGTCCGCGCCGAATCCCAGCGCCCCGCCGAGGCGCTGCGTGACGCCATTGACCTCGACCAGGCGGTGCGGGGCGTCGCGCAGCCACGACAGGAGCGCGGCCGCCGAACTGGCGGCGAGGTTCGGAGGCGGCGCCCACCCCAGCTCCCCGGGAACCAGCACTCCATCCACGGCGGAGAACAGATCGCTGTCGAGTTCGCCCTGTCGCGGACCCGCCTCGCGCAGGAGACGACCGGTGAGCTCGTGATGCTCCCCCGTCACCTGGGCCAGCTCCCCAGCGAGCTCCCGGTGGCCCACGACGGTCGATTCGTCGTCACACAGCCACGCGGTGACGACGCCCTCCGGCCGTCCCTCCACGAGCGCCAGGACGTCGCGACGACGAACGGCGTCGTCGTGGCGCCGGCCGAAGGGCATCCCGAAGTCCTCGTCGACGGCGTCGCACCGCGTCACCAGGCTCGATGCAGCGTCGCGTGCCCGACGAGCTGATCGCTGCATCGCGTCGACGTCGACATGCTTGCCGGTCGCCAGGTGCAGGTCCCGCCAGAGGAAGTCATCGCGGCGAACGACCGGGCTCCACGCCCGGCCGAGGGCCGCGGCCCGCTCGAGGATCGCCGCCAGTCCCTCGCCGTCCAGCTCCGCCCAGATGTCCGCGGGAGGAACCGCGATGTCGCGGTGCCGCTCCAGTTGGGCGACACGCCCCAGGACGGCGAACAGACTCCGCCCCAGCGCTGGCCGGACGTCGTTCATGGCCTCGGCGTAGTCCGTGAGGTCCTGGCGGTCCTTGGCCAGCGACTTCATCTCGACCGCCCCGAAACGGGTCAGGGCGCGCGGTGACTTCGTCAAGGCGTTGTTCAGCTCTGCGGCGACCTGCTTCCGAGTAGCGGCATGGCTGTGGAGCTCCAGCAGGAACGGGTCCAGACGCTTCTCTGCGAGCCTGTTCCGGACGACGTCGAGGGCCGCTGCCTTCTCGCTGACGAACAACACGGACTTCCCGGCGGAGATGAGCTCGACGACGATGTTGGCGATCGTCTGGCTCTTACCGGTCCCTGGCGGTCCGTCCATCACGAAGCTGCGACCCCCGCGTGCCGCGATGACGCACTTCCGCTGACTGCTGTCCGCGTCGAGGATGCTCATCATCTTCTCGGGCGGGAGCTCGACGTCGACGGCGTCCTCGGATACCGGCTCGAAGGCGTACTTCTCCCCGGACGGCGCGTCAGGTCCGAGCGCGAGCAGCTGGACCATGGGGTGCTCGAGGACCTGCTGGGCGTGCTCGGTGAGGTCCCGGTAGATGGCCTCCTTGTGGAAGCTGAACGTCGTCATGACCGCCCGCGGCGTGACACTCCAGCCCTTCTGTCCCGCAACGGCCTCCCGGACATCCGCCAGATAGCCGTCCAGGTCGACGTCGTCGGCATCGACCTCGGGCAGCGTGATGCCGTAGTCCTTCTCCATGACGAGCTGGAGCGCCGGGTTGAGGGCGATGTCGTCGTCCGTGCTCTCGATCGACCAGTGCCCTGCGTCGCCCTCACGCCGAAGCCGAACGGGCACGAGGAGGAGTGGGCTCTCTGCCGGCTTGTCGTCGTGGTCGCTCCAGGTGAGGAAACCCGCTCCGACGTAGAGGCTCCAGAACCCGCGGTCGGCGAAGGTCTGCTGACTGACCTGGTCGAGCCGCCGCAGGGACGGCCCCAGCTCCTTGGTCGTCTTGTTGCCGACGAGGATGTGCGGCCGCCGGAGCAGCAGAGCGTCGTGGAGCCGGTCGTCGCTCTCCTGCGCACCTTCCGGTTCCGGAGCTGTGAGCACGGACGTTCCGGCCGAGACCTGGCCGATCAGCTCGGCTGCACCTGGCGCCGCGATCTCCAGCGACGCCGTCCTCATGTGCTTGAAGTAGACGAGCCGCTGACGCCCGTCGACGGCGACCAGCGAGGAGCGCCAGAGATCGAGCTGTCGCCGCAGCTTGCGTTCGAGCTGGTCGCTCAGCCCGAGTCCTCCCGGCTCCTCGGCCATGTCGTGGGCGTCAGACCTCTGAGTCACGTGTGCCTTCCTGCAGCAGTCGCCGCGCGAGCGCCATCACGAGCGCCCGATCGTCATCACCGAGTCGAGTGACGAGCTCGACCAGAGCGTCGAGGTCGGCGGAGTCCGCGCGCTTCTCAGCCCTCGCCCCGTCGTCTCCGATCACCTCGACCTCGGGCTCGTCCGGGTCGGGTCCGGACGGAAGGAGGTGGTCGAGGCCCTCGGGCAGCACGCCGTCGTCCACGAGGCGCAGCACCTGGGTGCAGCGCGTCATCGCGATGTAGAGCAGCCGTCGGCCATCGACGGCGCTCCGGGCCAGCTCCGTCGGACCGAGCAGCACGACCGAGTCGAACTCGAGGCCCTTCACGGACGACGCGGGCACGAGCGTGAGCGGGTGCGAGAAGTCCCCGTCTCGACCGTTCCCGATCGTCGTTCCGGCAGCGGTGCAGCGCTCCAACAGCGAGTCGAACGACGAGTCGGGCAGGACGATCGCCGTCGTCCGACCGTCCTCCACATCAGCGGCGGCGAGGTCCAAGGCTCGGTCCTCGACCGAGTCCTCGCCGGCGATGTGCACGGTCGGGTCTCCGGCGCCGAGGCGCACGGACGTCGGCGCCTCGAGGTTCGGCGAGATGAGCGGCAGGAGACGAGCGGCGAGCTCCAGAGCTGCCGAAGGGACGCGGTAACCGATGGTGAGCGTCTCGACGACGGTCTCGCTCGTCGAGAGATGCGTCGTCAGCTCCGACCAGCTGTCCCTGATCCAGGCCCCGGTGGCCTGCGCGAGATCGCCGAGCACGGTGAAGGAGCCACTCGGGCAGCGCCGCGCCAGCGCCCGCGCCTGCATGGGCGAGAGGTCCTGCGCCTCGTCCACGACGACGTGTCTGTACGTGCGGACCTCACCGTTGAGGAGGTAGGAGAGCTCGTCGAGGCAGAAGAGGTCGCCGTCCGTCCAGGGTTCGTCCCCGATGCTGGTACGGGGTTCGCGGTAGAGGCCTGCCCGCTCGTCGGCCGAGAGCAGGCCATCACTGGCCTCGACGAGCCACGACTGCGTCCCGTACAGGCCGCGCAGCAGCTCTTCGGCGGTGAAGGTGGGCCACATGCGATCCAACGCGTTGTTGAACGTGGAGAGCCGACGGATGGCCGGCTCGGTCGCGATGACAGCCCGACCGCCGGCCGCTTGGGCCCCGGCGTAGGCGGCGTAGGCGGCGGCCGACAAGGACTGCCGGAGGACGTCTCGGGCCTGGTTGTGGGGCAGATCGCGAGCCGCGGCGTCGTCGACCAGCGCGCGGATGCGATCGGCCGCGAGCGTCGTCCGGGCGCCCCCCAAAGAGAACTCCAGGTCCTCGTCGCCCCACCCGCGTCGAGCATCGAGCGCTCGGCGAAGGACCTGAGCCATCGCGGCGCTCCCCTTGACCCTGGCGACGCCGACTGGGTCGGTCCCCGTGGCCATCGCCTCACCCGGGTACAGCGAGGCCAGGTCGACCTGCAGCACGTCCGACGCGTCGAGGGACGGCAGCACACCGCTCATGTAGCTGAGGAAGGCCGTGTTGGGGGCGACCACCAGGATGCCGGCACGACGAAGTCCTTCGTCGTTGAATGCGTGCCAGGCAGCGCGGTGGAGGCCGACGACGGTCTTGCCGGTTCCGGGGCCACCCTGGACGACGAGGACGCGGTCACGGGGCGCACGGATGATCCTGAACTGCTCCGCCTGGATGGTGGCGACGACCTCGCGCATCGCTCCGTCGCGCGAACGATCGAGTTCGATCAGCAGCGCATCGCTGACGGGTGTGGGACCCGCTGCGTCGGCATCCTGGGCGACCCCCACGGATGCCGCGGTGATCTCGTCGACCAGGCGCGAGAGGATCCGGTCCTGCTCGACGAAGACGCGCTTGAGATCCAGGTCCTGCGGGTCTTCCGGCGTCGCCTGGTAGAAGACCTGCGCAGCCGGGGCGTGCCAGCTGGCGACGACGAGGTTCTTCGACTCGTCGTGGACGCGGCGGCGACCGATGTAGAGCGGCTCGCCATCACGGTCGACTCGCCCGAAGACGAGCTGACCCGAACCCCGCGAGTTTCGCAGGATGTCGAGCGCCCGGCGCAGCGCAGCGGCGGTCGCACGGTTCCCCTCCTGATAGCTCGCGTAGGTGTGCTCGACGTCGGCGAGCCCCTTGTCGAGCAGCTGGTACGAGCGGGTGACGTACTGCTGCTCCAGGTCCAGATCTGGGTGACGATCGGTCTCAGGCGTCGCGGGCGAGGCCGTCATGTCGTGTCCTGACCGCGCGCCGCGAGCCAGATCGCGTGGTCGACCTCCCAGGGCGTCACCTTGGTCGCCCCCTCCCTGGTGAGGAACTCGGCGACGTCGATCAGCAGCTGCTGTGCGACGTGCGGGTCGCGGACGCCGTGGGGGGCCAGCCACCGGAGGACCATCCGGTCCGGCTTGATGCGCCCGTCGTCGCCGCAGAGCATCCAGAAGTAACCCCGCCGGATGCCGTACTGCCCTTCTCCTCGTACTCGTCGCAAGCGGTTGTCGATGGACGCGAGCAGGGGCGGCGAGGAGAGGGCCTGATTCGCGGCGGCGATGTCGTCGATCCCGTGGTCCAGGAGAGCGCGCGCATAGCCGAGGGCGGCCCGCGCCTTGGTGATCCCGTTGCGCGTGGACGTGCGCTGGCGGTTCCGCGCCACCTCCAGGAGCGAGTCCTCGTCGGGGAAGCACTCGACGAAGCGGCGCAGGGGATGCACGTCCTCGACGGGAGGCCCAAGCGTCAACAGCGGACCACTCGCTCCGTCGTCCAGGACGCGACGGACGAGCGGCACGACCACCCCGTCGTAACGGGCGCCGATGCTCCACACCGCGTCCAAGACGCAGGCGGAGAGGCTCGCCCAGCGCTGCTCACGCGTGCGAGGTCCGAGCGCTGCGACGCGCTCGGCAACACCAGCGACCACGTCGACCGTCGGAGGAACGTGGAACAGCGCCGTTGACGTCATCGATCCAGAACTCCCCGTCGTGCTCAGCGTCCCTGCCGAGGCCTATCGGGACCCTGCCATCTCGGAACGACAGTTCCGGTGAGGAGACGACCCGCATCACCGCTTCGGGTGCACTGCCGTGACACCGGCCCCGGCCGGCACGTGCGCCCCAGCCCCACCTCGAAGGCATTGCGCCGCAAAGTCCCTAGCGCAGCCTCAGGCCGGGACGCCCTCCAGAACGGTCATCGAACCCAGTGGCACCACGGACCCCAGCGACACGTGCACTCCCGAGGAGGGGCGACGCATCGCTGTCTCGTAACTACTGTCCGAGCTGTGGCAGTCATGGAAGACAGCAGCGTCCGTCCGTCCGAGCGACAGGACGCCTCCGCTCCGGACACCCGCTCCGTCCCCGAGCCGGGTCAGATCGCGGTTGTGCGTGGCGCGACCTGGGCGGTCACCGACGTCCGCGTCCAGGGGCTCCCCCGCAGCGGCGCCGACGACGCCACCACGGGCCTCCAGCACGCCGTCACCCTCCAGTCCCTCGAGGAGGACCGCCTCGGCCAGGAGCTCCAGGTGGTCTGGGAGCTCGAACAGGGCCGCTCGCTCCGACCGGAGCTAGGCCTCCCCACCACGATCGATCCGGACCGGTTCGACGACCCGAGCCGGCTCGCGGCCTTCATCGACGCCCTCCGCTGGGGCGCCATCACCTCCGCCGACTCCCAGGTCGTCCAGGCGCCCTTCCGCAGCGGCGCCAACGTCGAGCCCTACCAGCTCGAGCCGCTGCGTCGCGCGCTCCGCGAGACGCGGGCCAACCTGCTCCTCGCCGACGACGTCGGTCTCGGCAAAACCATCGAGGCCGGACTCGTCGCGCAGGAACTCTTCCTCCGCCACCGCGCCCGCACCGCGATCATCGTCTGCCCCGCCGGCTTGGCCCTGAAGTGGCAGGACGAGATGCTCGAGAAGTTCGGCCTCGACTTCACGATCATCAACTCGGAGACGATGCGCGAGGTTCGCCGCAGCCACGGGTTGCACGCCAACCCGTTCACGCTCTTCCCGCGCATCATCGTCTCGATGTCGTGGCTGCCCGGGCAGCGCGCCCAGCGCCTCCTCCGCGACGTGTACGCGCAGTCGGCGAAGCGCGAGGGCGCCCGGCGGTTCGCCTACGACATCCTGATCGTGGACGAGGCGCACCACGTCGCCCCCTCGAGCCCGCAGCGGGTCGACAAGCTGAACATCACCCGGCGCGGCTACGCCGTCGACTCGCGGCGCACCCACGCCGTCCGCGAGCTGGCCGAGAAGTGCGAGCACCGCCTGTTCCTCAGCGCCACCCCGCACAACGGCTACGTCGAGTCGTTCACCGCCCTGCTGGAGATGGTCGACCCACAGCGCTTCGTGCGCGGCTCGCACATCGACCGTTCGGCGCTGCGCGAGGTCGCGGTCCGCCGTCTGAAGCGCGACCTGAAGGAGGCGAAGGGCTTCCAGGAGCGCCAGGTCACCGCGCTGCCGTTCGAGCCCTCACCCGCCGAGGAGGAGGCCTACGAGTGCCTCCTCGCCTTCACCAACCGTCGCGACAAGGCGGTGGCCACGGGCGACGGCGCCGCCAAGCAGGCCCGCGACATGGCGACGCTCCTGCTGAAGAAGCGCTTCTTCTCCTCCCCGGTCGCCTTCGCCCGCACGGTGGACGTCTACCTGGAGACGCGGCTCCGCGGTGTGGACGCCGAACTGAGCGGCGACTACGACGACGTCCTCGGCGTCGACGCGGACGACCTCGAGGAAGGGAAGTCCGACCAGACCGAGCTGCTGACCCTCGCCGGCACCCGGCGGAAGCTCCCTCCCCTGACCGACGAGGACATCGCGGACCTGCGGTGGCTCAGCAGCTGGGGCCACGAGTTCGACGGCACCGTCGACTCCCGCCTGGCGGCCCTGGTCCGCCACCTCGACGGCGTGCTGCTCGCCGGCGAACTCTGGCTCGACGAGCGCATCGTCGTCTTCACCGAGTACGTCGACACCCTGTACTGGGTCAGGGACAACCTGCTCCAGCACGGCTACGACGCCGACCGGATCGCAGTCATCGACGGCAGCACCGACCCCGAACAGCGCGAGCTCACCCGCGCGCAGTTCAACGAGCCGCCGAGCCGCACCAAGGTCCGCATCCTGCTCGCCACCGACGCCGCCGGCGAGGGCATCGACCTGCAAGCCAACTGCCACCGGCTGTTCAACTACGACATCCCGTTCAACCCGAACCGGCTCGAGCAGCGCATCGGCCGGGTCGACCGGTACGGCCAGGAGCACCAGCCCGACATCCGGCACTTCACACCGGCGGCGGGCCCCTCCGGCCTGGCGTCGGACGTCGACTTCCTCGCTCGGGTCGCCACGAAGATCGCCCGGGTCGAGCTGGACCTCGGATCGGCGAACGAGATCATCGCGCCCGACATCCAGCGACAGCTGACCGGCGCCGCCCTCACACCGAAGTCGAGCGAGCAGGCCCCCAAGGGAGACCGCGCGATCAACGAGATGCTGCTGGGGCAGCGGCAGGTGAACGCCGAGCTGACCGCCCTCGAGACCCAGCTGGAGGAGGACCGGGAGAGCCTGCATCTGCGGCCGATGAACCTCCGGCGCGTGGTCGAGACCGCACTGGACCTCGACATGCAGCCTCGGCTGGTCCCCACCCAGGTGGAGGACGGCGGCGCCGAGGTCTTCGAGCTGCCGTCCCTCGCGCGCTCCTGGGAACCGGTCACCCGGGGCCTGGCCAGCCGGCTGGAGCCGGACCGCCTGCGGCCCATCACCTTCGACCAGGACGTCGCCCGCGCCACCACGGACGTCGTCCACGCCCATCTGGGCCACCCGCTGCTCCAGCGGTCCACCCGACTGCTCCGATCAGCGCTGTGGGGCGGCGAGACCGACCTGAACCGCGTCAGCGCCGTCGTGGTCCCCGGGCTCGACGAGTCCTTCGCCGCCGCGGTCGTCCGCCTCGTCCTCGTCGGTCGCGGCGGCATCCGGCTGCACGAAGAGGTCTTCCTGGCCGGCACTCGACTGGGCCGGCGGCAGCAGGTCGGTGTCGAGCGAGCCGAGGAGCTGCTGGCCCGGGCGTTGGACGGCGACGAGCTGACCGCCGCGCCGGACGAGGTCGCGCGCCGCCTCGCCACGGCCTGGGACGACGACACCGCTGGGTTGCGATCCCGTGTGGAGGACGCCATCCGGGTCCGGGTCGAGCGGCGGACGCGGGAGGTCGAGGACCGACTGGCGAAGCGGCGCGAGGAGGACCTCGGCCGGGTGGACGCCATCTTCACCCGGTTCGCCAGCACGCTCCGCGAGTCGATCGCCGCGGCGGAGAAGCTCGAACAGGAAGCGGAGGCGATGTTGTTCGACGTCGAGCAGCACCAGTCGGAGCGGGACCTGCGGCAGATGCGCGCCAGGCTCGACGAGATCGACGACGAGCGCCGCCGCGAACGAGAGGCGGTGGAGACCCGCTACCAGGACGTGAAGCCGTGGCCATTCCCTGCCGCGGTGCTCTTCGCGATCAGCCCCGCCGACGCCGAGCAGGGGGTGGCGGTCCGATGAGGCGTCGTCCGCCGAGCACGACGCAGTTGCACCAGGACTGGTTGGCGCAGGTCGAGACCGACGGCCCATTCCTGTCCCTGCCGGTCCTGAAGGACATGTGGCCCAACGGGATGGAGCCACTGAGCGACGTCGACGACCGGCTGGTCACGTTCAAGGAGAACCACGCCGTCTGGGAGCAGGCCTTCGACCGCTCACGCAACGAATCCGCCGAGCAGTACGCGGACGTGGCGCGGTCATGGGTGGACGTGGTGCTCGACGTCCTCGCCGGGTGGGAGGGGCATCGGATCGCACCGGGCGAGCTGCCGGAGGACGTGGTGGTCCGGTCGCCGGGCGAGACCATCGCGGTCCGCCCGGACGGCGCCCTGCGGGGGCGCGACGACGAGATCGCGTGCTTGTTGCGGGTCGTGCCGCCGACCGACAGCCTGCACGCGGCCGGCTTGGACGGCTGGTCGGCGAGCGAGGTCGACCGGATCGCCGCGCTGCTGCGCAAGGCCGACGTCGCTGTCGGCGTGGTGACCGACGGCCGCTGGTGGGCGCTCGTCTGGGCCGGCGAGAGCACGACTACAGGCTCGGGCGTGGTCGACGCGCTGAGCTGGCGCGAGGAGCCCCGGCTGCGCGACGCGTTCCTGACGCTGGTCAGCGCATCGACGCTGCGACACGCGAACCCCGAGCGCCGGCTCCCGCGGCTGTTCGAGCGCAGCGTGCTCGAGGCCGAGGAGATCACCGAGGCGCTCGGCGTCCAGGTCCGCAAATCGGTGGAGCTGCTGGTCCAGGCGTTCTCCGAGGCGCGGCTGTCCGCGCGGGGCAAGGGGCTCGACGACCCGCTGTGCGAGGACCCGGACGAGATCTACCAGGCCGCGGTCACGGTGATGATGCGGGTGGTGTTCCTGCTCTTCGCCGAGGAGCGCGGAATGCTGCCGACACCGGAGCTCTACCGGGCCGCCTACGGGATCAGCGACCTGCTCGACGACCTGCAGGCCCGGGCGCAGCAGGAGGGCGAGGAGAACCTCGACCACTCCACGGACGTCTGGCACCGACTGCTCGCGGTCAGCACCGCCCTCTACGGAGGGGCGAACTTCGACGAGGTTCGGATGCCGGCCTACGGCGGTTCCCTGTTCGACCCCCAGCGGTTCCCGTGGATGACCGCCGAGCGTCCCGACGGCGGACTGCGCCTGCGCGTGTCCGACCGGGTGATGCTCCACGTGCTCGAGTCGGTCCAGGTGGCCAAGGTCGGCGGTCAGGCGCGGCGGATCTCGTTCCGGGACGTCGACGTCGAGCAGATCGGCTACATCTACGAGGGCCTGCTCGGCTACACCTGCCGCGGGGTCGACGCCGAGGTCGTGCTCGGACTCGTCGGCAAGGACGGCGAGGAACCCGAGATCGACCTCGACACCCTGGACGAA
The DNA here is from genome assembly GCF_900112815.1 of Blastococcus tunisiensis. Classification (GTDB taxonomy): domain Bacteria; phylum Actinomycetota; class Actinomycetes; order Mycobacteriales; family Geodermatophilaceae; genus Blastococcus_B; species Blastococcus_B tunisiensis. The sequence goes on from NZ_FOND01000004.1 coordinate 94,816, forward strand.
ATCTACGAGGAGTCGCGGGGCGCCAAGGACTTCGCCGGGAGGCTGACCGACTGGGTCAAGCAGACGCAGCCGGCGGCAAAGCTCGTCTCCGTGGCGAAGATGGCCAAGCTGCACGACGCCGACGTGGACGAGGCGGAGATGAACCGCCTCCTCAAGCCGGTCGCCGGCGACGACCCCGACCTGCTTCCCGCACTCGTGTCGTGGGGCAACCTCATCCGCCGGGACCTGCGCGACCTGCCCTACGTCGTCCCGCGCGGCGGTCTGGTGGTCTCGGAGACCCCGTCCCGGAAGAACGCCGGCGCGCACTACACACCCCGCTCCCTGGCCGAAGAAGTCGTGCTCCACGCCCTGCAGCCGCTGGTTTACGAACCCGGACCGCTGCAGACCAACGACGAGAACGCCTGGCGGCTCAAGTCGAGCTCGGCGATCCTCGACCTCAAGGTCGCGGACATCGCCGCCGGCTCAGGAGCCTTCCTCGTCGCCGCCGCCCGCTACCTCTCCGACCGACTCGTCGAGGCCTGGACCACCGAAGCCATCGTCGACGGCGACCACGTCGACACCGGCCTGCGCACCCGCGCCATCCGCGAGGTCATCGCCCACTGCCTCTACGGCGCCGACATCAACGGCATGGCCGTCGAGATGTGCAAGCTCTCCCTCTGGCTGGTCTCACTCGACCCCACCAAGCCGTTCTCCTTCGTCGACGACAAGGTCTTCCACGGCAACTCGCTGCTCGGCCTCACCTCCCTTGAGCAGCTTCGACACCTGCACATCGCACCGGAGACGAAGAAGTCGAAGCAGCTCAACGCCTTCGTCGACGCCGAGGCCGTGCTGAACGAGGTCACCCGCATCCGCCACCAGCTCGCCACTACCGTCGACGAGGACGACCCCCAGCGAACGCGCAACGGCAAGCGCCGCCTGCTCGGCCAGTCCGAGCAGGTCAGCGGCAAGCTCCGACTGATTGCGGACGGCATCGTCGCCACCGCCCTCCGCCTCGGCGGAAGGCCAGGAGCTGCGCTCGAAGACGCGTACACGGCCCTCGAAGGCGCCCTTATCAAGGCCTTCCCCGCCGACGACAGCATTGGCGACACAACCGTCCTCGACCGGATCATCGAGCAAGGACTCACGCCCACCGTTCCCACCGACTACGCCCGCTGGGAACCAGTGCACTGGATCATCGAGGCCCCTGACGTTCTCCTCGAACACGGCGGCTTCGACGCCATCGTCGGCAATCCGCCATTTCTCGGTGACAAGAAACTGAAAGCCGCGCTTGGAGACGAGTATCGCGAATTTCTGTCTCAGCAGATCGCCAATAACGTTCGGGGTGGCGCCGATCTCGTGGCCTATTTCTTGCTCCGGGCCGCCTCCTTGATGCGACGGACCGGCAAGCTCGGACTCATCGCAACCAATACCATCGCTCAAGGGGACACCCAGGAGGTCGGGCTTCACCAGCTGCTAGATGACGGCTTTACGATCACACGGGCAATCAAGAGCAGGCCGTGGCCGGCATCGAGCGCCAACCTGGAGTTCGCAGCCGTTTGGGGTGGATCCACAGAGCCCGAGAAGGGCTGTGGAGTCTGGGTTGACGGCGTGCGGGTTCATCGCATCTCGGCTCTGCTTGAGCCTGAGGGAGCAGTTGCCGGACGCCCAAGGCGGCTGACCGAGAACCAGAGCACCGCATTCATAGGCTCGTACGTGCTGGGCGACGGCTTTGTGCTTGACCGCGATCAGGCGACGAACATGCTCCAAGATGAACCGCGCAATTCTGATGTCATCTTTCCCTATCTCACAGGGGCGGACTTGACTGGTCGCCCTGACCTCTCTGCCAGCCGCTTTGTGATCAACTTCTTTGACTGGGAGGAAGCGACAGCCAAGCGCTACCGCCTGCCGTACGAGCGAGTACAGCGACTCGTAAGGCCGGAGCGAGCCAAGCTGAACAGGAAGGCCAATCGCGAGCGCTGGTGGCGCTACGCCGAGAACCGGCCGGGCTTGTACCGAGCCATACGGGATATGGATGGGGTAATCGTCATCGCGCGGGTCAGCAAGGCGGTCCTACCTGTACGCGTCCCCACCGGCCAAGTGATCGGCGATGCGTGCGTCGTCTTCGCCCTAGATACGCCCGGACATCTTGCGATTCTTACTTCCGCCCCTCACCAGATCTGGGCCATTACCTACAGCTCTACGCTGGAGACCCGCGTAAGATATACGCCTTCCGACGTGTTCGAGACATTCCCTCGACCCGCGGTCACTGCGCGACTAGAAGCGGCCGGTGAGGCTCTCGATAACACGCGACGCAAGTTGATGCAAGATCGCAGCATAGGCCTGACCGCTCTCTACAACCTGGTGAATGACCCTTCTCTATCGGCGGACCGAGACGTCTCAACCATCCGCGATCTGCATGTGGAGCTGGATGAGGCGGCCGTCCAGGCGTACGACTGGAGCGACCTGATGTTGGGCCATGGGTTTCACACATACCGCCAGGCTGAACGCTTCACCGTCAGCCCGGCAGCAAGGGTCGAACTGCTGGATCGACTACTCCGAGAGAATCACCGGCGTTCGGCAATGGAGCGACAAAACGGGCAAGCGCAGGAAGGTCGCATCTGATGCCCGAGTCCGGCTCCACAACAGTGCGGGCTGAGCTCGTCAACCTCATCCGAGATGAACTATTGGGCCCGCGCGGAGATGCGGACGAGGAGATCCCCGCAAGCCCTCGCGCCATGTACGCCGTCGGCGGTCTGGCACCCGTCACGATTGATCCCTCGCTTGCACGCCTATCGTTCGACCCGGACGAGGCCGAGAGCCAGGGAATCGACGGTGCTCCGGTCCAGGCGGTCAGCGATTCCGACCCCGACCGAGACGGACAGCTCGGGGTCCCCGTGCCGACCGACGAGGACGTCTCGACCGCCGAGTCGGATGACGAGGAGGACGATGGCCCAAAGGGAGCCCTGACCCATCCCTCGTCGATGGGCCTTCGGTTCCAGGTGCCCGCCGATGTCGGCACGCTCGTCGTCACAGCCGAGTGGGCCCGCTACGAGAGCTTCCAGCGCCTCAACGAGGAAACAGGCAAGAAGCGCACCTGGTTCCGGCGCACTCCCTTGGAGTTCCCCAGGGAGCTCGTCCTAGTAGGCACCACGGCACGACGAGCGGACGTCCTCGACCTCGACACCGACGTCAGCCTGCGCGTCGAAGTCTTCCCGCTCGGCGATCGACTGATCGTCGAACTGGCGCTCAGCAACGACCGCATCACCGGGACCGATGCCCCGCCCGGGGACTGGCTGTTCCAGACGAAGCTGACCGTCACCGCGAAAGACGGTTCGGAGTGCTTCCTCCCGAGCCGCGACGTCCTCGAACCGGGCTACCGGGAGCCCGACGAGGAGCGTCGCCGCCTGGACCTCCAGTACAAGCACAAGCTGGAGTACGCCGTCGGCCGCACCTGTTCCGTGGACTGGGACGAGGTCCCAAAGACCCGGCGCGCCCGCGAGATCACGACGACCTGGCTGCCGACCGCCGACGTCCCGCAGACCGTCGCCGGCGACGCCGGGAACACCGTCACGTCGATGCGCGTCCTCGCTGAGATCGACCCCGGCGACATCCGCCGGGCGCTCGAGCCGATGATCGCCGGTTACGCGGCGTGGCTGGCCGAGGACCAGGAGCCGGCAGCCGCCGCACTCCCCTACCACCTGAGGAAGACCGCCTCCGAGGCGATCGGCGAGGCGAAGGTCGTCGCCTCCCGGCTGAAGGCCGGGCTGCAGCTGCTGGAGAGCGACCCGGACACGCTGGCGGCCTTCCGGTTCATGAACCGAGCCATGCGCGACCAGCGCATCCGCTCCCAGGTTGCCGCCGCACGAGCGGCCAAGGTCGGCGTCACCGTGGAGCAAGCCCTGGCCGAGGTCGAGGCGAAGGGCGACAAGGCGGCTTCGTGGCGGCCGTTCCAGCTCGCCTTCATCCTCATGCAGTTGCCGGCGCTGGTGGACCCGACCGATCCCTATCGGAGCGGCGAGGACTCCCGGGTCGAGCTGCTCTTCTTCCCCACCGGTGGTGGCAAGACCGAGGCCTACCTCGGCCTGGCGGCCTTCACCTTCGCGATCCGGCGCCTCCAGGGAGCCGTCCAGGGCGAGGACGGGGAGCTGGACGGCGGTGACGGCGTCGCCGTCCTCATGCGGTACACCCTCCGCCTGCTGACCTCCCAGCAGTTCCAGCGCGCGGCCGCGCTCGTGTGCGCGGCGGAGTTGATCCGCCGGGAGGACGAAGCGACCTGGGGCGCCGAGCCCTTCCGCATCGGGCTCTGGGTCGGCAGCAGCGTCAGCCCCAAGCGCTACGCCGAGGCCGAGGCACAGGTGAAGCTGGCGAAGTCCGAGGACGGTCGTGCCCACGGCCTCACCGTCCTACAGATCAAGCGCTGTCCGTGGTGCGGGACCCCGATCGACCCGAAGCGCGACGTCGACGCCGTGGCCACCACCCAGCGGATCCACGTCCGCTGCGGCGATCGCGACGAGGAGTGCCCCTTCTCCACACGCGGACAGGACGACGAAGGCCTTCCCATCCTCACCGTCGACGAGGAGATCTACCGGCACCCGCCGACGTTCCTGCTCGCCACCGTCGACAAGTTCGCCCGGCTGGCGCGGGAGGGCGAGGCGGCGAGCCTCTTCGGCTACGTCGCCGAGCGCTGCCCCCGCCACGGCTACCGCCACCCCGACGCGCGGGGCGACTCGTGCAAGGGCCAGAAGCACAACGCCGTCACCAAGAGCGGCGTCAGCTACCCGGCCGCCGACGTCGAGCCGGTGTCGCGCCTCCGACCGCCGGACCTGATCATCCAGGACGAGCTGCACCTCATCACCGGAGCACTCGGCACCGCGGTCGGCGTCTTCGAGAACGTCGTCGACGTGCTCTGCTCCTGGTCCCGGGACGGCGACGCCGTCCTCCCGCTGATCATCGCCTCCACGGCGACGGTCCGGAAGGCCGAGGACCAGGTCCGCAACCTGTACGGACGAGGCGTCGACGTCTTCCCGCCGCAGGTGCTCGACGTCCGCCAGACGTTCTTCTCGAGGGAGCTGGAGGTCACCGAGGACGACCCGGGACGGAAATACCTCGGCGTCTGCGCGCATGGCATCCGGCTGACCCTCGCCGAGATCCGCATCGCCGAGGTGCTCCTGCTCGCCGGGCAGAAGCTGCTCGACGAGCACGGGAAGGCGGCTGACCCGTACTTGACGTCGGTCGCCTACTTCAGTGCCACGCGAGAGCTCGCCGGCATGCGGCGCTATCTCGACGACGACGTCACCACCCGTGTGTCCGGCAGGACCGAGCCCTTCCCGCGCCGCACCACGGACTTCTCACGACTGGCGATCGGCGAACTCACCTCGCGGATCTCGTCGTCGGAGATCGGGGCCACGCTGGACAAGCTCTCCCTAGAGTTCGACCCGGACCGCTGGAGCACGGCCGGCAAGGCCGCCTTCACCAAGGCGATGCAGGACGGCAAGGTGAAGGGCGGCTTCGACCAGCGGCCGTACGACTTCGTCCTGGCGACGTCGATGCTGCAGGTCGGTGTCGACGTCCCCCGCCTGGGCCTGATGCTCGTCGTCGGCCAGCCCAAGAACACCGCCGAGTACATCCAGGCGTCGTCCCGCGTGGGTCGCGATCCGTCCCGCCCCGGGCTGGTCGTGTCGCTGGCCAACTGGTCGAGGCCGCGGGACATGGCGCACTTCGAGCAGTTCCGGCACTACCACGAGACGTTCTACGCGCAGGTGGAGGCGCTCAGCGTCACCCCGTTCTCCGAGGCCGCTCTCGAGCGAGGGCTCATGGGTGTGCTGGTGAGCGCGGCCCGGGTGATGGACGTCGGCCGGCCGAAGTCGCTATCCCCCGAGCTCGGCGCCGGCCGGATCATCGACGGCGCGCAGCGCCTGGACGAGGTCATCGAGCGGCTCACCGAACGGGCAGCGCGTGCCTACACCGAGCCGGACTTCGACGAGCGGATACGCGCCAAGCTGATCCAGCGCAAGGACCGCTGGCTCGGACGTGCGATCGAGGAGGGCGGCGGCCTCGTCTACGAGCGGTCGACCGACAAGACCCAGGTCACCTCGCCCCTGCTGATCAGCCCCGAGGTCCGGACCACCACGGCCGCCGAGAAGGTGTTCGTCGTCGCCAACTCGATGCGCGAGGTGCAGCCGGAGATCAACCTGCTGGTCAGCCCCAGCCCGAGCCATCTCGCCGCCAAGGAGCCCGTCGACGCGCCGGGCTGGAGCTTCCAGCCCCCCGCCGAGGAGGACGCATGACCGCCCTGTCGGAAGACCCGACCGACGTCGCCCCACCCTCCCCCGACGTCCCCGAGGCGGCGGTGGCCACCGTCGAGCAGGAGCTCGACCCGCTCGCCGACGTCGAGGCCAACAAGCCGAAGAACCGGGCGAAGGTCGGTGCCGTCCGGCCTTCTGCGCTGCTCTACACGCAGGGCATCGGCTCGACGGTCGACCTGCCGCACCTGTCGGTGATGCCCCACGGCCTCGACGACTGGGAGCGCATCTACCGCCGTCGACCCACGCCGCCGGAGACGATCGTCGAGCCCCGCCTGCTCCAGGTCGTCCAGGCGCACCTGGGCAAGACCGTGCACGAACTGCGCAAGCCCCCGTGGGCATCCGCCGAGATCGGCCAGAAGGACTCGGCGACCGACCTGGGCATCCCCGGGCGCGTCTTCCCTCAATGGCTGCGGTGCACCGGCTGCGGCTTGCTCGGCCAGGTGTCCGACGGCGCCAGCTTCGAGTACCGCAACACCAATCCGTTCCGTCCTGACCAGGCGGAGTTCCTGCACCTGAGGTGCACTGGCTGGTCCGAGGGCGGCGCGGTGAAGCGCAAGCCGAGGGACCGGACAGCTGTGCCTGCCCGCTATCTCGTCGCATGCCAGAAGGGACACCTCGACGAATTCCCCTACGTCGCCTGGGTGCACCGGGGAGCGGCATGCCCGTCCGCTCCTCGCCCGCGGCTCCGCATGCAGGAGTGGAAGAGCAACCTCGGTCCGGATGTGCGGATCACCTGCCAAGCGTGCAAGGCCGACCGCGGCATGCTGGATGCGACCACTCGCGCAGCCGCCGCGAATCTGCCTCGCTGCCGCGGACGACACCCACACCTCGACGCATTCTTCCCCTGCAAGGAGCAGGGCCGGCTCATGCTGCTCGGAGCCGCCAACCAATGGTTCTCGAACACGGTGAGTGCCCTGTCCCTGCCGCGGGAGGACGAGGCCTCGGCGTCCGAGCTGGCTCCGGCCATCGGCTCCCTGCCCAAGAAGGTGCTGCAAGCCATCCACGGTCCGGAGGGCATGGACTCCCTCAAGCTTCTCGCCGGGGTGAATGGTCTCTCGGGCCTCGACGACGTCGACAACGCCGTCCTCTGGGAGGCGTTCCAGCTCGCGACCGGGCAATCGACGACCGCGGACGACAGCGAGCAGGCGGCCGCCCGACGCGACCCGCGGACTCTGCTGGCTCCCGAGTGGACCGTGCTCAGCGACCCGTCGAAGTTCACCAAGTACAGCGGCTCCCCTGACTTCAAGGCCGCGTCTCGCGACGTGGCTGCCGAGCTGGAGCCGCTCGTGACCGGCGTCGTCGCCGTCGAGCGGCTCAAGAAGGTCAACGCCTTCATCGGGTTCACCCGGATCGATGCCTTCGACCGCATCGACGACGCCTCCGACCGCGTCGCCCCCCTCACCCGCAACGGCCTCCCCGCGTGGGTGCCGGCCACCGAGGACCGCGGAGAGGGCATCTTCATCCAGTTCGACGAGGCGCGCGTCGCCAGCTGGGAAGCCGACGTGCTGGACCGTCCGGTCTGGCAGCGCTACAGGGCAGCGCACCGGCTGAACTTCCGGCGCCGAACGAGCAAGACCGCAGCGGAGATCCATCCGGACGGCCGCTTCCCGTCCCCGCGCTACTGGGCCATCCACACGCTCTCGCACCTGCTGATCCGCGAGATGGCGATGTCCAGCGGCTACGGCTCGGCCAGCCTGACCGAGCGCATCTTCGCCTGGCCCGGCAACGACGACGTCCCGCCGGCGGCCGGCCTCCTCGTCAGCACGACGTCCTCGGACAGCGAAGGCACCCTCGGTGGGCTCGTCGAGCTGGCCAAGCCGGGGAAGCTGCAGAAGGTCGTGCTGGACGCCCTCCGCCGCGGCACCCGCTGCTCGTCGGACCCGATCTGCTCGCACCGAGCACCGCGGGGCAAGGAGGACTTCCTGCACGGCGGAGCCTGCCACTTCTGCCTGTTCGTCAGCGAGACGAGCTGCGAGCGGACCAACCGCTTCCTCGATCGGCGGATGGTCCTCGACCTGGTCGCCGACCCGAGCACCTGGACGCCCGGACTGTTCGCCTCGCTGTGCGAGGAGGACGGCGGATGACGGCGGCCGCCGAGCTCGGCGCCTTCCTGACCAAGGACGAGGCGAAGCGGATCGGCGGTTCTCTCGATCTCGGCCACGGACTGCTCCACCAGGCCGTCAAGAGCGTCCACGGGGATCGTCGCGAGCGCGTGCTGGAGCTCCTCGACGCCGTCCTGGCCGATCTCGCCGGCGACGTCCGCGCCCTGGCGGTCGTGCTGTCGGCCCTGAGCGGCGTTCCTCGCGCCGCCCGACCGCAGTTGGTGTGGACGTCCCCGAGCCTGCCGCACAGCGAAGGCCACACGACCCTCGCCGCGTCGCAGTTGATCAACGAGGCGCAGTCGTACGTCTACGCCGCTACGTACTCCGCCACGATGGGGTCGTCCTACGTGGCGGCGCTCCAAGAGGCCGTCGGACGCGGTGTCGCCGTGACGCTCGTCGTCGATCGGGCGAGGCAGGCGCAGACGGCCACGGCGCTCGCCGGGAGGCTGGCCGGGGCGCGCATCTGGACGATGAGTCCACCCGAGGTGGGCGAGTACGCCGTGCAGCACGCCAAAATCGTGATGATCGACGGGCTCGCGGCACTCGTGACCAGCGCGAACTTCTCCTCCGCAGCGGCAGAGACGAATCTCGAGTGCGGCATCCTGCTGCGCGACGCCGCGGTGGCCTCGTCCATCAAGGCGCACCTCGACCAGCTGCGCGAGAGCAGAGTTCTGGTGGACTACTCCGCCTGATCCCGACTGTGGACGCTCCGTCAACCGAGCCGTCGCCGTGGAACGCTCAAGGCGTGATGGCGAGGACCCCCCAGCCCGGCCGGCATCCCGGGTCCTCCAGTGCCGAGATGTCCCGGCGCATGGGCCGCGTCAAGAAGCGCGACAACGGCCCGGAGATGGCCGTGCGTCGACTGCTGCACATCGCCGGCCTCCGCTATCGAGTGGCTTGGCCGGTCCCAGGCCAACGCCGGCGGACGATCGACATCGCCTTCACGCGCGCACGTCTCGCCGTCTTCGTCGACGGATGCTTCTGGCACGGCTGCCCTGTGCACGCGACGTCGCCGAAGGCCAACGCAGCCTGGTGGGTCGAGAAAATCTCGACCAACCGAGCCCGCGACGCGGACGTGACCTCGCAACTCGAGGAGATGGGTTGGACGGTGCTGCGCTTCTGGGAGCACGAGACGCCGGAGGGCGTCGTCTCAACCATCGTAGACCGGCTCGCGGCACCCGATGGCGCGTCGAGATCAGGGCGCTGACAACGCCACGTGCTCGTCGAGTGCCGACATGAAGTGCGGCGAGTACCGCAGACTGCTGCGCCGGAGTCGGTCGCGGAAACCCTTCGTCGCTCGGTGCGACAACGGCTCCTGGCCGTGTGTACGGAGGACGTCGGCCAGGTGTTGGTAACCAGGTGCCGGATATCGTGGCCACTCGGACACGCCGACTTCCCACGTCTTTCCTCCGACGTGACAGGCGGCCTTGGGCCAGACGCTGCCATCCACGTGCGGCGTCGCGCCGAGAGTGGCTGCGGGAGCGTCGCTGGCCAGCAGGCCCTCGCCGATCCAGCGAGCCACCGGGACGCTGACGGCGTTGCCCACCAGCTTCCACCGGTCGCGGGTCGGGGCATTCGCAGTCCACCCGGCAGGGAAGCCCTGGAGCACCTCCGCCGCTTCGATCGACGGCCGCACGATGCGCATGCCCGGCTCGTTGGCGCACATCCACACCGCCGGCGGGCTGGGGATGCTGACGGTCGTGGAGCCCTTCAACGTCGGCACGGCGTCGATCGCCCACCCGACACCGCGGTTGCCCTCGGTCCAGTAGAAGCCGTAGGCACTGTCCCGTGCGGCTCCGGAGGCTGCGCCGTCCGGCTCCTCGGAAGGTGCGTCGTCCCGGAACAGGACCGCTGCCGGGTCGTGCACGGCGGATGCGAGCAGGTACACACGCTTGCGGCGCTGCGGCAGCCCGAAGGAGCGGGAGTCGATGGTGCGGTAGGCCCACGCATAGCCCGCGGACTCCAGGGACGCAGTGATCTCCCGGATCGCCGCCCCCCGACCGAGCCGGAGCATGTTCGGCACGTTCTCGATCAGCACCCACTCGGGATGCGACGTCTGGAGGAGCTGGAGCACGTGACGGATCAGGCCGGATGCGAGGCCTTCCAGACCTGACGTGCGGCCCGCCTGCGACAGGTCGGTGCACGGGAAGCCAGCGGTGACGATGGTGGCATCGTGCAGATCCCGCAGACAGATGACGTCGCCGTTCAGGTCGGCGTCCTCGAAGTGGGCGGCCAGAACGGACCTCGCCGATGGCCACCACTCGTACAGCTCGGACGGCTCGTCGATGCCTGCCTGCTGCAGCCCTAGCTCCATCCCGCCGATCCCGGCGAACAATCCGAGGATCGAGTGCGTCACGGCGAGCAGCCTCCCACGGCAAACTCGGCCCGTGCTGCTCCGGCACACGTGACCAGAACTGGGCTCTCTCTTCGTGACGCCTCCTCGGCGCTCCCCGTTGCTGAACAGGTCAGATCAGTAGAGGCTCCGCCCGTGACCGGACTTGCCTCGGAGCAGTACGTCAGAGCGGCCGCCCTCGACTGGTTGAGCAGCGTGTCGCTCGACGGGACCATCCCGGTCACCCGTGCCCGGCTGCGAGACGACTTCCATGTTGGCGGTGACCGATTCCCGCTGGTCGACGCCGGCCGCGGGATCCGTCGTCCGAAGGGATGGTCGGCCGCGCTGAGCATCCTGACCGCGGCGCCGGAAGGCGCTCCGTCCCGGCCCTATGACGACTCCGAGGGCGCGGACGGGCTGCACCGGTACAAGCTCCGGCGAGACCAGCGAGGCGCCGCGGAGAACGAAGGGCTGCGTCGCGCCATGCTCGAGCAGGTACCGCTCATGTGGTTCTACGGCATCCGGCCCGGGATCTTCCAGGCCATCTTCCCCGTCTATCTGATCGGGGAGGAGCCGGACGAGTCGCAGTTCGTCATGGCCTTGACCGAGGAGCAACGCCAGATCTCACCGGGTAGTCGGGTGGAGGAGACGTTGCGGAAGTACCTGCTGACCATGACCCGGCGGCGCCTGCACCAGCCGGTCTTCGCGAGCCAGGTGATGGTGGCGTACGAGACCCGGTGTGCCGTCTGCTCGCTCAACCATCGAGAGCTCCTGGACGCCGCCCACATCATCCCGGACTCCGACCCGCGGGGAGCGGCGATCACCAGCAACGGCCTCGCACTCTGCAAGCTCCACCACGCTGCCTACGACCGTCACATCCTCGGGATACGACCCGACTACACCGTGGAGATCCACGACCGCCTGCTCGACGAGATCGACGGTCCGATGCTTCGGCATGGTCTCCAGGACCACCACGGGCGAGCGCTGATGCAGATTCCCACCCGCCGTGCGGATCGCCCGGACACGGATCGACTGATGGACCGCTACCAACACTTTCTCGCTGCGCGCCGTCCGTAGTGTGGTGCTCGAAGCCAAGAGCTGGTCAGGTACTAGCCCTGGTCGCCGAGCAGCTCATCCAGAGCTTCGACGATCACGTCCTTGGCGCCCGGGGCAGTCAGCGATGCCTCAGGTATGGAAGGTCGCTTCGCGTACCCGCGAACGGCCAAACCTGCGTACAGCGGGGTCACGCCTGGAAGCACCCGCAGTCGCTCAGCGAGTCGCTCCACCGCCTCGATAGGTAGCCCTGCCCCCCGGCGATGGATCCAGTCGAAGTTCATTGCCAGGACGCTGCGCCCTTCCGGGGCCGTGGAAATACTCCACACAGGGACGTCGATCCCGTGCGTTGAGAACCAGGCCGTGACGGACGGGTGCGCGCCTTCCCCCCAGTACCAGCGCGAGAAGAGCGGGTGACTGCGACCGTGTTCGTAGACGGCGGTGAGTACCTCTGCCGCAACTGGGCCACTGTGGTCGGCGATCGCCGACAGCAACTCTTGTTCGTTCCAGCGACGCCGGGAGCCTTCTGTCGCCTTGCGGCGGATGCCCTCCTGGCCGTAGACGGCGGGAACGAGCACCTCGACGCCTTCCTGCCCCATGTAGGTCAACTCGAGCGCGAGCACTTCGAACTCTGGCCGTGTCCGGTCGTTGAGGAACTCGATGATGCGCTTCAGCTCGTCAGTGATCGCGTCTACTGCGATGACCAGGCGCATGGCACCCGAGGCAAGGTTCCGGGTCACCGTCTCGCGCAACGACTCGGGGTCGAAGTCCCCACCCAAAGCGTCCGCCCGTCCCGCGAGGACCTCCACCAGAGATTTGCCTGCGCGAGCACGGAATGCCTCGTCGAGCTCGGCGTACGACATGCGCCAGATGCCGGATGCATAGGCCAATGTCTGGCCGACGACGCTTCGCCTGATCTCGGGGTTCGCACGCAGCTTGACCTCTACCACGGTGAGCTCACCGGTCAAGCTGACTGCGAAGAGATCCATGGGGCCTGTACCGGGCACGTACAACTGGCTCACGACCGCCAACGGCGAGCCGTCACCGCCGGGGAGGAGCTCGGGCGAATCCAGCAGCATTGTCTCGAGAGCCGCCTCGTCGGTGTAGCTCGTAACCGTCGGACGCTCCCACGAGCCTCCAGGCGTGCGGATGAGCACAGTCCCGTCACTCCCCTAAGTGGAAGGCGGTCGCCAACTGCTCGAGCGTGAAGCGGTTGCGGAGCTTGCAAGCACTGTTCTGGTTGGCGAACATGCCTTTCACCCAATAGGCATCCGACCGCGGGCGGGTTCGCTCCCACGTCACCGGGACGACGTACTCCCGGTGTTCCTCCCCGTTCGGGCGAGGCGGGTGCTGGTAGGCGGCCGCCAGCGGCTGGTCGGCCAGCTTCACGAGTTCCCCTTCGAGATCCACGACGGCATCCTCGAAGGGTCGCGCCTCTCCGGCTACCGTGCCGACACCCACGTACCCGGTCCCCGGGATGCATGCGAAGACCCGCGCGCCGATCGGCAGCTTGCGCAACGTCCGGGAGAACCACTCGGCGCCACCGGCGGAGACGAATCCGTACCGGCTTGCGTCCTCCCAGCTCCGATTGCCGCTCTCCTCGCCGAAGCTGACGTACCAGTCCTGTTCGTTCCACGCCTCCTTCGTGCCGCCCCGCCCGGCGCCAGCCTTCCTCGCCGGGGTCCGTGCCTCGTCCATCAGCCACGTCCGAGCCAGGTAGGCGCGCTCCCCGTCGTCGAAATACCGGAAGAAGACGACGTTGATGGGCACGCTGAAGTCGGACAGGTAGGCGATGATCCGCTCGGTGGCCGGGTCGACATCACCGGCGACCACGGTCAACCGGTGACCATCGTTGAGCTCTTCCGGCACATCGGCAGCGAAGGTGTCGGTCCATTCCTGCTCGAAAGCCACGCCAGGCTTGTAGTTGGCGAAGATGTCGATTACCTGCTCGTGGCTCAAACTCCGCACCCATGAGCCGTAATCGAGCAACTGGGCGACGACCTCGCGTGGAGTTCGGTCCCGTTTGAGCTCGAGGACGTGCAGAGCTCCCTCGTCATCGATGGCCAACAGATCGATGAACTTGCCGAAGTCCGTCGGTACCTGTCGACCGATGAGCAACAGCGGCGTACCGAGGATCGTGGGATCCGCCTCGATCATCGTCTCGAGTTGGGATTCGAGGGGCACGCCCGTAGCCGGGACCTTCACCGGCTTGCCGCCGTCGATTCGCCACAGCCCTACTTCCAGAGGCACTTGGTCGCTCCTACCTTGATTGCTATCGAGGGCGGCATCTTCGGTACTCCGCCTCCGTTACGACGTTGCATCGCCTGCCGGCGTCGCGGCTAGGTAGCGAACGGCCAGAGCGAACTCGCTGTGCCCTAAGCGCTTGTGTCCGCCTTGGAGCGACTGGCCCGTGAACCCTAGGTGGCTGAGTGGGACGCCGACCGCGCTCGGCACCTTGAGCCGCACCGTCACGTCATTGACCCACGGCCACCGTTCGCCCTCCTCCTCCGGCCTTCCGTCGCTCACGACGAAAGCAGGATCGCGGCGAGGAGAGTCGGTGACCTCGACGACGGCGCTACAACGGTGGGCGTCTTTGGCATAAATCAGGACGAGGTCACCGACCTGGAAAGAGGGCCGCCCCCGTTTGCTGCTCGAGAACCACGCCCCGGCGCCCCATGCTAGGTCCGCGGCCGCCTCGTCCTGATATACGGCTTTGATCCACAGATTCGCGCTACGCGCCTCCGCCAAGAGTCGATTGGCTTCCTCAAGGAACTGCGGTGGCTCAGCGTCGACGACCGGGGCCGACACGCTCGTGGGCAGGTTCTTCGCCAGCTTCTCGACACCGTCTATGTCGGCCTCGGTCACGATAGATGCGCTCCCCCACCAACCGTCGAAGTGCTTCGATGCCTCCTGCTGCTGGGTGCCGTCCAGCAGCACCCCGAGCTCAACGTTCGACTTGCCGCCGGTTCCTCCCAGGCCGGCGTCAGTCAGGTTGGCCGAGCCGATCAGCCCGAACGCGTCGTCACCGAGGAAGACCTTCGCGTGGAGTTGGGATAGCGAGCGCAGCTCGACCCCTGCTGCCAGGAGCTGCCGCAGCCCCTGAGTGCTCAGAGACCCATGCGCGATGGCAGCTGCGTCCAACTTCGTAAGAACCCTCCACGTCGCTGAACTCGCTTTCGCCAGCTGCGCCAACCGCGCAAGCACTCCGGCGCCCATGTACGGGCTGGCCAGACGTACCTCTGAATGGGCGGCCGCTAGTCCGGCCGACAACTCGTCATGTGCCTGGAGTACGAGGGTTTCCGTCATCGCCAGCCTTCATTCTCGTCCGGGTCATCGAGCTCTGACTGGCCTGCCGCCTAAGCGGTGCTCCCCCGCACGGGAAACGAGGCCTGACCAGCAGCACGACCTCTTGTCGGCATCGCTACTGGGCTGAACGACGCATCGACCACATCTGGGCGGGGCGCTCGGACTGCATGGCGACGTCCCAGGCCACCGCGCCGTTGACGACCTCCTTGCGGAAGTTGCCGACCGCCACCCGGGCCAGCTCCGGATCCGCCGCCACGCGGGCGGCGAGCTCCAAGGAACGCTTCTCCACCTCGGCGTCGTCCACCGACTCCCAGGCCAGCCCGAGCTCGCGGGCCTTGTCGCCGTTGATCTCCTCGCCGAACAGCGCCATCGCCGCCGCCGCCTCGCGGCCGATCAGCCGGGACAGGATGACGAAGTGCCCGCCGCCCGGGTGCATCCCGCGCTTGAGGAACCCGCACAGCAGCCGGGCGTCGCGGGCCACGATCCGCAGGTCGGTGGCCAGCAGCATGTTCGTGCCGGCGCCCACCGCCGAGCCGCGTACAGCCGCCACGGTCGGGACCTTCACCTGGCCGAGCCGGTAGAAGGAGTCGTAGATCTTGCCCATGCCCTCATAGGCCTCGGGTGCCGCCGGGTCCTCGCCGGCCGAGGTCAGCGTCGCGACGTCCCCGCCGGCGCAGAACGACTTGCCCACGGCCCGGATCACCAGCGCACCGACCTCCGGCTTGGCGTCCACCTCGTCGAACGTGGCGATCAGCTCGGCGGCCATCGCCGGGGTCAGCGCGTTGCGCCGGTCCGGGGCGTTCAGCGTCACGATCGCGACGCCGCCGTCCACCTCGAGCAGCACTTCACCGGATCCGGCCACGAGCCCACCTTCCTACCGAGCGGACCGGCCCCGACGCCGGCACCACCTCTCTGACAGGCATCAGACCACGCGCGTGCACCGCCCCGCGCAGGTGGCCAGAACTACGCGACGGCCGTCGCCGACTCCACCAGCCGGCACAGCGCGTTCACCTTCCGCAACTGGTCCGGCGTCCGCGCCGGCGCGTCCATAAGCAGCGGGCTCAGCACGACACATGCCAGCGCTTGCGCCCGCGACACCGCCACGTTCAGCCGGTTGAGGTCGTACAGGAACCCGATGCCCCGCGGAGCGTCGTCGGCGCTGGTACTGGTCATCGAGTAGATGACCACCGGCGCCTCCTGGCCCTGGAACTTGTCCACGGTCCCGACCCGCGCACCTTCGGGCAGCGCCGCCTTGATCAGCGCCACCTGCGCGTTGTACGGCGCGACAACGAGCACCTGCTCCGGCCCGATCAACGCCTCCTCGCCCAGGTGGTTGCGCCACGTCGAGCCCTGCACCGACCGCCACAGCCCCGCGACGACGTCCGCCTCCTGCTGGCTCTTGTCCGCCGCTGTCAGCTCGTGCCGGACCGGGTGCACCCGCAGACCGCTGCCCGACAGCGGCCCCTCCCCCAGCACCGCGACCCGGTCGCGACCGTCCGCCGCCTCCAGCCGGCCCTCGTACGCCAGGTCGGAGACGAACGCGGTGAGATCGGGATGCATCCGGTAGGAGCAGTCGAGGAAGACCCCGCGCTCGGTCGGGATGGTGGCGTGCCCGTCGAGCAGGTGCTCCAGCGCCGACGCCCCCGACTCCCCCGGGTGCACCGCCTGGCTCGGCTGGGCCAGCTGCTGCGGATCACCCAGCAGCACCATCGACCGCGCACCCCGCGCCACCGCGACCGCGTTGGCCAGCGAGAACTGCCCCGCCTCGTCGACCACCAGCACGTCCACGGCCTGCGCCACGTCCGCGCGGGTCCAGAACCACGCCGTCCCGCCGACCAGGTTCACGTCGCCGCTCACCAGCGCCGAGGCCACGAAGCCGTTGTCCGCAGACCACGCCACGTCGTCCGAGCCGCAGTGCTGGCTCTCGTCGCACTTCTGCAGCGCCGGCCGCCCGACCGCCTTCAGCAGGTTGCCGATCACCGCATGAGATGTCGCGGTGACGCCGATCTTCTTCCCGGCGTCCAGCAGCTCGCGGATCAGGGCAGCGGCCGCCGTCGTCTTGCCGCTGCCGGGCGGGCCCTGGATCGCCAGCACCTCGCCGTCGAGACTCAGTCCGAGCCGCACGATCGCGTCGGTCGTCGTCTCGCCCTCCCGCAGCTGTGTTCCCGCGGGAACGCGGCGCTCGACCAGCGCCTGGCCGAGGCAGTCGCGGCCGGCCAGCACGTCGTCCCCGGTCGCCTGGATCGCCTCGCGCAGGCTCTTGGTGTTCAGCGGACCGCCCGGCCCGAGTCCACGCGGGCGGGGCGGCTCCGTCGCCGTCGTCTTCAGCACCAGCCGCCCGGCCGTGGCGTCGAACTCGAAGACCTCGCCGACCTTCTTCGCGGTGTCCACGTCGAGCGCCTCGCCGGTGGAGACCTTCGTGTCCTGCACCGGGAACGAGTACTCGTACAGGTGGCTCCGCTTCTCCGGCCCCAGATACCGGACGAAGGACAGCCCGCCCAGCGCCGTGCCGTCCCGCTCTAGCTCCTCGGCGTCGAGGTCCTGGAGGCGGTAGACCTCCCACCATGCCGGGCGGTCCTCGCGGCGGTGCCAGCCGACGAGGTCGCCGAGCAGCTCGTGGCCGGCGTCGTGCAGGCGAGCAGTCAGCTCCAGCTCCGCGGCCTGGGCGTCGGTCAACTTCGCGTCGGGCGCCGAGGAGGTCAGCGTCGGCCGCGCCAACGACCCGTGCAGCGCCTCCAGCTCGGCGCGCTGCCGCTCCAGCCAGTCGTGCAGTTCGCGGGTCGAGTCGACGTCCTCCTTGTTGTACGACTCGATCGCGGCCAGCTTCGCGGCGTCGCCGTCGGCCAGCCACTGCTCGTAGACGAGCACGCTGCCGAGCCCGCTGGCCACCTCGCCCTCGTGCGACCGGCCGTAGAACGCCTCCACCTTCTTGATCGAGTACGACTCCTTGCTGATCCGCATCGACTGCCGGACGACGGGATAGAGGTCGACGAACCGCTCCTCGCGCAGCAGCTGGTCGAGCTCCGCCTCGCGCACGCCGTAGCCGCCGGTCAGCTTCTTGAGCGCCGTCACCTCGTAGGGCGCGTAGTGGTAGACGTGCATCTCCGGGTCGGCCTGCGCGGCGGCGACGATCCGATCGATCAGGTCGGCGACCATCTGCTTCTCCGCCGGCCGGTCGTGCGCCCACAGCGGTGTGAACCCGCCCGACCGGTCCCCCAGCCCGGCGAGGTACTCGATGCCCGCGCCGTCCTCGAACCAGGGGTCGCCCTCGAAGTCGAGGTACAGGTCACCGGGGCTGGGCGGCGGCAGCCGAAGAAGGCCGAGACCGGACACCGGCGGCAGCAGCGTCCGCGACGACTCCCCCGTCGTCCGCTCCTTGAGCTGCTCGGCCGCCTGCTGTTGCAGCCGGGTGCGCGCGTCCGCCCCGACGCCGGAGGACTTGAGCAGCTCCGGCGACGCGGTGGCCAGCGCCTCCAGCGTCGGGATGCCCGCCGCCCGCAGCAGGTCACGGTGGTCGCCGCGCATGCCGGCGACCAGGCCGAGGTCGTCGGCCTGCCGCAGTTCGCCGTTGCACCGGTCGGCCCAGCGGCACTGCTTGCAGTAGCCGATCGGCGAGGGTCCGGTCGCCGGCGGCGCGTCGACGAACGTCTCCAGCCGGGCTCGCGCGCGACAGGCGTACGCGGCGACGTCGATCAGCCGCCACGGCCGCGACTCGCCGTTCCCGGTGACGACGTGGATCCGCTGCGGCGCCACCCCCTGCAGCACGGTGAGCCGCTCGGCGTAGGTGGCCATCTGCAGCAGCGCCGCGACCTTCAGCTTCCGTGCCAGCTTGGTGTCGGCGATCTCGTACGACCAGTCGCCGAAGACCGGGGACGGCGTCTCGACGCGGAGCAGGAAGTCGGCCTGTCCGCCCCAGGCGCCGTCGAAGAACGTCCCCTGGTAGACGACGTCGACCCCGCGGCGCATCGCCTCGACGGTCGCGGCCTCCGTCCGGCGGCGACCGTCGACGTCGAACGCCGTCTCGATCTCGGCGACCGACTTCCCTGCCGCCACCAGCGAGGCCAGGTACTTCTTCTCGTGCTGGAGGCCCCGGTCGAAGACGAACTGCAGCTCGTCGGTCGTCTCGACGTCCGGCGCCGCCCACTCCCCCGCTGCCACGCCCAAGTCCAGGAACGTCAGGTGCCGGCACTCCTGGTGGGAGGTGAGATCGGTCGGACTCAGCACCAGCCGTCCGTCGAGTCGCTGCATCGCCCCGTGCCTCCCGATCGCCGTCGCCCGGCAGCCTGCCGTACGCACCTGCTGCCACGTGGATAGCGGACGCCTCCGACACGAACCGGGGCGCTGGGGCACCCACGCAGCCTGGTCCACCCGGACGGAGGAGTCCGGCCACCGATTGACCGGCGGAGTGCCCGCCGCCACGATGGCCGGACCGAGCAGGTCGTCGAGCGACCTGCCGCCCGCCGGTCGATGACGACGAGGGAAACCATGACCACCACGGACACCGTCCAGATTCTCCACCTCGGTGGTTCCACCATCGGCTACCGGTTCGGGAAGGCCTACGACTCGTCGCTCCCGACGCTGGTGATGGTCAACTCCTTCAGCACCTCCGCCGAGCTGTACCGGCCCCAGTTCGCCGACGAGAAGCTCTCCGCCACGGCCAACCTGCTCGCCGTCGAGCCCTACGGCCATGGCCGGACCCGCGCCACCTATGGGCAGTTCACCTACTGGGACTCCGCCATCGCGGGCCTGCAGGTGCTCGACGCACTCGGTATCCCGCAGGCGTTCGTCCTCGGCACCTCGCAGGGAGGATGGATCGCGGCGCGCATGGCCATGCTCGCCCCCGATGCCGTCACGGGCATCATCCCGCTGGGGACCTCGATGGACTTCGAGAGCCAGCGCAGTCGCGAGCTGGGGTGCTGGAACGGCCTCGAGTTCTGCACGCCGGCCATCGACGCCCTCGCCACCCCCGTCGGCGACGACTGGGTCATCCCGCTCGAGCTCGTCGACGCCGTCCTGCCGGAGGGCTTCGGCGAGGACGTGCCGGCCGAGGAGCGCACGTTCTGGCACGAGACCCACCAGCAGAACTACGCCGGCGACGACGGCCGTGAGCGGCTCCGGATCGCCAGCATCAACCTGCGCGACCGGGACGGCCTGCACGGTCGGCTGGACAGCGTGCGGTGCCCGGTCCTGTGGATGCACGGCACGGCCGACCGCGTCTACTCGGTGCCGAACGCCGAGGCCGAGATCGAGCTGTTCGTCAACAGCGCGGACGCCGAGCTCCGCGTCGTCGAGGGGGGCCACCACTTCCTCAGCGCGACGCACCCGGCCGAGGTCGATGCCGCCGCGGTCAAGTTCATCACCCGCTGGAGGTAGCGCACGGCCGCCGGCACCCAGGCGGCCGCGTTAGACTCGACGGCGTCCAGAACGTGTAACTACCTGCTGTCGGCCTCGCCCGGCGGATCAAGGCGGCACGCCCGTCCATCCCCCGAGGTCATGACGCTCTCCCGACTCACCGAGTCCCCGCTCGTCCGGTCCGCCGGTTTCTCCTACTTCCCGATCGCCTTCGTCGCGCGGCTGCCGTTCGCGATGATGGTCGTCGGGGTGCTCACCCTGGTCGTCGCCGAGCGCGACTCGGTGGCCCTCGGCGGGCTCAACGCCGCCGTCGCCGGCATCGGCACCGCGCTCGCCGGCCCGCTGCTGGGCGCCGCCGCCGACCGGCTCGGCCAGCGCCGGGTCCTCGTCCCGCTCGGCCTGCTCAACGCGGTCCTGCTCGGCGCCTTCGTGCTCGTCGTCGGAAGCTCCGCTCCCGACCTCGCCGTCCTCGCACTGTCGGTGCTCATCGGCGCCAGCGCGCCGCAGGTCGCCCCGCTCTCCCGCACCCGCCTGGTCGCGATCATCAAGAACAAGATCCAGCCCGACCGCCGGGAGACGCTGCTCAACGGCACCATGGCCTACGAGTCCGCCGCCGACGAGATGGTCTTCATCGTCGGCCCGTTCCTCGTCGGGCTGCTCGCCACCGCCATCGCCCCCTGGGTCGCCATGGTCGGTGCCGCCGCGCTCACCTTCGTCTTCGTCACCGCCTTCGCCCTGCACCCGACCGGCCGGCTGCAGCCCGGCACGGCCGGGCAGCGCGGCAACCAGGCCCCCGCCCGCGAGCTCGCGAGCTGGCCGCTGATCACCGTCGTCGCCGGCACCCTCGGCGTCGGCCTCTTCTTCGGCGCCACCCTCACCAGCCTCACCGGCTTCCTCGCCGCCACCGGGGACGGCGACCGCGCCGGCCTCCTCTACGGCGTCATGGGCATCGGCTCCGCCGCACTGGCCCTCGGCTCGGCGGCCCTCCCCGCACGGTTCCCCCCGAGGGCCCGCTGGCTCGTGTTCGGCGGCCTGCTCCTAGCCGCAGCCATCGGCTACGCCACGGCCCGCTCGGAGACCGGCCTGCTCGTCGCCCTCGGCATCCTCGGATTCGGCATCGGCCCGACCCTCGTCGCGCTCTACAGCCTCGCCGCCGCACTCAGCCCGGCCGGCCGCTCGGCCACCACCATGACGATGCTCGGCTCCGCCGTCGTCGTCGGCCAGGCGGTCGCCTCCGCCGTCACCGGCGCGCTCGTCGACCTCCTGGGCCCGGAGACGGCGCTGGCTCTCCCCGCTCTCGCCGCGGCGCTCGTCGTCGCCGCCGGCCTCGCCCACCGGGCCCCGGCCCCGCGGCCGGCCGAGCCGGTCAGGGACCTCGTCGACGCCTGAACCGGTGCCGGCGACCAACCCGCAGCGTTACCCGATCGTGACCTCTGTTTGACGGATCGGACCGGCGCAGGAACCGTGGGAGCTGCAGGCATCACGTCCCCGCCACCGGCTGCACGCCGGACCGGCCGACCGCTCAGCGGCGCCCGGGCGGGCCGTCCAGACATCCGCCGCAACCTCCCGAACGCAGACCACAGCAGGTTGCGGCGTACCCGAACGAGAGGACTGCACCAATGCTGACCATCACTCCCGACGCCGCCACCGCCGTCCGCGCCATCGTCGAGGCCTCCGAGGTCCCCACCGAGGCCGGCGGCCTGCGCATCGCCAAGGACGCCGAGCAGCAGGCCCTCGCGCTCAGCCTCGCCGCCGTCCCGGCCGAGGACGACACCGTCGTCGACGCCGCCGGTGCGCGCGTGTTCCTCGACCAGCAGGCCGCGCAGCTGCTCGACGACAAGGTGCTCGCCGCCGGCTCCGACGAGCAGGGCCGCGTGCAGTTCGGCATCGGCGAGGCGCCGACCGCCTGACCGCTCCCCCGCACGAACCGACGGCCGGCGTCCCCACTGCGGGGCGCCGGCCGTCGCCGTGCCACGGCAGCACGCCGGCCCCGGTGGGGCAGCCGGCGACATCGGGTCGTCGATCGACCCGACTCCCGGCGCTACGTTGCGCCCGTGGACACCGACTCCCCGGAGGGCGCCCGGCCGGCACGGGGCCGCCTGGCACGGGCGGCCCGGCTGGCCGCGCTCCCGGCGGCGCACGCCGGCCGCACCGCCGTCGGGCACGGCAAGCGGATCGGCGGCCGGCCCGCCGAGGCCGTCACCGCGCAGGTGCAGCAGCGCACCGCCGCCCAGCTGTTCGCCACCCTCGGCCAGCTCAAGGGCGGCGCCATGAAGGTGGGCCAGGCGCTGTCGGCGATGGAGGCAGCGCTGCCCGACAACCTGGTCGAGCCCTACCGCGAGGCGCTGGTCCGGCTGCAGGAGGCGGCCCCGCCCATGCCGGCGGCGATGGTGCACACCCAGCTCGACCGTGCCTTCCCCGGCGGCTGGACGCGGCACCTGCGCGACTTCGACGACCGGCACGTCGCCGCGGCCAGCATCGGCCAGGTGCACCGCGCCACCTGGTCCGACGGCACCCCGGTCGCGGTGAAGGTCCAGTACCCGGGCGCCGCCGATGCGCTGCTCACCGACCTGCGCATGCTGCAGCCGCTGGCCCCGATCATCTCCGCCGCGATGCCCGGGCTCGACGGCCGGGAGCTGATCGCCGAACTCCGCACCCGCCTGGTGGAGGAGCTCGACTACGCGCGCGAGGCCGAGGC
This sequence comes from Blastococcus tunisiensis, assembly GCF_900112815.1. Lineage (GTDB taxonomy): Bacteria > Actinomycetota > Actinomycetes > Mycobacteriales > Geodermatophilaceae > Blastococcus_B > Blastococcus_B tunisiensis. The sequence continues at coordinate 117,943 of NZ_FOND01000004.1, forward strand.
CCAGACCGCGTTCGCCGACGCGTACCGCGACGACCCGGACATCACCGTCCCCGACGTGCTCGCAGCCGAGGGCGTCGTGCTGGTCACCCGCTGGCTCGACGGCACCCCGCTGTCGCAGGTCATCGCCTCGGGCACCCGACCCGACCGGGACCGCGCCGGGCTGCTGCTGGTGCGCCTGCTGCTCTCCGCCCCCGTCCGCGCCCGACGGCTGCACGGCGATCCGCACCCCGGAAACTTCCGGCTGCTCCCCGACGGGCGGCTCGGCGTCCTCGACTTCGGCGCCACCGAGCCCCTGCCGACCGGCTGGCCCGCACGGCTCGGACCGCTGCTGGCCGCCGGCCGGGACGGCGACGCGGGGGCGCTGCACCGCATCGCGGCATCGGCCGGCCTGCTGCATCCCGACAAGGTCGACCCGCCGGCCCTGCTGGCCCTGCTCGGCCCCTACCTGGAGCCGCTGCGCACGCCCGAGCACCGGTTCACCCGCAGCTGGCTGCAGGAGCAGACCCGCCGTGCGTCCGACCCGCTCAGCAGCACCGCCCGCACCGAGCGCCGGCTGACCATCCCGCCCCGGCACCTGCTGCTGCAGCGCGTCGCGTCGGGGCTGGCCGGCGTGCTGTGCTCGCTCGGCGCCACGGTGGCGGTGGACGCCGAGGCCCGCCGATGGCTGCCGGGCTACGACGATCCAGCCGGACGCCGACGGGACTGACACCAATGCGTCGCATTGTGCAAGCAGACTGCTAGCATTTGGGCATGCGGACGCTGTACCTGCGCAACGTGCCCGACGACGTCGTCGCGCGCCTCGAGAGCCTCGCGGAGCGCCACGGCATGTCGGTGAGCGCGCTGGCCCTCCGCGAGCTGACCGAGGCGTCCCGGCGCGCCGACAACCCCCGACTGCTCGCCGAGCTGCCCGATCTCGGCATCCCCACCTCGACCATCGTGGAGGCCCTGGACGCCGACCGCGCCACGCGGTGATCGTCGTCGACGCGTCAGCCGCCGTCGCCGCGCTGCTGAACGCCGGCCAGGCCCGAACAGCGGTCTCCGGCGAGGCGGTGCACGCACCGCACCTGATCGATTCCGAGGTCGCCCAGGCTCTCCGGCGCCTGGTGCTGCGCCGGGAAATCGGCGCGGACGACGGGTGGGTGGCCCTGGACGCCTGGCGTCGGCTCGGCGTCGTCCGTCACCCCGTCGCCGGCCTGCTCGACCGGGTCTGGCAGCTGCGGGAGAACGTGTCCGCCTACGACGCCTCCTACCTCGCCCTCGCCGAGGCGCTCGGCGGCAGTCTGCTGACCGCGGACGCGCGGCTCGGTCGCGCTCCCGACCTCCGCTGCCCGGTCACCGTCGTCCCCCGCTGACCGCACCGCAGGGCCTCGACCAGTGCCGGCTGCGACGACGGTCGGCCGACTACTCGGGCGTGACGTAGGCCCCGGAGATCCCGCCGTCCACCAGGAACGTCGACGCGGTCATGAACGACGAGTCGTCGCTGGCCAGGAAGGCGACCGCGGCGGCGATCTCCTCCGGCTCGGCGAAGCGGCCCAGCGGCACGTGCACCAGCCGGCGCGCCGCCCGGGCCGGGTCGGAGGCGAACAGCTCCTGCAGCAGCGGGGTGTTCACCGGTCCCGGGCACAGCGCGTTGACCCGGATGCCCTCGCGGGCGAACTGCACGCCCAGCTCCCGGCTCATCGACAGCACCCCGCCCTTGGAGGCGCTGTAGGAGATCTGCGACGTCGCCGCGCCCATGACCGCCACGAACGACGCGGTGTTGATGATCGACCCCTTGCCCTGGCGCTGCATGTACGGGATCGCCGCCTTGCAGCACAGGAACACCGACGTCAGGTTCACCTGCTGCACCCGCCACCAGGCGTCCAGCCCGGTCTCCAGGATCGAGTCGTCGTCCGGCGGGGAGATGCCGGCGTTGTTGAACGCCACGTCCACCGAGCCGTAGGTGTCGTGCGCCGCGGCGAACAGCGCCGTGACGTCCGACTCGCTGGTCACGTCGGTGCGCACGAACAGGCCGTCGACCTCCTTCGCCGCGGCGGCGCCGGCCGCCTCGTCGACGTCGGCCACCACCACCCGCGCCCCCTCGGACGCGAGCCGGCGCACCGACGCCAGCCCGATCCCGCTCCCCCCTCCGGTGATCACCGCGACCCGGCCTGCCAGACGCTCCATCAGGACTCCTCCGTGCTGAGAAAGACGTTCTTGGTGTCGGTGAACGCGGCCAGCGCGTCCGGGCCCAGCTCGCGGCCCAGCCCCGACTGCTTGAAGCCGCCGAACGGCGTCGCGTAGCGCACCGACGAGTGCGAGTTGACCGACAGGTTCCCGGCCTCCACCCCGCGCGAGACCCGGAAGGCCCGGCCGACGTCGCGCGTCCAGATCGAGCCCGACAGCCCGTACTCGGAGTCGTTGGCGATCCGCACGGCGTCGTCCTCGTCGTCGAAGGGGACGACGGCGACCACCGGGCCGAACACCTCCTCCCGCAGCACCGGGTCACCGGCATCAGGGGTGAGCACCGTCGGCGGGAACCAGAACCCCGGGCCGGACGGCGCGCTCCCCCGGTAGGCCACCCGCGCGTCGTCGGGCACGTAGGACGCGACCTTGTCGCGGTGCGACGCCGAGATCAGCGGGCCCATCTCCGTCACCGGATCGGCCGGGTCGCCCACCCGCAGCCCGGTCACCGCCGGCTCCATCAGCTCCAGGAACCGGTCGAACACCGACCGCTGCACCAGGATCCGCGACCGCGCGCAGCAGTCCTGCCCCGCGTTGTCGAACACCCCGCCGGGCGCGCTGGCCGCCGCCTTCTCCAGGTCGGCGTCGGCGAACACGATGTTGGCGCTCTTGCCGCCGAGCTCCAGGGTCACCCGCTTCACCTGCTGGGCGCAGCCGGCCATCACCTGCTTGCCCACCGCCGTCGACCCGGTGAAGGTCACCTTGCGCACCAGCGGGTGGTCGACGAACCGCTGCCCCACCACCGAGCCCTTGCCCGGCAGCACCTGGAACACGTCGTCGGGCAGGCCCGCCTCGCGGGCCAGCTCGCCGAGCCGCAGCGCGGTCAGCGGCGTCATCTCGGCCGGCTTCAGCAGCACACAGTTGCCCGCGGCCAGCGCCGGCGCGAAGCCCCACACCGCGATCGGCATCGGGAAGTTCCACGGCGCGATCACGCCCACGACGCCCAGCGGCTCGGAGAAGGTGATGTCCACGCCGCCGGCCACCGGGATCTGCCGGCCGAACAGCCGCTCGGGTGCGGCGGCGTAGTACTCGAGCACGTCGCGCACGTGCCCGGCCTCCCACCGCGCCGCACCGACCGGGTGCCCGCTGTTGCGCACCTCCAGCGACGCGAGGTGCTCGACGTCGGCGTCCACCGCGGCCGCGAAGCGGCGCAGCAGCCGGGCCCGGTCGGCGGGTGCCACCCGCCGCCAGGAGGCCGAAGCGGCGGCCGCGCGCTCGATCGCGCGGTCGGCATCGGACGCCGACGTCAGCACCACCTCCTGCAGGGCCTGCTCGTCGGCCGGGTTGACCAGCTGGATCGTGCTCGTCACGCGTTCCCCTCGATACGGATGTCCGCCGAAGCGGCGTCGACCAGACTGCGGAACAGCCGCAGGTCGTCCGCCGTCTGCTCGGGATGCCACTGCACCCCGACGGCGAACCGCGGCCCGCGCAGCTCCACCGCCTCCACTGTGCCGTCCTCGGCGTGGCCGACCGGAACCAGGTCCGGTGCCAGCTCGCCGACCGCCTGGTGGTGGTAGCACTCCACCTCGACCTCGTCCCCCAGCAGCCCGCCCAGCAGGCTGTCCGCGTCGAGCCGCACCCGGGTGCGCCCGAACGTCGCCGGCGCCGGCCGGTGCCCCTCGTGCCCGACCACCTCCGGCAGGTGCTGCGCCAGCGTGCCGCCCAGGGCCACGTTGAGCACCTGCATGCCGCGGCACACCCCGAGCACCGGGACGTCGGCGGCCAGCGCTGCGTGCAGCAGCGTCTCCTCGGCCGCGTCCCGGACGGCGGAGGTCCCGCCCGTCCGCGGGTGCGGCTGCGCGCCGTACCGCGCCGGGTCGACGTCCCCGCCGCCGCTGAGCACGAGCCCGTCGAGCACGTCCAGCACGCCGGGGTCCACCTCCGGCAGCGGGGGCAGCAGCAGCGGCGTCCCCCCGGCCCGGACGACGACGTCGAGGTAGTCCCGCGGGATCAGCGCCGCCTCGTGGTCCCACACCCCGTGCCGGGCGGGCATGAGGTAGGTCGTCACCCCGATCCGGGGACGGCGGTCAGAGCCGTTCGAAGCCACGCACCCGCTCCCAGTCGGTGACGGCGGCGTCGAAGGCGGTGACCTCGACCCGCGCGGCGTTGACGTAGTGGTCCACGACCTCCGGGCCGAACGCCTTCCGGGCCACCTCGCTGCCCTCGAGCAGGTCGGCCGCGTCGCGCAGCGTCGTGGGCACCCGCGGCTTGTCCGAGGTGTACGCGTTGCCGGTGAGCGGATCCTCCAGCGGCAGCTCGTTCTCCAGCCCGTGCAGCCCGGCCACGATCAGCGCGGCCACGGCGAGGTAGGGGTTGACGTCGCCGCCGGGCAGCCGGTTCTCGAACCGCAGCGACTCGCCGTGCCCGACCACCCGCAGCGAGCAGGTCCGGTTGTCCACGCCCCAGGCCACCGCAGTAGGCGCGAAGCTGCCCTCGGCGAACCGCTTGTAGGAGTTGATGTTCGGCGCGAGGAGCGCGGTCAGCTCCGGCAGGCAGGCCAGCTGCCCGGCCAGGAAGTGCTCCATCAGCGGGCTGAACCCGTGCGGGCCGTCCCCCGCCATCGCCGAGCGGTCGTCCTCGCCGCGCAGGCTCAGGTGGATGTGGCAGGAGTTGCCCTCCCGCGCGTCGAACTTGGCCATGAAGCTCAGGCTCATGCCCTGCTGCGCCGCGATCTCCTTGGCGCCGGTCTTGTAGACGACGTGGTTGTCGCAGGTGGAGAGGGCGTCGGCGTAGCGGAAGGCGATCTCGTGCTGGCCGAGGTTGCACTCCCCCTTGACCGACTCGACGTAGAGCCCGGCGCCGGTCATCCCCCGGGCGATGCCGCGCAGCAGCGGGTCGAGCCGGCCGGTGCCGATCAGCGAGTAGTCGACGTTGTACTGGTTCGCCGGCTCCAGGTCGCGGTAGCCGCGGCGCCACGCCTCCTCGTAGGACGTGGCGAAGGCGAAGAACTCCAGCTCCGTGCCGACGTGGGCGGACAGCCCGCGCTCGGCCAGCCGGTCCAGCTGCGTCCGCAGCACCTGCCGGGGCGAGGGCCCGACCGGCCGCTCGTCGAGCCACAGGACGTCGCACAGCACCAGCGCCGTCCCGGGGTGCCAGGGGACCATCCGCAGCGTGCCGAGGTCCGGGCGCAGCGCGAAGTCGCCGTAGCCGGTCTCCCAGGAGGTCATGGCGTAGCCCTCGACCGTGTTCATCTCGACGTCGACGGCGAGCAGGTAGTTGCACGCCTCGGCGCCGTGCGCGAGCACCTCCTCCAGGAAGTACCGCGCCCCGCAGCGCTTGCCCTGCAGCCGCCCCTGCATGTCGGTCATGGCCACGAGCACGGTGTCGACGTCGCCGTGCTCGACGAGCCTGCGCAGCTCGTCGACGGACAGCGGTGCCGGGGGTCGATCCACGTCGCCTCCTCGGGCGGGTCGCCGTCCCTGGGGACGGGCGCACCCTGCAACGGGCCAGTCGAAGCCCAATAGGAGTGCATCGAACAGCCCGCGCGGGTGCCCCGTCAACGCCGGTCGCACCGACCCTTGACAGCGCACCGGCCGGCCACCACGCTTCCGGCCACGCATCTGCTCCAAAGGTCCACCTCGAGCCCCATTGCCCGCCGCCGGCGGGCCCACAGCCGGGAGAGCCCATGGCCGATCGCCGACACGTCCACGGTGCCGACTACGAGCAGATGGGTGCCGACTACCTGCACCAGCGCCAGCTCAAGTCGGGCGCCGCCGGCTGGGTGCTGCTCGCCGGGCTCGGGGTCGCCTACGTCATCTCCGGTGACTTCGCCGGCTGGAACTTCGGCCTCGCCGAGGGCGGCTGGGGCGGCCTGCTGATCGCCACCGTGCTGATGGCGATCATGTACACCGCGATGGTCTTCGGCCTCGCCGAGCTCGCCGCGGCGCTGCCGGTCGCCGGCGCCGGCTACGGCTTCGCCCGCCGGGCGATGGGCCCGCTGGCCGGCTTCGCCACCGGCACGGCGATCCTCATCGAGTACGTCATCGCCCCGGCGGCGATCGTGGTGTTCATCGGCGGCTACGTCGAGGCGCTCGGCCTGTTCGGGCTGACCAGCGGCTGGCCGGTCTACCTGGCCTGCTACGCGATCTTCGTCGGCATCCACCTGTACGGCGTCGGCGAGGCGCTGAAGCTCATGTTCGGCATCACCGCCATCGCCGTCGTCGCGCTGGCCGTGTTCGTCGTCGCGATGATCCCGCAGTTCGACGCGTCGAACCTCTTCGACATCGAGCCCACCGCCGCCGCGGGCGCCAGCGACTTCCTGCCGTTCGGCTTCGCCGGCATCATCGCCGCTTTCGTCTACGGCATCTGGTTCTTCCTGGCGGTCGAGGGCGTGCCGCTCGCCGCCGAGGAGTCGCGCGACCCGAAGCGGGACATGCCCCGCGGGATCATCGCCGCGATGATGGTGCTGCTCGTCTTCGCGGCCCTCATGCTGGTCACCGCACCCGGTGGCGCCGGCTCCTCTGCCATCGCCGAGTCCGACAACCCGCTCCCCGAAGCCCTCCGGGCGGCCTACGACGGCAACACCTGGATGGCCGACTTCGTCAACTACGCCGGCCTGGCCGGGCTGGTGGCGAGCTTCTTCTCCATCGTCTTCGCCTACTCGCGGCAGCTGTTCGCGCTCTCGCGGGCCGGCTACCTGCCGCGCTGGCTGTCGCGCACCGGCGCCCGCCGGACGCCGTACCTGGCCCTGATCGTGCCGGGCTCCATCGGCTTCCTGCTCGCCGCGATCACCCAGGACGGCGCCCTGCTGATCAACATCGCGGTGTTCGGCGCGACGGTGTCCTACGTGCTCATGACGCTGGCGCACATCGTGCTGCGCAAGCGCGAGCCCGACCTGCACCGGCCGTACCGGACACCCGGCGGCGTCGCGACGACGGGCGTCGCACTGGTGCTCGCCCTGGCCGCCGTCGTGGCCACCTTCTTCGTCGACGTCAAGGCCGCCGGCATCACCGCGGCCATCTTCGTCGCGGCGCTCGTCTACTTCTGGTTCTACAGCCGGCACCGCCTGGTCGCCAACGCCCCCGAGGAGGAGTTCGAGGCCGTCAGCCGGGCGGAGGCCGAGCTCGCCGGCGACTGACGCCGCGCGGACCGATGACGCTGCGCGGCGCCGACGAGGCGCTGTTCCGGCCGATCCGCGGCGGCAACGCCTTCGAGGAGACCGTCGAACGGCTGCTGTCCACGCTGCGGCTCGGCGTCGTCGCCCCCGGCGGGCGGTTGCCCCCGGGACGCGAGCTCGCCGCCCGCCTCGGGGTGAGCCGGGCGACGCTGCGCGAGGCGCTGGCCACGCTGCAGACCGCCGGGTACCTGGAGTCCCGGCGCGGCCGGTACGGCGGCACGTTCGTCGTCGCCACCCCTCCTCCCGGGGCCGGGCCCACCCCCGGCGGCCGTTCCGCGGCGGGGATCGACGACGTCCTGGCGTTCCGGCAGGTGCTCGAGTCGGGCGCGGCGGAGGCGGCCGCGGCCCGGTCGCTGACCCGCGCCGACCGCGAGCACCTCTCCGCCCGGCTGGCCGGGTGCACCGGCTCCGGCGCGCCGGACTACCGGCGCCTGGACTCGCGGCTGCACCTGGCCGTCGCCGAGGTGGCCGGCTCGCCCTCCCTGACGACGGCGGTCGTCGACGTCCGCTCCCGGGTCAACGAGCTGCTCGACGCGATCCCGCTGCTGGCGCCCAACATCGAGCACTCCGACCGCCAGCACGCCGCGATAGTCACCGCGATCCTCGCCGGCGACCCGGCCGGCGCGCGGAAGGCCATGACCGATCACCTGGCCGGCACCGCGGCACTGCTGCGGGGCTTCCTGACCTGACCGCGGGCCCGACCCGCGTGCCACCGGCGCGCACCGCCGTCTTGCCGCCGCCGTCCGGCGCGGGCGATGCTGGCCCATGGCCGTAGCCGAACAGCCCTTCCGCTCCGTCGAGGAGACGCCGGCCACGACCCGCAAGGTGGACCGGGCCTACTACGAGGGTGAGCTGGCCCGGCTGCAGGTGGAGCTGGTCAAGCAGCAGGAGTACATCCGCGCCCGGGGTCTCCGGGTGGTCGTGATCTTCGAGGGCCGCGACGCCGCCGGCAAGGGCGGGGCCATCCAGCGGATCACCGAGACCCTCAACCCGCGTGCCGCCCACGTCGTCGCGCTGCCCGCGCCGACCGAGCGCGAGAAGACCCAGTGGTACTTCCAGCGCTACGTCGCCCACCTGCCCGCGGCCGGCGAGATGGTCCTGTTCGACCGCTCCTGGTACAACCGCGCCGGCGTCGAGCGGGTCATGGGCTTCGCCACCGACGCCGAGGTCGAGGAGTTCCTCCGCTCCGCCCCGGAGTTCGAGCGGATGCTCATCCGCAGCGGTATCCAGGTGATCAAGTACTGGTTCTCGGTCAGCGACACCGAGCAGGAGAAGCGCTTCCAGGCCCGCGTCCAGGACCCGACCAAGCGCTGGAAGCTCAGCCCGATGGACCTGGAGGCCCGCAACCGCTGGGTCGACTTCTCCCGGGCCAAGGACGCGATGTTCGCCGCCACCGACATCCCGGAGGCCCCGTGGTGGGTGGTGGAGGCCGAGGTCAAGAAGCGGGCCCGGCTCAACGTGATGACCCATCTGCTCGCCCAGGTGCCCTACGAGGACCTCACCCCCGAGGCACCGCGGCTGCCGCCCCGGCCGCCGATCGACCGGGACTACGTGCGCCCGCCCATGGAGAGCCAGAACATCGTGCCCGACGTCGTCCCCTGACCCGGCCGGCCGCGGGGCGCGGACGCCCGTTGACAGTTCCCCGTACCGGAGAAGCATGGCCTGCGCGGCGACGCCGCAGGGGCGCCGCGCCAGTCCCGGAAGGGGGGCGTCATGTACGCCCGTACCACCACTCTCACCGCCGACCCGACGCGCATGGACGACGGCATCGCCGACGTCCGCGACAACGTGATGCCCGCCGTCTCCGACATGGACGGTTGCGTCGGCCTGTCGATGCTCGTCGACCGCGACTCCGGCCGGTGCATCGTCACGACCGCCTGGGAGACCGAGGAGGCGATGGCCGCGACCCGTGACCGGGTGACGCAGATGCGCACCCGCGCCACGGAGCAGTTCGGCGGCTCCGACCCGCAGGTGCAGGAGTGGGAGATCGCCGCCGTGCACCGGCTGCACCCCGCGACCGACGACTCCTGCGCCCGCGTGACCTGGAGCCGCACCGACCCCGGTCAGGCCGACCGCGTGATCGACGCCTTCCGCACCGCGATCGTCCCCCGGATGGACGACGTCCCCGGCTTCTGCAGCCTCAGCCTGATGGTCGACCGGCGGACGGGCATGAGCTCGCTGACCTCCGTCTACGCCGACCGGTCGGCCATGGACGCCACCCGTGACCAGCTCGCGAGGATGCGCGACGAGTTCGCCCAGCAGATGGGCCTGCAGGTCACCGACGTCGCCGAGTTCGAGGTGGTCCTCCACCACCTCCGCGTGCCCGAACTCGTCTGACCGTCCCGCGCCGGCCTGGTCGCGCCTCCTCCGCCGGCAGCCCGACCGCCGGCGGAGGAGGACGCCGCCCGGCCCCGAGCCGCGTCAGGCAGAGCTTTCCCGGCCGGCGCCGTCCGGAAGCCGGGCGACCCGGACGGGCAGTTCGGTCAGAGAACGCTGTGCACGCGAGCACGGCCCGCTCGGACGAGCGACGTGGCCGCTTCCGAGGCGGCGGTGGCCGCCGCGATGGTGATCGGCTGAGCGTTGTAGCGCTGCCGCTCCCGGTCGCGCCGCATGCGGTCGTAGTGCCGCGATGCGGCATTCTCCGGCGGGTTGTCGAACACGGCCGCCAGGAACCGGCCGAGCGCGTCGTGCTGGCCAGCGCCGTGCGGGGTCCGGTAGCCGTACGCCGCCAGCATGGCCTCACCGACGTCGTGCGCGGCGTCGTAGGCGAGGTTGTACCGATTCTGCGCGTGCCGGACGTTCGGCAGGTCGGAAAGGGCCGTCTCGGCCTGCTCCAGGAACGCCACACAACGGCGCTCGTCGACCGGGACGCGCTCGAGCCGGCGCGCCCCCACGAGAGCGTCGACGCTGCGCTGCTGCTCGGTCGACAGCGGAGTCACGGCCACGGCAGGTCACCGATGACGGGCACGGTGGGGCTGTCCCGGACCTGGGCGAGAAAGCCGCTGCGTTCCCCCAGCTCCTCCGGCGTCATGATCGTCGGATTGATCTCGCGGCCGACCTGGTCACCCACCCGCCGGCAGGCCTCGTAGACCACCATGAGGTCGGGCATGCCCACGACCATGAGGTCGATGTCGTTCGGCGACGTCCCGTGCTCGCCTCGCATCCGGGCAGCGAACGAGCCGTAGAGGAAAGCCGTCTCCACACCCGCGATGTCACTCAACTCGGCGGCCAGCAACGGAACGGGACCGGCGGAGACCAGGAGCAGGTCCCTGACCGGCTGGGTCAGCGGCGAGCCGGGATTGGGGCGGACGAATCGGGCCTGACCGACCCGGCGTTCACTGAGCAGGCCGGCGTCGAGCAGCCGCCGCACCTCTCGGTGCACCGTGCCGTAGGCCAGCCCGGCCCGCTGGGCGAGCTCGTTCAGATTGAGCTCGTCCGCGGCGGACAGGAAGAGCTCCGCCAGCAGCCGCGCCTGCCCGTCCGACCGGAAGAGGGGGGCGACGAGAGGCGGTGCTGTTCTCACAAAGTTGGATATTCCTATCCATTAAACGGAATCACAACGTCGGCGAGGGTCGACGCCACGTCCCGATGCCGCCCGGCCGTCATCACTCCCCGAGCCGGCCGCGCAGCCAGTCGTGGAACAGCGCGAGGTGGTGCTCGACCGGCACCAGCACGCCGCCGGCCGCGTAGGCCCGCGAGCTCATGCCCGGCTGGGTGCGCTCGCAGGCGGCGAAGTCCTGCTGGTTGACCCGGTGGAACAGCTCGACCGAGCGGGAGACGTCCAGCCCGGCGGCGACGACGTCCGGCGCGTACAGCCAGTCGCACTCGACGACGGTGCGGTCGACGGCCAGCGGGGTCATCCGCAGCAGGATCACGTGGTCGGGCACCAGGTTGAGGAAGACCGCCGGCTTGATGGTGGCCGCGTAGTAGCGCCGGTCGCGGTCGGGGTCGATCCCCGGCAGCGCGGGGAAGCCGGCGCCGCCGTCGATGGTGAATCCTTCCGCGGCGGGAGCGAACTCCGCCCCGTGCCCGACGTAGGACTGCGCGGCGTGCCCGCGGCTGAACTCCGGCAGCACGTCGGTCAGCTCGGGGTGGATCGTCGCGCAGTGGTAGCACTCCATGAAGTTCTCGACGACGAGCTTCCAGTTGGCCGCCACGTCGTAGCGGATCCGCCGGCCCAGGGCCAGCCGCCCGACGTCGTACTCCTCGATCGCCGCCGGGTCGCCGAGCCGCTCGGTCACCGCGCCGACGACGTCGTCGGCGAACGACGGCGGGTCGTCGGCCAGGCACACCCACGCGTAGCCGAGCCATTCGCGCAGGGCCACCGGCACCAGCCCGTTGGCCACCCGGTCGACGTCGGGCATCCGCGCCAGGTTGGGGGCGGCGACCAGCGCACCATCGAGCCCGAACGACCACGCGTGGTACGGGCAGCGCAGCGTCCGGTTGACCTGGCCCGACTCCTCGGTGCACAGCTGCGCGCCCCGGTGCCGGCACACGTTGAGGAAGGCGCGCAGCGCGCCGTCCCGCCCGCGCACCACCAGCACGCTCTCCCGGCCGACCAGCACCCGCCGGAAGCTGCCGGGCGTCGTCACCTCGTCGGTGCGCGCGACGCACTGCCACATCCCCTCGAACACCCGCTCCTGCTCGCGGGTGAACAGCGCCGGGTCGGTGTAGTACCGGCCGGGCAGGGTCGACATCAGGCTGGAGGTACGGGCGGGGAGGGTCGCGGTCATGGGGTGGCCTCCAGTGCGGGCCGACGGGGGTCGAACAGGGAGATCGGGTGCGCAGTCGTTCTCGTAGTGGCGAGGTCGGCGAGGATCTCGCCGACCACCGGCACGAACTTGAAGCCGTGCCCGGAGAAGCCGCAGGCCACCGTGACCTGCGGGTGCTCGGGGTGCGCCGCGATCACGAAGTGCTCGTCCGGCGTCGTGGTGTACATGCAGGTGGCGGCCTTCAGCAGCGTCCCCGGCAGGGTCGGCAGGATCCCGGCGAGATGCCCGGCGATGGTCACGACCTCCTCCGGGTGCACCTCACGGTCGATCGTGGCCGGCGTGCACGGGACGCCCCGCCGGAAGAAGGCGACCTTCGCCCCGCCGTCCGGGCCGTCGATCGCCGGGAAGCCGTAGACCTGGGTGCCGTCGGCCGCCTCGTGGATGTAGATGGGGTGCCGGTCCGGCGTCCAGTCCCCGGTGCCGCCGGTCGGCTGGAACCAGTACATGACCTGCCGCTCCACGGTCAGCGGGATGCCGAGGTCGGCCAGCACCTCCGGCGCCCACGAGCCGGGGCTGACCACCAGCGCACCGGCCTCGTACTCCCCCGCCGCCGTCCGCACCCGCACCCCGCCGCCCGGGGTCGCCGACCACTGCAGCGCCGGCTCGCGGAAGCGCAGCTCGGCGCCGCGCGAGAAGGCCACGTCCAGGTGCGCGGCCACGGTCGCCTCCGGGCGGGCGAACCCGGCGGCGGCCTCCACCAGCCCCACCTCGTCGTCGGCAGGGCTCAGCGTCGGGAACCGGCGGCGGACCTCGGCGGCGTCGAGCAGCTCGTGCGCCAGCCCCCACTCGCGCGCGGCCCGCAGGCTGCCGGCGACGGTGCGGCTGTCGGGCCGGCCGAGGAACACCCCGCCGGTGCGCACCAGCACGTCGGCGCCGGAGTCGGCGCACAGCCTGTCCCACAGCTCGTAGGCGCGCAGCAGCAGCGGCACGTAGGCGGGGTCCTCGAAGTAGGCCTGCCGGGTGATCCGCGAGCCGCCGTGGCTGGACCCCTGGTCGTGCGCCGGGCCGAACCGCTCGAGCCCGAGCACCCGCTGCCCGCGGCCGGCCAGGTCCGCGGCCGCCGCGCTGCCCATGCCGCCCAGCCCCAGCACGATCACGTCGTAGGCCATGGTCAGCACCGCATCCGCGCGCCGGACGGGTCGACCAGCGGCTCGGCGGCCACCGTCGCGGCGACCGGCTCCCCGAACCAGTCGACGGTCACCGCGGTGCCGGGTCCCGCCACCGACGCCGGCAGCCAGGCGTAGGCGATCGACCGGCCGACCGTGGCGCCGAAGCCCGCGCTGGTGACGTGGCCGACCGGCGTCCCGCCGACCCGCACCGGCTCGCGGCCCAGCACCGTCGTCGCCGGGTCGTCGAGGACGAGGCAGGCCAGCCGCCGGTCGTGCGGGCGCCGCTCCAGCGCGGCCCGCCCGACGAAGTCGCCCTTCCCGGGCCGGACGGCGAAGGACAGCCCCGCCTCGACCGGGTCGTGCTCGGTCGACATGTCCACCCCCCACGCGCGGTAGCCCTTCTCCAGCCGCAGGCTGTCGAAGGCCCGCCGGCCGCCGGCGACCAGCCCGTGCCGCTGCCCGGCGTCCCGGAGCTGGTCCCACAGCCGCAGCCCGGCTGCCGCGTCGGTGTACAGCTCCCAGCCGAGCTCGCCGACGTAGGACACCCGCAGCGCGGTCACCGGCACGCCGCCGACGGACAGCTCCCGGGCCCGGAAGTAGCCGAACGCCTCGTGCGAGACGTCGCTCGTCGTCAGCGGTTGCAGGACGTCGCGCGCCCGCGGCCCCCACAGCCCGAGGCCGCAGGTGCCCGCGGTGGTGTCGCGCAGCTCCACCGACCCGTCGTCCGGGGCGTGCTGCCGGAACCAGTCGAGGTCGAGCGGGCCGTTGGCCCCCACCTGGAACCGCTGCTCCCCCAGCCGGGCGACGGTCAGGTCGCTGCGGATCCCCCCGGCGGCGTCCAGCAGCAGCGTGTAGGTGACCCGCCCGGCCGGCTTCGCGACGTCGTTGGTGGTCAGCCGCTGCAGGAGGCCGAGCGCCCCCGGACCGGTCACCTCGATGCGGGTCAGCGGGGTGATGTCGTACAGCGCCGCGTGCCGCCGGGTGGCCAGCGCCTCGGCGGCCACGGTCGGCGACCACCAGCGTGCGGCCCACGGGTCACGCTCGGGCAGGTCGAGCCCCTCGGCCAGCGGCGCGTTGGCCTCGAACCACAGCGGCCGCTCCCAGCCGCCGGCCTCGGTGAACACGGCGCCGAGCTCCTGCTGCCGGGGGTGGAAGGGGCTGGTGCGCAGCGGGCGGAGGACGGCGGGCGGGTCCAGCGGGTGGACGACGTCGTAGACCTCGACGAACTGCTGCGCGCCCCGCCCGGCCACGTACTCCGGGGAGAGCTGGACGTCGGTGAACCGGTGCAGGTCGCACTCGTGCACGTCGGTGCGCGGCTGCCCCTCGACCAGCCACTCGGCCAGCACCCTGGCCACGCCGGCCGAGTGGGTCACCCACACCGCCTCGGCGACCCAGAAACCGGGCAGGTCGCGGTGCTCGCCGAGCAGCGGCATCCCGTCGGGGGTGAAGGAGAAGACCCCGTTGATCCCGGCGGAGACCTCGGTCCCCGCGAGCCCGGGCAGCAGGGCGAGGCTCTGCTTCCAGGCGTCGGCGAAGTCGTCCGGGGTGAACGGCAGGCAGCTGTTCTCGTGCGCCTCGGTCTCGGCCGCGGTGACCGGCATCGGCCGGTGGCCGTAGGAGCCGATGCCGATCCGGTCGCCGTGCTCGCGGTAGTACAGGTCGGCGTCCTGGTGCCGCAGGATCGGCGCGCTGATCTCGCGGGTGGCACCGGCCAGCGCCGGCACCGGCGCGGTGGTGGCGTACTGGTGCGCCAGCGGCTGCAGCGGCACGGTCAGCCCGGCGAGCGCGCCGACGTCCGGGCCCCAGAAGCCGGCGGCGCAGACGACGACGTCGGCCGGCACGAAGCCGGAGTCGGTGTGCACGCCGCTGACCCGGCCGTGCTCCTGCGCGACGCCGGTGACCCGGTGCCGGGCGAGGAACCGGGCCCCCCGGTCGATCGCCCGCCGCGCCTGCGCCTCCCCGGCCGGGACCGCGTGCGCGAGCCCGTCGCTCGGCACGTGCAGCCCGCCCAGCACGGCGGCCGGGTCGAGCAGCGGGTGCAGCCGGGCGCACTCACCGGGGTCGACCAGCCGGGCCCCGATCCCCCAGGAGGTGGCCAGCCCGTGCCGGCGGGCCAGGTCGGCCCAGCGCTCCGGCGTCGTCGCCACCTCCAGGCCGCCGACCGGCCGGAACACCGGCTCGCCGTCGAGCTCGAGGCCGCCGAGCTTCGCCACCGTGTAGCGGGCGAACTCGGCCAGCATCTTCGACGGGTTGGTCTGGAAGACCAGGCCCGGTGCGTGCGAGCTCGACCCGCCGGCCGCGAACAGCGGGCCCCGGTCGAGCACGGTGACGTCGGTCCAGCCGCGTGCGGTGAGCTCGTCGGCCAGCGAGCACCCGACGATGCCGGCGCCGATGACGACCACGCGGGGAGACGTCCGGCGGGGAGACGTCCTGCGGGGAGCCATGTCCATGGCCACGCCCTTCGCTTGTTGCGACACCCGCAACGGCTCGCGAGATGCGCAACAGCCTGCGAACGCCGTCCGCGTCCCGTCAAGAGGGGACGGCGCGTCGGCGCGAGTCCTCACCTGGAGTTGACGAGCCCGACACACAACGCCGCGACGGCGCTCAGCCGAGCTGCCGGCCGGTCTCCGTGGCGACGACGCACAGCCGCTCGGCCACCGCGGCGAACCGCGCGGCGGGCAGCCGGTAGGAGGGGGCGGAGACGCTGAGCGCGGCGACCAGTCCGCCGTCCGGCGTGCACACCGGCGCGGCCACCGCGTTGAGGCCCAGCTCGAGCTCGCCCTCCGTCGCCGCCCAGCCCCGGGTGCGGACCTCGGCCAGCACCCGGTCGAGCACCGCGGCCTCGGTGATCGTGGCCGGCGTGTACGCCTCGAACGGGGCGGCCGGCAGGACCCGGCGGGCGGCCGCCGGCCCGAACGCGAGCAGCACCTTGCCGCTGGAGGTGGCGTGCAGCGGCGTCCGCCGGCCGACCCAGTTGAGCACCCCGACCGAGGCGCTCCCGTGCACCTGGCTGATGTTGACCGCGCTGTCGCCGTCGAGCACCGCGAGGTTGACCGTCTCGTCGAGCTCGGCGGCCAGCCGCTCGCACACCTCGCGTCCCAGCCGGGTCAGGTCCAGCTGGGCCGCGCTGGCCCCGGCGAGGCGGACCAGCCCGAACCCGAGCCGGTAGGTGCCCCGCTCCCCCAGCTGCTCGACCAGCCCGTGCGCCTCCAGCGTGGCCAGCAGCCGGGACGCCGTGGACTTGTGCACCCCGAGCTCGGCGCCGAGGTCGGTGACGCCGGCGCTGCCGCGGTCGGCCAGCACGGTGAGCATCGCCAGCGCGCGGTCCACGGACTGGACCAGCGGCGGCTGCCCGTCGCCGTCCCCGTTGCGCATGGTGCAACGCTAGCGGAGAAAGGGTGTCGACCGTACAGAACCCTTCGGTCGGTCACGCGTCGGAACAGTCCGTGAAGGCGCGCGCGAACGCGTCCGGACCGATTCGATCTTGCCCGCCCATCGTCCCCACGGGCCTTGACCGGCACTCCGGATCTCGACAGCGTGGCCGCCTGCCCGGGCACCGCGACGTCAACGACGACGACGAGGACGGCGATGGCTGTATACGTGTACCGCTGTGACGACCACGGCCTGACGGAGCGATCGCTCCCGATCGGGACCGCAGGCCGGACGACGGACTGCCCCACCTGCGGTTCTCCCGCGGCGCGGGTCTTCACCGCCCCCCGGCTGACGCTGGGCGACGCCACCCGCCGCGCCCTGATCGACCGCACCGAGCGGACCCGCGACGAGCCCGCCGTCGTGTCCTCCCCCGGTCCACGGCCGGCCCGCCGCACACCCGTGGCCGGCAACCCCGCCCTGCGCCGGCTGCCCCGGCCCTGAGCCGGACCCGCCGCACGCCGCCCCGGAAGGAGACACACCGCCGAACCTCGCGCACCGCACCATCGATCCACGGGGGCCGCACCAGTGAGAGAGGGACGCCCCCATGGCCAGCGTGGGACTGCTGTACGTCGGAGCCGTACTGATCCTCAACGGCCTGATGCTGCTCGGGAAGGTGGACGCCCGAGCGGCCGCGCCGCTGAACTTCTTCGTCGGCGGGTTGCAGGTGATCACGCCGACGTACCTCATCTTCACCGCCGGCGGGGACGCGGACACGATCCTCGCGGCGTCGGGCCTCTACCTGTTCGGGTTCACGTACCTCTACGTCGGCTTCAACCTGCTCGGCGGCCTGGACGGCACCGGGCTCGGGTGGTTCTCCGCGTTCGTCGCCGCGTGCGCCCTGGTCTTCGCCGGGCTCAACTTCGGCCGCCTGGACGATCCCGCCTTCGGCGTGATCTGGCTGTACTGGGCGGTGCTGTGGGCGCTGTTCTGGGTCGTGCTCGGGCTCAAGCGCGAGGAGTGGACCCGGTTCACCGGCCTCGTGGCCGTCGTCGCGGGCGTGTTCACCGCGGCCGTCCCGGCGTTCCTGCTGCTCACCGGCGTCTGGGGCGACTACCTCACCGAGTCCGCGATCGTGCTCGCCGTCATCTGCCTCGCCTCCCTCGCCCTCGCCCCGCGGTTGCGCGGGCCGGAACCGGCCGCGACGCAGGCACCCGCCCCGGAGCTCCGGACGGACGACGCGTCGCCGTCCGCCCGCGTCGACGTCCCCGCGGCCCGTCCCGGCGAGAGGCGGTGACGCCGATCCCCCACCCGCACCCCGCTCCCGCACCTGATGCGCACCGCCCAGACCAGGAGGCAAGCCGTGCCGAAAGTCGTGTACCCCCTCGACTCGTCCAAGAAGTTCACCGACCAGCAGTACGTCGGCCACAACCGGTGGCACCCGGACATCCCGGCCAACGTCACCGTCCGCCCGGGTGACACCTTCCGGGTCGACTGCCGGGAGTGGTTCGACGGGGCCATCCACAACGACGACTCCGCCGACGACATCCGCGACGCACCGCTGTCCACGGTGCACGTGCTCAGCGGGCCCTTCGCCATCGAGGGCGCGCAGCCGGGTGACCTGCTGATCGTCGACATCCTCGACGTCGGCCCGATCCCGCAGGAGGACTCCGGGCCGCTGGCCGGTCAGGGCTGGGGCTACACCGGCATCTTCGCCAAGCAGAACGGCGGCGGCTTCCTCACCGACCAGTTCCCCGACGCCTACAAGGTGATCTGGGACTTCGCCGGCCAGACGGCCACGTCGCGGCACGTCCCGGGCGTCTCCTTCACCGGCATCGTGCACCCCGGTCTGATGGGCACCGCACCGTCGGCCGACCTGCTCGGCCGGTGGAACCGGCGCGAGCAGGCGCTGATCGACACCGATCCCGACCGCGTGCCGCCGCTGGCCCTCCCGCCGCTCCCCCAGGACGCGATCCTGGGCACGCTCCAGGGCGGCGAGTTCGACCGGGTGGCCGGCGAGGCGGCCCGCACCGCCCCGCCCCGGGAGAACGGCGGCAACCAGGACATCAAGAACCTCACCAAGGGCAGCCGCATCTTCTACCCGGTGTTCGTCGACGGGGCGAAGCTGTCGCTGGGCGACCTGCACTTCTCGCAGGGCGACGGCGAGATCACCTTCTGCGGCGCGATCGAGATGGGCGGCTTCATCGACCTGCACGTCGACCTGATCAAGGGCGGCATGGAGACCTACGGCGTCAGCGAGAACGCCATCTTCATGCCGGGCAACGTCGACCCGCGGTACGAACGCTGGCTGGCCTTCTCCGGCACGTCGGTGACCCTGGACGACGAGCAGCGCTACCTGGACTCGCACCTGTCCTACCAGCGCGCCTGCCTGCACGCGATCGACTACCTGACGAAGTTCGGCTACTCGCCGGAGCAGGCCTACATGATCCTGGGGGCCGCACCGATCGAGGGCCGGTTGTCCGGGGTGGTCGACATCCCGAACTCCTGCTCGACGGTCTACATCCCGACCGGGATCTTCGACTTCGACGTGGCCCCCTCCGCGTCGGGGCCGGCCCGCGTCGATCCCGGCATGGGGGTCCCGCGGTCCACCTTCTGACCCGGCCGGCACCCCCCGTACGGCCCCGGCCCCGCGGCCGGGGCCGTACGGCCGCCGGAGATCTGCCGTCCGGCGGCCGCGGACGTACCGTTTCGGGTGACCGTCGTTCCACGGGGGCGCCATGGACCTGCTCCGCCGGGCAGCACGGGATGCGACGCGCCTGGCTGCCGGCACCGGGGCCCTGGCGGCCGTCCCGGCCGTGGTGGGCGTCGGCCTGCTCGCGGAGTCCGCCTCCCTGACCAAGCGGGTGGCCCGCGGCTCCCTCCACCTGGCGAAGGACACCGCGGTCGCCACCACCCGGGCCGTCGGCACGCTGGTCACCGGCGCGGATCCGCTGCCCGGCGGGCACCTGCACGACCTCGTCGACGCCGCCAGGGGCATGGTCGAGCCCCCCGCAGCCCGGCACACCCGCCGCGTCTGGGCCGACCGCGACCGGCTGCAGGTCGAGCTGGCCGCCGACGACGAGACGCCGGAGGCCCGCCGCTCGCTGCGCCGGCACCTCGAGCGGCTCGAGGGCGTCGAGTGGGCCACGGTCAACGACGTCGTCGGCCGGGTGCTCGTCGCCGTCGACGCCCGCCGGGTCGGCATCGCGGACGTCGTCGGCGTGGTCACCGAGATCGAGCAGGCCCGCGGCGGCACCGGCGTCTTCCCGCAGCGCCCCGACCACCCGGCCGACCTGGAGCCGCTGCTGGCCGCCGTCGCCGCCGCGGCCGTCGACGTCGCCGCCGTCGGGGTGGCCGCCCTCGGCACGGTGCTGCCGATCCCCGCCGTGACCCGGCACGCCACCCTGCTCACGGCGCTGCTCGACACCCAGCAGTGGCTCAAGCAGGCAGTGTCCGACCGGATCGGCCCG
Organism: Blastococcus tunisiensis; assembly: GCF_900112815.1. GTDB lineage: Bacteria > Actinomycetota > Actinomycetes > Mycobacteriales > Geodermatophilaceae > Blastococcus_B > Blastococcus_B tunisiensis. The sequence goes on from NZ_FOND01000004.1 coordinate 138,002, forward strand.
GTCGGCACCGACCTGGTCTTCGAGGGCACCGGCGCGCTGCTGCACTCGCTCACCCAGAGCCCGACCGTGCCGGCGCTCAACGCCGCCGCGGCGATCCAGCGGGTCCTCGAGATGCGCGCCCGGCGCCAGGTCTGGCGGCGCCGGGAACGCGAGCTGTGCCTGCCCGAGCCGGACGACGACGCGGACCCGCTGGAGCCCCCCGGCCCCCGCCCCGGTGAGCTCCCGCCCGGGCCCGTCGAGGCCTACCGCGCCCGCCTGGCCCCCACCGAGCTCGCCGCCTCCCTGGGCCTGCTCGCCCTCACCCGCCGCCCCGGCCGCTCGGCGGACCTGCTCAAGGCGCTCACCCCCCGGGCCGCCGTCCTGGGCCGGGAGTCCTTCGCCGCCTCGCTCGACGTGCTGCTCTCCCGCCGGGGCGTGCTCCCGCTGGACGGCTCGGCCTACCGCCGGCTGGACCGGGTCGACACCCTCGTCGTCGACGGCGCCGCGCTGTGCACCGGCCCGCCGGTCGTGGTGGAGGCCGCCGGCGAGGCCGACGGGTGGGACGACGCGGCGGTCTGGACGGCGGCCACCCGCCTGCTCGCCGGGGCCGGCGAGGACGGCACCCGCCTGGGACCCCGGCGGACGGCGGGCGCCGTCCCCGGCGGCGAGGTCCGCTCCCTGCTGCAGGGACGGCGCCGGGTCGGCACGGTCACCGTCGCCGCCGAGCTCGACCCGCACGCCGAGGCGCTGCTCTCCGCGGCGCCCGACGCGGGCCTGCGGCTGGTCCTCCCCCGGCACGTCGGCACGCAGGAGGTCGCCGGGCTGGCCGACGACGTCGTCGACGAACCCCTGGTCGAGGCCGTCCGCCGGCTGCAGGCGGACGGGCACGGCGTGCTGCTGGTGTCGGCGACCGACGGCCCGGCCCTCACCGCCGCCGACGTCGCCGTCGCGCCGGTCCTCGACGGGCGGGCGCCGGCGTGGGGCGCCGACCTGGTCACCGGGCCCGGCCTGGCCGACGCCTGCCGCATCGTCGGTGCCGCCGCGCAGGCGCGGGCGTTCAGCCGGCGGGCGGCCGGCGCGGCGCTGACCGGCAACGTCCTCGGCGCCCTGCTCGCCGCGGTGGGCAGCCCCCGCTACGGCCAGCGCCGGGCCACCGCGCCGGGCAAGTGGGCGACCGCCACCACGCTCACCACCGGCGTCTGGGCCGCCGGACGGGCCGCGCGCCGTCCGGTGCCCGCCGCCACGGCGCACACCCCGTGGCACGCGCTCGACCCGGACGACGTCCTGCGTCGCGTCGCCGACCTCCCTCGTGACGAGGAGCGCCGGCGGCCGTCGAGGACCAGCAGGATCACCGCGCTGCCGGTCGTCTCCGCACCCACGCGGTTCGCCCGCACCGTCGGCGCCGAGCTCGCCGACCCGCTGACCCCGGTCCTGGCCACCGGGGCGGCCGCGACCGCCGTCCTGGGCGACGCCACCGATGCGATCCTGGTCGGCAGCGTCACCGTCATCAACGCGCTGGTCAGCGGGCTGCAGCGGCTGCGCGCCGAGACGGTCCTCGCCGAGCTCCTGCTCGAGCAGGACAGCTGCGTGCGCCGGGAGACCGACGACGGCGCGGAAGAGGTGCCCGCGGCCGCGCTCCGCGTCGGCGACGTCGTCCTCGTCGAGGCGGGGGACGTCGTCGGCGCCGACGCCCGGCTGCTGGCGGCCGAGGACCTGGAGGTCGACGAGTCCGGCCTGACCGGCGAGTCGCTGTCGGTGGCCAAGGCGCTGCCCGCGACGCCGGGGGCCGAGGTCGCCGACCGCACCTGCATGCTCTTCGACGGCACCACCGTCGTGGCCGGCCGCGGCCGCGCCGTCGTCGTCGCCGTGGGCCCGGCGACGCAGGCCGGTCGGGCAGCGCGGGCCGCCGGGGGCGCGGCCCCACCGGCGGGCGTCCAGGCCCGGCTGGCCGAGCTCACCCGCTCGGTCCTCCCGCTCACCCTCGCCGGCGGCGCGGCCGTCACCGGGCTCGGTGTGCTCTGGCGCCGCCCGCTGCGCGAGTCGGTCGCGTCCGGCGTGGCCATCGCGGTCGCCGCCGTCCCCGAGGGGCTGCCGCTCGTGGCGACCGTCGCCCAGCAGGCCGCGGCCCGCCGGCTCTCCCGGCGCGGCGCGGTGGTGCGCAGCGCGCGGGTGCTCGAGGCGCTGGGCCGGGTGGACACCGTCTGCTTCGACAAGACCGGCACGCTGACGGAGAACCGGCTGCGGGTCGCCCGGCTGCTCCCCGACGGCGACACCACCGACGACGAGCTGCTCCGGCTGGCCGCCGCGGGCATGGGCAACGGCGACGACCGGGCGCACGAGACCGACCGCGCCGTCCTCGAGGCGGCCGGCGACGCGTGGGACGGCCCGCCGGACGCCGGCCTGCCCTTCGCCGCCGGCCGCGGGTTCTCCGTCGCCGTCCGCGACGGCCGGCTGGTGGTGAAGGGCGCCCCCGAGGTGGTGCTCCGCCGCTGCGCCGGGGCACCGGACGTCGGCGACCGCGTCCGGGAGCTGGCCGGCGGCGGGCTGCGGGTGCTGGCCGTCGCCGAGCGCGGGGTGGACGGCGTCCCCGACGACCTCGACGGGGCGGCCGCCGAGCTGACCTTCCGCGGACTCGTCGGGCTGGCCGACACCCTGCGCGAGTCGTCGGTGCGCGCCGTCGAGCAGCTCCGGGCCGCGGGCGTGCGGGTCGTCGTCGCCACCGGCGACCACCCGGAGACGGCCAGCGCGATCGCCGCCGAGGCCGGCATCCCCGACGCCGACCGGGTGGTCACCGGCGCCCGGCTGGCGAAGGCATCCGACGCCGAGCGGGCCCGGCTGGTGGCCGGGTCCGCCGTCTTCGCCCGCCTGTCCCCCGAGCAGAAGGTGACGCTCGTCCAGGCGCTGCGACGGGCGGGGGCGACCCTGGCCATGACCGGCGACGGCGTGAACGACGCCGCGGCGATCCGGCTGGCCGACGTCGGCGTCGGCGTCGAGGGCGCCGAGTCACCCGCCGCTCGGACGGCGGCCGATCTCGTGCTCACCGACCTCGACCTCTCCCGGCTGGTCGACGCCATCGCCGAGGGCCGGGCGATGTGGTCGCGCGTGCGCGACGCGGTGTCGATCCTCGTCGGCGGCAACGCCGGCGAGGTGGCGTTCACCGTGCTCGGCACCGCCTTCGGCGGGCGGGCGCCGCTCGGCACCCGGCAGCTGCTGCTGGTCAACCTGCTCACCGACATGTTCCCGGCGCTGGCCGTCGCCGTCGCCGCACCGAGGCCGGTCCCGGACGGCGAGGACGACGGCGCGCTGGCCGGTCACCCGCTCGCAGCGGTGCTGCGCGCCGGCCCGCACCGCGGGTTCACCGACGCCGTCCGGCGCATGGTGGTGGTCCGGGGCGCGGCCACGGCGGCCGGCGCGACCGGCGCCTGGGCGGTCGGGAAGGCCACCCCGGTCCTCCCCGGCCGCGCGGGCACCATGGGCCTGGCCGCGCTGATCGCCACCCAGCTGGCGCAGACGGCCTGGTCGGGCCGCCGCAGCCCGCTGGTGCTGGCCACGGTGGCCGGCTCGCTGGCCGTCCTCGTCGCGATCGTGCAGACCCCCGGGGTGAGCCGCTTCTTCGGCTGCACGCCGCTGGACCCGCTGTCGTGGTCGGTGGTGCTGGGCTCGGCCGCCATCGGCGCCGCCGGCGCCGAGCTGGTTCCACGCTTGGTCACCCGGTCGCGTGCTGACACCGCCACAGCCTGAGGGACGGCTGCACCGGGGACGTGCGACGACCTCATAGCTGGAGGTGCAGCCGGAGCGCCGGAGCGGTGGTACCACCGCGCATCCCACAATGCTACCGTGCTTCGCGTGAGTACGCAGATCGCGGTCCGGCTGCCCGAGGAACTGGTCGAGTTCGTCGATCAGCTGGTGTCCGAGGGGCGAGCTGCGTCCCGAGCCGCCGTCGTCACCCGGGCCCTCCACCGCGAGCTCCGTCGAGAAGTCGCGGCGCACGATGCAGCCATCCTCGCCGCCGACAGCAGCCCGGACGACGACATGGATGCGCTCGCCGAGCACACCGCACGGCTCCCGCTCGACGACCTCGACTGATGCGCCCGATCCACCTCGCCGCGCTGGACAAGACGCGCCCCGTGCTGGTGCTCACCCGCGAGCTGGTCCGGCCTCACCTGACCAGGGTGACCGTCGCCCCGATCACGAGCACCGCCCGCGGACTGTCCACCGAGATCCCCGTAGGGTCGGACAACGGCCTGGACCGGGCGAGCGTCGTGAGCTGCGACAACGTCGTGACCATCCCGACGGCGGCCCTCGGCCGCCAGATCGGGCGCCTGCTGCCCGAGCAGGAGCCGGCTCTCACCGCGGCCCTGCACGCCGCGTTCGACCTCGAAGAACTCCCCCGGCTGCGCTGACCGGTCACCGGGCGCCTCAGTCGAACAATCCGCGGATGTCCTCGGCGGTCAGCGCCCCGGACAGTGCGCCGGCCTCGTCGTCGAGCACCCGGGCGAAGAGGTCCCGCTTGCGCGCCTGCAGGGCCACCACCTTCTGCTCGATGGTGTCGGCGGCGACCAGCCGGTAGACCATCACCGTCTTGTCCTGGCCGATCCGGTGCGCGCGGTCGACCGCCTGCGCCTCCGCCGCCGGGTTCCACCACGGGTCGAGCACGTACACGTAGTCGGCCTCGGTGAGGTTCAGCCCGAACCCGCCGGCCTTGAGGCTGATGAGGAAGACCGGCGCCCGACCGTCGCGGAACTCCTCGATCGTCTGCTGCCGGTCCCGCGTGCTCCCGTCCAGGTAGGCGTACGGCAGCCCGGCGGCGTCCAGCCGCGCGCGCACCGTGCCGAGGAAGCCGGTGAAGGAGCTGAACACCAGCGCCCGGTGCCCCTCGGCGACCACCTCCTGCAGGTGCTCCAGGAATGCATCCACCTTGCTGGAGCGGACGTCGGCGTACTCGTCGTCGACCAGCGACGCGTCGAGCGCCAGCTGCCGCAGCAGGGTCAGCGACCGGAAGATGGTGAACCGGTGCTGCTGCAGGTCGTCGACGAGGCCGAGCACCTTGCGCCGCTCCTGCTGCAGGTGGGTGTCGTAGATCTTTCGGTGCTTCGGGTTGAGCACCACCTCGAGCACCTGCTCCTGCTTGGGCGGCAGCTCCGCGGCGACCTGCTCCTTGGTGCGGCGGCGCATCAGCGGCCGGATCCGGCGGCGCAGCGCGGCCAGCACCTCGGGGTCGCCGGCCTTCTCGATCGGCGTCCGGTAGTGCTCGGTGAAGCGCTGCGGGCTCGGGAACAGCCCGGGCGCGACGATCGAGAGCATCGCCCACAGGTCCATCAGGTTGTTTTCCACCGGCGTCCCGGTGATCGCGAGCTTGAACCGGGCCGGCAGCCGCCGCGCCGCCGCGTACGTCTTGGCCTGGTGGTTCTTCACGAACTGCGCCTCGTCGAGCACCAGCCCGCTCCACGGCAGCGCCCGGTAGTCCTCCTCGCCCAGCCGCAGCAGGGTGTAGGAGGTGACCACCAGGTCGGCTCCGTCCACCGCCTCGGCCAGCGTCGTGCCGCGCTTGCGGCCGGTGGCCTCGATGGTCGCGACGGCGAGACCGGGCGCGAACCGCTCCGCCTCCCGCGCCCAGTTCGACACCACGCTCGTCGGGGCCACGACCAGCACCGGCGCGGTCAGCTCCCCGGCCGCCTTCGCCCGGCAGACGAGGGCCAGGGCCTGCAGCGTCTTGCCCAGCCCCATGTCGTCGGCGAGCACGCCGCCGAGCCCGGCGTCCCACAGCACGGACAGCCACTGGTACCCCTGCAGCTGGTAGGGGCGCAGCTGTGCGGCCAGCCCGGCCGGTGCCGTCGGCGGTGCCGTGTCGTCCACGTCGAGCAGCGCCCGGACGTCGCTCGACCACCGCGCGCTCTGCTCGGCCACCACGCCCAGCTCGACGAGCTCGTCCCAGAGGCCGGCCTGGTAGCGGCTGATCCGCAGGCCGGGCCGGTCGGCGTCCTGCAGCGCCCGCGCCTCCTCGATCAGCTTCCGCAGCCGGTCGAACTCCGGCCGGCGGACGTCGAACCAGGTGCCGCTGGGCAGCAGGAGGTGCTCCTCCCCCGCCGCGAGCGCGGCGAACAGCGGGGCGAACGGGATGTCCTCGCCGTCCACGCTCACCGTGACGCCCAGGTCGAACCAGTCGGCGTCCCCGCCGTCGGTGGCCGACACCTCGACCACGGGGACGGCGTCCGTCCGCCGGAACTCCGGCGGCTCCCCGGTCATCTCGACGAGCACCCCCGCGTCGGCCAGGCGGGGCAGGAAGTCCGTCACCAGGACGGCGGCGTCCAGGCCCGCCAGCTCGGCGACCGGCATGGGCCCCGCCTTCGGCGCGACGCGCCACATCCGCAGCAGCCGCGCAGGCGGCGCCGGCAGCCCGCGCAGCACCTGCTCCTCGGCCGCGAGGTCACGGACGGCGTCCGCCGCACCACCCGGGGTGCCCAGCGGGACCTGCCGGACGGACTCCCCCGCGCGGTAGCGCACCGACCAGGTGAGGCGGACCCGGTGCCCGGCGGAGTGCTCGAGGTGCACGCACAGCTGCGGCGGCAGCACCTCCGGCAGCTCCACCGACCCGTCGGACGAGCGCACCGGCAGCGCCCGGTGCAGCGCGGGGTAGAACACGGTGAGGAAGCGGTCCCGGTCGGCCGGCGGCACGTGCACGGGCCCGCCGGTCACGAACCGCTCGACGCTGCGCGGGATCCGCTGCAGCGGGAGGAGCAGCAGCCCGCCCTCCGGCACGGCGCCCGCCGGCAGCCCGTCGGCCGTCGACGCCAGCGCGGCGCCGTGCGGCGGGCTGCCGAGGAGCCGCACCGACCCGACCGGGACGCGGGCACCGTCGGCCAGCTCGAGCACCGGCTGCACCCGCAGTCCCGCCTCCGGGCCGGCTCCGGTGCCGCCGTCCCCGCGGACGTCGACGGTGAGCGCACCGGGACGGTCGGCGACCCGCACCGGCGCGCCCCGCGTGGTCAGCAGGGGCACCCCGTCGTCCGCAGCCTGCCGCAGCGCCGGCCACAGCGCGGGACCGAACTCCTCGAGCCGGACCGGCACCTCCGCGGAGCGGTAGTAGGAGCCGGTGCCCTCGCCTGCCGCCAGGTGCGCCTGCTGGAGCGCCACCAGCGCGGCCACGTGCGCGGGATCGCGCATGCCCGACCAGTCGAGCTCCAGGTTCCGCCAGGACACCCCGGTCCGCACCCACCGTCCCCTCGCGCCCGGCACGACGGGACGCAGCCGCACCGACCCCTCGGACGGGGCACGTCCGCCCGGCTGCTCGACGTCGAACTGCAGGCCGACCGGGGTCAGCCCGGAGCCGGACGACGGCGGTTCCACCAGGTCGGCCAGCGCGGACTCCCAGTCCGGCGCGCGGGGAGCCGCGGGCGTCGCCAGCAGGTCCTGCCGGGCGGCGACGAGCACCGCGGCGGCGTGCTTGCAGTCCTCGCCGACCGGGCAGCTGCACTCGCCCCACCACCGGGCAGCGGGTCGGTCGTACACCGCCACCGTCCGGTAGATGCGCCGCCGGCTGCCGACCACCACGGCGCCGAGCTCACCGGTCGAGCGGACGTAGGAGAGTTCCGAGACCCGGCCCTCGCGGGCGTACGCGGCGCCACGCCGCCACGCGTCGTCGCCGACCGAGCGGCGGATGACGGCGTCGGCGAGCATCGGACGCAGCTCCTCGAGCACCGCCCGAGGCTAGCGACGCCGGGCGTGACGCAGCCCGGCGATCCACAGGTGCCCCGTCAGACGCCGAGGTGCGCCAGCGCCTGCAGGAGCAGCGTGGCCTGCCCGTTCTCGAACTCGGCCAGCACGGCCGGGTCGCGGGCCTCCAGCGGGGAGAACCAGGTCAGCTCGAGCGCGTCCTGCTGCGGCGCGCAGTCGCCCTCGACCGGCACCACGTAGGCCAGCGACACCGCGTGCTGCCGGGGGTCGTGGAAGGGCGTCACGCCCGGCGTCGGGAAGTACTCGGCGACGGTGAACGGCTGCGGGGCCGGCGGCAGCCGCGGCAGCGCGAGCGGCCCGAGGTCCTTCTCCATGTGCCGGAGCAGCGCCGCGCGGACCCGCTCGTGGTACAGCACCCGACCCGAGACCAGCGCCCGCTTGATCTGCCCGTCCTCACCGGCCCGCAGCAGCAGCCCGACGGCGATCACGGTGCCCTGCTCGTCCACCCGCACGGGCACCACGTCGACGTACACGATGGGCAGCCGCTCGCGCGCGGCGTCCATCTCCTCGCGGGAGAGCATGCCGCCACCGGTCTGCGTCGTCAGCTCGGTCATGGGGACTGTCTAGCCGACACCGCCGCCGGACCGCGCGCCCGGGCGGCGTGCGGCGCGTCTCAGTCGGCGACGGCGGCGAAGGTGCGGCCCCGCCGGGCGACCAGCTCGGCGGGCGGAACCGGCCGCCCGTACAGCCAGCCCTGCGCGTACGTGCAGCCGACCAGCCCCAGCACGGCGTCCTGGTCGCGGGCCTCGACCCCCTCCGCGACCATCGAGAGGCCCAGCGCCCGCGCCATGCCGACCATGCTCTCCAGCATCTGGGCCCGCCGCGGCGACGTCGCGATCGTGGCGACGAAAGAGCTGTCGAACTTCAGGATGTCGACCGGCAGCGCGTCCAGCCGGCTCAGCGACGAGTAGCCGGTGCCGAAGTCGTCGATGGCGATCCGCAGACCACTCGCGCGCAGGTCGTGCAGGGCGGCGACGGCGGCCGAGGACTGGGCCTCGAGCAGGCTCTCGGTCACCTCCAGCACGACGTCGCTGGCCGGCCAGCCGCTCTCGGCCAGCACCGCCCGCACCCGCTGCGGATACGCGGGGTCGGTCAGCTCCCGGCCGGAGACGTTGATCCCGAGCCCGAGCGATCCACCCATCGCCCGCCGCAGCGGGTTGAGCTGGGTGACGGCGGTGCGCAGCACGTGTTCACCCAGGGCGCCGATGAGGCCGTTCTGCTCGGCGACGGCGACGAACCGCTCCGGGGGCACCGGCCCGAGCCGCGGATGCGTCCAGCGGGCCAGCGCCTCGACGCCGGTCATCCGGCCCGAGGCGACCTCGACCACCGGCTGCACGTGCACCTGCACCTCCCCCGCGGCCAGCGCGGCGGCCAGGTCCCGGGCGAGCTCGGAGGACTCGCCGCCGTCGAGCTCGGCGCGTCCCCGACCGGCGGCCTTGGCCATGTAGAGGGCGTGGTCGGCGCGGCGCATCAGCTGGGCCGCGGAGTCTCCGGGCTGGTGCTCGGCGACGCCGCAGGACAGCCCGATGCCGGGGTGCCCGGCGGTCGTCCGGCGCACCAGGTCCAGCGCCTCGTCCCCCGTGGTCCCCGGGAGCAGCAGGGCGAACTCGTCGCCGCCGTGCCGGGCGAACACCGCCGTCGACGGGAGCGCCCGGCGCCAGACGTCCGCGACCCGGCACAGCACCCGGTCACCGGCCTGGTGACCGTCGGCGTCGTTGATCTCCTTGAAGTGGTCGAGGTCGAGCAGCACCGCCGCCAGCGGCGACCCGCTGCGCGAGGCCGCCGCCATGAGGTCGGGCAGCGCGTCGTCGAAGCCGCGCCGGTTGGTGAGCCCGGTGAGCGGGTCGCGGGTGGCCCGGGAGGCCAGGACCACCAGGCTCCGGGTGGCGACGCCGAGCGCCACGATCACCGAGTCCACCGCCAGCGCGGTGAACAGCGGGACGTCGCCGCGCAGCTGCAGCGCCGCCGTGATGGCGGACGTCGCGGCCACCATGTGCACGAAGGCCGCCCGGTGCGCGAAGAAGAAGTAGGCGTCGACCGCGATGAACGACATCAGCGCACCGCAGACCATCGCCGTCGCCGTGTCGGGGCTGACCAGGGCCGCGGTGGCGATCAGGACGCTGCCCGCGCCGACGAACCCGTGGAAGGCCGACCGGGGCCAGCGGGCGCCCCACCGGGTCACCACGGCGGCACCGGTGACGGCCACGAGCGTCAGCCCGGCCAGTGCCTCGCGGCCGGGGCCGGCCGGATCGGCACCGGCGACGACGAGCAGGCCGGTGATCCCGGCGAAGGCGTAGAAGACGGCGAGCGTCGCCGCCATCGTGCGCGGGGTCGCCACCTCGGACATCTGGGACCCGCTCATCAGAACTGCATCGTCCGTAAACGGTACCTGCTTGACCGCGGGTCACCCGGCCTGGTGACTCAGACCGGCATGCGGTCCTCGGGGCGGCGGCGGACGGTGCGCACCGTGCGCATCGCGGCGTTGCGGGCCAGTTCCCGGATCGGGCCGGTGTCCCACATCTGCCGCGCCGCCTCCGCCGGGGTCTCGGTCGCCGGCGCCGGCGCCTGGGTGCGGGCCGCGGCCTCGGCCAGGGCGGCCTTGCGCCGGGCCAGGATCGCCTCCTTCTGCCGGTCGACCCGCTCCTTCTCGGCCATCACCAGCAGCTCCTCCTTGGCGATCGCCACGGTCTTCCGCGACTCCTGCGCCAGCTCCTCGATCTCCACGTCCCCGCGGTCGCGCAGCGCGGCGAGGCGGTCGTAGGCCGTGGGCGGGCTGAAGTTCAGCAACAGCTTCATCAGCACCGGCAGCACCTCGACGCTCATGAACAGCAGCGAGAGCATGAACTGGGCGGCGGCCAGCGTGCCGTTGCGGTCGCCGAGGCGGTCCAGCGCCTCCAGCCGCATCAGCAGCCCGCCCGACCCGGTGTTGGTCGCGTCGAACGCCGCCTGCAGCTCGTCCTGCTCGCGCGTCAGCCGGGTCAGCTCGGCCCGGTCGGTCTCCAGCGACGACGCGGCCAGCCCGGCACTGCGCGTCTCGGCGGCCGAGGCCCCGGAGACGGCGTCGGCCAGCGCCGACCGCGCCGACACCACCACGGCCGCCTGCGCGTCGGCCGCGGCCCGCGCCTCCAGGTAGGCCTGGCCGGTGCCGGCGTCCCCGGTGCCGCACGAGCCGTCCAGCTCGCACTGCGCCTTGGCGTCCAGCTCCCGGGCCAGCGCCAGCTCCGCGTCCAGCGCGGCCTGCTTCGCCGTCACGTCGGCCCGCACGACGGCCAGCCCGTCGTCCGCCCGCCCACCGCTGGCCACCACGGCCTCGGCGGCGGCGATCCGCTCCTCCAGCTCCGGCAGGTGCGCGAACCGGGCGTCGTCGGCCAGGGAGGCGCGGTAGGCGTCGCCCTGCTCGGCCTGCATCGTGACGATCTCGGTGTCGATCTCCTTGCCGAACACCTGCATGGTCAGCGGCGTCGCGATGACCACGCCGAGGATCAGCGCCAGCCCCACCCGGGGGACGGCGAGGACGAGGTTGCGCTTCAGCGACGCGTCGTGGGCCATGCCGACCAGCAGCATCCGGTCCAGGTTGACCACGACCAGACCCCAGCCCAGCCCGCACAGCAGCGCGAACGGCCACCACACGCCGAGGGCCATGTGCACCGCGAAGGCCATCGACACCAGCGCCAGCCCGCCCGTGCTCAGCAGCACGCCGCCCAGCGCCACGAACTTGGCGCGGGCGCCGGGCGCGGCGCCCAGCACGTCGGGACGGGCGCCGGCCAGCACGGCCAGGCCGTTGCCGATCCGCCCTCGTCGGAACTTCACAGACAGAGCACCCCCGAGGCGCCGGGGTAGCGAAGAGCCGCCGCCTCACCGGGTCTTATCGGCAGTCCGCCGCACCGGTCCGAACGTGACCGACCTCGCGGCGCAACGCCGGCGCCACCGCGTCGCGGGCGCCGGTCAGATGCGGTAGATGCGCAGCTTCGCGTAGAGGGTGGGCCGGGCCAGGCCCAGTTCGCGCGCCGCGGCGGTCTTGTTCCCGCCGCAGGCGGCCAGCACGTCGGCGATCACCGTCGCCTCGGCCTTCTCCAGCGGGGTCAGCCGGCGGTCCCCCGGGCGCGCCCGCAGCTCGGCGGGCAGGTGGTCGACGCCGATCGGCCGGCCGCCGGCCGCGGCGACCGCCGAGCGCACGGCGATCCGCAGCTCGGCCACGTTCCCGGGCCACGGGTGCTCGCGCAGTGCCGCCCGCGCCTGCGGGGTCCACCGGGCGTCCGCCGGCGAGAGCGCCCGCACCAGCCCGTCGACCTCGGCCGAGCGCAGCCGGAGCGGCGGCAGCTCGACGACCGTCGCCGCCAGCGCGTCCAGCAGCCGGGTCAGGTGGTCGGCCCGCCCGGTGACCGTCGCGGTCACCCGCACCCCGAGGCCCGGCAGCAGGGCGGCCAGCCGGTCGGCGTCCGCGGCGGGCACCCGCTCCAGGTGCGCCAGCAGCACGGTGCCGCCCGCGGCCGCCCGCAGCCGCCCGGCCCAGCTCTGCGTCCCCAGCGCCGCGTCGAGGACCAGCGGCTCGTCGTCGCGGGCCGCCAGCGCGCCGGCGAGCAGGTGCCGCTTGCCCGTGCCCGCCTCCCCGCGCACCACGACGTCCGCGCCGTCGGCGAGCAGCCGCCCCACCAGCGCCGTCAGCCGGTCGGTGGCGGACCCGGTGGCCTCGCCGGCCGCCGGCGCGTCCGCCGGCACCGGGCCGGGCGGCGGGGGCTCCAGGACGAGGACAGCGCCGGAGATCCGCGGCCCGTCGGCGACCAGCCGCAGCGAGGCCGTGCGGGAGTCGAGCTCGGGGATGGTGATCGGCCCGCCGTCCTCGACGGCGCCCAGCACCCGCGACCAGAGCGCGTCCCGGTCGACGTCCAGGTCGGCGGCCGCCCGGTTGGTGATCAGCACATCGGGGCCGAGCGTGATGACGGGCGCGCCACCGCGGGCGGAGGTGAGGAACTCGTCGAAGAGCGCCCGCTCGCGGGCACCGGCCGCGTGCAGCAGCGCCTCCTGCACCTCCCGGACCAGCGCCAGCACGGCCGGCTGCAGGGCGTCGGTGGTCTCCGCGGCGCGGCACGTGATGTTGACCGCGCCGACCGCGCGCCGGGTGAGCGGGTGCGCCACCGGTGCGGCCACGCAGGTGAAGCGGTGGAAGGGCTCCTTGAAGTGCTCGGCACCGCGCACCATGGTCACCCGCCGGGCCTCCAGCGACGTGCCCAGCCCGTTGGTGCCGGCGTGCTCCTCGTCGAAGGAGAAGCCCTCGACGACCTCCATCCGATCCAGCTCTGCGCGCAGCGACGGGTCCGACACCCAGCGCCACAGCACCTGGCCGGCGGCGTTCGTGATCGCCAGGCAGGTGTCGCTGCCCACGAGCAGCGGGGCCAGCCGGGTGACCACCGGCACGGCCGCGCGGGCGAACCGGGTGTCGACGTCGGGCTCGAGGTAGGGCAGGTCCACCCGCTGCGGGTCGACGCCGGAGAGCCGCGACCGCCGCCAGGAGGTCAGGATCTCCGCCCGGACGCCGCCCGCGGTCTCCTCCCCCAGCTGGAACCGCTCCCACGGATTCGGCACCGCCACGCCTCCCGCCCCCTGCCCGCCCGGGGACCGTCAGATATCTGAACACCGACCCAGAGTGTGACGCAGCTTACGTTCGCAGCCACCGCCGTCACGAGGAGATCGACATGGACCGTCTGCGCTTCGGCACCTTCCTGGCCCCGTTCCACCCCGCCGGAGAGAACCCGACCCTGGCGCTGCAGCGGGACCTGGAACTGGTCGAGCACCTGGACCGCTGCGGCTACGACGAGGCCTGGATCGGCGAGCACCACTCGGCCGGGACGGAGATCATCGCCTCGCCGGAGATCTTCATCGCCGCGGCCGCCGAGCGGACCCGGCACATCAAGCTAGGCACCGGCGTCACCTCGATCGCCTACCACAACCCGCTCTGGGTGGCCGAGCGGATGGTGCTGCTCGACCACCTCACCCGCGGCCGCGCGATGCTCGGCTGCGGACCCGGCTCGCTGCCCACCGACTCGATGATGCTGGGGCTCACCCCGACCGACACCCGGGAGCTGCTCGAGGTCGACCTCGACATCATCCTGCGGCTGCTGCGCGGTGAGACGGTGACCGCGCAGACGAAGACGCACAACCTGGTCGACGCCCGGCTGCACCTGCGCCCCTACACCCAGCCGTGCTTCGACATCGCCGTCGCCGCGGTCGCCTCACCCACCGGGCCGCGCATGGCCGGCACGCACGGCATCGGGTTGCTCTCCATCGGCGCCACGCTGAGCAAGGACGGTTTCGACGCGCTGGCCCACCACTGGAACGTGGTCGAGGAGCGGGCCGCCGCGCACGGGCAGACCGTGTCCCGCCGGGACTGGCGCCTGGTGGGCCTCATGCACATCGCCGAGACCCGCGAGCAGGCCTACGCCGACGTCCAGTTCGGCATCGAGACGTGGTTCCGGTACTTCCAGAAGACCGCCGCCTTCCCGCAGATGGCGGTCGAGGGCGGCGACGCCACGGAGATGATCGACTTCATCAACGAGGCCGGCATCGGCGCCATCGGCACCGTGGAGGACGCCCGCGCGCAGGTGCAGCGGCTGTGGGACCAGTCCGGCGGTTTCGGCGCCATGCTGCTGCTCGGCCACGAGTGGGCCAACCCGGAGGCGACGAAGCGCTCCTGGGAGCTGATCGCCCAGCACGTCATGCCGCACTTCCAGGGCGGGGACATCAGCCACGCCCAGCGGACGCTGGACGCCAAGGAGTTCGCGATGGGCAAGCGGGAGGGCTACGCGGCCGCGCAGATGCAGGCCGTGGCCACGATGACCGAGCGCTACGAGAAGGAGAAGGCCGGCACCGCCTGAGCGTCCGGCGGCCGGCGACCCGGGGTCCCGCGTCGTCGGCCGCCCGCCGCGCCCGACCCGGTCGGGCCGTGACCCCGCCCGTCCGGAACCGGCTCGTCGTCCCGGCATGGGACGATCGGGCATCTGACCGACGGCGACGCGCCCCAGCGCGCCGTCCTCCCGATGGCCTCGACGACACCGAGGCGCGGCTGGGCCGGCCGGTGCTCGTGCACGGACCAACCGAACGAACGGGACCCACATGCCTCTGATCGTCTGCCCGAAGTGCAACAGCGAAGAGATCAACGGCACCCCGCAGGCCGACAGCCGCCTGCTCATCCACTGCGACGACTGCGGCAACGAGTGGCTGCGCGGCGAGGCACGCCGCGACCCGGGCCGCCCCGCCGTCCGCACCATCGACTCCCTGCACGCCGCCTTCCCCACCACCCTCGACGTGCGCCCCGACGTCCGCGAGCGGGTCGCGCTGCTGGCCTCGGAGTTCCAGCTCGAGCACCGCGGGCCCCTCCCCGAGCACGAGGACTACCGCGCCAAGTACCAGCAGCTGTTCAGCCGCGAGGGCCTGCCGGACGCCACGCCCGAGGACCTGCTCGAGTTCGCCGTCACCGACACGGTCGCCGGCGCCGGCAACATGTCCGGGCTGACCCGCGCGTGGAAGACCCAGGGTGCGGAGAAGGCGGCGCAGAAGGTCCGGGACTCGATCGAGTTCCTGCTGCACGGGCCCGACAGCCTGCGCCTGGAGGACCGGCTCACCCAGCTGGTCGACGGCAAGAAGGTCGGCTTCCCCTCCTTCAACAAGGAGCCGCTGCTGACCAAGGTACTGTGCGTCGCCGAGCCCGACCGCTTCCTGCCGATCCTCACCTACTCCTCGCCGACCGACGGCAAGAAGGAGATCGTCAAGCTGGTCTTCGAGCTCGACCTGCCGCCCGCGGAGAAGGTCGCCTGGACGATCGGCCGGCTGGCCGTCTGGAGCAACGACCTGCTCCGCTCGCTGGTCGGCAACGACATCCCCGACCTGCACCAGGCGGCACGGTTCCTCGCCTGGGCCCGGACCCGGCCGGCGCTGTCCCGCACCTGACCCCGCCGCGGCGCCGGCCTCGCCCGAGGCCGGCGCCGGTGGGTCAGCCGTCGGTGCCCGTCTCGTCGTCGATGTCGGCGTCGTCGTTCGCCGGCGTGTCCTCCTCACCGCCGGTGTTGTCGTCGTCGTCGATCCCGCCGGTGCCCTTGTCGACGGTGTCCGCGTCCTCCTCGCCGCCGTCGACCGGGTCCTCGGACTCGAACTCCTCCACGGTGACCCCCGCGTCGTCGTTCGTGATCTGCTCGGTCTCGCCGCAGCCGGTCAGGCCGAGGCCGATGGCCAGAGCTGCTCCGGCGGCCATCCGTCGGGTCCTGCGCATGGATCCTCCTCGCGCGTCGTCGGTTCGCCGGAGGCCTGCCCCAGGACGGAGATCGTCACGCCGGCACGGCGGGAAACGACACCGTCCCGTCATCTGCGGCGGCCCGTGGGGAGCATGCCGCGCCCGATCGGTGCACTGAACGTTCGCCGGCGGAAACGCCCCGGCAAACGGCGGCGGCCAGGGTCTCCCCAGCGGCGCCACCGGGGCCCGCCGGACTCCCGGGAGAACCCATGGCCATCTCCGATCGACCCACCACGGGCACGCCACCGGCCGTGCCCGTCAGCCCCCGCACCCCCGAGCCGGTGGTCCGCGGCCTGTCCGGCTCACTGGGCGTCGGCGCCATCGTGCTGATGGTCGTGGCGGCCGCGGCCCCGCTGACCGTCGTCGCCGGGTCCGTCCCGATCGGCATCGCCGTCGGCAACGGCGCGGGCTACCCGGCCGCGTACATCGTCAGCGCGGTGATCCTCGCGCTGTTCGCCGTCGGGTTCGTCGCGATGACCCCGCACGTCCCGCAGGCCGGTGCCTTCTTCTCCTACGTGCAGCGCGGGCTCGGCCGCGGCGCGGGCCTGGGTGCGGCGCTGGTCGCGCTGATCACCTACGTCACCATCCAGGGCGCGGTCTTCGGCTACATCGGCGCCGCGATCGGCGACTACCTGGACCAGTTCGGCGTCCCGGAGGTGCCGTGGTGGCTCTGGACGGCGGGCGTGATCGCCGTCATCGGGGTGCTCGGCTACCGGCACATCGAGCTCTCCAGCAAGGTGCTGGGCTTCGCGCTCGTCGCCGAGATCGCCGTCGTGGTGCTGCTCGACCTGGCCATCATCGCGCGCGGCGGCGGCCCCGAGGGCTTCTCGACCGCCGTGTTCACCCCTTCGGAGGTGTTCTCCGGCGCCCCGGCGCTGGGCCTGATGTTCGCCATCGCCGGGTTCATCGGCTTCGAGGCGACGGCGGTGTTCCGCGACGAGGCTCGCGACCCCGAGCGCACCATCCCGCGGGCCACCTACGTCTCGCTCGCCGTCATCGGCACCTTCTACGCGGTCTCCAGCTGGGCGCTGATCAGCGCGTGGGGGGACGAGGCCGCCGTCGAGGTCGCCGGCGCCGATCCCGCGGGCATGGTCGTCACCACCACGGCCGACTACGTGGGCGGCATCGCCGGCGACGTGCTGAACGTCCTGCTCATCACCAGCCTGTTCGCCTGTGCGCTGAGCTTCCACAACGTGCTGTCGCGGTACTACTTCACCCTGGGCAACACCGGCGTGCTGCACCGCGGCCTGGGCAGCGCGCACGCCCGGCACGCCTCACCCAGCTCGGCGTCGCTGACCCAGACCGTGGTCAGCGTCGTCCTCATGGCCGTCTGCGTCGTCGCGGGCCTCGACCCGGTGCTGGAGATCTTCACCTGGCTGGCCGGTGTCGCCACCGTCGGCATCGTCGCGCTGATGCTGCTCACCTGCGCCGCGGTGCTGGTGTTCTTCCGCCGCACCCGGGTCGACACCCGCCCGTGGCAGACGCTGATCGCCCCCGCCCTCGGGCTGCTCGGCCTGGCCGCGATCCTCGTCGTCCTCGTGCAGAACCTGGCCCTGCTGATGGGCGGCTCGACCGCGCTCGGCGTCGGCGTCGTCGTGCTGCTGGCGGCTGCGCTCGCCGGCGGACCGGTCCTCGCCCGGCTGCGCCCCGACGCCGCTCTCCCCGTCCCCGAGTGAGCCCTTCCCCTGCACCCCTCCGAGGAGTACGCATCATGACCATGACCGCCACGGTGGACGCCGCCGACGGGATCCCCGCCGCGGCAGGGGTCCGCGTCGGTCCCGGCCGCGTCGCCGCCGTCCTCGCCCTGGCATCGGCGGCGGTGCACCTGCTGCTGGTGGACGCCTCGTCGCTGGGCTCCCTGGTCATGGTGGCGATGGCGGCGGCCTGCCTGCCGTGCGCCTGGCACCTGTGGCGCTCCCCGACCCCGTCGGTGTGGGGGACGACGGCGGCGATCGACACCGCCATGCTGCTGCTGCACGCGCAGATGCTGGCCGGCGTCTCCGGGCACACCGGACACGGCGGCGCGCCGGCCGGGTCGCTGATGTGGCTGGGCCTCGGCCTGGTCGGCGCCCAGCTCGCGGTCGCCGGGGCGGCGGTGCTGCGCCGCTGACCGGCCGGCCGCTCCCCCGGCTGCCACCATGGGCAGCAGCGACGGGAGGAGGGACCGGTGGACGACGGCGCGCTGGTGCTGCCGAGCGTCGGCCCCGACCCGCTGCCGCTGGGCACGGCGCTGGCGGCCGCCGTCGGGTACGCCCGGGGACGGCGGCCCTTCCACTACCGGGCGCCGAACGCGCGCACCGGCCGATGGGTGGAGATCCCGGCGTTCGGCTACGAACGGTTCGACCGGCGTGCCGGGTCGCCGGGACCCCTCGGGGAGGCCGACATCCTCACCGCCGAGGGGCTGCACGGCCGGCTGGACCCCGAGTCCTGGGCGGCGCTGAAGGCGGTGCTGGACGACGTCGCGCCGCTGGCCGAGGCCGCGGTCGAGCGGGCCGCCGGGCGTACTTTCGCCGAGCTCCCGGGCGAGGAGTTCTCCGTGCTCGCCGAGCCCGGGACGGTGGGGGCGGTGCTCCGCCGCACCTGGCAGCACTGCACGGACACGCCCGGCGTCTCCCCCCAGCACGTCCTGGCCGCGCTGCACTCCCGCCGCCCGTCGCTGTTCCCGCTGCTGAGCCGCACCACCCGCTGGCAGCTGTTCCCGCACGTGGGCGAGGGCGACAGCGGGGTGGAGGCGGTCATCCACCGCGAGCTGGGCGCCAACGCCGCCGCGTTCGGCCGGCTCGAGGGGGAGCTGGCGGCCCTGGACCTGCGACTGGGCCGGCTCCGGCTGCACGACGTCCTGCTGTGGCTCAGCGGCACCCTGCGGCTGACCCACGCGGTGGCCCTGGGTCAGGCGCTCCAGGCGGGATCGCGCCCGGTCTGACCGAGCACCCGGTCGAGCACCGGGGCGTCGTCGGCGACCGGCACGACGGGTCCGTAGATCTGGTCGCGCAGCTCCGGAGCACCGGCGGCCAGCCCGACGCCGTAGGCCAGGCACGCCTGCGCGGTGGCCGGGTCGGCGCGGTACTCCTGGCCGGTCGCGGCGGCGAGGTCCCACCCGTGCACGAGCACCTCGTTGAGGCCGACGAGGCCGACCTCGTCGGCCGGCAGCGCCATCCCGGCGATGGTGGTGGTCCCGCTCCACGCCCCGGGCCGGTGCCAGGCCGCGGCGAGGGCGGCCAGCTGCGCCGGCAGCCGGGTGCGCCAGTCCGGGGCCAGGTGCGCGGCGTCCGGCTCCGCTCCCCCGGTCCCCTCGGCCTTCTGCGCCGCCCGGGCGAACGCGGACGTCAGCCCGACCAGGTGGTCGAGCAGCACGGCCACGTTCAGATCCGCGCACGGCGTCGGCTGGCACAGCTGGTCGTCCCGGACCCCGGCCACGATGCGGGCCACCTCGTCGGTCTGCGGTGCCAGGTCGAGCGTCGTCGTCTGCATGCCCTGTCCGACCGGGCGAGGCGGCCGAACTCATCGGCGCGGTCGGCGTCGTCGGTTGCCGGGTGCGGCGGTGACCGGCAGCCTGCGACGGGTGAGCGATCCCTTCGACCTCCAGCGGTTCCTCGACGCCCAGGCGCACACCTACGACCAGGCGCTCGCCGAGCTGCGCGCCGGGCAGAAGCGCACGCACTGGATGTGGTTCGTCTTCCCGCAGGTGGCCGGGCTCGGCCGCAGCGGGATGGCTCAGCGGTTCGCGCTCTCCGGGCTGGAGGAGGCACACGCCTACCTCGCCCACCCGACCCTCGGCCGCCGGCTGGTGGAGTGCGCCCGCGTGCTCACCCGGCTGGACACCACCGACGCCGACCAGGTGTTCGGGCCCGTCGACGCGATGAAGCTGCGCTCGTCGATGACCCTGTTCGCGCACGCGGACCCCGGCGAGCCGGCCTTCCGCGAGGTGCTCGACCACTGGTTCGCCGGAGTCGAGGACGAGGCGACCACCCAGCGGATCTGAGAATTTCCGCCGCCGGATGTCGAGAACGCCGGCACGGCTCCGTCCCCGGGGTGCACGCGGCCACAATGGGCCGCAGCGTTCCCGAGGAGAAGACGATGGCCAAGTACCTGCTGCTCAAGCACTACCGGGGCGCACCGGCGGCGGTCAACGACGTGCCGATGGACCGGTGGACGCCCGCGGAGGTCACCGCCCACATCCAGTACATGCAGGACTTCGCCACCCGGCTCGAGGGCACCGGCGAGTTCGTCGACGGGCAGGCGCTCGCCCCGGACGGCATGTGGGTCCGCTCCGACGGCGAGGGACGGCCGCCGGTCACCGACGGCCCGTTCGCCGAGACCAAGGACCTGATCGCCGGCTGGATGATCATCGACGTGGACAGCCAGGACCGGGCGGTCGAGCTGGCCGGCGAGCTGTCCGCGGCGCCGGGCGCCGGCGGGAAGCCGATCCACGAGTGGCTCGAGGTGCGCCCCTTCCTGGCCGCGCCACCGACCATCACCGAGTGAGCCGACGGTGGACGAGGCGCTGCTGCGGGCGGTCGTCCCTCCGGTGATCGGGATCCTCGGCCGCCGCGGAGCCGACTTCGCGGCGGCCGAGGACGCCGTGCAGGACGCCCTGGTCGAGGCCCTGCGGGTGTGGCCGGCCGACCCTCCGCGGGACCCGCAGGGCTGGCTGGTCACCGTGGCCTGGCGCCGGTACCTCGACGCCGTCCGGGCCGACACCTCCCGACGGCGCCGCGAGGTGCTGGTCGAGGAGGAGCCGGCACCCGGGCCCGGCGCGGAGACCGACGACACCCTGCAGCTGTACGTCCTGTGCGCCCATCCGTCGCTCTCCCCGGCGTCGGCGGTCGCCCTCACCCTGCGGGCGGTGGGCGGCCTCACCACGCGGCAGATCGCGCAGGCCTACCTGGTGCCGGAGGCCACCATGGCCCAGCGCATCAGCCGGGCGAAGCGGACCGTCTCCGGCGTCCGCTTCGACGCCCCCGGGGACGTCGGCACGGTGCTGCGGGTGCTCTACCTGGTCTTCAACGAGGGCTACTCCGGCGATGTCGACCTCGTCGCGGAGGCGATCCGGCTGACCCGCCGGCTGGCGGCCAGGATCGACCACCCGGAGGTGGCCGGCCTGCTGGCCCTGATGCTGCTGCACTCCGCGCGGCGCCCGGCGCGGACCTGCCCCGACGGCAGCCTGGTCCCCCTCGCCGAGCAGGACCGCGGGCTCTGGGACACCGCGCTCATCGCCGAGGGCGTCGAGGTGCTGCAGGCCGCGCTCGCCCGTGACCGCCTCGGCGAGTTCCAGGCCCAGGCCGCGATCGCCGCGCTGCACGCCGACGCCCGCACCGCCGCGGAGACCGACTGGGTGCAGATCGTCGAGTGGTACGACGAGCTGGTGCGGCTCACCGGCAGCCCGGTCGCCCGCCTCAACCGCGCCGTCGCGGTCGGCGAGGCCGACGGCCCCCGGGCCGGCCTGGCCGCGCTGGCCGAGCTGGACCCCACCCTCCCCCGCTGCACCGCCGTCGCGGCGTACCTGCACGAGCGGGACGGCGACCCGGCCACCGCGGCGCGGCTGTACGCCGACGCCGCCCGTGCCGCACCCAACCTCGCCGAACGCGACCACCTCACGAAGCAGGCCGCCCGGCTCAACGCGAGCCTTCGCGACGGGACGCGCTGAGCCGCGACGCCCTGACCGGGAGCGTGCGGCTGCTCGAGGGGTCCGCTCCCCGACGTGGGCCGGCTCGGCCACGCGTCCAGGAGGGTCAGGTCACCGCCCGTCCCGGAACTGATCCCGGAAATCCGGGACAGCTGTACCTGGGGGGCGGGACGCGCCTCTACCTAGCGTCGACCGTGTCCGACCGAGCCGAAGCCCGAGGTACCCGATGACCGCCGTCCTCGCCCGCCCGACCGTCCCCCGCCCGCGCACGTCGGCGGAGGACGCCCCCCGGCACACCCCCGCGGTGGCCTACCAGCGGGTGCTGCACCAGGCCCTGCGTCGCGAGTTCCGGCTGCTGTCCGACCTGGCGGGCTGGGCACCGGCCGACGACGCGGGCCGCGCCGCCGACCTCACCGGGCACGCCGACCTGCTCGCCCGCGTGCTGCTGCAGCACCACACCACCGAGCGGGAACTGCTGTGGCCGGCGCTCTTCCGCGTGCTCCCGGCACGCGAGGACGACACCGCACGCGACGCCGTCGCCTACTGGACCAGCCGTGCGGCCCTGCTCGACCACATGCTCCGCGACCTCTCCACCGTCGCCCGGCAGTGGGCGGTCGCCCACACGCCGCCGGCCCGCGACGCCTTCGCCCGGGCCTGCGCGCGGGTGGCCGACACCGTGGACGCGCACCTCACCGCCGAGGAGCGCGACCTGCTGCCCCTGGTCGCGCGGTTCCTCACCGACACCGAGTGGACGGCGGTCGGCCGGGCGGCGACGACGACGCTGTGCGGCCGCGACCAGCTGCTGCTCCTGGGCCTGGTGCTGGAGGACGCCTGCGCCATCGACCGGGCCCGCGTCATGATCGGGCTGTCGCCCGCGACCCGCACCGCGTGGCGGGTCGTCGGCCGCCGCAACTACCGCGCCGCCGTCGTCCGGCTGCGCGGCGCCCCGCCGGCCGCCTGAGCCGGGCGCCACCGGCTGCCGGACCGTTCGTCGCCCGGGGGGGTTACCGGAACGCAATGACCCCGGGAGTGTGAGCGCCGGAGGCATCGGGAACGCTCGAACGGTGAGCGAAGACAACAGCGGTTCCGGTTACGTCGAGGCCGAGTACACGCGCGACTCCCAGTACATCTCCGACCGGATCACCGCGGACGGCTCGAGCCGCTGGCCGGTGGAGCCGGGCCGCTACCGGCTCGTCGCCGCCCGGGCCTGCCCCTGGGCCAACCGTTCCATCATCGTGCGGCGGCTGCTCGGCCTGGAACCGGCCATCTCCCTCGGCCTGTGCGGCCCGACGCACGACGAGCGGAGCTGGACCTTCGACCTCGACCCCGGCGGCCGCGACCCGGTGCTCGGCTACGAGCGGCTTCAGGAGGCCTTCCTCGCCCGCGACCCCGACTACTCGCGGGGCATCACGGTGCCGGCGATCGTCGACGTGCCCAGCGGCGCCGTCGTCACCAACGACTTCCCGCAGATCACCCTCGACTTCTCCACCCAGTGGACCGCCCACCACCGCGACGGCGCCCCGGACCTCTACCCCGAGCACCTCCGGGCGGAGATGGACGACGTGATGGAGCGCATCTACACCGAGGTCAACAACGGCGTGTACCGGTGCGGGTTCTCCGGCTCCCAGCGCGCCTACGACAAGGCCTACCAGCGGCTGTTCACCGCGCTGGACTGGCTGGAGGACCGGCTCGAGCACCGGCGGTTCCTGATGGGCGGGCAGATCACCGAGGCCGACGTCCGGCTGTTCACCACCCTGGTCCGGTTCGACAGCGTCTACCACGGCCACTTCAAGACCAACCGGCAGAAGCTGTCGGAGATGCCGGTGCTGTGGGCCTACGCGCGCGACCTGTTCCAGACCCCCGGGTTCGGCGACACGATCGACTTCCCGCAGATCAAGGAGCACTACTACGTCGTCCACAAGGACATCAACCCGACGCAGATCGTCCCGGCCGGACCCGACACGTCCGGCTGGCTGATGGCGCACGGCCGGGACCAGCTCAGCGACCGGCCGTTCGGCGACGGCACCCCGCCCGGCCCGGTGGCCGCGGGCGAGGAGGTTCCGCCCGGCCACGGGCCCGGGGGCATCCCGCACCGCTGAGCCTGTGGACAACTCCTGAGCGGCCCGGGGCCGGCTGCCACGGTGAGCCACATGACGACGACTCCCCCGCTGGCCGATGTCCCGATCCGCTCCGCCTCCGACCTGACCGACCGCTGGGCACTGCTGCTCGACCCGCCCGTCTTCGGCGCCCGCAGCCTCTGGCTGACCTGGTTCGGCGCCGACGGCCGCATGCTGCCGATGGTCGTGCCGGTCGAGGAGCTGCCACTCGTGCCGGAGCCCGCGATGCTCATGGGCCTGCGGGAGATCTGCAGCTCGGTCATCGAGGACCAGCTGGGCGGTCACGGGCACCTCGCCATGGCCCTGTGCCGGCCCGGGACCCCGGTGATCACCGAGGACGACGACGAGTGGGCCGAGGAGCTGCGCTCCGCCCTCGACGAGGGTCGGATCGACGGCACGTGGAGCCTGCACCTGGCCGCGGGCGGGGGCGTCGTGCCGCTCGTGGAGGCACCGCCGTGGGTGTGATCGCGGTAGCGCGTGCCACCGGTCGGCGTGCCGGGTGGCCGTTCACCCGATCGCGCGGTGCACGGTCGGCTGTCCACAGGGAACGAGAAGACCGGGTCTCGAACTGGCTAGTCTCCCGCTGTGCGTGATCTTCGGGGACTGCGTCGCGCGGTGATCGGTGTCCTGCTCGGGACGGCGGTGCTGACCGGCTGCTCGGAGAAGCAGGAGGCCAGCGAGACGCTGCCGTCGTCCACCGCCGCGGAGACGAGCGAGGCACTGCCCGAGCTGGGACCGGCTGACTTCCCCGTCCCCGACGAGGCGCGCACGAAGGACGCCGAAGGAGCGGAGGCCTTCCTCAGGTACTGGATCGACCTCCTCAACCGCCAGCAAGCCATACCCGACGGCCAGCCGCTGCGCGACCTCTCGACCAGTGACTGCTATGAGTGCCTACGCATCGCGAAAGCCTTTGATGACGCCTCGGCTTCCGGGTGGCGCTATGAGGGCGGCGAGCTCTCGCTGAACGATCTGGCTGAGCCTCAAGTGAACGGCAATGAAGCATCCCTTGTGTTCGGTGCCCGCGTAGAAGCACTCACGGTCCGTGATTCGTCCGGGGCGCCAGTTCCGGGCGGGACGGGGGAAATCGCCCCTAACGCTGGCTCCGGAGTAACACTCGTATGGTCGGAGAGGCGCCAGCACTGGTCGGTGGCCGGGATGACCATCGGATGATCCGCACCGTTCGGGCTATTGCGGCATGTGTTCTTGGGGTACTGGCCGCCTTGCTGCCTATAACGGCCGCCGGAGCCTGCATTCAGATTCACTGCCCTGTTGACCTCGACGATGGTGCCGCCACCGTCACGTACGAAGGGGCCGGTGTACCGGCGATTGTTGGTGCGCAAGGCACCGAGGTAGCCGACTTCGCGTGGAGGCTTTTCGACCGCTGCTTGTCCGCCGCAGAGGCCACCGGTTACTGCTCACCAACAGATGTGCTGGCATGCCCGCCGGCGGAACCTGGCCGTGTAGTCGGCTTCTTTGTAGTTGAACGGCGTCCGATTGTCCGGGACGACCTCACTTACGTCAGCTCGGACGATCCTGGTCAGGTCCTGGCTGCCCCGGGCGGCTTCGCCGCCGGAGACCCCGTTGGCTCATGGCGATACGTCCGTGAAGGCTGTTTCGACATCACTCCGCTGAATCCGCCGCCGTCGGGGGCCGAGGTGTTCAGCTACTTCGAGCGGCTTCCGCTCCCCCAGCTGACCACCCAGCACCAGCCTCCGGGGAACGGTCTCAGCGGGCTGCCGGTCATCTTCTACACCGAATCCCCCACGACGCAGACCTTCACCGTCGACATCCGCGGCTTCAGCGTCGTCATCGAGGCCACCGCCGAGCAGTTCACCTGGCACACCGGCGACCCCACCGGGCAGCTCGTCACCACCGACCCCGGCCTGCCCTACCCCGACCAGACGATCGAGCACTCCTACCGGTCGGGCACCTACACCGCCTACCTCACGGTCACCTGGGGCGCGACGTTCACGGTCGACGGCAGCGCCGCGGCCGACGTCCCCGGGACGACGACCACGGACGGCCCGCCCGTCACCTTCGACGTCCTCCAGGCCCGGCCGGTCCTCACCAACTCTTACGACTGAGACGCCGGCCGCCGGGGTCAGCGTGCCTCGTAGACCTCGATCTCGGCCACCCCGGTGTTGCCCCCGCTGGTCCGCTCGGCATCGATCTGCAGCACCTGACCGGTGAAGGCCACGTCGTTCAGGACGATCGCGGTGCCGGCGTCGAACGGGCCGTAGGTCTCCCCGCCGTCGACGGTCACCGTGAAGCTCTCGACGACGGACGAGCCATCGCTCATCGACCGGCTGCGCAGCGTCATGCCGACCACGTCCACCGGCCGCCCCAGGTCGATCGTGATCGACGCGTCGTCGCCGTCCCCGTCGCTGGACCACTCGGTGGTGAGGTCGCCGTCCACGGCGTTGCCCCCGCCGAACGCCTCGGAGAACTCGGAGCTGACGGCCACGACGTCCGCCCCCACGGCCGCGTTCTCGCCGGGCGCCCCCTCCCCCGCCGGCGGCGTCCGGAAGCTCATCAGCTCGCTGCGGTACAGGTTGCCGTCGGCGCCGGAGCCCTGGACCCGGTAGAAGTACTCGGTGTCGGGCTGCAGCCCACCCATGACCGCCTCGTGGTCGGCGTGTGCCCCACCACCCATGTCGGCATCGGTCGCGATGCCGTCGCCGAGCGACTCGTCGCGGCCGAACACGACGGCGCACGCCATGTCGCGGTCGGTCGAGACGCGCAGCGTCGCCGACGTGCCGGACGGGTCGGGCACCACCACGGGGTCCTCGACGAACACCGACTCGGCCGCCAGGACCTCGGCACCAGCGGCGTCCTGGTCGTCCGACCCGCCGCAGCCCGACAGCACCAGGACGAGCCCGGCCACGGGCACCAGGACCGGGCGGAGCGCTCGTGACCTCATGGGCGGTCAACGGCCGCCGGGCGTCCGCCGTTCCGGGCCCGCTCGACACACGCAGCGGGACGGGGATCAGTCGACGACGGCCAGGACCGCCTCGGCGAGCAACTGCTGCCCCTCCTCGGAGGGGTGCACGTCGTTCGGCAGCACGAGCCCGGCCGCGACGGAGTCCCCGCCGGCCGCACCCGCCCGCGCCCGGAACGCCTCGAAGCCGTCCGCGACGTCCGCCCCGTTGGCCGCCGCGATCCGGGCGATCCCCCCGCCGAGTGCCTCGGTGGCCCGGCCGAACGCGTCCGCGTAGTCGAGCGCGTAGTACGTGACCACGACGATCTGCCCGTCGTAGCCGGCCTCCTCCCGCAGCGCGGACAGGATGGTCCCGACGTTCGCCTGCACGTTCTGCGCCAGCGCCTGGAGGTCCGCCGGGTCCGCGCAGCGGCTCGGCGTCGACTGCTGGCAGAGGAACGCGTCGTTGGCCCCGATCTGCAGGGTCACCAGCTCGACGTCCTCGTTCTCCGCCAGCGTCTGCACCGCGAGGTCCAGCTGCGACTGGTCCAGCGACTCGTACTGGACGTGCAGGGGGTAGGCGGTCCGGTAGCCGAACGTCGACCGGAGCGTGTTGCTGCAGCCGTTGCTCTGCGCCGCGGCGTCGAGGAAGCTCGCCGTCGTCTCGCCGGGGCAGGAGGCGTTGAGCACCTCCAGCCCGAGCTCCTCGGCCACCAGCTCCGGGTAGCCGACGAAGTTGTCCTCGTCGCGGAACTCGGCCACCGCGCTGCCGCGGAAACCGAAGGGCACCGAGTCGCCGAGCGCCAGGTACGTGCCGGCCGATCCAGTGCCGGCCGACTCCTCGGCGGCCGACGGACCGGCCGCCGCGCTCCCGGAGGCCGAGGCCTCCGCCGAGCCGCCGGACGAGCACGACGTGGTGGCGACGACGCACGCGCCCACCGCGACCGCGATCCGACCCAGCCGGCCGACCATGCCCGTTCCCCCACTCGCTCGCCGCCGACCCGGGCGGTCGGCGCGCCGGGCGCCACAGTAGGTGCCGCCACCGTCGCTGCGCGCTGCGCCGGGTCGGACGGGCAGCGCCCGCGCTCGTAACACCGGTGTCACGGTCGGCGTAACACGACATGCTTAGCGTCGGGCCGACCCCCGACATCGAGTCCCCCCGGGAGAACACCGTGACGCTCCTCGCCGCTACACCGCAGGACTCGGACACCGCCGGCCCCGGCCACCCGCTCGAGCCGCTGGCGCCGGAGGAGTTCTCCACCGCGGCCGCCGTGCTCCGCGCCGACCCCCGGTTCCCCGAGGGCACCCGCTTCGTCTACCTGGAGCTGGCCGAGCCGCCGAAGGACGTCGTCCTGGGCTGGACACCCGGCGCCGGCTGGGACCGGCAGGCCGCGGCCGTGCTGCGCAATCCCCGGCTGCGGGCCACCTACGAGGCGGTCGTGTCGCTGAGCACGTCCAGCGTCGTGTCCTGGCGGCCGGTCGAGGGCGTCCAGCCGCCGATGATGGCCGAGGAGTTCATGGCCTGCGAGGAGGTCGTGCGCGCCGACCCCCGCTGGCAGGAGGCGATGCGCGCCCGCGGGGTCGAGGACTTCTCGCTGGTCATGCTCGACCCGTGGGCGTCGGGCTACACCGGCCCCGGCGACGACCCCGCCGGGCGGCGGCTGGCCCGCCCCCTCTCCTTCGTCCGGTCCGGACCGGAGGACAACGGCTACGCCCGCCCGGTCGAGGGCCTCATCGTGACGGTCGACCTCGACGTGATGGAGGTGCTGGAGGTCGCCGACCACGGCGTCGTCCCGCTCCCCCCGCAGCCGGGCAACTACCTGCCCGAGCTGCTCACCGAGCCGGGCAACGTGCCGGCGTTCGGCGAGCTGCGCGCCCCGATGAAGCCGATCAGCATCACCCAGCCCGAGGGGCCCAGCTTCACCGTCGACGGGCACGCGGTCTCGTGGGGGCCGTGGCGCCTGCGGGTCGGCTTCACCCCGCGCGAGGGCCTGGTGCTGCACGACATCGGGTACGTCGACAAGGGCCGGCTGCGACCGGTGCTCTACCGCGCGTCGCTGAGCGAGATGTTCGTGCCCTACGGCGATCCCCGCCCCACCCACTGGAACAAGAACGTCTTCGACGAGGGCGAGTACGGGCTCGGCTGGCTGGCCAACCCGCTGGAGCTCGGCTGCGACTGCCTGGGCGAGATCCACTACTTCGACGGGCACGTCAACGACCAGGACGGCGAACCCGTGCGGATCGGCAACGCGATCTGCATGCACGAGGAGGACGCCTCCATCGGCTGGAAGCACACCGACTTCCGCACCGGCCGGGCCGAGGTCCGCCGCAACCGCCGCCTCGTCATCTCGATGATCGCCACGGTCGGCAACTACGACTACGGCTTCTACTGGAACCTCTACCTCGACGGCTCCATCGAGTTCGAGATCAAGCTGACCGGCATCCTGTCCACCGGCGCCCTGCCGGTCGGGGAGGACCCGGTCTTCGGGACGACGGTGGCCCCGGGGCTGATGGCGCCCAACCACGAGCACTACTTCAGCGTGCGGCTGGACATGCAGGTCGACGGGCAGCGCAACAACCTGCTCGAGGTCGACTCGGTGTCCGAGCCCGCGGGCCCGGGCAACCCGCACGGCAACGCCTGGCGCACCCGCCGCACCCACCTGGCCAGCGAGTCCCAGGCGCAGCGGCTGCCCGATCCACTGGCCGGCCGGGCCTGGCTGGTCAGCAGCGCGGAGACCACCACCGCGCTGGGCGCCCGGCCCAGCTACAAGATCGAGCCGGGCCCGTACACGTCGCCGCTGTGGCAGGACGGTTCGGAGCAGGCCGACCGCGGCGGGTTCGCCACCCGGCAGCTGTGGGCGACCCCGTACGACCCGGCGGAGCGCTTCGCGGCCGGGGACTACGTCGCGCAGAACCCCGGCCCGGACGGCCTGGTCGCCTACACCGCCGGCGACCGGCCGCTCGTCGACGCCGACCTGGTCCTCTGGTACACCGTCGGCGCTCACCACGTCGTCCGGCCCGAGGACTGGCCGGTCATGCCGGTGACCAAGGTGGGCTTCCACATGAAGCCGTTCGGCTTCTTCGACGGCAACCCGATGCTGGACCTGCCGGCCGAGGGCAGCCACTGCGCGCCGACCGTCGCCGGCGGCACCGAGGGCGGGTGCGGGGAGGGCTGCACCTGCGGCCACTGAGCCGCCGGCCCGGGACGGCCTCCCCGTCCCGGGCCGGGGCTCCCTCGCCGCGCCCGTCCGACGGACGGCGCCCTCAGACGATCCGGATCCGGAGACGGCGGAACCCGCGCCCCTTGTTCTCCATCTTCACGACCTCCACCCGGCCGACCATCGACGTCGAGGCGACGTGCGTGCCGCCGTCGGCCTGGGTGTCGAGGCCGACGATGTCGACGATCCGCACCTCCTCGATGTCGGGCGGCAGCAGGTTGGTCGCCGTCCGGATGATGTCGGGAATGGCGAACGCCTCGTCGCGCGGCAGCGTCTTCACCTCGATCGGCCGGTCTGCGGCGATCTCGGCGTTCACCGCCTCGGCGAGGCGGTCCTTGAAGTCCGGCGGCACCTCGGCGAGGTCGAAGTCCATCCGCGCGGTCAGCGGCTCCATGTTGCCGCCGGTCACCAGCGCCCCGAAGTCCCGGAAGACCACGCCGGTCAGCACGTGCAGCCCCGAGTGGGTGCGCATGAGCCGGGTGCGCCGCTCGTCGTCGAGCGCACCGCGGACCGCCGTCCCCACGGGCGGCACCGGGTCGCCCTCCACCGGGACCAGGTAGAACTCGTCGCCCTTGCGGGTGCCGGCGATCCGGGTGCGCACACCGCCCCAGATCAGCACCCCCTCGTCCGGCGGCTGGCCGCCGCCCCCCGGGTAGAAGGCCGACCGGTCGAGCACGATGCCCTGCTCCGGATCGGCGGCCAGCACCGTCGCGTCCCACTCCCGGACGGTGGAGTCGGCGAGGTCGAGGCGGTGGGTGTGCCCGTGGTGGTGGGTCTCGGTGCTCACGTCGGCATCGTGCCCGCCCGCCGACGGACGACGACAGGTCCTCCTCCGCCGAGTGGACCGGAACTGCCGCCAGACGTTGCCCCCTTCGCCCGACGCGCGCACAGTCGAAGGGTGCGGCGGGGCCGCAGGGGCGCCGCCCGCTCCGGAGAGGAGTGGTGGCATGTACGCCCGTTCCACCACCGTGCGAGGGACACCGCCGGCCATCGACGCCGGCATCGACTACGTCCGCGAGACGGTCATGCCGACGGTGCGGGACATGGACGGCTGGGTCGGGCTGTCCATGCTCTGCGACCGGGACACCGGCAGGTGCATCGTGACCACCGCGTGGGCGGACACCGACGCACTGCACGGCAGCGCCGGCGCCGTGGCGGCGATCCGGCAGCGGACCGCGGAGATCCTGGCCGGCGATGCGGAGACCGAGCAGTGGGAGATCGCGCTCCTGCACCGCAGGCGCGAGACGCACCACGGCGCCTGCGCCCGCCTGATCCGGGCCGACGGCGACCCGGACCGGCTGGAGCAGGTGCTCGAGACCATCCGGACGGCGCTGCTGCCGCGGATCGAGGAACTGCCCGGGTTCGTGAGCGTCAGCGTGCTGGTCGACCGGGACCGCGGCCGCCTCGCGGCGGCGGTGAGCTACGACAGCCGGCTGTCGATGGCCGAGGCCGAGCGAGCCGGCATGTCGCTGCGCGAGGAGTTCAGCGGCCGGACCGGGACGGCGATCACCGACGTCGCGGCCTACGACATCGCGCTGGCCCACCTGAGGGCCCCGGAGACGGTCTGACCGCGACGGTCAGGTCACCGTCCGGAGACCCCGTCGCACCTCGTCCGGGGTGCAGCCGTACTCGGCGCGGAACGCCCGGCCGAAGGTGGCCTGGTCGCGGAACCCGCAGCCGTGGGCCACCTCGGCGACGGTGACCCGGGTCCCGGCCCGTTCCAGTTCCCGGCGGGCCGCGGTCAGCCGCAACCGGCGCACGTACCGGCTCGGCGTCTCGTCGCGCGCCGCGAACACCGCGTACAGCGAGCGCAACGAGACGAACCCCGCGGCCGCCATCGCCGCCGGAGAGAGCTCCGGGTCGCGCAGGTGCGTGCGGACGTAGGCGGTCACCCGCGCCCACGTCGAGGCGTCCCCGGGAACTGCCTCGCGCTGCAGCGCTGCCGTCAGGAGGTCGACGGCCGCGTCCGCCACCGGCGCGTCGAGCCCACCCTCCAGGCTGCCCGCGGACTCCAGCGTCGTCCCGAGCAGCGCCGTGAGCAGCCGCACCCCGCCACCCCCGAGCAGCCGCGCTCCCGGCCGGGCGAGCGCCGGGACCCGTGCCGCGGGCAGCAGCAGCGTCCACTTGTGCAGCGGGCCGGGCACCACGAAGCGCACCGACTCGCTGCTGCGCCACACCAGTGCCGACCCCGGCCGCACCACCAGCCGCTCGTCGTCCACCTCGACCAGTTCCTCGCCGGCCCGCACGAACAGCACCCCCACCGAGTCGCTGTCGGTCCGCGCGTGCTCGGCCCGCCCCCGGTGCCCGGCGCACGGTCCGCACCGGCAGTCGACGAGGGTGAGATCGCCCAGGCGGTAGTCGGTGAGGCTCTCGGCCGGCGCGGGCCCGCCGGACTCCCCCGGCTGCAGCGCCCACGGCAGGTGGCTGGCGCTGATGGCCTCCCGCCAGGCGTCCACCCGGTCGGCGGCCGGCACCGCGGCGGGGTTCCACGACACCGCCTGCAGACCCATCGCCGTCGTCCTCCCGCCGCCGTGCCCGGCATGCAACCCCGTCCTCCCTCCGGGCGCAAGGTCTGCGCGGGACGCCGCACCGGGTGCACGCATCGTCGCGACCCTCGTCCCCGGAGCGGCGAGGGTCGAGGCGAGCGGCCACGGCGGCCGCACGAGGAGGCGACATGCGCGAGGACGTGGAGTTCCGGACCGAGGACGGCGTGACGCTGCGCGGCTGGCACTACTCCCCCGACGGCATCGACGGACCGGCACCGCTCGTGGTGATGGCCCACGGCTTCTCCGCCGTCAAGGAGCACCTGCTCGACGACTTCGCCCAGCACTTCGCTGCGGGCGGCCTCGGCGTGCTGGTCTACGACAACCGCAACCTCGGCGCCAGCGACGGCAGCCCGCGCGGCGAGATCGACCCGTGGCAGCAGGTGCGCGACTACCGGACGGCGATCACCTGGGCGGGCACCCAGCCGTGGGCCGACCCGGACCGGATCGGCGTCTGGGGCTCCAGCTACAGCGGCGGCCACGCGCTCGTCGTCGCCGCCCTCGACCGCCGCGTGAAGTGCGTCGTCTCGCAGGTGCCGCTGGTCAGCGGACTGCAGAACGCCCGCCGCCTCATCCGGGCCGATGCCTTCGCCGGCCTCCGGGCCGCCTTCGACGCCGACCGCGCCGCCCGCTACGCCGGGTCCGAGCCGGCCATGATCCAGGTCGCCTACGAGAAGGACCCCGCGGAGATGGCGGCGCTGCCCACCGAGGACACCCACGACTTCTTCTTCGGACCGGTCCAGGACCGGGCGCCGAGCTGGCGCAACGAGGTCACCCTGCGGTCGGTGGAGATGTTCGTCGAGTACGAGCCCGGCGCCTACATCGCCGACATCTCCCCCACCCCGCTGATGATGGTCGTCGCCGCGAAGGACCACCTGACCGTCGCCGACCTCACGCTGGAGTACTACGAGCGCGCCAAGCAGCCCAAGGAGCTCCTGGTGCTGCCGGTCGGGCACTTCGACGCCTACGTGGACGACGCCTTCGCCGTCTCCGCCCCGGCGCAGCTGCGCTGGTTCCGCACCCACCTGGGCTGACCTGGTCACCGCGGGAGCGCCCGGCCGACGTCAGGCCGGGCGCTCCCGCGTTGGTCCCGCGGGGCTCAGACCACGCGGGTCAGTGCCGGCCACAGCGCGTCGGGGCCGCCGGCCAGCACGCCGGCACCGAGCACCCGCGCCCAGGCCAGGTCGCTGCCGGCCTCGTCCCGCCAGGACCACAGCCGCCGGGTCAGGTGGTGCAGCTTGTGCTCCTGCGTGAAGCCGATCGCCCCGTGCACCTGGTGCGCCAGCCGGGCGACGACCTCGACCGCGGCACCGGCCCGCACCTTGGCGGCCGCCGCGGCCAGCACCACGTCCTCGCCCCGGTCGAGCGCCTGCACCGCGGCGTCGGTCAGCGCCGTCACGGCGGTGACCTCGCCGGCCATCTCGGCCAGCTCCATCTGGATCGCCTGGAACCTGCCCAGCGGCCGGCCGAACTGGTGCCGCTCGCCGGCGTACTGCACCGTCCAGGCCAGCACCTGCTCCAGCGCGGCCGCCAGCTGCACCGCCCGTGCCAGGGCGTACCGGGCCCGGACCTCGCCGGCCTGCGCCGCGGACAGCAGCGCGCCGGAGCAGCCGGCCCGGTCCAGGACCAGCGACCCGCGCGGCTCCCCGGCCAGGTTGGCGGCGTCGGTCGCCGGCAGCGACGACGCGTCGACCAGTGCCAGCACCGCCCCCTCGATCCCGGCGGGGGCCGGGGCCAGCACGACGACGGACGACGCGACTCCTGCCCACGCCACGTCGGGCACGGTGCCGGTGAGCGTGAACCGTCCCGGTCCGTCCCCGTTGTCGACCGGGTGCACGGTGACCGCGTCGGCGATCGCGAACGTCGTCGGCTCCTGCGGCGACGGCAGGTCGAGGTCGGCCGCCACCAGGGCCGGTGTGGCGACCAGCAGCTGCTCGGCCACCGGCACCGCCCCGGCGCCCGCGGCCAGGGTGCGGACGATGGCGACGGCGTCGGCCAGCTCACCGCCCGACCCGCCGGCCTCCTCCGGCAGCCCCACGCCGGTCAGCCCCGCGTCGGCGAGGGCGGCCCACAGCCCGGCGTCCCAGCGCCGCTCCGCCGTCAGGGCGAACGGCTCGAAGCCGGAGAGGATGTCCCGGACGGTCTCGACCACCAGGTCCTGGTCCGACATCAGCGCAGCCCCAATCCACGAGCGACGATCCCGCGCAGGATCTCGTTGGTGCCGCCGCGCAGCGTGTAGCCCGGCGCGTGCAGCTGTGCCTCGGCCAGCGCCCGGCCCAGCGGATCGGCAGAGTCCAGCGACGGCGTCACGTCGACCACCTTCCGGATCTCCTCGATCACGTCGCCCTCGAACGTCGTCCCCACGTCCTTCACCAGTGCAGCCGGGATGTTCGGCAGCTCCCCGCGGTCCAGCGCCGCCGCGATCCGCAGCGACATCTGCCGCAGCGCCAGCAGCCGGGCCGACAGCCGGCCGAGGGTCGCCAGCGCGGCGGCGTCCCCCGAGTCGGCAACTCGACGAGCGAACTCGGCGACAAGGGGATATGTCGACAGGAACCGCTCCGGCCCCGACCGCTCGAAGGCCAGCTCCGCGGTCACCTGGTGCCAGCCGTTGCCCTCCTCGCCGAGCAGCATGTCGCCGGGGACGACGACCTGGTCGAACACCACCTCGTTGAAGTGGTGCCCGCCGTCGAGGATCCGGATCGGGTTGATCGTGATGCCCGGCAGCGACAGGTCGACCAGCAGCTGCGACATCCCGGCGTGCCGGTGGGCGGGGTCCGCCGGCGCGGTACGCACCAGCACGATCCCGTAGTGGGAGGTGTGCGCGTTCGACGTCCAGACCTTGGCCCCGTCGACGACCCAGTCGCCGTCGCCGTTGCGGACCGCCTTCGTGCGGATCGAGGCGAGGTCGGAGCCGGAGTCGGGCTCGCTCATGCCGATGACGAAGAAGCACTCCCCCGCGGCGATGCGCGGCAGGATCTCCTGCCGCTGCCTCTCCGTGCCGTAGCTGAGCAGGTTGGGACCCGACTGCCGGTCGGCGATCCAGTGCGCGGCGACGGGGGCGCCGGCGGCGAGCAGCTCCTCGGTGACGGCGTAGCGCTCCATCGCCGAGCGCTCGTGCCCGCCGTACCGCTTCGGCCAGGTCATGCCCAGCCAGCCGCGCTCGCCGAGCTTTCTCGAGAAGGCGGGGTCGACGCCGGACAGCCAGGTGTCCACGTGGGTGGTGAAGGTGCCGGCGGCGAGCTCGGCGGCGAGGAACTCGCGCACCTCGGCCCGCACCTGCTCCGCGGCGTCCGACCGCGGCGCGGGCGTCAAGGTCAGCGAGTCACTGCTCATGGGTCGGTTCTACCCGCTGCAGCACCGGTGCCGCCCGGCGGGGAGCCCGTGCCGGTCAGCGGTCGGCCTCGCCCGTCCCGCCGCGGGTGAGCTGGCGCAGTTCGCTGACGACGTCGGTCGCCACCGCGCCCAGCGAGGTCAGCGCGCCGGACACCAGCCGCCGTACGCCGTCCATGTCCAGGCCCAGGCCGGCGCCCAGGCCGGCCGCCACGTCCATGCCGCGCAGTTCCCCGACCGACGCCTCGTGCTCGGCGAGATCCGGCGACCAGCGCATGGCGTCACCCGACATCGACCAGTCGCCGGTCGCACCGTCGATGGCCGTCGCCACCGGGTTCGGGTTCTGGGACGAGGGCATGGCCGCCTCCAGCGCGCGGGGGGGTTCGGCTCCATGGTGACCCCGGCCGCGCCCCGACGGAAGGGCCCGGGCTCAGCCGCGGCGGGTCAGCACCAGCAGCGCGATGTCGTCGGCGCGGTGCGACCCGGTGAGCTCGCCCAGCAACCGGTCGCACAGCTCGTCCGGATCCGTCGTCCCCGCCCCGGTCGCCACCGCGAGCAGCGCCGTCAGCCCCTCGTCCAGATCCGCCGACCGGCTCTCGACCAGGCCGTCGGTGAAGAGCACCAGCGTCGCCCCGGGCGGCAGCACCCCGGCCCACTCCCGCGCCGGCGTCGCCGCCGGTGGCGCCCCGAGCAGCCGGGTCGGCACCACCGGGAGGAACTCCGCGCGCCCCTCGCTGAGCAGCAGCGGCGGCAGGTGCCCGGCCGAGGCGATCCGCAACCGGCCGTCCGCGGGGTCCAGCGTCGCGAACAGCGCGGTCGCCATCCGCTGCATGCCCATCAGCGACCAGCCGGCCTGCAGCCGCTCGATCATCGCGCTCGGCGTCGGCCGGTCGACGAGCAGCGCCCGGGACACCGAGGTGAGCTGCCCCATGGTGGCCGCCGCGGTGATGTCGTGGCCGACGACGTCCCCGACCGCCAGCGCCACCTCGCCCCCCGGCAGCTGGACGACGTCGTAGAAGTCGCCGCCCACCTCCACCCCGTACGTCGCGGCCAGGTAGCGGACCGCCGTCGACAGCCCCAGCAGCTCCGGGGGCTCCGGCGGCAGCAGGTTCGCCTGCAGGGTGTGCGAGGTGCGGACGTCGAGCTCGTAGCGCTGGGCCTTGGCGACGAGCAGCGCCACCTGCAGCCCCAATTGCTCGGCGACCTCGACGTCGGCCTCGGTGAACGCGCCCCGCCGCCGGTCGGCGCAGATGGTGAGGACGCCCAGCCGGCGGCCGTCGGCGACGAGGGGCACCGCCACGATGCCGGCCAGGTCGAGCGTCTGCGCCACGGTGGCGTGCTGCGCGTCCGCGGTGATCGAGGTGAGGTACTCCGCCGGGACGTGACGGACCCACTGGGTGCGGCCCTCCCGCAGCGCGCGCACGCTCGGGTGGGACTCCCGGCCCGCGGTCAGGTGGCGACGGCGCACCTCGTCGGCCAGGTGCTGCAGCCCCGGATCGCGGTGCCGCGCCACCGGCCGGGTCATGCCCTCCTCGGTCACCAGGTCGATCACGCACAGGTCGGCCAGCCGCTCGACGACCAGGGCGGCCAGGCGGTCGACGGTCTCGGGCAGGTCGGCGGCCCCGGCCAGCAGCCGCGCCGCCTCCAGCAGGAAGGCCGCCCGCTCGGCCTGCCGGGCCGTCTCCTCGTGCAGCCGCGCCCGCTCCAGCGCCTGGCCGGCCTGCCGGCCGAGGGTCCACAGCAGGTCCACGTCGGCCGGTTCGGGGGCCCGCGAGGTGCCCGGCTCGGCCAGGCTGATCAACCCTCCGCTCTCCCCCTGCAGGCCCAGCACCAGCGCGCCGAGCCGCCGGCCGTCGGCCGACACCGGGACGACGACCAGCGCGCTCAGCCCGCCCCGGGCCATCCCCTCGGCCACCGCGGGCTGCGACGACCGCATCCGGTCGTCGAGCTCCACGGTCCGCACGCCCTCCGCCAGCTCGAGCGCCAGCCGCTCCCCGGCCGCCTCCTGCAGGGCGTGCAGCAGCTCGTCCGGCAGCCCGTCCGAGCGGGCGGTCCGCAGCCGCGGCACGTCTCCCGGGGCTCCCCCCGGCTCCTCGACGAGCACCAGTGCGGCTCCCCCGGCCCGCAGCGCGGCGCGGCCGTGCTCGACGATCACCCCGGCCACGTCGGCGACGGTCCGCGCCGCCGCCAGGTCGGACACCACCGCCTGCACGACGCGCGAGCGCGCCTCCGACTGCTCGGCCAGGCGCTGGGCGGCGAGCAGCTCGCGCTCGTAGCGCCGCCGCGCGGTGGCCTCGAACAGCGTGGCCCGCACCAGCAGCGGCGCCCCCGCGTCGTCCCGGAGCTCGACGGCGTTCACCAGGCAGGGCAGCAGCGAGCCGTCGACCCGCACGACGTCCAGGGCGATCTCCCGCACCGCCCCCTGCATCCGCAGCAGTGGGGCGAGGTGGGTCTCGTGGAACGCCCGCCCCCCGACGCTGAGCAGGTCCTGGAAACGGGTGCCGATCAGCTCGTCGGCCGCGCGGCCGGTCCAGGCGCAGAAGGTCCGGTTGGCCTTGACGATGCGCCCGTCGGGCAGCGTCGAGAGATAGCCCATCGGCGCGTTCTCGTACAGGTCGGCCGGGTCCTCCTCGAGCAGCCGGCCCAGCTGCGCGCGAGGGTCCTGCCCCGGGTTGCCGACGGGATCCGTGCCGCTCACCCCGCCAGGAAGGACCGGATCGCCGCCGTCGTCTCCTCCGGCGCGCTGAGGTGCGGCACGTGCCCGGTGGCCGCCAGGTGCGTGAACACGCTGCCCGGGATCGACTCGTGGACGTAGCGGCCGACCACCTCCGGCGCGATGACGTCGTCGCTGCACTGCAGCACCAGGACGGGAACGCTGATGCCCGGGAGGTCGGCGCGGTTGTCGGACAGGAACGTCACGCGCGCGAACTGGCGGGCGATGTCGGGGTCGGTGCGGCAGAAGCTGTTGGTCAGCTCCGCGGCCAGCGCCGGATCGTCCTGGTTGCCCATGATCACCGGGGCCATCTGCCGGGACCAGCCCAGGTGGTTGGCGTCCAGCGCGTCGAGCAGCCCCGCGATGTCGGTCCGGCTGAACCCGCCGACGTAGTCCCCGTCGTCGATGTACCGGGGGTTGGGGCCGACCATGACCAGGGCGCCGAAGAGCTCCGGGGCCTGCTGCCACGCCAGGACGCCGATCATCGCGCTGACCGAGTGCCCCACGAGCACGACGTCGGAGAGCCCCAGCTCCCGGCAGACCTCGACGATGTCGTCGGCGTAGCCGCGCAGGGACGCGTACTTCTCGGGGTCGTACGCGCTCAGGTCGGAGTTCCCCGCCCCGACGAGGTCGAGCAGGACGACCCGGTGGTCGACCTCGAAGTCCGGCGCCACGAACCGCCACATGGCCTGGTCGCAGCCGAACCCGTGCACGAAGACCACCGGCCGTCCGTCGGGCACGCCGCTCACGCGGACGCAGTTGCGCTCCAGGACGGTGACCACGCCCTCGACCCTAGGCGACGCCTCCGCGGGTGTCGCCGGTCCCGCGCGCTGCCGAACCACTACGCCGGGGGACGACGCGCCGCAGCGCCTGCCCGGCACACCACCGTCCGGTTCCGGAAACCGCTGTCCGCCCCGTCCCCGTGCCCTTACCCTGCCGCGCATCCCGCAGGACCGCCGCTGCGCCGGTACGACCGCCGAACGAGGTGCGCC
Organism: Blastococcus tunisiensis; assembly: GCF_900112815.1. Classification (GTDB taxonomy): domain Bacteria; phylum Actinomycetota; class Actinomycetes; order Mycobacteriales; family Geodermatophilaceae; genus Blastococcus_B; species Blastococcus_B tunisiensis. The sequence goes on from NZ_FOND01000004.1 coordinate 177,455, forward strand.
ATGACCGCTACCGCGGTCCGGCCGACCGGCCTGGTCCCCGTCCCCCGCCGGGCGCCCGACGTCGCCGCCGCACCGGCCACCCGGCCGGGCGCCGCCGCCTCCCGGGCCCTGGCCTACCAGCGGGTGCTGCACCGCCTGCTGCGACGCGAGCTGCGGCTGCTCGCCGAGCTGGCCGGCTGGGCGCCCTCCGGGGAGCACCGGCGCACGGCGGCACTGACCGGGCACGCGGATCTGCTCGGCCGCGTGCTGCTGCACCACCACGCCGTCGAGCGGGAGGCGCTGTGGCCCGCTCTCGTGCGGGCCGTGCCGGACGCGACCGGGGCGGTGGAGGACTGGCGGGCCCGGTGCGACCGGACCGACCAGCTGGTGCGCGACGCCGCCACCGCCGCGCGGCAGTGGCAGGTCGCGGGCAGCGACCCCGCGCGGTGGGCCTTCGCGGCGGCCTGCCGGGCACTGGCCGACGCCGTCGACGCGCAGACCGCCGAGGAGGAGCGCACGCTGCTCCCCCTGCTCGCCGGCACCCTCGCTCCGGAGGACTGGGCCGCGATCGCCGGCTCCGCACGCTGCCGGCTGTCCGGCCCCGAGCAGCTGCTCGTGCTCGGCCTGGCGCTCGAGGACTCCTGCGCCGACGACCGTGCCCGGCTGCTCGAGGGCCTGCCCCGGTCGGTGCGGACGGCGTGGCGGCTGTCCGGCGCCCGGCGCTACCGGACCGCGGTGGTGCGGCTGCGCGGCGCCCCGCCCTCGACGTGACCCGGCGGCGTCAGTAGCGCGACGTCCCGCAGTCCCGGCAGCGCTTGCGGTCGGCGGCCGTCACGCCGCGGCAGTTGTCGCAGACCCAGGTGGTCCGCTCCTCGGTGGTGGTGCTCATGGTTCCCCCTCTGTCGGGCTCGCCCACGACGGTAGGGAACGGCTGTGTCCGGAAGGTGTCCGCCGGGTTGCGCTTGTCGGCAAACTAATCGCCCGGGCCGATGAATCCGGGCGCAACCGGAAGTCCCTCCTGGCATGCGGACCACCTTCGTGCTCGTCCCCGGCGCCGGCGGGGACACCTGGTTCTGGCACCGCCTCGTACCCGAGCTGGAGCGCCGCGGCCACGATGCCCTGCCCGTCGAGCTGCCCGCCGCCGACGAGACGGCGGGGCTGGACGCCTACGCGTCGGCGGTGGTCGAGGCCATCGGCGACCGCTCCCCCGTCGTCCTGGTGGCGCAGTCGATGGGCGGGCTGACGGCGCCGCTGGTCTGCGCGCGCGTGCCGGTCCGGCTGATGGTGCTGCTCAACGCCATGATCCCCGCGCCCGGCGAGACCGGCGGGCAGTGGTGGGGCGTCACCGGGCAGGACGAGGCGCAGGCGGCACACCGGGCCGGCCTCGGCCTGCCCGGCGAACCGGACGACGCGACCACGTACTTCCACGACCTCCCCGCCGACGTCGCGGCGACGGCCGGGTCGCAGCCGCTCGCCCAGTCCGGCCGGCCGGCCGTTCGAGGACCCGTGGCCGCTCGACCACTGGCCCGACGTCCCCACCCGCGTGGTGGCCGGCCGCGACGACCGCCTCTTCCCGCTGGAGTTCCAGCGGCGGGTCGCCGCGCAGCGGCTGGGCCTCGACGTCGACGAGCTGCCCGGCGGCCACCTGCTCGCGCTCAGCCGGCCGGCCGAGCTGGCCGACCGGCTCGACGGCTACCTGCGGTGACGTAGCGGTTCCTGCCGTCAGGGCGGCCGCCCGGCGGGCACAATGGGCGGTTCCGCCTCCGGACGCTCCCGCGCGGACGGCCCGCTCAGCAGGAAGAGACCAGCTTGTCGACGGTAGGACCCGAGGCCGCCCAGGCGGCCGACCTGGCGACGGAACAGCAGTACGTGAGCGGCCTCTACACCCGGCTGGACGAGATCCGGGCCCGCACCGTGCACCGGCTGGACGAGCAGCTGGCGATCGTGCCGCACAACCCGCAGGCCATCGGCGAGCGCGAGGCCCAGGTGGAGTGGCACACCCAGCGCATCGTCGCACTGGACGCCGCCGAGAGCGGGCTGTGCTTCGGCCGGCTGGACCGCCGCGACGCCGACGTGCCGCGCTACATCGGCCGGATCGGGCTGTCCGCCGAGGACGGCGAGGAGGAGCCGCTGCTGGTCGACTGGCGGGCCCCGGCGGCGCAGCCGTTCTACACCGCGACACCGCTGCACGACCTCGGCGTCCGCCGCCGCCGGCACATCCGCACCCGGCTCCGCACCGTCGTGTCCGTCTCGGACGAGACGCTCGACCTCGATGACGCCCCGGGGACCGCGGGTGCGTCGACGCTGACCGGCGAGGCGGTGCTGCTCGCCGAGCTGAACGCCTCCCGCACCGGCCGGATGAGCGACATCGTGCGCACCATCCAGGCCGAGCAGGACCGGATCATCCGGGCCGACGCCGGCGGGGTGGTCGTCGTGCAGGGCGGCCCGGGCACCGGGAAGACCGCCGTGGCGCTGCACCGGGCCGCCTACCTGCTCTACACCCACCGCGAGCGGCTTGCCCGCAGCGGCCTGCTGGTCGTCGGGCCCACCCCCACCTTCCTGCGCTACATCGCCGACGTCCTCCCCTCCCTCGGCGAGACCGGTGTGGTCCTCGCCGATCTCGGCGGGCTCCGACCGGGCCTGCGGGCCGACGCCCCCGAGCGCCCGGAGGTGGCCGAGGTCAAGGGGCGCCTGGTCATGGCCGACGTGGTCGCCGCCGCCGTCCGGGCCCGGCAGGCCGTCCTCGACCGGCCGGTGGAGCTGGAGATCGACGGCACGCGGCTGCGCGTCACCAAGGCCGACGCGGCGCGGGTCCGCTCCCGCGCGCGCAGCGCCTCGCGGCTGCACAACGAGGCCCGCCCGGCCGCCGCCCGGGCCGTCATCGGGCTGGTCGCCGCCAAGTACGCGGACAAGCTGGGCGCCGACGTCCTCGGCGGGGCCAACCTGCTCGAGGCCGGCGACGTCGGCGCGCTGCGCCAGGAGATCGCGGCGGAGCCCGCCGTGCACCGGCTGGTGGACCTGCTCTGGCCGCGGTTGACCGCCGAGCAGGTCGTCGGCGACCTGCTCGGCTCCCCGGCCCGGCTCGCGGCCGCCGCCCCGCAGCTCTCCGACGCCGAGCGCACCCTGCTGCACCGCCGGGCGACGGCGCCCTGGACGGCGGCCGACGTCCCGCTGCTCGACGAGGCCGACGAACTGCTCGGCGTCGACGACAGCGCCCAGCGGGCCGGGGAACGCCGCGAGCGGCAGCGCCGGCTGCGGCGGGCGCAGGACACCCTCGACCAGCTGCACGGCTCCCGCTCGCAGGACAGCGAGACCGAGGAGGAGTCCGAGGAGCTCTCCGCCGGTGACCTGCTCGACGCCGAGGGGCTGGCCGGCCGCCACGAGGAGGTCGACACCCGCAGCGTCGCGGAACGAGCCGCCGCCGACCGCACCTGGACCTACGGGCACGTGATCGTCGACGAGGCGCAGGAGCTGTCGGCGATGGCGTGGCGGCTGCTGCTGCGCCGGTGCCCGACCCGGTCGATGACGCTGGTCGGCGACGTCGCGCAGACCGGCTCGGCCGCGGGCGCCGCCAGCTGGGACGAGGTGCTCACCCCGCACCTGGGCCGGACGTGGCGGCTGGAGCAGCTGACCGTCAACTACCGCACCCCGGCCGAGATCATGGCCGTCGCCGACGAGGTGCTCGCGGCGGGCGGCACCGGTGGCACGGCCGCCCAGGCGGTGCGCTCGACCGGCGTGCCGCCGTGGGCCGAGCGGGTGACCGAGGTTGGGCTGGCCGACGCCGTCGCGGAGGCGGCCGCGCGGTTCGACAAGGAGGACGGCACGCTCGCCGTCGTCGTCGCCCCGTCCCGGCTCGACGCGGTCGCCGAGGCCGTGGCCGCGCGGCTCCTCGGCACCAGCACGGACGGGGAGCTCACCACCGGCCCCGCTGTCCTGCCGCCGGGGGCGGTGAAGGGGCTGGAGTTCGACTCGGTCCTCGTCGTCGACCCGGTCGCGATCGTCGACGAGGGCGTCCGGGGCCACAACGACCTCTACGTCGCGCTCACCCGGGCCACCCAGCGGCTCGGCGTCGTGCACCCCGGCGAGCTGCCGGCGATGCTGGCCGGCCTCGGGACGTCCGCCCCGGGCCGCTAGGCGTACCGGAACGCGGCCCGCTCCGTGCGCTCGAACGCACGCCGGAACGCCACGGACCACAGCATGACGGCGGCCCGCCCCAGGAAACCGGCGGCGGCGGCCCGCCCTTCGGCGGGCAGGCCGTACATGATCCAGGCCAGGGTGAAGGGGATCAGCCGCGCCGGATAGCCCGACGACACCTGCTCGTCCAGGCCCGCCCAGTCCTCGGGGGTGAGGAAGCGCTGCACCAGCGCGAGGGCGTCCCGTTCCTCGTGCCCCAGATGGGAACCGAGCCTCTCGCGGGTACGGGTCAGGTCGTCCGCGAGAGCGGCGCGGGCGGCCTCGTCGGCCCGCTCTGCCAGGGTGGCGAAACCGCGCGCGCAGGCCTCGAGCATCGGGTCGATCTCGCCGTGCTCGGCCGCCATCGCGTCGAGCGTCGCACGGTCCGCCGCCGTCCCACCGTCCGTGACGGCGGCCAGGAGTGCGGGCCAGATGTAGCGGTCCTCACCGGTGTGGTGGTGGTGCAGGACGGTCGCGAATCGCCGCCATCGCAGGTCCAGGGCGCGCCAGGTCCTCCGGTCGGTCACCGGCGTCGCGTCCACGGCCGCGGTGAAGGCGGCCAGGTCACGGCGGAACGCGTGGTGCATGAGGAACATCGGGGTCAGGTCGACCGGGCCGTCGGGGGCAGCCGCCTGACCGGGGAGCGTCAGCTGACCGTGGGTGCGGGTGCTCGTCATCGCGAGTGGTCCTCCGGGTCGTCTTCTGGTGCCCGGCCTGCAGGCCGGCCCGCGGCGACTGTCGCCGTCCCGGCTTGGAGACCACTGGAGCCCGGCTTGGATACGTGGCAGGACCGCCCCTCGCCGGGCTCAGGAGGCCGTGCCGCGCACCTGGAGGACGACGCCGCCGGCCGGCTTGGCCGGGATGCGGTGCAGCGCGATCGTCAGGTCCTGGTCCGGGACGTCGAACTCCAACCGGGCCAGCCGGACCGCCAGCGCCGAGAGCAGGCCGATGGTGAGCTGCTCGCCGGGGCAGCGGTGGTTGGTGCGGGGGTCCCCACCGCCCTGCGGCACCAGCTCGAACTCGCCGATGTCGCGGACCCGGCCGTCGGCCAGGAAGCGCTCCGGCCGGAAGGTGTACGGGTCGCCCCACAGATCCGGGTCGTGGTTCTGGCCGTACAGGTCCAGCAGCACCATCGAGTTCTCCGGGATGCGGACGCCGTCCCACTCGACCTCGCGCGGTGCCCGGCCGCCGATGAAGGGGGCGAAGGGGTAGAAGCGGCGCACCTCGTGGGCGAAGGCCTCGGCGTACGCCGCGTCGCCGGCGGCGAGCCGCGCGCGGTGCTCCGGCCAGCGGATCAGGGCGTGCCCGGAGAAGGCCACGAACCAGGCGACCGCGGTCGTCGGCCGGACGATGTTGAGCAGCTCGACCGCGGCCACCCGGGAGTCCAGCTGCTCGCCACCGGCGTCCCGGTGCGCGGCGACCACGGCGACGGCGGAGTCCTCCGGCACGGTGCGCGCCCCGCTGCGGACGTCGCGCACGAGCTGGGCGAGCCAGGCCTCGCGCCGGCCGCGCGCCCGGCGCGCCCGGACGTGCCGGGGCCCGCCGGTGGCGAAGCCGTCGACCATGGCCAGCAGGTCACGGGCCACCCCGGGGACCTCGTCGTCGGCGACCGGGATCCCGGCCCAGCGGCAGACGGCACCGGCGAGAACCGTCCCCGCCTCGTCGAAGAGCACGATCTGCCGTCGGCGCGCCCACTCGGCGACGGCGCCGTCCCAGGCCGCCGTCACCTGCTGCACGAGCGACCCGATGCCGTCCTCGCGCATCAGCAGGCCGACGAACATCGCCTTGCGCACGCGATGGGCCTCGCCGTCGAGGGTGTGCACCGCCCCCTTGCCGAACAGCGTGCCCTGCACCGGCTCCGGGATGGCGTGCGCGCGGCGCACGTGGTCCTCGTCGTAGAGGAACCGGGCCGCCTCCGGACCCTCGATCGCCGTGACCGGCAGGCCCCCCAGCCGCGCGCCGACCGTGCGGGAACCGTCCGCCCGCCGCCGGTCGGGCAGCCAGCCGTACCCCCTGGTGAGCAGCTGCAGGGCGTTCTCGGGGCGGCGCGGCTTCCGTCCAGGCATGCGTGCTCCCCTGCCCAGGACCCCCGCCGGGCAATCGTGTCACCCGGGGCGCTGCTCCTGGACGCGGTCGTCCTCGACCTCGGTGGACCCGTCCGCCGGCCGTGCAGCACTGCTCCCGGAACCCAGCCGCCGCAGCAGCGCGGCCACCTCCTGCGCGGCCGCCGAGGCGGAGTCCTCCCGCACGGCGGCCGCGGCCCGGGTCAGCGCATCGGCCAGCGCGCACTCCTCCTCGTCGAGCAGGCCCCGGTAGGCCGGGTCGAGCAGGTAGCCGGTGGGCGGGGTCGACAGGCAGCCGATCAGGTCCAGCAGCACCTCCAGCCGGCGGGCCGCCTCCGCGGCCCGGAGGTCGGCGGGGCCCATCGCCACGGTCTCGACGTCCCGCTCCCACAGCCGCGCACGGGCCGGGTCCTCCCGCAGCGCGAGGACCGTGCCGTTGCGCCGTCCGCCCGCCGATCCCGGGGCCTGCACCGCGCTGCGCACCTGGTGGGCGATCCGGACGAGGTCGTCGTCGAGCATCGACGTGCCCACGAAGAGCACGTGCCGGGTCAGCAGCAGCGAGTGCAGGACGCCGGCGAGGGCCGCGCGGGTGTCCCCGAACTGCAGGTACTCCTCGCGGGTCAGGACCACGCTCTCCGGGTGCGCGGCGTCGCCGTGCAGCTTGAGCAGCCAGGGCGATCCCGGAGCCGCCTCCTGGAACGGGAGCACGCGCACGTCCCGCCCGATGTCGCCGGCGGCCTGCTCGACGAGCGGGTCGTAATTGGTGGTGACGAACTCCTGCACCGGCAGGTCGGCGATCAGCGCGTGCGCGAGCGCGTAGGAGCCGGGGCCGAATCGCTCGGCCACGAAGGACTCGAGCCGTTCCCGGCCGAGTTCGCGGGCCAGCAGCGCCGCGGCGTCCTGCGGGGGCAGCGCGGACAGCCCGTCGCGCAGCCCGGCCGCCAGCCCGGAGGCGTCGGCCAACTCGTCGACCAGCCGTTCCCAGGTCGGCAGCCCGGCGGCGGCGCTCACCCCGGCGCCGACGAAGACCGCCAGCTGCCCGCGGCGCGCCCGGTCCCCCAGCTGCCGGGCCAGTGCGCACAGCTGGGGCGGGAGATCCCAGCTGCCCTCCTCGCCGCGCCGGACGCGCTGCGCCGCCGCCAGGTCGCTGGGCCCGCGCAGCACGAGGGCCACGTCGAAGCCGTGCTGGAGCGCGGCGTCCCGCAGCACCGGCAGCAGCCGCTGCAGCAGCGCGCCGCGCCGTCCGGCGGCACCGCCCCAGCCGGTGCCGAGGGCCGGGAGGCCGACCAGCCGCCGGGCCCGGCCGTGCGCGGGCCGGGGCACCTCCCGCCGGGCGACGGCGGCCAGCGCTGCGCGGGCGCCGTCGAGCAGCCACTCCAGGTGCTGCTCCTCGTCGCGCCCGCGGCCGTCCACGGTGTCGACCAGCCACACCTGCCGTTCGCCGTCCCCGGGGACCTGCAGCACCCGCTCGTCGCCCGACCACCGCAGGTCCACGCAGGCGCCGTCGTCGACCACCCCGGACACGAGGGAGGCCGGCAGCAGCGGGCACCAGCCGGGGGCCACCCGGAGCGACCGGTCGGTGGGCACCAGAACGTCGTCGCAGGACAGCCGGACCAGGTCCGCGCCGACGACGAAGACATGACCGCTCATGGCCCCGGTCCTACCCGGGCGCCGGCCGGATCACGACCGGGCGGATCAGGCCCCGCAGCCGCCGGCGCCGCAGGCGCACCCGGCGCAGGCGTCGGAGAGCGTGCGGGCCGGCGCCGGCGCGGGCCGGGCGGCGACCGTGCGCAGCACCGAGGCGCCGACGAGCACCGGGACGGCGAGGACGGCCACGGCGAGGGCGGCGATCACGGTGGCCACGTCGCCCGCGCGTGCCCAGGTCTGCCCCAGGCCCGTGGCGATGAGCAGGCCGGTGACCAGCACCGCCCAGACCAGCAGGGCCTGGCCCCCCCGCCGGGCCACGCCGCCGCGGCCGAGCAGACCGGCCCCGGCAGCCAGCAGCAGCAGCGGCACCGCGACCAGCAGGACGGCGGCCGCCACCGGCTCGGACACCAGCGCGGCGCCGAGGGCCACCGCTCCGCCGGCGAGGGCGGCCGTGCCCAGCGGACGGGCCCGGCCGGCCACCGCTGCGCTCATGCCGCCGGACCCGGCCCCGCGCAGGAGCAGCGCGCCGCGCACGGCGAGGAAGAGCCCCGCGGAGCCCAGGACCAGACGCGCGCCACCGCCCTCCCAGAGGACACCGGTGACGGCGACGACGAGCATCAGCACCGCCAGCCCGGTCCAGCGCGGCCAGGTGCGTCGCGCCACCTCGGGGGCCATCGACTCGGTGCTGCTGCTCAGGATGCCGGTTGCGCTCGCCACGGACCCAGTGTCCCTCACCGCGCCGCCGCGCTCGGCAGGCGCCGCGACCGCGCCCTGTGCCACGCTGAGCCGTTGCCGCCCGGCCCGTCGAAGGAGTCACCATGAGCGCGCAGGGAACGGCCGGCCGAGGCCTGGGAGCCGCCCGCCAGGCGGGGGACAGCGACGGGCTGGAGCACCTCGCCCGCGTCGGTCCGATCGCCTACGGCGTGGTCCACCTGCTGGTCGCGTGGCTCGCGCTGCAGCTGGCCTGGGGCGGGAGCACCGGCGGGGAGTCCGCCGACCAGTCCGGCGCTCTGCAGACCCTCGCCGAGACGCCACTCGGGAAGCCGCTCCTCTGGGTCCTGGCCGTGGGGCTGATCGCGCTGGCCGCCTGGCAGGCCGCCGAGGTGCTGCGCTGGCGGCACGGCTGGTCCGCCTCGGGCAAGGCTCGATCGCAGGCGCTGGAGCGGACCGGCAAGGCCGTCGTCAAGACGGTCGTCTACGCCGCGCTCGCCGTCCTCGCCATCCGGTTCGCCACGGGCGGTGGACAGGGCAGCTCGCAGCAACAGCAGCAGACCACGGCCGGGGTCTTCGGCTGGCCGGGTGGCCGGTGGCTGGTGGGCGTCGCCGGGCTCGTCCTCGTCGGGGTGGGCGCCTACCACGTCTACAAGGGCCTCACGAAGCGCTTCCTCCGGGAGATCGACACCACCGACTGCTCCCGCTCGGCCCTGCGACTGGTGACGAGGCTCGGCCAGGTGGGCTTCCCGGGCAAGGGGATCGCGCTCGGGGTGGTCGGCGGGCTGTTCGCCTATGCCGCGATCACCTTCGACCCCGAGAAGGCGCAGGGGCTCGACGGCGCGCTGCACACCATCCTCGACCTGCCCTGGGGCCAGATCCTGCTGACCCTGGTCGCCGTCGGCATCGCCGCGTTCGGCGCCTTCTGCATCGTGCGGGCCCGCTACCCCGAGCGCACCTGAGACGACGGACCCCGCCCTCCTCATGCTCGGCAGGACCGGCTCGAGCCCCGGGACAGGCCCCGCCCGCTCGCTGCGCGACCGCGTGCACGACGTCGTCGAGCGGGCCCGCGCGGTCACCGACCACCCGGTGCTCACCCACCTGGCACGCGCGGGCCTGATCGCCTACGGCGCGATGCACCTGCTCATCGCCTACCTCGCGGTCCGGCTGGCGTGGCGGCTGCGCGGCGCCGACGCCGACCAGACCGGTGCGCTGCAGACCGTCGCCGACGGTCCGGGCGGCCGGGTGCTGCTGTGGGCGATCGGCCTCGGCATGCTGTCGCTCGCGGTCTGGCAGGGCGGCGAGGTGCTCCTGTGGTGGCGCGGTCTGCTCGACCGGTCGCACCGGGTGCGCACCGCCGTCGTCTGCACCAAGTGCCTGGCCAAGGCCGTCGTCTACGGCGGCCTCGGCGTCACCGCCCTGCTCTTCGCGGTCGGGGCCGGGTACCAGGCCGACGAGCGGCTGCGCGAGCTCACCGACGACACGCTGCTGGTCCCCGGCGGGGCCGCGCTCGTCCTCACCGTGGCGCTCGGGGTGGTCGCGGTGGGGCTCTACACGCTCGTGCGCGGCTTCACCGGGGGCTTCATGCGCGACATCGACCTGCCCGCCGCCCCCGACCGCTGGGAGCCGGTGATCGAGGGCATCGGCCGGGTCGGGTACGTCGCCAAGGGGATCGCCTTCGGCCTGGTGGGCGTGCTGCTCTGGCGGGCGGCCCTCTCGGCCGACGTGTCGACGGCGACCGGGCTGGACGGAGCCATGACCGTGATCGCCGGCGTGCGGGGCGGGCCGTGGCTGCTCACCGCGGTCGCGGCCGGGTTCGCCGCGTTCGGGGTCTACGCGCTCGCGAGGGCCCGGTACCCCGACCGCGACCCCAGTTCCTAGGCCCCCTCCAGGGCACCGCCCCGAGCCTGCGAGGGGTGGGGAGAAGGGGTCCTTCGTCAGGTGCGGGGGCCGCCGGCGACGTAGACGACCTGGCCGGAGACGAACCCGGCGCCCTCGCTGACGAGGAAGGAGACGGTGTGCGCGATGTCCTCGGGCTGCCCGGCCCGGGCGACCGGGATCGCCGCCGCGCGCTTGGCCACGTAGGGCTCCCACTCCTCCCCGATCCGCTCGGCGGTCGCCCTGGTCATGTCGGTGACGATGAACCCCGGGGCGATCGCGTTGGCCGTCACGCCGAACTTGCCCAGCTCGATCGCCAGCGTCTTGGTGAACCCCTGCAGGCCGGCCTTCGCGGTGGCGTAGTTGGCCTGGCCGCGGTTGCCCAGCGCCGAGGTGCTCGACAGGTTGACGATCCGGCCCCACTGCGCGTCGATCATGTGCTTCTGCGCGGCGCGGGTCATGAGGAACGACCCGCGCAGGTGCACGTGCATGACCAGGTCCCAGTCGGCGTCGCTCATCTTGAACAGCAGGTTGTCCCGGGTGACGCCGGCGTTGTTCACCAGGACGACCGGCGGCCCCAGCTCGGCGGCGACCCGGTCGACGGCGGCCTGCACCTGATCGGCGTCCCCGACATCGGCGCCGACTGCGAGCGCGCGGCCGCCCGCGGCCTCGATCTCGCCGACCGTGCCGCGGGCGTCGTCCTCGGACAGGTCGAGGACGGCGACGGCGAAGCCGTCGGCCGCCAGCCGACGGGCGGTCGCCGCCCCGATCCCGCGCGCGGCGCCGGTGACGATGGCGGCCCGCGCCATCAGCGGGCCACCCGCTCGAACAGCGCGGCCAGCCCCTGCCCGCCGCCGATGCACATCGTCTCGAGGCCGTAGCGGACCTCGCGGCGGTCCATCTCGCGCAGCAGGGTGGCCAGGATCCGCCCGCCGGTCGCGCCCACCGGGTGGCCGAGGGAGATGCCCGAGCCGTTGACGTTGGTCCGCTCGAAGTCGCTGTCGGTGAAGCCCCACTCGCGGGTCACCGCCAGCACCTGGCTGGCGAACGCCTCGTTGAGCTCGATCAGGTCGACGTCGGAGAGCTTGAGGTCGGCCTGTGCCAGCGCCTTGGCCGTGGCCGGCACGGGGCCGATGCCCATGGTCTTCGGCGGCACGCCGGCCACGCCCCAGGACACCAGCCGGGCCAGCGGCCGCAGCCCCAGCTCGGCGGCCTTCTCCGGCGTGGTGACGATCGCGACCGCGGCGCCGTCGTTCTGCCCGCTCGCGTTGCCGGCCGTGACGGTGGCCCCGTCGTCGTCCCTGCCCATGATCGGGCGGAGCTTGGCGAGGGTCTCCACGTTCGAGTCGGGGCGGATGTGCTCGTCCCGGTCGACGACGGTGTCGCTCTTGCGGCCCTTCACGGTGACCGGGACGATCTCGTCGGCGAACCGCCCGGCCTCCGTGGCCGCAGCCGCGCGCTGATGGCTGCGGACGGCGTACTCGTCCTGCTCCTCGCGGGAGATCTTGTACTCCCGGCGCAGGTTCTCCGCCGTCTCCAGCATCCCGCCCGGCACCGGGTGGTTCTGCCCACCGGCGGTGACCCGGCCCCGCGCCAGCCCGTCCTGCAGCAGCACGCCCGGCCCGGCCTTGACGCCCCAGCGCATCGCCGTCGAGTAGAAGGGCGCATTGCTCATCGACTCCGCGCCGCCGGCCAGCACCAGCTCCGACGCTCCCGACTGCACCTGCATCGCCGCGTAGAGCACCGCCTGCAGGCCCGAGCCGCAGCGCCGGTCGATCTGGATGCCCGAGGCCGTCACCGGCAGACCGGCGTCCAGGGCGGCAACCCGGCCGATCGCCGGTGCGTCCATGGTCGGGTAGCAGTGGCCCAGCAGGACGTCCTCCACCGACTCCGGCGGCAGCCCGGTGCGTTCCACCAGCGCCCGGATCACCGTCGAGGCGAGCTCCTGCGCCGGCACGTCCCGCAGCGATCCGCCGAAGCCCCCGACCGGGGTCCGCAGCGGCTCGCAGATGACCGCATCTCGCACGGTGGTCCTCCCTGTTGCTCTCCGACCGGAACCGACCCCGTCAGCCGGGGCGGACGGGGTCGAGTCTCCACCCGGACCGGGCAGGCCGCGCGAGCGGCCCGGCCGAGCCGGGCGCGGGGAGGGTCCAGGACCTGCCGGTCAGGCGACGCCCTGCTGCTCCGGGAGCGCGGAGCCGTCGATCCGCTCGGCGTGCAACAGGTCCCACAGGCCGGTGATCTGCAGCGGCCGGATGACCGCCCGGGAGGACGCCAGCACCCGCATGGCCACGTCCTGGCGGACGGCGCGGCGGTGTGCGGCCGCCAGCACGCAGAGGCCTGCGGAGTCGAGGAAGGTGACCTGACCGAGGTCGACGGTGAGCTCGCGGACCTCGCCGTCGAGCTGGGCCTCGAGTGCGCGACGCAGGACCGGCGCAGAGGTGGAGTCCACCTCGCCCGAGGCGGTCACGCGGACGACGGGGCCGGAGCCGGAGACGGCGACCGACACGAGCTCGGTGGTCGGTGGGTCGAGCGAGGATGCGGTCACGGGCGTGCCTCTCGGAGCGGGATTCCGGACCAGCGGCGGGCCCATCGGGCCGCGGAACTGGCGAGGCGGCTGGCTGATTGAACCGCTGCCTGTGACCGTATTGACCGCATCGGCACATCGCAAGGGCTGCGATCGGGCGTCCATGGCTCGTCGTCCGGGTGGCCGCCGCCGTCCGGGACGAGAGCGGATACTGGTCGGCGTGGCGGGTCGATGGGCGGTGGGCGGCGCGGTCGCGGCGCTGGGGGCGGTCGCCGCCTTCCTGCTGCTGGACCCGGTCATCGCCGCGTTCGCGACCATCCTGTGGGGAACCCTCGTGGTGATGGTCGTGGTGGCCGGCGACTGGGACCGCCACTCCACCTTCGAGGAGCGCGAGCTCGAGCGGGCGCGCCGGCGCAAGGAGAAGTGGGAGCGCGGCGCGGACGCCCGGGCGCGCGACCGCGCCAGGTTCGAGGCGCACCGCGCCCGCCAGGACGCGAAGCGGGCCTCCCGGCCCGAGCGGTAATCCGCTCGACGCGGCGCCGGCACCCCGCCTAGCGTCGTCGGCATGCGGTACTCCGTGCGCCTGCGCACCGTCTGAGCCGACGTCCCGCGGAGCGGCTGTCGCCGCCCGCCGTCCACGCCCGTGTCGTCCCGGGCGTTCGCTCCCGTCCCGGCCGGCCGGCGTGGTTCGCCCCGCCGCGTCCCGGCTGCCGCTCCCTCCTCCTCCGGAGATCCCCATGTCACGCCCGTCCCCGATCAGCGACGGCCCCGCCGCCGCGGCCCGCTCCGCGCTTCCCGAGACCGCCACCGCGGCGTTCGACCGGCTCGCCGGTGCCCTCCTGGCCTCCCCCTCTGCACCACTCGGTCCGCTGCTGCGAGGGCAGTTGCCGGGCACGGCGGGGGTCCGCTGGCTGCGCCAGGAAGGGCTGCCGCCGACCACCCGCCCGACAGCGCTCACCCCGGCGCAGTGGCTCTCGCTCCACGAGTGCTGGAGCGCCACCTCCCGCGCTCCCGGACCGGGAACCCCCCGTGGCCGGCGGGGCGGCCGGCCGTCCCCCACCGGGCACGCGCCCGGGGCCGCGGCCATCCCGCGCTGGGGCCAGTAGGCGGATCCGCGCGTCGGCGCCTCACTCTCCGATCGCGTCCTCGGCCGCCAGGTCGGGGGCGCGGTCGGGGACGGCGAACGCCTCGGCCAGCGCCTGCCGGCTCGACCACGCCCCGGCCCGCCAGGCGAGCGCCCGGCCGAGCGCCTCCGGGGTGCCGTCCACGTGGTCCACGTCCCGGGCGGGCCACCAGGCGACCGGTTGCCCGCCCACCTCGAGCCGGTCGTGCAGCTCGACCGTCCCGGGCAGCGCCTCGAGGCCCAGTCGAGCGGCCGCGAGCGCGGCGCCGGGCAGCTCCGCCCACGGGCGCCGCTGCCCGCGTGCGGTCACGGCGCCGTGCACCCGCTCGCTGGCCAGCGGCAGGTCCAGCAGGTCCGCGACCGCGCCGGCAGCTCCTCCGGCGGGCACCACGGGCACTCGGACCAGTGGCTGCAACCACGGTGCGTCGAGCACGACCGCGTCGGACGCCACCCGCTCCGGCGCCACCCGCACGCGATCCGGCGGGTCGACGTCGATCCCGTCGAGCGCCCGGGCCAGCCGGGCGTACACGGTGCGCAGCACGTCGGGCCGCACGGTGCGGCCCGGGTCGCCCAGCCGTCCGAGCAGGTCGACCGCGCCGTCCACGTCGGCCAGGACGTCGGCCACCGTCGCGGGCGGCCGGAGCAGCGCCAGCACCTCCGGATCGGCCGCCGCAGCTTCGTACAGTCCCTGCAACTCCGCGCCGTCCGGGGAGCGGAGCCGGTCGGGCCGCTGCCCCTCCACGACCGGGTGCGTCGACAGCCACCACCGCAGGTAGCCCGGCACCGCGACGCCGTCGAGGTCCACGTCCGCCCAGGCCTCGGCGGGCAGGGCGGCCAGGAGCCGGAGGGCCGGCGTCCAGTCGGTGACCAGCTCCAGGTCGCGGACGGCGGTCAGCACCGGCCATCCGGGTGGTGGCCCGCCGGGCGGCAGCCGGTCGAGGACGTCGTCCAGCCAGCGATCCACGCCGTCGACGTCCAGGTCGTCCGGGTCGTCGGCCCGCACCAGGGCGAAGGTGTCGAGCACGCCGACCGCGCGGAGCGCCTCGGGATCGGCGGTGGCGGCCGTGTCCCCGTCCAGCACCCCAAGCGAGCCCTCGGCGAGGACCACGGCCAGCGGCGACCCGGGCAGCACCAGCTCCCCCGCCGGCGCCCATCCCCCGTCGGCATCGGGCAGCGCGAGCTCGGCCAGCCACGGCAGCTCCCGCGCCTCCGGCCGGGCGGCCGTGACGAGGGCCAGCACCGCCTCGGCCAGCTCCTCCGGCTCCGGCGCACCGTGGAGGGCGTCGTCCACGGCGTCCATCGAGTTCTCCACGGCGGCACGCACGGCGGGATCGGCCAGGACTGCAGCCGCGGTGGCCGGTCGCGCCCCGAGCCGTTCCAGCAGCCGCCGCGCGGCGGGCGGGGTGACGGACTGCGGCTCGGCCAGCGGCAGACCGAGAGGGGCCAGCCGGGAGACGGGGAGCCCCGCGTCGGGCAGCAGCACCCCCGCCGGGCCGTGCGCGGTGCGGCCGTCGGCGAGCGGCACGGGCAGCGCGGCCAGCTCCTCGCGGTCGGCGCCGTCCAGGGCCGCGTAGAGGGCTGCCCACCACGAGGCCGGCCGGTCCACCCCGCGGACCGCCTCCACCACCTCCGCGATCCCGGTCCGGCGCACGCCCAGCGCGGTGCGTGCGCGGACGTCCGACCGCTGCGACCAGCCGGCCGGGAGCAGACCGGGGACGACGCCCGCGAGTGCGGCCACCCGCTCCTCGACCGGGTCCTCCAGGGCGGTCGCCCGGTCCGGCGACTGCCGGGCGCCCGGATCCCCGGCGACGGGGAGCCAGGCGCGGGTCCGCAGCCGGTCCAGGACGGCGTGGCACAGGGCGGCGTCCAGCTCGGCGCCGGCCAGGTCCACCCGGGGCACCAGCGCCAGCGCCGCCGGATCGGCGGGCAGCCCCGACACGAGGTCGGCGACGGTGCCGGCCGCCGCCGAGACCAGGGCATCGGTGACCGGCCCGGGGGCGACGTGCCGGCGGTCGGGACCGAGCGGGAACGGGGCGATCAGCCGCAGGGGAAGGGAGAACGGCTCGTCGCTCGGGGTGGGGGCGTGCACCACCTGTCCGGGCGGCAGGGGCGCCGGCCGGCCGTCGTCCAGCGGCACCGCCGCGGTCACCGTCCAGCCGCGGCGGGCCCGCTCCTCGACCGGGCGGTCGAGGAGCAGCTCGGCGGTCAGCTCCCCCGAGCGCTGGGCCACCGCCCACGTCGTGGCCGACGGGCCGTCCAGCAGCCGGGCGGCACCGGGTCGGCGCTCGATCGCCAGCTCCCGCCGCACGCCGTCGACCAGCACGTCGATCGCGGTCAGCCCCGGGAGGGCGAGCAGCAGGTCGGCGCGCAGCGCCGCCAGTGCCGACGCCACGACCGGGACCGCACCGGCCCGCAGCGGCAGCACCACCTCGGTCGCGAAGCCCTCGGGGGGCGTGCCGCCGACCGGCCACGGCAGGCGCAGCACCGGCACCGCGCCGTCCCGGCGGGCGACCTCCGCGGCCAGGGCCGGCACCGCGGTGACCGCCGCGCGCGTCGGGTCGGCGCCGAACCGCACCCCGCCCGTCGCCGACAGCACGACCGGCTCGTCGGTGACCGCCAGGACGGCGGCGAACCCGACCCCGAAGCGCCCGACGCCGGCCGGCTCGTCGCGCTTGACCGAGGCGCGCAGCGTCGCCAGCCCCTGCACCCCGGCGGCGTCCAGGGGCGCGCCGGTGTTGGCCGCCCGCAGCGTCGCTCCGCGCAGCTCCAGCCGCAGGTGCCCCGGGACACCGGCGCGGGCGGCGGCGTCGGCGGCGTTCTGCGCCAGCTCGACCAGCAGCCGGTCCCGGTAGCCGCCGCGGACGAGGTCCTCCTCGGCGTTGGCGTCCTCGCGGAAGCGCGCCGGATCACCGGTCCACGCCGCGAGGACCCGCCGGCGGATCGCGGCGGTGCCGAACCGGTCCTCCTCCGCGTTCTGCATGCTCGGCCCCTTCCGCCGCCCGGTCCGGCAGACCCTAGTTCGGGCCGGGGCCGCGGCGATCTCCAACTACCGGGTGATACCTGGGTTGGCGGGCTCCCGGATCGGGCACCGCAGCGGTGCACGACCACGACCGAAACCACGGCGTGGCGGAAGGCCTGGAGTGGGTCCCGGAATCGAGGCGGTGGCTGTGGCGCTCTGGCAGCCCGCGCCGTCCCCGTTCGGTTTCCGCGAGCTCTGGTGCGAGGAGCTGCACTCGCTGGCCCAGCTGGCCAAGCTGCGGGCCCGGCTGCGGGCCACGCTCACCGGCAGTCCGACCGTGGTCCACCCGGAGCGGGAGCACTGGTCCGAGCGCCTGGTGCTGATCGCCGACGAGCTCACCTCGAACGCCCTGCGGCACGGCGGTGCCCCCGTGGCCACGGCGTTGAGCCGGACCGGCGACCGGTGGCTGCTCGCCGTCAGCGACTCCTCCACCGCCGTCCCGCCGGAGCCCGCCCTGGGCCGGGATCCCGGCCTCGGCGGCTTCGGGCTCTACCTGGTCGCCGACCTCTCGGCACGGCACGGCTGGTTCCGGGAACGGGACACGAAGACCGTGTGGGCCGAGATCGAGGCCGACGCCTGACCCCCGGTGTCGCCCACCCGGGTCTCCCTCCTGCCCGCCAAGTGACCCGCGGGTAACCTGCGCCACATGTCGCTCGTCGAGCAGATGGACACGGTCACCGACGCCGCCGCCGGCACGGTCGACCGCCACGCCACCACCCAGACCTTCGAGTCCACGAACCCCGCCTCCGGTGCGGTCGTCGGCGTCTTCCCGGTGCACGACACCGGCGCCGTCACCGAGACCGTGGAGCGCGCCCGCCCGGCCGCGGCCCGCTGGGCCGAACTGGGTTTCGACGGGCGCAGGGAGCGGCTTGCCGCCTACCGCGGCTACCTCGCCCGGCGGATGAACGAGCTCGCCGACCTCGTCCACCGCGAGAACGGCAAGCCGCACGCCGACGCGATCCTCGAGATCACCCTGGCCGTCGAACACCTGGCCTGGGCCGGCAGCCACGCCCGCAAGGCGCTGGGCTCCCGTCGGGTGAGGACCGGCCTGCTCGCGGCCAACCACGCCGCGTACCTCGAGTACCAGCCGCTCGGCGTCGTCGGCGTCATCGGCCCGTGGAACTACCCGGTTTTCACGCCGATGGGCTCGATCGCCTACGCGCTGGCCGCGGGCAACGCCGTCGTCTTCAAGCCCTCGGAGCACACCCCCGCCGTGGGCGCCTGGCTGGCCGCTGCGTGGCGCGCCGCCGTCCCCGACTGCGCGGACGCGTTCCAGGTCGTCACCGGGTTCGGCGAGACCGGTGCCGCCCTGTGCCGCGCCGGCGTCGGCAAGCTCGCCTTCACCGGCTCGGCCCCGACCGGCCGCAAGGTCATGGCCGCCTGCGCCGAGACGCTGACCCCGGTGCTCATGGAGCTCGGCGGCAAGGACGCGATGATCGTCGACGACGACGCCGACGTGGTGGCCGCCGCCGACGCCGCCGTCTGGGGCGCCATGAGCAACGCCGGGCAGACCTGCATCGGCATCGAGCGCGTCTACGCGACCAGCGCCGTCTACGACCGGTTCGTCGCCGAGGTCACCGCCCAGGTCCGGAAGCTGCGCCCCGGCTCCGACGACGAGGCGACGTACGGCCCGATGACCATGGCCTCCCAGGGCGACATCGTCCGCCGGCACGTGTCGGACGCGGCGGCCAGCGGCCGGGTGGTCCGGGGCGAGGCCGACCCGGCCCTGTTCCCCAACGAGAACTACCTCGCCCCCGCCGTGCTGCTCGACGTGCCCGACTCCTCCCCCGCCATCTGCGAGGAGACCTTCGGGCCGACGCTGTCGATCACCCGGGTGCGCGACGCCGAGGAGGCCCTCGAGCGGGCCAACGCCACCTCCTACGGCCTGGCCGGCTCGGTGTTCACGCGGTCGAAGGCCCGCGGCCTCGACCTCGCCCGTCGCATGCGCAGCGGCATGACCTCGGTGAACTCCGTCCTCACGTTCGCCTCCGTCCCGGCGCTGCCCTTCGGCGGGGTCGGCGAGAGCGGCTTCGGCCGGATCCACGGCGAGGACGGGCTCAAGGAGTTCACCCGCGCCAAGGCGATCACCCGCCAGAAGTACGCGCTGCCGGTGAACCTGATGAGCTTCGGCCGCCCCGCCTCGGCCACCGACGCGGTCGCCCGGGTCATGGGGATGATCCACGGGCGCCACCGGTGACCGCACCGGAGTCGACCGAGTTCGACGTCGTCGTCGTCGGTGCCGGGTCGGCCGGCTGCGCGGTCGCCGGCCGGCTGTCGGAGGACCCGACGCTGCGGGTGCTGCTGCTCGAGGCCGGCGGTTCCGACGACGTCCTCGAGGTGCAGATCCCGGCCGGGCTGTACAAGACCTGGCGCACCCGGCTGGACTGGAACTACACGACCGAGCCGCAGCCGGGCCTCGACGGCCGCCGGCTGTTCTGGCCACGCGGCAAGCTGCTGGGCGGTTCCTCCTCGATCAACGCCATGATCTACATGCGCGGCGGGAGGTGCGACTACGACGAGTGGGCGGAGCTGACCGGCGACCCGTCGTGGTCCTACGAGCACGTGCTGCCGCTGTTCCGGCGCATGGAGGACAACGCCCGCGGCGCCGACCGCTTCCACGGCGTGGGCGGGCCGCTGCGGGTGGAGGACCTGCGCTCGCCCCACCCGTGGACCCGCGCCGTCGTCGAGGCCGCGGTCGCCGCCGGCTACCCGCGCAACGACGACTTCAACGGCGCCGCCCTCGAGGGCGTCGGGCAGTACCAGGTGACGCAGCGACGGGGCCGCCGCTGGTCGTCGGCCGCGGCCTACCTGCACCCGGCCGGCCGGCGGCCGAACCTGACCGTCCGGACCGGCGCCCTGACGACCCGGGTGCTCGTGGAGAACGGCCGGGCGATCGGCGTCGAGTACCGCGCCGGCGGGCGGGTGCACACCGCGCACGCGGCCCGCGAGGTGGTGCTCTCCGGTGGTGCGATCAACAGCCCTCAGCTGCTGATGCTGTCGGGCATCGGGCCGGCCGACCACCTGCGCGAGGTCGGCGTCGACGTCGTCCACGACCTGCCCGGTGTCGGCGGCGGCCTGCAGGACCACCCGCTGGTGCCGGTCGTCTCCACGGTGCGGTCGGGGACGTCGCTGCGGCTGGCCGAGTCGCCGGTCAACCTGGCCCGGTGGAAGGCCACCGGCCGGGGCCCGCTCACCTCGAACCTGGCCGAGGCGGGGCTGTTCACCCGCTCGGACCCCGCGCTGACCGAGCCGGACCTGCAGTTCCACTTCCTGCCGGTGAAGTTCTGGAAGCAGGCGGAGATCGACCCGGACGCCGAGGCCTTCAGCAGCCTCGTCGTCCTGGTGCGCGTGCACTCGCGCGGATCGGTGCGGCTGCGCTCGGCCGACCCGACGTGGGCGCCGGTCATCGACGCGGGCTACCTCACCGACGAGCGCGACCTGGAGGCGCTGGTCTCCGGCGTCGAGCAGGCCCGCGGGATCGCGGCGACCGAGCCGCTCGCGTCGGTGCTCGGCGAGGAGTGGTCGCCGGGCGGCGCGGTGCAGGGCCGCGACGGGCTGCGCGCCTCGGTGCGGAACACCCTCGAGTCGCTGTACCACCCGG
Organism: Blastococcus tunisiensis; assembly: GCF_900112815.1. Taxonomy (GTDB): domain Bacteria; phylum Actinomycetota; class Actinomycetes; order Mycobacteriales; family Geodermatophilaceae; genus Blastococcus_B; species Blastococcus_B tunisiensis. Next base: position 198,176 of record NZ_FOND01000004.1, read on the forward strand.
TGTCGTCGTGCCGGATGGGCACCGACGAGCAGGCGGTCGTCGACCCGCAGCTGCGGGTGCGCGGCATCGAGGGGCTGCGGGTGGCCGACGCCTCGGTGATGCCGACGCTGGTGCGGGGCAACACCAACGCGCCGACGATGATGATCGGTGAGCGGGCCGCGGACCTGATCCTGGGCCGCACCGTCGACCCCGTCCTGGCCGCCGCCGGCTGACGCGCCGCGCCATGATCAGGTGCCCTGATCATGGCGCGTCCTCCCCCACGGCGGGCGGTGAGGGAGGACGCCGCGCGGCGAGGGAGGACCCGAGCTCCCTCACCCGTGGGCCTGGGCGGCCGCCGCCTCCCCGCGGTCGGTCGGGCCCACGGTCGTCGCGGGCGGGGGCAGGTTCCGGCGGATCGAGATCGAGGCGGCGGCCGCCACGAGGCACAACCCGCCGGCGAGGAACCAGGCCAGGTCGTAGGAGCCGGTGACGTCGCGGATGACTCCCCCGCCGAACGCCGCGACCGCCGCGCCCACCTGGTGGGAGGCGAACACCCAGCCGAAGACGACGGGTGCGCGGGCGCCGAAGTGCTCGCGGCACAGCGCCAGCGTCGGCGGCACCGTGGCCACCCAGTCCAGCCCGTAGAAGACGATGAACGCGATCATGCTGACGTGCAGATCCGGCCCGAACAGGGTGGGCAGCGCGAACAGCGAGAGCCCGCGCAGGCCGTAGTAGGCCAGCAGCAGCACCCGCGGGTCGACGCGGTCGGTGAGCCAGCCGGAGAAGATCGTGCCGGCGATGTCGAACAGGCCGACGACGGCGAGCAGGCCGGCCGCCGTCGTCACCGGCATCCCGTGGTCGTGGGCGGCCGGGATGAAGTGCGGCTGCACCAGCCCGTTGGTCGACATGCCGCAGATGAAGAAGCCGGCCGCCAGCAGCCAGAACGGCCGTGATCGCGCGGCCAGCGTCAGGCCCTGCACCGCGGCGCGCGCGGCGCCGGCCCGCACCGGCTCCGGGTCGTCGGCGGGGGTACCGCCGTACGGGGCGACGCCGAGGTCGCGCGGCCGGTCGCGCAGCAGCCAGGCCACCAGCGGCAGGACGGCGAGCGCGGCCGCCGTCGTCCCCAGGGAGGCCGCCCGCCAGCCCCACGCGGAGTCGATCCAGGCCACCAGCGGCAGGAAGACCAGCTGACCGGCCGCGCCGCCGGCGGTGAGGATCCCCGAGACCAGGCCGCGCCGGGCGACGAACCAGCGGCCGGTCACCGTGGCCACCAGCGACAGCGCCATCGATCCGGAGCCCAGGCCGACGAGCACGCCCCAGAGCAGGACCAGCTGCCAGCTCGCCGTCATGAAGACCGTGAGCCCACTGCCCAGGGCGACCACGAGCAGCGCGGCCAGCACGACCCGGCGGATGCCGAAGCGCTCCATCAGCGCGGCGGCGAACGGCGCGGTCAGCCCGTACAGCGCCATGTTGATCGCCACGGCGGCCGAGATCGTGGAGACCGACCAGCCGAACTCCGCGCGCAGCGGGTCGATGAGCACGCCCGGCACCGCACGGAAGGCCGCAGCGCCGACCAGCGCCAGGAACGTCACGGCCGCCACCCACCACGCGGGATGGATCCGGGGCACACGCGGCGGGGCGGCGACGGTCACGCCGGACAGCATGACCCGTGGGCACCCCCGGGGACGACGCGCCGCCCGGACGAAAAGGACCGGGATCCCGCCACATCGGCCACCCGGCGCTCACCCGATGTGACGGGGGACTCCCCCAGGGTGGGACCACGCGGCGGTGATCTCTGGTTGAGTACTACGTACCGGCGCCGCCCTCGCTCATCCGGAGCGGCAGGAATCGACGTCGGGCTGAGGCTGCGCCACCTTGGTGCGCCCGGCTGACCGACGTCTCGCCGACGATGCGAGCCCGCCCTGCCCCCGCGCAGACGTGCTGGCGCTCGCGCTCGCCGAGGCTCGTGCGGCCACTCGAACGCCGAAGGACTCTCTTGACCTCCATCAGCAACTCCCCTGCCTCCTCCACCGACGGCGTCCCCCGGCGCCGTCGAGGCGGACGCGGCCGCGGCGCCCGCCCCGCCGGTGACCAGCAGGGCCAGAACCCCCAGAGCCAGAACCCGCACCGCCCGGAGCCGGCGGCCGCGGCCCCGGCTCCCGTCGTCCCCGTGGGCGCCGACGCCACCGTCCTCCCGACCGACACCACCTTCGCGGCGCTGGGCGTTCCCGCCCCCCTCGTCGAGGTGCTCACCAGCAGCGGCATCACCGCACCGTTCCCGATCCAGGTGGCCACGCTGCCCGACAGCCTGGGCGGGCGCGACGTCCTCGGCCGGGGCCGCACCGGCTCCGGCAAGACCCTCGCCTTCAGCCTCCCGCTGGTCGCCCGCCTGGCCGCCTCGGACAGCAAGCGGCAGGCCAAGCGGCCCCGCTCGCTGATCCTGGTGCCGACCCGCGAGCTGGCCAACCAGGTCGCCGCCGTCGTCGACCCGATGGCCCGCGCCCTGGGCATGAAGACGACCACGATCTTCGGCGGCGTCGGCCAGAACCCCCAGGTGCAGGCCCTCGCCGGCGGCATCGACGTGCTCATCGCCTGCCCCGGCCGGCTCGAGGACCTCATCGGCCAGGGGCACTGCGACCTCGGCGCCGTCGAGATCACCATCCTCGACGAGGCCGACCACATGGCCGACCTGGGCTTCCTGCCCGGCGTCAAGCGGCTCATGGACCGCACCCCCAAGGTCGGCCAGCGGCTGCTCTTCTCCGCCACCCTGGACAACGGCGTCGACGTGCTCGTCAAGCGCTACCTGAGCAACCCGGTCACCCACTCGGTCGACCCCGCCGTGGCACCGGTCAGCACCATGACCCACCACGTGCTGCAGGTGCAGACCGCCGACAAGGCCGAGGTCGTGCGCCAGCTCGCCTCCGGTCTGGGCCGCAGCGTGCTGTTCACCCGCACCAAGCACCAGGCGAAGAAGCTCGCCAAGCAGCTCACCGCGTCGGGCATCCCAGCCGTCGACCTGCACGGCAACCTCAGCCAGAACGCCCGCGAGCGCAACCTCGAGGCGTTCACCACCGGCGCCAGCCGGGTGCTGTGCGCGACCGACATCGCCGCCCGGGGCATCCACGTCGACGACGTCGCACTCGTCGTCCACGTCGAGCCGCCGGCCGAGCACAAGGCCTACCTGCACCGCTCGGGCCGCACCGCGCGCGCGGGCGCCGAGGGCGCGGTCGTCACCGTCTCCACCCCCGACCAGGCCGGCGAGGTCCGCACCCTGGCCCGCCAGGCCGGCATCACGCCGAAGGTCAGCGCCGTGCGCCCGGGCGCGCCCGAGATCGAGGCGCTCACCGGCCCGGCCGCCCCCTACGTCGAGCCGGCGCCGGTCGTCGAGCAGCCGCAGGGCAACGGCGGTGGGCGCCGTCGCAACGGCGGTGGCTCCGGTCGCGGCTCCTCCGGCGGCGGCACGCCCAAGGCCGGGTCCTCCGGCGGCTCGCGCGGAGGCTCCGGCCGCGCGTCCGGCCCGGCGCGGACCCGCGCCGAGCTCGCCGCCCGGGCCGGGAGCTCGTCGGCGGCGTCCTTCAGCGCCCGCTCGCGACGCGGCGGCCGCTGACCCTCGGCCCCTCCGGCCGCCCCTCGGCCCGTCCGGCCGCCCCTCGGCCCGTCCTCCCTCACCGGAGAGCGTCCTCCCCCACCGTCCGCGGTGAGGGAGGACGCGCCATGATCAGGTTCCCTGATCATGGCTCCGCGGGCGGGGAGCCCGGGCCCGTCAGGCGTCGGTGATCGCGTAGGTCGTGATCTTGCGGTAGAGGGAGCTGCGGGACATCCCGAGCGAGGCGGCCGCGCGTGCCCGGTTGCCCCGGCACCGCGCCAGCGCCGCCACGATCGCGTCCCGCTCCACGGACTCGAGCGGTGTCAGCGTGTGCCTGCTGCCGGACGTCCGGCACCAGGCCGGCAGGTCCTCGGGCCGGATCTCGCCGACCGGGTGCTTGCGCAGCGCCTCCGCGAGGGCCTCCCGCAGCTGGACGAGGTTTCCCGGCCACGGATGGCGGCCGATCAGCCGGCCGGCCTCGGGGTGCAGCCGCACCCGCCGGTCGGGTGCGAGCTCGGTGAGCAGGGAGGCGACGATCCCCGGCAGGTCGTCGGTGCGGAAGCGCAGCGGTGGCAGGGTCACCGCCTGCTGGAACTCCCCCAGCACCGCCTGGAACGGCAGGTCGAGCCCGGTGCTGGCGTCGCTCAGCGTCGCCGCGACCAGGTGCCGGTCCGGGTCCAGGGAGCCGAGGAACGCCGGGAGCCGGGCGGCCAGGTCGGCCCCGATCCGGTCGAGGTGCCGCAGCACGACCAGCGTGCGCGCCGGGCCCGTCTCCGGGAGTGCCTCCCGCACCACGTCCTCGACCTCGCCCGCCACCACGGCACCCGCGGGATGGCGGCGGCCGAACAGCTCGGCGACCAGCGTGCTCCGGCCGGTTCCCGGCTCACCCATGACGAGCAGCCGGTCGCCGCGGCCGAACGCGGCCCCGATCTGCCCGCACGCCGCGACCCACGCGGGTGACCGGCCCCCGGGCGCGGGGGGCGGTGGTGCCGGACCGCCCACCCGGGTTCCCGGCACCGCGGGCCGCGACCGGCCGGGCTCGTCGTCCAGAAGCAGCACGATGCCGGCGACCTCCTCCCCGGCCAGGATGCGCGTCGCCCGCAGCCGCACCGTGCGGCCGGACTCCAGGACGACGGACTCCGCCACCCGGTCCCGCCGGCTCATCAGGAACAGTGCGTACTGGTGGACGGCGAACTGCTCGGCGGGTGAGTAGAGCTGCTGGGCCCGCCGGTTGACCATCAGCGAGTCGCCCACGGCCATGACGGCCTGCCGGGGTCGGGCACCGGCCTTGACGAACGTCTCGAAGAGGGCCTGCTGCGCCTGACTGCGGTCCAGCAGCAGGTTGCGGCCGATGTCGGCGGCGGCGCGCCGGACGAGCGTGTGCATCAGCGGCGTCCAGGTCTCGGCGAGCGAGCTGACGTCGAGCACCCCTTCGACCCGGCCCGTCGCCGGGTCGACGACCGGCGCCCCGGTGCAGGCGAACCGCACGAGCGCCTCGGTGAAGTGCTCCGCGCCGACGACGGCGACCGAGGACCCCGTCTCGAAGACCGTCCCGATCCCGTTGGTCCCCACGCCGCCCTCGCCGAAGTCGAAGCCGGCGGTGAAGTCGACCCGGTCGAGCTGGCGGCCGACCGAGGTCGAGCAGTCCAGCCGGTGCACGATCCGGGCCTGCGCGTCGGACAGCGCGATGGCCACCGGCACGTCCACCATCTCGCCGGCCAGCCGGTCGATCACCGGGCGGGCGCAGCGGACGAGCCGGGAATCCAGGTCGACGTCGTCGTGGTAGCTGATCCGGTACTCGTCGGCATCGACGCCGGCCGACCGGCTGCGCCGCCAGGACGCCGCCACCACGTCGCGGACGCCGGCCGCCCCCGCGGCGCCGCGCTCGAGGAACTGCGCCCGGGCCGCGGCCACGAGCCGGGGGTCGTCCGCTCGCAGGTGCACGGTCACCTCCACGGCGTCCCCGTCCGGCCACGGTGCCGCACGGGTGGCGACCGGCGGCGGGAGCCCCCCGGAACTGTCCCAAACTGGGACGGTCCGCCGCGGGGTCCGACGCCGACGATGTGGTCTCGAACGTGATCCAGACCACAGCGAAGGGTAGGGCACCAGATGAGCGTCCAGGCAGACGTGCGCCCCGGCATCGACGACACCGCCGCGACCCGTGAGCTCGACGCCCTGATCATCGGCGCCGGGGTGGCCGGTCTCTACCAGCTGCACCAGTTGCGCGGGCAGGGACTGCGGGTGCGCGCCTACGACGCCGCGGACGACGTGGGCGGCACCTGGTTCTGGAACCGGTACCCCGGCGCGCGGTTCGACTCCGAGGCCTACATCTACCAGTACCTGTTCGACGAGGACCTCTACAAGAACTGGAGCTGGAGCCAGCGGTTCCCCGACCAGCCCGAGATCGAGCGGTGGCTGCACTACGTCACCGACCGCCTGGACCTCCGCCGCGACATCCAGTTCGGCGCGACGGTCACCAGCGCACGGTTCGACGAGGAACGGGGCCGGTGGACCGTCACGACCGACCGCGGCGAGACGGTCGACACCCGGTTCCTCGTCACCTGCGCCGGGATGCTGTCGGCGCCGCTGACCGAGGTCTTCCCCGGGCAGGAGACGTTCCGGGGCACCGTCGTGCACACCTCGCGCTGGCCGGCCGACGGCGTCGACCTCGACGGCAAGCGGGTCGGCGTGGTGGGGATCGGCGCCACCGGCATCCAGGTGATCCAGACCATCGCGGGCCAGGCCGGGCACCTGACCGTCTTCGCGCGGACCCCCCAGTACGTGCTGCCGATGAAGAACCCGCACTTCGAGGCTGACGACGTCGCGGCCTACAAGCAGCGCTTCCCCGAACTGCGGGAGACCCTTCCCCGCACCTTCACCGGCTTCGAGTACGAGTGGGCGCACACCTGGGCCGAGCTCACCCCCGAGCAGCGCCGCGAGGAACTGGAGGAGATCCACGCCAACGGCTCGCTGAAGCTCTGGCTCGCCTCGTTCTCGGAGATGTTCTTCGATGCCGAGGTCAACGAGGAGATCTCGGAGTTCGTCCGGGAGAAGATGCGCGACCGGCTGCAGGACCCGCGGCTGTGCGACGTGCTGATCCCCACCGACTACGGCTTCGGCACCCACCGGGTCCCGCTGGAGACCGACTACCTCGAGGTCTACCACCGCCCGGACGTCGAGCTGGTCAGCGTCCGCGACAACGCCATCACCCGCGTCGTCCCCGAGGGCGTGGTGCTGGCCGACGGGACGGTCCACGAGCTGGACGTGCTGATCCTGGCCACCGGCTTCGACGCCGGCACCGGGGCGCTCACCCGCATCGACATCCGGGGGCGCGGCGGCCGCTCGCTGACCGAGGACTGGGGCCGCGACATCCGCACCACCATGGGGCTGATGGTCCACGGCTACCCCAACCTGCTCACCACCGCCGTCCCCCTGGCGCCGTCGGCGGCGCTGTGCAACATGACCACCTGCCTGCAGCAGCAGACGGAGTGGATCAGCGATCTCATCGCCCACCTGCGGGCCACGGGGAAGACCGTCATCGAGCCGACCAAGGACGTCGAGGACGCCTGGGTGGCCCACCACGACGAGACGGCCGGCGCCAACCTCATCTCCCGGACGTCGTCCTGGTACCTGGGGGCGAACGTGCCGGGCAAGCCCCGCCGCGTCCTCTCCTACACCGGCGGGGTCGGCGCCTACCGGGACAAGTGCACCGAGGCGGCCGCATCCGGCTACCCCGGCTTCGAGATCCGCTGACCCCCACCCATCCCGCACCCCTCACCGGAGGACTGCCATGACCCACCCGTTCAGCACCGATGCCGACGCGATCCTCGACCGCGCCGTCCGGGCGGAGGCCCCCGTCGCCGGGGTCGTCGCCATGGTCACCGACCGCGACGGCACCGTGTACGAGGGCGCCGCCGGCGCCCGCCGCCTCGGCGGCGACCAGCCGATGACCGCCGACACCGTCTTCGCCCTCTTCTCCACGACCAAGGCCATCACCGCCACCGCCGCGCTCCAGCTCGTCGAGGAGGGGCGCCTCGACCTGGACGCCCCGGCCGCGACCTACCTCCCCGAGATCGGCGAGCTGAAGGTGCTCGACGGCTTCGGGGACGACGGTGCCCCGCGGCTGCGCGAGCCGAAGCGGGAGATCACCACCCGGATGCTGCTGACCCACACCGCGGGCTTCGGCTACGACTTCTTCAACGAGCACTACAACCGGCTGGCCGAGGACCACGGGCAGCCGAGCGTCATCACCGCCACCAAGGCCGCGCTGACGACCCCGCTGCTGTTCGACCCGGGCGAGCGCTGGGAGTACGGCAGCAGCCTCGACTGGTGCGGGCAGGTCGTGGAGCGGCTGACCGGCGACCGCCTCGGGGACGTCTTCGCCGCCCGGATCTTCGGGCCGCTCGGCATGACCGACACCGGGTTCGAGCTCCGGGACGACCAGCGGACCCGGCTGGCGACGATGCACGCCCGGGGTGCGGACGGCTCGCTCACCCCGATGGAGTTCGAGCTGCCCTCGTCGCCGGAGGTGCACATGGGCGGGCACGGGCTCTACGGGTCGGTCGGGGACTACATGCGTTTCCTGCGGATGTGGCTGAACGACGGCCGGGGCGAGGACGGCGTCGTCCTCCGGCCGGAGACGGTGCGGATGGCCGTGCAGAACCACCTCGGGGACCTCAAGGTCACCGGGCTCCCCGGGGTGATCCCGTCGCTGTCCAACGACGCGGAGTTCTTCCCCGGGATGCCGAAGTCCTGGTGCCTGCCCTTCATGATCAACGACGAGGCGGCCCCCACCGGCCGGCCCGCCGGCGCACTCAGCTGGGCCGGGCTGGCCAACCTCTTCTACTGGATCGACCGCGACAACGGGTACGCCGGCTTCTGGGCCACCCAGATCCTGCCGTTCGGGGACGCGACGTCCTTCGGCAGCTACCTGGAGTTCGAGACGGCCTTCTACTCCTCGCTCGCCGGGCGCGACCGGCAGCCGGAGGTGGCCGCCGCGCAGTGAGCCGCCCGCTCGCCGTCCTCCCTTCCCGTGGCGCGTCCTCCCCCACCGTCCGCGGGAAGGGAGGACGCGCCATGATCAGGTTCCCTGATCGTGGCCGGGCGGGCGGGTCAGTTGCCGCTGGCGAAGGCCGAGTCGAAGGCCGCGGACGGCGGGTCGAACGCCAGCCGGCGCACGAACTCCAGCGCCTCGGGTGCGCCGACCAGGCGGTCCATGCCGGCGTCCTCCCACTCCACCGAGATCGGCCCGTCGTAGCCGATCGTGTTGAGCATCCGGAAGCAGGCCTCCCACGGGACGTCGCCGTGCCCGGTGGACACGAAGTCCCAGCCGCGCCGCGGGTCCGCCCAGGGCAGGTGCGACCCCATCCGCCCGTTGCGTCCGTTGCCGACCTGCTTCTTCGCGTCCTTGCAGTCGACGTGGTAGATCCGGTCCTTGAAGTCCCAGATGAAGCCCACCGGGTCGAGGTCCTGCCAGACGAAGTGCGACGGGTCCCAGTTCAGCCCGAACGCCTCGCGGTGCCCGATGGCCTCCATCGTCCGGACGGTCGTCCAGTAGTCGTAGGCGATCTCCGACGGGTGCACCTCGTGGGCGAAGCGGACGCCGACCTCGTCGAAGACGTCGAGGATCGGGTTCCACCGGTCGGCGAAGTCCTGGTATCCCTCGTCGATCATCGACTCGGGCACCGGCGGGAACATCGCCACGGTCTTCCAGATCTTGGACCCGGTGAACCCGACCACGGTGTTCACGCCGAGCTTGGCCGCGGCGCGGGCGGTCAGCTTCATCTCCTCGGCCGCCCGCTGCCGGACGCCCTCGGGGTCGCCGTCGCCCCAGACGCGCGGGTGGACCATGCCGCGGTGCCGCTCGTCGATCGGGTCGTCGCAGACGGCCTGGCCGTTGAGGTGGTTGGAGATGGCGAAGACCTGCAGGCCGTGGCGCTTCAGCAGCTCCAGCTTCTCCTGCACGTAGGCGTCGTCGTTCGCGGCGCGCTCGACGTCGAGGTGGTCGCCCCAGCAGGCGATCTCCAGGCCGTCGTAGCCCCAGCCGGAGGCCAGCCGGCACATCTCCTCGAAGGGCAGGTCGGCCCACTGGCCGGTGAACAGGGTGACGGGACGGGGCATCAGCGGTCTCCTCGGTCGCGGGGGACTCTCGGCGCGGAAAGTCCCGGGAATGGGTTCAGGAAGGGATCTCGGTCCAGGTCGAGCGGTCGCCGGCACTGCGTTCGACGGCGTCGAGCACGCGCTGCACCTGCAGCCCGTCGGCGAACGACGGCGCCGGGTCGGTGTTCTGCGCGATCGCGGTGACCAGGTCGACGACCTGGTGGGTGAAGCCGTGCTCGTAGCCGAGCCCGTGTCCGGCGGGCCACCAGGCGGAGACGTAGGGGTGGCCGGGCTCGGTGACGACGATCCGCCGGAAGCCCGCGGTCTCGTCCGGGTCGTCCCCGTCGAAGAAGTGCAGGACGTTCATGTCCTCGAAGTCGAACGCCAGGCTGCCGCGCGAGCCGTTGATCTCGATCCGGATGGCGTTCTTCCGGCCGAGGGCGAACCGCGTGGCCTCGAAGACGCCGAGCGCCCCTCCGGTGAACCGGCCGAGGAACACCGCGGCGTCGTCCACGGTGACCGTGCCGGTCCCCTCGCCGCCGACGCCGGACAGCGATCCGGCCGAGGCGGGCAGCGGCCGCTCGGGGACGAAGGTCTCCAGCAGCGCGCTGACGCCGGTGAGTGCCTGCCCGGTGATGTGCTGCGTGAGGTCGACGATGTGCGCGCCGATGTCGCCCAGCGCACCCGAGCCCGCCTTGTCCTTCTCCAGCCGCCAGGACATCGGCGCGGCCGGGTCGGCGATCCAGTCCTGCAGGTACTGCGCCCGGACGTGCCGGATCTCGCCCAGCCGCCCGTCCGCGACCAGCTGCCGGGCCAGCCCGATGGCGGGCACCCGGCGGTAGGTGAAGCCGACCATCGAGCGGACCCCGCGCGCGGCCGCCTTCGCGGCGGCGTCGGCCATCGCCTCGGCCTCGGCGACGGTGTTGGCCAGCGGCTTCTCGCACAGCACGTGCTTGCCGGCCTCGAGCGCCGCGACGGCGATCTCGGCGTGCGTGTCGCCGGGCGTGCAGACGTCGACCAGATCGATGTCGTCGCGCTCCAGCAGGCGGTGCCAGTCGGTCTCGGTCTCGCGCCAGCCGAGCTTGCCGGCGGCCGCGGTGAGCCGTGCAGGGTCCCGGCCGGCCAGCACGGCCAGGTCCGGCCGCAGCGGCAGGTCGAAGAAGTGGGGGGCGGTACGCCAGGCCTGCGAGTGCGCCGCGCCCATGAAGGCGTAGCCGATCAGCCCGATGCCGAGGGTGGGGGTCATGCGGATCTCCCAGCGGGGTGGAGCAGCAGGGGAACGGCGCGCGTTCCCCTGCTGCTCCGTCGACGGATCAGGACTCGAACGCGCGGTCGATGTAGTCCTCGACGTTCTCCTCGGTGACGACCGGGGCGTTGAGCACGATCTCCCGCGGGACGCCCTGGGAGACCAGGTCCGACAGGCCCTTGCCCTGGGCGATCAGCCGGGCCAGGCGGATGCCGTCGGCGGCCTGGGTGTGCGGGTAGATGACGGTCGCCTGCAGGACGGAGCCGCCCTCCTGGATTTCGCGCATGGCGTTCGCCGAGCCGGCACCACCGACCATGACGAACTCGTCGCGGCCGGCGTTCTCGATGGCGGCCAGCACGCCGACGCCCTGGTCGTCGTCGTGGTTCCACAGCGCGTCGATCTGCGGCGCGGCCTGGAGCAGGTTGGCCGCGGCCTCCTCGCCGCCCTCCACGGTGAAGTCCGCCGCGACGCGGTTGTCGACGTCGAGGCCGCAGTCCGACAGCGCGTCGGCGAAGCCCTGGCTGCGGTCCTGGGTGAGCGGCAGCGAGTCGATGCCGGCGATCTCGGCGACGACCGCGTCGGGGTTGTCGCCGACCTGCTCGCAGATGTAGGTGCCGGCGGAGACTCCCATGCCGTAGTTGTCGCCGAGGATGGTGGCGCGGGCCGCGAAGGGGCTGTTGAACTCGCGGTCGACGTTGATGACCGGGATGCCGGCCTCCATCGCCTGCAGCGCCACCGGCGTCATGGCCGCGCCGTCGAAGGGCAGCAGCACGATCGCGTCGACGCCCTCGTTGATGAAGGTCTCCACCTGGCTGATCTGCGTGCTGACGTCGTTGGTGCCCTCGGCGACGATCAGGTCGATGTCCTCGTACTCCTCCGCGGCGTCGCGGGCGGCCTCGGTGATGCCGGCCATCCAGCCGTGGTCGGCGGCCGGGGCCGAGAACCCGATCCGGACCGTCTCGCCGGTCTCGTCGTTGGAGCTGGCGACGTTGTCGCCGCCGCCGTCGGAACCGGAGCTCTCCGGCTCGTTGCTGGTGCAGCCGGCGACGAGCACGCCGGCGCCGGCAAGGGCGACCGCGGTGGACATCAGACGGCGGTAGGGGCGCTGCCTCGCTGCAGACATGTATCTCTCCTCGTGTGCCACTTCCCGGCGGGTCGCCGGCAGGTTGGGGTGGGGGTCAGGGGTCAGGCCGGCGCCGGGCCGGTCGCCGGCCGGTCAGCCGGCATCGCTCGAGCCGCCCGCCACCGCGCCGGCGGCGGCCCCGCGGGGTCCGAAGGACGACTCGCCGGACCGCGACCGCCGGCCGAAGCCCTGCCCCTCGGCCAGCCGCATCTGCAGCAGGACGGCGAGCACGATGATCACGCCCTGGGCGACGGCCTGGACCGAGCTGGACAGGTTGTTCAGCGTGAAGACGTTCTCGAGCGTGGTGAAGATCAGCACGCCCAGGACGGTGCCGACGATCGTGCCGCGACCACCGGTGAGCAGGGTGCCCCCGATCACGACGGCGGCGATGACCTCCAGCTCCAGCAGGGTGCCGTGGGTCGAGCTGCCGGTCGTCGTCCGCGCCATCAGCATCACCGCGGCGATGCCGCAGGTGACCCCGGAGAGCACGTAGAGCTTCAGGGTGTGCCACTGCACCCGGATGCCGGCCAGGCGGGCGGCCTCGGCGTTGCCGCCGACGGCGAAGGTGTGCCGGCCGAAGGTGGTGCGGTTGAGCAGGATCCAGCCGGCGACCGACACGAGCGCCCAGATGATCACCAGCCCCGGGATGCCGAGGACGTCGCCGCCGAAGAAGTCGAGGAAGCCGTCGTTCTGCACGATCTGGGTGCGGCGGTTGGCGATGATCTCGGCCAGGCCCCGGGCGGCGGCGAGCATGGCGAGGGTGGCGATGAAGGCCACCAGCCGCCCGTAGGCGATGACGACGCCGTTGACCAGCCCCGCCCCGGCGCCCACGGCGATCGCGGTGATCACCATGACGATCCAGTGGACGTCCTCGGCCATCTGCTGGGTGGCCAGGGTGGTGGCCCAGACCGACGACAGCGCGACCAGCGCGCCCACCGACAGGTCGATGCCACCGCCGATGATCACGAACGTCATGCCGACGCTGACCACGCCGATGACGGCTGCCAGGCGCAGGATGGTGAGGACGTTGTCGATGTCGACGAACCGCTCCGGCGCCGTCACGGCACCGACGATGCAGAGCAGACCGAGGGCCACCACCAGGCCGAGCAGGCGCCCGGCCGGCCCGGCCATGAAGCCTGGCCCCTTGCCGTTCGTCCCCTCGGGCGCGCGGCCCTCCGCCGGTGCGGGTGCGCCCGCTCCCCCGGTCGTCGCGGTGCTGCCGGTCATGCCACGTCCCCTTCGTGCGGCTGTGCGGTGGGCGGCTGCCGGTCGGGCCGCTGACGCGGGCCCACCGTGCCCTCCATGACGAGGTCGAGCACCGCGTGCTCGTCGAGCGCGTCCGCCGGTTCCTGGGCGACGACGGAGCCGTCGGAGATCACCAGCACCCGGTCGGCGAGGCCGAGGACCTCCGGGATCTCGCTGGAGACCACGACGACGGCGACCCCGCGGTCGGCCAGTTCGCGGATCAGCGCGTAGATCTCCGAGCGGGCGCCGACGTCCACGCCGCGGGTCGGCTCGTCGAGGAGCAGCACCCGGCAGTCGCGCAGCAGCCAGCGGGCCAGCACGACCTTCTGCTGGTTGCCGCCCGACAGGGTCCGCACCTCGCGGGTCACGTCGGCCGGACGGACGTCGAGCGCAGTGACCTGCTCCTGCGCGGCGTCCTTCTCGGCACCGCCGGTGAGGAAGCCGCCGCGGGCGAACCGGGCCAGGCTGGCGATGCTGATGTTGCGGTAGACGGCGTCGCCCAGGAGCAGCGCCTGGCTCTTCCGCTCCTCCGGGGCGAGCCCCACGCCGGCCGAGACCGCGGCGGACACGCTGCCGGGGCGCAGCCGCCGGCCGGCCACGGTCACGGTCCCACCGGTCGCGCGGCGCGCGCCGTAGATCGTCTCGAGGATCTCCGAGCGGCCCGACCCGACCAGTCCGGCAAGGCCGACCACCTCGCCCGGGGCCACGTCGAAGGAGACGCCGCGGAACGTCCCGCGCAGCGCCAGGTCGCGCACCGAGAGCAGCGGTTCGGCGGCGGCGACCGGCCGGCGCTCGGGGAAGACGTACTCGATGTCGCGGCCGGTCATCAGCTCGATCACCTGGCGGGTGGGCGTGTCCTGCACGGGGAGGCCGGTGGCGACGGTCCGGCCGTCCTTGAGCACGGTGATCCGGTCGCCGACCTGGCGGATCTCCTCCAGCCGGTGGGAGATGTAGACGACGGCGACGCCGTCGCGGGTGAGGTCCCGGATGACCTCGAACAGGTGCTGGACCTCTTCGTTGTCGAGGACGGCCGAGGGCTCGTCCATGACGATCAGCTTCGCGTCCTGCGACAGCGCCCGGGCGATGCTGACCATCTGCTGCGCGGCGGCGGGCAGCGAGCCGACCTCCGCGGTGGGCCGGATCTCCGGGTGACCGAGGCGGGCGAGGAGCTTCCCGGCGGCCTCGTTCGCCGGCGCCGGGCGGGCGATGCCGAGCCGGGAGCGCTCGCGGCCGAGGAAGATGTTGTCGGCCACGGTCAGGCCGGAGACCAGGTCCAGTTCCTGGTAGATGGTGGCGATGCCCAGCGACATGGCCGCCTGCGGGCTCCGCAGGTGCACCTGCTCGCCGCGCCAGGTGATCGTGCCCGCGTCCGGCTGGTGCGCCCCGGCGAGCACCTTGATCAGGGTCGACTTGCCGGCGCCGTTCTGCCCGAGCAGGCAGTGCACCTCGCCGGTCCGGACGTCGAGGTCGACGCCGTCCAGCGCCCGGACGCCGGGGAACGTCTTGACGATGCCGTGCATCTCCAGCAGCGGCGCCGTCACGGGCGCGGACCCGTCGGTTCGTCGATCACATCATCACCCGGACTTTTGCTCAGCGTTGACCATTAGTCGGCTCAGGCGAGAACATATGTCCGGCGTCACATCGGGTCAAGACCGTTGGGCCGCGGTTACCGAACCGAGATGCGAGGTCCCGCCGAGCGGGCTCCGGAGGGTCCGCGCCGGTGCGGACCCCACATCGGCCGGGACGGCTCACGGCCGCGGTGCGGTCCGGAGGACCGCAGAGTCGTCGCCCCGGAGGACTCCGCGCGCAGGTGCGACGCAGCGGCTCACGCAGACCGGGACGGCTCATGGCCGCCGTGCGGTCCTGCTAGCGCGCGAGCGTCTCGACGACGGATTCCTCGTCGAGGTACCCCTCGATCGCCATGAGCGCGGCACCGATCCGCCCGGAGAGCTCGGGGGCGTCGCTGACCGTGATCTCCAGCGCCCGCGCGGCCAGCGGCATGGAACGGCGGTAGACGGCCTCGCGGATGCCGGCCAGCAGCGGGGCGCCGGCCTGGGCCACGCCGCCGGTCATCACGATGCGGTGCGGGTTGAAGAAGTTGACCAGCGCGGCGAGGACCGTGCCGATGGTGCGGCCGGCGTCCCGGACCAGCTCCAGTGCGGGGCCGTCGCCCTGCGCGGCCAGCTCGACCACGTCCCGCGTCGAGGCGACCGGCAGGCCGGCGTCGACGGCGTCGCGCAGCAGCGCCCCGCCGCCGGCGATCGCCTCCAGGCAGTTCTCGTTGCCGCAGCGGCAGAGCACGGTGCGCCCGTCGGCGGGCTGCACGTAGATGTGCCCGATGTCGCCGGCACTCCCCTGCGCCCCCCGGTAGACCCGGCCGTCGACGATCACGCCGCAGCCGATGCCCGTCCCGACCTTGACGACGAGGACGTCCTGCACAGAGCCCGCGATGCCCATCTCCCCCAGCGCCATGACGTTGACGTCGTTGTCGACGTACACCGGGCACTCGTAGCGGCCGAACGCACCGGGGATGGGGTAGTCGTGCCAGCCCGGCATGATCGGCGGATGGGACGGCCGGCCGGTCGAGAACTCCACCGGCCCGGGCACCCCTACACCGACCGCGCACACGTCGGCCGGTGCGTGACCGGCCTGGGCCAGCACCAGCTGGGCCAGCCGGTCGACCTCGGCCAGGACGATCTCCGGCCCGTCGCCGATGTCGATCGGGTGGCCGACGGTGGCCAGGATCCGGGCCGAGAGGTCGGTGACGGCCACGTCGACGCTGGTGACCCCCAGGTCCACGGCGAGTACGCAGCCGGCCTCGCTGTTGAACCGCAGCAGGGTGGGCGGGCGGCCTCCGGTGCTCCAGCCCCGGCCGCCCTCCTCGAGGAGCCGGGCCGCGATGAGCTGGTCCACCCGCGCGCTCACCGTGTTCCGGGAGGCGCCGGTGAGGGCGACGAGATCGGCGCGGCTGCGTGCCCGGCCGGTCCGCACGTGCCGTAGCAGCGCGCCGGGCGAGGCAGAGGTGGACGCCACGGCGCCATACTGACACGCCCGCGCCGCCCCACCTCCCCGCTCGGCAGGTCGCTCACCTGCACGAGGTGGTCCGCCCGGGAACGGTTGACCGGGCGGCGCGTGGGCACCTGTCCGGGCGTCCGACCACCGGGTCGCGCCCCGAACACACTGCGAGGTACTGCCATGGGTCTGCCCATCACCCTGTCCGAGATCGCCCCCCGGATCTCCGCCGGCGCCTTCATCCTCAACAGCGGGCTGGGCAAGCGCGGCGCGGATGCCGACGCCGCGGCCGGCATGCACGGCTTCGCCGCCAGCACCTACCCCTTCCTGAAGTCC
Source organism: Blastococcus tunisiensis (assembly GCF_900112815.1). Lineage (GTDB taxonomy): Bacteria > Actinomycetota > Actinomycetes > Mycobacteriales > Geodermatophilaceae > Blastococcus_B > Blastococcus_B tunisiensis. The sequence goes on from NZ_FOND01000004.1 coordinate 214,802, forward strand.
GTCGCTCCGCAGCAGTTCGTGCAGGGGCTGGCCACCACGGAGATCGTGCTGGGCGCCGCCCTGCTCACGCCGTTCGTCCCCACCTTCGCCGCGGGTGCCGCGCTGACCGCCTTCTCCGGTGGCCTGCTGGGCCTCTACCTCAAGACGCCGGGCATGCGGAAGCCGGGCAGCCTGGCGCCCACGGAGCAGGGGCTGTCCCTCGCCAAGGACAGCTGGCTGGTCGGCATCGGCATCGGCCTGATGACCCGCGGGCTGATCGAGCGCCGGCCGCGGGTCACCGTCAGGAAGGCGGACAAGCGGGCGAGGAAGCAGGCGCGGCGGGCCGCCCGCGAGGCACGCCGCAGCGCCCGCTGAGGGGCTGCCACCCGTCACGGGTCCCGACGGGACGTGGCCGGCGGCGTCAGCCCGCGGGCAGGTGCACCGTGGTGACCAGCCGGCGGCGGCGGGTGCCGCCCGGCGGGTTCTCCATCCGGGCCTGCAGGACGGCGCGCAGCTCGGTCACCATGACGTCGAACTCCTCGTCGGTGACCCAGACCGGCACCTGCCGGTAGCCGACCCGATCGGCGGCGAGGTCGGGCGGCCCGTCCTGCGACGCGCGGGTGAGGTAGCGGTCGAAGTCGGCCATGAGCGCGGCGGCGAAGCCGGTGAACGCCCGGCGGTGCTCATCGGCGGTCATGGCGGCGGCGTCCTCGACCGATGCGGCCGCATGGTCGAGCCGGTAGCTCCGCTCGGCGGCCCCCCGCACCTTGCGCTCCCCCACCACGGTGAGCACGCCCGCCCCGGCCAGCACCCCGACGTGCCGGTACAGCGTCGCCGTCGGTACGTCGGGCAGCTCCGCGCGCAGCTCCGCCGTGGTCAGCGTCCGGCCACCGAGGAACGCCTGGACGAGGCGCAGGCGGACCGGGTGCAGCAGCAGCTCGGCACTCGCCACCCGGACCACCGTTCTCGTGTTTGACATCAATATCAGCGTTGAGAATAATCAGCACATGGCCACCGTGCAACTGACGCCCACCACCGTGACCGTCCACTTCCCGCTGCGGGAGAAGATCGCCGGCCTCGTCCGCGACGTCGCGATCCCCCGTGCCGCCGTGCGCAGCGCGGAGCCGGTCCCCGAGCCGCTCACCGCGATGCGGGGTCTCCGCGCCCCCGGCCTCGCCCTGCCCGGCGTGCGCAAGGTCGGCACCTGGCGGCGGCCCGGCGAGCGGACGCTCGTCTCCGTGCGCCGGGGCCAGCCCGCCGTCCGGGTGCGCCTGGAGGGCGCCCGGTACGACACCTTGCTGCTGGGCACGGACGACGCCGCCGCGCTGGCCGCGTCCCTGCACCCGGCGGGCTGACGTGCGCGAACTGCCGGTGCAGATCCCGGGCGAGCCCCCGCTCGCCGGCACGCTGACCCTCCCCGAGGACGGCCTCCCGGCCCCCGCCGTGGTCATCGCGTCCGGCTCGGGCCCGCTCGACCGCGACTCCAACCACCGCCGGGCACGTTTCGACGTGGCCCGGCAGCTGGCCGGCTCCCTGGCGGCCGGCGGCCTGGCCTCGCTGCGCTACGACAAGCGCGGCGTCGGCGCGAGCCCCGGCGACTGGCGAACGGTGGGCCTGCACGACAACGTCGACGACCTCGGCCGCGCCCGGGACGTGCTGGCCGCCCGGGACGAGGTCGACGCCAGCCGGATCCTGCTCGCCGGCCACAGCGAGGGCGCGATCCTGGCGACGGCCCTCGCCGCCCGTGGGGTCCCGGTGACGGGCCTGGTGCTGCTGTCGATGAGCGCCGCGCCCGGCGCCGAGCTGCTGCGCTGGCAGGCGCGGACCATCGGCCCGACGCTACCCCGCCCCGTCCGCGCCCTGCTGCGCCTGCTGCGGGTCGACCTCGAGAAGAAGGTCGCGGCCAACCACGACAGGATCCGGGCCACGACGGCCGACGTCGCCCGGATCGGCGGCGCCCGGATCAACGCCCGCTGGCACCGCGAGTTCCTGGCCCACGACCCGCGCGAGGACCTCCGCCGCCTGACCGTCCCGGTGCTCGCGCTGACCGGTGAGAAGGACCTCCAGGTGGATCCGGCGCACCTGACCACCATCCGGGCGACGGTGCCGGCGGAGGTGACCGCCGCGGTCGTCCCGGACCTGACCCACACCCTCCGCCGGCAGCCCGGGCGCCCGTCGATGGGCGCCTACCGGAAGGAGCTCCGGAAGCCGGTGGACCCTGCGGTGCTCACCACGGTCGTCGGGTGGTGCCGCGAGGTCACCGGCCTGGGCTGACGACGACGCAAGACCTTCCCCCAGGTACTCAAATGTTGGAGTATCTGCACCGAGCGCGGTCTCCCCGCCCGGCGACCGCCCTCCGAGGAGGAGGAAGCCGTGACCCACCGGACCCGTTCCTCCCGGGCCAGCCGTGTGGCCCGGATCGTCGCCGCAGCTCTGCTGGCCGCCGGACTGACCGCGTGCGGCGGATCGGACGACTCAGCGCCGGAGTCGGGGGCCGCCGACACCGCCGAGGCGGTGCCTGATCAGGCGGGCGGCTACGGCCCCGCGCCGGCGCCGGGCTCGACCGCGGAGCAGGAGGCGGAGTCGGTGACCGCGACGCTGGTCGATTTCGCCGTCGAGCTCGACGAGGACAGCTTCTCGGCCGGCACCCACGAGTTCACGGTGGTCAACGACGGCGGCTCGACCCACGACCTGGTCGTCGAACGGGACGGCGAGACCGTCGCGGCCGTCGAGGCGATGGACCCCGGAGGCTCGACGACGCTCACCGTGGCTCTCGAACCCGGGGAGTACGTCCTCTACTGCTCGATCGCCAACCACCGGGCGATGGGCATGGAGACCACGATCCGTGTCACCTGACCGCGGGCCGCGCGACACGTCACCGACGACCGTCGACCGCGGCCCGACCGCCGCGACGCCGTGGGTGCTGCGGATCGCCGGGGCGGCGCTCCTGGCGGCCATGGGGTGGATCCACCTGGGCCTGTGGAACGACGGTTACCGGTCGATCGACGTCATCGGGCCTGCGTTCCTGCTGAACGCCGTCGCGAGCTTCGGCCTCGCCGCCCTGCTGCTCGTCGCCCCGCGGCCAGGAGTGGCCTGGGTGGCGGCCCTCGGCGCGCTCACCGCCGCCGGGACGCTGGCCGGGTTGCTGCTGTCCACGACCGTCGGGCTGTTCGGGTTCACCGAGTCGACCGCCGCCGCGCTGTGGTGGGAGTCGTTCTGGGTGGAGAGCGGGGCCGTCGTCGTCCTCGCCGCGCTGGCCGTGCTCACCCGGCCGCGGCGGCACTGACCGGGGCGGGCGGGGCGGGAACCCGCCCCGCCGCCCCGGCCCGGGTGCTCAGCGGACGCCGAGCAGGTGCTCCATGGCGAGCTGGTCGAGCCGCTCGAACTGCAGGCCGCGGGCGCCGAGCGCCTCCGGGTCGAACGACTCGGCGCGCAGGTCGTCGAGCGACTCGCCCGCGCCCAGCGTCGGGACGGCGAGCTCGGCGACCCGTGCGGCCTCGAGCGCCTCGGCGACCTCCGGGTCGGCGCGGAAGGCCTGCGCCTTCTCCTTGAGGATCAGGTAGTTGCGCATGCAGGCCCGCGCGGTCTCCCACACGCCCTCGATGTCCTCGGTGCGCGGCGGCTTGTAGTCGAAGTGGACGTAGCCGTCGTAGGCCCGGCCGCTGCCGGCACCCAGCATCGCGTCGACGGTCCAGAAGGCGCCCCGCAGGTTGCCGGCGCCGAAGCGCAGGTCCTGGTCGAAGCGGGGGCCGTGCTGGCCGTTGAGGTCGATGTGGAACAGCTTCCCGTGCCACAGCGCCTGCGAGATGCCCTGGGCGAAGTTCAGCCCGGCCATCTCCTCGTGCCCGACCTCGGGGTTGAGGCCGACGCGGTCGGGCTCCTCGAGCTCGTTGATGAAGGCGAGGGCGTGCCCGATCGTGGGCAGCAGGATGTCGCCGCGCGGCTCGTTGGGCTTGGGCTCCAGGGCGAACCGGATGTCGTAGCCCTTGTCGCGGACGTAGGAGCAGAGGATGTCCAGCCCCTCCTTGTACCGGTCCAGCGCGGCGAGAACGTCCTTGGTGCCGCCGGACTCCGCGCCCTCGCGCCCGCCCCACAGGACGTAGGTCTTCGCGCCCAGCTCGGCGGCCAGGTCGATGTTGCGCAGCACCTTGGCGATCGCGTAGCGGCGGACGGTGCGGTCGTTGGCGGTCAGTCCGCCGTCCTTGAACACCGGGGCGCCGAAGAGGTTGGTCGTCGCCATCTCGACGCCCAGGCCGGTCTCGGCCAGCGCCTTTCGGAACCGCTCGAGGGTGGCCTCGCGGGTGGCGTCGTCGGGCACCAGGTCGTCGTCGTGGAAGGTGATCGCGGCGGCCCCGAGCTCGGCCAGCCGGTGCACGGACTCGACCGGGTCCAGCGCCGGACGCACCGGGCCGCCGAAGACGTCGACGCCCTGCCAGCCCACGGTCCAGAGGCCGAAGCTGAACTTGTCGTCCTTGGTCGGGGTGTAGTCGGTCATGGGGTGGATCTCCGTCCGGGCTCGGTCGATGGGGCAGGTAACAGGAGAGGTCAGGAGCCGATGGCCGGGCTCGCGCCGTCCCCGCCGGTCGCGGGGACGAGCGTCGGGTCGTCGAACACCGACTCGAGGGCGACGTGCGCGCCCCCGCGGACGGCGGCCGTGAAGCCGAGCGTCGACAGCACGATGCGTGCCCCCGCGAGGTCGGGGCCGAACACGCGGGCCCGGAGCTCGGCGGCCATGGGTTCGGTGAGGAACCGGCCGAGGACGGCGAAGTAGCCGCCCAGGAGGACGACCTGCGGGTTGAACACGTTGATCAGCACCGCGGCGCCACTGCCGAGCTCGGTGCCGACCTGCTGGAGGGCGTCGAGCGTGCGCCGGTCACCGGCGTCGGCACGGGCCGCGATCTCGGCGAGCCTCGTCTCGAGGTCGCGATTCGGGTCGTGCACCGGGTCGTCGGGGTCGGCCGCGGCCCGCAGGAGCGCGGTGAGACCCACGACCGTCTCCCAGCAGCCGCGGCGTCCGCAGCCGCAGACCAGCTCCGGGTCACCGAGCGCGGTGTGCCCGACCTCCCCGGACAGCCCGCCGGCGCCGCGCAGCAGCCGCCCGTCGACGATCAGGCCGCCGCCGACGCCGACCTCACCGGTCAGGTACACGAGGTCGGGCGTCCGGGCCTCGGGGCCCATCGCCCACTCGGCGATGGCCGACAGGTTCGCGTCGTTCTCCACCCGGATCGCACCGTCGAAGTCGACGCGGGCGCGCAGGCCGTCGAGGACCGGCACGTCGTGCCAGCCGATGTTGGGCGCGTAGGTGGCGACGCCGTCGGCGCTGCGCACCAGACCGGGCACGGCGACGGTGACCCCGACGGGCACGGCGCCCCGCTCGGCCGCCGCGGCCTGGCCCTTGCCGACCAGCCGGGCCACCTCGTCGAGGGTGGCCTCGGCACCGAGGTCGTGGACGTCGAGGGGCACCCGCCGCTCGACGAGCACCTCGCCGCGCAGGTCCAGCACGAGGATGGCGATGTAGTCGACGTTGAGCTCGACGCCGATGCCGCAGACGCCGCGGCCGTCCAGGTGCACGGTCAGCCCCGGGCGCCCGACCGAGCCGGCGCGGTCGACGTCGCCGGTGGTGACCAGCCGGCGGTCGGCCAGCTCGGCGACGAGGCTGGACACGGTCGCCTTGTTCAGCCCGGTGTCCTGGGCGATGCGGGCGCGCGAGCGCGGACCGGCGTCCCGGAGGTGCCGGAGCACCAGGCCCAGGTTGCTCCGCCGGACGGTGGCCTGGTCGGCGGGCGTCTGCCGGCCGGCGGCACCGTCGTAGAGGCGGCGATCCTCGAACACGGACCGTCACCCCCTCCCGAGCGCGTCGTCGCACCCATTTGTCGGTCGCGCCAACAAATTACTGAGGCCAAGGGGCTGTGGTCAAGATGACAGCCTGGCGGCGGCCGGCCGTCACACGGTCGGGCGTCCCCCGCCGCACCTCGCCCGACCCGCCGGGAGCGGCCGGGCGTGGTTACAGTCCCGGCCGTGACCACCCTTCCCGGCGGGCCCCGATGAGCGCGGCCCGCACCCTCGTCGCCGGCGTCGACACCTCCACCCAGGCGTGCAAGGTGGTGATCCGCGATGCCACCACCGGGGAGCTCGTGCGCTCCGGCCGCGCGGCCCACCCCGACGGCACCGCGGTGCCCCCGGCCGCCTGGGAGGCGGCGTTCACCGCCGCGGCGGAGGAGGCCGGGGGCCTGGACGACGTGGCGGCCCTGGCCGTGGGCGGCCAGCAGCACGGGATGGTCTGCCTCGACGCCGACGGGACCGTCGTCCGGGACGCGCTGCTGTGGAACGACGTGCGCTCCGCCGGCGCGGCGGCCGACCTGATCACCGAGCTCGGCGGCGGGGACGAGGCGGCCGGGCGGCAGGCGTGGGCCGACGCCGTCGGGGTGGTGCCCGTGGCCTCGTTCACCGGCACCAAGCTCCGCTGGCTGGCCGACGCGGAACCGGACAACGCCGACCGAACCGCCGCCGTCTGCCTCCCGCACGACTGGCTGACCTGGCGGCTGTCCGCGGACCGGCGGCTGGACACGCTGGCCACCGACCGCGGAGACGCGAGCGGCACCGCCTACTGGTCGGCCCGCACCGGCGAGTACCGGTTCGACCTCCTGGAACTGGCCATGCGCGGCCGCCGCCCCGCCGTCCCACGGGTCGCCGGCCCGGCCGAGCAGGTCGGCGTCCTCGCCGGCACGGGAGCCCTGCTCGGGCCCGGCACCGGCGACAACGCCGCCGCCGCCCTCGGCCTCGCGGCCCGCCCCGGTGACGTGATCGTCTCGATCGGCACCTCCGGCGTGGTCTCCGCCGTCACCACGACCGCCGTCGCCGACGTCACCGGAACGGTCGCCGGCTTCGCCGACGCCACCGGCAACCACCTCCCCCTGGTCGCCACCCTGAACGCCGCCCGCGTGCTCGACGCCGCCGCGACGATGCTCGGCGTCGACCACGCGACGCTCTCGGACCTGGCGCTCTCGGCGCCGTCCGGCGCCGACGGCCTGGTGCTGGTCCCCTACCTCGAGGGCGAGCGGACGCCGAACCTGCCCGACGCGACCGGTGCCCTCCACGGCCTGACCCTGCGCACCGCCACCCCCGCGCACCTCGCCCGCGCCGCGGTGGAGGGCCTGCTGTGCGGGCTCGCCGACGGCATCGAGGCGGTGGTCGCCCAGGGCGTCTCCGTCGAACGGGTGCTGCTCATCGGCGGGGCCGCGCGCTCCGCCGCCGTCCAGCAGCTGGCCCCCGGCATCTTCGGCCGCCCCGTCCTGGTCCCGCCGCCCGGGGAGTACGTCGCCGACGGGGCGGCCCGCCAGGCGGCCTGGACGCTGTCCGGCGACGCGGAACCGCCCGCCTGGGACCAGCCGGGCCTGCAGGCCTTCGAGGCCGCGCCGGCCACCGGGGTCCGGGAACGGTACGCGGAGGTTCGCGGCCGTACCGACGGCCAGTAGAAGGACCACCCTTCCCCCCACGCCTCGCAGGCTCGGCGCGGGCCCCTGAAGGGTGGCCGCTCCAGCACGTCACCAGCGGGGGTCGTTCCAGGCCGTCACCGGCTCGCGGCGGGCCCGGGCAGCACCGCGGCGACGGCGTCGGGGTGGGTCATCGGCGTCATGTGCGCGGCGCCGGGGACCTCGACGAGCCGGCCCTGCGGCGCGGCCGCGGCGAGGCGGGCCGCCCAGTCGTGCGGGCAGAGCCGGTCGCGCGTCCCGCGGAGCACGGTGACCGGGACGGCGACGGCGGACAGCCGCCGCCGGACGTCGTCCGGTGCGGCGGCCCGCCACAGGGCGGCCATCGCCCGCGGGCCGGTCGACCACCACTGGGCCACGACGAGCGGCACCAGCCACCAGGGCTCGGCGAGCGCCGTGCGCAGCCACCGCCGGGTCAGCCCCCACGCGGAACGCAGCCGCGGATCGGTGGTCGGGCCGAGGAGCACCACGGCCACCACCCGCCTGTCCCGGGCCGCGGCCGCCACGACCACCTGGCAGCTCTGCGAGTGCCCCACCAGGACGACCGGGCCCTCCCCCAGCGCGGCCAGCAGCCGATCGGCCAGCTCCTCCAGCGACGGCACCGGCTCGGCCCCTCCCATGCCGGGCAGCAGCACGACCCCCGCCGGCACCCGCGCGCGGAGCCGGCGCAACGAGCGTTCGTCCAGGCCGAGACCGGGTACGAGGATGCACTGGACGGACGTCCGCCCGGGGTTCTCGGCCACCTGCTGGGGTCTACCCGGACGGTGCGCCGGCCGCGACCCGGCGGCGGATGGGCCCGTGCGGCCCGGACCGCAGCGGCCTCGGACCGATCCCGAGCCTGCCGGCCACCGACGTGGGAGGATGAATCATCATGACGACTTCACCAGCGCACGTACCCGCCACCAGCGACTCCCGCCCGGGCCGGCCGCGCGTCGTCATCGTCGGCTCGGGCTTCGGTGGTCTGTTCGCCGCCCGACGCCTGGAGAAGGCCGACGTGGACGTCACCCTGATCGGGAAGACCAGCCACCACCTCTTCCAGCCGCTGCTCTACCAGGTGGCGACCGGGATCCTGTCGGAGGGCGAGATCGCCCCCGCGACCCGGGAGGTCCTGGCCCGCCAGAAGAACGCCCGCGTCGTGCTCGGCGAGGTCGTCGACGTGGACCTCGCCGCCCGCACCGTCACCTCCACCGTCCTGGGCCGCCGCACCGTGCACCCCTACGACGAGCTGATCGTCGCCGCGGGCGCGGGCCAGTCCTACTTCGGCAACGACCAGTTCGCCGAGTTCGCGCCCGGCATGAAGAGCGTCGACGACGCCCTCGAGCTGCGCGGCCGCATCTTCGGCGCCTTCGAGCTGGCGGAGATCGCCGAGACGCAGGAGGAGGTCGACCGGCTGCTCACCTTCGTCGTGGTCGGCGCCGGCCCCACCGGCGTGGAGATGGCCGGGCAGATCGCCGAGCTGGCCCGTCGCACGCTGCGGCGGGACTTCCGCCGGATCGACCCGACCGGCGCCCGCGTGGTGCTCCTCGACGCGGCCCCCGCCGTCCTGCCGTCCTTCGGCGAGAAGCTGGGCGACCGCGCCCGCCGCCAGCTCAACGACATCGGCGTGGAGGTCCAGCTCGGCGCGATGGTCACCGACGTCGACGCCGACGGCATCGAGGTCAAGGACGCCGACGGCGAGGTCCGCCGGATCAGCGCCGCCACGAAGATCTGGGCAGCCGGCGTCCAGGCCAGCCCGCTCGGCCGGATCCTCGGCGAGCAGTCCGGCGCCGAGGTCGACCGGGCCGGGCGCATCTCGGTGCAGCCCGACCTCACCCTCCCCGGCCACCCCGAGGTGCACGTCGTCGGCGACATGATGGCGCTGGACAAGCTCCCCGGGGTGGCCCAGGTGGCCATCCAGGGCGGCCGCTACGCCGCCGACTCGATCCGCCGCCGGCTCGCCGGCAAGGAGCCGCAGAAGCCGTTCCACTACCTCGACAAGGGGTCGATGGCCACGATCTCGCGGTTCTCCGCGGTCGCCGACATCGGCAAGCTGAAGTTCAGCGGCTTCGTCGCCTGGGTGATCTGGCTCGTCATCCACCTGCTCTACCTGGTGGGCTTCAAGAACCGGCTCACCACGATCCTGCACTGGACGGTGAGCTTCCTCGGTCGCGGCCGGTCCCAGCGGACGGCCACCCAGCAGCAGGTGTTCGGCCGCCTGGCGCTGGAGAACCTGCCGCCGGAGTTCGAGGCATCCAAGACCGGCGGTCCGAAGACCGCCCCGGTGGGCGAGGACGTGACCGGGCGCGAATCGGCCTGAGGCCCCCCGGGGGCCCGGTCAGAACGCCTCGGACGTCAGGGGGACGTGCTCCTCGGCGCGCTCGAGGTGCAGGGGGTGCAGCGGCGTCGTCTCCTCGATGTGGAGGAAGGCGTCGTAGCGCCGCCCCAGCACGGTCGGCACGTAGTTGCCCCGCCGCTCCCGCTCCGGGCGGTACACGACACCGATGGCCCGGTGGTCCAGCCGGCGGGTCAGCCAGTCCGGCTGCTCCCCCCGGGGGACGACGACGAGCGCGTCCTGCCCCACCGCGTCGTGCAGCAGCGCCTCCAAGCTCCCCGGCCGGGCCGGGGGCACGGGCATCGGCGCCATCTGGGCGCCCCAGCGGCTGCCGGCGATCACGCCTCCCCGGTACCCGCCCAGCCCGACGAGGACGACGTCGTCGGTGCCGTGCCGCTCGCGCAGCAGCTGACCGACGTTCGTCATCCCGGCGCCGGCCATGTCCGTGGCCCGGGCATCACCGACATGGGTGTTGTGCTCCCAGAGGACGGCCTTGACCGGGTGGGCACCGTCGTCGCCGCCGTGCGCCAGCAACCTGTCCAGGGTGTCGACCATGTGCACGTCCCGGACGTTCCACGACTCGGCCGATCCACGGATCATCGCGCGGTAGTAGCGCTCGGCGTCCACGACCACCGCGGCGTTCTGCTCCGCGGCGAACCGGGCCTCGCGGTCGGTCGCCGCCTCCGCCGCGCCGCGGCCGGCGCACAGCGAGCGGAGCAGGTCGACGGCAGCCTGCTCGCAGGAGGCCGGGGCGAACCGGCTGGCGAACGCGTACTCGGCACCGTCCTCCCCGAACGGTTCGAAGCAGGAGAGCGCGCGGGTGGCGGCGTCGACGTGCTGCGGCTCGTGCACCCGCAGCCACCCGACGAGGGTGTGCATCGAGTCCCAGACGCTGTAGACGTCGAGGCCGTAGAAGCCCACCCGCCGCTCCTCCGGGCGGGTCGCGTTGACGCCGCGCAGCCACCGGCAGAAGTCCACGACGTCGTCGTTGGCCCACATCCACGTCGGCCACCGCGCGAAGGCGTCCAGGGCATCCCGGGGATCCTGCTCCGCGTCCGGCCGGAGGCGCACGCTGCGGTTGACGCGGTAGCAGTCGGGCCAGTCGCCCTCGACCGCCACGAGGCCGAAGCCGCGCTCCTCGATCAGCCGCCGGGTGAGGGCCGACCGCCAGGCGTAGTACTCGTGGGTGCCGTGGCTCGCCTCCCCCACGGCGACGATCCGCGCGTCCCCGATCCGCTCGATCAGCGGGTCGAGATCCCGCCCGGTCCGCAGCGGCCTCGCCAGGGTCCGCACGTCGTCGTGGGTGCTCACGGAAATCCTCCCGCTCCGGTGCTCAGCGGTTCTCCAGCGCGGTGCCCTCGCGGACGACCCCGGCCGCGACCTGGCGCCGGTCGCCGGTGCGCAGCCAGGTCCTCCGCTGCCGCGACGCCGACGTACCCCGTTCGAAGAGCCGTTCCACCATGTCGAGGACGGCGGCCCACTCATCGTGCGCGGCCAGGTCGTCGCGCAGCTCGGCCAGCAGCCCACGGACGGCGTTCCGCGCCGGGACGAGCGCGCAGCTCAGCGGGTCGAACAGCTCGCCCTCGAGGCCGAAACGGGCGGCCCGCCAGCGTGCCGCCCGCAGCAGCTCGGGCCGCGGCCTCGGGCAGGGCTCGGCCCGCTCTGCCCGACCCGCCAGCACGCGCACCAGCGATCGCGCCAGCGCCGCGTGCAGGACGACGTCGTCGACCTCCGTGCAGACGTCGGCCAGCCGGAACTCCAGCGTCGGCAGGTGCGAGGAGGGCCGCAGGTCCCAGTAGAGGTGCGACGCGTCGGCGATCACCCCGGACGCGACCATCCCGGCCACCACCTCGGTGAACCGCTCGGCGCTGCCCAGGTACTCCGGCGGGCCGGTCGTCGGCCACCGGGACCACCACATCGTCCGGTAGCTCTGGTGCCCGGTGTCGAACCCGTCGTGGAACGGTGAGCTGCCGGTCATCGCCAGCAGCACCGCCAGGTACGGCCGCGCCCGGTCCATCACCGCCACCGCGGTCGCCAGGTCCGGCACCCCGACGTGCACGTGGCACCCGACGATGTCCTGCTGCTGCGCCAGGCCTGCCCAGCGGGTGACCATCGCCTCGTAGCGCGGCGCCGGCGTGATGTCCTGCTGCTGCCAGCTGTCGAACGGGTGCGTGGAGGCGGCCAGGATCCGGACCCCCGCCCGGGCGGCCGCCCCGGCCGACTCGGCCCGGGTGGTGACCAGCTCGGCGCGCAGCTCGGGCAGCGTCCGGCAGATCCCGGTCGCCGACTCCAGCTGGGTCGTGGTGATCTCGGCGTGCAGGTGCGGGCCCGACTCCCCGCGCAGCACGGCCATGGCCAGGGCGGGGCTCCGGGTGAGCCGGTACGTTCCCGGGTCGACGAGGTGGAACTCCTCCTCGACGCCGACCGTGCTGCCGGCCGGGACGGGCTCGGCAACGGCCGGTCCCGCACCGTCGGCCTGCTCCACGCGCGCTCCTGTGCAGCGAGGCGGCTCGGGGCCGCCGGGGCTCCCCGGACGCGGGGCCGGCTGGCGCCCAGCCGTGCAGCCGACGGTAGATCCTGCCTGCCCTCGCCGCATGCCGCCGGCGGCTCGGTGTTCGCCCACGGCGTGACCGCTGCCGGCGGGCGCCGGACCGGCGTTCACTGGGGCGTAAGCCAGTAATCAACCGGAGGCGCCATGACCCTGGTACCGGAACCGGGGACCGAGCCGGCCCTCGACGCGTACTCGCGCATCGTCACCGCGGTGGCCGCCGACCTCACCCCGCACGTGGCCGCCCTGCAGGTGACCGGCCCCGGCGGGCGCACCGGTGCGGGCTCGGCCGTCGTCGTGAGCGCCGACGGGCTGCTGCTCACCAACGCCCACGTGGTCGCCGGGGCACGCTCCGGCCGGGCGGTGTTCAGCGACGGGAGCGACACCCCGGTCGTCGTCGTCGGTGCCGACCCGCTGTCCGACCTGGCGGTGGTCCGCGCCCGCGGCGCGACGCCCGCCCCGGCCGTGCTCGGGGATGCCACGGAGCTGCGCGTCGGCCAGCTGGTCGTCGCCGTCGGCAACCCGCTCGGGTTGAGCGGCTCCGTCACGGCGGGGGTGGTGAGCGGGCTGGGCCGGTCGCTGCCCACCCGCGACGGCCGGACGGCGCGGGTGGTCGAGGACGTGATCCAGACCGACGCCGCGCTGAACCCGGGCAACAGCGGCGGCGCGCTGGCCGACTCGTCGTCCCGCGTGGTCGGCATCAACACCGCCGTGGCCGGGTGGGGGCTCGGGCTGGCCATCCCGGTCAACGACACCAGCCGCCGGATCGTCGACGCGCTGATCGCCGACGGGCGGGTGCGCCGGGCCTACCTCGGGCTGGTGAGCACGCCGGCACCGCTGCCGGCACCGCTCGCCGAGCGCACCGGACGGCGCCGCGGGCTGCGGATCGTCGACGTCGTCGCGGGTGCACCCGCCGACCGGGCCGGCCTGAAGCCCGGCGACCTCGTCCTCGAGGCCGGCCGCCGCCCCGTCGCCGACGCGCAGAGCCTGCAGCGCCTCCTGTTCGGCGAGGCGATCGGCCACCCGCTGCCCATGACGGTGCACCGCAACGGCGCGATGGTCGACGTCCTCACCGTGCCGTCGGAGCTCACCGGTGGGTGACCGCGGCACACCACTCCATCGGGGGCGACCGATGGGGTGATCGGCGGCCGACCAGGCAGGATGGAGGCCATGACTGCCGACCGGCGGACGCCCGCCCTCCTGCTGGCGGTGCTCTACGCCGTCAGCGGAGGCCTGTGTCTGACCTCGGTGCTCTGGCCGATGCACCGGGACACCCCCGTGGCGCTGACCTCGGTCCTGGCCGCCATCGGGCTCGGCGGCGGCTGCGCCATCTGGTTGCTCCGCGCCCGGGTGCGGGAGGGATGGCTGCACGCCGCCGTCGCCCTGGTCAGCGTGCTGATCGCGCTCCTCGCCTGGCAGTCGGTGACCGCCGTGGGGATCGTCGGGCTGGGCCCGGCCGTCATCGCCGTCGGCCTGTACGCCGCGCACGTCTTCTCCCTGCCGGCCGCCCGGGCGCACGCCACCGTCCTGGCCCTCCTGACCACGTTCGGCGCGGTCGCCGCCCGGCCCGACGGGTTCGCCGTCCCGTGGGCTGCGCTCATCGTGGGCGTCGTCGTCCTCACCGAGGCCCAGGGCCGCCTCGCCCACGGCCTGCGCACCGCCGCGACCACCGATCCGCTCACCGGCGTGGCCAACCGGCGGGCCTGGGAGGACGAGGCCGCCCGGCACCTGGCCCGCGCGGCGCGCACGGGTGAGCCGCTGAGCTTCGCGATCCTCGATCTCGACGACTTCAAGGAGGTCAACGACCGCGAGGGGCACGGCGCGGGCGACGCCCTCCTGCGGGACCTGACGGCCGGGTGGTCGGCGCGGCTGCGGCAGGCCGACCTGCTGGGCCGCTACGGCGGTGACGAGTTCGTGCTGTGCCTGCCGGCCACCGACGGGGACGGCGCACGCGGGATCCTCGCGCAGCTGGACGCGACCCACGCCTTCGCCTGGACGGTCGGGGTCGCCAGCGCACAGCCCGGGGACACGCTTGCCGCCGTGCTCGCCCGCGCGGACGCCGACCTCTACCTGCGCAAGCGCAGCGGTCGCACCGCCGGCTGACCCTCAGGGGCGCCGCCAGTCGTCCTCGGTCAGGTGCGAGCCGGCCATCGGCCCCATCCGGAGCATGCCGCCGTCCACCGCCCAGGACGCGCCGGTCACGTACCCGGCCGCGGGCGAGGCAAGGAAGGCGACGACGGCCGCCACCTCCCGGGCGTCCCCGGGTCGGCCCAGCGGGACCCCCGGCCGCTCGTGGCCGGGGGACCGTGGGTCCTCGTCCTCCTGACCCGTCATCGGGGTGGCGATCTCCCCGGGGGCCACGGCGTTCACGGTGATCCCGTGCTCGGCGAGCTCGAGGGCGGCCACCTGGGTGAGCAGACCGAGGCCGCCCTTCGCGGCGCAGTAGGCGGCCGCCCCCACCCGGGGCTGGTGCTCGTGCACGCTGGTGATGGTCACGATCCGCCCGCCACGACCGGCCGCCACCATCCGCCGGGCCGCACGCTGGAGGCAGAGGAAGGCGCCGTCCAGATCGGTGGCCAGCACCTCGCGCCAGGTGTCCAAGTCCAGCTCCAGCAGCGGCGTCAGGTGACCGGTCCCGGCATCGGCGACCAGGACGTCGACGCCACCGAGGGCGTCGGCCAGCTCGTCGACCACGTCGGCGGCCTCCGGCAGGCGGGTGAGGTCCAGGTGGCGCACCTCCGCACGCCGGCCGCGGGCGCGCACCTCCTCGGCGGTCGCCTCGCCGGCCGCCTCGTCGCGGAACCAGGTGATCCCGACGTCGCAGCCCTGCTCGGCGAGCGCGACCGCGGTCGCCCGCCCGATGCCCGACTCCGACCCGGTGATGATCGCCACGCGTTCGGTGCTCCCGGTCATGCGGTCACGCTAGGCAACGGCCGGAGGTTCCGCAGGTGCGGCGGAACGGGTAGGCGCAGGCATGCTGCTCTCCCGCCGGACGGTGCCGGCGTTGCTGCTGGCCCTGCTCGTGACGCTGGGCGGGCCGGCGGGCTGCGTCGCCGTCGACACCCGGTCACCCGCAGGCACCGCGTCCGGCACCACGTCCAGCCCCTCGCCCGAGTCCCCGCCCGGGGACGGCGCAGAGGTGCCGGCCGGGCAGCGGATGGCGCGGGCGCTGTTCGACCGGGTCAACGTCGAGCGCGAGAACCGCGGGCTAGGGCCGGTTGCGTGGAACGACGCGCTGGCCGGGGTGGCGCGCGAGTGGAGCGAGGACATGGCCGGCACCGGCCGCCTGGAGCACCAGGACGTCCGGTCCCTGCTGGAGCGCGACGAGCTGTCCGGCTTCACCGGCATCGGCGAGAACATCTTCACCGCCTCGGCCCCGGTCCCGGCCGGGGTGGCCCACGTCGGCTGGATGCGCTCGGCCGGTCATCGCGCCAACGTGCTCAACCCAGGGTGGAACCGGCTCGGCGTCGGGGTGTTCTGCGCCGACGACGGATCGGTGTGGGCCACCCAGCAGTTCGGGCGCACGGTCGGCGCCGACCGCCCCCCGGTCAGTCAGGAGACGCCTCCGGAACAGCCGATCGCCGCACCGGAGGAGGACGGACCCACCTGCCCGTGACCCGCACCGCCGCGACCACCGCACCCGACGACGGCACGACGCCGCCCGGGGCCGGGCGGCTCGCCACGACCCGCGACCGCCTCCGGCGCGTCCGCGGCCGGCTGGCCCAGGGGTACCACCGGGTGCCCGAGCCGGTGCGCCGGTCGGTCGGCTGGCTGCGCAGCCCGGAGTTCGTGACGACCAGCTCCAGCCTCGCGTTCTACGCCATGATCTCGCTGCCCCCGATGGTGCTGCTGGGCTTCTGGATCGCCGGCTGGTTCGTCGACGGGTCCAGCCTCCAGGACCTCGGCAGCCGGGTGACCGACCAGGCGCCCGACGAGCTGCCGGTCGCCGACGTGCTCCGGGCGCTGATCGACGTCGCGGGGCAGACCGGCCCGCTCGCCGCGGTGGCCGCCGTCTGGCCGGCCACGACCTACGGGGCCGCCCTGGCGCGCGCGTTCAACGACATCGCACCGGAGGCCGAGCGGCGCATCCGGGGGTGGAAGGGCCGGGTGCTCGCGCTGGGGATCATCGCCGCGCTGCCCTTCGCCGTCTTCTCCGGGCTGGCCACCGTCTACGTCGTACCGCGGCTGCTCGGTGGCGGCGTCTGGCTGCAGGTGGCACTGGGGCTCGGGACGCTGCTGGTCGTCGGGCTGGTCATCGCCCTCATCTACGGGCTGTTCGAGCTCTGGGAGACGCGGTGGCACGACGTCGCCCTGGGCGCGGCCACCGCGGTCGGCCTGGTCGCCCTGACCACGGGCGGCTACCTGGTCTACCTCGAGTTCGCCGACTTCACCGAGCGCTACGGCCCGACGGCCCTGGCCACCGCGGTGCTGCTCGGGCTGTGGTTGCTGCTCGGGAACGCGGCACTGCTGGCCGGCTACCGCCTCATGTCCCGGCGGGCCCGCCGCCGGGTGCGGTCGGCGCGCCGGCCGCCCGGGTGAACCGCCGACCCCAGTCGCCCACCAACTCGGCCAGCTCCGGCGGGCCGAGCACGGTGAACTCCGCACCGACCATCCCGAGGGCGAGCGCCGGCCAGCCCAGGTCGTCGGCCGCCATGCTCACGCGGCAGCTCTCGGCGCCGGTGGGCTCGACGCCGGCCCACTGCCCGATCCGCGCCCGGACCTCGTCCGCCGGGGCCCGCACCTCCACCTCCACGGGGACCGTGGCGCGCCGGGAGGTGAGGCGGGACCGGACGAACTCCCCGGCGTCGCCGCCGGGCAGGGCCCGCGGCGCGAACCGCACCCCGGTCACCGCGGGGTCGCCGAGCCGATCGAGGCGGAAGGTCCGCCAGTCCCCGCGGTCGACGTCGAAGGCCACGAGGTACCAGCGCCGGCCGAGCGCGACCAGGCGGAAGGGCTCGACGAACCGATCCGCGGTCTCCCCCGACGCGGTCGTGTAGCCGAAGCGCAGCCGTTCGGTGTCGCGGCACGCCTGGGCGACGACGGTGAGGGCCTGCGGATCGATCTCGGCGCGGCTCGGCGACCAGACCGCCGGCACGGTCACCGCGCGCAGGGCGTCCGCCCGCCGCCGCAGCCGCGCCGGGAGCACCTGGACGATCTTGGCCAGGGCCCGCAGGGACGCCTCCGCCGTCCCGGTGACCGGCGACTGCGCGGCCGCCTGCAGGCCGACCGTCAGCGCGACGGCCTCGTCGTCGTCGAGCACCAGCGGGGGCAGCACGGCCCCCGGTGCCAGCTCGTACCCCCCGTCCACACCCGGGCGGGCCTGCACCGGGTAGCCGAGGTCGCGCAGCCGGTCGATGTCGCGGCGCAGGGTGCGCACCGAGACGCCGAGCCGGTCGGCGAGGTCGGCGCCGCCCCAGTACCGGCGGTTCTGCAGCAGCGAGAGCAGGCGCAGCGCTCGGGCGGTGGAATCGGCCATGCCGCCAGATTCTCCCCGATTGCGGTCAGGGTCTGGCACTGATCGCCTCTAGCGTCGTCCTCGACGGATCGAGACGACGGAAGGCGGATCCGATGACCGACGCGACCACCCTCACCGCCGAGCGGGCCGACCTGCTCGAGAGCCTGGCGGCGCACCGGCACTTCCTGCGGTTCACCGTGCAGGGGCTGACCGACGAGCAGGCCCGGCAGCGGCCCACCGCTAGCGAGCTGACCCTCGGCGGGCTGGTCAAGCACGTGGCGCACCAGGAGGCGGGGTGGGTGCGGTTCGTCCTGGAGGGGCCGGACGCGATGGCCACGCCCACCGACGACGTGGGCTTCCAGACCTGGGCCGACGAGTTCGTCCTGCGGCCCGAGGAGACACTCGCGGGCGTCCTCGCCGAGTACGTGCAGATCGCGGCACGCACCGACGAGCTGGTGCGCACGATCCCCGATCTCGATGCCACCCACCCGTTGCCGGAGGCACCGTGGTTCCCGCCCGGCGCCGTCCGGTCGGCCCGGCGGGTGTTCCTGCACATCGTGGCCGAGACCGCCCAGCACGCCGGGCACGCCGACATCCTGCGCGAGACCCTCGACGGGCAGAAGACGATGGGCTAGCTAGATCCTCGTCGTCCTCACCCCGTGCGGCTCTCCCGGTCGTAGTTGCGCCCCAGGAACTGCGGCACGCGGGCCCACCGGAAGGCGAAGATCATCACGATCAGCGTCGCCACGTAGGGGATGACGAGCAGGACCTGGCCCGGGATGTCGGTCCCGGCGATCTCCGTCCGGAGCGCGATCACGTCCATCGCGGCGAAGAAGAGCGCGCCCGCCACGATGAACTGCGGGCGCCAGCCGCCGAAGAAGGTGAGCGCGATGGCCAGCCACCCGCGGCCGCCCACGATGCCCTCGGTGAAGGTGCCGGTGTACACCAGCGGCAGGAAGGCCCCGGCCATCCCCATCAGCGCGCCGCCGGCCGTCGTCGTCCAGAGCCGGGTGCGGACGACGGCGATGCCCAGGCTGTCCGCGGCACGCGGGTTCTCGCCCACCGAGCGCAGGTCCAGCCCCGCCCGCGTGCGGTAGAGGAAGAAGTACAGCCCCACGGCGAGCAGCCCGGCGAAGTACACCAGCGCGTTGTGCGAGAAGAACACCCTGCCGAGCACGGGGATCTCGCTGAGCAGCGGGATCTCCAGCCGGGGCAGGGTGTCGGTGCGCGGCGTCGTCGCGGTCTGCCCGATGACCACCCGGTAGAGCAGCCCGGCCAGCCCGGTCGCGGCGAAGAACAGCGCGAGGCCGACGACGAACTGGTCCAGCCGGAGGACCGTCGTCGCCCACCCCAGCGCGAATCCGAAGACGGCCCCCACACCGGCGGCGAGCAGGATGCCCAGGGTGCTGCTGTCGGTGGCGAAGCTGATCAGGAAGCCCACCGACGCGCCCAGGAGCATGACGCCCTCCTGCGACACGCTGAAGACACCGGTCAGCCCGCCCAGCATCGTGCCCAGGGAGGCGAGCAGGAACGGGACCATGGCGACCACGGTGAGCTGGGCCAGGGACGTGAACTCGGTCATGCGGCTCTCCTCGCCAGCCGGGCTGCGATCACGTCGGAGAGCAGCAGGAAGATCAGGATCAGCGCCTCGATGATCAGGACCATCTCGGCCGGCACGCCCACGGTGCGCTGCATCGAGCTGGCGCCGACCTCGAGGATCGCGATGCCGAAGGCGACCACGGGCACCCAGAGGGCGCTGCCGCGGGCGATCAGCCCGATGATGATGCCGAGCAGCAGGAAGTTGGACTGCATGCCCTCCAGCGCCCGGCCGTGGACGCCGGCGACCTCCAGTGCCCCGGCCAGACCGCCGAGCGCGCCACCGACGATCAGCGCGACGACCGCGACCTTCTCGACCCGGATGCCGTTGATGCCGGCGGCCCGCGGGTTCGTGCCGGACGCGCGCAGCTCGAAGCCGGCGGCGGTGCCGCGGGTGACCAGGATCGTCGCGAGGGCGACGAGCCCGGCGAGGAGGATGCCCGCGTGCACGCCGGGCGGCCCGCCGATGTCGGGCAGCACCGCCCCCTCCCCCACCCGCTGGGTCGCGGCCACCCCGGCGGCCGGGTCGGACCAGATCTCCGTGGCCGCGTAGTCGAGGACCTGGAAGGACACGAAGTTCAGCAGCACCGTGCTGAGGATCTCGTTCACCCCGAACCGGCCCATGAGGAACGCGGCGATGCCGGCCCACACCACGCCGGCGAGCACGCCGGCGAGGATCAGCAGGGGCATCAGGGCGACCATCGGCAGCTCGGCGTAGACGATCCCGACCCCGGCCGCCGCGGTCGCACCGACCAGGAGCTGGCCCTCGCCGCCGATGTTGAACCGGTTGACGGCCAGCGGGATCGTGAAGCCCAGGGCCAGCAGGGTGAGCGGCACCCACTTGGTCAGGGTCTCGGTGAAGCCGAAGCCGGTGCGGAACGACGTGGTGAGGATCGTGCGGAACGCCCCGACGACGTCGTAGCCCAGCGCGGCGATGACGACGCCGGAGACCAGGAACGCGGCCACGAGGGCGAGGACGTAGGGCAGCAGCCCCCGCAGCAGTCGCGCGGTCAGGCTGGGTGCGGCGGGCGCGACGGCGTCCGGCTCGGTGAGCACGGGGGTGGTCATGCGGTCTCCTGGACGCCGGCCATCAGACGGCCGAGCGCGTATGCGTCGTAGTCGCCGCGCCGGCGCTCGCCGACGATCCGGCCCGAGTAGAGGACCACCATCCGGTCGGCCAGCAGGCTGAGCTCGTCGAGGTCCTCGGAGATCAGCACCACCGCACAGCCACGGTCGCGCGCCTCGTGGACGCGCTCGTAGACGAACCGGGCCGATCTCAGGTCCAGGCCACGGGTGGGGTTCTGCAGCACCAGCACCGACGGCTCGCGGTCGAACGCCCGCGCCAGGATCAGCCGCTGGATGTTCCCGCCCGACAGGTTGCCGGCCGGCGCGTCCGGCCCGGGCGTCTTGATGGTGTACCGCTCGATCGTGGCCAGGGCGTGCTCGCGCACCCGCCGCCACTGGATCAGCCCGCCCCGGCGGTGGGCCTTGTCGCGCTGGGACCCCAGCAGCAGGTTGTCGGTGACCGAGGCGGCGCCGAGGATGCCGTCGCGGTGCCGGTCCTCCGGGACGTAGGCCACCCCCGCGTCCAGCCACCGCCGGGTCGGCCGGCCGGCCAGGTCCGCGTCGTCGACGCGCACGTCGCCGTCGTGCACCGGACGCACGCCGGCCAGGACCTCGGCCAGCTCCACCTGCCCGTTGCCGGCCACGCCCGCCACACCCAGCACCTCCCCCGCGCCGACGGTCAGGTCGACGCCGTGCAGCGCGGGAACCCCCTGGTCGTTGCGCGCGACGAGTCCCGAGACGGCCAGCAGGGGGGCGCCGGAATCCGGTGCGTGCCCGCTCCGCTGCTCGGCGGGCGCCACCTGGCCGACCGAACCGAGACCGAGGGCGGCGGCCAGGTCGGAGGACGGCTCGGCGAGCTCGCCGACCATGAGCGAGGCCAGGCCGGTGGCGTCGGTCTCCGCCCGGCGGACCGTCGTCAGGCGCTGCCCGTCGCGCATCACCGAGATGCGGTCGCAGATGGCCAGCACCTCGCGGACCTTGTGCGAGATGAAGACGATGCTCGTGCCCTCGGCGACGATCTCCCGCAGGGAGGCGAAGAGCCCGTCCACCTCCTGCGGCGTGAGGTTGGTCGTCGGCTCGTCGAGGATCAGCACGCGGGCACCGCGGTAGAGCACCTTGAGGATCTCCACCCGCTGCCGCGCACCGACCGAGAGCCGGTCGGTGCGCTCCCGCGGGTCGACGGCCAGGCCGAACCGCTCGGAGAGCTCCGAGACCCGACGGGCGGCGGCGCGCAACCCGCCGGAGCCTCCGCTCGTTCCGAGGACCACGTTCTCCACCACGGAGTAGCTCGACACCTGCAGCAGGTGCTGGTGCACCATGCCGATCCCGAGCCCGATGGCGTCCCGCGGCGAGCGGATCTGCACCGTGCGGCCGTCGACCCGGATCTCTCCGGCGTCCGGCCGGTACAGGCCGTAGAGGACGTTCATCAGCGTGGTCTTGCCCGCGCCGTTGCCCCCGACCAGCCCGTGCACCTCACCGGGTGCCAGCTCGAAGTCGGCGTCGAGGAGGGCGCGGACCGGTCCGAACGACTTGCTGATGCCGGTCATGGTGACCGGCCGGTCCTGGTCGGGGCCTCGCCCGGAGGCCTCGGAAGCCCCCGGAGCGTGAGCCCCGACCGGACCGGCGGATGCCGGATCGCTCATTCGACCGGCGTCGTGTCGCGCTCGACCTCGATCTCACCGCTGGCGAGCTGCTCGACGACTGCGTCCACCTCGTCGATGACGGCCTGGTCGACGTTCTGCGGGGTCTGCAGCGAGATGCCCTGGTCGTAGGTCATGCCGAGGTAGCCACCGGTCTCGCCGTCCTCGATCGAGGTCAGGATCTCGTCGAGCATGACCTCGAAGTCGTAGAGCACCGAGGTCAGGTAGTGCTCGGGCGCCAGGTTCGACTTGTCCGTGTACTTGGCGGTCATCAGCGCCCCCGCGGGGCCGTCGCTGACCGCCTCGAAGGCGCCGACGACGCCGAGGTTCAGCGAGGTCAGGATGACGTCGTTGCCCGCGGCCAGCAGCTGGCTGGTGAACTGCTGCGCCCGGGTGGGGTCGTTGAAGTCACCGGTCCACACCGGCGTCAGGGTGGCGTCCGAGCCGGAGTCCTCCAGCGCCTGCTCCACGGCGTGCACCTCGGAGTAGGAGAAGGGCAGGGTGACACCGCCCAGGTAGGCGATCTGACCGGACTCGGACGCGGCGGCGGCCAGCACGCCCAGCGGGTAGAAAGCCAGGTGGAAGTTGCGGTCCAGCACCCAGACGTTCTCCGGGACGTCCTCGGGCTCGGTGTCCTGCTCGGCGATGAACACGACGTCGGGGTTCTCCGCCGCGACGGCGACCGTGGCGTCGTAGAACTGGCTGCCGTGCGTCCAGACGACGTCGTTGCCGTCGGCCACGTACTCCCGGATGACCCGCTCGGCGTCGGGCACCTGCACGCTCTCCGAGTAGGTGATCTCGGCGCCGTGCTGGTCCTCGGCGGCCTCGAGGGCCTCGAGGCCGAGGAAGTTGTAGTCGGCGTCGGTCGTGGTGCCGGAGAAGACCGCGGCGATCCGGGTCGCGTCGTCCCCTCCACCGGCGGCGCCACCGTTCCCCCCGTCGTCTCCGTCGCCTCCGCAGGCGGTGAGGGTGAGCAGCGCCGCGGCGCCGAAGGCGGTCGCGGAGAGTCGGGCAGATCGCATGAGCGGGCACCATCCTCGGGATCGGTGAAGTGCGGACAGATTTCTCTCAGCGCTAAGGCGGGACCAGTGCGCGCGCGGTACCGCAACCCAATCGAGATACGGGTCCGCGAGGTCCCGCCGCGGGCGTCGAGCGACCGGGCGACATCCGGATCGCGTGCACGCTAGGCACCGTGTGTGTCGGTCCCGAGACGGACAGATGTCCGGTGGCGCACCCGCCGTCCCGGGCTCCCCGTCAGCGGCGCGCGTCCTCGCGCACCGCCACGACGACCTGCTCCAGCGCCGCGAGGCTGTGGCCGCTGACGAACGCGTCGCAGTACGGCAGCGCGGCGGCCATGCCCCCGACCAGCGGGGCGTACCCGGGGCCGGCCTTGCGCGGGTTCACCCACACGACCCGGTGGGCCAGCCGGTGCAGCCGTCGCATGGCGTCCGCGACGTCGTCGGGGTCGTCCTGGGCCCACCCGTCGGACAGCACGACGACGACGGCACCGCGGGCCATCCCCCGCCGGCCGTGGTCGGCGACGAACCGGCCGATCCCCGCGGCCAGCCGGGTGCCGCCGGCCCACTCCGACGACGCCGCCCCGGCGCGGGCCAGCGCCTGGTCGGGATCCCGGACGGCGAGCTGCCGGGTCAGCCGGGTGAGCCCGGTGGAGAAGACGAACGCCTCCGCCCGCGCCCCGGCGACCGCCCCCTGCAGCAGGGTCAGGTAGACCCGCGTGTAGGGCTCCATCGAGCCGGAGACGTCGCAGAGCAGCACCAGCCGGCGCGGCGTCGTCCGCCGGACCGCGTGCACCAGCCGGGCGGGGTCGCCACCGGTGCGCTGGGCGGCACGGACGGTGCGCCGCAGGTCGAGCCGGTCGCCCGACCGCCGGCTGGCCCGGCTGCGACGGCTCCGGCGGACCGGCGTGCTGAGCACCAGCCGCCGCACCAGCTCCCGGACGCCGGCCAGCTCGTCCGCGCCGAGGTCGGCGAAGGAGGTGTGCCGCAGCCGCTCCTCGGCGGAGGCCGCCGCCAGCCGCACCTCGCGCTCGTCCCCGTCGCCCCCGTCGCCCGGCGTGCCCGGCGCCGCGCCCGCCTCCCCCGGCTGGGTCGGCCGGTCGTCCGGGGGCGTGGGCCGGGTGTGCGGCTCGCTGCCCACCGGTGGCGGGGCGGTCGGGTCGCCGCGGCTGTCGGCCGGGTCCAGCCGGCCGTCGAAGATCGCGGAGAACACCGCGTCGAACACCGGCAGTTGCGCCCGGTCGGTGACCAGCGCGACCCGGCAGGTCCAGTACAGCGCCGACCGGTCGACCGGCGGCACCAGCTGCAGCGCCCGTGCCAGGCCCGCGGCCCGCTCGGGCGGCGCCGGCAGCCCGGCCCGGTGCAGCGCCGTCGTCAGTCCGACGGCGAGCGGGCCGGCGCCCACCACGACCTGCCCGAGGTCAGCCACCGGCCAGCCAGGAGGCCCCCCGGGAGCGGGCGAGCTCCTGGTCGTCCCGGTTCTTCAGCACCGCCCCCCAGGTGCGGTCGACCGCGGCCGCGTCCAGCCGGGTCAGGCCGAGCAGGTCCAGCGCGGCGACCCAGTCGATGACCTCCGCGATGCCCGGCGGCTTGACCATGTCCAGCGAGCGCAGCCGGGCGACCGCGGCCGCGGCGGCCACCGCCAGCGGCTCGGCGCTGCCGGGCACCCGCCGGGTCACGATCTCGGCCACCCGCTCCGGGGAGGGGTAGTCGATCCAGTGGTAGAGGCACCGCCGGGTCAGCGCGTCGTGCAGGTCCCGGGTCCGGTTGGAGGTGAGGACGACGACCGGTGGGTGGGCGGCGCGGATCGTGCCCAGCTCGGGCACGGTGACCGCCGCCTCGGCCAGCACCTCGAAGGTGAACGCCTCGAACTCGGCGTCGGCGCGGTCGATCTCGTCGAGCAGCAGCACGGCCGGGCGCGGGCCGGGGTGCTCGATCGCCTGCAGCAGCGGCCGGCGCAGCAGGTAGTCGGCACCGAACAGGTCGTCCTCCGCGAGCGACCCGCCGCGCGCCTCGGCCAGCCGGATGCCCAGCAGCTGGCGGGGGTGGTTCCACTCGTACAGCGCCTCGGCGGCGTCGATGCCCTCGAAGCACTGCAGCCGGTAGAGCGGGGTGTCCAGGATGCGGGCCAGCGCCTTCGCCGCCTCGGTCTTGCCGACGCCGGGCTCCCCCTCCAACAGCAGCGGTTGCGGCAGCCGCAGGGCGAGGAACAGCGCGGTCGCCAGACCCGGGTCGGCCAGGTAGTCCACCGCGTCGAGCCCGGCGGCGAGGGTCTCCACGTCCGGCACGCGGGCGCGGACGTCCTCCTCGGCGCCGATCCGGGCCGCCGCCGTCACGACCGGCCCTCAGGACGCCGGGGCATACCGCTCCGGGTCGGCCACGAACGCCGTCCGGCAGCCCTCGCAGCAGAACCACGTCGTCGTCCCGCCGACCTCGGCGTGCGGGGTGCTGTCCACGGCGGCGACCGTCATGCCGCACACCGGATCGACGGCCCGGGCCGGACCGGCGTCCGGCCCCGCCGACGGGCGCTCCCCCGCGTGCCGTTCGGCGGCGCGGCGCTCCTGCACGATCTCGGCGAGCACCGACAGGGCGATCTCCGCCGCCGTCCTGCCGCCGATGTCGAGGCCGGCCGGGCTGTGCACCCGGCTGCGCTGCTCGTCGGTCACGTCGAGGGAGGCCAGCACGCCGGCCCCCCGGATCCGGCTGGCGATCAGCCCCACGTAGGGGATGCCGAGGCGCAGCGCCGCGGCGAGGGCCGGCTCCTCCCCCCGCCCGTGCGAGGCCACCACCAGCGCGGCGTCACCGGCCGCGGGTGCGGCCTCGTCCCCGGCCACCAGCGCGACGTCGAGGCCGAGCGGACGGCCCAGCGCGGCGAGCGCCTCCGCGACCGGGCTGTCGCCGACCACCAGCATCCGCGGGGCCGGGACGCGTGGCTCGAGGAAGATCTCCACCGCACCACCGGACAGGCACGGGTTGGCGACGGTGACCGCGCCCTCCTCGGTGCTCTGCGGACCGACGTCACCCGGGACGATCCGCAGCAGCAGCGGCTCGTTCGTCGACAGCGTCATCAGCCCGTACTCGCGCACCGACGCCTCGGCGCAGGTGCCGCCGACGAAGCCGTCGATCGACCCGTCGGAGCGGACCAGCGCGGTGTCGCCGGCGTGCGCGCTGGTCGGCTTCTGCGCCCGGACGACGGTGGCCTGCACGAACGGCTCACGGGTGCGGGTCAGCTCCGCTGCGGCGTCGGTCACGGACAACGGTGGATCTCCCTTCCGATGAGCGGTTCGGCCCGCTGCAGGGGCGGTGACGGGCTGGAACGGCCTTCTCGCAGGGGCCCGCGCCGAGCCCGCGAGGCGTGGGGGGCGAGAAGGTCCTTGTTCAGATCGGGGGCGTGGGCCGGCCCTGCATGGCCTCCCACACCCGGGCGGGGGTGCACGGCATGTCCATGTGGGTCAGGCCGAACGGGGCGAGCGCGTCGACCACGGCGTTGACGACGGCCGGCGGCGAACCCACGGTCGCCGACTCCCCGATCCCCTTCGCACCGATGGGGTGGTGCGGTGACGGGGTCACGGTGTGCCCGGTCTCCCAGTCGGGGACCTCCATCGCGGTGGGGATCAGGTAGTCCATGAACGACCCGCCGAGGCAGTTCCCGTCCTCGTCGAAGCCGATGAACTCCATCAGCGCCATCCCGACCCCGTCGGCCAGGCCGCCGTGGATCTGCCCCTCGATGATCATCGGGTTGATCCGCGTGCCGCAGTCGTCCACCGCGACGAACCGCCGCACGTGCACCTTGCCGGTGCCCTTGTCGATGTCGACCACGCAGATGTACGCCCCGAACGGGAAGGTCAGGTTCGGCGGGTCGTAGGTGACCTCGGCGTCCAGGTTGCCGTCGACGCCCTCGGGCAGCGCGACGGTGCCGTGCGCGCCGAGCGCGATCTCCGCGATCGTCTTCCCGGCGCCGGGATCGCCCTTCACGAACCAGCGGCCCTTCTCCCACTCGAGGTCCTCGGGCCGCGTCTCGAGCATCGCCGCGGCGATCAGCCGGGCCTTGTCCCGGACCTTGCGCGAGGTGAGGGCCACCGCGGCGCCGCTGACCGGGGTGGACCGGCTGCCGTAGGTGCCCAGCCCGAAGGGGGTGTTGTCGGTGTCGCCGTGCACGACGTCGATGTCCTCGGGCGGGATGCCGAGCTCCTCGGCGACGATCTGCGCGAACGTCGTCTCGTGGCCCTGGCCCTGGCTCTGCACCGACAGCCGGACGACGGCCTTGCCGGTGGGGTGCACCCGCACCTCGGCGCCGTCGGCCATGCCCAGGCCGACGATGTCCATGTGCTTGCGCGGTCCGGCGCCGACGGTCTCGGTGAAGAAGGAGATGCCGATGCCCATGAGCTCCCCGCGGGCCCGCTTCTCCGCCTGCTCGCGGCGCAGGTCCTCGTAGCCGGCGATCTGCATGGCCAGCCGCATGGTCGGCTCGTAGTCGCCGGAGTCGTACTCCCAGCCGGTCTTGTTGGCGTAGGGGAACTGCTCGGGCTTGATGAAGTTCTTCAGCCGCAGCTCGACCGGGTCCATGCCCAGCTCGCTGGCGAGGACGTCGACCATCCGCTCGACCAGGTAGACCGCCTCGGTCACCCGGAACGAGCAGGCGTAGGCCACCCCGCCGGGGGCCTTGTTGGTGTAGACCCCGGTGACCTTGCAGTGCGCGGCCTGCAGGTCGTAGCTGCCGGTGAAGATGTGGAAGAAGCCGGCCGGGTACTTGGTCGGCTGCGCGGTCGCGTTGAACGCCCCGTGGTCGGCCAGCACGTTCGTGCGGACGGCGAGGATCTTCCCGTCCCTGGTCGCCGCCACCTCGCCGGTCATGATGTAGTCGCGGGCGAACGAGGTGCTCATCAGGTTCTCGGAGCGGTCCTCGACCCACTTCACCGGCTTGCCGGTCACGATCGACCCGACCACGGCGAGGATGTAGCCGGGGTAGATGCCGACCTTGTTGCCGAAGCCGCCGCCGATGTCGGGGCTGATCACGCGGATCTTGTGCTCGGGGATGCCGGCCACCATCGCGAACAGCGTGCGGTGCGCGTGCGGGGCCTGCGTCGTCTCGTAGAGGGTGAGCTTGCCGTCGATCGGCTCGTAGTCGGCGATCGCCCCGCAGGTCTCCATCGGCGCGGGGTGCACCCGCGGGTAGACCATCTCCTGCTTCACGACGACGTCGGCGGCCGCGAAGACCGCGTCGGTCTCCGCGGCGTCGCCGGCCTCCCAGTCGAAGATGTGGTTGTCGGTGCGGCCCTCGAGGTCGGTGCGGACGACCGGCGCGCCCGGGTCGAGCGCCCGCCGCACGTCGATGACCGGGTCCAGCTGCTCGTACTCGACGTCGATGAGCTCGAGGGCGTCGCGGGCGGAGTACCGGTCCTCGGCGACGACGAACGCGACCTCCTGGCCCTGGAACCGGACCTTGTCGGTGGCCAGCACGGCCTGGACGTCGGCGGACAGGGTCGGCGCCCAGGCGAGGTTGAGCCCTTCGAGGTCCGTGCCGGTGATGACCGCGTGCACCTTCGGGTGCGCGAGGGCCTCGGTGGTGTCGATCGAGACGATCCGGCCGTGCGCCATCGGCGAGCGCAGGATCGCGCCGTGCAGCATGCCGGGCAGCACGATGTCGTCGAGGTAGTTGCCCTTGCCGCGGACGAACCGCGGGTCCTCCTTGCGCTGGATGCGGCCGAAGCCGATCGGCCGGTCGGCGGCGGTGGCCGACGGGTTGGCCTCGCGGGCCGGGCGTTCCTCGACGGTGGTCATGCCGGTACCTCGCTGGCGGTCGTGCCCTCGGCGGCCGGGTGCGCGGCGGCCCACTGGACGGAACGGACGATCGTGGCGTAGCCGGTGCAGCGGCAGATCTGGCCGGAGATGGCCTCGCGGATCTCGTCCTCGGCCGGATCGGGGTTGCGGTCGAGCAGCGCGCGGGCGGTGAGCATCATCCCCGGGGTGCAGAACCCGCACTGCAGGCCGTGCTCCTCCATGAACCCCTGCTGGACCGGGTCGAGGGTCGCGCCGTCGGCCATGCCCTCGACCGTGGTCACCTCGTGCCCGGCGGTCATGGCCGCCAGCTGGGTGCACGACTTCACCGGTTCGCCGTCGACGAGCACCACGCAGGTGCCGCAGTTGCTGGTGTCGCACCCCCAGTGGGTGCCGGTCAGCCCGAGCGACTCGCGCAGGTAGTGCACGAGCAGGATGCGGGGTTCGACGTCGCGGGTGACCTCGGTCCCGTTGACGGTCATCGTGACCTGCATGGTCGGCCTCCTCAGGCGACGGCGGGGTGGGCCGCGCGGTCGAGGGCACGGCCCAGGACGCGGCGGGTGAGTTCGGCGGCGAGGTGGCGCTTGTAGTCCACCGGGCCGCGCTGGTCCTCGATCGGCGAGCTGGCCGCGGCGGCCAGGTCCGCGGCCTCGGCGAAGAGGTCCTCGCTGGGCCGCTCCCCGATCAGCACGGCCGCGGCCTCGACCGCCGGCCCTTCCAGGCCCAGGGCGGTGAGGCCGATGGTGGCGTCGGCGACGGTGCCGTCCTCGGCCATCCAGAGGGCCGCGCCGGCGGCCGCGACGGCCCAGTCACCGACCCTGCGCTCGACCTTCTCGTAGGCGCTGCCCGCCCGCGGGCGGACGGGGAACCGGATCTCGGTGATCAGCTCGTGCTGCTCGCAGGCGGTCTCGTAGGGGCCGCGGTGGAAGTCGGCCATGTCGACGACGCGCTCGCCGCCCGGGGAGGCGATGACGATCCGGGCGTGCAGGACGTCGCACACGGTGGTGAGGTCCTCGGCGGGATCGGCCTGGCCCAGGGAGCCGCCGATGGTGCCGCGGTTGCGCACCACGGGATCGGCGATGACCCGCTCCGCGTCGTGGATGATCGGGAACAGCCGGCCGACGACGTCGGAGTCCAGCAGCTCGGCGTGGCGGGTCAGCGCCCCCACGCGCAGCTCGTCGGGCTCCTCGGTGAGCGCGTGCAGCTCGGCGACGTCGTTGATGTCGATGATCCAGTCGGGCCGGGCCAGCCGGAGCTTCATCATCGGCAGCAGGCTGTGCCCGCCGGCGATGACGCGGGCCTCCGGCCCGTGGCGTTCGAGGAGCTCCAGGGCGTTCGCGACGCTGGTCGCGCGGACGTAGTCGAACGGAGCCGGTACCTGCACGGGGGGACCCCCTTCCCACGGGCCCCGCGGTGGGGCCCTGGTGCGGTGGACCTTGTCGGTGACCTGGATCACTGTCAACATCGAGATAACCGACCGGTTATGAGGGCCGTCCGCCATGACGTTCACCCAGCTCCGCACCTTCGCGCTCGTCGCCGAGCTGGGGTCGCTGCGTGCCGCGGCGAAGGCACTGGGGGTGAGCGAGCCGGCGGTGTCCTCGGCGGTCGCGGCGCTGCGAGCCGACCTCGGGGACCCGCTCTTCCGGCGGACCGGTGCCGGGATCACGCTCACCCCGGGCGGGCGGGCGCTGGCCACGCGGGCCCGGGAGCTGGTCCGGCTGGCCGACCGCACCCGCCGCGAGGTGAGCCAGGCGACCTCCGCAGGCTCGCTGCGCGTGCTCGCCACGGCGGCCTGCGCCGAGCACGTGGCGGGCGCGGCGGTGGCGGCCTTCACCCGGCGGCTGAACCGGGCGGCGGTGGACCTCACGGTGGGCTCGACCGGCTGCGCGGCGAGCGCCCTGGCCGACGACGTCGCGGACATCGTGCTCGGCGTCCGGCCCCGGCCGGTGTCCGGACCGGCACCGGACGCGGTGCCCTTCCTGCGGTACGAGCGGATCGTGGTGGCCGCACCCGGGCACCCGCTCGCCGGCCGTCGCCGGCTCGCCGTCGCCGACCTCGGCGGCCGTCCCTGGCTGACCGGCCCGGGCGGGTTCGAGGCGGGCAGCGAGGAGGAGCGCTGGGCGGACCGGGCCGGCCTGCCGACCGAGGTCGAGGAGTGCGAGAGCGAGGCCGCCGCGCTGACCGCCGTCCGGTCGGGGCCGGGGCTGCTGCTCGCCCTCGCTCACGCCGTGGCCGGCGACCTCCGGCGGGGCACGCTCGTCCGGCTGCCGGTCGAGGGCACGCCGGTCACCGGCCTGTGGTGGGCGACCATCCCCGGTGACGGGCGGGCGACGAGCGCGGCGCGGGCGCTGCAGCGCTTCCTGACCACGCCGGACGCGACCAGCGCGCTGCTCGACCGGCCGACCCGGCCCCGGCCCACCGTGCGGGTGGGGCTGTGGAGCTCGCCGGTCCCCTAGTCCGCCGACGGGTCCGGCGGCGGTGGCTCACCGCCGGCCACCCGGTCGGAGATGCGGGCACCCGGGTGCGACTGGGCCGCCCCCGAGGACCCCGCCTCCGGGTCGAGCCCGATGGACCGGTTCGGTCCGGGCTCCCCCTCGCCGAGGACGACCTGCCCCTCCGTCATCTCAGGGTCGCCGTGCCGCTGCTCGACCGGCGCCTCGCCCGGCTTCGCCTCGGCGCCCCGGTCGTGCACCTCCCGGACGGCGCTGCCCCGTTCCGCGACGCCGATCGCGTCGGCGACGTCGTCGCCGCTGCGCGCGTGGTCGGGCGACGTGCCCTCGGTGCGGGGTTCCTCGGTCACGGCGTCCTCCACGGCGTCGGGGCGGGCTGGGGCCGAGTGTCGACCCCACGGGGCGCGCGGGGCAAGCGCGGGCGGTCAGTCCCGCTCGGCCAGGGAGGCCGCGTGCGCGACGGCCCGGTCCCGGGCCTCGGCGGCCTCCTCGGCCTCGTGCTGGGCCGCGGTGAGCCGGCGCTGCGCGCGCTTGAGGGTGGCGGCGGCGTCCCCGGCGTCCCGTTCGGCGCCGGCGAGCTGCTCGGCCAGGTCGTCCACCCGTTCCCGCAGCTGGGTACGACGCTCCTCGAGCGTCCCGACCTCCCGGCGCTGCTCCTCGGCCGCGCTCTCGGCCTCCTCGGCGGCGGCGACGGCCGCCTCGGCCGCCTCCCGGGCACGCGCCAGCTCGCGCTGCCGCTTCTCCTCCGCGGCCCGGCGGCGCTCCTCCTGCTCGCGCGCCCTGCGCTCGGCCGCCGACTCCCCCGCCTGCTTCTCCTCCGGCGACCCCTGCTTCTCCCGCGCGCCGGCCGTCGCCGGCTTCCCGGGCCGTTCCGGGCGTCCGGAGCGGGGCGGGTGCACCAGCCGCAGGTCGGGCCGGGCGACCGTCGTCCCCATGCCGCTGTAGCTCATCGGCGAGGTGAGCCGGCCGGTGAGCAGCGCCCGCCCCGCCTCCGGGTCGGACATCGCGGCGCGGAGGGTCTCCTCGATCTGGGTGGCCACCGAGGTGCTGACCGGGTGCCCCTGGTCGTTCGCCAGCGCGCGGGCCTGCCGGGTGAGGGCCGTGAGCAGCTGCCGGCGCTGCACGTCCAGGGCGCGGAGCTGGTCACCGGCCAGGTTCTCCTGGGCCTCGCGGAGCAGGCTCCCCAGCTCGACCAGGCCCTCGATCTCGGCGCGCTGCTCCCGGACCAGGAGGTTGGCCGCCCAGGCGGCGGCCGACGGCTTGGGCAGCGCGCCGATCTCCTTCGCCAGCGCCTTGTCGCCGTCGGCCCTGGCCTCGTTTTGGCGGGCCTTCCGGAGGGCGATGAACTCCTCCGGCGGGACCGCGTAGAGCTCGTCGGCCACCTCGTCGAGATCCACGGGCGAGACCTTGCCAGAGGCCGTCCCCGCCGTCTGCCGAACGCGAACCATGCGATCTCGTGGCCATCGACGCCCGATCGCCCCGAGACCGCATGGTTCGTCGCGCGCGTCAGCAGCAGGCGGCGGCGACGCGCGCGTCGGTGTCCGCGCCCTCGGGCCGGCAGCAGGTGCCGTCACCGGCCACCTCGGACAGCTCGGCCTCCGTCCTGCCCTCGAGGTCGGGGCGGGCGTCGGCGGTGACGGTGTAGACCTCCCACGGCTCGCCGCCGGGGCCGGTCACCCAGACCTTGTCCTGGACGGCGTAGCAGCAGGTGGTGCCGTCCTCGACCCGCGTGGCCAGGCCGGCGTCGGCCAGCCGGCTCGTCGCCGCGCCGACCTCGTCGGTGGAGGGCACCTCGACGCCGAGGTGGTCCATGCGGGTCGGCTCGCCGGCGTCCCCTTCCAGCAGGACCAGCTTCAGCGGCGGCTCGGCGATGGCGAAGTTGGCGTACCCGGGACGGCGCTTGGCCGGGACGGCGTCGAAGAGCCGCGAGTAGAAGTCGACGGCGGCGTCGAGGTCGGCGACGCGGAGCGCGAGCTGTACACGGGACACGGGGGATCCACCTCTCGTCAGGACATCGACAGGCATCGATGTCTGAATACCGAATGAACACCAGGCATCGATACTTGTCAATACGATGGACGTCGCTACGATGGGCGGCGATGTCTGCGACGGAGGAACCGATGACCGACCCTGGCCTGGCGTGCTGCACGCCGCTCTCCGGCACGGCGATGTCCGCCGAGCAGGCCGAGCAGGTCGCCCCCCTGCTCAAGGCGCTGGCGGACCCCGTACGGCTGCGCCTGGTGAGCCTGATCGCCTCGAGCGCGACCGGCGAGGCCTGCGTCTGCGACCTCAACGACGCGTTCGACCTCACCCAGGCGACGATCAGCCACCACCTCAAGGTGCTGCACTCGGCCGGTCTGCTCGACCGCGACAAGCGCGGCGTGTGGGTGTACTACGCCGTGCGGCCCGCGGCGCTGGCCGCCGTCGCGAACCTGTTCCAGGCACCGGCGCTGATGCCGTCATGAGCGACACCGTGCACGAGCACGGCCGCCCCGCCGCCCCGGCCGACGCACCGGTGCTGCAGAAGCTGTCCACCCTCGACCGGTTCCTGCCGATCTGGATCATCGCCGCCATGGCCCTCGGGCTGGCGCTGGGCCGCTGGGTCCCGGGTCTGGACGACGCCCTCTCGGCGGTCGAGGTCGGCAACGTCAGCCTGCCGATCGCGATCGGCCTGCTGCTGATGATGTACCCGGTGCTGGCCAAGGTCCGGTACTCCGAACTCGACCGCGTGACCGGCGACCGGAAGCTCCTGGGCGCCAGCCTGGTGCTCAACTGGGTGCTCGGACCGGCACTGATGTTCGCCCTCGCCTGGCTACTGCTGCCCGACCTCCCCGAGTACCGGACCGGCCTGATCATCGTGGGTCTGGCCCGCTGCATCGCGATGGTGCTGATCTGGAACGACCTGTCCTGCGGCGACCGCGAGGCGGCGACCGTCCTGGTCGCGATCAACTCGGTGTTCCAGATCGTCGCCTTCGCCGCGCTCGGCTGGTTCTACCTGCAGGTGCTGCCCGGCTGGCTCGGGCTGTCCACGACGTCGGCGGAGTTCAGCGTCTGGGCGATCGTCGTCTCGGTGCTGGTCTTCCTCGGCATCCCGCTGGTCGCGGGGTTCCTCACCCGGACGCTGGGCGAGCGCCGCAAGGGCCGAGCCTGGTACGAGGAACGGTTCCTCCCGCGGATCGGCCCGGTCGCCCTCTACGGGCTGCTGTTCACCATCGTCATGCTCTTCGCCCTGCAGGGGGACGCGATCACCTCCCAGCCCTGGGACGTCGCCCGCATCGCG
This sequence comes from Blastococcus tunisiensis, assembly GCF_900112815.1. GTDB lineage: Bacteria > Actinomycetota > Actinomycetes > Mycobacteriales > Geodermatophilaceae > Blastococcus_B > Blastococcus_B tunisiensis. The sequence goes on from NZ_FOND01000004.1 coordinate 249,410, forward strand.
CTGCCGCTGCTCGCCTACTTCGCGCTGATGTTCGGCGGCTCGTTCCTCCTCGGCATGCGGCTGCGGCTGGGCTACGCCAAGACGGCGACGCTGGCCTTCACCGCCGCCGGCAACAACTTCGAGCTGGCCATCGCCGTCGCGATCGGCACGTTCGGCGTCACCAGCGGTCAGGCGCTGGCCGGTGTCGTCGGCCCGCTGATCGAGGTTCCCGTGCTGGTCGGCCTGGTCTACGTGTCCCTGTGGGCCGCCCGGCGCTGGTTCCCCGGCGACCCGACCGTCCCCGACCTCGTCCGGAGTGCCCGATGACGACCGAGAAGTCCCTGCCCGGCCTGCTGACCCCCGAGGCCGCGCTGCACCGGCTGGCCGACGACCTCGCCGCCCGTTTCGCCGGCGTGTTCGCCCGCGAGACGGTCGACCGGTACGTCTTCGAGTCCTACACGGCGCTCGCCCGGACGGCGCGGGTCACCGCGCACCTGCCGGCGCTGACCGCCCGCTTCGCCACCGAACGGCTCACCGCGCTGGCCCAGGCGAAGGGAGCGGTCGCGCACGACGTGCTAGAGGTGCTCTTCGTCTGCGTGCAGAACGCGGGGCGGTCGCAGATGGCCGCCGGTCTGCTGCAGCAGCGCGCCGGCGGCCGGGTGCACGTCCGCTCGGCCGGCTCCCAGCCCGCCGCGTCCGTCGACGACGCCGTGATCGCCGCCATGGCGGAGGCCGGCGTCGACCTCGGCCAGGCCTTCCCGAAACCGCTCACCGACGACGTCGTCCGCGCCGCCGACGTCGTCGTCACCATGGGCTGCGGCGACGCCTGCCCGGTCTACCCCGGCAAGCGCTACCTCGACTGGCAGGTGCGCGACCCCGCCGGCCTCTCCCTCGGCGAGGTGCGCTCGATCCGCGAGGACATCGACTCCCGGGTGCGTGCGCTGCTCGCCGAGCTCCAGCCCGCCCCCGCCTGAACTCCGATCGAGAGGCTCTCCGTGTCCGACACGCCCAGCGTGCTGTTCGTCTGCGTGCACAACGCCGGCCGCTCGCAGATGGCCGCCGGCTGGCTGCGCCACCTGGCCGGGGACGCCGTCGAGGTCCGCTCGGCCGGCTCCGTGCCGGGCGACCAGGTCAACCCCTCCGCGTTGCAGGCCATGGCCGAGGTCGGCATCGACATCTCCGACCAGCGACCGAAGGTGCTCACCACCGACGCGGTCGAGGCGTCCGACGTCGTCATCACCATGGGCTGCGGGGACGCCTGCCCGATCTTCCCCGGCAAGCGCTACCTGGACTGGGAGCTCGAGGACCCGGCCGGCAAGGGCGTGGAGTCCGTGCGGCCGATCCGCGACGAGATCGAGCGCCGGATCCGCAGCCTGCTGGCCGAGCTCGAGGTGCCGGTCGGCTAGCCGGTCTCGCGCTCGAGCAGGAAGAAGAACGGGGCCGGCAGCCCCCGCATGTCCATCGCGCCGAGCACGACGTCGGGGCCGACCCGCCGGAACACGTCGATGATCGGCAGCGCGTCGTAGATCATCGCCGCGGTGCTCACCCCCCGGTGCTCGACGGTGCGCAGCCGCGCCTTCGGCCGGTGGGTGTGCAGCAGCGGTCGGATCCGCCCGAACACCGTGCGGACCGGCCACGTCCCTGCCAGGCCGGCGTGGTCGCGCAGCAGCGGCAGCGGGATCCAGGCGGGGTCGACCGCCCGGGGTCGGCCGCCGCGGCCGGTGAACAGCAGCGGGTGCACGGCCTCGGCGCCCAGGAACTCCTTGCCGTACCAGCCGTAGGCCTCCAGCAGCCCGTCCAGCCGGGATCCGGTCGGCAGGCCGCTCCCCCGCCACCTGCCGAGCAGATCGGCCGCCGGCACCGGAAGGAGCCCGTCGAAGAACGCCAGCGCCTCCGCGGGGGCCACCCCGGCTCGGTGCTCGGCCAGCCACCGGGCCGCCGCCTCGTCGCTGAGGTGCGGGATGGTGGTCACGCCACGGGCCGCTCGAAGGTGACGAGCACGCCCTCGACGCCGCCGGGGCCGATCCGGCCCTTCACCTCGACCGAGGTGATCGCCTTGAGCTGCCAGCCCTCGCGCGCGTGCTGGTTGAGCACCTTCTCCAGCTTGTCGCCGGACATCTTGCCGCCGATCATCCCCTCGCGGATCTCGGCAACCGTGTACTCGTACCGCGCCGCCATCGCTGCGCTCCCTCCGTCGTCCCGGGTCCGTCGTCGCTGCCCACCCTGCCGCTGCCCGGCTCCCCCGTCGACCCTGGACCGGTCAGCCGAGGACGGGCACGGCGCGCCGGGCGGCCAGCCGGTCCATGCCGGCCTGGATGTCGGCCTGCACCCGGTCGTAGACCGACCGCACGTACACCGCGTCGTCGGCGCGGTCGGGGTCGTCGTCGACCTCGACCGGTTCGAGCAGCTCGGTCCGGATCTTGGCCGGCAGCGGCACGTGCGCCGGGAGGATCTCGACCGCCAGCGGGAACGGGAAGCCGGAGATGATCGGCAGGTTGGCGCCGCGCAGCGTCGACTTCAGGCCGGTGAGCCGGTCGAGGGCGTTCGCCAGCCACTTCCCCTCGGACAGGACGAAGACCGTGTCGTGCCCACCCACGGTGGCGACCGGCAGGATCGGCACACCGGACCGGATGGCCTGCTTCACGAACCCGGTGCGCCCACCCAGGGTCGCGACGTCCCGCTTGCGCCAACTGCGCATCGCGTCGACCTCGCCCCCGGGCCAGACGACGACGTCCTCGCCGCCGGCCAGCGCCGCCGTCACGCTCGTCCGGTTGGCCGCGACGACCCCCACGGCCCGGAAGTAGTCACCGAGCCCGGGCGCGGCCATCAGCACGTCGTGCGCCGTGCCGTGCAGCACCCGCTCGCCACCGAAGTGCGTGTGCCACGCGTTGACCAGGGTCCAGGCGTCCATCGTGAGCGCGCCACCGGAGTGCACGCCGACGACCAGGCAGGTCTCGTCGGGCACCCGCTCCCAGCCGTCCACCTCGAGCCGGAACCAGTACCTGGTGAGCAGGTCGTAGAACGGCTGCTGCACCCTCAGCAGCGTCTCGTTCGGCGGGGTCGGCTCCATGGCCGCCCCCACCCGCCACGCGATGAGTCGTTCGATCAGGTTCCGGTCCTGCTCGCCCACGGGCCCTCCCTCGTCTCCTCGAGGGTCAACGGCCGACCGGGCTCCCGGTCACGCGCGATGCGCGAAGGAATTCCTGGTCAGGGCGTCGTGCGGTCGGCGGTGACCCGCGCCGGCGGGGGCAACGCCGGTCAGACGATGGCGACGGGGTCGAGCATCGATCCGGTGGCGCCCTCGATCTTCAGCGGCAGGGCCACGAAAAGGAACTCGTGCACCCGCTCGCGGGAGATCTCCTCCAGGTAGACCGACTCGAAGAGGTAGATCGCGTTCTCGATCAGCAGCAGCGTGTGCACCGGCTGCGGGTTCGCCGGCGTGCCCGGGTCGGGCGCCGGCTGGACCTCGAAGGTCTCGGTGTCGCTGCCCACCGCGACCACGCCCTGCTCCAGCAGCCAGCGCGCCGCGCTGATGTCGGGACCGGCCGTGACGTGCCGGGCGAGGCCCTCCGGGTCGGGCCACTGGCTCAGGTACCCGGACCGGATGAGGACGACGTCGCCGGCGCGCACCTGCACCCCCTGGTGCGCGGCCACCGCCTGCAGCTCCTCGGCGCCCACGGGCTCGTGCGCCGGCAGCGCCTCGATCCCCCGGAAGGCCGGCACGTCGAGCAGCACACCGCGGGTGATGAACGGCGGCAGCTTGGACCCGTCACCGAGCTTGGGCCCGCGGTCGCCCAGGTGCTCCCGGGCGTTGCCGCCGCCGTACCAGTGGTCGTCCTCACCGATGGTCATGTGCGCGAGCGCGTCCACGTGCGCGCCGCTGTGCGACGTGCCGCTGACCGTCTCGGCCATGTAGCCCAGGTTGACCTCGTTGCGCGGGCCCCAGGGGTGGATGCCGTCGCCGCGCAGCCCGTTCGGCGTGCGGTACATGCTCACGTCGAACGGCGGGTGCGCCCCGAACAGCGGCATGCCGGTGTAGCGGGGCAGCGCCAGGGAGTAGGTGGTGCCGCGGGTCGGCAGGGCCAGCGCGGCGAGCAGCTCCTCCGGCCGCTGCCGCGCGGCGGGGCCGCGCTCGGGGTCCACGGGTGCGGTGGGGTCGGCGGTCCCTGCCTCGCTGGTCATCGGGTGGGGGTCCTCTCGGGTGGGGCGCTCTCGGGTGGGGCGCTCTCGGACGGGGTGCTCAGCCATTCGGCCGCGATCCGGTCGGCGGTCGTCTCGAGCAGGTCGGCGGCGTGCCGCATGCTCCGCCCGGCGTCGGGCTCCAGCTCGGCCAGCGTGTGGACGCGCTCGATCCCGACTGCGTGCAGCCGGTCGGCGGCGACGGTGCTGCGCCCGGCCACGGCGACGACGCGGGCGCCGGCCCGCGCCGCGGCGGCGGCCACCCCGACCGGCCCCTTGCCGTGCAGGCTCTGCTCGTCCAGGGAGCCCTCGCCCACGACGACGAGGTCCGCGCCGGCGAGCGACCGCTCGAAGCCGGTGAGCTCGAGCAGGGTGTCGATGCCCGGGCGCACCTCGGCGCCGAGCAGGGCCGCGGCGCCGAAGCCGAGCCCGCCCGCGGCCCCGGCACCCGGCAGGTCGCGCAGGTCGCGGCCGGTCGCGGCGGCCACCACGTCGGCCCAGCGCTCCAGCGCCCGGTCGAGGAGCGCCACGGTCTCCGTGCCCGCCCCCTTCTGCGGGCCGTACACGGCGGCCGCGCCGGACGGCCCGGTCAGCGGGTTGTCGACGTCGCACGCGACCACGACGGTCGCCTCCGCCAGCCGCGCGTCGAGCCCCGCGAGGTCCAGCCGCTCCACGTCCAGCAGGCCGGCTCCGCCCTCGGCCGGGAGGGGTCCGGACGCCGTCCGGAGACCGGCGCCGAGTGCGGCCGCCAGCCCGGCCCCGCCGTCGGTCGTGGCGCTGCCGCCCACGGCGAGCACGATGCGGCGGGCCCCCCGGTCGAGCGCGTCGCGGATCAGCTCGCCGACGCCGTAGGTGGACGCCGTCCGGGCGGTCGAGTCGTCGGGGGTCCCGCCGGGCAGCAGCCCGAGACCGGCCGCGGCGGCCATCTCGACGAAGGCGGTCTCCCCGTCCAGCGCGTAGGTGGCCCGGACGGGGTCGCCCAGCGGCCCGCGCACCTGGCACACCACGGGCCGGAAGCCGTGCCCCAGCACCATGTCCACCGAGCCCTCGCCCCCGTCGGCGATCGGGTGCTCGACGACGGAGGCGTCGGGGAGCCGCCGGCGGAGGCCACGGCCGAGCGCGGCGGCGGCCTGCGCGGCGGTCAGCGAGCCCTTGAACTTGTCGGGCGCCACGAGGATCCGTGGCGCGACCCGACCCAGCGGAGCAGCAGCGGACACCGTTCCCTCCCTTCCGAGGCACGTCAGGTTCCCAGGCGGTGCAAGGGCAGGCTACGCTCGATAATCGAGAGAACCATCCAGGGGAGGCTCCATGGCCACGCGAGCGACGTCGGCGATCATCACCTGCGCCCCGACGGGCGCGATCCACACGCCGACGATGTCCCCGGCGCTGCCGGTGACGCCGGAGCAGATCGCGCAGGCGGCGCTGGGTGCGGCGGCCGCCGGCGCGGCGATCGTGCACCTGCACGTGCGCGATCCCCAGGACGGCCACCCGGTGCAGGACCCGGCCCTGTTCAAGGACGTCCTGGCGATCGTCCAGGACGGCTCCGACGTGGTCATCAACCTCACCACCGGCGGCAGCCCGCACATGTCGGTGGACGAGCGGATCGCCCCGGCCGTGGCGCTTGCCCCCGAGCTCGCCTCGCTGAACATGGGCTCGATGAACTTCGGCCTGTTCCCGATGCTCGACCGCTACCCGAGCTTCCAGCACGAGTGGGAGCGGGAGCGCCTGGCGGACAAGGACGTCGTCTTCAAGAACACCTACGCCGACATCGAGCGGATCCTCAAGCTCTGCGGTGACCAGGGCACCCGCTTCGAGTTCGAGTGCTACGACACCTCCCACCTCTACAACCTGGCCAACATGCTCGACCGGGGCCTGGTGCGCCCGCCGCTGTTCGTCCAGACCGTCTTCGGTCTCCTGGGCGGCACGGGGGCCGACTTCGAGGACCTCGCACACATGCGGCGGACGGCGCAGCGCCTCTTCGGCGACGACTTCGAGTGGTCGGTGCTGGGCGCCGGCTCCTCGCAGATGCGGCTCGGCGTCATCGCGCTGTCCCTCGGCGGCAACGCGCGGGTGGGCCTGGAGGACTCGCTGTGGGACGGACCGGGCAGACTCGCGGAGTCCAACGCGGCGCAGGTCGAGCGGATCACCGCCCTGGCCCGCCTGCTGCACCGCGACGTCGCCACCCCGGAGGAGGCACGACGCCGCCTCGACCTGCGCGACGCCAGGCCCTGATGACCGCCGGAAAGGACCTGCCATGAGCGACGGCCAGCTCAGCCCCGAGATCGGCGGCGAGCTGCTGTCGGCGACGGTGAAGCGCCTCGTCCTGGACCGGATCGTCCAGGGGCACTACCAGCCGGGCGAGCGGATCGTGGAGTTCAAGCTCGCCAAGGAGCTCGGCCTCAGCCAGTCCCCCGTGCGCGAGGGGCTCCGCGAGCTCGCCGCCGTCGGCATCGTCACGATCCACCCCCGCCGCGGCGCCCGGGTGCGGCTGCCGAGCGCCAAGGAGCTGGCCGACGTCAGCCTGGTCCGCGCGGAGATCGACGCCCTGGCCGCCCGGCTGGCGGCCGGACGCATCTCCGACACCCGGCTGGACGCCCTCGAGGGGCTCGTCGGGGACATGGTCGCGCGGCTGGACGCGGGCGACTTCTCCGGCGTGACCGAGGCCGACGTCCGGTTCCACCACCTCATCGCCGAGGCCTCGGAGAACCACGCCCTGGAGCGGGCCTTCGAGCAGCTCGCCCCGTTCGCCCGGACCTTCATCACGCTGACCCTCCCGGACGTCGACGTCCGGGAGATCGTGGAGCAGCACCGCCCGATCCTGGCGGCACTGCGGGCCCGGGACGCCGAGCGCGCGGCGGAGGCGGCGCGCGCTCACCAGCTGTCGGTCAGCGAGCTCCTGCAGACCCACTTCCCGGCCGCGCTCGGCGACCCGGCCGAGGTCCAGGAGAGCTCCCCCGGGGCCTGACCCGCCCCCTCCCCGCTCCCCGGCGGGAACGGCGGACACCGGTCCGCTGTCGATTATCGAGAGACCTTGACGGCCATGGGCATCGACCCCTAGTTTCGATAATCGGTGATGCACCTGACGCCCTGGGCGTGCAGGACCCACCGCCGGGCCCACCCCGCGAACCACCTGGAGATACGAATGACGGAGACGATGCAAGCGCTGGTGGTCCTGGAGCCCGACGTCCTGGAGATCCAGGAGAAGCCCGTCCCCGAGCCCGGCCCGCACGAGGTGCTCGCCCGGGTGCGGTCCACCGCCATCTGCGGCACCGACGCGCACCTGATCCGCGGCGACTACCCCGGTTTCTGGCCGCCGGCCTTCCCGTTCACCCCGGGGCACGAGTGGGCCGGCGACATCGTCGCGCTGGGCCCCGGCGCCGAGGCCTTCGGCTGGCAGGTCGGCGACCGCGTCGCCGGGACCAGCCACAACGCCTGCGGGGCGTGCCAGAAGTGCGTGGAAGGGCGCTACAACCTCTGCGAGAACTACGGCAAGCCCGGCCTGCACGCCCAGTACGGGCACAACGTCCAGGGCTGCGACGCCACCTACGTCGTCCACGACGTGAAGACGATCTTCAAGCTGCCCGACTCGATCTCCTACGACGAGGGCGCGGTGATCGACCCGGCCAGCATCGCCCTCCACGTGGCCCGGCGCGGCAACATCCAGCCCGGCGACACCGTCGTGGTGACCGGCGCCGGGGCCATCGGCCTGCTGGCCGCCGACAGCGCCCTCATCTGCGGCGCGGCCCGGGTCGTCGTCGTCGGCCGGGGCTACCGCCTGGAGAAGGCGGCGGCCCTCGGCTTCGAGACCGTCGACACCACCGCCGGCGACCCGGTGGCCGAGGTCCGCGGGCGCACCGGCGGGCTCGGCGCGGACGTCGTCCTGGAGTGCGCGGGGGTGCCCGACACCCTGACCTGGGCGATGGCGATGCTGCGGCGGGGCGGGCGCTGCGCGATGGTGGGCATCCCCACCGAGGACGTCGCCCTGAGCATCCAGCCGCTCGTCCTCGACGAGCTGGAGCTGGTCGGTTCCCGCGCCTCCGCCGGCGAGATGCGCCGGGTGATCCCGTTCGTCGCCGACGGGCGGGTCCGCGTCTCCGAGCTGATCACCCACCGCTTCCCGCTGGCCGAGTACGACAAGGCGCTCGCCACCTTCAACGACCGCTCCAGCGGGGCGATGAAGATCATCGTCCACCCCTGACCGGCCCACCGCGGAAGGACGGCGACGATGCCGAAGTACTACCGGCCGACCACCCGGGCCGACGCGCTCGCCGCGCTGGCCGAGGGCGGTGCGGGCGCGCGGCCCCTCGTCGGGGGCACCGACCTGCTCGTGGGGCTGCGGCACCACACCCTCGAGCCGGACCTGCTCGTCGACCTCAAGGCGGTCACCGACCTGCCCGAGCCGATCGCCGTCGACGACGAGGGCATGCGGTTCGGCGCCACCTGCACGCTCGGCGAGCTGGTCGAGCACCCGGTGGTGCGCGAGTGGTACCCGGCCCTGGTGGAGGCAGCGCTCACCGTCGGATCCGTCGCGATCCGCAACCGGGCCAGCCTGGTCGCCAACTCGTGCAACGCCTCGCCCGCGGCCGACACCGCTCCCCCGCTCCTCGTGCACGGGGCCCGGGTCACCATCGCGTCGCTGGACGGGGACCGCACCGCGGCCCTGGACGACTTCTTCCTCGGCCCCCGGCGCACGCTGTGCGGGCCCGGCGAGCTGGTGACCCGGATCGAGCTGCCACGGCCCGCGCCGGGGTCGGGGGCGGCCTTCCGGCGGCTGACCAGGCGGCGCGGGGTGGACCTCGCGACCGTCAGCGTCGCGGCCGGCGTCGGCCCGGACGGCGCCCTCGTGCTCGGGATGGGCGCCGTGGGCCCCCGGCCCCTGCGCGCCGAGGTGCCCGGCCCGGTCGACCTGGACGACGAGGCATCGCTCGCGCCGGCGCTGGACCGGCTGCTGGCGGCCGCCACCCCGATCTCCGACGTCCGGGGCAGCCGCGAGTACCGGCTCGCCACGCTCCGCGTGCTCACCACGCGCGCGGTCCGCACCGCCGCGTCCCGACGCAACCCGAGGGAGATGGCGTCATGACCAACGACGACCCCGTCGTCGACGACGGGCTGCAGACGGTCCGGCTCAGCGTCAACGGCACCCGGCGGACGGTCGCGGTGCCGGCGCACCGGACGTTGCTCGACGGGCTGCGCGAGGAGGTCGGGCTGCCCGGCACCAAGAGCTGCTGCGCGGAGGGCGAGTGCGGCGCGTGCACCGTGCTGCTCGACGGCAAGGCGGTGAACTCCTGCCTGGTGCTGTGCGTCGAGGCCGAGGGCCACGAGGTGACCACCGTCGAGGGGCTGTCCGCCGACGGCCTCACCGACCTGCAGGAGGAGTTCCTGAACGCCGGGGCCGTGCAGTGCGGCTTCTGCATCCCGGGGCAGGTGGTGTCCGCCGAGTACCTGCTGCGGACCAACCCCTCCCCCGACGAGGCGGAGATCCGCGAGGCCCTGTCGGGCAACCTGTGCCGCTGCGCCGGCTACCAGCGGATCGTGCGCGCGGTGCAGGCCACCGCCGTCCGGAGGGGGGCGGCGCAGTGACCACGGCCCCCGAACGAGCCATCGCGCAGCGCGACGCGCTCGGCGAGCCCGCCGACCTCTACCCGGGTGGCCAGGTCGGCCGGCCGGTGCTCCGGTACGGCGGCGGTGACCGGACGTCGGGCGCCCAGCAGTTCGTCGCCGACCTGCGCTTCCCCGGCGCGCTGCAGGTCGCCCTGGTGACGGTCCCGGTCGGGTGCGCCGACGTGCTGGGGATCGACACCGCGGCGGCCCGCGCCGTCCCCGGGGTGGTGGACGTGGTGACGGCCGCGGAGCTGCCCTCGCCCGTGCCGCGGTTCGGGGTCTCCCACACCGACCGCCCGGTGCTCGCCGACGGCCGGGTCAACTACCACGGCGAACCGGTGGCCGCGGTGGTCGCCGAGACCCTCGACGCGGCCCAGGCCGCCGCGCGCGCGGTGGTCGTGGACTACCGGGAGCTCCCGGGCGTCTACTCCCTCGACGCCGCCCTCGCCCCGGGCGCGCACCTCGTGCAGGATCCCTCGATCCGGCCGGAGCACGCCCTCATCGACACCAACGTGCTGGAGGACGCGCACTACGCCTGGGGAGACATCGAGGCGGAGGAGGCGCGCGCGGACGTCGTCGTCGAGAACACCTACACCTTCCCGATGGTCACCCACTTCCCGATCGAGCCGGGCGGCACCGTCGCCGTCCCGACCGACTCCGGCGGGCTGGACGTCTACTCCCCCGTGCAGCACCCCTACCTGCTGCAGCGCACCATCTCCTCGGTCTTCGGCCTGCCGCTGAACCAGGTGCGGGTGTTCGCGCCCGACCCCGGTGGCGGCTTCGGCGGCAAGCAGAACCCGAAGCTCGAGCCGCTGATCGCCTTCCTCGCCCTGCGCACCCGGCGGGTCTGCCGGATCGTGCTGTCCCTCGAGGAGACCTTCCAGAGCATGCGGCGGGCCGGCTGCCGGATGCGGGCGCGCACCGGATTCACCTCCGACGGCGAGCTCACCTTCCACCGGGTCGAGGCCGACTTCCAGATCGGCGCCTACGCCGACGTCGCGCCGCGGGTCATGGGCAAGGGCAGCTACGTCGCGGCCGGGCCCTACCGCATCCCGGGGGTGCGGATCGACGCCCGCGCCGTCATGACCAACACCACGCCGAGCACCGCCTTCCGCGGCTTCGGCAGCCCCCAGGTGTCGTGGGCGATGGAGTCCCAGCTCGACGCCGGCGCCCGGGAGCTGGGCCTCGACGGTCTGGAGATCCGCCGCCGGAACCTGGTCGCCCAGGGCGAGGCCTTCGTGCGCGGGGAGTCCGCCGCGCACGCCGACGGCGACTGGCACCAGAGCCTGGAGAAGGCCGCCGAGCTGATCGGCTGGGGGACGCCGCTGCCGCCGAACCGCGGCCGGGGCATCGCGGTGGGCATCAAGCCCGGTGCCACCTCGGGCCTGTCGCAGAGCCTGGTCCGCCTGCTGTGCGACGGCAGCGCGATCGTCTACGCCGGCACCTCCGACATGGGGCAGGGGGCACGGACGCTCTGGCAGCAGATCGTCGCCGACGAGCTCGGGGCCGAGCTGGACCGGGTCACGGTGGTCAGCGGCGACACCGGGACGGTGCCGTTCGACCTGCAGACCTCGGCGAGCCGGTCGACGGTGTTCATGGGCTCGGCCGTGCTGGAGGCCTGCCACGACGTGCGGCGGCGGGTGCTCGAGCTGTACGCCGAGTCGACGGGCGTGCCGGCGGAGCAGCTCGACGTCCGTCCCGGCCTGCTGATCACCCCCGACGGGGAGCTGAGCCTGCCGGAGGCCGCCCGCCAGGCGCTCGGCTCGCTGCGCGGGGAGTTCATCGGGCAGGGCACGCGGCGGCTGCGTGGCAAGGGCGCGCACCCGCTCGGCGGTGACGCGGCCTTCTACGAGTTCAACGCAACGGCCATCGAGGTCGAGGTCGACCGGGAGACCGGCGAGCTGCTGCTCACCCGGCACGTGACGGTCAGCGACGTCGGCACCGAGCTCAACCCGCTGCAGGTCGTCTCCCAGGACGAGGGCGCGGCGATCATGGGCCTCGGCCACAGCCAGATGGAGCAGCTGCTGCTCGACGACCACGGCCGGATCCGCAACCTGGGCGCCCTCGACTACCGGATCCCCACCTTCAAGGACGTCCCGCTGGAGCTGGTCAGCGAGGCCGTGGAGAACCACGACGGCCCCGGGCCGTACGGCTCGAAGGGCATCAGCGAGGGCGCCCTGCTGTGCACCGCCGGCGCGCTCGGCGCCGCGGTGGCCGACGCCACCGGCGTCGTGATCCGCGATCTCCCGCTCACCCCCGAGCGGGTGTGGACGGCGCTCCAGGGCGCCGACAGCTGACCCCGTCGCCTGCGAGGGCGAGGACGGCGGAGCCCACGGGCCGCCGCCGACCGCACCACCGACCTGCACCCGTCACAAAGGAGTGGCCATGTCCCGCAAGCCCGTCGTCTGTCTCGCCGGCACCCTGGACACCAAGGGGACCGAGTACGCCTACGTGCGCGACGAACTGCTCGCCAGCGACGTCGACGTCCTCGTCGTCGACTGCGGTGTCCTCGGCGAGCCCTACTTCCCGCCGGACATCGCGTCCGCCGAGGTGGCTGCCCGGGCCGGCGTGGACCTGGCCGAGTTCGCCGCGGGCGTCGAGGGCGGAGCCGGTGGCCGCAGCGCGGCGATCACCAAGATGAGCGAGGGCCTGCGCGCGGTGATCGCCGACCTCTGCGCCGAGGGGCGGATCGACGCGGTCCTCGGCCTCGGCGGCACCGGTGGCACCGACCTCCTCGGGGGCGCCCTGCAGAACCTCGGCATCGGGGTGCCGAAGCTCATCGTGAGCACCATGGCGTCCAACAACACCCGGCCCTACGTCGGCCACTCGGACATGATGATGATGAACGCCGTCACCGACATCGCCGGGCTGAACCGGATCTCCAAGCAGGTGCTGAGCAACGCCGCGCACGCGGCCGCCGGCATGGCGCGCGGGTACGAGGCCACCAAGGCGCAGGCGGAGACCAGCAAGCCGCTCATCGCCATCTCGATGTTCGGCGTCACCACGCCCGGCGTCATGCGCATCCGGGAGCAGCTGGAGGAGAACGGCTTCGAGGTCGTCACCTTCCACGCGGTCGGCGAGGGCGCCGGCATGGAGCACCTGATCGACACCGGTGCCATCGACGGCCTGATCGACTACACGCTGCCGGAGATCATCAACCACTGGAACAAGGGCATCTTCGACCCGGGCTGCGAGCGCATGGAGGCCGCGGTCCGCACCGGGATCCCGCTGGTCGTCGTCCCGGGCGCGGCCGAGTGCTTCAACTTCGGCGCCCGGAACACCATCCCGGCCGAGTTCGACACCGACGAGCGCAACATCATCATCCACAACCCCAACATCACCTCCCTGCTGGCGACCCCGGACGAGATGCGGCGGCTCGGGACCTACATCGCCGAGCACGTGAACTCCGCCCCCGGACCGAAGGCGGTCGCGCTGCCGCTGAACGGGCTGGACAACTACTTCAAGGAGGGCAGCCAGTGGCACGGCGTGGACGTCTCGCCGCTGCTGGACTCCATCCGCGCGACGCTGGACCCCTCGATCGAGCTGGTCGAGATGGACAACAACATCAACGACACGGCGTTCGCCGACGCGGTCTACCAGCTGTTCACCGCGCAGTGGGAGCAGCGGAAGGCGGCCGGCATCCCCGCGGCCACCGCGACGACCGCCGGCTGACCCACCGTCCCACCCCGTCCCGCGCCGGGACGCCACCCTCCCGGGTGGCGTCCCGGCGCGGTCGTCCCCCGACCCCGGAGGTCCCATGACCCAGCGCCTGTTCCTGCTCCGCCACGGCGAGGTCACCTCGCACCGGGGCGACGTACCGGTCACCGACGAGGGCCTGCGGACGGCCGTCGAGGTGGGCCACCGGCTCGCCGGCCGGGCCGAGGGCCCGATCCGCGTGATCAGCGGCGAGACCCGCCGCACCCGGGACACCGCGGCGGCGGTGGCGCGGGGCGCCCGGGAGGCCGGCGCCACGGTGCTGGAGGACGGCGTCGCCTTCGCGCTGCGCAACCCCGACCTGTACCTCGCCGGCGTGCGCGTCGACATGGTCAGCAGCGAGGAGGCGTTCGCCGTGCAGATCCCGGGCTTCACCGAGGCCGACGTCGCCAAGGTGGCGTTCTTCGCCGAGTGGCTGACCGCGCCCGACCGGGTCGGCTGGTGGGTCCGGCACCCCGATCCCCCCGGCGACGACGCGGCCGCGGTCGCCGCGCGCATCCGCTCCTTCGCCGCCAGCCTGGCCGACCGCGCCGACGACACCGCCGTCACCGTGGGCGTCACCCACTCCCCGGTCCTGCGTGCCTGCGGGCTCGACGTGGCCGGCTCCGACACCGGGGAGCCGGCCTGGCTGGCCGGGCTGGAGGCGGAGATCGGTGCCGATCGCTCCGTGACGCTCCGGGTGCTGGCCGAGGCACCGTAGCCGCCGGCAGGGCCCAGGACGGCACGTCCGGGCGGACGAGGGCCCGGTGCGCGGCGGATCGATCGCCCGCGCACCGGGCCCTCGCGCGTCCGGCGGACATCGCCTGCGACGACACCCCGGTAGCTGTTGACACACAACGGATCGAGAATCGATTATTACTCCGTACCGGTCAACGCCGACCAGGCCGCAGCTCCCGCTGCACCGGGACGTGGCGCCGGGGTCGGCCCGGCCGCCGGCGCTCCAGGGAGGTTCCGTCGTGCAGCGCGTGACGCCCCATGTCTTCACGTCCACCGAGATCCGTGGCTGCAATCCCAGCTACGTCGTGACGTCGGCGGGCGTGGTGGTGATCGACACCCCGCAGCTGCCGACCAAGGCGGTGCAGATGCGCCGGCAGGCCGAGGAGCACGGGCCCATCCGCTTCGTGGTCAACACCGAGCACCACGTCGACCACATCTTCGGCAACTACTGGTTCAAGGGCGCCGGCGACGTCGTGCACCACCAGGGCGTCGCCGACAACTTCATGACGGTCACGCCCGACCTCGATCCGTTCGCCTACGCGCTCGAGGCCATCCCGACCGACGACCCGGGCGCGGCCGGGATGATCCCCGACCGCGACACGTACTACGAGGACCCGAACGCCGGCGACCTCGTCTTCACCGGCGACCTCGACATGACGGTCGGCGGCACCACCTTCCACCTGATCCACACGCCCGGCCACACCCCCGGCCAGGTGGCGGTCTACGTCCCCGAGGAGCGGGTCGTCTTCACCGGTGACACCGTGTTCTCCGAGTGCCAGACGTGGCTCATGACCTCCGACATCGACCAGTGGGTCGGCGCGCTCGACGTGATCGCCGGCCTGGACGTCGACACCGTGGTCCCCGGCCACGGGCCGGTGACCACCCCGGCCTACCTGGCGACCCAGCGCTCGGTGCTCCTGGAGTGGACCAGCGCCGTCGCCGAGGCCGTGGCCAAGGGCTGGTCGCGCGAGGAGACCATCGAGCGGGTCCACTTCCGCGACAAGTTCGGCCCGGTCGACGTGGGACAGGGCTACATGATGGACCACATCCAGTCGCTCAACGCGGCCTCGCTCTGGGACAAGTTCACCGCCAAGCGCGCACCCGTCCGCTGATCCCGCTCCCCCACTCACCGTCCCGGAGGTCTCCGCACGCCATGAACCAGGCCAGCATCGAGGAACTGCAGCGCTTCACCCTCGCCGACCGGGTCGCCGTCGTGGCCGGCGGCTCCGGCGGGGTCGGCGTCCGGACCTGCGCCGCGCTCGCCGCCGTCGGCGCCACGGTGGCCATCATCGGCCGCTCCGAGGAGCGGCTCGCCGAGGCCCGCGCGGCGGTGGAGAAGGTCGGCGGCGAGGCGCTGGTGGTGACCGGCGACATGTCGGACAAGGCGGCCGCCGACGGCGCGATCCAGCAGACCCTCGACGCCTTCGGCCGCGTCGACGTCCTGGTCAACGGCATCGGCGGCGGCGCCGGCACCGCGCTCTACCCGGCGGAGGAGTACCCGCAGGCGGAGTGGGACCGGATCCTCGACCTCAACCTGACGACGGCGCTGCTGGTGTCGCAGGCGGCGGCCCGCGCGATGATCGCCGGGGGCCGCGGCGGCTCGGTGCTCAACATCAGCTCGGTCCGCGGACAGCTCGGCATCGATGCGGGGTACTCCGCCTACGTCGCCGCGAAGGGTGCGATGGACGCCGTCACGCGGCAGCACGCCACCGAGTGGGCCAAGCACCGTATCCGGGTCAACGCCATCTCGCCGACCTTCGTCCGCACCGAGCAGGCGGCCACGCTGCTGGCCGCCCCGGGGTTCTACGACAACCTGGTCGCCCGCATCCCGCTGCGCCGGATCGCCGAGACCGACGACCTCGTCGGCGCACTGCTCTTCTTCTGCTCCGACGCCTCGTCGTTCGTGACCGGGCAGGTCCTCACCCTCGACGGCGGCCTCACGGCGACCCAGTGACCCCCGACTCCCGGGCCGTCTGCGCGGTCGCGCGGGAGCCGGGTGGCCCGTTCTCCGTCGAGGCCGTCACGCTCGCCCCGCCCCGGGCCGACGAGGTGCTGGTCGACATCGTGGCCGCCGGCATGTGCCACACGGACCTGCTCGTGCGGGATTCGCGCCCGGAGTCCCTGCCGGCCGTCCTCGGCCACGAGGGCGCCGGGATCGTGCGGGAGACCGGCAGCGGCGTCCGGGACCTGGCCCCCGGCGACAAGGTGGTGCTGAGCTTCCCGTCCTGCGGGTCCTGCATCCGCTGCCGGACCGGCCGCACGGCGTACTGCGACTCGATCGCCGCCCTGAAGTTCCGCTGCGCCCGGCCGGACGGCTCGGTCGCGACCACCGACGCGCACGGCCGCCCGGTCGGCGACCACTTCTTCGGCCAGTCGTCGTTCGGGACGTCCGCGGTCGCCTACGCCCGCAGCGCGGTGAAGGTCCCCGACGACGTCGACCTGCGGATCGCCGGGCCGCTGGCCTGCGGGGTGCAGACGGGCGCGGGCACCGTGCTGGACGTGCTGCGGGTGGTGCCCGGGTCGTCCATCGCCGTCTTCGGCGCCGGCTCGGTCGGGCTGTGCGCGATCATGGCGGCCCGGCTGTGTGGCGCGACGACGATCGTCGCCGTCAACCGCCGGGCCTCCCGGCTGACGCTGGCCGCCGAGTTCGGGGCCACCCACCTGGTCAGCCCGACCGAGGTCGACCCGGTCGAGGCGATCCGGGACGCCACCGGCGGCCGCGGGGTGGACGTCGCGTTCGAGACCACCGGCGTCCCCGACGTCCTGACGGCGGCGGTGCGGTCGCTGGACTCGCTGGGCACCTGCGCCTACGTCGGCACCGCCTCGCCCGGCGTGACCGGGGGCATCCCGATGCTCGAGGCCATGACCAAGGGCCTGACCGTGCGCGGCGTGCTCCAGGGCGACAGCACGCCGAGCCGCACCATCCCGCGCCTCTGGGAACTGCACCGGCGCGGGCTACTGCCCTTCGAACGGCTGATCACCACCTATCCGCTGGCCGACATCGACCGGGCGGCGGCCGACACGGCGACCGGCGACGTCGTCAAGCCCGTCCTGCTCATGCCGTGACCCGCCGTCCGGCGACGGGCGGGACGAGGTCGGCGGCGACCCCCGACTGCTGCGAGTGCGACGAACTGGTGGTCATCAGCGGCTGATGACCACCAGTTCGTCGCACTCGGCAGTCGCCCGGACGGGGGCGCCTACTTCTTCGGGTCGGGGAGCAGCACGTCGCGGACGATGCCCTCGAGGTCGTTGCAGGCGGCCAGGAACTGGCGCAGCGTCTTCCGGGTCGCGCCGAAGTCCTGGAACTCCCCGATCGTCATGCCGTCGGGGTCGTAGGCCCGCCGGAACTCGGGGAACCGCTCGTACAGCGTGTCCAGGATCTGCGGGGCGACCGGCTCGTCGATGCGCGGGAGCGGTTCGATCCCGCTGGCGTTGAGCCGGACCTGCCACTCGAACGGCGGGGAGATGACGACGTCGCCACCGACCAGCTGGCTCCAGTGCATGTGGTTGCGGAAGGCGGCCGACAGCAGCCGGGTGCGGAAGCCCCGCTCGGTGAAGATCTGGTGGGCCCGCTTGAACGCCGCGACCCCGGCCCACTCGAGCACCCCCGGGTCGACGGTGACGGCGTCCCGCGCGGCGACCGTCTTCAGCCAGTCGTCGAGACGGCCGACCATGATCGTGCAGACCGGGCCCATCGCGGCGACGTCCAGGCCCTCCGCCTCGCGGCGCTGCAGGCCGCGCTCGATCGCCTCGGCGACCGCCACCGCCTGCGGCACGGTGAACGACACCGTCGCGTTGATGCTGACCCCGCGGTAGGTGGCCTCCTCCATCGCACCGATGCCGACCTCGGTCGCCGGGATCTTGACGATCACGTTGGGCGCCAGGGCGTCGAACTCGACGGCCTGCGCCACGAGGGCCGCGCCGTCCCGGTAGAGCCGCGGATCGGTCTGCACCGACAGCCGGCCGTTGCGGCCGCGGTGCTCGGTGAAGGCGCCGGCCAGCAGGTCCGCGGCCTCGACCGACAGCTCCTTGACCATGGCCCAGCCGATCTCGGACTCCGAGGCGGTGGGGTGCTCGTCGGCGTACCCGCGGATGCGCTGCCGCCAGCGGGGCAGGTCGCTCGTCAGCGCGGCCAGGGCGATGACCGGGTTGCAGGTGGCGCCCACCGCTCCCCAGCCGATCGCGGCGGACAGCTCCGCCGGGGTCGCCGAGTCGTTCCACAGACGGGTCGGGGTCTCCTGCGTCATGCGCAGCAGCGGCGGCACGCGGTCGGCCGCACCCGCGGCGGCTCCGGTCGCCACGGCGGTCACCAGGTTCGTCATCGTCGGTCCTCGTCCCGGCTCAGCGCGCGGTGGGCATGTCGAAGGAGGCGTCCCGCTCGAGCTCGGGCCAGCGCTGGGTGACCACCTTCGCCCGCGTGTAGAAGCGCACGCCGTCGGGGCCGTGCACGTGGTGCTCGCCGAAGAGGCTGTTCTTCCACCCGCCGAAGGAGTGGTAGGCCATGGGCACCGGCACCGGCACGTTCACGCCGATCATCCCGACCTGGACCCCGCGCACGAACTTCCGGGCCGCGCCCCCGTGCGAGGTGAAGATCGCCGTCCCGTTGCCGTAGGGGTTGGCGTTGATCAGGTCGATCGCGTCGTCGACGGTGTCCGCGCGCAGGACCGACAGCACCGGGCCGAAGATCTCCTCGCGGTAGACGGCCATCCCCGGCTGCACCTGGTCGACGAGGGTGGGCCCGACGAAGAAGCCGTTCTCGTGCCCGGGGACGACCAGGTCGCGGCCGTCGACGACGACCTTCGCGCCCTCCTCCTCCCCCGCCGTGATCAGCGAGACGATCCGGTCCCGGGAGGCCCGGGTGACGATCGGGCCCATGTCGCTGCCCGGCTCGCGCCCCGGCCCCACGCGCACCGCGCGGCTGCGCCGGTCGAGGACCTCGATCAGCTCGTCACCCACGGAGCCGACGGCGATGGTGGCCGAGACCGCCATGCACCGCTCCCCCGCCGACCCGTAGGCCGCGGCGGCGAGGTGGTCGGAGGCGAACTCGAGGTCGGCGTCGGGCAGCACGATGGCGTGGTTCTTGGCCCCGCCCAGCGCCTGGACCCGCTTGCCCGCGCGGGTGCCGCGCTCGTGCACGTACTGCGCGATCGGGGTGGACCCGACGAAGGAGACGGCGGCGACACCGGGGTGGTCGAGCAGCGCGTCGACGGCGACCTTGTCGCCCTGGACGACGTTGAAGACGCCCGCCGGCAGCCCCGCCTCGGCCCACATCTCGGCCATGAGCAGCGCCGCGGAGGGGTCCCGCTCGCTGGGCTTGAGGACGAACGTGTTCCCGCAGGCGATGGCCACCGGGAACATCCACATGGGCACCATCGCCGGGAAGTTGAACGGCGTGATGCCGGCGACCACGCCCAGCGGCTGGCGGAAGCTGAAGCTGTCGACGCCGGTGGAGACCTGGTCAGAGTACTCGCCCTTGAGCAGCTGCGGGATGCCGCAGGCGAACTCGACGACCTCCAGGCCGCGCTGCACCTCCCCGGCGGCGTCGGACAGGACCTTGCCGTGCTCGTCGGTGATGGCCGCGGCGATCTCGTCGCGCCGGCGGCGCACGATCTCCCGGAACGCGAAGAGGATCCCGGTCCGCCGCGACAGCGACGACTCCGACCACTCCTCGAACGCCGCCGCCGCGGCGGCGACGGCGCGGTCGACGTCGCCCTGCTCGGCCAGGAGGACCTCCGCCTGCTGCTCGCCCGTGGCCGGGTCGAACACCGGCCCGACGCGGGTCGAACCGCCTCCGGTCCGCGCACCGTCGATCCAGTGCTGGATGGTCCTCATCTGGTCTCCCTCGTCGTCGGGGGTGTGCCGGGCAGGAGCGCCCGCTGCCGGCCGGCGGCCGGCTCGTCGGGCGTCAGGACGTCCCGGTGGCCTGCGACTCCGCGCCGTGGACCTGCTGCTCGGCGACCTCGGCCAGGTGCCCGGCCAGCCGCTCGCGGACCTCGTCGAAGTGGGTCTCGATCGCGCGCACGACGGCCTCGGCGTCCCGGCGGCCGACGGCCTCGAGGATCGGGTCGTGCAGCGAGCAGGTCCAGCGCGGGTCGGAGTGGGGGCCGAGCAGGGTGATGTAGGTGCGCGACAGCGGCTCCAGCGACCGCCAGACGCGCAGCAGCGTGCGGTTGCCGGAGACCTGCATGATCTTCTCGTGCAGGCTGGCGTCCATGATCGCCAGCGCCCGTCCGTCGCCGGCGTCCGCCGCCCGGTGCATGTCCTCCCCGATGGCCAGCAGCGCGCTCACGTCCGCCTCGGTCAGGTTCGCCATGGCCAGGCGGGCGCCGAGCACCTCGATCGTCGAGCGGACGACGTAGGCCTCCAGCAGCTCCTCGGTGTCCAGCCGGCGCACCCGGGCGCCGCGGAACGGCGTGATGGCGATCAGCCCCAGCGCCTCCAGGCCGCGGAGTGCCTCGCGGACGGGGGCCTGGCTGGTGCCGAACTCCTTGGCCACCGCGGTCTCGACGATCCGCGAGTCGGGTGGGTAGGAGCCGTCGAGGATCCCCTCCAGCAGCCGCTCCTTCACCTGGTCGGCGAGGACGCTGCGCGTGAGGGCGTCGGGGCCGGACATGGCCACCTCCAGTGATCGGTCGGGACGAGCACGGCCGGTGCCGGCTCCAACCCTCATGATCTCGGCACACCCGCCGCCGCGCTCGGACGAACCCCCGCGCCACGCAGGAGCCCGCTGACCGGGCGCCGGACGACCGTTCGCACGGCCTCCACAGGTGCAGCTTCGATAATCGATGATCAGCCTAGGAGGGCGTTCCCGCAGCGTCAAGAGCGCGGTCCGCGGACCGGTGATCGCCGCGGGCGTCACTGCGGGAGACCGCGGGTGGCCACCTCCGTGACCGGGCCGGCCGCCGTGTCCGTTCTGCAACATGGAGCCCTTGTGGCGCCCCTCACAGGGCCGCTATGGTCCCGCCCTATCGATTATCGAACACCGATGTTCGATCGACGAGGAGCGCGATGCGACCGCACGGATCCCTTCCACGTCCCCCGGGCCAGGGGCACGTCGAGCGGGTGGTGGGCTGACCATGGACACCTTGATCATCGGCCTCATCGAGGCCGCGCCGCTGGTCCTCGCGGCCATCGGTTTCACGTTGATCTACTACCTCAACGGGTTCATCAACGTGGCCTACGCCGAGACCGTGACGTCCGGCGCCTACTTCGCGATCCTGTTCAACAGCATCCTGGGGCTGAACTTCTACGCAGCGATCGTCCCCGCCGCCCTGCTGGCCGGGGCGCTCAGCGCGCTGACGTACGTGGCCGTCTTCCGGCCGGCCCTGCGCCGCGGCGTCGGCAAGATCGAGATGATCGTGCTCTCGGTGGGCCTGTCGTTCCTCATGCGGCACGCCGTCCGGCTGTTCTTCGGGGTCGACCTCTACCTGTTCGACATCACCGACCCGTCGTACCTGTCGGTGTTCGGCACCGGTGTCACCAGCGCGCAGATCTGGGCGATGGTCCTCGCCGTCCTCATCGCCGTCGGCGCCTACCTGCTCACGTACAAGACGACCTACGGGCAGCAGATCCGCGGGCTGGCCAGCAACGCCGACCTGGCGGCCACCAGCGGGATCGACCCGACGAAGACCTCGGTCCTGGTCTGGTTCGTCTCCGGCGTCGCCGGCGGGCTGGCCGGCATCTTCATCGGCGTCTTCTCGTTCGTCGACTACACGCTCGGCTGGAACCTGATCCTGATCATCATCATGGTCACGATCATCGGCGGGATCGGCAGCGTCCGTGGCGCCCTCGTGGCCGGGGCGGCCACCGGGATCGCCACCGCCGTCCTCACCAACCTCTCCGACCCGCTCTACGCGCAGGTGTTCCTGCTGCTGCTGTTCATCGCGGTGCTGCGGTTCCGCGCCGCGGCCGCACGGTCGGTCAAGACCCTGATGGCGAGGAGCTGACCCGTGAACGCACTCGTCTTCCCGCTCCAGGGGCTGACGATCATCGTCTGCCTCGGCGTCCTGCTGCACCTGCAGTTCGGCCGGACCGGCATCGTGAACTTCGGGGTGGTGGGCTTCTCCGGACTCGGGATGTACACCACCGGCATCCTCGTCGTGAACTACGAGGTCCCCTTCGCCCTGGCGCTGCTGATCGCCACCGCGCTCACCGGGCTGGTCGCCTTCCTCCTGGGGTTGCTGATCCTCAACCTCGAGAGCGAAGCGGTCCTGGTCGCCACCCTGGCGTTCTCCACCATCGTCTTCTACCTCGTGACGTCGGAGTCCTGGCTGACCGAGGGCGTCGTCGGGCTGGGCACGGTTCCCCGGCCCTTCGACGTGGGCGACACGTCGACGAGCCAGCTGCTCTTCCTGCTGGTGCTCGTCGCGATCGCCGCGGCGCTCCTGGTCTACGCCGCCCGCCTCCAGCACGCGCCCTACGGGCGGCTGCTGTTCAGCATCCAGGACAACGAGACCCTGAGCCGCAGCCTGGGCAAGCCCACCTTCCGGCACAAGCTGGTGTTCTTCACGGTGACCTGCGCGGCGATGGGTGCCATCGGCGGGCTGGACGCCTCGGTGAACCAGTTCCTGGTGCCGCGGCTGCTCACCGCGGACCTCACCTTCGTGGTGTGGATCGCCCTGGTCCTCGGCGGCCGCAAGCGGGTGTTCGGCGCCGTCCTCGGCACCCTGCTCACCGTCGGGATCTTCGACATCGTGATCGAGCTCTACGTCGACGTCCCGCGCGAGTTCGCGCAGCAGCTCCCCAACGTCCAGCTGATGCTCTTCGGCCTCACGCTGATCCTGGTCATCCTGTTCCGCCCCCAGGGCCTGCTCGGCGAGCGCAGACGGAAGCCCCAGGACAGCCCCACCGCCGAGAGTCGGAAGAAGGTCCAGGCATGACCGGCGCATCCTCCGCCACGCGGCCTCCCGGCAGCCCGGCCGCCGGCGCGAAGACCCTGCACCTGCACGACGTGCACAAGCACTACGGCGGGCGGACGGTCGTCGACATCGACGACCTGGTGCTGGGCGCCCACGGCATCGAGGGGCTCATCGGACCCAACGGGGCCGGCAAGACCACGCTGATGAAGCTGATCACCCACGTGGTGTCGCCCGACCGCGGGCGCATCGAGTACCACTCCCCCGACGGCACGGTGCTGCTCACCCAGCACAGCCCCGACGCCATCGCGCGGATGGGCGTGGTCAAGACCAACCAGGTGATCCAGGACTTCGAGAGCCTGACCATCCGCGAGTCGCTGCTGCTGTCCCTGGCCGGCGCCGAGCAGGAGAAGTTCTACAAGGTGCTCCGGGACAAGGCGTTCCTGCGCCGGGCCGACCAGGAGATCGACGAGTACCTCGACATCTTCACCTTCCAGGACCCGGACGGCCGGGCCGGATCGGCCGGCGAGAAGAAGCTCCTGGACATCCTCCGCTGCCTGCTGCTCAAGCCGCGGTTCCTCCTCATGGACGAACCGACGGCGGGGCTGCCGCAGGAGGAGACGGACAAGGTCATGGAGCTCATGCGGACGAAGACCCAGGAGACGGACCTCTCGATCCTGATCATCGAGCACGATCTCGATCTCATCTGGGGGACCTGCGAATTCGTCCACTTCATGGCGGAGGGGGAGATTCTCCTGCAAGGCACACCCAGCGACGTCCGCAGCAACGCCACCGTGGCGGAGAAGTACCTGGGGGCCAGCCATGCTTGAGGTCTCCGGGCTCCGCAGCGGCTACGGCGACGTCACCGTGCTCCGCGGCATCAGCTTCTCGCTGGACCACGAGATCTTCGCCGTGCTCGGCGCCAACGGCGCGGGGAAGAGCACGCTGCTGAAGACGCTGGCGCGGCTGCTGCCCATCACCGGCGGCTCCCTGACCTTCCGGGGACGCGACGTCACCCAGTCGCAGCCGCACCGCCTCGCCGCGGCGGGACTGGCCTACGTCCCGCAGGAGTCGAACGTGTTCCCCGACCTGACCGTGGCCGAGAACCTCTCGATCGGCGGGCTGATCGGCACGCGCACCAAGGAGGAGCGGCTCGAGGAGCTGTTCGACCTCTTCCCGGCCCTGTCGGCCCGGATGCGGCAGAAGGCCGGGACGCTCAGCGGCGGCGAGGGGCAGATGGTCGCCGTCGGCCGCGCGCTCATGCAGGACCCGTCGCTGATCCTGCTCGACGAGCCGACGGCCGGGCTGTCACCCAAGTACGCCGACGCCCTGTTCTCCATGATCTCGACGATCCACCGGGACAAGGGGCTGAGCGTCGTGCTCGCCGAGCAGAACGCCTCGAAGACGCTGGCCATCGCCCACCGGGCCATGGTGCTCAACCTCGGGGAGGTGTTCGTCATCGACCAGGCCGCGAATCTCGACACCGACTCGCTCCGGGAGGGCTACCGCCTGTAGCGGCCCTCCCCCCTCAGCCGGACACCCGTTCCCGCCCCACCTGGAGGCAATCATGAAGAACACTGCACGATTCCGCGGCGCCAAGGCGCTGACCGTCGGCATGTCCATCCTGCTCGCGTCGGCATGCGCCTCCGGCTCCGCCGGCTCCGACGACGACGCCGCCGCCGGCGGTGGCGGTGGCGGTGGCGAGTGCGCCGAGGGGGACGGCCCCATCACCGTGGGGCACCTCAACTACTACACCGGACCCTTCTCCGACGTCGGCCCGTTCTTCGAGGCCACCGTGGAGCTGGTCATCGACAACATCAACGAGAACCCGCCGCTGGACCGGGAGCTCGAGGCGTCCCACGACGACATCGGCACGGTCGGCGAGGCGCAGGTCGCCCGCAACTTCCTGCAGCAGGAGGACGTCGACATCCTGCTGAACCCGGCGCACGAGTACTCGTCGTACCAGGAGTTCGCCCAGGACTACGTCGCCGAGAACGACGCGCCGATCATGCCGTCGCTGCACGGCGGGTCGATCCCCGCCGACATCGGCGGCACCGCGGCGGAGCCCATCTTCCGCGGCCAGGCGATGGACACCGCGCAGGCGATCGCCGGCGTGCTCCAGGCGCGGGAGGCCGGCGCGGAGACCATCGCGATCGTGGCGACGCAGATCTCCGGCAGCCAGCTGCAGAAGGAGGCCGCGGAGGCCGCCGCCGAGGAGATCGGCCTCGAGGTCGTCGAGGTCATCGACGTCCAGCCCGAGCAGCCGAACTACCGCAGCACGATCAGCACGATCGCCGGCGCCGACCCCGACGCGCTGCTGCTGTTCAGCCAGGCGGAGGACGGCGGCACGATGGTGAAGCAGGCGGCGGAGGCCGGCCTGTCCCTCACCATCATCGGCTCCACCGAGTGGCTGCAGGAGGCGTTCCCGCAGTCGGCCACGCAGAGCGCGCTGGAGCAGCACGAGGCGGTCTGGATCGCCGGCCTCGGCACCGCGGACACCCCGGCCTGGGACGCCTGGAAGGAGCTGTGGGAGGGCTCCGACGCCACGGAGTACGCCGACGCGGCGAACTCCTACGCCTACGGCTACTACGACCTGCTGAACGTGACGGCGCTGGCCATCGAGGCGGCCGGCAGCGTCTGCGCCAGCGACTGGGTCGAGGCCATGCCGGAGGTCACGGAGGGCGGCACCGAGGTGTTCACCTACGAGGAGGGCATCGAGGCGCTGCGCGACGGCGAGGACATCGACTACAACGGCGTGAGCGGGAACTACGAGTACACCGACACCGGCGTGGTCGGCAGCCTCTTCGGCGTCTACGAGTGGCAGGGCGACTCCCTGGAGCAGGTCACCACGGTGGACGAGGAGGAGGTCCTCGAGCTGGACACCAAGGTCAGCCAGTAGGCGGGTGATCGGTGCCCGCCGGTCCCCCGGGGCCGGCGGGCAGCACCGCCCGACGACGAGGGCGCCGCACCCCGTGGGTGCGGCGCCCTCGTCGGCCGGCCGGCCGGCTCAGGTGCCGGCGCCGCCGAGGTGGCCGATCACCGAGGCACCGAAGAACTCGATGTGGGCGCGCATCTCCTTGCCGAGCAGCTCGGGGTCGCGGAACTCGACGGCCTGCAGGACCGGCCGGTGCAGCTCGGCGATCGCGTGCAGGTCGGAGTGGCTCTTCAGCGCGCTGACCAGGCTCCGGGCCTCCACCCGCAGCGACCGCCAGACGTCCAGCAGGACCTGGTTCCCGGAGGCCTCGACGATGATCTCGTGGAAGCGGGTGTCGTGGACCATGAGCGCGTGCAGGTCGCCGGCCCGTGCCGCGCGGCGCATCCCGGCGAGCTCGTCGCCGAGCAGGACCAGCTCGGCCTCGGTGATCCGCGGGGCGGCCGCACGGCCGGCGACCTCCTCGAGCGCGGCCCGGACCGGGTAGATCTGGACGAGCTCCTCGCCGGTCACCTCGCGCACCCGCGCGCCGCGGTGCGGCTGCGACTCGACGAAGCGCATCGCCTCGAGGTCGCGCAGCGCCTCGCGCACGGGCGCCTGGCTGACGCCGAACTCGGCCGCCACGGCGCTCTCGACGATGCGCTCGCCGGGCCCGTACGTGCCGTCCAGGATGCGCTCGACGATGCGCTCCTTGATGGCGTCGCGAAGCAGCACGGTGCGCCCAGCCGGTCGCGGCATGCCCTCACCTCTCATCGATGAACAGTTCGGAGACCGCTCAGTTATCGATAGTTAGCGCTGCGGAGGCGGGCGCTGTCAAGCAGCCACCGGCCCGCTGCGGCGCCGCCTGTGGGCGGGGACGCCCGCGTCCGCCGGTCCGTGCCGGCAGGGGGTTGACGCCTGTCACAGCATCTGCTTGATTATCGATTGTTCGGCGTGAGGGCCGCCACATCCGGGTGCAGACCCGGAGGAGCCGCTCCTCCGCCGGCGCCCGACCTCGCACCACCACAACTCACGACGGAGTGGGCATGAGCGACGAGCAGGTCCTGGCAACCTTCTACGGGGACGACGACTTCCCGGTGCAGTGGGAGGAGGGACAGCGGGAGCTCTTCTGGGTGCACGACGACCTGCACATCCCGAACCCCATCTCCCCCATGTACGCCGACATCGGCGGCTGGTGGCTCAAGTGCGACTACATGTTCCGCCGCTTCGGGACACCCTTCGCCGCCGACTGGATCTCCAAGGTCGTCAACGGCTACGTCTACACCGCGGCGATCCCGGCGACGCCGGGACTGTCGGCGGAGGCGTCGGAGTACGGCACCCGGTACACCCCGCGCGTGCCGCTGGACCCGGCGGACCCCGCCGAGCTCGGTGCCTACATGGGCTGGACGCTGCCCTACTACGCGGAGAACTTCCTCGACTGGTGGCGCGACCGGCTGCGCCCCGAGATGGAGCACAACTTCGTCCGGTTCGACGAGTACGACTACGACGGCGCCAGCCTCGTCGAGCTCGCGATCCTGCTCGAGGACGCGATCGACATGCACGACCGGCACTGGTCCATCCACTGGGTGCTCAACTTCGCCCAGTTCTCCTCGACCATGGCGCTCAACGCGGCGGTCGCCGCCGCCAAGGGCGAGGGCGACCACTCCGCGCTCATGGGCCGGCTGCAGAGCTCGACGGTCAACCGCAACTGGGACTCCATCGAGGAGCTCTGGCAGATCAAGGAAGGGCTGAAGAAGGAGCAGGGCGAGGTGGCCCGCGCCTTCGAGCGCCCGACCGCCGGCGACGTCCTGCGCGCCCTGCAGGGTTCCGACGCCGGCCGCGCCTTCCTCGCCGAGCACATCGAGCCCTACCAGAAGGCCTTCGGCTTCAAGTCGATGTACGCCCACGAGTTCTCGTTCAGGACCTGGCGGGAGGACCCCACGCCGATCATCGAGGCGATCCGGGGCTACCTCGAGAGCGACTACGACTACCCGGCCGAGCTGCAGGCCGTCGCCGACGACCTGGAGAAGGCCAAGGCCGAGGTGTTCGAGGGCGTCGAGCCCGGCCCGGCACGCGAGGAGCTGGAGCGGGCGCTCGAGCTGAGCCTGCGGATGAACCCGCTGACGCCCGACCACCACTTCTACATCGACCAGGGCACCAACGCCCGGGTGCGGCTGGTGCTGATCGCCATCGGCCGCACGCTGGTCGAGGCCGACGCGCTCGACGACGCCGAGGACGTCATGTACCTCAAGTACAACGAGCTGCGCCGCCTCATGGCGGGCAGCAACTCCTTCGACGCCAAGGAGCTGGTCGGCGACCGCCGCGACGCCCGCGAGGACGCCTACGAGGTGCGCCCGCGCGACTGGATCGGCACCGCGACGGAGGAGTCGGTCGGCTTCCCGTACTGGTCGCTGTGGGCCTTCCCGGAGAAGCTGAACCGTCCCGCCCCCTCCCACGAGGGCGAGATCCCCGGCCTGCCCGCCTCGGCCGGCGTGGTCGAGGGCACCGCGCGGGTCGTCCTCTCCGCCGAGCAGTTCGGTGAGGTGGAGCGCGACGAGATCGTGGTGTGCCGCATGACCAGCCCGTCCTGGGTCGTGCTGTTCACCAAGATCTCCGGGCTGGTGACCGACGCCGGGGGCATGGCCTCGCACCCCGCCGTCGTCTCCCGCGAGTTCGGCATCCCCGCCGTCGTCGGCACCTCCGACGCCACCCGCCGGATCAAGACCGGCGACCGGGTGCGGGTGAACGGCTCCACCGGCCGCGTCGAGATCGTCGGCGACGTCCGCACCACGCCGGCGACGTCGCTCTGAGGGCACCCGTGACCGCCACCCTGAACACCCCGACCGAGGAGACCGCCGTGCCCACGCCCGACGCTCCGCTGGTGCTGCCGTTCGACGACCCCCGCTGCCGCGTGGTCGAGCTGACCGGCGGCAAGGGCGCCAGCCTCGCGACCATGACCGCGGAGGACCTGCCGGTCCCGCCGGGCTTCGTCATCACCTCCGCGGCCTTCGCGGCCGCGGTCGACGAGGAGTCCCTGCGGGAGGCCATGCGGCGTCAGGACGTCGAGGCCGCCCGGGCACTCGTCGCCGCGGCCCGGCCGCCCCGCGAGCTGATCGAGCAGGCCTTCGGCCGGCTGGAGGGGCTGGTCGCCGTCCGGTCGTCGGCCTGCGCGGAGGACTCCGACGGCGCCAGCTACGCCGGCCAGCAGGAGACCTTCCTCAACACCGAGGGCCTGGAGGCGGTGCTGCACAACGTCGTGGAGTGCTGGCTGTCCTTCTTCACCGACCGG
This sequence comes from Blastococcus tunisiensis, assembly GCF_900112815.1. Lineage (GTDB taxonomy): Bacteria > Actinomycetota > Actinomycetes > Mycobacteriales > Geodermatophilaceae > Blastococcus_B > Blastococcus_B tunisiensis. The sequence continues at coordinate 278,655 of NZ_FOND01000004.1, forward strand.
GCGGTCTTCTACCGCCAGGAGAAGGGCTCCCTGGAGGACGTCGCCATGGCGGTCGTCGTCCAGCAGATGATCGACAGCCAGAAGTCCGGCGTCCTGTTCACCGTCGACCCGGTGCACGGCCGCAAGGACCGCATGGTCGTCGAGGCCGCCCGCGGGCTCGGGGAAGCGGTCGTCTCCGGGGAGACCACCCCGGACAACTACACGCTCTCCCGCGAGGGGGCCGTGAAGCGGTCGAAGGTGGTCGACGCCGAGCGGGTGCTCGACGACGCCGAGTGCGCGGCCCTGGCCCGGATGGGCCGGCAGCTCGCCCAGCTGCACGGCTGCCCGCAGGACATCGAGTGGGCCTTCGACGCCGCCGGTGACCTGTACCTGCTGCAGTCGCGCCCGATCACGACCATCTAGTGAGGTTCGTGACCTACGCGTCGTCCGGCGTCCCCTCCCGGGTGGGCCGGCTCGATGGCGACACGGTGCTCGACGTCGGGTTCGACGGCGACATGGTGGCGTTCATCGAGGCCGGTGCCCCGCCCGGGGTGGAGCGGGCGGTCCCGGGTGCCCGCCTGCTCGCGCCGCTGGTGCCCCGCTCCTTCCGTGACTTCCTCGCGTTCGAGGGGCACCTGGTCAACGCCTACCGGAACCTGGGCCGCGAGGTGCCGGCCGAGTGGTACGAGGTGCCGGTCTACTACCGGAGCATGGGGACGACGGTCATCGGCCCCGACACCGTGCTGCCGTGGCCGTCCTACAGCCGCCAGCTCGACCACGAGCTGGAGCTCGCCGCGGTGATCGGCCGGCCGTGCCGGGACGTGCGCGCCGAGGACGCGCTCGACTCCGTCTTCGGCTACACGATCTGGAACGACATGTCCGCCCGCGACGTGCAGCGGCGCGAGCTGCCGGTCGGCATGGGCCCGGCCAAGGCCAAGGAGTGGGACGGGTCGAACGTCCTCGGCCCGTGCATCGTCACCCCGGACGAGATCGACCTCGACACCCTGGAGCTCGAGGTGCGGGTCAACGGTGAGCGCTGGGGCGGCGACCGGGTCTCGGCCATGCACCACTCGTTCGGCGACCTCATCGCCTACGCCTCTCAGGACCAGACGCTGCTGCCCGGCGAGGTGCTGGGCTCCGGCACCGCCACCGGCGGCTCCGGCCTCGAGCAGGACCGCTGGATCCAGCCCGGGGACGTCATCGAGATGGAGGCCGGCCCGATCGGCGTCCTGCGCAACACCGTCGGCACACCCACCCCTGCCCCGACCCACCAACGGAAGGACAACTGACATGGCGTTCGTCGTCGCTGCCACCTGGAAGGCCAAGCCCGGAGAGGCCGAGCGCGTCACCGAGGTGATCAAGAAGATGACGCCGCTGTCCCGCGCGGAGCCGGGCAACGTCTTCTACCAGGCCCAGGTCAACCCGGAGGACCCGGAGACGTTCTTCCTCTACGAGCAGTACGCCGACGCCCAGGCCTACGAGGACCACAAGAACACGCCGCACTTCCAGGAGAACGTGTTCGGCTACATCCTCGAGTACCTGGCCGAGCGCAGCGTGAAGACCTACGAAACCATCGATGCCTGAGGTCACCACGGTCGACCCGGCCACCGGCGAGCCCCTGGCCCGCTACCCGGCGCAGGACGTCGACGCGGTCCTCGACGTCCTCGCCGCGGTGCACGCGGCCCAGCCGGCGTGGGCGGGGCGACCGGTCGAGGACCGGGCCGCCCTGGTGCGGGCCATCGGCAAGCAGCTGCGCGCGCGGGCCGACGAGCTCGCCGGGCTGATGACCGCCGAGATGGGCAAGCCCGTCGGCGAGGCCCGGGCGGAGATCGAGAAGTCGGCCAGCGCCTGCGACTACTACGCCGACCACGGGCCGGGCTTCCTCGCCGACCGTCCGGTGGAGACCGGCGCGCAGCGCAGCTGGGTGGCCGCCGAGCCGCTCGGCGTCGTCCTCGCGGTCATGCCCTGGAACTTCCCCTACTGGCAGGTGCTGCGCTTCGCCGCGCCGACGCTGCTGGCCGGCAACACGGCCGTCCTCAAGCACTCGCCCAACGTGACCGGGTGCGCACTCGCGATCGAGCAGGTGTTCCGGGACGCCGGGCTGCCCGAGGACGTCTTCCGCAGCATCGTCGTCGCGGAGGCCGACGTCCCGGAGGTGAGCCGTGCGCTCGTCGAGGACGACCGGATCGCCGCGGTGAGCCTCACCGGCAGCGAGCGGGCCGGCGCGGCGGTGGCGGCCAGCGCGGGCCGGGCGATCAAGAAGAGCCTGCTCGAGCTGGGCGGGTCCGATCCGTTCGTCGTCCTGGCCGACGCCGACCTCGACGTCGCCGTGGCCGGGGCGGTGCGCAGCCGTTTCCTCAACACCGGGCAGAGCTGCCTGGCGGCCAAGCGCTTCGTCGTGCACCGGTCCGTGGCCGGGGAGTTCAGCCGGCGGTTCGCGGCGGCCGTGGCGGAGCTGAGCGTCGGCGATCCCCGCGACGAGGCCACCGCGATCGGGCCCATGGCACGGGCTGACCTGCGGGCGGACCTGGACGGCCAGGTGCGTGCCTCGATCGCGGCGGGGGCGACCGTGCTGGCCGGCGGCGCTCCGTTGCCGGGCCCGGGCGCCTTCTTCGCCCCGACCGTGCTCGGCGACGTCACCCTCGACATGCCCGTCATGGCCGAGGAGACGTTCGGGCCGGTGGCGGCCGTGATGCCGGTCGACGACGACGACGACGCGGTGCGGGTCGCCAACGCCACCCGGTACGGGCTCGGCGCCAGCGTGTGGAGCCGCGATCCCCAGCACGCCCTCGCGGTGGGCCGGCGGATCACCTCCGGCGCGCTGTTCGTCAACACGGTCGTCGCCTCCGACCCCCGGCTGCCGTTCGGCGGGACCAAGCGGAGCGGCTACGGCCGGGAGCTCGGCGAGGCGGGCGCGCTGGAGTTCACCAACGCGCGGACGTACGTCCTCGGTGGCGGAGTGCCCCAGGGGCCCGCCACCGAGTGACACCTCGACCGCGGCTCCCGGGTACTGCCTGCCGGGAGCCGCGGCCGGTGTGGTCCTCCCCCGCTCAGGCGGTGCGCGGCCCCTGCCAGAGGTCGATGCCGCTGTCGACGGCGTGCTCGTCGATCGACCGGAGCTCGTCGTCGCTGAAGGCGAGGTTCTCCAGCGCCGCCACGTTCTGCTCCAGCTGCGCGACGCTGCTGGCCCCGACCAGCACCGTGGTCATCCGCGGGTCGCGCAGCGCCCACGCCAGCGCCATCTGGGCCAGCGTCTGGCCACGGTTCCCGGCGATCTCGTTCAGCGTGCGGATGCGGCCCAGCGCCTCGTCGGTGAGCAGGTCGGCCGAGAGCGACTTCCCCTGCGTCGCGCGGGACCCCTCGGGGACGCCGTCCAGGTACTTGGCGGTGAGCATCCCCTGGGCGAGCGGGGAGAAGGCGATGCACCCGGCGCCGACCTGCTCGAGGGTGTCCAGCAGGCCGTCGGTCTCGATCCAGCGGTTGAGCATGGAGTAGGAGGGCTGGTGGATCAGCAGCGGCGTCCCGAGGTCGGCGAGGATGGCCGCCGCCTTCCCGGTGTCCTCGGGCGAGTAGGAGCTGATGCCGGCGTAGAGCGCCTTGCCCGAGCGCACGGCGGTGTCGAGGGCGCCCATCGTCTCCTCGAGCGGCGTGGTCGGGTCCGGCCGGTGGCTGTAGAAGATGTCGACGTGATCCAGGCGCATCCGCCGCAGCGACTGGTCGAGGCTGGCGGTCAGGTACTTCCGCGAGCCCCCGCCCTGGCCGTAGGGGCCCGGCCACATGTCGTAGCCGGCCTTGGTGGAGATGACCAGCTCGTCGCGGTACGGGGCGAAGTCGTCGGCGAGGTGCCGGCCGAAGTTCGTCTCCGCGGAGCCGTAGGGCGGGCCGTAGTTGTTCGCCAGGTCGAAGTGCGTGATGCCGAGGTCGAAGGCGCGCCGCAGGATGTCGCGCTGGCGGTCGAACGGCACGTCGTCGCCGAAGTTGTGCCACAGGCCCAGGCTGATCGCGGGCAGGTCCAGTCCGCTGCGCCCGGTCCGGCGGTAGGTCATGGAGTCGTAGCGGTCGTCGGCTGCTCGGTAGGACATGGCGACATCGTTCCTGGTCGTCCGCCGCGTGGACACCGGGGGCCACGGGCCCGGTGACCGCGGGCGGCGGCACTAGGCTGGGGAGAGCACCGGCCGCCTACCCAGGGAGAACTGCGATGCTCCGCCTGCTCGGACTGCTGCTGGTCATCTGGCTGGTGGTCAGCGTCATCGGCGCCGTGATTGAGGGCCTGTTCTGGCTCACCGTCGTCGGGCTGCTGTTCTTCGCCGCCACCGCGGCGATCGGCTGGACCAAGCGCAACGACGGCACGGCCCTGCCCCGCGGCCGCTGAGCGGTTCTCGGAACAGCTGCGCGACTCAGTCGCCGTCGGCGTCCGCGGACATGCCGTCGCCGTAGGGGTGCACGCCCGTCGACCGGTCGGGCGCGGGCTGCTGCGGTTCGGCGTGCACCTCGACCTGCTCGGTCACCGGTACCCGCGACCCGGCCACCAGCTCGTCGACGGGGATCGAGTAACGCTTCGCGCCCATGCCCGCAGCCTCACGCACGACCGGTGGCCTGTCCAGCACGTCGCGGCCGGTCGAGCAGGGCGCGGGCCTGCTCCGGCCAGGCCAGGGCGAACACCCAGACGTCGGGCGGGACCTGACCGTGCACCAGGAGCACGGCCGGCCCGAGGTCGGCGACGGCGGCGAACCCCTCGGGACGCCGGTGGTACCAGAGCACGAACGCATGGCCGTCGACGTCGGCCTGGGTGCGCTGCCAGGTGCGCTGGTCCATCAGCCGCCGGGCCACCCGGTCGCCGGTGTCCCCCGCCGCGTTCACCAGCCGCCGGATGTCGTCGGCCGGCAGGCCGGACGGGATCTGGTTGAGCAGCAGCTCGACCACGGCGGTGGCCGCCGCGCGGTCGAGCGACGGGTCGACGGTCCAGCGGCCGTCCGAACCGGGACGGCAACCGCGGCGGGCCAGCGTGCGCACCGTCCACGGCCGCGGGCCACCGCGGTGCCCCGCCGGCCCGAGACTGATGTCGTCCCAGTACGCGGGGCCGCCGGCGTCGGCCCGCCCCGTGCCGGTCGACACGACCTCCACCGCGCCGGAGGGCACCCAGCGGGGCAGCACCACGGGCATGTCCAAGCCGGCGAGAGAGGTCTGCACCCCGCGGGTCTACCGGCTGGCGGCCGATGCGTCCAGGGGCGGCCCGCAGTCTCTCTAGGCTGACCGCCCGTGACGACTCCCGCCACCGTCCGCTCCGCCGCCGGCTACCTGCTGTCCTGGATCGAGGCCCAGGCAGCCCACCGCCGCGTGCCGGGGGTGCAGGTGGCCGTCCGGTCCGGGGACGAGCTGGTGCTCTCCGCCGCGGTCGGCGTGGCCGACGTCGCGGCCGGCACCCCGCTGACCACCGGGCACCTGTTCCGCGTCGCCTCGCACTCCAAGATGTTCACCGCCACCGCCGTGCTGCAGCTGGTGGAGGCCGGCCGGATGCGGCTGGACGACCCGATCGGCCGGCACCTGCCCGAGCTGTCCGCCGGAAGCTCGCCGATCGCGCGGGCCACGGTGCGGGAGTTGCTGGGGCACCTGTCCGGCGTCGCCCGCGACGGTGCCGCCGCCGACTTCTGGCAGCTGGAGCAGCCGTTCCCCGACCGGGACGCCGTGCTCGCCGAGGTGCTGCGCGACGGCGTCGTCCACCGGCGCAACGAGTACTTCAAGTACTCCAACGTCGGCTACGCCCTCGTCGGCCTGGCGATCGAGGCGGTCACCGGCACGCCGTACGCCGAGCACCTGCGCTCCGCCGTCCTCGAGCCGCTGGGCCTGACGCGGACCGGCGCGGACCACGACCCGGCGCGGACCGGGGAGTTCGCGGCCGGACACACCGCCCTGCTGCTCGGGGCGGACCGGCGGGAGACGCTGGGGCAGGCCGACACCGGGGCCATGGCCGCCGCGACCGGGTTCTTCTCGACCGCCGAGGAGCTCACCGTGTTCGGGGCGGGGCACCACTTCGGCGACGAGCGGCTGCTGGCCGACGACTCGAAGCGGCTGATGCAGCGCCTGGAGTCGGTGGTGACGGCGTACGGCAGCGAGGTGGGCCGCTACGGCATCGGCATGGCTCTCATGACCGTGGGCGACCGGGAGCTGGTCGGGCACAGCGGCGGCTACCCCGGGCACAGCACGCAGACCCTGATCGACCCGGTGGGGAGGCTCGTTGTCAGCGTGCTGACCAACGCGATCGACGGGCCGGCCGAGGACCTCGCCGTGGGGCTCGTCAAGCTGGTCGACCTCGCCCTGCAGCCACGGGTCGAGGTGCCGCCACCGCCGGACGGCGCCCCTCCCCCGGCCTCGTTCACCGGCCGGTTCTCCTCGCTGTGGGGCGTGCTCGACATCGCGGAGCTCGGCGGGCGGCTCGTCATGGTGCGACCGACGCTGCCCGATCCGCTGCCGACCGTGGAGGAGCTGCAGGTCGTGGACGGATCGACGCTGCGGAGCGCCGCCCAGCCCGGGTTCGGCCCGGCCGGTGAGCTGATCCGGCTCGAGCGGGACGCCGACGGGCGGGTCGCATCGCTGCGCTACGGCGGGGTCACCTGCCGGCCGGTGGCGCCACCCCTCCGCCATCTCCCCGGGTGAGGCACGTCCCGGCGGACGGTCGCCTGCGTTCCAGGGGACGGACGACCGAGCGCCCCGGCCCCGCACGTGGCGGGACCGGGGCGCCGGTCGTCGGGACTAGCTGCTGATCAGCTGCACCCGCTGGTGGAGCCGCAGCCCTCGCAGACGTAGCAGCTGCCGGCCGGGCGCATCTTCGTGCCGCAGGTCATGCACAGCGGCGCGTCGGTGGCGGTCCCGGTGACCAGCTCGAGGAGCTCGGCCGAGGAGTGCGCCTCCTTGACCGACGTCGGGCCCTCCGGGGTGACCTTCTCCTCGACCTTGGCGGTCTCGATCGGCGCGGAGTTGCGCAGCTGCTCCAGGTCGACCTCGTCCTCCTCGGTGACCGTGTCGGTCGAGGCGGAGGTGCCGTAGCCGGAGACCTGCGCGGCCCGCTCCTCGGCGGTGAAGATGCCGAGCCCGGCCCGCTTCTCCACGGGCAGGTGGTCCAGCGCCAGGCGACGGAAGATGTAGTCCATCACCGACTGGGCGATCCGGATGTCCGGGTCGTCGGTCATGCCGGCCGGCTCGAAGCGCATGTTGGTGAACTTCTGGATGTAGGTCTCCAGCGGCACACCGTGCTGCAGCGCGATGGACAGCGAGATGGAGAAGGCGTCCATGACACCGGCCAGGGTCGACCCCTGCTTGCCGAGCTTCAGGAACACCTCACCGAGGCTGCCGTCCTCGTACATGCCGGCGGTCATGTAGCCCTCGGCGCCGGCGACGCTGAAGGACGTGGTGACGCTGGTGCGCTTCTTCGGCAGCCGCTTGCGGACCGGGTGCGAGAGGGCGTCCGGCGCGGCGACCGCGACGGCGGCCTCCTCCTTGGTGCCGTCGTTCTTGCCCTTGCCACCGGAGAGCGGCTGACCGACCTTGCAGTTGTCGCGGTAGATCGCCAGCGCCTTGAGGCCGAGCTTCCAGCCCTCGAAGTAGATCTTCTCGACGTCCTCGATCGTCGCCGACTCCGGCATGTTGACCGTCTTGCTGATCGCGCCGGAGATGAACGGCTGCACCGCGGCCATCATGCGCACGTGGCCCATCGGGGAGATGGCCCGCTCCCCCATCGCGCAGTCGAACACCTCGTAGTGCTCCGGGCGCAGGGTCGGGGCGTTGACGACGTGGCCGTGCTCGGCGATGTACTCGACGATGGCCTCGATCTGCTCCTCCTGGTAGCCCAGGCTCTTGAGCGCGCGCGGCACCGTCTGGTTGACGATCTGCATGGAGCCGCCGCCGACCAGCTTCTTGAACTTGACCAGCGAGAAGTCCGGCTCGATGCCGGTCGTGTCGCAGTCCATCATGAAGCCGATGGTCCCGGTGGGGGCCAGCACCGAGGCCTGGGCGTTGCGCCAGCCGTTGTCGGCGCCGATCGCCAGGCACTCCTGCCACTGCTGGGTCGCGGCCTTGAGCACGTCGGCGTCGTCGGCGCCGACCGGGCGGATGGCGTCGTTGGCGGCGGCGTGCTTGCGCATCACCCGGGCGTGCGCGTCGGCGTTGCGCGCGAAGCCGTCGTAGGCGCCGACGATGCCGGCCAGCTCCGCCGAGCGGCGGTAGGCCGTACCGGTCATCAGCGAGGTGATCGCCGCGGCGAGGGTCTGGCCGCCCCGGGAGTCGTAGGCGTGGCCGGTCGCCATGAGCAGCGCGCCCAGGTTGGCGTAGCCGATGCCGAGCTGCCGGTAGGCGCGGGTGGTCTCGCCGATCGGCACGGTCGGGAAGTCGGCGAAGCAGATGGAGATGTCCATCGCCGTGATGACCAGCTCGACGGACTTCACGAAGGTCTTCGCGTCGAACGTGCCGTCGCTCTTGAGGAACTTCATGAGGTTCAGCGACGCCAGGTTGCACGAGCTGTTGTCCAGGCTCATGTACTCCGAGCAGGGGTTGGACGCGTTGATCCGGCCCGTCTCGGGGTTGGTGTGCCAGTCGTTGATCGTGTCGTCGTACTGGATGCCCGGGTCGGCGCACTCCCACGCGGCCTGGGTGACCTTGCGGAAGAGCGTCTTCGCGTCAACGGTCTCGATGACCGAGCCGTCCATGCGGGCCCGCAGGCCGAACTCGCTGCCCTCGTCCACCGCGCGCATGAACTCGTCGGAGACGCGCACCGAGTTGTTGGCGTTCTGGTACTGGACGCTGGTGATGTCCTTGCCGCCGAGGTCCATGTCGTAGCCGGCGTCCCGCAGCGCGCGGATCTTGTTCTCCTCGCGCGCCTTGGTCTCGATGAACTCCTCGATGTCGGGGTGGTCGATGTCGAGGACGACCATCTTGGCCGCGCGGCGGGTGGCGCCGCCGGACTTGATGGTGCCGGCGGACGCGTCGGCGCCGCGCATGAAGCTGACCGGGCCGGACGCGGTGCCGCCCGAGGACAGCAGCTCCTTCGACGAGCGGATGCGGGAGAGGTTGAGGCCGGCACCGGAGCCGCCCTTGAAGATCAGGCCCTCCTCGCGGTACCAGTTGAGGATCGAGTCCATCTCGTCGTCGACGGCGAGGATGAAGCAGGCGCTGACCTGCTGCGGCGCACTCGTGCCGACGTTGAACCAGACGGGTGAGTTGAAGCTGAACACCTGGTGCAGCAGCATCCAGGTCAGCTCGTGCTCGAAGATCTCGGCGTCGCCCTCGCTGGCGAAGTAGCCGTGCTCGCGGCCGGCGGCACCGTAGGTGAGCACCACCCGGTCGATGAGCTGGCGCAGGCTGCTCTCGCGCTGGGGCTGCCCGACCGCGCCGCGGAAGTACTTCGTGGTGACGATGTTGGTGGCGTTGATGCTCCACTCGGCGGGGAACTCCACACCGCGCTGCTCGAAGTTGATCGAGCCGTCCCGCCAGTTGGTCATGACGACGTCGCGGCGCTCCCAGGTCACCTCGTCGTAGGGGTGCACACCGGCGGTGGTGAAGACGCGCTTGATCTTCAGGCCCTTGCCCCGGCTCGGCGCCTTGGCCGTGCGTCGGGTGCGGGAGCCGGCCAAGCGGTCGTCGGTCTCGGTCATGGTGTGGAGCTCTCCCTGTATCTGAATGGCGCGGTCGTCATTCGCCGTGTCGTGTGCGCGGTGGGTGGATCGGAGGGCTGGGGAAGAGCCGCGATCGTGCGGTGCTGTCGGGTGCGTCGTACTCGTGTCTAGCGGGTGGTACTGACAGTTCTCAGCCGCCCGCGGGGGCGCCCGAGGGGACGGATCCGGTCGGTTCGGGGGCCTGCGCCTGCCGGGCCCGGAGCTCGGCGATCTCCTTCTCGAAGTCGGCCACCGAGGTGAAGGACCGGTAGACGCTCGCGAAGCGCAGGTAGGCGACCTCGTCGAGCTCGCGTAGGGGCTTGAGGATGGCCAGCCCGACCTCGTTGCTGGGCACCTCCGCGGCACCGGTGGCGCGGATGGCGTCCTCGACCTGCTGGGCCAGCTTCTGCAGCTGGTCCTCGTCCACCGGCCGGCCCTGGCAGGCCCGCCGGACACCGGCCACGACCTTCGACCGGTTGAACGGCTCGCTGACCCCGCTGCGCTTGACGACGGCGAGCACGGCCTCCTCGACCGTGGTGAACCGGCGGCCGCACTTGGGGCAGGAGCGGCGACGCCGTGTCGTCGCTCCCTCGTCGGCCTCCCGCGAGTCGATGACACGGCTGTCGGCGTTGTGGCAGAACGGGCAGCGCATCGCGGGGACCTCCTCCCGGTCGAGAGCCGTTCCGTCAGCGGCTCCTGTGGACCCTCCTGGGGACATCCGGTGGACGTCCGGGGGAGAACCTGGGGAGCAGCCTGTGGACAGGCTTACAACTCTGTAACTACTAGATGTAGGGGAACCCTAGGCCGGTCCACACAAGATGTGCAAGAGATCGGATCGTCGGCGTGTTCCGTCCTGACCCTGCGGTCACCAGGGAGGACATCGCTCCCCACGAGTCACACGACACGCCGGGACGGCGCGCCCGGGAGACCCACCGCGGCAGTGCCGAACGACACCCGGAGCGACGCCGGCCCTCCACCGGCGCCGGCCCGGGCCGCCAGGCGGCACACACCCGTGGACGGCCCACATCCGACGTCGGCACTCCCGGGACGGCACGCGCCCGACGACCGGAGGATCCGGGGACGACCGTGCCGGACAGGCCGGGGGCGAAACGTTCCGGACGAGCAGGGACGGCCTCGGGGCGCGCCGGGCGAGCCGGGGACGATCCGCACCCGCGGCGCCCCGGACACGCGTGGGACGGACTCTGCGGCGCCGACGACCCCCGGGTCGATGCCACCACGGTGGACGGCGCCGACGGGCCGGGTGGGTATCAGGCGCGGCGCGCGGATCCGTCGAGACGGGGACGGCGGGCGTGCGGCACGTGATCGCTGAGCCGCATCGGCCGGGTCAGCAGCTCCGGCTCGAGCCCTTCCGGCGCCGACCAGCCCCCGCGACCTCCGGGCTGCTCGGGACGGGCGGACGGGCGCGCCCGCGGCGGGCCGTCGACGGTGGACGCCGAGGCCCCCCGCTCAGGGGCCGAGGGGGACGGAGCGGGCACCGCCGCGAGCAGACCGGTGTCCGCGGCCCGGTGGCGACCCGGGATCGCCGGGACGGGCGGACGCGTCGGGGCCTCGGGGGCGCGGCGGCGCCCGACCGCGGGGGTCTCACCGGTCTCCGGCGCGCGGCGCCGGCCGACCGCAGGACGCTCCGCCGTCTCCGGCGCGCGGCGGCGGCCGGTCGCCGGGGCGACGGTGTCCTCCGGGGCGCGGCGGCGCCCCACGGAGGCGAACTGGGCCGTCTCGTCGGCGGTGCGGCGCCCCCCGGCCGACGGAGCGTCGGGGACGACGGAGAGGTCACGCACCATGGGCAGCCCGGCGGTCGCCGGGCCGTCGGCATCCGCGGACCGCGCCCGGCGACCGGAGGGGTGGCGGGCGACCGACATCTCCTGGGTGCCCGGGCCGGGTGCCCCGGAGCCGGTGCCCCCGGCCGCGACCGACAGGTGCCGTTCGGGCAGGCGGAGGGACGCGAGATCCGTCCACGCCGTCTCCTCCACCCCGCCGAGGACGACCCGCACCCAGACCTGGCAGGACCCGGTGGCGTCGTGCCGCCAGCCGAGGAGCTCACCGGCCCACCAGGTTCCGGCCTGGTAGACCTCGACCGCCTGCGGTTGGCTGGTGAACACAGCTGCTCGGTTCTCCATGGCGCCTGACACGTGACGACCGTAGGCGGTCGAGTGACCACTGAGCGTGAAGGCGCTCGCACTGAGGATTGACGAAGTCGCGGCCCGACGTTGTGGACCTCTTGCCCTGGCGCCGGGCGACCGCGGTGCTCCGGGTGTCACTCCCCACCTGCCGGATTCCTGCTGGTGGGGAGCCCGATCGCCCCCGGGCGCCACGTGCCGGACCCCCGGGTGCCGGTTCACGGGAGGAGCAGGATCTGGCCCGGGAGGAGCTCGGCACCACCGAGGTCGTTCAGTTCCTGGATCCGGTCGATCACGGCACGGACGTCGCCACCACCCTCGAGCGAGGAGGCGATGGACCACAGCGTGTCACCCGGCTGGACCACGATGCTGCTCTCCCCCGCCAGGCGCAGCCCCCCGGCATCATCTCCGACGAGCGGCCCCAGCCAGGCGCCGACCGCCACGCCCGCGGCCAGCGCCATGACCACGGCGAGCCGCCGCGCGCGGCGGGTCAACCGCAGACCGGCCGCCGACGCCCGCTCCACCACCCCGTCCCGGCCGGACGCAGGTCGGCTGCCGGCACGGCCGGCCGGTGCGGGCACCCGCCCCTCGGGCCGCGGAGCCGCCGGGCGCCGGGCGGGCACGGACGGGACCGCGGGCGGGCGGCAGATGCCGACCCGCGACGGGCTCCGGCGCGAGGGCCGGGACAGGGGTGCGTGCGCCGACGTCGAGCCCTCGGCGGCGACCACCAGGCGCGGCCGCCACGGCGCCCGCACCTCCTCGTCGAACTCCAGCACGGCCTGCGCGACGCTCCCCATGACCCGTCCTCCCCAGCTCTCCGGTGGTGCCCGTTGGTCGAACGCCTGTTCGATTCGAACGGCTGTTCGATGTCTACCGCACGGGTCCGACGAAAGCCACCGGACACGGAGATAGCTTCGAACATGTGTTTGATCCGCGGGCGCCGAGGCGCTACCGTCCGGGGGACGGACACAGGCGCTGCGGGAGCGGCGGACGAGGAGGCGGCGTGGCGGAGAAGAGCGGGAGCTCAGGCGGTCGCAGGACGTCGGCGGACGGCGGCGCGGCGACCGGCACGGCGGCGGTCAGCTCGTTCCCCGACCGGGGTGCGGACGGCGACGGCCTGACCCAGCGCCAGCGCCGCGTCCTGGAGGTCATCCGCGACTCGATCGAGCGCCGCGGGTATCCCCCGTCGGTCCGCGAGATCGGCGAGGCGGTGGGGCTCTCCTCGGCGTCCTCGGTCGCCCACCAGCTCTCCGTGCTGCAGAAGAAGGGCTGGCTGCGACGCGATCCCAACCGGCCCCGCGCGCTGGACGTCCGCCTGCCCGGCGACTCGCCGCACGCCGTCCCGGCACCCGCGGAGCCCGCGGCCGAGGACACCGGCTTGTCGGCACCCACCTACGTCCCGCTGGTGGGCCGCATCGCCGCAGGTGGTCCGGTGCTGGCGGAGCAGGCCGTCGAGGACGTCTTCCCGCTCCCGCGCGAGCTGGTCGGCGAAGGCACCCTGTTCATGCTGAAGGTGGTCGGTGACTCCATGGTGGAGGCGGCCATCTGCGACGGCGACTGGGTGGTGGTCCGGCAGCAGCCGAACGCCGAGAACGGCGAGATCGTCGCCGCGATGATCGACGGCGAGGCCACCGTCAAGACCTACAAGCGGCGCGACGGGCACGTGTGGCTGCTGCCGCACAACCCTGCGTACGAGCCCATCCCGGGTGATGAGGCCACCGTCCTCGGCCGGGTGGTCAGCGTCCTGCGCCGCGTCTGACGCCCAGCCCCGTCCGGTCGGGACGAGCGAGCCCACCGGACGGGGCGGTGCGGGTCAGGGACGCCGGCGCAGCATCCCGCCGATCCAGAGCACCACGGTGGCCACGGCGGCCGCGATCAGCGCCGAGGTCCACGGGGACAGCCCGGAGCTGCTCAGATCGGCGAAGCTCGGCACCGGCGACTCTCCTGCCGCCGGCGGAGCGGCGGTGGCGGCGGGCGTCAGCGGCACCCGGGTGAGGTCGCTCGGCAGCCCCTCGCTGGCCACCAGCAGGCTCTGCCCGTCCGCCGCGAAAGTGATCGCCTCCCCCTGGGGAGAGTCGGGCAGCGGGATGACCACCGGCTCCGCGGAGAGGGCGCCGACGACGTCGTTGCCTGCCAACGGCCAGACGTAGGCGTCGGTGTAGGTCCGCAGCGCCAGCCGCAGGCCGTCCCCGGACACCGCACCGCCGGTGACCAGCAGCTGACCGGCCCGGCCGACGGGCCCTCCGGGCGTGCCCGTGAGCGTCATGTTCACGCTGGCCACCTTGGCCAGCGCCACGGTGCCACCGTCCACCAGCGCCGAGGTGGGGCTGTAGACGCCACTGGCGCCCAGCACCTCCTTGGTCACCACGTACGGCGTCCCGTCCGGCGCGAGCAGGAGAGCCTCGGCGTCGTGCGGGCCGTCGGGATAGGTGAGCCGGTGGACGCCGGTGGTGCCGTCCGGGCGGACGGCCAGCAGTGCCACGGTGGTGCGGGTGGCCGCGTTGTCCCCCGTGTCGGCCAGCCAGACGGTCCCGTCGGCCGCGACCGCCATGTCCTCCGGGTCGTAGGGGTCGACGGGAGCGGTATGGGTGTCGATCACCTGGCAGGCGGGGTCGAGCAGGTGGACGGCCACCTCCTCGCCGCCGTCGTTCATGGCGAGGACCCCGTCGCCGACGTCGACCAGACCGGAGATCTCGGCGAGTCGCGGGTCGGTGATCTGGCACTGGACGGTGGGTGCCGCGGCGGCGGCCGCGACCTCGGCGGAGGCGGGCACGGCGCAGCAGAGGACGGCACCGACACCGAGGACGCCCCCGGCGACCGACCGCCGTCCTCGCACGCCGCTACGCGGTCTGCCGGCCTCGGGCACGTACCCAGCGTGACAGAACGACTGCATCGAGTCCGTGAACCACGCCCAACAGCACGATGCCCACCGCTCCCCCGACGATGGCGTCGGTGATCCAGTGGAAGTCCAGCGAGACCATCGAGACGCCGGTGGCGACCGGCCCGGCGATGCTCAGCCACCAGAACGCCCGCTGCACCCGGGCGGGCAGTTCGTACTCGACCGCCAGCCACCGGGCGACGCCCCACATGATGACGGCGTTCGCCACGTGGCCCGACGGGAACGATGCGCCGTCGACGTGGAAGAAGAGCTCGTCGGGGTGCCCCGGCGCGGTCCGCCCGGTACCGAACTTCACCGCGTAGACGCCCACGGTCAGCGTGCCCAGCGCGAGCAGCACGCGCAGCAGAGGGACCACGGTGCGGTGCCGCCAGGCCAGGTAGCCGACCAGGACGGCCAGGACGATGAGGATGGTCGCCCGACCGCCCAGCTGGGTGACCGCCCAGATGACCGGATAGGCGGCCGAGTCGCGCAACCCCCAGCCGCGGACGGCGTCGGAGACCCACAGGTCCAGCGGCTCCAGTGCGCCGCCGGCGAGCAGGTCGGCGGTGACCACGCCGCCCACGAGCAGGGCGAGCAGCACCAGCCACCACGGTGGGCGGCCGATCGTGGGAACGCGGGTGCGCTCGGACACGCCGGCGTCCCGCACCACGCCGCTCGTCACGTCGCCACCGTACCGGGCCGTGATCTCCCCGTGATCCGGACGAGCCGGTTCCCCGCCGTCCAGGCCGCGCGACAGGATCAGGCGACCGGGACGGCGAACTGCTCGAGCGTCGCCGCCAGGCCACCGTCCACCCGGGCGCTGAGCCGGGTACCGGCGTCCTCGTGCCGTTCGCTGAGCACCTCGCCGTCGCGGTGCACCCGGGCGACCACGTCACCGCGGTCGTAGGGCACCAGCACCTCGACGTCGACGTCCGGGTGCGGCAGCCGGGTGGCGATCAGCTCGCGGAGGGCCTCGATGCCGGTGCCCGTCCGTGCCGACACCCACACGGCGCCGGGCAGTGCCCTGCGCAAGGTCAGGATGTCGTCCTCGGTCATCGCGTCGACCTTGTTGACGACGATGACCTCCGGCACGGCCGCGGCGTCGATCTCACCGAGGACCACCCGCACGGCGTCGATCTGGCCCAGCGGGTCGGGGTCGGAGCCGTCCACGACGTGCAGCAGCAGATCGGCGGCGGCGACCTCCTCCAGCGTGGAGCGGAACGCGTCGACCAGCTGGTGCGGCAGGTGCCGGACGAACCCGACCGTGTCGGTCAGGGTGTACTCGCGGCCGTCGGGCGACTCGGCCCGGCGGACGGTCGGGTCCAGCGTGGCGAACAGCGCGTCCTCCACCAGCACCCCGGCGCCGGTGAGCGCGTTGAGGAGGCTCGACTTCCCGGCGTTGGTGTAGCCCGCGATCGCCACGCTCGGCGTCGCGTTCCGGTCGCGACTGGAACGCTGGGTGGCCCGCGCGGTCGCCATGCCGGCGATCTCCTTGCGCAGCTTGCTCACCCGGGCGCGGATCCGCCGCCGATCGGTCTCGATCTTGGTCTCACCCGGTCCACGGGTACCGATACCGCCACCACCGGCGACCCGGCCACCGGCCTGCCGGGACAGCGACTCACCCCAGCCGCGCAGTCGCGGCAGCATGTACTGCATCTGCGCCAGCTCGACCTGCGCCTTGCCCTCCCGGCTGCTCGCGTGCTGGGCGAAGATGTCCAGGATCAGCGCCGTCCGGTCGACGACCTTGACCTTGAGGATCTTCTCCAGCTGGTTGAGCTGGCCGGGGGTCAGCTCGCCGTCGCAGATCACGGTGTCGGCGCCGGTCGCGGCGACGATGTCGCGGATCTCGTTGGCCTTGCCGGACCCCACGTAGGTGGCCGCGTCCGGCTTGTCGCGACGCTGGCTCACCGCCTCCAGCACCTGGGAGCCCGCGGTCTCGGCCAGGGCGGCGAGCTCGGCGAGCGACCGGTCGGCGTCGGCCTGCGTGCCCTCCGTCCACACGCCGACCAGCACGACGCGCTCGAGGCGCAGCCGGCGGTACTCGACCTCGGTGACGTCGGCGAGCTCGGTGGACAGCCCCGCCACGCGGCGCAGCGCACCGCGGGCCTCGAGGGCGTAGGAGCCGGTGGTGTCGTCGGGCTCGTCCCAGTGCCCGGCCGGTGCGGGACGGGTCTGGTCGTCGAAGGGGACGTCGGGAGCGGTCGTCATCGTCTCCAATGTGGCATGCCCCGTCCTCGGGGGCACCTGAGTTGTGCGCATCGCCCGGTACAACGCACGCGGGGTCCAGGTGCATCCCACCCGCTCCCGGGTAGGGGCGCAACGACGCATCCACACGACGAGGGGATCGCCATGAGCGAGACAGGATCCAGCAAGCTCGGCTCGGACAGCGAGGTCGACGACCCGGGACGCGACCCGAAGGGGCTCGGCGGGCCGTCGCGCAACCCGCTCGGGGGCGGCCCCGATCAGGACAGCGGGCGCGGCGAGGCCGACCCGCAGCCGGGCATCGAGGGCCAGTCGATGATGCCGGAGTCGCCCAGCGAGGACGACGACCGCGCCTGACCCCGGGCGCTCAGCCGGCCAGCCACTCCGGGCACAGCTCACCGGCGGCCACCAGCACCGCCGGCCCGGTGAGCAGCGTCGTCCCGGGGGTCACCTGCACCGACAGGCGGCCCCCGGGCACGTCGACGAGGACGGTCCCCTCGGCCCGTCCCGCGGCGGCCAGCGCCGCGTAGCCGGCGGCGCAGGCGCCGGTGCCGCAGGACCGGGTCTCCCCGACCCCGCGCTCGACCACGCGGAGGCGGATGTGCGCGCCGGCCTCCAGCACGTTCACCAGCTCCACGTTCACGCCGTCCGGGAAGAGCCCGGCGTCGACGGACGGCGTCCCGCTCAGGTCCAGCCCGTCGACGTCGACGTCGGTCAGGCAGGCCAGGTGCGGGTTGCCCATCGAGACGGCCAGGCCGGCGAAGGTCCGGCCGGCGACCCCGGCCTCCCCGGCGCCGAACTCCCGTGCCGGACCCATGTCCACCCAGTAGTTGCCGTCCGCGGTCGCACCGACCCGGCGCGGACCACCTCGGGTGCCCACCAGGATCCCGGCCTCGCAGGTGGCCCGGTCCAGCAGACCCTCGGCGACCAGGGCGTGCAGGAACAGCCGGATCCCGTTCCCGCACATCTCGGCGGTGGACCCGTCGGCGTTGCGGTGGTCCATGAACCACTCGCAGCTGTCCAGGTGCGCCCCCAGCACGGCCGCGGCGTCGGGCACGTGCACGCTGCGCACGAGGCGGAGCACGCCGTCGCCGCCGAGCCCGCCGCGCCGGTCGCAGAGCCGCCGCACCAGGGCCTCGTCCAGCCGGTGCTCGGGCCACACGGCGCCGTCGGGGTCGGGCAGGACGACGAAGTCGTTCTCCGTGCCGTGGCCGGCGAGCACCCGGGGAGCGTTGGCGGAGGTCACGGCCCGATCGTACGGGCGGTGATCACCGAGGAGACCGCGTCGACCAGGTCGGGACGCCCGGCGTCGAATGGGCTGATCGTGGCGTCGCGCCGGAACCAGGACCGCTGCCGCCGCACGAACCGCCGCGTCGTGGACACGGTGCGCTCGCGCGCCTCCGACGGCGTCAGCCCGCCGTCGAGCTGGGCCAGCACCTGCGCGTAGCCCAGGGCCCGGGAGGCGGTGGGGCCCTCCCGCAAGCCATCCTCGGCCAGCCGGGCCACCTCGTCGACGAAGCCGGCGGCCCACATCCGGTCCACCCGGTCGGCCACCCGCCGGTCGAGCTCGGCCGGCTCCCGGTCCAGGCCCAGGACGACGGCCGGGTAGTGCGGGCGGGGCTCGGGCAGCTGGGCGCGGAACGGCCCGCCGGTGAGCTCGATGACCTCGAGCGCGCGGACGATCCGCCGTCCGTTGGTCGGCAGCACCGCGGCCGCCGCCGCCGGGTCGAGCCCGGCCAGCCGCTCGTGCAGCGCGGCCGCGCCCACGGTGCCGAGCTCGGCCTCCAGCCGCGCACGCAGCGCCGGGTCGGTGCCCGGGAAGTCGAGCTCGTCGAGGACGGCGCGCAGGTAGAGGCCCGAGCCGCCGACCAGCAGCGGCACGGTGCCCGCCGCCCGGAGCCGGTCGATCTCGGCACGGGCGCGCTGCCGGTACTCGGCCACGGACGCCGCCTGCCGGACGTGCCAGAGGTCCAGCAGGTGGTGCGGGACGCCCTCCCGCTCGGCGAGGCCGGGCTTCGCGGTCCCGATGTCCATGCCGCGGTAGAGCTGCATGGAATCGGCGTTGACGACCTCCCCGCCGAACCGGTGGGCCAGCGCCACCGCCAGCGCCGTCTTGCCCGTCGCCGTCGGGCCGACGATCGCGACCACCGGCGGGGGCGTCACGCCGCCACCCAGGAGGCCACGAGGTAGCCGACCCCGAACGGCGCGGCGTCGTGGTGCAGCCGGGCGCTGATCGTGCGCCCGTCCAGGGCGGCGCCCACCGCGCGCCACACGGGCACGCCGGCGGCGAGCAGGCGTGCCCCCTCCTCCGCGTCGAGGGCGGCGAGGGCACCGGCGTCCCCGCCGGCCAGCGCCCGGGCGACGGCGGCGTCGAACGGCCCGGCGGCGGCGTCCAGGTAGCCCGGGGCCCCGGTGCTGCGCCGGGCGGAACCGTCGCCCATCGCCAGGATCCCCACCGGTGCGGGCAGATCGCGCACCAGCTGTGCCAGGTCGACCGGGCCGACCCCCACGCGGCCGCCGGAGAAGCCCGCCTCGTCCAGCAGCCAGGCGCCCAGCGTGTGCGCCATCGGTGCCCGGCGGTCGCCTGGCCGGGCCCGTGCCTGGAAGGCGATCTCCAGGTCCAACCCGATCCCGCGGAGGGTGCCGGCGTCGCCGGGCCCGAGCCGAGGCCCCGGGGGCGCGCCCTCCCCCACCACCACGACGACCTCGGGGCGCACCGCCAGCAGCTCGGCGACCGCGGCGGCGCAGGCGCTCCGCAACGCCGTGGTGCTCTCGTCCGCACGGCCCTCGACGGGGGGCAGCAGGAGCGGCGGCGCGGGGCAGAAGGCCACGGCGACCGAGGCGCGGGCGCCCGGCGGGGGCGGTCCAGGGGGAAAGGCGCTCACGCCGGCCAGTCTCCCGGATGCGACGTGGGACACTGCCGGACGTGTCGAGCACGGACAACCCCGGGAACGGGGCGCAGCAGGACTCTCCGCCGATTGCGGAGACCACCGAGACGGTCAGCACGGAGGTGGTGAGCCCCGCCGTGGCGGACGCTCCCCCGCCGGGGCAGGCCGCCGAACCCGAGGCTGCCGGCGCCGGGTCGACCACGGCAGAGGCGGAGGCACCCGGCCCCGAGGCGCCCGAGGCGACCGCCCCCGAGGCGACGGCACCCGACACGGTGAACCCCGACGCGCCGAACCCCGACACGGCGACCCCCACGGATGCGGCGACCCCCACGGATGCGGCGACCCCCACGGATGCGGCGACCCCCACGGATGCGGCGACCACCACGGATGCGGCGACCACCACGGATGCGGTGACCACCACGGAGGCGGTGACCGGCTCGGAGGCGGTGACCCCCGAGGCGGGCACGCCGGCGGCACCGGCGCCCGGCAACGCCGCCCTCGCCGACCCCACCGCCGACACGCCTGCTCCCGCCGCGCCGAAGCCACGTCCGTCGGCGCCCCGTCCGGTGCCGCGCCCGATGCCGCAGCCCACGGCCGCCGCGCCGGAGCCGGCCGTCGACGTGCCCGCCGTCCCGGCCAGTGATCCCACGCAGTGGGGCCGGGTCGACGAGGAGGGCACGGTCTACGTGCGCACGGCCGAGGGCGAGCGCGCGGTCGGGTCGTGGCAGGCCGGCGAGCCGGCGGCCGGGCTGGCGCACTACGGGCGTCGCTACGACGACCTGGCCACCGAGGTTGCCCTGCTCGAGGCCCGGCTCAAGGCGCACACCGGCAACCCGTCGGAGATCCGCAGCAAGGCCCAGGGCCTCGCGGAGTCCATCCCCACCGCCACCGCCGTGGGTGACCTGGAGGGTCTCGCCGCACGGGCCCGCGCCATGGTGCAGACGGCCGACGCGGCGGCCGCGGAGTACCGGGCCGAGAAGGCGGCCGCCCGCGCCGCCCAGATCGCCCGCAAGGAGGCGCTGGCCGCCGAGGCCGAGCAGATCGCCGCCGAGTCGACGTCCTGGAAGGCGGCCGGCGACCGGCTCAAGGCCATCGTCGAGGAGTGGAAGACGATCCGCGGGATCGACCGCAAGACCGACGACGCGCTCTGGACCCGGTTCGCCGCCGCCCGGGACGCGTTCGGCCGGCGCCGGGGTGCGCACTTCGCCTCCCTCGACGCGCAGCGCGGTGAGGCCCGCGCCGCCAAGCAGCAGCTGATCGAGGAGGCGCGGCGGCTCGCCACCTCCACCGAGTGGGGGCCGACCAGCGCGGCCATGCGGGCGCTGATGGACCGCTGGAAGGCCGTGCCGCGGACCGGCCGGGAGGGCGACGACGACCTCTGGAAGGAGTTCCGCGCCGCCCAGGACGTGTTCTTCGCCGCCCGCGCGGAGTCGGACAAGAAGCGCACCGGCGAGGAACAGGCCAACCAGCAGCAGAAGGAAGAGCTCCTCGCCCAGGCTGAGAAGCTCGACCCCGCCGGCGACCTCAAGGGTGCCCAGAACGCGCTGCGCAAGATCCAGGAGCGCTACGACGCCATCGGGCACGTGCCCCGCGGGGTCATGCGGCAGCTCGAGGACCGCATGCAGGCCGTCGAGCAGAAGGTGCGCGGCGCGGCGGACTCCACCCGCATCCGGACCGCTCCGGAGAACCCGATGGTGACCTCGATGCGCGCCGCGGTGACCAAGGCCGAGGAGCAGCTGGCCAAGGCCGAAGCAGCCGGCGACGCCCGGCGGATCGAGGAGGCGAAGGCGAACCTGGCGACCCGCCGCGAGTGGCTGGCCGAGGCCGAGAAGTCCGCCGGCCGGCGCTGACGCTCCGGTGGCCACGTTCGTGCTGGTCCACGGCGCCTGGGGTGGCGCCCATGGGTTCCGGCACGTCCGGAGGGCACTGCGGGAGGCCGGGCACGAGGTGTTCACGCCCAGCCTCACCGGGATCGGTGAACGGGTGCACCTGGCCAGCCCGCAGGTCGGCCTGACCACGCATGTCACCGACGTCGTCAACACGGTGCTCTACGAGGACCTCACCGAGGTCGTGCTCCTCGGGTTCTCGTACGGGGGCATGGTGGTCAGCGGAGCGGTGGACCACATCGGGGATCGCGTGGCGGCCCTGGTCCTCCTCGACGCGTTCCTCCCCGCGGACGGGGACACCGTCCACGGCCTCCTCGGGCGGACGGTCGCCGACACCGCGGCGCCGGGCCGGCCCTGGCTGGTCGACGGACCCGTGCGGGCCTACGACGATCCGGCCGAAGCGGCGTTCTCCGTCCCGCGGCGGACTCCGCAGCCGGTGCGGTGCTTCACCGAGCCGGTCCAGCTGCCTCGGCCGCTGGAGGACTTCCCGTTCTCCCGCACCTACGTACGGGCCACGGAGCCCGACCCAGAGGCAATCGGGAACGCGGCCTTCGACGCCGCGGCGGTCCGGGCCCGGACGTCCCCGGCGTGGCGCTACATCGAGCTGGCGACGACGCACCTCGTCGCGCAGAACCGTCCGGCCGATCTGGCGCGCCTGCTGCTGGAACTGACCTGATCAGCAGCCGCTGACGGGTACCAGCGGCTCCGGGGGCGTGCCGATGCGCGGCATGCCCAGCAGGACGCCCGGCGTGGTGGGACGCGTGCCGGCCTCGCTCGCGTCGCCGGCGCGGGTGCGCCGGTGGGACAGCGGCGCACCGTCGGCGACGAGGAAGTGCGGCTTCGCGTCGGTCACGACCGTCTCGACGACGTCGCCGGGACGCACGCCCTCGGCCGCGGTGAAGTGGACCAGGCGCCCGTCGCGGGCCCGGCCGGAGAGCCGGCCGGTGGCCGCATCCTTGCTCCCCTCCCCCGCCGCGACGAGCAGCTCGACGCGGCGGCCGAGCTGTGCCCGGTTCTCCGCCCAGCTGATCTCCTCCTGCAGCGCGGTCAGCCGCAGGTAGCGCTCCTGGACGACCCCCTTCGGGAGCTGCCCGTCCATCTCCGCGGCCGGCGTCCCGGGGCGCTTGGAGTACTGGAAGGTGAAGGCGCCGGCGAACCGGGCCTGCGCCACGACGTCCAGGGTGTGCTGGAAGTCCGCCTCGGTCTCGCCGGGGAAGCCCACGATGATGTCGGTGGTGATCGCCGCATCCGGCATGGCCGCCCGCACCCGGTCGATGATCCCGAGGTAGCGCTCCTGCCGGTAGCCGCGGCGCATCCGGCGCAGCACGTCGTCGGAGCCGGACTGCAGCGGCATGTGCAGCTGGTGGCACACCGCGGGCGTCCCGGCCATCGCGTCGATGACGTCGTCGGTGAACTCGCGCGGGTGCGGGCTGGTGAACCGCACCCGCTCCAGCCCCTCGATCGCCCCCGTGGCCCGCAGCAGGTCGGCGAAGGCGCCGCGGTCGCGGAACTCCACGCCGTAGGCGTTCACGTTCTGCCCGAGCAGGGTCACCTCGAGCACGCCCTGGTCCACCAGCGCCTGCACCTCGGCCAGGATGTCGCCGGGACGGCGGTCCTTCTCCTTGCCGCGCAGCGCCGGGACGATGCAGAACGTGCAGGTGTTGTTGCAGCCCACGCTGATCGACACCCAGCCGGAGTGGGCGGAGTCCCGCTTGGCCGGCAGGGTCGAGGGGAACACCTCGAGGGACTCGGCGATCTCCACCTGTGCCTCGGCGTTGTGCCGCGCCCGGTCCAGCAGCGCGGGCAGGGAGCCGACGTTGTGCGTGCCGAAGACGACGTCCACCCAGGGCGCGCGCCGGACGATCTCGCCGCGGTCCTTCTGCGCCAGGCAGCCGCCGACGGCGATCTGCATGCCGGGGCGGGCGTCCTTGACCGGCCGCAGGTGCCCGAGGTTGCCGTAGAGCCGGTTGTCCGCGTTCTCCCGCACCGCGCAGGTGTTGAGGACGACGACGTCGGCGTCGCCGTCCTCGGGCGCCGCGGCGTAGCCGGCCTGCTCGAGGAGGCCGGAGAGCCGTTCGGAGTCGTGGACGTTCATCTGGCACCCGTAGGTGCGCACCCGGTAGGTGCGCGGCGCGGGGGCCTCGGTTGCGCTGCTCATGACACGTCAGAGGGTACGGCGAGCCTTCGCCGCCTCCTGGAGGTCTTGCTTCCGCGCGGTCACCGCCCGCTTCGTTACTCCTTCGTGATCGCGACGGTCACTCACTGTGGCGCCTGACCCCTAGTGTTCCGGGAGTGACCAGCCGTCCGAACGGAGAACCCCTCGTCCGCCTGTCCGGCGTCAACAAGTGGTTCGGCGAACTGCACGTGCTGCAGGACATCGACCTGGACATCGCCCGCGGGGAGGTCGTCGTCGTCATCGGCCCCTCGGGGTCGGGCAAGTCGACGCTGTGCCGCGCGATCAACCGGCTCGAGCCGATCGAGAAGGGCGAGATCTCGATCGACGGCGAGCGCCTGCCCGACGAGGGCAAGGACCTCGCCCGCCTGCGCGCCGACGTGGGCATGGTGTTCCAGAGCTTCAACCTCTTCGCGCACAAGACCATCCTCGAGAACGTCACCCTCGGCCCGGTCAAGGTGCGCAAGAAGCCCAAGGCGGACGCGGACAAGCGGGCGCGCGAGCTCCTCGACCGGGTGGGCGTCAGCGCCCAGGTGGACAAGTACCCCGCGCAGCTCTCCGGCGGACAGCAGCAGCGCGTCGCGATCGCGCGGGCGCTGGCGATGGAGCCCAAGGTGATGCTCTTCGACGAGCCGACCTCGGCGCTGGACCCCGAGATGATCAACGAGGTCCTCGACGTCATGGTCGGCCTGGCGAAGGACGGCATGACGATGGTCGTGGTGACGCACGAGATGGGCTTCGCCCGCCGGGCGGCCAACCGCGTCGTGTTCATGGACGAGGGCCGCATCGTCGAGACCGCCGAGCCCGAGACCTTCTTCACCGCCCCGAAGTCGGAGCGGGCCAAGGACTTCCTGTCCAAGATCCTCACCCACTGATCGCACGAAGACCGTCAAGCGAGAGGACCCCTCCATGAGTTTCCGTCGCGGCGCCCTGGCCGCCACCCTGACCACCACCGCCCTCGTCCTGTCCGCGTGCGGCGGTGACGACGGCGGGGACGCCCCCGAGCCCGACGTCGCCGAGGCCCCCGAGTTCGAGGCCGGCACCACCATGGCCGAGATCGCCGAACGCGGCTCGATCACCGTCGGCACCAAGTACGACCAGCCCGGCTTCGGCCTGGAGACCCTGGACGGGGAGCTCGAGGGCTTCGACGTCGAGGTCGCCAAGATCATCGCCGCCGAGCTCGGCATCGCGCCCGAGGACATCCAGTGGGAGCAGACCCCCTCGGCCGTCCGCGAGGAGGTCATCGAGGGCGGCGAGGTCGACATGGTCGTCGCGACGTACACGATCAACGACGAGCGCGCGGAGCGGATCACCTTCGCCGGGCCCTACTACGAGGCCGGGCAGCAGATCATGGTCGCGGCGGACAACGACGAGATCACCGGTCCGGAGTCCTTCACCGAGAACCCAGAGCTGAAGGTCTGCTCGGTCACCGGCTCGACCCCGGCGGACCAGATCGAGCAGTACCTGGCGAACCCGTCCAGCCAGCTGGTCCTGTTCGACGAGTACTCGCAGTGCGCCGACTCGCTGTCCAACGGCCAGGTCGACGCCGTCACGACCGACAACGTGATCCTGCTGGGCTTCGTCTCGGAGTCCGACGGCGAGTTCAAGCTCGTCGGCGAGCAGTTCACCGAGGAGCCGTACGGCATCGGCATCGAGAAGGGCGACGTCGCCTTCTGCGAGTTCATCAACGAGACGCTGGCCGACAACGAGGAGGCCTACGTGGCGGCCTGGGAGGCCACCGCGGGCCAGATCGAGGGCACGCAGACGCCGGAGCTCCCCGAGCCCGCCGAGTGCGTCTGATCCCTGCTGTCGGACCGCGACCGGTCGGCCACGTCGGCCGGCCGGTCGTGGTCGGCCGCAGGCGGCACCGCACACACCGACACCGCTGGCACTGAGGGGGGCACGTGGGCCCGGTCCTGGAGAACCTCGACCTGTACGTCGACGGCTTCCTGACGTCGCTGAGCATCATCGTCGTGGCGATGGTGGGATCCCTGCTACTGGGCCTGCTCATCGCGGCCTGCCGCGTCTCCCCGGTCCCACCGCTGCGCGCCTTCGGGACGTTCTGGGTGTCGACCTTCCGCAACACCCCGCTGTCGGTGGTGCTGTTCTTCTGCGCCTTCGGCCTGCCCGAGCTGGGGATCAACCGGACCTTCTACTTCTTCGGCGTCCTCGGGCTCATCCTCTACACGTCGGCGTTCGTCTGCGAGGCGGTGCGGTCGGGCATCAACTCGGTGTCCGCCGGACAGGCGGAGGCGGCCCGCTCGATCGGCCTGAACTTCACCCAGGGCCTGCGCTACGTCGTCCTGCCGCAGGCGCTGCGGACGGTGGTGCCCCCGCTGGGCAGCGTCATCATCGCCATGTTCAAGAACTCCGCCGTGGTCGGCGCCTTCGGCGTCGGCGGCGACCTGTGGAGCACCGGCCAGACGCTGACCAGCGCCCGCGGCTACGAGACGCTGCCGATCTTCATCGGCGTGGCGATCGGGTTCCTGCTCATCACGCTGCCGGCCGGCGCGGTCCTGCAGGTCATCGAGCGGAAGGTGGCGATCGCGCGATGAGCCAGCAGGACACCGTGCTCTACGACGCACAGGGACCGAAGGCCCGTCGCCGGACGAGGATCGGTACCGCGATCGCGGTGCTGGTCCTCATCGCGCTCGCCGTCGTCGTGGTGCTGCGCCTGGCCGAGCGGGACCAGTTCTCCATGGAGCTGTGGGGCCCCCTCATCAACCCGGGCAACGAGAACTTCGAACTCGTCTGGGAGGTCATCGGCGAGGGCATCGTCAACACCCTCAAGGCGGCGATCGTCGCGATGACGCTGTCGGTGGTGATCGGCACGCTGATCGCCGTCGCCCGGCTGTCGCTGGGCCGGTTCGCGCGGATCCCGCTGATCGGGTTCGTCGAGCTCTTCCGCGGCCTGCCGGTCGTCATCCTGGTGTACCTGAGCGTCCGGGCGCTGCCGGACGTGGGCGTCGACCTCAGCGACTGGCCGGGCGGCCAGGTGTTCTGGGGCCTCATCATCGGCCTGACCGCCTACAACATGGTGATCTTCGCGGAGGTCGTCCGTGCGGGGATCGCGTCGCTGCCGCGCGGGCAGCGGGAGGCGGCGCTCGCGACCGGCCTCACCAACGGGCAGACCATGCGGATCGTGCTGCTGCCGCAGGCGTTCCGCATCATGCTGCCGGCGATCATCAGCCAGCTGGTGGTCGTGCTGAAGGACACCTCGCTGGTGGTCTTCGTGGCCAACTTCGACGAACTGCTCAGCCAGGGCGAGAGCATCATCCGCAACCTGGGCAACCCGATCCAGACCTTCACCGTCATCGCGCTGCTCTACATCGCGATCAACTACCTGCTCGGGCGGCTGGCGCAGTACATCCAGCGCCGTCAGGGCCGGGCGTCGACGCGGGCCGCCGAGACGACCGACGCAGGACCGAACGTGCCGGTCGGCGGGGGCGCCTGACCCGTCCAGGGAGATCCTGTGACGGGGTCGATCTGCGCACCCGCCCCATCCGCCCCAGGCACGGCGCGCCGCGTACGACACGCCGGGCGCCCGGCGGCGAGACTGGGTTCCACCATGGAGACGATGCACGCCGCCGGACGGCGCACCCTGCCGCCCGTCCCCCGCTCGACCGGCCGGCCGGCCACCCCCCGCGTCGTGCGGGCGGACGAGGGCGACCCGGACACGCCGACCGAACGCTTCGTCGTCGACCTGTCGACCGGCGAGCAGCGGGCGGTCGAGGCGGCGGAGCGGGACCGGCCGACCGCGCCGAACCGGCCGGCGGAGCGGAGCCGGCCTGCGGAGCGGGACCGGCCTGCGGAGCGGGACCGGCCGGCGGAGGCGGCGAAGCCGGACCTGCCGGCGGAGGTGGTGGGCGAGGCCGCCGCAGGTGTGCCCGCGGGGGCCCGGACGGCGACGGCCAGGCGGTCGGGACGGCGCCCGGCGTCGGCCGCCGATCAGCGTGAGCTCGACCTCGCCCAGCAGCTCGTCGCCCGCCTGCGGGCGGGCGCTGCCGACTTCGCCGCCGCCGCCGGCGCGGAGTCCGCCGTCGTACGGGAGGCGGTGCCGCCGGCCCGGCACCGCCGCGCCCGGTGCCGGGTGGTGCTCCGCTACGCCGACGGGCGGGAGGTCGACGTCACCTTCCTCGGCTCTGCCGGTGCCCCGGGCACGCCGTCCCGGCACGGGTTCGACCGGCAGATCCGGCGCTGGCTGGCGTCCGGGCAGCGGCGGGACGGTGCGTGGCTGGTCACCGACCCCGACGCCCCCGACGGCCTGGCGATCGACCTGGGCGCCTGGGTCCGCGCCGCCTGAGAGCGGCAGCCGCGGTCCGGCGCCGTCGCCGCACCGGCTCCGGGACGGATTCGTCGGCTCCCGGGTTTCCCTCTGCCCGAGGATGAGCCACGATGGCGGTGTCGCTACCGGTCCGGCGAACAACGTCGCGAACCGAAGGCTTGCGCCCAGCGCAGAAACACCGGGGAGCCGCTGATGTCCCGCAGCACGGGAATCCTCCGACGGGGCACCGTGTGCACCCGGCCGGCCGCATCGGCGGGCGCAGCATGACCGCCATCGCGCCGCAGCCGATCATCAGCCGGCCCAGTCCCGCGCACACGCCGGCCAAGGGTTCCCGGCTCACGCACCTGCTGCGGACGACCGATCACAAGACGATCGGTCTGATGTACCTGACCACGTCGTTCGCGTTCTTCATCGCGGGCGGCCTCATGGCCATGCTGATGCGGGCGGAGCTCGCCCAGCCGGAGCTGCAGTTTCTGTCGCCGGAGCAGTACAACCAGCTGTTCACCATGCACGGCACGGTCATGCTGCTGATGTTCGCGACGCCGCTGTTCTTCGCCTTCGGCAACCTGATCATGCCGCTGCAGATCGGCGCCCCCGACGTCGCCTTCCCGCGGCTGAACGCCTTCTCCTTCTGGCTGTTCCTCTTCGGCAGCCTCATCGCGGTGTCGGGCTTCCTCACACCGGGCGGTCCCCCGGACTTCGGCTGGACGGCCTACACGCCGCTGTCCAACGGGGTGAACACCCCCGGACCGGGCGGGAACCTCTGGATCGGCGGGCTGGCCGTCAGCGGTCTCGGGACGATCCTCGGTGGCGTCAACTTCATCACCACGATCGCCTGCCTGCGTGCACCCGGGATGACCATGTTCCGGATGCCGATCTTCGTCTGGAACGCGCTGATCACCAGCCTGCTGGTGCTGCTGGTCTTCCCGATCCTCACGGCTGCGCTGTTCGCGCTGCTGGCCGACCGCAATCTCGGGTCGCTGATCTACTCGGAGGAGAACGGGGGCGCCATGCTGTGGCAGCACCTGTTCTGGTTCTTCGGCCACCCCGAGGTCTACATCATCGCGCTGCCGTTCTTCGGCATCGTCACCGAGATCATCCCGGTGTTCAGCCGCAAGCCGCTGTTCGGCTACAAGGGCATGATCGGCGCCACCCTGGCCATCGGCTTCCTCTCGCTGGCCGTATGGGCGCACCACATGTTCGCCACCGGCGCGGTGCTGCTGCCCTTCTTCGCCTTCCTCACCTACCTGATCGCCGTGCCGACCGGGCTGAAGTTCTTCAACTGGATCGGCACCATGTGGCGCGGCCAGCTGACCTTCGAGACCCCGATGCTGTGGTCGATCGGCTTCATGGTCACCTTCCTGCTCGGCGGCCTGACCGGTGTCCTGCTGGCCAGCCCGCCGCTGGACTGGCA
The DNA here is from genome assembly GCF_900112815.1 of Blastococcus tunisiensis. Lineage (GTDB taxonomy): Bacteria > Actinomycetota > Actinomycetes > Mycobacteriales > Geodermatophilaceae > Blastococcus_B > Blastococcus_B tunisiensis. The sequence continues at coordinate 308,142 of NZ_FOND01000004.1, forward strand.
CGTGCACGACTCCTACTTCGTCGTCGCGCACTTCCACTACGTCGTGTTCGGCACCGTGGTCTTCGCCGCCAACGCCGGCATCGCCTTCTGGTTCCCGAAGATGTGCGGCCGGATGCTCGACGAGAAGCTGGGCAAGCTGCAGTTCTGGATGACCTTCATCGGCTTCCACGGCACGTTCCTCATCCAGCACTGGCTGGGCAACGAGGGCATGCCGCGGCGGTACGTCGACTACCTGCCGACCGACACGTTCACCACGCTGAACATGGTCTCGACCATCTTCTCGTTCGTGCTCGGCGCCTCCATCATCCCGTTCCTGTACAACGTCCGTCGCTCCTGGAAGTACGGCCAGCTGGCCGTGCGCGACGACCCGTGGGGCCACGGGAACTCGCTGGAGTGGGCCACGTCCTCGCCGCCGCCCCGGCACAACTTCGTCGAGATCCCGCGGATCCGCTCGGAGCGCCCGGCCTTCGAGGCGCACTACCCGCACCTCGTCGACCGGCTCCAGGCGGAGGCCCACGCGGGCCGGTCGCACGAGCCCTACATGGACCACTCGATCACCGGGGACGACCGGGGACCGCGGCAGGGACCGCGGGACCCCGACCCCACCTGATCAGGCCTCGTCCGGAGGCTCGCGCCGAGCGTGCGAGGCGCGAGAAGGGCGGGTCCTTCTCCTGCCCCCACCGCTCACGAGCTCGCGGCGGGACCCCGCAGGGGGCGGGTCGACACCGGAGAGGCCCAGGACCGTCGTGGTCCTGGGCCTCTCCGGTTCAGCGGTCCGGACCCAGCCGCCCGCCGTCGCTCAGGGCAGCAGGGTGTCCTCGTCGAGGTCGTCGAAGTCGGGATCGGCTGCCTCGTCGGCACCGGCGTCGTCGAGGACCTCGCGCACCACCGCGGCCGCCATCCCGCCGCTGTAGCCCTTGCGGGCCAGCATGCCCATGAGCCGGCGGGTGGCCGTGGCCCGGTCGAGCCGGCTCATCGCCGTGGCCCGCCGCTCCACGAGCCGGCGGGCGGACGCGCGCTCGTCCTCGTCGTCGACCGCACTGACAGCCTCGGCGGCCACGTCCGGGTCGACCCCCTTGGCGCGCAACTCCTGGCTCAGTGCCCTCCGGGCCAGCCCCCGGCCCGCCTGCCGGGAGGTGACCCAGGCGCGGGAGAACGCTGCGTCGTCGATCAGCCCGACCTCGGTGAACCGGTCGAGCACCGCACCGGCCGCGTCCTCGGGCACGCCCCGCTGATCGAGCAGGTCGGCGAGCTGCTGCCGGGTCTTCGGCGCCCCGGTGAGCGCCCGCAGGCAGATGCCGCGGGCCACCGACTCGGGGTCGCTCATCTCCTCGTCCGGGCCAGGGTCGACGTCCGGGTTCAGGGGATCGTCGACCCGGGCTCCGGGCCGCCGCGCGCCCGGGCGGACGCCCGGGCCGCGGCGGCGGGTGGAGGGGAAGCCGGACATGCGCCGACTCAGAAGTCGGTGGGAGCGGCGTCCACGGGGGCGTCGAGCGTGGGACCGATCCCCAGCTTCTCCTTGATCCGCTTCTCGATCTCGTCGGCGAGGTCGGGGTTGTCCTTGAGGAAGTTGCGGGCGTTCTCCTTGCCCTGACCGAGCTGGTCGCCCTCGTAGGTGTACCAAGCGCCGGACTTCTTCACCATGCCCTGCTCGACACCCACGTCGATGAGCCCCCCCTCGCGGCTGAAGCCCTGGCCCCAGAGGATGTCCAGCTCCGCCTGCTTGAACGGTGCGGCGACCTTGTTCTTGACCACCTTGACCCGCGTACGGCTGCCGACCGCGTCGGTGCCCTGCTTCAGGGTCTCGATGCGGCGGACGTCGAGCCGGACCGACGAGTAGAACTTCAGCGCCCGACCACCCGTGGTGACCTCGGGCGAGCCGTAGACCACGCCGACCTTCTCGCGCAGCTGGTTGATGAAGATCGCCGTCGTCCCGGAGTTGCTGAGCGCGCCGGTGATCTTGCGCAGGGCCTGGCTCATCAGCCGGGCCTGCAGACCCACGTGGCTGTCGCCCATCTCGCCCTCGATCTCCGCGCGCGGCACCAGGGCGGCCACCGAGTCGATGACGATGATGTCCAGCGCGCCGGAGCGGATCAGCATGTCGGCGATCTCGAGGGCCTGCTCACCGGTGTCGGGCTGGCTGACCAGCAGCGCGTCGGTGTCGACCCCGATGGCGCGGGCGTACTCCGGGTCCAGGGCGTGCTCGGCGTCGACGAAGGCGGCGATGCCCCCGGCGGCCTGCGCATTGGCCACCGCGTGCAGCGCGACCGTCGTCTTGCCGGAGGACTCCGGGCCGTAGACCTCGACGACGCGGCCGCGCGGCAGACCGCCGATGCCGAGCGCGATGTCGAGGGCGATCGAGCCGGTCGGGATGACCTTCATGGCCACCTCGGGGCTGTCGCCCAGGCGCATGACCGAGCCCTTGCCGAACTGCTTGTCGATCTGGGCGAGGGCCATGTCGAGGGCCTTGTCGCGGTCGAGAGTTGCCATGGTGGATCACCTTCGGTTCGCAGAAGCGGGTCGAGCCGACGCTAGGACGAGGCACCGACAATTCGTGGTGACCGAGCGGTTCTGTGGAGAGACGACCGGCCTGTGGACGCCACTGTAGGGCGAACACCTGTTCGATCGCCAGGTCGACACGCCGGCGTCCCCGCCGCCGGGCCTCACCGCCCCTTCGGGGGCACCTCGTAGGCCTCGCAGATGGCCAGCCACACCTTCCGCACCGAGATCCCGGCATCGATCGCGTCGACCGCGCTGCGGCCACCCAGCTCGGCGAAGACGTGGTCGCGGGCCATGCTCTGGGCCCGCATCGACCCGAACTGCCCCTCGAGGCGGGACCAGAACTCCTGCAGTCGCACCCCTCGACGCTAGCGCGCCGTCGAGGACGGGCCGTCCGCGCCCGCCACGCACCTCCTGGCGGGCGGGGCGGCCCGGAACGGCCGACCGCCGTCCTACGCTGGGCGGATGATCCCCGGCACCGGGAACGACACCCTCGACCTCGTCCTGGAGATCGGCATCGTGCTGGCCCTGCTGGTGATGATCGTGCTGATGATCAGGAACTACCGGGACCGCTGAGCGCCCTCCGCCCCAGGAACCAGACGACGAGCAGCGGGAGCACCAGGACGGCGGAGACCGCCGAGACCAGCTCGAACCCGCCCACGTCGAGGAGCGGCCCGCCCACCACGCCGGCCACGGCCGCACCCAGCCCCATGAGCAGGTCGGTGCCGCCCTGCGCGGTGGGCCGGATCGTCGCGTCCACCGACTCCGTGACCATGGTGGACCCGGCGATCAGCCCGCACGACCACCCCAGCCCCAGCAGGAAGAGCCCGATGCCGAGCTGGACGGCCTGACCCGGGGCGGCCGTGCCCGCCAGGGCCGCGGCGGCCAGCAGCAGCACACCGCCCAGCAGCACCGTGGCCGACCGGCCCACGCGGTCGGACAGCACCCCGACGAGCGGGGAGAAGAGGTACATGCCGGCCACGTGCACGCTGATGACCAGGCCGATGACCCGCAGGGTCGTCCCGTCGTCGCCCCCGGCGTGGCCCATGTGCACCGGGGTCATCACCATGACGCCGACCATCACCGCGTGCGAGACCACCACGGCCGTCAGGCCCAGCCGCCCGCCGGCGGTCGCCCAGACCGCCGCCAGCGCCGCCCGCGTGGCGCGCCGTGGCCGCGCCGGCGCCGTCCCGGTGCCACCTCCCAGCCGTCGGGCCAGGAGCAGCGGATCGGGCCGCAGCAGCAGGACCAGCGCGACCGCGACGACGGCGAACACGGCCCCGGAGACGACGAACCCGCCGCCCAGGGCCGGGAGGCCGAGGGCTTCCCCCATGTCGGCGCCGGGCCCGGCCAGGTTCGGGCCGAGGACCGAACCGATCGTGGTGGCCCAGACGACCAGCGAGAGCGACCGCCCCCGGTGCTCGGGGAGGGCGAGGTCCGCCGCCGCGTAGCGGGCCTGCAGGCCGCACGCGGTCGCGGCACCGAAGAGGAACAGGCCCAGGAGCAGCAGCGCGAGCGAGGACAGGACGGCGGCAACGACGGTCAGCACCGAGCCCAGGACGGCGACCGCGAAGCCCGCCGCCAGGCCGGCCCGGCGCCCGGACCGGTCGCTGAGCCGGGCGAGCGGCACGGCGATCAACGCCGCGCCGAGCACGGCCGCCGTCTGCCCCAGGCCGGCCGCGGTGTCGGTGCCGGCGACGTCGCGGGCGAGCAGCCCGCCGACGGTGATCCCGACGGTGACGCCGATCCCGCTCAGCGCGACGGCCCCGCTGAGCACTCCGAGCGTGCGGCGCTGCACGGCGGCCTGCTCCGCCGGCGCCAGGTCGACGGGTGCCGTGTCGGGAGCTGTCGGTCGCATACCGGGAGTGTGCCGCAGGCCGGTGACCGTCCCGGCGGATTTCGGGGCGCGGTCGGTGCCCGTCGCCCCCGCCCCGGGTCCGGCGGCCCCGGGGAGCCTGCCCGGGCCGGGCGCTCCGCCTCCGACCGGCGGAGTGTCGTACCCCGCGGGGACACTGGGCACCGTGTCCGCCCCCGCTGCCGGCCCGTCGGCGCTCGACCGGTTCTCCGAGGCCACCCGCGCCTGGTTCACCGGCGCGTTCGTGCGGCCCACCGCGGCCCAGGAGGGCGCCTGGTCGGCGATCAGCAGCGGCGAGCACGCCCTGGTGGTGGCACCGACCGGGTCGGGCAAGACCCTGGCGGCGTTCCTCTGGTCCCTGGACCGGCTGGCCGCGGTACCCCCGCCGGCCGAGGAGCAGCTGCGCTGCCGTGTCCTCTACGTGTCCCCGCTCAAGGCACTGGCCGTCGACGTCGAGCGCAACCTCCGGGCCCCGCTGGCCGGCATCGGCCAGGCCGCCGCCAGGCTCGGTCTCGAGCGCCCCGGGATCCGCGTGGGCATCCGCTCCGGCGACACCCCGGCCGACGAGCGCCGCGCCTTCACGCGGCGCCCCACCGACATCCTCATCACCACGCCGGAGTCGCTGTTCCTGCTGCTCACCAGCTCCGCGCGCGAGGCGCTCCGGGGCATCGAGACGGTGATCGTCGACGAGGTCCACGCGGTGGCCGCCACCAAGCGCGGCGCGCACCTGGCCGTCTCCCTCGACCGGCTGGACGAGCTGCTCGACCGGCCCGCGCAGCGCATCGGGCTGTCGGCCACGGTGCGTCCGATCGAGGAGGTCGCCACGTACCTGGCCGGCGGCCGGCCGGTGCGGGTCGTCGCACCACCCTCGGCCAAGGAGTGGGACCTCTCGGTCGTCGTCCCGGTCGAGGACATGAGCGAACTGGGGCAGCCCACCGGCGAGCTGGAGGGGTCGGCGGCCGGCAACCAGCCGCGGACCTCGATCTGGCCCGCGGTCGAGGAGCGGGTGCTCGACCTGGTCCAGGCGCACCGCAGCACCATCGTCTTCGCCAACTCCCGGCGGCTCGCCGAGCGGCTCACCAGCCGGCTCAACGAGCTCGCCTACGAACGGGCGACCGGCGAGACCGTTCCTCCCGGCACGAACGCCGCCGCGCTCATGGCCCAGGCCGGGTCCGGCGGCGGCGTGCCCGAGGGGATCGCGCCGGTCGCTGCCGCCCACCACGGGTCGGTCTCCCGGGAGCAGCGGGCGATCGTCGAGGAGGCGCTCAAGTCCGGCCGGCTGCCCGCCGTCGTCGCCACCTCCAGCCTCGAGCTCGGCATCGACATGGGCGCGGTCGATCTCGTCGTCCAGGTGGAGGCACCACCCACGGTGGCCAGCGGTCTCCAGCGGGTGGGGCGGGCCGGCCACCAGGTCGGTGCGGTCAGCCGTGGGGTGCTGTTCCCCAAGTACCGCGGCGACCTGGTCCAGTGCGCCCTGGTCGCCGAGCGGATGAAGGCCGGCGCGATCGAGTCGATCCGCTACCTCCGCAACCCCCTCGACGTGCTGGCCCAGCAGGTCGTCGCGATGGTGTCCGAGCGACCGCGCACCGTCGACGAGGTCGCTTCGGTGATGCGGCGGTCGGCCGCGTTCTCCTCGCTGCCGGACTCCGCACTGCACGCCGTCCTCGACATGCTGGCCGGCCGCTACCCCTCCGACGCCTTCGCCGAGCTGCGCCCGCGGCTCACCTGGGACCGGGTGACGGACACCCTGACCGCCCGGGCCGGCGCGCAGCGGCTGGCGGTCACCAGTGGCGGCACGATCCCCGACCGGGGGTTGTTCGGCGTCTTCATCGTCGGCGCCGAGGGCACCGGAGGGCGGCGGGTCGGCGAGCTCGACGAGGAGATGGTCTACGAGTCCCGCGTCGGCGACGTCTTCCTGCTCGGTTCCTCGTCCTGGCGGATCGAGGACATCACCCATGACCGGGTCCTGGTCACCCCCGCTCCCGGCCAGCCCGGCAAGATGCCGTTCTGGCACGGCGACTCCCTCGGCCGGCCCCTGGAGCTGGGCCGCGCGCTCGGGGCCTTTCTCCGCGAGGTCGGCTCGGCGACGCCGGAGGCGGGCCTAGAGCGCGCCCGGGCGGCGGGCCTGGACGAGTGGGGTGCGGCGAACCTGCAGGCCTACCTCGCGGAGCAGAAGGCGGCGACCGGTCACCTCCCCGACGACCGCACGCTGCTCGTCGAGCGGTTCCGCGACGAGCTCGGCGACTGGCGGCTCGTCGTCCACTCCCCCTTCGGCGCGCAGGTCAACGCCCCCTGGGCGCTCGTGCTGGCCGCCCGGCTGCGCGAGCGCTACGGCGTGGACGTCGCCTCCATGCACTCCGACGACGGCATCGTGCTGCGACTGCCCGACACCACCGGCGAGCCGCCGGAGGCCGACCTGGCCGTCCTGGACCCCGACGACGTGGAGCGCGAGGTCACCGCGGAGGTCGGCAGCTCCGCGCTGTTCGCCAGCCGGTTCCGCGAATGCGCCGCCCGCGCCCTGCTGCTCCCCCGGCGCGACCCGCGCCGCCGGACCCCGCTGTGGCAGCAGCGCCAGCGGGCAGCCCAGCTGCTGTCGGTCGCCGCCGAGTTCTCCTCCTTCCCGATCACCCTCGAGGCCGCCCGCGAGGTGCTGCAGGACGTCTACGACGTGCCCGGACTGGTCGAGCTGATGGGTGACGTGCGGTCGCGGAAGGTGCGCGTCGTCGACGTGCAGACCGACTCGGCCTCGCCGTTCGCGCAGTCGCTGCTGTTCGGCTACGTCGGCCAGTTCCTGTACGAGGGCGACGCGCCGCTGGCGGAGCGCCGGGCCCAGGCCCTGGCCCTCGACACCGGCCTGCTGGCCGAGCTGCTCGGCCGCACCGAGCTGCGCGAGCTGCTCGACGGCGATGCCATCGCCGAGATCGAGGCCGAGCTGCAGCGGCTGCCCGACCAGCGCCACCCGCGCGACGTCGACGGCGCGTCCGACCTGCTGCGCGGGATCGGTGACCTGACCGCCGCGGAGGCCGGTGCCCGCGGCGTGCCGCAGGAGTGGCTCGACGAGCTGGTCGCCGCGCGCCGGGCACTGCAGGTGCGGATCGCCGGGGAGGAGCGCTACGTCGCCATCGAGGACGCCGGCCGGCTCCGCGACGCCCTGGGCACCGCGCTCCCCGTCGGCGTCCCCGAGGTGTTCACCGAGCCCGTCGCCGACCCGCTCGGTGACCTCGTGGGCCGGTACGCGCGCACCCACGGCCCCGTCCAGCCCGCCGAGGTGGCCACCCGGCTCGGCCTGGGCGTCGCCGTGGTCACCGCGACCCTGCACCGGCTGACCGGGACCGGCCGGCTCGCCAGCGGGGAGTTCCGCCCGGGCGGCAGCGGTCAGGAGTGGTGCGACGCCGAGGTCCTGCGGGCCATCCGCCGCCGGAGCCTGGCCCGGCTGCGGCAGGAGGTCGAGCCGGTCCCCATCGGCACGCTGGCCCGGTTCACCCCGTCCTGGCAGGCCGTCGGCGGCCGGCTCCGCGGGGCCGACGGCGTGCTGGCGGTCGTCGAGCAGCTGGCGGGAGCCCTCGTGCCGGCCAGCGCCCTGGAGTCCCTCGTGCTGCCGGCACGGGTCCGCGACTACTCCCCCGCCATGCTCGACGAGCTGACCAGCGCCGGCGAGGTGCTGTGGGCGGGCGCCGGCGGGCTGCCCGGCGGCGACGGCTGGGTCAGCCTCGTCCCCGCCGACCTCGCGCCGCTGCTGCTGCCCGAAGCACTGGAGGTGCCCGAGGCCGGGGCACCCGTCCTCGAACAGCTCTCCGGTGGACAGGCGCTGTTCTTCCGCGGCCTCTCCGACCTCGTCGGGGCCACCGACGACGCGGCGACGGCCGACCTCGTCTGGGATCTCGTCTGGGCCGGCCTGCTCACCAACGACACCCTGGCGCCGCTGCGCACCCGGCTGCACGGTGGCGGCACCCACAAACGCACACCCACGGCCCCGCGGGTCACCCGCAGCCGGTACGGGCGCCCGCGCCTGGGACGACCGGCGATGCCCACCCGCACCGGTCCGCCCACCGTGGCCGGGCGCTGGTCCCGGCTGCCCGACCGCGAGCCCAACGGCACCCGCCGGACCACCGCACGGGCCGAGGCGCTGCTGGAACGGCACGGCGTGCTGACCCGCGGCGCGGTCATGGCCGAGCAGGTGGCCGGCGGCTTCTCCGCGGTCTACCCGGTGCTGCGGGCCTTCGAGGAGAACGGCCGGGCCCGCCGCGGGTACTTCGTGGAGACCCTCGGCGCCGCGCAGTTCGGCACGCCGGGCTCCATCGACCGGTTGCGCACCTTCGCCTCGCCGGACCGGGCGCCGGGCGGGGCCGTCGTCCTCGCCGCCACCGATCCGGCGAACGTCTACGGCGCCGCCCTGCCCTGGCCGGAACGGCCCGATGCAGCGGACCCCGGAGCCGTCGACGTGGGCGAGGGAACCGGTGCGGGGCGGAAGGTCCCGGCCGGGCACCGGGCGGGCCGGAAGGCCGGTGCCCTCGTCGTCCTCGTCGACGGCGACCTGGTGCTCTACGTCGAGCGCGGCGGGAAGACGCTGCTGTCCTGGACCGAGGACGAGCAGGTGCTCAAGGAGGCGGCGACCGCGCTGTCGGGCGCCGTGTCGGCCGGTGCCCTGGGCCGGATGGTCGTGCAGCGGGCCGACGGTGCCTCCGTGCACGAGTCCACGCCGCTGTCCTCGGCCCTCCAGGCAGCCGGGTTCGCCGCCACACCCCGCGGACTGCGGCTGCGTTCCTGACCGGACCACGGTCCCCGGCGCACCGGCGGAAGGACAGGCCGCGGGACCACCGTCACGAGATGACGGTCACGTGGCGATACGCCCGGAACGGTGCGGCTTCCGGGATCCGGGGGCATGGTCGGTGTACCCGAGCGCACCAAGGAGGCAGATCCTCATGCGCACCCTGTTCCTCGTCCTGCTGGTGGCCGGCGTCGTACTCCTGACGATCGGAGCCGTCGTCCCCGAACTCTTCGTCCTCTCACTCCTCGGCATGCTGGTCATCGCCGGCACGGCGAGCGTCGCCCTGGCCGCGGCCCACCACCGCGGCCCACCGCAGGCCCACTACTGAGGCAGGCGCCTCGGGTGCGGGTCAGTCCCGCTCCGGTCGCAGCCAGCGGGCGAACAGCCGGGTCAGGGCCGGCATCAGCACGTGCCCGAGCAGCAGCACCACGACCACGGCCGAGATGAGCAGCCGCACCGCCACCGGCCAGCCGTCCAGGTGCGGTGTCACCACGAGCTGGAACAGCGAGGTGCTGGCGAACACCGCGACGACGGTCAGCACGGTCAGCCGCCAGCGCGGTCCCGGTGTCGAGGGCCGGGTGAAGAAGCTGTCCAGGCCGGTGACGCGGGCGTAGCGCTCGTCCTCGACGATGCCGCGCAGACGGACCAGGAAGTCCCGGCGCTCGGCCGAACCCTCCCAGGCGGCCAGCGACTCGTCGTCGGCGAACCGGTAGACCAGGTGGTACTCGGAGCTGTCCGGGCCCGGACGCAGCAGGGTCGCGCCCAGATTGCCGGGAAAGGCCGCCGCGATCGCCAGGACGTCGGCCGCCTCCCGCTCGAAGGCCTCGCGCCGGTCCGGGCGCACCACCCGGGCCACCGTCACCGTGACCGGCTCCGGGTTCGGGTTCGGTGCCGACGGATCGCCGACCAGCCGGGCACGCAGACGCAGGGGCACACTCACGCGACACTGCAGCGCGCTCCGTGGCGGTCCTCATCCCGGATGTCGGTGGTCTCACACCATCTGAGCAGGGCGGACCCGCGCCGGGGACACTGGGCACGTGCCCGAGGGAGACACCGTGTGGCTGGCCGCGCAGCGGATGAACACCGCGCTGGCCGGTGGCACGCTGGTCCGCGGTGAGTTCCGCATCCCCCGGCTGGCCACGCTCGACCTGACCGGGGGGACCGTCCGCGAGGTCCTGCCCCGCGGGAAGCACCTGCTGATCCGGCTGACGGACGGCCGCACGCTGCGCACGCACTTCCGGATGGACGGCAGCTGGCACATCTACCGGCCGGGCGCACGGTGGCACGGCGGTCCGGCGCACGACGTGCGGCTGGTCCTGGCGACCGACGCATGGGAGTGCGTCGGCTACCGGCTGCACGACATCGACCTCGTCCCGTCCACCGAGGAGCACCGGCTGATCGGCCACCTCGGACCCGACGTCCTCGGGCCGGACTGGGACCTCGACGAGGCGCTGCGCCGGCTGCGGGAGGCACCCGACGAGCAGGTCGGCGTCGCCCTGCTCGACCAGCGCAACCTGGCCGGGATCGGGAACCTCTACAAGGTCGAGTCGCTGTTCGTGCTCGGTGTCCATCCCTGGGCCCGGGTGGCCGACGTCGAGCGGCTGCCCGACCTGGTCGAACGGGCGCGCACCCTCATGCGGGCCAACCTGCACCACCCCGAGCAGAACACGACCGGCGATCGCCGGCGTGGCCGCGACCACTGGGTCTTCGGCCGGCGCGGCCGGCCGTGCTTCCGGTGCGGTACGGCGATCCTGCTCGGCGAGCAGGGCCCGCCCGTACAGGAGCGCGTCACCTGGTGGTGCCCGTCCTGCCAGGCGGCGACGTCGTCCATCGACCCGCGGGCGCGCACCGGAGAGCCGGACCACCCGAAGCCGGTGACCCTCTACCCCTGAGGTGGGACGGCCGTGCTCGGCCCCGGCACGCGACTTTGCTGTTCGGGCATAGATTCTTCCGCATGACGCAAGAGGACGACGAGCTGGAGACCCTGGTGCGCACCCGCATCCGGGCCCTCCGTGTCGCGCAGGGGTGGTCCCTGGAGGAACTCGCCCGCCGGGCCCACGTCAGCCAGTCGACGCTCTCCCGCATCGAGAACGGCCGGCGTCGCCTGGCCCTGGACCAGCTCGTCGTCCTGGCCCGCGCGCTGGACACGTCACTGGACCAGCTGGTCGAGACGGCGTCCGACGACGTCATCACCAGCCCGACGATCGACGGCGCGCACGATTCCATGCGCTGGGCCGTCCGGAGCGATCCCGGCATGTCCGTCATCCGCCAGCGCATCACCCAGCCACCGCCCGACGACCCCGCCCGCATGCGCGCGCACCCCGGCCGCGAGTGGCTCGTGGTCCTGTCCGGAACCGCGGTCCTGCTGCTCGGGAACCGCCGCTTCCGCGTGGAGACCAACCAGGCCGCCGAGTTCCCCACGATGCTGCCGCACGCCATCGGGACGGCGGGCGGCCCGTGCGAGATCCTGGGGATCTTCGACCGCGATGCCCGGCGCGGCCACCGGCCCGCCGACGGCGACGAGGAGCTCGACCGCCACCCCGAGAGGTGATCCACGCCGGTGCGGGCAGGCGTGACGAGCAACGGAGCCCGCGCATCCCTTGCTTGTTGAGCAAGAGACTGTGCTTCTGACGCATAGGCGCCCTAGCGTTCCGGTCATGGACGATATGCACCAGCACACCGGAGACCACGGCACCCGGCACGGCCGGCCCGACGAGCACGCACTCCACGGCCAGGGCGACATCCTCGACCGGGATGCCGAGGTGCTGGCCGAGATCAACGCCGACATCGTCGCGCAGCTGCCGCTCGACGCCCCGCCCCGGCACATCGTCGACCTCGGGTCCGGCACGGGCGCGGGAACCTTCGCGCTCCTCGACCGCTTCCCCGAGGCCCGCGTCACCGCGGTCGACTCCTCCGTCGAGCACCTCCGGCGCCTGCGGGAGAAGGCGTGCGGCCGGGGTGTCGACGCACGGGTGAGCACCGTGCAGGCCGACCTCGACGACGCGAGCTGGCCACGCCTCGACACCCCGGACCTGGTGTGGGCATCGGCCGCTCTGCACCACGTGGCCGAGCCCGCCCGCGCACTGCGCCGGGTGCACGACGTGCTTGCGCCCGGCGGGCTGTTCGCGGTCGTCGAGCTCGCCGGGTTCCCCCGCTTTCTGCCGGAGGACGCCCCGGAGGACCGGCCGGGTCTGGAGGAACGCTGCCACGCCGCGACGGCGTCCCACGTCGCCGAGCGCATGCCGCACCGCGGCGCGGACTGGGGGCCCGAGCTGACCGCAGCCGGTTTCGTCGTGGAGGACGCGCGGACGATCCCCGTGCACATCGAGGCCTCGGGCCGCGCCGACGTCGGCGGCTACGCCCTCGCCGGCCTGCGGCGCCTGCGCTCCCGGGTCGCCGATCTGCTCCCGCCCGAGGACCTCGCCGCTCTCGACCGGCTCCTCGACGTCGAGGGGCCGCACAGCATCCTGGGCCGGCCCGACCTCGCGCTGCGCACCGAGCGCACGGTGTGGGCTGCCCGCCGCCCCTGACTCCCCGTCCAGCAGCGCGCGGTGCCGGTGAGCGACACCCGCGATCGTCGATCGGGCGGCCCGGGCCGGGTGCCCCGGCCCGGGCGCGCGATCAGGCGGTCTGGTCGGGCCGCTCCGCCGGCTGGGCCTCGCGCTGCTCGGCCGCCGGCTGCGGCACCGACGGCGTTCCCTGCTCGATCGCCTGCGCCGGCTGCCCTCCCTCGACCGCCGGGGCGGCGCCGCCCATGGAGGCGCGGATCTGGTCCAGCCGTGAGGCCCCGGCGACGTCGAGCGTCGCCTTCTCCACCTCGAGCATCCGGCCCTCGACCGAGCTCTGCGCGAGCTCGGCCTGCCCCAGGGCGTTGGCGTACCGGGCCTCGATCTTGTCCCGCACCTCGGACAGGCTCGGGGTGTTGCCCGGCGCCGAGAGCTCGTTGACCTGCTTCATCGAGGAGGCGACGTGCTCCTGCATCTTCGCCTGCTCCAGCTGCGACATCAGCTTGGTGCGCTCGGCCAGCGTGGTCTGCAGTCGCATCCGGCTCTGCTCCACCGCGCCGCGCGCCTGCTCCGCGGCCTGCAGGGCCTCGTCGTGGCTGCGCTTGAGGTCCTCCATCGACTGCTCGGCGGCGACGAGCTGGGTGGCGAAGGCCTGGGCGGCGTTCTCGTACTCGGCCGCCTTCGCGGCGTCGCCGCCGGCCCGGGTCTTGTCCGCGAGGGTCAGCGCCTGCCGGGCGGAGGCCTGGAGCTTCTCCACCTCCCCGAGCTGACGGTTCAGCCGCATCTCCAGCTGCCGCTGGTTGCCCAGGACCGCGGCGGCCTGGTTGGCCAGCGACTGGTGGCGCTGCTGCTCGGCCTCGATGGCCTGCGCGATCTGGATCTTGGGGTCGGCCCGCTGGTCGATCTGGGCGTTGGCCGACGCCGTGAGGTACTTCCACAGCTTCACGAACGGATTGGGCATGGGTCCTCCTGCTCCGGCGCAGCGGCCGGCCCGGTGATGCGCGTCGCTTCATCGTCCCAGGTGATGCACCGTCGGAGCCAACGCGGTCGCCCGTCGGCTTCCGCGGCTAGGGTTCTGCCGTGTCCGAGTCCCCCGTCCTGGCCGTGGTCGGCGAGCTCGTGGTCGACCTGCTGCCCGTCCCGGAGGCCGGCGACGGCGCCCCGGGGACGGCACCGCACTACGTCGCCCGCCCGGGTGGCAACGCCCTCAACGTCGCGGTCGCAGCCGGCCGCCTGGGCGCCCCGGTGCGCCTCATGGCGCGCCTCGGCACCGGCCCCCTCGCGGCGAACCTGCGCCGGCACGCGGAGCTCTCCGGGGTGGACCCGGCCGGTTTCGTCGACGCCGCGGAGCCGGTGAGCCTGGCCGTCGTCGGCCTGGGCCCCGACGGCTCCCCCGACTACGGGTTCCACGTGCTCGGCGCCGCCGACTGGCAGTGGACGGACGAGGAGCTCGAGCGGGTGCTGCCCGTCCGCACCGGCATCGTGCACGTCGGCTCCATCTCCAGCTGGACGGCGCCCGGCGCCGACGCCATCGCCCGGCTGGTCTCCCGGCTGCACGGCGACGGCACGCTGGTCAGCGTCGACCCGAACATCCGCCCGATGCTCGCCGACGGGGCCGTGGGCGGCATGCTCGGCAACACCGGCACCGTCGTCCGGTCCCGGCTCGCCCGCCTCGTCGAGCGGGCGGACGTCGTCAAGGTCAGCGCCGAGGACCTGGCGTGGCTGGGCGAGGCGGACGACCTGGACGCCACGGCCGCGGACTGGGCCGGCCGGGGACCGGCGCTCGTCCTGCTGACCGACGGCGGCGCCCCGCTCCGGATCGCCCGCCCCGGCCGGCCGCTGCTGCACCGCGAGCCGCCGGTCGTTCCGGTCGTGGACACGGTGGGGGCCGGGGACTCGCTGGCCGCCGGCCTGCTGGCCGGGCTGCTGGAGGCCGGCGTCACCACGCGCGCCGCCCTGGAAGCCCTGCCGGACGAAGTTCTCCTCGCCCTGCTGGACGACGCTGCGCTCGTGGCCGCGCTCACCTGCACCCGGGTCGGCGCCGACCCGCCCACCCGCGCGGACCTCGACGCCGCGCGCACCGGCCGGTGAGCCGGGACCTGCAGCTGGTCGGGTTCGAGGAGCTGTCGGCCGGCGTCCTCCGGGACCGGCTGCTCGCCGACCGCGCGTCCTTCTGGTCCGGCTCCCGCCTGACCGGGGCGGAGATCCGGGCCCTGCACGACCCGGTCTTCTTCCACCAGTTCGGCGGGTTCGGCGGGCTCGCCCGCACCCCGTACGGCGGGGACGCCGGCTACCTGCTGGGGGTGGTGAGCGCCGACCGGCTGGGCGTGGTGCACGCCCTCGCCGTCCGCCCCGAGTTCCGCGGACGCGGCGTGGCCGTGCGCCTGCTGGAGCGGTTCGCCGGGGTGGCGGCGTCGGTCGCCGCCCGCGCCGTCCAGGCGGTCGCCCCACCCGGTGACGACGTCGTCGCCGGGCTGGCCCGGCGGTTCGGCGCCTCCGCCTCCCCCGCGCCGGGACACGCCGGCCCCGGCGCCGACCGGGTGCTCTACACCTGGCTGCCGGCGGCCGGCTGAGCCCCGTCCCCCGAGGGGACGAGCAGCGCGGCCAGCCGGGCCGCCTGCCGGTGTCGCGTGGTCGAGCGGCCCGGTTGCAGGACGATCCCCAGCAGCCACCGTCCGGCCAGCTCGGCGCTGTCGCCGTCGACGCCGAGCGCCCCGGCCAGCCGGCCGGTCAGCTCGGCCCAGCGGTCGGCGCCCATCGCGAGCAGCCCCGTCAGCGTCCCGGGCTCGGTGTCGGCCAGGCGCCGCAGGACCGGATGCGCCCCCAGCTCGTCGGAGAGAGCGGCCAGCGCGTCGGCCGGGGTCCGGCCGTCGGCCAGGGCGGTGAGCCGATCGAGCTCGACGGCGACCAGCGCCGCGACGACCTCGTCCTTGGTCCGGAAGTGGTTGTACAGGGTCGCCTTCGCGACCCCCGCCGCAGCCGCGATGGACTGCATGGTGCTGCGCCGGACACCGTGCTCGGCGAACGCGCGGCCGGCGCCGGCCAGCAGCCCGAGCCGGGTCCGCCCCATCGCGTTCCCGCTGCGCGTGTGCGCGCCGGGCAGGTGGACCGGACCGGCCCAGGGGGACGGACCGGCGAGGGGCGGCGGCATGGCTCCTGTCTCGCACCGACCAGCGCGTCCGTCAAGGACGACGAGCGCGCCGCGCCGGTCAGGCGGCGAGCGAGACGGCCTCTCCACGGCGCAACGCCGACCGGGCCGGCTGCCCGGCGCCGACCAGGGCGAGGGCGGGCTCGGCGACGGGTGCGGCGGCCGCGGGCTGCTCGGCGGCCGACTGCTCCTGCGCGGCCGGGGAGTCGACGGAGGGCGCCAGCGGCCGGACGGTGCTCCCGCCGGCCACCCGCAGCTCCAGGCTGACCTCGGCGAGCAGGTCGGCCAGCTCGACGTCGAGGGCGTCGCAGATGGAGGCGAGCAGCTCCGAGGACGCTTCCTTCTGCCCCCGCTCCACCTCGGAGAGGTAGCCGAGGCTGACCCGGGCGGCTCCCGAGACGTCGCGCAGCGTGCGGCGCTGACGCAACCGGTGGCCACGCAAGGTGTTCCCGAGCTGGGTGCGCAGCAGCGTCATGGCCGTCTCCTGTCCTGCGAGCGGGGAAGCGGCGGCGCCCTCGTCGGGCGCCGTGCGCTCACGGTACGCGTCGCCCGGGGCCCGGGTCGGGCCGACCGGCGCACGTCCGCTGTCGGCGTAACACCCGGTCGGTGCGCCCGCTTCCCCTCCCACCGGCGCACGGCTGTACCCGCCGGGCGCCCGCGACCCTCTGTGGAGTGCCCGTCGGGCCGCTGCCGCGGCCCGGCCACACCGCGGAAGGGCCCGGACATGGACCTGCGCACCGATCCCTCGATCCCGCTCGTGCGGGTGCTGGGTGGCCTGTCCCTGCACCACGGTGGGCAGCGCACCGCCCTCCCGGCCGGCAGCCACCGCCTGCTGGCCCACCTCGCCCTGCATCCCGCCGGGGTCGACCGCCGCAGCGTGGCCGCGGCGCTGTGGCCCACCGCCGACGACGACCGGGCGACCGGCAACCTGCGGACGGCGGTGTGGTGCCTGCAGCAGGTCGGCTGCGCGCTGGTGCAGGTGGAGCCGACGGTGCTCCGCCTCCGGGCCGACGTCGAGACCGATCTGGCCGGTGTCGAGGCGTGGGCGGAGCGGGTGCTGGCCGGGGCCGCCACGCCGGAGGACCTCGCCGTCGACGCGGGCGCGATCGCGGCCCTGGAGCTGCTGCCCGGTTGGTCCGAGGACTGGGTGCTCCTCGCGCGGGAGCGGCTGCACCTGCACCGGTCGCGGGCGCTGGCGGCGCTCGGCGTCCCGGCCGCCGCGGACCGGTGCCGCGCCGGCGTGGCCGATCAGGCGGCGGTGTCGGTGCGGGTGCCGCCGGCCCCGGTGGGCCCGGCGGACCGGCGAGCGGCGGCCGCGCGCATGGCCCGTGCGCTCGTCTGGCGCAGGGTGAGCGCGCGGTAGACGTAGTCCAGGCCGGTGAGGACGGTGAGCAGCACCGCCGCGGCCATCACCCACCAGCGGGCGGTCGCGAGCAGCCCGGTGAGCGGCAGGATGTAGAGGCCGATCGCCAGTGCCTGGACGACGGTCTTCAGCTTGCCGCCCCGGCTGGCCGCGATCACCCCGTGCCGGATCACCCAGAAGCGCAGCAGCGTGACCCCGACCTCGCGGACGAGGATCACGAGGGTCACCCACCACGGCAGCAGCTCGAGCACCGAGAGCCCGATCAGGGCCGTCCCGGTGAGCGCCTTGTCGGCGATCGGGTCGGCGAGCTTGCCGAACTCGGTGACCTGCCCGGTGCGGCGGGCGATCATCCCGTCGTAGCGGTCGGTGATGATCGCCAGGCCGAAGACCAGCGTCGCCCAGTAGCGGTCGGCGTCGTCGACCCCGCCGTCCTGCAGCAGCAGGACCGCGAACACCGGCACCACCGCCAACCGCAGCACGGTGAGCGCGTTGGGCAGGTTCATCAGCTTGACCGACGAGGGCGGGTGGGCGGCCGGGTCCGGGGCGACGTCGGTCATCCCGGTCACCGCCCGGCCGGGCCGGTCGGGAAGGCCGGGGTCAGCGCGCGCGCGACCAGGTCGATGCCCTCGGTGCCCACGACCTCGGCGGTCACCAGCTGCCCGGCGACCGCGTCGTCGCGTACCCCCGCCACGGTGGTGGTGCCGTCGGCGTCCGGGTCCTGGTGGGCGGCGTGGCCGGACCAGGTGCCGGGGCCCTCCTCCGCGGAGAGGTCGTCGGCGAGCAGCACGTCCACCCGCTCCCCGATCCGGTCCTCGGCGCGCTGGGCCGTGAGCTCCTCGACCAGGTCGGTGATCCGGCGCACGCGGGCGTCGATCTCGGACTGGTCGAGCTTGCCGTCCAGCGTCATCGCCTCGGTGCCCTCCTCGTCGGAGTAGCCGAACACACCCACCGCGTCCAGGCGCCCCTCGGTGAGGAACCGCTCGAGCTCGACGACGTCGGCCTCGGTCTCGCCGGGGAAGCCGAGGATGACGTTGGTCCGGAACCCCGCCCGCGGGGCCAGGCTGCGCGCCCGCTCGACCAGCGCCAGGAAGTCGTCCGTGCCGCCGAAGCGGCGCATCCGCCGCAGGAGCGTGGGAGACGAGTGCTGGAAGGAGAGGTCGAAGTACGGCGCGACCCGGTCCGTGCCGGCGATGATCTCCAGCAGACCCGGGCGCAGCTCGGCCGGCTGCAGGTAGGCCACGCGCACGCGGACGATGCCCTCGACGGCGGCCAGCTGCGGCAGCAGCTTCTCCAGCGAGCGGAGGTCGCCGAGGTCCTTGCCGTAGGAGGTGGAGTTCTCGCTGACCAGCACCAGCTCGGTGACGCCCTGGGAGGCCAGCCACTGCGCCTCGCCGAGCACCTCGGCCGGCGGCCGCGAGACGAATGCGCCGCGGAAGGTGGGGATGGCGCAGAACGCGCAGCGGCGGTCGCAGCCCGAGGCCAGCTTCAGCGCGGCGGACGGGCCGGACGCCAGGCGCTTGCGGCGCAGCCAGTCGTGCCCCGGAATGGAGGGCGCGTCCGCGGCGGCCGTGGCGGCGGTGCGCTGCACCGGGCTGATCGGCAGGAGGGTGCGGCGGTCGCGCGGGGTGTGCGGGACCAGCGGGCGGCCGGCGAGGACGTCGTCGAGCCGGTCGCCGATGGCCCCGTAGTCGTCGAAGCCGAGCACGGTGGCCTCGGGCAGCGCCCCGGCGAGCTCCGATCCGTACCGCTCGGCCATGCAGCCGACGGCGACGACCGATGCCCCGGAGTCGGTGGCCGCCAGGATCGCGTCGACCGAGTCCTTCTTCGCCGTCTCGATGAACCCGCAGGTGTTGACCAGCACGGCGTCCGCGCCGTCGGCGTCCTCCACCAGGTCGTAGCCCTCTGCGGCGAGCCGGCCGGCGAGCTCCTCGGAGTCCACCTCGTTGCGGGCGCACCCGAGGGTCACCACCGCCACTGTCCGGGCAGGGCGGGGTAGAGCTGTCACCGGTTCATCGTAGTCGCCGACCGCCGCGGCGCCGCTTGCGGTGACCCCTTCGGGTCCTCCGGTCAGGCCGGGGTCACCCCGCCGACCCGCCGCGCAGGGTGAACAGCACCGACTCGAGCTCGTCGGGCTTGATCAGCACGTCGCGCGCCTTGGACCCCTCGGACGGCCCGACGATGCCGCGGCTCTCCATGAGGTCCATCAGGCGGCCGGCCTTGGCGAAGCCGACGCGGAGCTTGCGCTGCAGCATCGAGGTGGAGCCGAACTGGCTGGTGACGATGAGCTCGACGGCCTGCACCAGCAGGTCGAGGTCGCCGCCGATGTCCTCGTCGATCTCTTTCTTCTCACCGCCCGCACCACCCGCGGTGAAGACCTCTTCCCGGTACTCGGGCTCGGCCTGCCGCTTGGTGAACTCGACGACCGCCTCGATCTCGGCGTCGGTGACGAAGGCGCCCTGCACGCGCATCGGCTTGCCCGCACCGATGGGCATGAACAGCGCGTCGCCCATGCCGATGAGCTTCTCCGCGCCGGGCTGGTCGAGGATGACCCGGCTGTCGGTGAGGCTGGAGGTGGAGAACGCCAGGCGCGAGGGCACGTTGGCCTTGATCAGGCCGGTGACGACGTCGACCGACGGGCGCTGGGTGGCCAGGATCAGGTGGATGCCCGCCGCACGGGCCTTCTGCGTGATCCGGACGATGTGCTCCTCGACGTCGCGCGGGGCCACCATCATCAGGTCGGCGAGCTCGTCGACGATCGCGAGGATGTAGGGGTAGGGCCGGTAGACCCGCTCGCTGCCGGGCGGGGCGGTGATCTCGCCCTTCTCGACCTTGCGGTTGAAGTCGTCGATGTGCCGCACGCCGGTGGACTTCATGTCCTGGTACCGCTGCTCCATCTCCTCGACCAGCCAGGCCAGCGCCGTGGCGGCCTTCTTCGGGTCGGTGATGATCGGCGTGATCAGGTGCGGGATGCCGTCGTAGGGCGTCAGCTCGACCATCTTGGGGTCGACCAGGATCATCCGGAGCTGGTCCGGGGTGGCCCGCAGCAGCAGCGAGGTCAGGATCGAGTTGACGCAGCTGGACTTACCGGCACCGGTGGCGCCGGCGACCAGCAGGTGCGGCATCTTCGCCAGGTTGGCGCAGACGAAGCCGCCCTCGATGTCCTTGCCGAGGCCGACCAGCATCGGGTGCGGGTCCTGCTTGGCCGCGCCGGACCGCAGGACGTCGCCCAGGCTGACCTTCTCGCGGTCGGTGTTGGGCACCTCGATGCCGACGGCGGACTTGCCCGGGATCGGCGCGAGGATGCGGATGTTGTCGTTGGCCACCGCGTAGGCCATGTTCTTGGTCAGCTGGGTGATCTTCTCGACCTTGACGCCCTGGCCGAGCTCCACCTCGTAGCGGGTGACCGTCGGGCCGCGGGTGAAGCCGGTGACGGCGGCGTCGATGTTGAACTGGTCGAGCACCCCGCTGATCGCCTCGATGGCGACGTCGTTGGCCTTCGACCGGGCCCGCGGCGGGTCCCCGGGGCGCAGCATCGACAGCGCCGGCAGCACGTAGTCGCCCTCGACCGGCTGGATCGACAGCTGCTGCGGCTCGGTGATCGGCGGCAGGTCCTCGGGCGGGGAGGTCCGGTCGACGACGGGCCGGCGCGAGGCCGGCTGCAGGTCGGTGTGCTCGGGCTCGGTGGTGAGCGTGGCCTCCGCGGCCGCGGCCATCGCGCCGTGGTCGATCGGCCCGGTGGTGAGCAGGTCCTCCGACAGCGGCTTCCGCCGGGAGCGCCGGCTGCGCGGCTCCTCCGGCTCCTCGTCCTCGTCGTCGTCCTCGTAGTCCTCGTCGTCGTAGTCCTCGCCGCGGCCGAGCAGCCAGTCGCCGAGGTCACCGAGCCGCTGGGGGATCTGGTGGACAGGGGTCGCGGTGATGACCAGCAGGCCGAAGAACGTGACCAGCACGAGCAGGACGACGGCGACGACCGTGCCCACGCCTGCCTCCAGCGGGCTGCCGACCGCCCAGCCGACCAGACCGCCCGAGCCGGGCTCCTTGGCGGCGGGCGCGGCCGGGGTGCCCACGACCTGGGCGATGCCGAGGACCGCCGCGACCGTGCACAGCCAGCCGATGGCCAGCCGCCCGCGGGCCTCGGGGCGTGGCCCCCGGCGCAGCAGCCGCAGCGCGGCGAAGAAGAGGACCACCGGCAAGGCCATGACCAGCGAGCCGACGACCCAGCGGACGCCGGCGGTCAGCGCCTCGCCGACCGGGCCGATGCCGTTGCTCCAGGCGGCCGCACCCAGCACGATCGCCAGTCCGAGGACGGCCAGGCCGACCCCGTCGCGGCGGTGCTCGGGCGCGAGCGGCTCGGCCTCCTCCGGCCGGGCCACCGACCGGGCGATCCCGCCGGCGCCGCGGGCCAGCAGGTTCCAGCTGCCGGCGACGACGCCCCAGAGACCGGGTGAGCTCTTCTTCTTGGCGGCCGGACGGCGGGCGGCCGTGGAGCCGCGCTTCGCGGGCGGTCGCTTCTTGCTCGCAGCCGTCGAACCGGACCGGCTGCGGGAGGACGCCGGTCGACGCGTCGACGTGGTGCGGGCAGGCATGCGTCGGACGGTAATCGCCTTTCGGGCTCGCCGGGGGCAGGTCGGCGCACGTGTCCCACCCGGGGGCCTCGGGCCCTAACGTCACAGGCATGGTCTCCGCGCCCCTCCCCCACGCCCCGACGACACACGGTGGGTGGCCCACCCCGATCACCTCGGCACTCGTCGTCCGGGCCGCGGCGCGGCTGGGTGAGGTGGTCGTGGACGGGGACGACGTCTGGTGGTCGGAGTCACGGCCGGCCGAGGGTGGCCGGTCGGTCATCGTGCGCCGGTCGGCCGACGGCACGGTCGCCGACGTCCTCCCGGCGCCCTGGAACGCCCGCACCCGGGTGCACGAGTACGGCGGCGGCGCGTGGACGGTGGCCGGGGGCGTCCTGTGGTTCACGGACTTCGCCGACCAGCGGCTGTACCGGCTGCTCCCCGGGAGCTCCCCCGTCGCCGTCACGCCGGAGCCCGGGATCCCCGCGGGCGTCCGGCACGCCGACCTGCGCGTGGTCCCGGGCGGCGTGCTCGCCGTGCGGGAGACGCACGCCGCGTCCGGCGCGGCCGCCGACGTGGTGAACGAGATCGTCCGGGTGGCCGACGACGGCAGCACGGAGGTCCTCGTGAGCGGTCCGGACTTCGTCTCCGATCCCCGCCCCGGCCCCGCCGGTGAGCTCGCCTGGCTGCAGTGGGACCACCCCGCCATGCCGTGGGACGCCGCGCAGCTGGTGGTCCGCGCGGCCGACGGCACCGAGACGGTGGTCGCCGGCGGGATCGGCGAGTCTGTCGTCCAGCCCACCTGGGCCCCCGACGGCACCCTGTGGTTCCTCTGCGACCGCACCGACGTCTGGTCGCTGCACCGCTGGCGCCCGGGGTCGGCCGCGGAGCTGGTGCTCGACGTCGGCAGCGACATCGCCGGGCCGCAGTGGGTCTTCGGCAGCAGCCGGTTCGCCCTCCTGGCCGACGGTCGGATCGTCGTCGCCTTCGGCCGGGGCGGCCAGGACCGCCTCGGCGTCCTCGGCGCGGACGGCGAGCTGCGCGAGCTGGACCTCCCCTCCACCGCGTACCGCGGGATGATCGCCGGCGGTGACGGTGTGGTCTGCGTCGCCGGGGCCCCGGACAGCGAGCCGGTGGTGCTGCACGTGCCCGTCGAGGGCGGCTCCCCGGAGGTCCTGCGCCCGGCGCGGGACCTGGGCCTGGACCCGGCCTGGTTCTCCCGCCCCGAGCACATCACGTTCCCGACCGAGGACCGCGGCACCGGCATCGGCGAGGCGCACGCGCTGGTCTACCCGCCGGCCAACCCCGAGACGACCGCACCGGCCGGCGACCTGCCCCCGCTCCTGGTGGTGGTGCACGGCGGCCCCACCGCCGCCGCCGTCCCGGTGCTGAACCTCGACGTCCAGTACTGGACCTCGCGCGGGTTCTGCGTGGCCGACGTCGACTACCGGGGGTCGACCGGGTACGGCCGCCGCTACCGGGACGCCCTGCAGGGCCGCTGGGGCGTGGTCGACCTGGACGACGTCGTGGCCTGCGCACGGTTCCTCGCCGACAGCGGCCGGGTCGACCCCTCCCGCATGGCCATCCGCGGCGGCTCGGCCGGCGGTTACACCACCCTGGCGGCGCTCTCGATGCGCCCGGGGGTCTTCACCGCCGGCGCCAGCCACTACGGCGTGGCCGACCTGGGCGCGCTCGCGGCCGAGACGCACAAGTTCGAGTCCCGCTACCTCGACGGCCTGGTCGCGCCGTATGACCCAGATGCCGGGCCGTCGGGCCGGGCGGTGTACGACGAGCGCTCACCCATCAACCACGTCGACGCCCTTGACACCCCGCTGGCGGTGTTCCAGGGCGACGAGGACGCCGTCGTGCCGCCGGACCAGGCGGAGGCGATCGTCGCGGCGCTCCGGGCGAAGGGCGTGCCGCACACGTACCTGCTGTTCGCCGGCGAGCAGCACGGCTTCCGGAAGGCGGAGAACATCCGCGCGGCCCTCGACGGCGAGCTGTCCTTCTACGCCCAGGTGTGGGGCTTCGACCTGCCCGAGGGCGAGCAGATCACCCCCGTCCCGATCCGGTGACCTGCTCGCGCGACGTCGTCCTCCCTCGTCGTGCGGCGTCCTCCCTCGTCGTGGGCGGTGAGGGAGGACGCGCCATGATCAGGTTCCCTGATCATGGACCGGGGCGGGGTCAGACCTCGAGGACGGTGGGGATGATCATCGGCCGGCGGCGGTGGGTGTCCGACACCCACTTGCCGACGGTGCGCCGGACGATCTGCGACAGCCGGTGGGCGTCGACCTCGTCGTCCTGGAGCGCACGCCGGAGGTTGTCCTCGACCAGGGCCAGCACCTCGTCGAAGGCGGCCGGGTCGTCGGAGAACCCCTTGGTGTGCAGGTGCACCGGGCGGACGATGGTCCGGGTGGAGGGCTCGATGACCACCGTGAGCGCCACGAACCCCTCGTCGCCGAGGATCCGCCGCGCCTGCAGCGACTCCTCGCCGACGTCGCCCACGTTGAGCCCGTCGACGTAGACGTTGCCGATCGGGACGCTGCCCACGATGGCGGCCTTGCCGTCGACGAGGTCCACGACCACGCCGTCCTCGGCGAGCAGCACCCGGTCGCGGCTCATGCCGGTCTCCTCGGCCAGTGCCGCGTGCGCCCGCAGGTGCCGCCACTCGCCGTGCACCGGCATCAGGTACCGCGGCCGCGCCACGTTCAGCAGCGTCCGCAGCTCCCCGGCCGGCGCGTGGCCGGAGACGTGCACGCGGGCGGTCTCCTTGTGCACCACGGTGGCACCGAGCCGGGCCAGGCCGTTGATCACCTTGTAGACGGCGGTCTCGTTGCCCGGCACCAGCGACGAGGCGAGGACGACGGTGTCGCCGGCCTCGATGGTCACCTGGTGGTGGTCGCCCCGCGCCATCCGGCCCAGCGCCGACAGCGGTTCGCCCTGGGAGCCCGTGCTGACCAGCACCACCTGCTCGGGCGGCATCGCGGCGGCGTCGTCGAGGGAGACCATGAGCCCGGGGGCGACGCGGAGCAGCCCGAGGTCGCGGGCCACGCCCATGTTGCGGACCATCGAGCGGCCGACGAGGGCCACCTTGCGGCCGTGCTTCTCCGCGCAGTCGAGGACCTGCTGGATGCGGTGCACGTGGCTGGCGAAGCTGGAGACGATCAGCCGCTGCGTGGCCCGCGCGAACACGTCGTCGAGCACCGGCCCGATGCTGCGTTCGGGGGTGACGAAGCCGGGCACCTCGGCATTGGTGGAGTCGGCCAGCAGCAGGTCGATGCCGGTGGCACCCAGCCGGGCGAAGGCACCCAGGTCGGTCAGCACGCCGTCGAGCGGCAGCTGGTCCATCTTGAAGTCGCCGGTGTGCACCAGGAGGCCGGCCGGGGTGCGCACCGCGACCGCCAGCGCGTCGGGGATCGAGTGGTTGACCGAGATGAACTCGCAGGAGAACGGCCCGGCGACGTGCTCCCCGCCCGCCGCCACCTCGACCAGGGTGGGATCGAGGCGGTGCTCGCGCAGTTTCGCCGCGACCAGAGCGAGGGTGAACCGCGAGCCGACCAGCGGGATGTCCTCGCGCAGCCGCAGCAGGTAGGGGATGGCGCCGATGTGGTCCTCGTGCCCGTGGGTGAGGACGACGGCGACGACGTCGTCCAGCCGGTGCTCGATGACCCCGAAGTCGGGGAGGATGAGGTCGACGCCCGGCTGCTCGGCCTCGGGGAACAGCACACCGCAGTCGATGACCAGCAGCTTGCCGTCGAACTCGAGGACGGCCATGTTGCGGCCGATCTCCCCGAGCCCGCCCAGGGCCATCACCCGCAGGCCGCCCGCGGGCAGCGGCGGCGGCGCCTTCAGCTGCAGGTGCGGCTGGGTGACCTGACCACTCACAGGTCGACGCCTCCGGCCGCGAGGTCCTCCCGCAGCCGGGCGATCTCCTCGGGCGTCGCGTCGACCAGCGGCGGGCGGACCGGCCCGGCCGGCAGGCCGAGCTCCTTCAGCGCGGCCTTCACCATGATCACGCCCTGGCTGCGGAAGATCCCGGTGTAGACCGGCAGCAGGCTCTCGTTGACCGCCCGCGCCGTCGCCAGGTCGCCGGCCTCGACGGCGGCGATCAGCTCGGCCAGCCGGGGCCCGACCACGTGCCCGGCGACGCTGACCACGCCCACCGCGCCGAGCGCGAGCAGCGGCAGGTTGAGCATGTCCTCGCCGGAGTAGTACGCGAGGTCGGTGCGGGCCATGGTCCACGCGACGGCGCCGAGATCGGCCTTGGCGTCCTTGACCGCCACGATGTTCGGGTGCTCGGCGGCGCGGACCAGCGTCTCGACCTCGATCGGGATCGAGGACCGGGGCGGGATGTCGTAGAGCATCACCGGCAGGTCGGTGGCGTCGGCGACCGCGGTGAAGTGCCGCAGCAGGCCGGCCTGCGGGGGCCGGTTGTAGTACGGCGTCACGACCAGGAGGCCGTGCACGCCCAGCTGCGCGGCCGACCGCGCCTTCTCGATCGAGTGGGCGGTGTCGTTGGTGCCGACGCCGGCGACGACCGTCGCCCGGTCACCCACCGCGTCCATCACCGCCTCGAGGACGGCGTGCTGCTCGCCGTCGCTGATCGTCGGCGACTCCCCCGTCGTCCCGAAGACCACCAGGCCGTCGTGGGACTGCCGGTCGACCAGGTGCGCGGCCAGCTCCTGGGCGCCCGACAGGTCGATCGAACCGTCCTCCGCCAGCGGGGTCACCATCGCCGTGAGCACACGCCCGAAGGGCCGAGCGGGGTCGCTGGTCATGGGGAGAATCTACCCAGCGGAGGGCCGCCGCCGGCGTCCGTACTCCGACACGGCGTACCGGAGCCCGGAGGACGGGGAGAACGACCAGCCCTCCTCCGGCGTGCGGGCGACCCGCCGCCACTGCGGCCCGACGGCCGGTGCGCGGGTGTCGCCGTCGACTTCCAGGTCGACGTCGGTGACCACGAGCCGGTCCGCGTGCGGCAGGAACGCCTCGTACACCGACCCACCGCCGATGACCCAGAGCGGCGTCCCGGTGGCGAGCACCTCGGCGACGGAGCCGGCGCGCCGGGCACCGTCGGCCGACCACGCCGGGTCGGTGGTGAGGACGACGTTGGTGCGCCCGGGCAGCGGCCGGAACCGCGCGGGCAGGGACTCCCACGTGCGCCGGCCCATGACGACGGTCGCGCCCGTGGTGCGGGCGCGGAAGAGGGCCAGATCCTCCGGCAGGTGCCACGGGAGACCGCCGTCGGCGCCGATGACCCCGTTGCGGGCCTGCGCCCAGATCATCGCGACGCCACCCCGTCCGGCCCGCGAGCTCGCCGGACCGCTCACACCGCCACGGCGGCCCGGATCGCCGGGTGGTGCCGGTAGTCGTTCAGCGCGAAGTGCTCGTAGGTGTAGTCGAACAGCGACGGCGCCGGGGCCAGGTCGACCGTCGGGAAGGGCAGCACCTCGCGGGAGAGCTGCTCGCGCACCTGGTCGGTGTGGTTGCTGTAGACGTGGCAGTCGCCGCCGACCCAGATGAAGTCCCCAGGCGCGAGACCCACCTGGTCGGCCACCATGCGGGTGAGCAGCGCGTAGCTGGCGATGTTGAACGGGACGCCGAGGAACATGTCGGCGCTGCGCTGGTAGAGCTGGCACGAGAGCCTGCCGTCGGCGACGTGGAACTGGAAGAACGCGTGGCAGGGCGCCAGCGCCATCTCCGGCAGTGCGGCGACGTTCCAGGCCGAGACGATCATCCGCCGCGAGTCGGGATCGGACCGCAGTGTCTGCAGCACGTCGGAGACCTGGTCGATCTGCCGGCCGTCGGGCGTCGGCCACGACCGCCACTGGACGCCGTAGACCGGCCCGAGCTCGCCGTCGGGGGACGCCCACTCGTCCCAGATGGTGACGCCGTTCTCGCGCAGCCAGCCGACGTTGCTGTCGCCGCGCAGGAACCACAGCAGCTCGACGGCGATGGACTTGAAGTGGACCTTCTTCGTGGTCACCAGGGGGAAGCGCTCGGACAGGTCGTAGCGGAGCCGCTCCCCGAAGAGGCTGACCGTCCCGGTGCCGGTGCGGTCCTGCTTGGGCGTGCCCTGCTGCAGGACGCGTCGGAGGAGGTCCTCGTACTGCGTGTCGATCGGTGCGCCTTCCACGGGTCCGACCCTACGTGCGACCGCCGACGGGACGGCGGGCGTGGACACCACCTGCACCACGGGTCCACCGGCTCCCGGCAGACTCTCCGCGTGGAGTGGTGGCAGACCCTGCTCGCCGTCACGGGCGGTGTGCTGCTGCTGTGGGCGGTGGCCCTCGCGTTGCTCTGGCGCGCCCGGCCGGGAGAGCTGACCGTGCGCGAGGCGCTGCGGCTGCTGCCCGACCTGGTCCGGCTGGTGCGGCGGCTGGCCCGCGACCGCACGCTCCCCCGCGGGGTGCGGGTGCGGCTGTGGCTGCTGCTGGCCTACCTGCTCTCGCCGGTGGACCTGGTGCCGGACGTCGTCCCGGTCCTGGGCTACGCCGACGACGTCGTGGTGGTCGCCCTGGCGTTGCGCGCGGTGGTCCGGGCGGCCGGCAGCGCGGCACTGACCCGCGCGTGGCCGGGTGGACCCGCCGGGCTGGCGGTCGTCCAGCGGCTGGCCGGGCTGCCGGCGTCCTCAGGCCCCGACGTCGGCTCGCGCCGGAGCTGATGCGCGGGCCAGCTCCCCCGCCAGGTCGCCGGCCCCGCAGACGGCGACGTCGTCGAGTTCCAGCCAGTCGGCCATCAGCCGCAGCTCCCCGGCGAGGGCGGCCGAGACGGCCCGCCGGTCGATGCCGTCCTCGCCGTGCGCGGCCTGGACCAGCAGGATCCCGGCCTTGCGGTCGGCCTTGAGGTCCACGCGCGCCACCAGGTGGTCGCCGAGCAGGAACGGCAGGACGTAGTAGCCGTGCACGCGCTTCGCCGCCGGGGTGTAGATCTCCAGCCGGTAGCGGAACCCGAAGATCCGTTCGACGCGCGGGCGCTCCCAGACGAGGGAGTCGAACGGGCTCAGCAGGGCGCGGGCACGGATCCACCGCGGCCGGCGGGCGGCCGGGTCGAGCCAGGCCGCGCCGCCCCAGCCCGTCACCTCGACCGGCAGCAGCTGCCCCGCGTCGGCCAGCTCCGCGATCGCGGTGCGTGCCGCGACGGGCGTGAGCCGGAAGTAGTCCCGCAGGTCGCGCTCGGTCGCCACCCCCAGGGCGCGGGCGGCCGTGCGCACGAGTTCCCGGACGGCGTCGGCCGGCTCGGGGGTGGGCGCCCGCAGCACATCGGCCGGCAGCACCCGCTCGGTGAGGTCGTAGACCTTCTCGAAGCTCGTCGTCCGGTGCGTCGCGGTGACCTCCCCGGTGAAGAAGAGCCACTCGAGGGCCACCTTGCCCGCGTGCCAGTCCCACATCTCGCCGGATCGCTCCCGAGGCCCGTCCAGCAGGTCCCCCGCCTTGAGCGGTCCCTCGGCGCGGACGCGCTCGAGCACCTCGGCGACGAACCCGGGCCGCTCGCGCTGCAGCCGCACCATGTTGCCCCAGGCATGCTGCTCGGCGGCCGCCATGCGCCAGCGGAGGAACGGGTGCAGCCGCACCGGCAGGAACGACGCCTCGTGCGCCCAGTACTCGAACACCGCGTGCCGGCGGGCCGTCAGGTCGTCGAGCGCGGCCCGCGGGTAGCTGCCCAGCCGGCTGAACGCGGGGAGGTAGTGGGAGCGGGAGAGGACGTTCACCGAGTCGATCTGCACGACGGCCAGCCGGTCGACGAGCCGGCGCAGCTGACGGATCCCGATGTCCGTCGACGGGCGGGGCTCGGCGAAGCCCTGGGCGGCCAGGGCGATCCGCCGGGCGAGCCCGGCGGGCAGCCGTTCGACGGGGGCCGGATGCATGGCCCGATCCTGCCGCGCAGGTACGACGTCCGTCCGCTCGACGGCTCCCCTCTACGCTGCCCGGGTGAACCCCGAGGCCGGCTTCCCGCGCGCGACGGGGTCCGCGGACGCCTCCGTCCGCCCCGCCCTGCCGCAGGACGCCGAGGAGATCGCGCGGATCCAGCTGGTCACCTGGCGGACGGCCTACCGCGCCACGCTGCCGGCGGCGGTGCTCGACGACTGGGACGCCGACGCCGCGACCGGCAGCTGGGCCGCGGCGGTCACGTCCCCGCCCACCCCGGGGCACGGCGTCCTCGTGGCGCTCGAGCGCAACACGGTCGTCGGCTTCGCCGCCTTCGCCCCCGCGGAGCTCACTCCCGGCGAGGCTCCCGACCCGGCCGGCCCGTCCGCCGAGCTGAGCACCCTGCTCGTCGAGCCCCGCTGGGGCCGCCGGGGGCACGGCAGCCGCCTGCTGGCAGCCGTCACCGACCTGGTCCGCGGGGGTGGCGCCGCCCGGCTGCAGACCTGGCTGCTCGAGGACGACGCGGTCTCGCAGGGCTTCTACGAGTCGGCGGGCTGGGGCCCGGACGGGTGGGCACGGACGCTGGACACCGGAGACCGCCCGCTGCGGGAGATCCGCTGGCACGCGCTGCTCGACGACCCGTCGGAGGAGGCACGGTGAGCTTCGAGGGCTTCCCGGACGAGGGGCTGGTGTTCTACGAGGGCCTCGAGGCGGACAACAGCAAGACCTACTGGACCAGCAACAAGGGTGCCTACGAGGCGCACGTCCGCGCTCCGCTCCAGGAGCTCCTCGGCGAGATCGCCCCCGAGTTCGGCATCCCGAAGGTCTTCCGGCCGTACCGCGACGTGCGCTTCAGCCACGACAAGACGCCGTACAAGACGCACCAGGGGGCGGTGATCCACCCCGAGGGCAGAGCGGGCGCCTGGTACGTGCAGGTCTCGGCGGACGGCCTGCGTGTCTCCGGTGGCTGCTGGCGGCTGGAGTCCGACCAGGTCGCCCGGTACCGCCGCGCCGTGGCCGACGACGTCCAGGGACCGCGACTGCAGGCCGAGGTGGACCGATTGGCAGCCGCGGACTGGGCGATCGAGGGCGATCGCCTCGTCCGGGTGCCCACCGGCTACTCACCGGACGCGCCGAGACTGGACCTGCTCAAGCACAAGGCGCTGCACGCCACCCGCACCTGGGAGCCGGCGGAGTGGCTGCACAGCCGGACGGCGCTGGAGGAGGTCCGCACCGCATGGCGCGACCTCACCGCCCTCAACGCCTGGCTGGACGACAACGTCGGCCCGACGGCGAAGGAGCCCCGCCGCCGCTGACCGCCTCGCTGTCCGTGCGTTCGGGATCTCGGCGGGCGGAAACGCCGAACGGGGCCCCAGCCGTAGCTGGGGCCCCGTTCGGGAATGGTTGTCCGGCGGCGTCCTACTCTCCCACCCCGTCTCCAGGGCAGTACCATCGGCGCTGAGAGGCTTAGCTTCCGGGTTCGGAATGTTGCCGGGCGTTTCCCTCTCGCCATGGCCGCCGTAACTCTGTGAACATGTGAACCGTCTGGTTCGTGCGTTCAGAACCGCACAGTGGACGCGAAGCAATCTTCGTAAAAGACTCTGACCAGTGTTCTCGCACCCCCCTTTGAAGGGTGGGGGGTGTGTGTGGTCAAGCCCTCGGCCTGTTAGTACCGGTCAGCTGCACACCTTGCGGTGCTTCCACTTCCGGCCTATCA
>NZ_FOND01000005.1 GCF_900112815.1 Blastococcus tunisiensis
CGCCCCAGCCGCCGGGCTATTTCTCGCACGCCCAGGCCGGCCGCCCGATCCAGGGCGATCTCCTCCCGCTCGGCGAACGACAGATAGCGGCCACGGGGCTCGACCAGACTCATCGGCGTCATGCCACCAGCCTCGGCGAACCACCTGCGACCGGTGGCACCAACCACGCCGACGGCAGCAGCGGCATTCTCGGTCGAGCTTCCAGCGGCGACCAGCCGCCAGAACCGACGATGAACCTGCTTCGGCACATGCACGGTTCCAGCCATCGAGGCCACCTCGTCTCATCGAGGTGTTGCGACGACCCCTAGAACCCAAGGTCCGGGAACTGCGCATCCGCGCACACCGTCGAGATCCGCAGTCCTCGCTGCCGGCGCTGGTGTCCCTGAGCGGCCCATTCAGGGACACGTGGCCAGAGGCTCAGCCGACTGGAGGTTGTCCGCCCGCTGTGGGTGGGTTGGGAACGTGGTCGACGGCAGCGGGCGGCGCGCCGTCCGGCTCAGGCTGCTGAAGCCGCTGGCGCAGGAAGTCCATCACCCGGTCCAGGGCGTCGCGGGTGGGATGCCCGGGCTCGTCGACGAGGTCGACGGTGAGCACCGCGTGCGCCTGGGAGCGAATGCCGTAGGGGTTGCCGGGCGAGGAGTCGATCTCGATGCCCTCGAAGGCCTCGCCCAGTTCCTGGCGCAAGGTCGCGAACCGTTCGGCGGGGCAGCCCTTGTCGGCGGTGAACCGTAGGCCGAGCACGCACAGGCCCTGTGCGGTTCTCTCCTGCACGCGGGCTAGGTCGTCGCCGTCGAGCCCGAGGGCGGCCCGCTTGCCAGCGTTCACCGGTGCGGGCAGGACGGGCTGGCTCAACACCGGCGCCAGCACGGCCGGGTCAACGGCCATCGCCAGCGCGAATCCGCCGGTCAGACACATGCCGACGGCCCCCACCCCTGGACCACCGCACTCGGCGTGCGCTCGAGCCGCCAGGGCGCGTAGCCACGATGCGACCGGGCTGGTGCGATCGGCCAGCACGGTGAACTCGCGAGAGACGCAGGTCCGCCCGATCGACCGCAGGATCGCTCCAGTGCTGGCCGGTGCGCCGGGGTGCCCGAACAACGACGGCAGGTACACCCGGTAGCCAGCGGCGATCAGTCGGCGCGCGAAGTCCAGCACGCCCGGATGGATGCCTGGCACCTCGTGCATGACAACGACCGCAGGACCGGCTCCGGCGGAGAAGACCTCATGCGATCGGCCGCCGTACTCGAACGTCGTCGCCTCGAACCCCTCGATGCCGTCCGTCTGATGTCCCCTGGGCATGACCCAATCGTCGCGCCGCGTCTCGTGGTCGTCGCAGGGGCGAAGGGCACCCGTCCAAGACCGCACAAGACCCCGACCGATCGACGAACCGCGTCCGCGCGCCCGGGCATGACGGTGGTCGACGTCGTGCCTCGCGCCTGTCCCTGAGGCCGCCTTCAGAGGCCGCTCCCGGTGCCGTCCTGACGAGCGAGCCTGTCGGCGGATCGTGCCATCGCCATCGTGACCGGGAGAGCCCGACGGCCCAGCGCATGCCGTTCGGGCCACGGCGACCCAGGATGCACTCCTCAGCTCGAGGCGATGCGGTCCAGGATCGCGCGGACCAGCTGCTCCGGGGCCTGCTCGGGGATCCAGTGGGTGATCCCGGCCAGCTCCACGAACCGGTAGTCGCCGGTCACGAAGTTCGCGCACGCCTCGGCGGCGGTGCGCCCGATCGCCATGTCCTCGTCGCTCCACACGTACGTCGTCGGCACACCCACCGGGTCGACCCGGGTGTCGGAGCTCATCGCCCGGTACCAGTTGAGCGCGGCGGTCAGCGCACCCGGCGCCGACAGCACGGCCACGTACTCGTCGATCGCTTCCGCCGGCACCCCGCTGGCCTGCTCGCCGCCGGACAGCATCCGGCGCAGCCGGCGCGCGTCGTCGGCCAGCAGCACCTCCTCGGCCTTGCCCGGCTGCCAGAACAGCCGGATGTAGGCGGACCGCTCCTTCTGCTCGGGATCGGCGCGGTAGGCCGCCGTGTAGGCGGCGGGGTGCGGCACCGAGACCGCCGTCAGCGAGCGGACCCGGTCGGCGTGCCAGGCGGCCAGGGTCCAGGCCACGTTCGCGCCCCAGTCGTGCGCGACCACGTCGGCCACCGGGATCTCCAGGGCCGTCATCAGATCGGCGGTCACCTGCGCCAGGTTCTGCATCGAGTAGGCCTCGACCTCGCCGGGCCGTGCGCCGGGGGAGTAGCCGAGCTGGTCGGGGGCGTAGGTCCGCAGTCCGGCCTGGGCCAGCAACGGGGACACGGCCCCCCACGACGCCGACGTCTCCGGGAAGCCGTGCAGCAGCAGCACCGGCCGCCCGTCCTCGGGGCCGTCGACGCGCACGTCGAAGGTCAGGTCGCCGACGTCGGTGCGCAGCAGCTCTCCGGACATGCCCAGGACGCTAACGCCTCGCCCGGGGGCGCCGCGCCGGCCGGGAACGGTGAGCCCACGTCGCCGCGTTGAACCACGCATGTCGCTGACCCGACGACAGTTCCTCGCCGCGGCCGCCGGCGTGGGCGGGGCGGCCCTCACCGGCGGGGTCCTCGCCGACCAGGTGTGGCCGCTGCTGAGCCGGGAGGACCTGGTCCCCGGCCGGACGCCCGAGCTCGTCCTGTCCCGGCAGGCCTGGACGACCACGCCCGACCGGCTGACCTTCGCCGCGGTCGGGGACACCGGCACCGGTGGCCGGCAGGCGGTGGCCGTGGCCGCGCGGATGGCCCAGGGCTACGAGCAGAACCCGTACGGGCTGATCACCCACCTCGGCGACATCTGCTACTACGGCAGGATCGAGGACCGTTTCGACGACGTCTTCCTCCGGCCCTACGGCCCGCTCGTCGAGGCGGGGGTCGACGTCGAGCTGGCGATCGGCAACCACGACGGCGAGGTGCACTTCAGCGACGCCCGGCTCGAGGAGATCGAGACCGAGCTCCGGCTGCTGGGGACACCGGCGCGCTACTACCGGACCACCCACGGCCCGGTGGACTTCTTCTACCTCGACTCCAGCACGCCCGGCCTGTT
The DNA here is from genome assembly GCF_900112815.1 of Blastococcus tunisiensis. Taxonomy (GTDB): domain Bacteria; phylum Actinomycetota; class Actinomycetes; order Mycobacteriales; family Geodermatophilaceae; genus Blastococcus_B; species Blastococcus_B tunisiensis. Next base: position 3,063 of record NZ_FOND01000005.1, read on the forward strand.
CGGCGACGACGCCTCCGCGCAGCTCGACTGGCTCGACGACGCGCTGAGCACCTCGGCGAGCCGGTGGAAGGTCGTCTGCCTGCACCACCCGCCGTACTCCTCGGGCCGGCACGGTGCGACGCCCGGCGCGGAGGAGATGCTCGTCCCGGTGCTGGAGCGGCACGCGGTCGACCTCGTGCTGGCCGGGCACGACCACAACTACGAGCGCACGCTGCCGCTGAACGGGATCACGTACGTGGTCAGCGGAGGGGGCGCCAAGCTGACCCCCGTGAACCGGACGCGGATCACCGCCGCCGCCGCATCGGTGCTGCAGTACCTGCACGTCGAGGTGGTCGGGGACCGGCTGACCGCCCGCTGCATCCGCCCCGACGGTGGCCTGGTCGACCGGTTCACCCTGCGGGCCCGCGAGGGCCGGTGAGCACGCGGCTGCGCGCGGTCCGTGCCGTTCGCGAGGGCGCGGCCGCGCTCTACGGGGCGGCGGCGGCCGCTGTCGTCGTCGCCCCCGCGCTCATCCTCGACTCGACGGCGACCGGGGGCGGGGTCGCCCCGTCGTGGCAGGCGCTGGACCTGCTGGCGGTCAGCGCGGTGGTCGGGCTCGGCTACGGGGTGGTCTGCTACCGGCGGCTGCGCCGGCAGTCGACGATGACCCGTTCCCGGCCGAACGTGTGGATCGCCGCCGTCCACGCCCTCGTGGCGCTGGCCCTGCTGTCCTCGGTGCTGCTGGCCGTGGTGCTGCACGAGCTCGGTTCGATGCAGGCGCCGCTGGCCGGTCAGGAATGGACGTTGCTGGCCCTGTGGGGCGGGGTTCAGCTGGTCGCGGTCGCGGTCGCGGAGGGCGTGGAGCGCGGCGTGTTCCGGTGGCTCACCAGCCCCGAGCGGCGGGCGCTCGCCGGACACGGCGAACGGCCGGTCCCGGCCCGCCACTACCGTCGGGGCCCGTGACCAGCAGTCCCGAACGCGAGTTCGTCCTCGACCACCTCGACGACCTGCACGCCGACCTCGAGGCGTGGGTGCGCATCCCGTCGATCTCGGCCGACCCGGCGCACGCGGGCGACGTCGCCGACAGCGCCGCCTGGCTGGCCGAGGCGCTGCGCCGCACCGGCTTCCCGACGGTCGAGATCTGGCCGACACCCGGCGCCCCCGCCGTCTACGCGGAGTGGCCGTCGGCCGACGCCGACGCACCGGTCGCGCTCGTCTACGGGCACCACGACGTCCAGCCGGTCGATCCGCCGGAGCTGTGGGAGCACCCGCCGTTCGAGCCGACCCGGGTCGACGGTCCGGACGGTCCCGAGTTGCACGGCCGCGGGGCCAGCGACGACAAGGGCGTCCTGATCGTGCACCTGCTGGGTCTGCGCGCCCACCTGGCCGCCACCGGCCGCGACACCCCCGCCGTCACGGTGAAGCTGCTGATCGAGGGCGAGGAGGAGTCCGGCTCGCCGCACTTCCCCGCGCTCCTGCAGCAGCGGCGGGACCGGCTCGGCTGCGACGTCGTCGTCGTCAGCGACACCGGCATGGCCGCACCGGACGTCCCGAGCGCGGTGACCGCCATGCGCGGGCTGGCCGACGCCGAGATCACGCTGCGCGGCCCGGCCGTCGACCTGCACTCCGGCTCCTTCGGCGGCGCCGTCCCCAATCCGCTGCACGCCATGGCCGAGCTGCTGGCGACGCTGCACGACGACCGGGGCCGGGTCACCCTGCCCGGGTTCTACGACAAGGTCCGACCGCTGTCCGACCGCGAGCGGGAGCTCATGAGCCGGGTGCCGTTCGACGAGCGGGCCTGGCTGGCCGGGCCCGCGGCCTCCCGCGCCACCTACGGCGAGGAGGGCTTCAGCACCCTGGAGCGCACCGGCGCCCGGCCGACCGCCGAGGTCAACGGCATGTGGGGCGGGTACACCGGCCCGGGCCACAAGACGATCATCCCGGCCGAGGCGCACGCCAAGGTCACCTTCCGGCTGGTCTCCGACCAGCGACCGGAGGACGTCGGACCGCAGCTCCGGGCGTGGGTGGCGGCGAACGTCCCGGCCGGCATCGAGGCCGAGGTGCACACCCCGCCCGGCGGGGTCTCGCCCTGCTCGAGCGACCTGGACTCCCCGGCGATGGAGGCCCTGCTGCGGGCCATCGGCCAGGCCTTCGACACCGCGCCCGAGGACGTGCTGCTCACCCGCGAGGGCGGCAGCGGACCGGAGGCCGATCTCGTCGAGGCGCTCGGTGCCCCGCTGCTGTTCCTCGGCGCCGGGCTGCCGACCGACCGCATCCACTCCCCGAACGAGCGCGTCCTGCTGCCGATGCTCTCCCGCGGGGCCGAGGCGGCGGCGCACCTGTGGCGCGAACTGGGCGCCATGCGGCTGCGCTGAGGAGCGGTCAGCGGGGGAGGGTCCCGACGACGACGGTGCCGCCGGTCCCGTCGTCGGTCGCCACCCGCGGGCGGAACCCCGCGTCGGCGAGCGCGCCCGTCGCGGTGCGGACCTGGGCCTCGCCGACCTCGAAGAGCAGCGAGCCACCGGGGGCCAGCCACACCCCGGCCTGGGCGACCACCCGGCGGGCGACGTCCAGCCCGTCGTCCCCGCCGTCGAGGGCGACGCGGGGCTCGTGCTCGCGGGCCTCCGGGGGCAGGAGCGCGATCGCCCGGCTCGGCACGTACGGCAGGTTCGCGACGAGGACGTCGACCCGGCCGCGCAGGTGGACGGGGAGGGCGTCGAACAGGTCGCCGGCGTGCACGTTTCCCCCGGGCAGGTTGCGCCGGGCGCACCGGACCGCGGCCGGATCGACGTCCGAGGCGTGCACCTCGGCGTCCCCCAGCACCGTCGTCAGCGCCGCGGCCACCGCCCCGGATCCGCAGCAGAGATCGACGACGACCGGGCGGCGGGGGGCGAGGGCCGCGGCCTCGGCGACGAGCAGCTCCGAACGGCGCCGAGGGACGAACACGCCCGGGGCGACCGCGATGCGCAGGCCGCAGAACTCCGCCCAGCCCAGCAGGTGCTCGAGGGGCTCGCCCAGGACGCGGCGACCGACCAGTTCCTCCAGGCGCCCCGTCGATCCCGCTCCCGCGAGGAGCAGGGCCGCCTCCTCCTCGGCGAAGACGCAGCCGGCGGCGCGCAGCCGGGCGACGACGGCGGTCGGTGGAGCAGCGGACACGGCACCTCCCGGCTGAGCGGGGAACGGTACCCGTCGTCCTAGGGTGGGCGGCGTGAGCGGACCTGGCCGGCAGGCCCCACCGCCCGGCTGGTACCCCGACCCGGACGGGACGCCGGGATTCGTGCGCTGGTGGGACGGCGGCACGTGGTCGGACGTCGCGACGCCGGCCGGTCCCGGGGTGGCGGTGCAGTCCTCACCGCTCCTGGCACCCCCCGAGCCGGAGCCCCCGTCGCTGCCGCCGGAGGAGGAGCCACGCACCGGCGGCGGGGCCCGCACCGCGTGGGTCATCGGCGTCTCGTTGCTGACGCTCGTGGCGGTGGTCGTCGCCGCGGTCCTGCTCGGCCGGCCCGGTACCGACCCGGTGGCCGGGACGCCGGCGCCCTCGGCCGCACCGCTGCCCCTGCCCGGCCCCGAGTTCCCGCCGGGCACCGTGCGGATCATCGACCAGGCCTCCGGCATCTCCTACCCCTACCTCGGCGAGAACTGGTACGAGTTCGACCTGGGCATGCAGGCCGAGGTCACCGCGATCGCCGGTCAGTACTTCATCACCCAGGACCTGACCCCCGAGGGCAGCACGTTCATCGCGCAGTGCACGTCGGGACCGCTGGCCGCGAACCTCGGGTGGGCCGGCCCCTCGACCCTGCAGAGCACCACCCGCACCGTGGCCGACAGCGTCCGCTTCAACTACTACCCCCGGCCCAACGAGCGGACGGTGCTGCGCGAGGAGCCCCGGACCGTCGACGGCCGGGCGGCGTACCTGTACGAGTTCCAGCTGGCCTGGGACGCGCCGGGGTACGACGCCAGCGGTGAGCGCGCGGCGCTGCTGCTCGTCGACGTCGGCCGCCCGGCCCCCGCGCTGCTCTACATCTCGATCCCGAACACCCACGCCGAGCTCTACGGCGTCATCGACCGCGTCGTCGACGCCGTCGAGGTGCTGTGAGCCCCGGCCACGATCAGCTCACCTGATCGTGGCGCGTCCTCCCGCACGGCAGACGGTGGGGGAGGACGCCGCGGGGTGGGGGAGGACGCCGCGGGGTGGGGGAGGACGCCGCGAGGTGGGGGAGGACGGCCCCGACGCCCCGACTGCCCTCCGGACGGCGGGGCGGGTCCGCCCGCCGTTACTGTCGGACGGGTGACGACTGCTGGTGCCGAACTGACCCTGCGGCACCCGGTGGAGCGGTTCACGCTCGACAACGGGTTGCGCGTGGTCCTCGCCCCCGACCGGAGCGTCCCCGTGGTGGCGGTGAGCGTCTTCTACGACGTCGGGATGCGCAACGAGCCGGAAGGCCGCACCGGGTTCGCCCACCTCTTCGAGCACCTGATGTTCCAGGGCTCGGCCAACGTCCCGAAGATGGAGCACGCCCGCCTGGTGCAGGCCGCGGGCGGCACCTTCAACGGGTCCACCCACCAGGACTACACCAACTACTTCGAGGCGCTGCCGGCCGAGGCGCTGGAGCGGGCGCTCTTCCTCGAGGCCGACCGCATGGCGGCGCCGGCGATCACCGAGGAGAACCTCCGCAACCAGATCGACGTGGTGAAGGAGGAGATCCGGGTCAACGTGCTCAACCGGCCCTACGGCGCCTTCCCCTGGCTGCAGCTGCCGCAGATCGCCTTCGAGAGCTTCGCCAACACCCACGACGGCTACGGCTCCTTCGTCGACCTGGAGTCCTCCACCGTGGACGACGCGGCCGATTTCTTCGCCCGCTACTACGCCCCGGGCAACGCCGTCCTCTGCATCGGCGGCGACCTCGACGTGGCCGAGACCGAGCGGCTGGTGCAGCGCTGGTTCGGTCCCGTGGCCGCCCGCGAGGTCCTCCCGCTCCCGCCCACCGGGGAGCCCCGGCCCACCACCGTGCGGTCGGCCGTCGTCGAGGACGCGCTCGCCCCGGCCCCGGCCCTGGCCCTCGGCTGGCGGGTGCCGGACCCGGTCGGCGACTTCGACCGCTACCTGGGCACGGTCCTGCTGGCCGAGCTGCTCAGCGAGGGCGACGCCTCCCGGCTGGAGCGCCGCCTGGTGCACGACGACCGCATCGCCATCGCGCAGAGCAGCTACGTCGGGCTGTTCGGTGACCCCTTCGACGTCCGGGACGCCACCCTGCTGACCACCCAGGTGCACCACCCCTCCGCCGTCCCGGCCGAGCGGGTGCAGGCCGCGGTGCACGAGGAGGTGCGGCGGATCGCCGAGGACGGCGTCCCGGCCGACGAGCTGCGCCGCGTGCAGGCCCGCACCGAGGCCCAGCTCCTGCGCCAGGCCGACTCGGTCCTCGGCCGCACCCTGGGCTTCGCCTCCGCCGAGCTCGTGCACGGCCGCGCCGAGCTGGCCGGTGAGCTGGCCGCGCGGCTCGCCGCGGTCACACCCGAACAGGTCCAGGCGGCCGCCGGCGATCTGGATCCCGGCACCGCCGCCGTCCTCGAGCTGCGCGCCACGGGAGGACGGCGATGACCCCCGACCTGTCGCTGATCCCGCCGCTGGGCGAGCCCCGGCCGCAGCCGGTGCCCACGGCGGTCGAGTCGACCCTGCCGAACGGGTTGCGTCTGGTCCTGGTGCCCCGGCCCGGCGTGCCGCTCGTCGAGCTGCGGCTCCGTGTGCCCTTCGCGGCGACGACGGCGACCGACGCCGCCCTGCACACCGCCCGGGGCGCGGTTCTCTCCGGGGCAGTGCTCCTGGGGACGACGTCGCACGACAAGACGGCCGTCGCGCAGCTGCTGCAGGGCCACGGCGCCGAGATCTCGGTCGCCACCGGCCCGGACCGCCTGCTGCTCGCCACCACGCTCCTCCCCGCCGGCCTCGCTCCCGTCCTGGGCGTGCTCGCCGAGCTGCTGACCGGCGCGACCTACCCCGACGGCGAGGTCGAGGGCGAGCGCGACCGGGTGGCCGAGCAGATCGCCATCGCGCTCTCCCAGCCGGGCGTCATCGCACGGGAGGCGCTGGCCGCCCGCCGCTACGGCGACCACCCGTACGCCATCACGCTCCCGGCGCCGGACCTGGTGTCGGCCGTCGACGGCGACGCCCTCCGCGACCTGCACCGCACCAGGGTGCTCCCGGCCGGCAGCACCCTGGTGCTGGTCGGGGACCTCGACCCCGACGCCGCGGCGGACGCCGTCGCGGCTGCGCTGGGGGAGTGGACCGGGGCCGGGCATGCCGTGGAGGCGCCGCCGGTCCCCGATCTGCGGCCGGCCGGCATCGAACTGGTGAACCGGCCGGGTGCCGTGCAGTCCAACATCCGGCTCGGCGGGCCCGCCCCCGGCCGCACCGATCCGGACCTCCCCGCGGTACGGCTGGCCAACATGATCTACGGCGGCTACTTCTCCTCCCGGCTGGTGGAGAACATCCGGGAGAACAAGGGCTACACCTACAGCCCCCGCAGCTCGGTGGACCACCAGGCGGCCGGCTCCTCGTTCCTGGTGGAGGCCGACGTCGCCACCGAGGTCACCGGGCCGGCGTTGCTGGAGACCTGGTACGAGCTGGGGCGCATGGCCCTGCTGCCGGTGACCGAGGCGGAGCTCGACGGAGCCCGCCGCTACGTCCTGGGCAGCATGGCGTTGTCGACCGCGACCCACGCCGGCCTGGCCAGCACCCTCTCGGCGCTGGTGGGTGCGGGCCTGCCGCCCGGCTGGCTGGCCGAGCACCAGCAGGCGCTCGCCGAGGTGACCGTCGAGCAGGTGCAGGAGGTGTCCCGCCGGTACCTGGCGTCGACCGCGCTCACCGCCGTCGTCGTCGGCGACGCCGACCGGGTCGCCGAGCCGCTGGGCGCCCTCGCGCCGGTCTCCGTGCGCCCCGGCGCCCCGCAGTGACGGTGCCGGGGTCGGCCTGGCCGGAGCACTCCGCGCCGTCCCGCGGCGACGTCCCGGTGCTGTCCCGCGTGGCGCACGACCGCGCCCACCTGGCGCGCTCCCTGCCCGACCCCGCCGGGGGCCGGCCGGTCCGCGTGCTGACCGTCGACCCGCGGCGCAGCGTGCCGGTGGTGGAGGGCGCGGACGGGCCGGAGCTGGTCTGGGACGAGCAGCCCGCGCTGCCGGTCGGGGCGGTCTACCTCGGGGAGGCGGACGGCGTCCCGTACGCCGCCGTCCGGGGTGAGCGCTCGCTGACCGTCAACGGCCGACCGGTCGACTCCTGGTCGGGGTTGCGCGAGGTGGGGGCGGACCTGCGCGATCTCGACGCCGGCCTGCTGGTCGAGGCCGTCGGCATCCTCGAGTGGCACGAGCGCAACCGGTTCAGCCCGCTGACCGGGGCGGCGACGACGATCGAGCGGTCGGGCTGGAGCCAGCGCGATCCCACCACCGGCACCGAGATCTTCCCGCGCACCGACCCGGCGGTGATCATGCTGGTGCACGACGGTGCCGACCGGCTGGTGCTGGGCCGGCAGGCGGTGTGGCCGCCGGGCCGGTTCTCCATCCTGGCCGGGTTCGTCGAGCCGGGGGAGTCGGCCGAGGCGGCCGTCGCCCGGGAGGTGGCCGAGGAGGTCGGCCTCGCGGTGACCGACATCCGGTACGTCGGCAGCCAGCCGTGGCCGTTCCCGCAGTCGCTGATGCTCGGCTTCGTGGCCCGCGCGGACGGCGGCGACGAGCTGGTCCTCGACCCGACCGAGATCGAGGAGGCCCGGTGGTTCACCCGGCAGGAGCTCCTCGGCGGCGGCGGTCCCGCCGCGCTGCCGCCGCCGGTGTCGATCGCCCGGCACATCATCGACCGGTGGTTGAAGGACGAGCTTCCCCCCACGCCTCGCTAGGAGAATGACCCGCCTGCCCCCCACCACTCGCACGCTCGCGGCGGGGCCCTGCAGGCGGGCCGTCAGGCGAAACGTCCGCCCAGCAGCAACGCCGGCCGGTCGGGGTGGTCGGCCAGCACCACGGCGTCCGCGAGGGCCGACGGGTCGACCTCCTCGTCGTAGCGGTCGAAGGCCGGTAGCTGCCACGCCTGGTCGGGGTCGGTCAGCCGCCGCCGTGCCGCCGGGGACATCCGGAGGTGCACCACGACGTCGAAGGACAGCCCCAGGCCCTGCAGCAGCGCCCCGGGCACGAGCAGCACGCCCTGCTCCGGAGCCGGGCGGCGCGGCGCCCGGGCCGCCCGGTCGCGCGCGACGTCCCACAGGACGGGCAGGTACTCCCCGGTGCCACCGGGGCCCACCGGCGCCAGGACCTCGCGGGTGAGGGCGCCGGCGTCCAGCCAGTCGGTGTAGCGGGCGTCGGGGTCGGTCCGCCCGCGCTCGAGCCGCAGGGAGGCCGGCCGGTAGAAGCCGCCGGCCGGAACGACGGCGGACGGGCGGCCCAGGGCGGGCAGGAGCCCGGCCACCGCGTCGGCCAGCCGGTCCGGGGCGGCCGCGGCCGGCCCGTCGACGGCCACCCGCAGCGCGGCGGCACCGGGTTCGGGGGCCAGCGGCGCGAGGAGGCCGGCGAGACGCCCGGCCAGCGCCTCCGGCGTCAGCGGCTCCGGACGGGTCAGCAGCCGCCGTCCCCGGCGACTACGGCGGCTGCGTCGAAGGTCGGCCGCGGGGTCGGCGGGGTCACGGGCACCACGAGCGTGTGCGGTCGGCGCAGGCCCGGGGCCGGTACCGCCCGGGGGGAGGAGCTGGTCGGCCCGGCGCCCGCCGGTTCGGGGGAGTCCGTCGGGAGCGCGTCGAGCACCTCGCGGGCGAGCTCGGCCACGGGGCGTCCCTGGGACCGGGCATCGCGGCGCAGCGTCTCGAACGCGGCCCGCGCGCTCGTGCCGCGCCGCTCGGCGAGCACGCCGATGGCCCGTTCGGTGGAGACCCGGGCGGCCAACGCGTGCTCGAGCTGGGCGACGGTCCGCTCCAGCTCCGCCATGCGCGCCTCCGCCGGGTCCAGGAGCACCTCGCCGGCACCTCCCGTCCCCCGCGCGGAGCGGCGGGCGGAGCGGCCGGGCTCGTTCAGCACACCCAGCTCCTCCGACACGAGGTCGGCGAGGGAGAGCCCCTCGACCAGGCCGCCGGCGACCTCCCTGCCGGCGGGGGACTGCACGCACCACCCGCGTTCGGTGCGGACGAGGGCCACCTGCACCGCACCGGGCGTGCCCGTGGCCGGGACGGGATCAGGCGTCGAACTCACCACAGCGGCCTCCACGAGCACGTCCGGTGCGGTGGGCCGGAGGACGTCCATGCCGCGGTCGCGGCCCGCTCCGGGGCGATTCTGCCCCTTCGGGGGCCGGGGACCGGGGATCACGGGCTGCTCATGCCTCCGGAACAGGGCCCAGCTGGGCCTTCACCTGGTCGATGGTCGGATTGGTGAGGGCGACACCGTCGGCGAACAGGAGGGTCGGCACGGTGCGGTTGCCACCGTTGGCCTTCATCACCAGCTCCGCCGCCTCGGCGTCGTGCTCGATGTTGACCTCGGAGAACGGGATCCCCTCGCGCTGCATGAGCTTCTTCAGCCGCACGCAGTACCCACACCAATCGGTGGTGTACATGGTCACGGCGGCCGTGGGGGTCGAGGTCATCGAGCGGGATCCTCCCTGGTAGTTCCGGACGGGTCCACCCCCCAGAGGGTGGCCCCGCGTGTCTCCACGGCAACGCAGCGTCGTTGGGGATGCTTCCCGGCGCCGTCCCCCCCGGCTGAGAGGATCAGGACACACGGCGGTGGTGATCCGGGGAGGGGGCGCAGATGTCGCAGTCGGAAGCGGTACGTGACGGTACCGGGTCGGGCTCCCGCGCGGACGCCGTCCTGGCCGCCCTGGACGAGGAGCAGCGCGAGGCCGCGCAGTCCGTCGTCGGGCCGGTGTGCATCCTCGCCGGTGCCGGGACGGGCAAGACCCGCACCATCACCCATCGGATCGCCTACGGCGTCCACACCGGGGTCTACGTGCCCGAGCAGGTCCTCGCGGTCACCTTCACCGCGCGCGCCGCAGGTGAGCTCCGTGGCCGGCTGGCCGCCCTGGACGTCGGCGGCGTGCAGGCCCGGACCTTCCACGCCGCGGCGATGCGCCAGCTGCGCTACTTCGCGCCGCGTGTCCTCGGCGGTCCCATGCCCTCGCTGGTCGAGAACAAGCTCCGCCTGGTGGCCACCGCCGCCTCGCGCGCCCGGCTGTCGACCGACCGCACCAGTCTGCGCGACCTGGCCAGCGAGATCGAGTGGGCGAAGACCACCCTCGCCACGCCGGACGACTACCCCGCACGAGCGCAGGCCGCCGGCCGGGAGCCACCGTTCGAGGCCGCCGCGGTGGCCTCGGTCTACGCCGGCTACGAGTCGGCGAAGCAGCGTGACGGCGTGCTCGACTTCGAGGACCTCCTGCTCGTCACCGCGTACGCGATCGAGGAGCACCAGCAGGTGGCACGCGAGGTGCGCGGGCAGTACCGCCACTTCGTCGTCGACGAGTACCAGGACGTCAACCCGCTGCAGCAGCGGCTGCTCGACGCCTGGCTCGGGGGGCGCGCCGAGGTGTGCGTCGTGGGCGACCCCAACCAGACGATCTACTCCTTCACCGGGGCCGATCCGGACTACCTGCTCGGTTTCGCCGACCGCTATCCCGACGCCGCGGTGGTGAAGCTGGAACGGGACTACCGCTCGACCCCGCAGGTGGTGGGCCTGGCGAACCGGCTGATCGGCCAGGCTCCCGTGCGCAAGGGGTTGCCGGGCCTGCGGCTGCTCGGCCAGCGTCCCGACGCGGGGGAGCCCACGTTCGTCGAGTACCCGGACGAACCCGCCGAGGCGGCCGCGGTCGCGGCGAGGTGCAAGGCGCTGATCGACTCGGGGCTGCCGGCGGCCGAGATCGCGGTGCTGTTCCGCATCAACGCGCAGTCCCAGGTCTACGAGGCCGCCCTGACCGAGGTCGGGGTGCCGTACGTGCTCAAGGGCGGCGAGCGGTTCTTCGAGCGGCCGGAGGTCCGCGAGGCGGTGCTGCTGCTGCACGGCGCGGCCGCCGGAGGCAGCGAGCCCGGTGCGCTGGTGCCGACCGTCCGCGACGTGCTCGCCTCCGTGGGGTGGGCCGAGCACCGGCCGCCGCCCGGTGGCGCGGCGCGCGACCGGTGGCAGTCCCTGGCCGCTCTGGTCGACCTGGCCGTCGACCTGGTGGCGGAGAACCCGGCCCTGGACCTCGCCGGATTCGTGGGGCACCTGGCCGAACGGGCCAACGCGCAGCACGCCCCCACCGTGCAAGGGGTGACCCTCGCGTCGATGCACGCCGCGAAGGGCCTGGAGTGGGACGCCGTCTTCGTCGTCGGCCTGGTCGACGGCGTGGTCCCGATCGCACAGTCGCTCAGCCGGCCCGTCGCGGTGGAGGAGGAGCGGCGGCTGCTCTACGTCGCGATCACCCGGGCCCGCGAGCACCTGTCGCTGTCGTGGTCGCTCGGCCGCAACCCGGGGGCCAAGCGTGCCCGTCCCCGCAGCCGCTTCCTGGACGGGCTCGCGCCCGGGTCGGGTCCGACGGCCCCGGCGGCGCGCCGATCCGTCAAGCGGCCCAAGGTGGTCCTCGAGGGGGAGGCGGGCGCGCTGTTCGAGCGGCTGCGCGCCTGGCGCAGCGAGACGGCGCAGTCCGCCTCGGTGCCGGCCTACGTCGTCTTCACCGATGCCACGCTCCAGGCGATCGCCGAGACCCGGCCCGCCACGCTGCGCGAGCTGGCCGCGCTCCCCGGGATCGGGTCGCGCAAGCTCGAGCTCTACGGCGCGGACGTGCTGGCCGCCGTCAGCGGGTGAGCGTGTGCGCCGGCGGGCCGGGTCGGTACCGAACGCGACGGCGGGCGGGAAGGAACGGCCGGCCGACCACCTCCGGAGGACGTCGGAGTTAATTCGATTGACCCGGTTCTCGCCCGGGTCCTAGTGTTCCGGCACACACGAACTGCGCCCCGTGCTGCTGGCCGTCCCGGCCCGCGCCGACCCCGAGGAAGGAGGGGCACTGATGATCAGCACGACCACGACCTGGGCCCCCGCCGATCTCCTCGGCCAGGGCGGCCTCGACGTGCGCCCGGTGTACGCCACCGGCCCGTGCGCGGGCCTCGCCGAGCGTGCGGTCGCGCCCATGACTGCGCCCACCGCCCCGTCGCGGGGGACCGGTCTGCCCACCGGCAGCGCCTCCGTCCGCCTCCGTCCCGACGCCCGCCAGGCCATCGGCCACGACGTCGTGACCACGAACGCCTTCGACAACAACGGCACCACCCTCGGGTACCACTCCTCGGGGAGACCGCAGAGCTAACCGCTCGACCGGTCCTCCTCGAGGCCGCGGAACCCGAACCCCGGGATCCGCGGCCTCTCTCTTTGTCCGCGGCGCCCCGGCACCGACTTCCGGTCGGCGGGCCTCCGCCGGCCGTCGCAGACGAGAGAACGAGGAGGAGCGGCAGTGCAGCAGACGATCGACCGCCCGACGTCCCACCGCCGACCCGGGCCCTGGACCGGGGGATTTCCACCGAGGCGCCCCACACCCCTGCCCCCCGCACCGGTGCGGCGGCCGCTGCCGTGCCGGGTGGAGGACCCGGAGCTGTGGTTCGCCGAGAGCCCGGGGCAGCTCGAGCAGGCCAAGAGCCTGTGCAGCCCCTGCCCCATCCGGGACGCCTGCCTCGCGGGCGCCCTCGACCGGGGCGAGCCGTGGGGGGTGTGGGGCGGCGAGATCTTCGAACGCGGCGCCGTCATCGCACGCAAGCGGCCGCGGGGACGCCCCCGCAAGGTCGTGGCCGCATGAGCGGCACCGAGAACGTCCCCCTGTCCGTCGGCAGGGGTCCGACCACCCATCGAGAAGGAACCGTCATGTACATGCTCGAACAGGAGCTGTCCCGCAGCCGGATGGGCGAGATGCAGGCCGAGGCCGCCGCGGCCTCCCGTGCCCGCCGCCTGTACCTGGCCCGCCGCACGGCCCGCCGGGCCGAGCGCGCGGTCCGCCGTGCCGCGCGGGCCAGCGCCGCCGTCTACTGAGGAAGGACCCCGTCCTCCTCACCCCTCGCTCCGCTCGGGGTGAGCCTCTGGACGGGGCCGCCGGAGCACACCGCGGCCAGGAGCTGTCCCCCGATGGCGCGGAGCCCACCGTCGCGCCATCGTGGGACCCTCCGGGCCGCACTCGACACGACACACCACGACGCCGTTCAGTCAGTCGCGGCTGCGCGGAACCCTCCGGGTCCCACTCGCCGCGATGCTCATTCCGCGAAGCCGGGCAGCCACTCCTCCAGGACGCTGCGGAAGTCACCGGCCGCGTCGAGCTGGCAGAGCACCCCGATCGAACCGATGGTCACCCGGTGGATCAGCAGGTAGGCCGGCGGCAGGTTCAGCTGCCGGCCGAGCCGGCTGGCCTCCGACCGGGGGTCGGCGATCCGGCCGGCCTGTTCCTGCATCCACGCGCGGGTGAAGTGGAAGTGCCGCTCGGCCACGGGGTCGAGCATCGGTCGCAGGAAGTCGTGCACCCCCTGGGCGTCGACCTCCATCGAGGGGCGCACGAAGCCCTCGGCCCGGAGGTCGGCGAGCACCTCCTCCGCCTTGCCGGCCAGCGCCCACCGCAGCAACCGCCCGATCGGCTCCGGATGGCCGTCCGGCAGCCGGGCGGTGGCCCCGAAGTCGATGACCCCGAGCCGGCCGTCGGGCAGCAGCCGGAAGTTGCCCGGGTGCGGGTCGGCGTGCAGCATCCCGGCCCGCTGCGGACCGGAGAAGTGCAGCACCGCGAGCAGGTGCCCGGCGCGGTCGCGCTGCTCGCGGCTGCCGTCGGCGATGATCCGGGAGAGGGGGGTGCCCTCCAGCCACTCGGAGACGATCACCTTCGGCGCGCTCGCGACGACGCGGGGGACGCGGATCTGGTGGTCCCCGGCGTAGGCGGTGGCGAATGCCCGCTGGGCGTCGGCCTCCAGCCCGTAGTCCAGTTCCTCCGCGACGCGCGCCTTGAGCTCGGCGATCAGCGGCTTGATGTCCATGCCCGGGAAGAGGGCGGCGAACAGCCGGGCGAACCGCGCCAGCTGGTTGAGGTCAGCCATGAGCGCGGTTGCGGCGCCGGGGTACTGGATCTTCACTGCCACGTCGCGGCCGTCCCGCCAGGTGGCGCGGTGGACCTGGCCGATGCTGGCGGCGGCCGCCGGCTGGTCGTCGAACTCGGCGAACCGGGTGCGCCAGGTGCCGCCGAGCTGCTGGGCGAGCACCGCGTGCACGGTGCGCACCGGCATGGGTGGCGCTTCCTCCTGAAGCTTGGTCAGGGCCTCGCGGTAGGGGGCCGCGACCTCGTCGGGGACCGCCGCCTCGAACACCGACAGGGTCTGGCCCAGCTTCATCGCCCCGCCCTTGAGCTGGCCCAGCACGGCGAACAGCTGCTCCGCCGTGCGCTGCTGCAGTTCGGCGGCGACGTCGTCGGCGTCCCGGCCGGAGAGCCGCTTGCCCAGACCCAGGGTGGCGCGGCCGGCGGCTCCGAGAGGGAGGGAGGCCAACCGGGCGCTCCGGGCGAGCGAGCCTCCCGGCATCACCGGTCCGTCGTCGCTCACGCATCCTCCTCGTCGCCGGGCGCCCCCGCGGGGCCCGTCGTCTCGTGCCGGTGAGCCCGCGAGCCCGGTCAGCCGCCCATTGTTCCCTCTCGGGGACGGTCCGCGCCCGCAGGTGCCGTCACCGCGTCCCCTGAACGGGCGGTGGGTCCACCGGCGGGGGTGGCCGTGGCTTCCTCCCGGGCCGCTCCGCACGAGCAGCCCGGGTGCACCGGCCAGCGTCGCAGCCGCGGTGCGAGATGAGGCGGGCGCAGCTCCACGGTGGCCTCGAGCACCCCGGGGGCGGCCGAGCCGTCGAGATAGGCGAGCGCCTGCAGCGCCGCGGTCGCCGCCGTGAGCAGGCAGGTGACCGTGGACCCGCTCGGCGGTGGCTCGCGGGCCGTCAGCTGCGCCGCGAGACGGGGCCAGCGTGGGTCGGCGTCCCGCCGGTGCAGGTCGGCGCAGTGCAGGCAGCTGGTCATCCCGGGGACGACCAGCGGCCCGACGACCCCGGTCTCGCCCCGGACGGTCGCCACCAGGTGCGGGACGCCGGAACGGTGGAAGCCGGCGACGAGCGGATCGCAGGCGGCCCACGGCCGGGCCAGCACGACCAGGTCGGCGTCGATGCCCGGCTCCAGCGGCCGCAGATCGGTGAGCGGGCTGGCGCGGCGCACCGCGTCCGCGGCGGCCAGGGCCCGGGGGCGCCCCTCGTCGGCGGCGGTGAGGCCACCGACGACGGCGTCCCCGGCCGTCGTGAGGCCGCTGTCGCGCACCGTCACCCGCCCGACGCCGCTCGCCGCCAGCATGGCGGCGAGCGGGGCGCCCACCCGCGTGGCGCCCTCCACGACCACCACCGACCTGCGTCGTGCGCGCCACCCGCCCGGGCGGCCCAGGGCGGCGGGCAGCTCCGGAGCGGTGCGGGCGGACGCTGCGGGCCCCGCCGTCGCCGACAGCAGGTCACCGGCGTCCAGATCGACGAGCAGTCCGCTGTCGCGCAGACCGTCCAGGACCTCGGCCACGTGCCGGGGATCGAGCCCCAGCCGGGCCGCGTCGCGGATCACCGCGCGCTGGCCCCGTCGCCCGTCCAGCCCGCGCAGGAGCGCGACCATGGCGGCGTCGTCCGCCTCGAGGAGCAGACCGGAGCCGCCGTCGACACCTCCCGCCTGCACGCCGGCGGCGGCGCCGGCCTGGAGCAGCGGGGTGGCGGCCGGCAGCAGGGGGTGGGCGGAGTCACTCACCCGGCCAGCGTCGCAGCGCGGCGAGGCGGCGGAGGCCTGCGTCCACAGGCCCGGGACGACGAACGGCGGCGCCCCTCATCAGGAGCGCCGCCGCATGGCCCCCTTCCGGGGCCCGCCCCGAGCGTGCGAGGGGTGGGGAGAAGGGGGTCCTTGTTCAGGCCTTGCCGAGGATCCGGTTCATCTTGGTGCCGCACACCGGGCAGGTGCCCTGGGCCATGCGGCGGCCGGACTCGCTGACCTTGACCTCGCCGTCGAAGTCGCGCTTCTCCTTGCACTTCACGCAGTAGCCGTTGTAGCTCTCCGCCACGGGATCTCCTCGGGATCGGGGTGCCTCGGCATGCATGCCGGACGCCGTTGCGCAGGCACGCTACCCGTGCCGACGAGCCGACGGGTCCGCGCGGGGACGACCTGGTGGCGCTGCTCCCCGGCCCGTGCTCCACAGCCTGTGGACAACCCTGTGGAGCGTGTGGGGACGGTTCGGCGTGTCCCTGTGCGCGGAGCGGGGACGGTCCCGGGACAACCCCGCCGGCGCGATCCCCGGCACGTTCCTCACCTGCGCGAACGCGGTCGTCGCGGCTGTGGAGCGGCCACCGGGCGCAACCCTTGTCACCGGGTGGAGCGGTGGGCCTGTCCACCGTCCGTGCGACCTGCACCCGAGTGGGTGCCTTCGCGGAGGCGCCGCGTGCACCGTGTGCCTTACGGTGCCTCCGTGCCCGGATGGACCCCAGACGCCCCCGCGTGCCCCGACGCGAGGGGCCCGTCGCTCGCTGCCCGCCCGGGTGAGCGCGCGGTGCCGGCTGCCCGCGCCCGCCGGGGTGCCGAGGACGCCGCCCCGGCGGACGGGGGCCTCCCGGACCTCGCCGGTGGTCCCGCGGCCCTGGGCGCGGTGGAGGTCCGCCGCAGCGCCCGCCGGCGCCGCACGGTGACCGCCTACCGGGAGAAGGGGCGGACCGTGGTGCTGATCCCGGCCGCCTTCAGCCCTGCCGAGGAGCGGCGCTGGGTGGCGCAGATGGTGGCGAAGCTGCAGACGCGCGAGGAGCGGCGCCGCCGCTCGCTCGGTGGGGACGACGAGCTGATGGCCCGCGCGCGAGCGCTGTCGGCGGCGCACCTCGACGGGCTGGCCGAACCCACGAGCGTGCGCTGGGTGGACAACCAGAACCGCCGGTGGGGCTCGTGCACCCCGGCCGACGGCAGCATCCGCCTGTCCAGCCGGCTGCGGGCAATGCCGGAGTACGTCGTGGACTACGTGCTCGTCCACGAGCTCGTGCACCTGCTCGAGCCGGGCCACGACGAGCGCTTCTGGGCGCACGTCGCCCGCTATCCCCGGGCGGAGCGGGCCCGCGGCTTCCTGGAGGGGGTCGAGCAGGCCGCCTCGGGCGCCGACGGGGCCGAGCCGGACCCCGCCGCCGACCTGGTCGACTGACGGAAGGACCCCGTCCTCCTCGCCGCTCGCGGGCTCGCGGCGGGGCCCTGCACCGGGGCCGCTCCAGCGCGTCACCGTGCTCGCACCGAGCCTCAGGGCGGGGCCGGGGAGCGGCCGCGGCGGCTAGTCCTTCCCGGGCTCCCGGTCCTCGTCGTCCCCGGAGTCGTCCCCTGAGCCGTCCCCTGAGCCGTCCCCTGAGCCGTCCCCTGAGCGGTCGCCGCTGGCGCCGGTCTCCTCGCGATCGGCGGCATCGTCGGCGGTGAGCGCCGCCAGCTCGTCGTCCAGACCCTGGCGCGCGACGAAGTCCAGCGGCTCGTCGAGGTCGTCCGACGTGGGCAGCAGGTCGGGGTGCGACCAGAGCCGGTCCCGGGCGTCCGCCCCGTGCTGCTGGGTCATGGCGCCCCACACCGTCGCAGCGTCGCGCAGCTGGCGCGGGCGGAGCTCCAGACCCACGAGCGTGGCGAACGTCTGCTCGGCCGGCCCGCCGGAGGCGCGCCGGCGGCGCATCGTCTCGGCCAGCGCGGAGTGGCCGGGCAGCCGGTCCTTCGCCGCCTCCGCGACGACGGTGTCCACCCACCCCTCGACCAGCGCGAGCAGGGTCTCCAGCCGGCGCAGCGCCATGTGCTGCTCGGGCGTCTCCTCCGGCTCGAGGACGCCGCTGCCCAGCAGCTGCTGGATGCTCTCCGGGTTGCTGGGGTCGATGCCCCCCTCCATCCCGGACATGGCCTCGGTGATGCCGCGCTCGATGGCCTCGCGGTCGATGGTGATGCCGCGGGCGTAGGCGTGCACCGCGTCCTGGAGCTGCTGGCGCAGCCACGGGACGTGCGCGAACAGCCGCTGGGAGGCCGCCTCGCGCAGCGCCAGGAACAGCCGCACCTCGTCGGCGGGCCGGTCGAGGCCGGCGGCGAACGCGGCCACGTTCTGCGGGACGAGCACGCCGGTGCCTGACGGAGCCAGCGGCAGCCCGACGTCGGTGCTGGTGACGACCTCGTCAGCGAGCTTGCCGAGGGCCTGGCCGACCTGGGCGCCGAACATGAGCCCGCCCATCCGGCCCATGATCCCGGCCACCGGCCCGAACGCCATGGCGGCCTCCTGCGGCAGGGCGCTGGTCATGGCCGCGACGACCTTCTCCGCCAGGGGGTCGATGAGGGCACCCCAGGCCGGCAGGGTCTGCTCGACCCACTCGACCCGCGACCAGGCGGCGGTCCGCTCGATGCCCGAGGGCAGCTCGGTCACCGGGTCCAGCCACAGGTCGGCCAGGCGCAGCGCCTCGGCGACCGCGGTGCGCTCGGCGTCGGAGGAGGGCTGGTGACCCGCCGCGAGCTGGCTGATGGCGCCCTGGCGGGCGAGGTCCCAGTTGACCGGGCCCCCGGACCAGTTCATCAGCTTCTGCAGCTCGGCGAACAGCGGCATCTTGCCCATCAGGTCCTCCGGCGAGCCGCCGCCGGCGATGCCGCCGAACAGGGCGCCGAGCCCGAACGGGTCGCCGGGGTTGCCTCCCTGGCCGGGCTCGCGGCGCTCGGGGTCGCGGTCGGACGGTCCGAAGCCGAAGGGGACGTCACTCATGCATCCACGGTAGACGTGTGATCTTCGTGGCGACGGCGGCGAGTTGCGCCATGGGCGGACGGGACGTCGTCGGCGCCGTCCGGTTCCGCCGCATAGGCTCGCCCGTCGTGACCCGCCGGATCGCCGTCCTGACCGCCGGTGTCGTGCTCCTGGTCCTCTTCGGGGTCCTGGGGACGACGCTGCCGGTGCCGTACGTCGCCCAGGTGCCGGGGCCCACCTACAACACCCTCGGGGACATCGACGGCGACCCGATCATCAGCATCGAGGGGCGGGACCGCAACGAGGTCGAGGGCAACCTGAACCTGACCACGGTCGGCGTGAGCCGGGGTGGTCTCAGCCTGGTGCAGGCGGTCCGCGGCTGGTTCGACGACGAGGTCAGCGTCGTCCCCGAGGAATCGGTGTACCCGCCGGACCGGTCACCGGAGGAGACCCGCGAGGCGAACCGGGCGGCCTTCCTGACCTCGGAGCAGGCGGCGGAGACCGTCGCGCTGGGCCGGCTGGGCTACCCGGTGAAGGTCGTCGTCCAGGGCGTCTCCGAGGACTCGCCGTCGGAGGGCGCCCTCGAGGAGGGGGACGCGCTCGAGGCGGTCGACGGCGTCCCCACGCCGGACACCGAGGCGCTCGACGAGGTCCTCGGCTCCATCCCCGGCGGTTCGACGGTCACCGTGTCCTACACCCGCCAGGGGGAGCCCGGTACGGCGACGATCACCACCGGGTCCGCCGAGGACCGCGGGGGATCGTTGCTCGGCATCACGATCCTGGAGCAGCCGTCGGCGCCCTTCGACGTGGACATCCAGGTCGAGGACGTCGGTGGTCCCTCGGCCGGCCTCATGCTGACCCTCGGGATCCTGGACCTGGTGGGGGAGGACGACCTGACCGGGGGAGCGGTGATCGCGGGCACCGGCACCATCAACGCCGACGGCGACGTCGGGGCGATCGGCGGGATCCCGCTGAAGATGGTCGCCGCCCGGGAGATCGGCGCGGAGCTGTTCCTGGTCCCGGCCGGCAACTGCGCCGAGGCCGCGGCGGCGCCCGACCCGGGATTCCCGCTCGCCCGGGTCGCCACCCTGGACGACGCGCTCGAGGCACTGGCCGACTTCGAGGCGGGGCGGACACCGGAGACCTGCTGACCGTCCGGACACGCAGGGAACCCCGTCGGCCCCCGTGCGTTGTGCTGGGATGACCGGGGTTTCCCACCCGGGGCCGGATCGAACCATCGACCGCCCCCGGACCCGGACCCGGCCGATCGCACATCTGCAACCGTTCGCAAACTGAAGGAGAGCGCTCGTGGCCATGCGGCCCCCCGTGCCGGTGCCGACCCTGTCGCGCCGCGCGAAGCTGGTCCTCGGCGCCGTCGCCGTCCTGCTGGTGCTGTTCACCGCCATCGGCACGCTGACCAACGTCTACGTCGACTACCTCTGGTTCGACGCGACCAACTACACCGAGGTCTTCTGGACCGAGCTCCAGACCCGGGTGCTGCTGTTCGCGGTCGCCGGGGTGGCCACCGGTGGTGCGGTCGCCGCGTCGATCCACTTCGCCTACCGCTTCCGGCCCACCTTCCGGCCGATGTCGCTCGAGCAGCAGAACCTCGAGCGCTACCGCCAGTCGCTGGAGCCCCGCCGCGGCCTGGTGCTCACCGCCGTCGCCGTCGTGCTCGGCCTGTTCGCCGGGTTCACCGCGCAGAGCAGCTGGCAGACCTGGCTGCAGTTCCGCAACAGCACCGACTTCGGGCGCACCGACCCGCAGTTCAACATGGACCTGTCGTTCTTCGTCTT
This sequence comes from Blastococcus tunisiensis, assembly GCF_900112815.1. Classification (GTDB taxonomy): domain Bacteria; phylum Actinomycetota; class Actinomycetes; order Mycobacteriales; family Geodermatophilaceae; genus Blastococcus_B; species Blastococcus_B tunisiensis. The sequence continues at coordinate 23,569 of NZ_FOND01000005.1, forward strand.
CGACTACCCGTTCTACCGGCTGGCGCTCGGCTTCGGCTTCGCGATCGTGCTGCTCGCGCTGATCGGGGCGGTGCTGACGCACTACGTCTTCGGCGGGCTGCGGCTGCAGACGCCGGGGCAGAAGCTGACGGCGGCGGCCCGCGTGCACCTGTCGGTGCTCCTCGGCCTCTTCGTCGCGCTCAAGGCGGTGGCCTACTGGCTGGACCGCTACGGCCTCGTCTACTCCGACCGCGGTGACGTCTTCACCGGCGCGAGCTACACCGACGTCAACGCGTTGCTGGTGCCCAAGACGATCCTGGTCTTCGTCGCGATCATCTGCGCCGTCGCGTTCTTCGCGAACATCGTCGTGCGCAACTTCCTGCTGCCGGCGGCCGCTCTGGTCCTGCTGCTGCTCTCCAGCCTGGTGATCGGGGTGGCCTACCCGGCGATCGTCCAGCAGTTCGTGGTGAAGCCCAGCGCCAACGAGCGGGAGGCCCCCTACATCGAGCGGGCGATCGAGATGACCCGCGACGCCTACGGCCTGTCCGGCATCGAGTACATCGACTACGCGCAGGACACCACGGGCAACGAGGTGGACCCCGAGGTCGTGCTCGCCGAGCTGCGCAACGACACGGAGACCATCCCCAACGCCCGGTTGCTGGACCCCAACGTCCTGTCGGACACGTTCACCGCACGCCAGCAGATCCGCAACGTCTACGGGTTCCCGGAGAAGCTCGACATCGACCGGTACACGGTCGACGGCGAGACGGGCGACTACGTCGTGGCCGTGCGCGAGCTCGACAGCGCGGGCCTGTCGGAGAACCAGAGCACGTGGATCAACCGGCACACCGTCTACACGCACGGACACGGCTTCGTCGCGGCGCCGGCGAACGAGGTGGTGGCCGGCTCGGAGGGCGGGGAGCCGAACTTCACCACCCGCGACCTGCCCACCCGGGGCAACATCCCGGTCGAGGAGAGCCGCATCTACTACGGCGAGCTGATGCAGGACTACTCCGTCGTCGGGGCGCCGGAGGGGGCCGAGCCGCGGGAGTTCGACCTGCCCGAGGGCGGCTCGGACGAGCGGCAGATCAACAACACCTACCAGGGTGACGGCGGCGTCGAGATCGGCAGCTTCTTCCGGCGCCTGACCTACGCCATCTACTACCGGGAGCGGAACTTCCTGCTCTCCAGCGCGGTCAACGAGGAGTCGAAGGTGCTCTACGTCCGCGACCCGCGCGAGCGCGTGGAGAAGGCGGCGCCCTTCCTCGAGGTGGACGGCGACCCGTACCCGGCCGTGATCGACGGCCGCGTCACATGGATCCTGGACGGCTACACGACGTCGGACTCCTACCCCTACGCCGAGCAGATGCAGCTCGGCGAGGCGGCGGCCGACGCGCTCACCGGGACCGGCACCACGGCGCTGCCGAACGAGACCTTCAACTACATCCGCAACTCGGTGAAAGCCACGGTGGACGCCTACGACGGCACGGTGACGCTGTACGAGTGGGACCAGGAGGACCCGGTCCTCCAGACGTACATGAAGGCGTTCCCGGACGTCGTGGAGCCGCGGGAGTCGATGGACGACGAGCTGGTCGGCCACGTGCGGTACCCGGAGGACCTCTTCAAGGTGCAGCGGGACATCCTGACCCGCTACCACGTCGACGAGCCGATCGCCTTCTACGAGGGCAGCGACCGGTGGCAGATCCCGGACGACCCGACCCGGAACACCGACCAGGACCAGCCGCCGTACTACATCCTGGCCCAGCGGCCGGGGGACGACGAGGCCAGCTTCCAGCTGACCAGCGCGCTGAACGCCTTCCAGCGGGACAACCTCTCGGCGTTCATCTCCGCGTCGAGCGCCCCGGACACCTACGGCGAGATCCAGGTGCTGCAGCTCCCCGGGAACACGCCGTTCCGTGGCCCGGGGCAGGTGCAGAACGCGTTCACGACCAACAACCAGGTGCGACCGGACCTGACGTTGTTCGAGAGCGAGAGCTCCAACGCGGTGTTCGGCAACCTGCTGACCCTGCCGATCGGTGACGCGGGGCTGCTGTACGTCGAGCCGCTGTACGTGGAGGGGGCCGACGAGAGCGGCTTCCCGCTGCTGCAGCGGGTGCTGGTGAACTTCGGTGACCGGATCGGGTACGCCAACACCCTCTCCGAGGCCCTGGACCAGGTGTTCGGTGCCGGGGCGGGGGAGTCGGCGACCGACAGCGACGACATTGCCGACACCGTCGACGAGGACGCGACCCCGGAGGTCGTACCAGGGGGCGGAGACGGCGTCGATGCGCCCGGTGGCGGGGAGGCGCCGGTCACGCCGGACATGGAGCAGGCGGTGGTGGACATCAACGCCGCCCTCGCGGCGCTCGCGGCGGCCCAGCGCGCGGGCGACTTCGCCGGACAGGGGCAGGCGCTGGAGGACCTGCAGGCGGCGGTGGACGCCTACCAGGCCGCTCAGCAGGCCGGCGAGTGAGCACGGGGGAGGCCGCGGGAGCACCCCGCGGCCTCCCCGCCCGCCACGGCTGGTACTGTGGATCCTGCCGACGCGGGGTGGAGCAGCTCGGTAGCTCGCTGGGCTCATAACCCAGAGGTCGCAGGTTCGAATCCTGCCCCCGCTACAACGATGAGACGGCCCTCGCAGCCATTGCGGGGGCCGTTTCCGTCGGTGCAGGAGCTCGAGGCACGCGCGGCCGTCCGGTGAACGCTCTCGCCGAGCGGTCGGTGTCCCGGCCGTCGACGGCGGGACGGCGGGTCGCACCGATGTCGGGTCGTCGGGCGTGCAGGTGCCGGCCCTCGCCGGACGGAGTGCCGGCCGGCGCTCCGGACCGGCAGCCGGTGCCCGGCATCCGTCGCCTCGGCCCCGGGTCGTGTGCCGATGCGTGACAACGATGCGCGCCGTCGTGAAGGAGGAGTTCGTGGCTCGACGAGGGCAGTCCCCGACGGGCACCCGCCGCACCGCCCCGCGGAACCAGCGACGGACCCGTGACCGCGACGACGTGGTGTCGGTGCTGGCGCGGACCGTGCGCGAGGTCGAGACCGCCGCCCGGCGCGGTCCCGTGTCTCCCTCGGTGCGCACGAAGTTCCAGGTCGTCGCGCTGGTCCTGCGCGAGGAGCACGCGCGCGTCCGCGCCGACGAGTCCCTCACGGACGCACGTCGGGCCGACCGGCTCAAGCGGCTGGACGGCATCGCGACGATCCTCGCGAAGACGGCCGTGCGCGATCCCGCCCTGCTCGGCCTGCTGGCCGAGGACGCCGTCGTCTCCGACGAGGTCCGGTCCCGTTCCCGGGAGCTGCTGCGTTCCGTCGGCATCGAGGCGCCGGTCGAGGAGGCGCCGGCGCCGGAGCCCGAGGCCGCCCCGGCCGCTCCGGAGCGCCGGATCGTGCCGCAGTCGGTCGTCTCGCGGCAGCTGGCCAACCCCTTTCTCGCCCCCGACTTCTCCGCCGCCCCCGTGCGCGCGTCCCGCCCCCGCCGGCTGGCCGGCTGGGAGCTGCTGGGCCCGCTGCTGCGGTCCTTCGAACGCGCCGGCGACGGGGAGATCGCCTGCATGCCGCTACCCGCGCCGTCGTCGCTGCGCGCGCCCGGGGACCGGGAGCTCATGCCCCACCAGGCGCAGCTGGTCGCCGCCGCGGCGGCCGGGCACCGGACCTTCCTCCTGGCCGACGAGCCGGGGCTCGGCAAGACCGCGCAGGCGCTGCTCGCCGCCGAGGCGGCCGACGCCTATCCGCTGCTCGTGGTCGTGCCGAACGTCGTCAAGACCAACTGGGCCCGCGAGGCCGGGATCTGGACGCCGCACCGCACCGCGACGGTGGTGCAGGGCAACGGCGAGACCGTCGACGGCTTCGCCGACATCGTCGTCGTCAACTACGAGGTGCTGGACCGGCACGTCGGCTGGCTGGGGAACTTCGGCTTCCGCGGCATGGTGGTCGACGAGGCGCACTTCATCAAGAACAAGACGTCGCAGCGGTCCCAGCACGTCCTCGAGCTGTCCGAGCGGGTCCGCGCCCGGACGGTGCGGCCGCTGCTGATGGCCCTGACCGGCACCCCGCTGATCAACGACATCGAGGACTTCCTCGCCATCTGGCAGTTCCTCGGCTGGATCGACGACACCAAGCCGCTGGGCGAGCTGATCGACGCGCTGGAGGAGACCGGCCTGACGCCGGCCGACTTCGGCTTCTACGCGGCCGCGCGCAGGTGTGTCATCGAGCAGGGGGTCGTCCGCCGCCGGAAGGTCGACGTGGCCGCCGACATCCCGGCCCGCCGGATCGCCGACATCCCCGTCGAGCTGGACGGGGCGGCCGGCCGCTCGATCCGGGCGGCCGAACGGGATCTCGCCCGCCGGCTGGTCGCGCGCTACGAGACGGCGATGGCGAACCGCACCTCGCAGCCGGTCGACGGCATCGACGCCGAGCTGGTGCGCCGGGTCGCCCGGTCGGAGCTCAAGGAGGCCGCGGCCGGGGAGTCCGGCGAGAACGTCTTCAGCATGATGCGGCGCATCGGTCAGGCGAAGGCCGGGCTCGCCGCGGACTATGCGGCGCAGTTGGCGCGCAGTGCGGGCAAGGTCGTCTTCTTCGCCAAGCACGTCGACGTCATGGATGCGGCGCAGGAGTCGCTGACCCGGCAGGGTGTCCGGTTCTCCTCGATCCGGGGTGACCAGACGCCGTCGTCCCGGCAGAAGAACATCGACGCGTTCGTCAACGACCCCGAGGTCGCCGTCGCGGTGTGTTCCCTGACGGCGGCCGGCGTGGGCCTGAACCTGCAGGTCGCCTCGAACCTCGTGCTCGCCGAGCTGTCCTGGACCGACGCCGAGCAGACGCAGGCGATCGACCGCAGCCACCGGATCGGGCAGTCCGAGCCGGTCACCGCCTGGCGGATCATCGCCGCGCAGACGCTCGACGCCCGGATCGCCGAGCTGATCGACAGCAAGGCGGGACTGGCCGCCCGGGCCCTCGACGGATCGGACGAGGAGCTCCCCTCCTCGGCGGACGTGCAGCTCGAGGCGCTCGTCGCGCTGCTGACCGACGCCCTGACGGCCTAGCCCGGGCCGCCGCTGCCGCCACCGGGACGGCGGCGGTCAGGCGACGGCGAGGGAACGCTTCGACAGGCCCATCCAGAAGCCGTCGATCGTCGGCTCCCGCGGGGCCTCGGCGACGGTGGCCGCCCCGAGGGTGACGAAGAGCGGCACGAAGTGCTCCACCGTCGGGTGGGCGTACGGCATCCCCGGAGCCCGGTGCCGGTAGTCGGCCAGCGCGTCGACGTCACCGCGGGCGAGGGCCTCGGCGGCCCAGGCGTCGAACTCCGTCGACCAGCCCGGCACGGTCTGCCCGAGGACGTCCGACCGGCCGAGGAACGGCAGGCCGTGCGTCGTGAACCCCGAGCCGACCACCAGCACGCCCTCGTCGCGCAGGGCGCGCAGCCGGGCCCCCAGCCGCAGCAGCCGGTCGGGGTCCGACGTCGGCAGGCTGAGCTGCAGCACCGGGATGTCGGCCTCGGGGTACATCACCTTCAGCGGCACCCAGGCGCCGTGGTCGAGCCCGCGGCTCTGCTGCTGGTGCACCGGATCCCCGCCTCCGAGGGCGCCGAGCACCCGGGCGCCGAGCTCCGTGGCGTCCGGGGTGTCGTAGCGCATGCGGTAGTACATCGGGTCGAAGCCGCCGAAGTCGTAGACCGGCGTGACGTGGGGGTCGGTGCTGGACAGGCTCAGCGGTGCCGCCTCCCAGTGCGCGGAGACGATGAGGACCGCCGTCGGCCGCGGCATGGAGCGCGCCCACGTGAACAGCTGGGTCATCCAGTCGGTGTCCTCGAACAGCGGCGGCGCGCCGTGGCTCAGGTAGAGCGCGGGGAGGGCGCCGTCCTCGGGGCGCCAGGCGGCGTGCGGCGGCGCGGCGGCGGCGCGGGCAAGGTGGCCGGTGAACGGGTGGGTCGGGGGCTGGGTCATGCCGGGATCTCCAGACGGGGGCGGGCCACCCCATTGGTTGAAGCTTCAAGCGAACCCTAGGCCTACTTTGTTGAAGCGTCAATGAAATGGCCTAGGGTGGCGGCATGAGCACCCGGTGGCTGACCGACGAGGAGCGCGTGGCCTGGGTGCGGCTCGCCGCCGTCGTGGAGCTGCTGCCCGGCGTCCTGGACGCCCAGCTGCGGCGCGACTCCCGGCTGAGTCACTTCGAGTACTTCGTCCTCGCCATGCTCTCCGAGGCGCCTGAGCGCACCCTGCGGATGACGGCCCTGGCGGCACGGACCAACGCGACCCTGCCCCGGCTCTCCCACGTGGTGAGCCGGCTGGAGGACCGCGGGCTCGTCGCGCGGTCCCCGTGCCCGGAGGACGGGCGCGCCACGAACGCCCGGCTCACCGCCGGGGGCTGGGCGACGGTCGTCGACGCCGCGCCGGGTCACGTCGCCACCGTGCGGTCCCAGGTCCTCGACGCCCTCGATGACGCGCAGGTCCGGCAGCTGGCGCAGATCGCCGAGTCGATCCTCGGCCGGATCGATCCCGACGGCGTGGTCATGGCGCCGCAGCGTGACGCGGGTGCACCGACGGGCTGACCGTCCCGCCGACCCTGCGTCAGACGACGCTGAGGTAGGCCTCGTACTTGCGCAGGTACTGGTTGCGGCGCAGCGGGCGGGCCGGTTCCTGCTGCGACTCGGACGGCGGGACGGGCGCGGGCGGCTGCACGGCGTGCGCCGGCTTGGCCGCTCGGGTGTGCACGCCGGCCAGCAGGGGGTTGGGGCGTGTCGCGTCGTCCGCGTCCCAGCTCCCCGCGGGCACCGGGCGGTGCACCACGGCCGGGAACGGCTCCTTGTGCGGAGGGCGCGCGGGGTCCGGCAGGCGCAGGTCGGCGAGGTCCATCCACGCCGAGTGCCGCAGGCCGTCCACCCGGCACCGAACCCGGGCGGCGACCCGGCCGTTGCTCTCGTGCCGCCAGCCGATCAGCTCGCCGGAGTACCAGATGCCCCGGTGGTGGATCTCCACCGGCTGTGGCTGCCCGGCGAACATGCTCGCCGTCTCCTCGCCCGCCACGTAGCGGACTGTAAGCGGCTGCAGACGCACGGCATGGAAGGCGCGCGCGTGCCTGGGACCGGTGTGACGGAGTGGTACGGCGCCCCTCGGGGGGGGGCCGTGCGAGCGACCGCGGCCGGCGTGTACCGTGGTAGCTACCGACGCGGGGTGGAGCAGCTCGGTAGCTCGCTGGGCTCATAACCCAGAGGTCACAGGTTCGAATCCTGTCCCCGCTACGACGATGGGCCCGGTCACCTCGGTGACCGGGCCCTTGTCGTGTCCGTCCTGCCGCGTGTTGTGCATTCCCCGGTCCACTCTCTAGCGTCGCGGTCACCGTTGACCGTCACTGCCCGGAGGTCGCCCGATGGTCGTGGACGCCGCACCCGGATCCGTCGCGCGGATCCCCGACCTGGATGGCATCGACCTCTCCGACCGGGACTTCTGGCTGGAGCCGCCGGAGGTGCGGCACGCGGTCTTCGACCGGCTGCGGGCCGAGCGCCCGTTCGCGTTCTTCGCCGAGCCGGAGATCCCGGGGCTGCCGGCCGGCCCCGGCTACTACGCCGTGACCCGGCACGCCGACCTGGACGCGATCAGCTCGCGGCCGCAGGTCTTCTGCTCCGGCAAGGGGGCGGTGTCCATCCAGGACATCCCGGCCGACCTGCACGAGTTCTACGGCTCGATGATCAGCATGGACGACCCCCGGCACGCGCGGATCCGGCGGATCGTCTCGAAGACCTTCACCCCGCGGATGCTGGAGCGGGTGGTGGACTCGGTGCGCGGCATCGTCGAGGAGGTGCTGACCGAGGCCCGCCGCACCGCGGAGGCCGACGACGGGCGCCTGGACGTGGTCGCCGACATCGCCGCACCGATCCCGCTGCGGGTCATCTGCGACATGATGGGCGTGCCCGCCGAGGACCGGGAACAGGTGCTCGCGGCCTCCAACGTGATCCTCTCCGGCGGCGACCCGGAGCTCATCGAGGACCAGGACGAGCCGCTGACGGCGCTGTTCGAGGCGGGCATCGCCCTGGCCGGGATCATGGAGCGGCTGGCCGCCGAGCGGCTGGAGCGCCCGGCCGACGACCTGACGACGGCGCTGGTGACCACCGAGGTGGACGGCGAGAGACTGACCCACCAGGAGATCGCCTCCTTCTTCATCCTGCTGCTGGTGGCAGGGAACGAGACCACCCGCAACGCCATCTCCCAGGGCATCCTCGCGCTGTCCGAGCACCCCGGGCAGCGGGCCCGGTGGATGGCCGACCCGTCGATCGACAAGACGGCGGTGGAGGAGCTCGTGCGCTGGACCAGCCCGATCACCTGGATGCGCCGGACGGCGACGCAGGACGGCGAGGTGAACGGCCACCGGTTCGCCGCCGGTGACAAGTTCCTGCTGTTCTACGCAGCGGCCAACCGCGACCCGGAGCTGTTCTCCGACCCGCAGGTCTTCGACCTGACGCGGGACCCCAACCCGCACGTCGGCTTCGGCGGCCACGGCCCGCACTTCTGCCTCGGGGCGCACCTGGCCCGCCGGGAGATCGCGGTGACCTTCCGGCAGCTGTTCGACCAGCTGCCCGACCTGGAGGTGGCGGGCGAGCCGGCCCGCCTGCGGTCCTCCTTCGTCAACGGGCTCAAGCGGCTGCCCGGCCGGCTGACGGGCGCGGTGTGAGCCGGATCGAGGTCGACCGGGAGCGCTGCGTGGGGTCGGGCGCCTGCGAGGCCCTGGCGCCGGACGTCTTCGAGGTCGACGACGAGGGGTTGCTCGTCGTGCACCGGCCCGAGCCGGACACCGACGAGCTCGGGAACGTGCAGGACGCCGTCCAGGCCTGCCCCACCGGGGCCCTCTCGCTGGCGGAGTGATCGAAACGGCGGGGCCGGGGTAGGGGACCGGCATGGAGCCCACAGTTCAGGACGCCCCCGAGGCCAACCGCTACGAGATCCGCGACGGTGACCAGCTGCTCGGCCACGCCGACTACGAGCGCCGCGGCGACACCGTCGTGTTCACCCACACCGAGGTCGACCAGGACACCGGGCGCAAGGGCCTGGGCAGCACGCTGGTCCAGGCGGCACTGGACGACGTCCGGGCGAGGGGCGGCTCCGTCGTCCCGCAGTGCTCGTTCGTGCGCGGCTGGATCGACAAGCACGAGGAGTACCAGGACCTCGTCCAGCAGCGCTGAGCACGGCCCCTCTGCACGACGGGACCGTGCAGAGGGGCCCTCCTTCAGAGGACCTGGTGGCCGTACATCTCCCCGAGCGGATCGGCGATGAGCTCGATGCGGGCGCCGTCGGGGTCGCGGAAGTACACCGAGACGCCGCTGTGCACCTCGTGCTCGACGCCCGCCTCGGTGAGCCGCTCGACCAGCTTCTCCCAGCGCTCGGGGTCGACGCTGATGGCCATGTGGTGCAGGCCGCCGAGCACCTCGGCGTACGGGCCGACGTCCAGGCCCGGGAAGTCGAAGAAGGCCAGCAGGTTGCCGTTGCCGATGTCGAAGAAGAAGTGCGAGGAGCCCGGGTAGTCGCGGTTCTCGATCAGCTCGGTCAGCGGGAAGCCGAGGACGTCCTGGTAGAAGCGGACGGTCCGCTCGACGTCGGAGCTGATCAGCGCCGTGTGGTGCAGTCCGCGCGCGGTCGAGGCGGGGCGCTCCCCGGAGGGCCTGAGGTGGACGTCGCGGATGCGGGCGCGCTCCTGCTCGAGCGCGGTCACGTCGCGGGTGTTCTCGGTGGTGCTCACGCGCTGATCCTCCAGGGTCGGGCCGTCTGCCGGACGCAACCGCGACGCGGGGCATCTGCTTCCCACCCCTCACCGATGCCCGCCCCGAGCGGGCGGGGGGTCACGATCGGGGGGCCCTGGTGATGCGCGGACCGTCATGCCGGAAAGTGGAGGCGTGATCGAACTGCGCACACCTGGCGAGCTGGACGCGATGCGGGCGGCCGGGGCGGTGGTCGCGGACATGCACGCGGCCGTGCGCGCGGCGGCGGCGCCGGGAGTCCGGCTCACCGCACTGGACGCCATCGCCCGGGACGTCCTGGCCGACGCGGGAGCCACCTCGCCCTTCCTCGGCTACGCCCCGCTGGCCACCACGCCGCCGTTCCCGGGCGTGCTGTGCCTGTCGGTCAACGACGTCGCGCTGCACGGCATCCCGACCCCCTACGAGTTGGAGGACGGCGACCTGCTCAGCGTCGACGCGGGAGCCACGCTCGACGGGTGGGTCGGGGACGCGGCGATGACCTACCCCGTCGGCACGCCGCGCGCCGCGGACCTCCGGCTGGTCGAGACCACCGAGCAGGCGCTCGCCGCCGGCATCGCCGCGGCCGTCGTCGGCAACCGGGTGGGTGACATCTCCGCGGCCGTCGGCGCGGTCGGCCGGGCCGGCGGCTGCGGGATCAACACCGACCAGGGTGGCCACGGCGTGGGCCGGACCATGCACGAGGCGCCGTCCGTGCCCAACGAGGGCCGTCCGGGGCGGGGTCTGCCGCTGCGGCCGGGGCTGGTGATCGCCATCGAGCCGTGGTTCCTGGCCGGCGGGAGCGACGACTACCGGGTCGACGCCGACGGCTGGACCCTGCGCTCCGCCGACGGCAGCCGCGCCGCCCACGTCGAGCACACCGTCGCCGTCACCGCGGACGGCCCCAGGATCCTGACCGCGCCACGCTGACCGGCCTCGCCGGAGGGTCGCCGTCCTCGCGCTGCAGCACGAGGACGGCGGTCGCGCAGTGGGGATGGCGCTCGCCGGTCACCGCACTGCGCTGATCAGCCGACCTCGAGCCGAGCCCACAGCTCCTCTGCGATCGTCTGATACCGACCGGCCGGACCGGCGGTGTCGTCGTCGAACCAGTGGACGAACTCCTCGTGCACGATCCGCCGGACGTCCTCGACCGTCTCGACGTCCCGCAGCCGCGGCACGATCGAGCCGGCTTCGGGTGAGTACTCGTCGCGGTTGCCGCCGACCGCGATGCCGATCGGGTCGTGCCGGTACAACAGGGCCTCGAGGTCGGCCACCAGCCGCAGGTGGTCGGCCATCAGCCGCGAGCTCGGGGCGAGCCTCCGACCGTGGCCAGAGCCTGCTCGAGATCGGAGATCAGATCTTCTATGTCCTCGATGCCGACCGAGAGGCGCACCAGGTCGCTCGGCACCTCCAGCGGGGAGCCGGCGGCGCTGGCGTGGGTCATCCGGTGCGGGTGCTCGATGAGCGACTCCACGCCGCCGAGCGACTCTGCGAGGGTGAACAGCCGCGTGCGCTCGCAGACCGCCAGCGCCGCGTCCTCGCCGTCCCGGAGGCGGAAGGAGATCATCCCGCCGAAGCCGGACATCTGCCGCGCCGCGGTCTCGTGCCCGGGGTGGTCCGGCAGGCCCGGGTAGAGCACGGCGGTGACGTCGGACCGGCCGGCGAGGAACTCCGCCACCCGCGCCGCGTTGGCGCAGTGCCGGTCCATCCGGACGCCGAGCGTCTTGAGGCTGCGCAGCACCAGCCACGAGTCGAACGGGCTCGCGACCGCCCCCATCGCGTTGTGGTTGTAGGCCAGCCGCTCGCCGAGACCGGCGTCCCGCGTGACCAGGGCGCCCCCGACGACGTCGGAGTGCCCGCCCAGGTACTTCGTCGTCGAGTGCACGACGACGTCCGCGCCCAGGGTGAGCGGCCGCTGCAGGTAGGGCGAGGCGAAGGTGTTGTCGACGACGAGCAGCGCACCGGCCTCGTGCGCGACGGCCGCGGTGCGCTCGATGTCGGTGATGTTGAGCAGCGGGTTGCTGGGCGTCTCGCACCAGACCACCCGCGTCGTCGGGCGGATGGCGGCGCGCAGCGCGTCGGCGTCGTCGAGGTCGACGGGGGTGTGCTCCAGGCCCCACTCCGACAGCACGCGCGAGATCAGCCGGAACGTCCCGCCGTAGGCGTCCCCGCCCAGGACGACGTGGTCGCCGGACCGGCAGACGGTGCGCAGCAGGGTGTCCTCCGCGGCGAGCCCGGACGCGAAGGCCAGCGCCGTGGTGCCCTCCTCCAGCGCGGCCAGCGCCTCGTGCAGCGCGTTCCTCGTCGGGTTGCCGCTGCGGCTGTACTCGTAGCCGCCGCGCAGCCCCCCGACGCCGTCCTGCTTGTAGGTGGTCGTGAGGTGCATCGGCGGGATCACCGCGCCGGTGGCCGGGTCGGGTTCCTGCCCGGCGTGGATCGCCCGCGTGCTGAAGCCCTGTTCCATGGCTCGACTCCGCCCTCGTTCCGCTCCTCGCTCGCTCTGTGACAGGTCGCCTCCGCGGTCGTTCCGCTCCTCGCTCGCTGGCGCTCGCTGCGATGCTCGCTCCCTGTCGGCTCCGTCGCTCGCTGCGATGCTCGCTCGGGCGTCGTGCTCGCGGCTCATGCCCCGACCGTATGCGGCAGACCGGCGAGGTGCCCCAGCACGTCCTGGCGGGTGACCACGCCGGCCGGCTTGCCGTCGACGTGGACGAGCAGCGCGTCGGCCGAGCCGAGCGCCGCGACCGCCTCGGTGACCGGCTCCCCGGAGCCGATGATCGGCAGGGGCGGGCTCATGTGCTTCTCCACCCGGTCGGCGAGGGTGGCCCGCCCGGCGAACAGGGCGTCGAGCAGGGTCTTCTCGTCCACCGACCCGATCACCTCACCGGCGGTCACCGGCGGCTCGGCCCGGACCACGGGCAGCTGGCTGACGCCGTACTCGCGGAGGATGTCGATCGCGTCGCGCACCGTCTCGTTGGGGTGGGTGTGCACCAGCGTCGGGGTCTCGCCGCCCTTGGTGTGCAGCAGCTCGCCGACGGTCTCGCCCACCCCGGACTCGACGAAGCCGTAGTCGGCCATCCAGGTGTCGCTGAAGATCTTGCCCAGGTAGCCGCGGCCGCCGTCGGGCAGCAGCACCACCATGACGTCGTCCTTGGTGAGCGTCTCGGCGGCCCGCACCGCGGCGGCCACGGCCATGCCGCAGGAGCCGCCGACCAGCAGCCCCTCCTCGCGGGCCAGGCGGCGGGTCATGGCGAAGGAGTCGCCGTCGGAGACGGCGATGACCTCGTCGGCGATCTGCGGGTCGTAGGTGGACGGCCAGAAGTCCTCGCCCACGCCCTCGACGAGGTAGGGACGCCCCGTGCCACCCGAGTAGACCGAGCCCTCCGGGTCGGCGCCGATGATCCGGACCGTCCCGCCGGAGGCCTCCTTGAGGTAGCGGCCGGTGCCGCTGATCGTGCCGCCGGTGCCCATCCCGGTGACGAAGTGGGTGATCCGGCCCTCGGTCTGCGCCCAGATCTCCGGGCCGGTGGTCTCGTAGTGGCTCTGCGGGTTGGCCGGGTTGGAGTACTGGTCGGGCTTCCAGCCGCCGGGCGTCTCCCGGGCCAGCCGGTCGGACACCGAGTAGTAGCTGCGCGGATCCGCCGGGTCGACGGCGGTGGGGCAGACGACGACGTCGGCGCCGTAGGCCTTCAGCACGTTGATCTTGTCCTGGCTGACCTTGTCCGGGCAGATGAAGATGCACCGGTAGCCGCGCTGCTGGGCCACCAGGGCCAGGCCCACGCCCGTGTTGCCGCTGGTGGGTTCCACGATGGTCCCGCCGGGCTGCAGCGCGCCGCTGGCCTCCGCGGCGTCCACCATGCGCACGGCGATGCGGTCCTTCACCGACCCGCCCGGGTTGAAGTACTCGACCTTGGCCAGCACCAGCGGTGCGTCCGGCCCGAGGTGCCGGGTCACCGAGGTCAGCCGCACCAGCGGGGTGTTGCCGACCAGATCGATGACGTTCTCGGCGTACTGCACAGCGGCCTCCTCGCCAGGGCGCCGACCACCGGCGCCCTGCGGCGACCATTCCACCAGAGCGCTCCGTGGCCGGGCGGTGGCCGCCGTCCCGCCCCAGGGGCGAGGATGCGGGCATGACCTCTCCGGTGGGCACCCGCACGCTCGGCTCGACCGGGCCGGCCGTCTCCGCTCTCGGTCTCGGCTGCATGGGCATGAGCCAGATGTACGGCGCGGCCGACCGGCAGGAGTCGATCGCCACCATCCACCGCGCCCTGGACCTCGGCGTCACCTTCCTCGACACGTCCGACGTCTACGGGGAGGGGCACAACGAGGAACTGGTCGGCGAGGCGATCGCCGGCCGGCGGGACGAGGTGCAGCTGGCCACCAAGTTCTCCCTGCGGCACCGCCCCGGCGGCGGCATGACCATCGACGGCCGCCCGGAGAACGTCCGCGCCTGCGCCGAGGCGAGCCTGCGCCGGCTGGGCGTCGACGTCGTCGACCTCTACTACCAGCACCGGGTCGACCCGACAGTCCCGATCGAGGACACCGTGGGGGCGATGGCCGAGCTCGTGCAGCAGGGGAAGGTGCGCCACCTCGGCCTGTCCGAGGCCAGCGCCACCTCGATCCGGCGGGCGGTCGCGGTGCACCCGATCGCCGCCCTGCAGAGCGAGTGGTCGCTGTGGACCCGGGACCTGGAAGTGGCCGGGGGCGGTGGGGCGGGTGGAGACACCGTGCTGGGGGTGGCCCGCGAGCACGGCATCGGCATCGTGCCGTTCAGCCCGCTCGGCCGCGGCTTCCTCACCGGCGCCCTCACCAGCCCGGCCGACTTCGCCGAGGGCGACTGGCGGCGCACCCACCCGCGGTTCACCGGCGAGGCGTTCGCGGCCAACCTCCGGCTCGTGGACGCGGTCCGCGACCTGGCGGCGGAGAAGGGCGCGACGCCCGGCCAGCTCGCCCTGGCCTGGGTGCTCGCCCAGGGCCAGGACGTCGTCCCGATCCCCGGCACCAAGCGCCGGGCGTACCTGGAGGAGAACGTCGCCGCCCTGGACGTGGAGCTGACCGCCGACGACCTCGCCCGGCTCGACGCGCTCGCACCACCCGGCGTGGCGGTCGGCGGCCGGTACGCCGACAGCGGCTACGCCTACGGCGACAGCCCGGAGAAGGGCGCATGACCGCCGACCGCCTGCTGGTCGCGGTGTTCGCCTCGCCGGTGTCGGAGGTGCTGCTGCGGTGGGGCGCCGAACTGGGCTTCCGGACCGCGCTGGTCGAGCCGGACCCCGAGCGCGTTCCCGCGGGAACGCCCGACCTGCGCGTGCTCGCCTTCGCGGAGCTGGACGACGAGCTGGCCGCGGGCACGGCCGACGTCGTCGTCACCGACCACCACCGGGACGAGCTGGGCGAGCTGCTCCGCGACGCCCTGGCCCGGCCGGCCCGCTGGATCGGTGTCATGGGCAACCCGCGGCACGAGGGGCCGCACGTCGCCGCGCTCACGAGGCTCGGCGTGCCGCCGGAGGACATCGCACGGGTGCACCGGCCGATCGGGCTCGACATCGGCTCCCGGCAGCCCGCGGAGATCGCCCTCTCCACGCTGGCCGGGCTGCTCGCCGACCGCAACGGCCGGGCCGGCGGCGTCGCCCACGGGAGCTGACGGTCTCGTCGTGGACGTCCTGCTCGGCGCCGACCTCGGCACCTCCGGCCTCAAACTGGTGGCCCTGGACCCGGCGGGCACGGTGGTGGCCGAGGCCGAGAGCGGCTACGCGTACGACAAGCCGTCGCCGGGGTGGGCGCAGATCGACGTCCTGGCCTGGCGGACGGCCCTGGACTCGGCGCTCACCGCGATCGCTCCGCGGCTCGGCGCCGCACGGGTGCGCGGCCTCGGGTTCTCCGGGCAGATGCACGGCGCCGTCCTCGTGGGGGACGACGGCGCTCCGCTGCGGCCCGCCCTGCTGTGGCCCGACCGGCGGGCCACTGCGGAACTGGACAACTGGCGGATGCTGGGGCCCTGGGAGCGGGCCGCGCTCGCCAACCCGCTGGCGCCGGGCATGACCGGGCCGCTGCTCGCGTGGCTGGCCGTGCACGAGCCGGAGGTGCTCGGCCGCGCCGCAGCGGTGCTGCTGCCCAAGGATGCGCTGCGCGCGTCGCTGCTCCCGGGCGCGGCACCGGTCACCGACCGCAGCGACGCCTCGGCGACCCTGCTCTGGGACGTGGTCGCCGACGACTGGAGTGTCGCGGCGGTGCGGGCTGCCGGCATCGACGCGGGACTGCTGCCGGAGATCCGGCCCTCCGCCGAGGTGGTGGGCACCGCGCGGGTGCCGGTCGGGGAGGTGCCCGTGGTCGTCGGGGGAGCCGACACCCCGCTGGCGATGCTGACCGCGGGTGCGGTGGCCGGTGCGCAGGTCAACCTCGGCACCGGGGCCCAGTTGCTGCGCCCCCGGCGGGCACCGGTCCCGGACGCCGATCCGGTCGTGCACACCTATGCCGACACCGCGGACGGCTGGTACGCGATGGCGGCCCTGCAGAACGGCGGCTCCGCCTGGGAGTGGACCTGCGACGTCCTCGGGCTGTCCTTGGCGGAGTTCGTCGCCGCGGCGGCGTCGGTGCCGGCCGGCGCCGGGGGAGTGGCGTTCCGGCCCTTCCTCACCGGCGAGCGCGGCGGGGTGACCGGTCCCGACGACCGCGGTGGGTGGACGGGGCTGCAGGCCGGCACCACCCGCGCCGACCTGGCGCGGGCGGCGGCCGAGGGGGTCGTGTTCGCGATCCGGGCCGCGTTCGACCTGCTCGACCTCACCGACCGGGCGCCCGTCCTGCTCACCGGAGGGGCGACGCGGTCGGGTGTCCTCACGCAGCTGCTGGCCGACGCCCTCGGACGGCCGGTCCGGCCGCTCGGCCTTCGCAGCGCCTCGGCCGTCGGCGCAGCGCTCCTGGCGGGACGGGGCGTCGGCCTGGACGTCGACCCGGAACGCGACGCCGGACCGCTCGTGGAGCCCTGCGGCGACACCGCCCTCGAGGCGGCGTTCGCCCGCTGGTCGGCCGCCTGACGGGCCGGTTGCGTGCGCAGGCCGTCGGCGCCGCTGATCAGCCGGGCGGGACCGGCGGCACGGACTGCAGCGGGTTGACCGACTCGGGCAGCCGCACGTGCGCGAGAGCCGCGTCGTGCAGCGCGCCGTTCGTGGCGATGGCGTGCCCACCGGCCGGGCCCGGGGCGCCGGTGAGGTCGGTGAACCGGCCCCCGGCCTCCCGCACGATGATGTCCAGCGCCGCGAGGTCCCAGACCGACACCTCGGGTTCGCAGGCGATGTCGACGGCGCCCTCGGCCAGCAGGCAGTAGCTCCAGAAGTCGCCGTAGGCCCGCGTCCGCCAGACCGAGCGGGTCAGGTCGAGGAAGCCGTCGAGGATGCCCCGCTCCTCCCAGCCGGACAGGCTCGAGTAGGACAGGCTCGCGTCGCCGAGCTCGGTGACCTCGGAGACGGAGCAGCGCGTCGCGGTCTCCAGCCGGCGGCCGGTCCACGCGCCGACGTCCTTCGCCGCCCACCAGCGGCGGTTCAGCGCCGGAGCGGACACCAGGCCCACCACCGGCTCCTCGCCGTCGAACAGTGCGATGAGCGTGGCCCACACCGGCACGCCCCGGACGAAGTTCTTCGTCCCGTCGATGGGGTCGAGCACCCAGCGCCGGGGTCCGTGGCCGGTCGTGCCGAACTCCTCGCCCATCACCGCGTCCCGGGTGCGGGCGCGGCTGAGGGTGATCCGGAGCATCTCCTCGACCGCGCGGTCGGCGTCGGTCACCGGGGTCAGGTCCGGCTTGGTGTCGACGACCAGGTCCTGGGCCCTGAACCGGTCCAGGCTGATCGAGTCGGCCTGGTCGGCCAGCACGTGTGCCAGCCGCATGTCCTCCGCAAAGCCCCGAACCGACGTCATGGGCACCGAACCTAGCCGGGGATCAGTCGAAGACCGCTGAACTGACCCCGCTCGGCCCCTCGTACTCCCGGTCCTCGATCTTCTGGAGGGCCTGGACCACCTCGTCGTTCCCGCCCTGCTGCTGGGCGTGCCGGACGATGTCGTCCTTGCTCGCCGGGTAGTCCATGCCGGAGAGGGCCTTCTGGATGTCGATCGGGCTCACCATGCTGCTGGGCCTACCCAGGACCCGCGCAGCGATGCGTCGATACCGTCGGGGAGTGGACGCCGCGACGATCGCCGGGCTGCTCGCCGACCCGGCCCGGCTGAAGGTCGTGGCCGCCCTCGCGCTCGGTGCCGGGACGATCGAGGAGGTGGCCGCCGCGTCCGGGCTCCCGCTCAGGGACGTCGCCCTGGCCGCCCGCCGGCTGGCCCGTGGCGGCCTCGTCCACCGGGACGGGCACGCCCTCGCCCTGCGCACCGAGCGGTTCGGCGCCGCCGCGCGGGCGGCGGCGGAGTCCGCGCCGCCCCCGGAGCGCCTGTCGTCGGACCCGGCCGAGAACGCGGTGCTCAGCACCTTCGTCCGCGACAGCCGGCTGGTCTCGATCCCCGCCCAGCGCAGCAAGCGCCTGGTCGTGCTGGAGCACCTCGCGCGGGTGTTCGAGCCCGGGGTCCGCTATCCCGAGCGGGAGGTGAACGCGCTGCTCGCCGCCTGGCACCCCGACGTGGCCGCGCTGCGCCGCTACCTGGTGGACGAGGGGCTGCTGACGCGGGAGGCGGGCGTCTACTGGCGCAGCGGCGGCTACGTGGACGTCTGAGTCGGCTCGTCGACGTGTCGACACGTCGACGAATCGGTTCGACGACCGGGCGCGGAGGTCCGCACACTGCCGGGATGGCCCTGACCCCGTCCGCCGACTCCTTCGCCGCCCTGGCCCGCTCGTCGCCCTGGCGCTGGTCGACGCTGCGGTTCACCGTGCGCTGGACCGGCCCGCACCCGCCCTCCCGAGGGCCGGTGCGCGCCTGGCTGCGCCGCCCGGACGTGCTCCGCGTCGAGTCCGCCGAGGGCGGCCTCCTGCAGGTCGTCCGCGAGCGGGGTGCGGTGTGGCCGCGACCCCGGCCCCGGCTGCGCCCCGACGGACTGGTGGAGGACAGGCGCGAGTCCTGGGACCACTCGCTCGACGACCCGATGTTCCAGAACTACCACTGGGTCGCGATGCTCGATCCGGCCGAGCTGGCCGACGGGCGCGACCAGGACACCGGCGCGCTGGTCCCCGCGCTGGACGTCGACGACGTCGGCGAGGTCGGGCACGGCGGCCGCCCGGCGTGGGAGGCGGTCGTCCGGGCCCGGCCCGGCTACGAGCCGCGGTGCGGCTGCTGTTCGCTGCTGCGGACGCCGGAGGTGGATGCGGCGGAGTCGCTGCCGCAGGGGCTGCTCGATGCGTATCCCGAGGCCTACCGCGTGCGGCTGGACCGGCAGACCGGCGTCTGCGTGCTCCTCGAGGCGATCGGGGCGCCGGTGCCGGTGGCCGGGCACGACCTGCGGATCGAGGCGGTCGACGAGCCGATGCCCGACGAGCTGTTCACCGGGTGACGTACTGGAGCGGCCCCCTTGCAGCGGCCCGGCGCGAGCTTGCGAGTGCCGGGGGGTAAGGGGGTCCTTCTAATAGCCCGGGCCGACCTGGCCGACGGCGCCCAGCAGGACCCGCAGGGCGGCCAGCTGCTCCTGCCGGGCCGGGGGGCCGGCCGCCGCCCAGGCGTCGAGGGCGCAGCCGGGGTCCTCGGCCGTGTGCCCGCAGGCGGGCGGGCAGTCCACCGCCGCCTCGGCGATCTCGTCGAAGGCGGCCAGGACGTCGTCGGCGGTGACGTGCGCCAGGCCGAACGACCGGATGCCCGGGGTGTCGATGACGGTGCCGCCGCCCGGCAGGTCGAACAGCACCGCCGAGGACGACGTGTGCCGGCCCTTGCCGATCTTGCTGACGTCCCCGGTGGCGCGCAGGGCATCGGGCACGAGGCGGTTCACCAGGGTCGACTTGCCCACACCGGACTGCCCGACGAACACGCTCATCCGGTCGCGGATGCGGTCCACCAGCGGGTCGAGCGTGGTCTCCCGGCTCATGTGCACCGCGGCCAGCCCGAGGCCGGCGTACCGGTCGAGCAGCGGCTGCGGGCTGCCCAGGTCGGTCTTCGTCAGGCAGAGCAGCGGCTCGAGGCCACCGGCGTAGGCCGCGACCAGGCACCGGTCGAGGAAGCCGAGCGCCGGCTCGGGGTCGACGACGGCGGTCACGATCACCAGCAGGTCGGCGTTGGCCACCACGATCCGTTCCGTGGGATCGGTGTCGTCGGCCGTGCGGCGCAGCGAGGTGGCCCGTTCCTCGATGGCCACGATGCGGGCCAGGCTGTCGGTGCGGCCGCTGGTGTCGCCGACCACCCGGACGCGGTCCCCGACGACGACGCCGTGCTTGCCCAGCTCGCGGGCGCGCATCGTGGTCACGTCGACGGAGCCGTCGGGCCCGTCCACCCGCACGGTCATCCGGCCGCGGTCGACGGCGACGACCAGCCCGGGGACGGCGTCGGCGTGCACCGGCCGCGTGCGGGTCCGGGGGCGCGAGCCACGCCGGCTGGGCCGGACCCGGATGTCGTCCTCGTCCGAGCGGCTGTCGTGCCGCCGCCCGCTCAGCGGACGACTCCGGCAGGAGCACCCAGCAGCGCCGACCAGCGGTCGATGAAGTCGGGCAGCGTCTTGGTGACGGCGTCGGCACCGGTCACCCGGATGCCGTCGGCGGCCAGCCCGAGGACGGCGGCGGCGTGCACCATCCGGTGGTCGGCGTAGGAGTCCACCGTGGCGGCGCGCAGCGGGCCGGGCTCGATCACCAGGCCGTCGGGCAGCTGCTCGACCCGGGCGCCGACGGCGGTCAGCACCTCGTCGAGGGCCTGCAGCCGGTCGGTCTCGTGACCGCGCAGGTGCCCGATGCCGGTGAGCCGCGACGGGCCGTCGGCGAGCGCGCAGAGGGCGGCGAGCACTGGCGTCAGCTCGCCCACCTCGCCGAGGTCGGCCACCAGGGGGCGGATGCCGCCGGCGCCGGTGACCTGGAGTCCGTCGGGCGTGCGGGTGACCGCGGCGCCCATCTGCGTGAGCAGCCGGTCGAGCTGGGCGCCGGGTTGGGTGGTCAGCTCCGGCCAGTCGCGCACCGTCACCTGCCCCCCGGTGACCAGGGCGGCGGCGAGGAAGGGGGCGGCGTTGGAGAGGTCGGGTTCGACGACGACGTCGCGGGCGGCGATCGGTCCCGGGGAGACCCGCCAGCCCCGTTCCGTCGCCGTCACGTCCACGCCGTGCGCGCGCAACGTGGTGACGGTCATGTCCACGTGCGGCATCGACGGGACCTTGCCGGCCAGCGACAGGTCCAGACCGTCGTCGAAGCGGGCCGCGGCGAGCAGGAGCCCGGACACCACCTGGCTGGACTCGCTGGCGTCGACGGTGACCGCCCCGCCGCGCACCCGCCCGGTCCCGTGCACGGTGAAGGGGGCCCGCCCGCGGCCGCCGTCGTCGATCCGCACACCCGCGCCGCGCAGCCCGGCGATCAGCCCGGCGTTGGGGCGGTCGCGCAGCCGCGCGTCGCCGTCCAGGCGCACGTCGCCGTCGGCGAGCGCGGCCACCGGCGGCAGGAAACGCAGCACCGTGCCGGCGAGGCCGGCGTCGACCTCCGCCGGCCCGCGGAGCGGGCCGGGGACGACCAGCTGGTCGTCCCCGGCGTCGGCGATCTGCACCCCCAGCGCCCGGAGTCCCGCCGCCATCAGGTCGGTGTCGCGGGCGCGCAGCGGCCGGACCAGCCGGCTCGGCCCGTCGGCGATCGCCGCCAGCACCAGCGCCCGCGCGGTGATCGACTTCGAACCGGGGAGGCTGACGACGGCGTCCACGGGCGCCGGGCGGTGCGGCGTCGTCCAGACCGGTGGCATGGCTACATCCTGCCGGTTCGGAACGGTGCTGGAACGGCCCCCTCGCAGGGGCCCGCCGCGAGCGTGCGAGCGGTGGGGGGCGAGGGGGTCCTTTTTCAGCCGCCCGCCGGCTTCGACGCCTTCTTGGCGGGGAGCACCCGCACCAGGCGGCGGTTGGCGAACTCGAACATGCCCAGCTCGGACAGTTCGCGGCCGTAGCCCGAGCGCTTCACGCCACCGAAGGGCAGCTCCGGCGAAGATCCGGACGGCTGGTTGACCCAGACCATGCCCGATTCCAGGCGGTCGGCCACGGCCTTCGCCCGGTCGAGGTCGCCGCTGTAGACGACGGCGGACAGCCCGTAGTCGCTGTCGTTCGCCAGCGCGATCGCCTCGTCCTCGTCCTTGACGCGGTAGACCACGGCGGCCGGACCGAACAGCTCCTCGCGGTAGGCCCGCATCTCCGGGGTCACGTCGGCCAGGAGGGTCGGCTCGACGAAGGCGCCCGGGAGGTCGGGGCGGCCGCCGCCGGCCAGCACCGTGGCGCCCTTGTCGATGGCGTCCTGGATCTGGGCGTGCAGGTCCTTCGCGGCCCGCTCGGAGGACACCGGACCCAGGGTCGTCGCGGGGTCGGCCGGGTCGCCGGGGGAGAAGGAGGAGAACGCCTGCTGCAGGCCGGCGACGAAGTCGTCGTAGATGTCGTCCTTCACGATGATCCGCTTGGCGGCGATGCAGGCCTGGCCGGTGTTGGCCATGCGCCCCATGGTCGCGGCCTTCACCGTGCGGCCGAGGTCCTCGGCGTCGAGCACGATGAACGGATCGCTGCCGCCGAGCTCCAGCACCGACTTCTTCAGGTGGCGCCCGGCGATCTCGGCCACGCTGGCGCCGGCCTTCTCGCTGCCGGTCAGGGTGACGCCCTGGACGCGACGATCGGCGATGACCTGCTCGACGTCGGCGATCCGGAGGAAGACGTTGGTGTACACGCCCTCGGGGGCACCGGCGTCCCGGAAGAGCCGCTCCAGGGCCAGCGCGCACTGCGGGTTGTTCTCGGCGTGCTTGAGCAGGATGGTGTTGCCCAGCACCAGGTTCGGGGCGGCGACGCGGACGACCTGGTAGAGCGGGTAGTTCCACGGCTCGATCGCCAGCAGCACGCCGACCGGCTCGTTGACGACGACGGCCTCGCCCTGCATCACGTCGATCGGCCGGGGCTCGAGGAAGCCGGGCCCCTTCTCCGCGTAGTACTGCAGGATGCTGGCGGCCAGCATGACCTCGCCCGCCGCCTCCTGGATCCGCTTGCCCATCTCCCGGGTGATGAGCGCGGCGAACTCGTCCTTGCGCTCGAGCATCAGCTCGGCGGCCTTCGCCACCACGGCGGCCCGCTCCTCGACCGACCGGCGGCGCCAGGCGCCGAACGCGTCGTGCGCTCCCGCGATCACGCCCT
The DNA here is from genome assembly GCF_900112815.1 of Blastococcus tunisiensis. GTDB lineage: Bacteria > Actinomycetota > Actinomycetes > Mycobacteriales > Geodermatophilaceae > Blastococcus_B > Blastococcus_B tunisiensis. The sequence continues at coordinate 46,518 of NZ_FOND01000005.1, forward strand.
CGATCTCACCGGTCTCGAGGAAGGGGAACTCCTTCTCGGTCTCCCCGGTGTAGGGGTTGACCGTCGCGTAGGGCCGGGCCCCGGCGTCGCTGGCGGTCTTCGGGTGGTCGGCCGGGGGGTGCTGTGTCGTGGTCACGCGGGATCCTCGTCTCTGGGGAACGTTCGTCCGACACGAGGTCTACCCCCGTCGTGGACACGCACGCACGGCGGGTCGTCACCGGCCGCCCCTACAGTCGGGGGCCGGAGCCCGAGCAGGAGGAATCGCCGATGTGCGGTCGTTACGCGGCCAGCCGCAACCCCGACGACCTCGTCGTCGAGTTCGAGGCCGTCCGTGCCGAGGGGCAGCCACCGCTGCCCGCCGACTACAACGTCGCCCCCACCAAGGACGTCTACGTCGTCCGGCACAAGAAGGAGCGCGACGCCGAGGGGGCGCCCACCGGTGGTGGCCACCGGGAGCTCCGCGCCGTGCGCTGGGGACTGGTCCCGTCGTGGGCGAAGGACGTGTCGGTCGGCAACCGGTTGCTCAACGCCCGCGTCGAGTCGCTGACCGAGAAGCCGGCCTTCCGCAAGGCGGCCGCCTCCCGCCGGTGCCTGGTGCCGGCCGACGGCTGGTACGAGTGGGCGAAGCGGCTGGACTCGCCGGCCAAGCAGCCCTACTTCGTCACCCCGCGCGACGGCTCGGTGCTCGCCTTCGCCGGGCTGTGGGAGGTCTGGGGCCGCGGTGAGGACCGGCTCTACACCTGCACGGTCGTCACCGCCCCCGCCGTCGGCGAGCTGACCGAGATCCACGAGCGCATGCCGCTGGTCCTGCCGCGCGACCGCTGGGCCGACTGGCTCGACCCGGCGCGGCAGGACGTCGGCGAGCTCGTGGCGCCGACGCCGCCCGAGCTGGTCGAGGCCCTGGAGCTTCGCCCGGTGAGCACCGCGGTCAACAACGTCGCCAACAACGGCCGCGAGCTGGTGGCCCGCGAGGAGTCGGTCAGCGCCCCCGCCGACCAGGCGGCCCTGTTCTGACGGTGAGCAGCCCTGCACCCCTCCCGCCCTCGGAACCGCTGCCCCGGTGGGTGGCCGCCGCCGTCACCTTCCTCTCCTCCGGCGCGGTGCTGGTTCTGGAGATCGTCGGGCTCCGGTTGATCGCGCCCTACGTCGGGGTCACGCTGCAGACCAGCACCGCGATCATCGGCTTCGCCCTCGCCGCGATCGCGATCGGCGCCTGGACCGGGGGCGCCACGGCCGACCGGACCGACCCGCGCCGGCTGCTGGCGCCGCTGATGGTCGCCGGTGGCGCCCTGGTGGCCGCCGTCCTGCCGCTCGTGCGGTTCACCGGTGAGGCGCTCAGCGGCGCCGACGCCGGCGGGGTGCTGCTGCTGGCCGCGGTCGCCGTCGTGGTGCCCGCGGCGCTGCTGTCGGCCGTCCCCCCGATGGTGGTGAAGCTGCAGCTGGCCAGTCTCGCCGAGACCGGGTCGGTCGTGGGCCGGCTCTCGGGCATCGGCACCCTGGGCGCGATCGCGGCGACCTTCGCCACCGGCTTCCTGCTCATCGCCGTCCTGCCCAGCAGCGTCATCCTGGTCGGCACCGGGGCGGTGACCGTCGCGGTGGGGCTCGCCCTCGGCGTCCTGCTCCGCCGCCGCACGCCCTCGGCCGGCCGGGTGCCGCCGGCGCTGCTGCTGCTCGCCGTGGCCGGCCTCGGCCTGGCCGCGGTCGCGCCGACGCCCTGCGAGGAGGAGACGGCCTACCACTGCGCCCGCGTCGTCGCCGATCCCGAGCGGGAGACGGGGCGGGCGCTGCTGCTGGACACCCTCCGCCACTCCTACGTCGACCTCGCCGACCCCACCTACCTGGAGTTCGAGTACGTCCGGGCGATCGCCGCGGTCACCGACGCGCTGGCGCCGGACGGCGAGCCGCTGTCGGCCCTGCACATCGGCGGCGGTGGCCTGACCCTGCCGCGCTACCTGGCCGCCGAGCGGCCCGGGACCGAGAGCCTGGTCGTGGAGGTCGATCCCGGGGTCGTGGCCATCGACCGGGAGCAGCTCGCGCTGGAGACGACCGAGGACCTGCGGGTGCGGGTGGCCGACGGGCGGGTGGCGCTGGCCGCGGAGGCGCCGGGGGAGCGGGACCTCGTCGTCGGCGACGCGTTCGGCGGTCTGTCGGTGCCGTGGCAGCTCACCACGCGGGAGGCGGTCGAGCTGGTCGACCGGGCGCTGGCCGACGACGGCGTCTACGCGATCAACCTGATCGACCACCCGCCGCTGGGCTTCGTCCGGGCGGAGCTGGCCACCCTGCGGGCGGTGTTCCCGCACGTGGCGCTGCTGGCGCGCATCCCGGTGCTGGCCGGCGAGGACGGCGGGAACGTCGTCGCCGTCGCCTCGCGCTCACCGATCCCCACCGACGAGATCGCCGCCGCGCTGAGCGACCGCGACCTGGTGTGGCAGGTGGCGCAGGGCGCCGAGCTGGACCGCTTCGTCGGGGACGCCGACGTGCTCACCGACGACTTCGCGCCGGTCGACCAGCTGCTCACCCCGTACGGCTGAGCCACCTCCCCGGCGGGCTCCCCACGATCATGGGGCCGTGGCCACGATCCGGGCGCGCCGGGTGGTCACGGCCGGCGTGATCGTCCCGTCGGGAGGATCAGCGGGCGATGGGGGCGGTCCGGGCCTTCGTCAGCCGCACCAGGTCGGCGGGGGGCAGCTCGACCTGCAGTCCGCGCCGGCCCGCGCTGACCATGACGGTCGGGAAGCCGAGCGCCGATTCGTCGACCACCGTCGGGAGCGACTTCTTCTGGCCCAGCGGGCTGATCCCGCCCAGCACGTACCCGGTGGCCCGTTCGGCGTCGGCGGGCTCGGCCATCGCGGCCTTCCGGCCACCGGCGGCCGCGGCCAGCGCCTTGAGGTCCAGGCTGCCCGCCACCGGGACGACGGCGACGGTCAGCGTGCCGTCCACGCGGGCGACGAGGGTCTTGAAGACCTGGTGCGGATCGGCTCCGAGCGCGGCGACCGCGGCCTCGCCGTGCCCCTGGTCGGAGGGGTGCTCCGGGTCGTAGGGGTGCAGCGTGTGCGCAGCCCCGTCCCGCTCGAGGACGCGCACCGCCGGAGTCGCCGCCACGGCGCAGGAGCGTAGCGAGCGTCTCGGCGATCCGGCCGGGACGGGGAATCGGCGCCCGTCCCGCTCGGTTGCACCGGCCGTGAGCAGCACCGTGTCCAGCACCCGCCCGAGGGTCGTGCGCCGGCGGCCCCCGGGCCGTCCCGACGTCGCGCGGCTAGGATCGACCGATGCGGCGCCCCGCATCCGGGGGCCCCAGAGAGGACGGTCGGTGCCTGAGCAGACCGCAGATCAGACCCCCGAGGTGACCGGCCCGGTGGAGACGCCCGAGGCCCGGGCGGACGGCAGCCGGGCGGAGGTGGCCGAGACGCGTGCCGAGCGGGACGCCCGCTTCGAGCGCGACGCGCTGCCCTACCTCGACCAGCTGTACCCGGCGGCCCTGCGCATGACGCGCAACCCCGCCGACGCCGAGGACCTGGTCCAGGAGACCTTCGTGAAGGCCTACTCGGCCTTCCACCAGTTCGCCGAGGGCACCAACCTCAAGGCGTGGCTGTACCGGATCCTGACCAACACCTACATCAACAGCTACCGCAAGAAGCAGCGGCAGCCGCAGCAGTACCCCACCGAGCAGGTGCAGGACTGGCAGCTCTACGCCGCCGAGGAGCACACCTCCAGCGGGCTGCGCTCGGCCGAGATCGAGGCACTGGACCACCTGCCCGACAACGACATCAAGGAAGCGCTGCAGCAGCTCCCGGAGGACTTCCGGCTGGCGGTGTACCTCGCCGACGTCGAGGGCTTCGCCTACAAGGAGATCGCCGAGATCATGGGCACGCCGATCGGCACCGTGATGTCGCGGCTGCACCGTGGCCGCCGGGGGCTGCAGAAGCTGCTGGCCGACTACGCCCGCGAGCGCGGCTTCGTCCGCGCCGGAGCCGGTGAGGAGGCGAGCCGGTCATGACCGACGACGTCCATGGCCCCGCCGGGCAGGGACACGGCGAGCCGATCCGGATCCACTCCTGCGACGACGTCCTCTCCCACGTGTTCGAGTTCCTCGACCACGAGACCGGGGACGAGCGCCGCGCGGTGATCGCCGAGCACCTCGAGGACTGCTCCTCGTGCCTGCGCGAGTTCGGCATCGAGCAGGAGTTCAAGGCCCTCGTGCGGCGCCGCTGCGGCGGGGACGCCCCGCCCGCCGGCCTCCGCGAGCGGATCAAGGTCCAGCTGACGTCCGTCTCGTTCGAGGAGGACGGCACGCAGGTCACCGTCCAGCAGATCACCACCGAGCGGTCGGGCCCGGCCTAGACGAAGGACCCCGTCCACCTCTCACTCGCACGCTCGTGGCGGTGCCCTGGACGAGGCCGAACGACGAAGCGCCCCCACACTCGCAGTTGCGAGGTAGGGGCGCTTCGTCGTTCTCAGGCGTCCTGCACGGCCTGATTCCGCGGCCCGGTCCGCTCCTCGCTCGAAGCCGTACGCCGCCTCCGCGGTCGCTCCGCTCCTCGCTCGTTCCTCGCTGCGATGCTCGCTCCCTGTCGGCGGCGGCCTCGCTGCGATGCTCCCGGGCCTGTCATCAGGCGTTGGGGCGCTTGCCGTGGTTGGCCTTGCTCCCCTTGCGGGAGCGACGCTTGCGTCCGCGCTTGGACATCGCTGCCCTCCTCTCGCTACCGGTGTGGTCCGCAGACCCGTGTTCTCGCGGACCGGGGGTGATCGGGCACGTATCGTGCGCGGCGCCGCCTGAACCGCCAAGCTGACGAGGCAAGCCTCTCACGGGGCGCTCCGGCGGCACGCCGGACGGGGGATTGCCGAGGGGGCAGTGGTGGCGCAGTTGGAGATCGACAGCGTCCTCGTGGCGGGCCGGGGCCCGGCCGCCTGCGCGGTCGTGTCCGCCTGCACCCGGCTGGGGGTGAAGGCCGTCGCCGTGCACTCGGAGTCCGAGCGCTCCGCGCGGCACGTCCGGCTGGCTGACGACGCCGTGCTCCTCGGGCCCGCTCCCGCGAGCGAGTCCTACCTGGCGGTGGACCGCATCGTGGAGGCCGCGCGGCGCAGCGGCGTACGGGCCGTCCTGCCCGTGCCCCCGGCGCTCGCCGGCAACGCCCGGCTGGCCGCCGCGGTGGCCGCGGCCGGGCTGCTCTGGGTCGGCCCCGACCCGGACGTGCTCGAGCGCCTCGGTGGCGACGGGGTGGAACCGGCCAGCGAGCGCGGGCTGCTGGCGTGGGTCACCGCCGACGGGCTGCGGTTCGCCACCCCGGTGGCCCGGGACCGTGCGGCGGGCATCGCCCGGGTGTCGTGGACCCCGCAGGACTGGACCGCCGAGGGCGTGCTGGCGCTGGCGCCGACCGCGCGGCGGCTGGCCGAGGTGGGCTGGCGCGGCCTGGTGACGGTCGGGATCGCACCGCACGGCGAGCTCGCGGAGGTCGCGGCCGGGTTCTCCCTCGACATCGCCGTCCTGGAGCGTGCGCACGGCGTCGATGCCGTGGAACTCGCCCTGTCCAGCGCCGGTGGCGGGGAACGGGAGCCGGCGGGCAGGGACCCGCGGGCGGCGGTGGCCGCCCAGCTGCGGTCGACGCTGCCGCCCGGGACGGCCGGCCGCGTCACCGGCCGGCTGCCGGGCAGCGACGGCGGCCCCGACGCGGACGGGGTCGAACTGGTGGCGGTCAGCGGCTACGCGCCGGGGGACCGGCTGGACGGCTGGTACGACGCGTTGCTGGCCACGGTGAGCGCCGCCGGCCCGGACCCGCAGGCGGTCGCGGGCGCCCTGTCCGGCGTGCTGTCGGGGCTGCCGGACATGGGGCTGCCGCACGACGGTGCGGAGGTCTCGGCCGTCCTGGAGCGGCTCGCCGCCGGGAGCAGCGTCCCCGCTCCCTGACCGCCGTGCTTGGATGACTGCGCCGGGAGCGGCGCACGCTGACGAGGAGGCACGGTGGCGGTCGAGGAGATCCACGCGGAGATGGTCTCCAGCGTCTGGAAGGTCCTCGTGCAGCCGGGTGCGCCGGTCGCCGCGGGCGACACGCTGGTCATCCTGGAGTCCATGAAGATGGAGATCCCCGTCCTCACCGAACGCTCCGGCGTCGTGCAGGAGCTGCACGTCGTCGAGGGCGAGGTGCTGCAGGAGGGCGACCTCATCGCCACCGTCGCGGACGGCTGAGGAGACCCTCGGGCCGCGCTACAGGTCCAGCGCGTAGACCATGAGCTCGATGCCGGGCACCGGGCTCCAGTCCCGTTCCGGCAACCGCCGGAAGCCCAGCCGTTCGTAGAGGCGGTGGGCCGCGGTCATCTCCGGCCCGGTCGAGAGCACCATGCGGCGCTTGCCGGCCGCCCGGGCGAGGTCCGTGCAGGTCGTGACCAGCAGCTCGCCGAGGCCCCGGCCACGCTGCGACGGGTCGACGACGAGCATCCGGAAGGCGGCCTCGTCCTCGGACCGGGTCACCTCCCCGAAGTCACCGCTGAGGACCAGCGCGACGCTGCCGACCACGTGGTCGTCCCCGTCGCGCACCACCAGCAGGTCGGCGCGTGCCGCGCGGCCGGCCACGTCGGCGAGCTCGGCGGCGTAGTCGGGCGGGGCGAGGCCGCCGTCGGCGTAGACGCGCACGGTCAGCTCGGCGATGTCGCCGAACTCCTCCGGTCGGGCGGGCTGCACGGACAGGGAGGAGGCGCGCTGGACCACCCGGTCAGCGTAGTGAAAGGACCCTGTCCCTCTCCTCCCTCGCACGCTCGGCTGAGCGCCTCCGGACAGGGCCTCTAGGCTCGGAGCACCATGGACACCACCGGCCGGGCATGAGCAGCCTCTCCGAGCGACTGACCCGCGGCTCGGCGTCGAGCCCCTCGCAGGTCGACCACGCGCGCCGGCTGGTGGCCGACTGGCAGCTGCTCGCGGATCTCGCCTTCGCCGACCTGACCCTCTGGGTGCCCCTGCCGTCCGGCGCCTGGTGGTGCGTGGCGCAGGTCCGCCCGCTGACCGCGCCCACGAGCCGGCCCGAGGACCTGGTCGGCAGCGAGGTCTCCGGGGAGCCCGCCGAGCCCTTCCTGACGGCCCACCGCGAGGGGCGACCGGTCACCGAGGGCGAGCCCGACTGGTCCGGCCCGGCCCCGCGCCGCCGCGAGGTGATCCCGGTCCGACACGACGGCGTGCCGGTCGCGGTGCTGGCGAAGGACACCAACCTGGCGGTGACCCGCTCCCCGTCCACGCTGGAGCTGACCTACCTCGACATCGCCGCGGAACTCTGCCTCATGGTGTCGGCGGGGACCTTCCCGCCGCAGAAGCCGCAGGACGCCGAGATGAGCCCTCGCGTGGGCGACGGCCTCGTGCGCCTCGACGGGAGCGGACGGGCCACCTACGCCAGCCCCAACGCGCTGTCGGCCTACCGCCGGATCGGGGTGCCGGGCGACGTCGTGGGCGCCGACCTCGCCGAGCTCACGCGGGGTGCCTCCGCCGACCGGGTGGCCGGCGAGGCGCTGGCCGCGGGGATCGCCGCCGCCGTCGCCGGCCGGTTCCCCGACCCCATGGACGTCGAGGGCCCGACCGCCACGATGCTGGTCCGCGCGCTGCCGCTGCAGGCGCCGGGTGGCGAGGCCGGTGCGCTGGTGCTGGTACGGGACGTCACCGACGTGCGGCGGCGGGACCGCGCGCTGCTCACCAAGGACGCCACCATCCGGGAGATCCACCACCGGGTGAAGAACAACCTGCAGACCGTCGCCGCGCTGCTGCGGCTCCAGGCGCGCCGGATGACGGAGCCGGCGGCGCGGGCGGCGCTGGAGGAGTCGGTGCGGCGGGTGTCCTCCATCGCGGTGGTCCACGAGACGCTGGCCGGCAGCCGGGAGGACGTCGTCGACGTGGACGACGTCCTCGACCAGGTCCTGCCCATGCTCGGGGACCTCACCTCGGTCGGGCCGGCCGCCCGGACGCGCCGCACCGGCTCGTTCGGCGAGCTGCCGGCGGCCGCGGCGACCCCGCTGGTCCTCGCGGTGACCGAGCTGCTGCACAACGCCGCCGAGCACGCGTTCCCCGAGGGGCCGGGCACCATCGAGCTGGTCGTCGAGCGCAACGGGAACGACCTGGTGGTCCGGGTCCGGGACGACGGCCAGGGACTCCCGGAGGGGTTCGATCCCGCGGGCAGCGACAGGCTCGGGCTGCAGATCGTCCGCACGCTGGTCACCAGCGAGCTCGGGGGCACGCTCTCGATGGGCGCACCCGACGGCCGGCCCGGCACGGAGGCCGTCCTGGACCTCCCGGGCGCCGGGCTTCCCCGCCGCTGAGACGCGCCGAGGCCGGTCCGGGGAGATCCCGGACCGGCCTCGAGGCGATCAATGGTCGTGCACGCGCCGCGGACGGGTCCGCGGGCGGGTGGTGCTCCGGCTCAGGCGGTGTGCACCCGGGTGCGAGCCTGACGGCGCTTGAGGGCGCGTCGCTCGTCCTCGGACAGCCCACCCCAGACGCCGGAGTCCTGACCGGACCGCAGGGCCCAGTCCAGGCACGACTGCGTCACGGGGCAGCGGCGGCACACGGCCTTGGCCTGCTCGATCTGCACGACTGCCGGGCCGGTCGTCCCGATCGGGAAGAACAGCTCCGGATCCTCGTCCCGGCAGAGCGCGCGGTGGCGCCAGTCCATGGCGGTGTTCTCCTCGGTGTCGTCTACGGTTGGTCCATCAGTCGCCGGCCTCGGACCGCGGTGCAGGGCCGACACCGGTTGCCCAGCGCTTTGGCTCAGCGACTACTTGCTTTGTTACCGGCAAGTTGCGTTCTCACGCGATGTTTTCACGAGAAAGACGCCTGTCAAGCAGATCGAGGCCGTCGTTCGACCCCTCGTGAGCAAGCTCACCACGGGCGTGGTAGGCCCGCCACTCGACGGAACCACTCGCCGGTGCCGATCGTTGACAACACCTGCCCGCCGTGCGTGAGTGGGCCACCCCTCGGAGGCCCGCGCCGAGCATGCGAGGCGAGGGGGTGCTCCTCCGTCAGGAGACGACGCGCAGCGCCCCGGGCACGTGCCGGAGCCGCAGCCCGATCGCCGTCCCGAGGTGGTCGCCGTCGACCTGCCAGCCCTGCGGGCGGACGGCGGTCAGCGAGAGCTCCTCGAGGTCGTGCCACCGGTGCACGCCGCGGCCGCGGGCATCGGGCTCGCGGGAGAGGGCCTGGCGCAGGGTGTGCAGCATCCGCAGCGGACCCATGCGGCCCAGCGCGAAGACGTCCAGCCCGGTGTCGAACGACGCCTCCGGCGACGGGTTCACCGGGCGGGCGCCGAGGTAGGTCCACGGGCTCACGTTCGACACCAGGCAGAGGAAGAGCTCCTCGAGGTCCGGGTGCCCGGGCAGCTGCAGGGTCACGGCCGGACGACGCCGCTCCCGGCCGACCAGGAAGGCGGTGGTCGCCTCCTTCACGTACAGCGCGCCGGTGGAGCGGCGACCGGCCGCCCGCCGGGCCTCCACCCGGGCGAGCACCTCGGCGTCGAAGCCCAGGCCGGCGGTGAAGACGAACCAGCGCGGATCGGTCCAGTCCTGGTGTGCGCCGGCGTCGGCCGTGGCCACCGCAGCGGCGTGCTCCGGCCGGACGCCGCTGACCGGGGCGGTGCTGGTGCCGGTGGCGCTGGCGGTGCCCAGGGAGACCAGGCGGGTCCGCCCGGCCCGCAGTGACGCCAGGATCTCCGCCGTCGCCTCCACCGGGTCGCGGGAACGGCCGAGGGCGCGGGAGAAGACGTTGGTCGAGCCGCCGGGGACGACGGCGAGCACCGGCAGGTGCGGCGCCGGACCGTCCGTGAGCAGGCCGTTGACCACCTCGTTCACCGTGCCGTCCCCGCCCACGGAGACGACCACGTCCATGCCGTCGGCCACCGCCTCGCGGCCGAGCTCGCGGGCGTGCCCGCGGTGGGCGGTCTCCACGATGTCGAGCTTGAGCTCGCTGGCGAGGGCGCCGACCAGGACGTCGCGCATCTTGGCGCTGGTGGTCGTCGCCGCCGGGTTGACCACCACGAGCGCACGCATGCCCGCCAGGCTAGCCACGGGCGGCGCGGACCCGAGGGAGGACCGGTTCCCGGCGGCCGTGGACGGGCGGGGCGGGCGCGTAATCTCGCGGCCGTGACCGAGCCGAGCGGTGTGCCGCCCCAGCCCTCCCGCCGCGGGCTCGACCGGCTCTTCGGCGCCGCCGCCGAGCCGTCGGCCCCGAGGCCGCCACGCCCCGTGGTCGAGGCGCCGCAGGCCCTCCGCTGGGCCGCGCTGGTGGTCGGTGTCCAGGCGGCCGCCGTCGGGATCGGTGCCGTGGCCTGGCTGTGGCTGACCCTGACCAGTTCCCCGGACAGCGTGCCCCGCGCGCTCGCCGAGGTGGTTCTCCTCGCCCTCGTGGCCGTCGGGCTGGGCGCCGCGGCGCGCGGGCTGTCGCGGGTCGCGGGCTGGGCGCGCGGCCCGGTGATCGCGGCCCAGATCTTCTTCGGCCTCTCGGGGTTCGTGGCGGCGTTCGAGGCGGAGCGCCCGCTGATCGGCGTCCCGGTCCTGCTGCTGGTCGCGACCGAGCTCTACCTGCTCGCCACCCCCGAGGCCCGGCTGGCCTACCTCGAGCGCTGAGGAGGAGGACCCCGTCAGGCCCCGCCCCCTGCAGGCCTCCGGCCCCCTTCAGGGTCCCGCCCGGCCCCCTGCAGGGGGCCGCCACGAGCGTGCGGGTGGTGGGGGGCAGGGGGTTTTTCTCAGATCAGGTCGATGACGTCGGCGATCGAGTCGAGGATCCGGCCGGGGCGGAACGGGAAGCGCGCGACGTCGGACGCCGCGGTGGAGCCCGACAGCACCAGCACGGTCTCGAGCCCCGCCTCGATGCCGGCCACGACGTCGGTGTCCATCCGGTCACCGATCATGATCGTGGACTCCGAGTGCGCGTCGATCCGGTTCATCGCGCTGCGGAACATCATCGGGTTCGGCTTGCCGACGAAGTAGGGCTCCGCACCGGTCGCCCGGGTGATCATGGCCGCGACCGACCCGGTCGCCGGGAGGGGACCCTCGGGCGAGGGGCCGGTGACGTCGGGGTTGGTGGCGATGAAGCGCGCGCCCCGGCCGACCAGCCGGATCGCCCGGGTGATGGCCTCGAAGGAGTAGGTGCGCGTCTCGCCGAGGACCACGTAGTCGGGGTCGGTGTCGGTCATGACGTAGCCGACCTCGTGCAGCGCGGTGGTCAGGCCCGCCTCGCCGATGACGAAGGCGGAGCCGCCCGGGAGCTGCGTCCGCAGGAAGTCCGCCGTCGCCAGCGCGGAGGTCCAGATCGCCTCCTCCGGCACGTGCAGGCCGGTGCGGGCCAGCCGGGCGGCGAGGTCGCGCGGGGTGAAGATGGAGTTGTTCGTGAGCACCAGGAAGCGCCGCTGCTTGGCGACCAGCCGCTCCAGGAACTCCGCGGCGCCGGGCAGCGCCTTCTCCTCGTGGACGAGCACGCCGTCCATGTCGGTGAGCCAGCACTCGGCGGGGGCGCGTTCGATCGTCACGGCGATCACGCTAGTGGTCGCGGGCGGCTTCCCACGGCGGGACGGGGGGAGGACCGGCGATTCCGCTACCGGGCGGCGAAGGAGGTCAGGGCGTCGTCGGTGAGCCGGAAGACGCTCCACCCGTCCATGGGGACGGCGCCGGCCGCCCGGTAGAACTCGATCGACGGGGTGTTCCAGTCGAGCACCGACCACTCCAGCCGCGAGTAGCCGCGCTCGACGCAGACCGCGGCCAGGGTCTGCAGCAGCTCCTTGCCGAGCCCGTGCCCGCGGTGCTGCGGCCGGACGTAGAGGTCCTCGAGGTAGATGCCGTGGGTGCCCCGCCAGGTGGAGAAGTTCAGGAACCACAGGGCGATCCCGACCACCTGCCCCTCGCGCTCGGCCACGTGCCCGAACAGGGCGGGGGAGTCGCCGAACAGGCATGCGGTGAGCTGGTCCTCGGTCAGCCGGACCTCGTTCAGCGCCTTCTCGTACTCGGCGAGCTCCCGGACGAGCCCGACCGCGGCGGGGACGTCGTCGGGCCGGGCGGGGCGCACGCTCACGAGAGGGTCTCCTTCAGCCGGTCGGGCAGGAGCCTGCCCAGCGGGGCCACGATCGGGACGAGGATCGGGGCGAACAGGTACCCGTAGGCCAGGAACATGCCGGTGAGGACCGGCCACAGCGCGAACCCGACCACGAGCAGCAGCGCCGTGGCGACGAGCCCGTAGGGCCGGCCGCTCTTCGGGCTGACCAGGGACCGGAACGAGCGGAACCGGATGTTGGTGACCATGAGCACGGCGGGCACCAGCACGATGAGCAGCACCCACAGCCGGTCCCGGCCCTGCATGGAGTCGCCGAAGGCGAAGACCGATGCCAGCACGACGCCGGCCGCCCCGGGGCTGGGCAGGCCGATGAAGTACCGCTTGTCGGCGGTCGGGTCGATGGTGGTGTTGAACCTGGCCAGGCGGATCGCCGCGCAGGCCACCCAGACGAAGCAGACCACCCAGCCCAGCGGGTCCCACTGGTCCTGCCCCTGGGAGAAGAGGGTGAACGCCAGCAGTGCCGGCGCCAGGCCGAAGGACACCAGGTCGGCGAGGGAGTCGAACTGCAGGCCGAAGGGGGTGACGGCGCCCACCAGCCGGGCCACGGCGCCGTCGGTGATGTCGAAGACCACCGACAGCCCGAGCAGCACGGCGGCGAGCTCGTACTGCCCGCGGATCGACACCAGGATGGCGAAGAAGCCGCAGAACATGTTGCCGAGCGTGAAGAGGCTGGGCAGCGTCGCGAGGGCCCGTCGGCGGGTGCCGCGGACCGAGCCGCGGACGAACTCCACGGTCACGGTGCGCCGTGTCGGTGGCATGGCGTGGCCCGCTCAGCCGGCCGCGGGCCAGCGCGCGATGACGGTCTCGCCGCCCCGCACCCGCTGTCCCTTCGACACCGTCACCGTGCACTCCGGTGGTACGAACACGTCCATCCGCGAGCCGAACTTCATCAGACCCATGCGCTCACCGGTGGCCAGGCGCTGCCCGGGGCCGGTGCGCGTCACGATGCGCCGGGCGAGCACGCCCACGATCTGCCGGAAGACCACGGTGCGGGGCTCGGGACCGTCGGTGTCGCGCAGCCAGAGCTCGCTGCGCTCGTTCCGGTGCGCGGACTCCTTGCGGTAGGCGGCCAGGAAGCTGCCCTTGCGGTAGGAGCTCTCCACGACCTCCCCACGGTACGGCGAGCGGTTCACGTGCACGTCCACGACGGAGAGGAAGACGCTCACCTGCTGCCACTCGCCCCCAGGCGCGACCCCCTCCTGCGGCGCCCCGGCGACCATCACCACGCCGTCGGCGGGGGAGAGGACGTCGTCCGGATCGGGCGGCACGACGTCGCACCGCCGGTCGGGGTCGCGGAAGAAGAGGGCCATGTAGGCGGAGAGGGCCAGGAACGGCCAGACCGCCCACCGGCGTCGGGCCGCGCCCAGAGCGGCCGCGGGGAGCAGGGGTCCGGTGATGAAAGGCCACCCGGCCCGGTCGATGCGCATGGTGTCCGAACGGTACCGGCCCGCGTGCGGAGGCCTCCGCACGTCCGGGGTCAGGCGGGTGCCGAGGCGCGGTCGGGGTCGGCACCGAACTCGGTGCTGCGCCCACGCGGCGGGCCGCCGTACCAGTCGAGGCAGACCATCGTGGCGTCGTCCTTCAGGTCGCCCCCGGTGGCCCTGAGGACCGCCGCACCCAGCTCGTGGACGACCTCCCGGGGGTGCAGGTCGGCGCTGGCGGCCAGGGCGGCGGCGACGTCCAGGGCGGCGGCATTGCGCTCGAGCATGCCGTCGGTGAGGAACACGATCCGGTCCCCGGGTTCGAGTGGGAACGGCTGCACCTGGAAGTCCTTGCCCGGGAGGACGCCGAACGGCGCCTCGACCGCCAGTTCGATCTCCTCGACCTTTCCGTTGCGCAGCCGCAGGGGAAGGGTGTGGCCGGCGTTGACGATCTGCGCGACGCCGGTGCTCAGTTCGAGCCGGAGGAGCTGCCCGGTCACGAACTGACCGATGGTGCTGCTCTCGGCGAGCGAGTCGTTGGCGTACTGGGCCTGAGCGGCCAGGTCGAGCCCCTTCCGGCGCCCGTTCCGGAGCGCGCCGACCAGGAGGGTGGCCAGGAGCGCCGCCTCGACCTGGTGCCCCACGGCATCGGTGATCGACACCTGCAGGCAGTCGCGGTCCAGCGTGTAGTCGAAGGTGTCGCCGCCGACCGAGCTGGCCGGCTCCAGCCAGCCGGCCAGGGTGAACTGCCCCGCCTCGCAGGTGTAGGAGGCGGGTAGGAGACGCCGCTGGATCTCGGCCGCGAGCTCGAAGGGTGCCGAGCGCTGTCCCCATTCGAAGACGTCGGTGTGCCGGCGGGCGGCGATGACGACGTACGCGAGCGCGTGCGCGGCGCTGCTGATGTCGATGACCTCGTCGGCGGAGGGATAGCGCGGCAGCACCAGTTCGAGCAGGCCGATCGCGTCGCCGCGGTCGGTCACCGGCACGATCATCCGGGCGCCGTCGCCGACGGCCTCGACGTCCGCCTGCTGGGTGCGGAGGACCTGCTCGTAGGAGGTCCCGGGCAGTGGCACCGTCTCCGCCTGCTCCACGCCGTGGCCGCGTGCTCCCTCGACCTGACCGGCCGAGGTCAGGCGGACCACGGCCCGCCCGCTGAAATCCGCGATGAGGAGCGTCACCGCCGACGCGTCCACCATGTCGCCCAGCTCGGCCGCGACGGCCTCCACGGCGTCGATCGGGGCCGCCGCCTCCACCGTGTGGAGCAGCGCGCCGACGTCGATCACGGGGACTCCTGCCTGCCGCGTCGGGACGACCTCGTTCGTCCTCGGTGCGTGCTCCATGCCCTGCCCCTCCCGGTAAAGAACGTGCCGTTCACCACGGGGCTCCGCCGGTCCGGCAGCTGCCACGGGGCAGCCGCCGGACGGGCGGACGGCGCCGGCCGACGAGGTGTCGACCGGCGCCGTCCGAGGGCGTGCAGGGGATCAGGCGGCGGCCTTGGTCTCCCAGAAGATCTTGTCGATCTCCGCGATGAGGTCCAGCAGCTTCTGGCCCTCGGCCGGGTCCATGCTGCCCTTGCCACCGGCCGCGCCGGCCTGCTTGGTGGCCTTGTTGAACAGCTCGTGCAGCTGCGGGTACTTCTCGAAGTGCGGCGGCTTGAAGTAGTCGGTCCACAGCACCCACAGGTGGTGCTTGACCAGCTCCGCCCGCTGCTCCTTGATCAGGATCGCGCGGGTCCGGAAGACCGGGTCCTCGTTGCCCTGGTACTTCTCCTGGATGGCCTTGACCGACTCCGCTTCGATGCGGGCCTGGGCCGGGTCGTACACGCCGCAGGGGAGGTCGCAGTGCGCGGTGGCCTCCACGGCGGAGAACATGCGGGTGAGACGCATGGATGTGCCTCCGGATCTCGTGGGGTTGTGTCCTCTGCGACCCTACTCGCGGTGATCGACGACGACAGTGCGAGCGGCGGGCCGCCCGTGGCCGCCCTCCCCAGCCGCTGGGCGATGGCCCGGGTGAGCGGTCCGTCGATGTCGCCCACCGTGCGGCACGGGGACCGGCTGCTCGTCCGCCGCGTCCGGCACGGGGCCGGGGTCGCCCCCGGGACCGTCGTCCTCGCCCGGTTCCCGTCCCGGCCGGAGCTGCTCGTGGTCAAGCGGGTGCGCCGGGCGGTCCCCGGCGGGCACTGGGTGGAGGGCGACAACGCGTTCGTGGCGGACGACAGCCGGGCCTTCGGGCCGGCGACCGTGGTGGGCCGCGTCGTCGCACGGATGTGGCCTCGTCCGGGGCGCCTGCCGGGTCCGCCGCCCGGCTGAGCGGAACGCCCTGACCGAGGAGCCGGCCGAGGCCGCCGTTTACCCTCGGCGCCCATGGGTGGCAACTCCACGGGTGCGCACACGGCCGACCGCTTCGCCGACGACCCGGCCTTCGCCGTCCACGAGGGCGGCAAGCTCTCGGTGACGCCGACCCGGTCGATCGACTCCATCGCCGACCTGGCCCTCACCTACACGCCCGGGGTGGCCCGCGTCTCCAGCGCCATCGCCGCGGAGCCCGAGCTCGCCCGGCGGTTCACCTGGGCGCCCCGTGTGGTCGCGGTGGTCTCCGACGGCACGGCGGTGCTCGGTCTGGGGAACATCGGCCCGGTCGCCTCCCTGCCGGTCATGGAGGGGAAGGCCTGCCTGTTCAAGGACTTCGGCGGGCTGGACGCCGTCCCGATCGTGCTGGGCACCACCGACGTCGACGCGATCGTCGAGACCGTGGTCGCCATGGCGCCGTCCTTCGGCGGCATCAACCTCGAGGACATCAGCGCGCCGCGGTGCTTCGAGGTCGAGGCCCGGCTGCGCGAGCGGCTGACCATCCCGGTCATGCACGACGACCAGCACGGGACGGCGATCGTCGTCCTGGCCGCGCTGCGCAACGCGGCCCGGGTGGTCGGCCGCCCGCTCGCGGACCTGCGGGTGGTCGTCGCCGGGGCCGGCGCGGCGGGCGTGGCGTGCACGAAGATCCTGCTCGAGGCGGGGGTCGGTGACATCGCCGTCGCCGACTCGCAGGCCGTCCTGCACGGCGGCCGCACCGGCCTGACGCCGACCAAGCAGTGGCTGGTCGAGCAGACGAACAGCGCCGGGTACGCGGGCACGATGATCGGGGCCCTGGAGGGCGCCGACGTCTACATCGGACTGTCGGGCGGGTCGGTGCCGGAGTCTGCGATCGCCTCGATGGCACCCGGCTGCATCGTCTTCTCCCTGGCCAACCCCACGCCGGAGGTCGACCCGGAGATGGCCGCGCGGTACGCCGCCGTGGTGGCCACCGGCCGCAGCGACCTGGCCAACCAGATCAACAACGTGCTCGCCTTCCCGGGCATCTTCCGGGGCGCCATCGACGCCGGCGCCACGGCCATCACCGAGGGGATGAAGCTGGCCGCGGCCGCGGCGATCGCCGGTGTGGTCGGCGACGAGGTCCGGGCCGACTACATCGTCCCCAGCCCGCTCGACCGCCGGGTGGCCACCGCCGTCGCCGAGGCCGTCGCGGCCCGCGCCCGGGACGAGGGCATCACCCGCTGAGGAAGGACCCCCTCCTTCCCACCCCTCGCTGGCTCGGGGCGGTGCCCTGGAGGGGCCCCGGGAACGGATCAGGGCCGGTAGACGAGGTCCAGGACCCCGGCGAGCAGGCGTTCGGCGACCGGCCGGGGCAGCGCGGCCACCAGGGCGTGCACCGGCGCCATCCGCCCGGGCAGCCGCCCGCCGCCCACCCCGGCCAGCTCCAGCAGCCCGTCCACCTCGGCGACCGTGAGCGCCCGGGGGTCGATCGCCGCCGCGGCCGCCACCAGCCCGGGGTCGGCGACCGGCCGGGGGAGCGCCTCGGCGGCGCGGGCCGCGTCGGCGAGGTCGGCCAGCAGCGCGTCCACGCGCCCCGCGGTCGCGCCGGTGACCGTCAGGTGCAGCGTGGCGGGCAGGTCGCCCCCGTCCTGGGCGAACGGCGGCTGGGGCTGCAGCAGCCAGCCGCGGGCGGCCATCTCGTCGGCCAGGTTCAGCACGTCGACGCCGGCCGGCCCGTCCTGGGCGACCGCGACCAGGGTGCTGACCGGATCGCCGACCACCCGCAGGCCCTCGATCCGGCCGATCCCCGCGGCCAGTGCGCGCGTGGCCTCGTGCGCCTGCCGGGCCAGCTGCCGGTAACCGTCGGTGCCGAGCCAGCGGTGCACCGCCCAGGCCGCGGCCATGGGGCCGGCCGGCCGGGTGCCGGCCAGCGTCGGGTTCACCACCGGGTAGCCCGGCCAGCCGGCGGTGGCGAACCAGTGCTCCTGGCGCAGCTCCGGGTCACCGGTGAGCAGCACCGAGACCCCCTTGGGTGCGTAGCCGTACTTGTGCAGGTCGACCGAGAGCGACGTGACCCCGGGCACGGACAGGTCGAAGGGCTCCGGGACGTCGTCCAGGAACGGCAGGACCCAGCCCCCGATGCACGCGTCGACGTGGCAGGGCACCCCGGCGGCCGCGGCCAGAGCGGCCACCTCGCCGATCGGGTCGAGGACGCCGTGCGGATAGGACGGTGCGCTGGCCACCACCAGCGCCGTCCGCTCGTCCAGCAGGCCGGCCACGGCGGAGGGGGCGGCCCGGCAGGTGACCGGGTCCACCGGGACGTCGGCGATCTCGAGGTCGAAGAGGTGGGCGGCCTTGCGGAAGGCGGCGTGCGCGGTGACCGGGAGGAGCAGCCGGGGGCGGCCGGCCCCGCCCCGCCTCCGCCACCGCTCCCGGGCGGCGAGCACCGCCAGCAGGCAGCTCTCGGTGCCGCCGCTGGTCAGCGTGCCCACGGTCGTGCCGTCGCCACCCAGGAGCGCGGCGGCGGCGCCCACCAGGTCGTTCTCGATCCGGGCGACGCTGGGGAAGGCGGTCGGGTCGAGGGCGTTGGTCCACTGGAAGGCGCCCTGCGCGGCCGCCGCGAGCTGCTCGATCTCCGCGCGGCCGGAGTCGTAGACGTAGGCCATCGTGGCGCCGCCGTGGGTGGGCAGGTCACCGGCCTGCAGCGCGGTGAGCTCGGTGAGGACGTCGTCGGGGGTCACGCGCGGATCGTCTCCTGGTCGGCGGGCTCGAGCCGGTAGCGGGCCAGCACGGGCAGGCTGGCGAGCACGAACAGCGCCGGGAGGACGCTGAACCCCAGCCGGACGGCGAGGACGGCAGGGTCGGACTGGGCGACGACCACGTCGCCGGTGGACGAGACGTACCCGGCGACGGCGAGCAACAGGCCGAGCAGACCCGGCCCGATCGCCAGGCCCAGGGTCTCGGCCGCCGTCCAGACGCCGGTGAAGACACCTGCGCGGCGTTCCCCCGAGGAGCCTTCGTCCGCGGCGATCACGTCGGGGAGCATGGACAGCGGGAACATCTGCATCCCCGCGTACCCCAGGCCGACGAGGACCACCAGCGGCAGCGCGACCGCCGTGCCACCCGAGGGCACCACCACCAGCAGCGCGGCGCCCGCGACGAACAGCGCCGAGGCGGCGAGCAGCCCGGTCCGCTTGCCGAGCCGGCGGCTGACCCGCAGCCACAGCGGCATGACCAGGATGGCCGGCCCGACGAGGGCGCCGAACAGCAGCGTGCCGGCGGCCTCGTCGCCGAGCACCTGGCGGGAGTAGTAGGGGACCCCGGCCAGCATCACGCCGATGCCCAGTGCCTGGACGACGAAGCCGACCAGGAGCACGCGGAACGGCCGCGACGCCCACGCCAGGCGCAGGGTGGCCCCGAGGCGCCCTTCGCTGCGCACCCGCGTCAGCGTCGGCGCCCGCCGGGTGCCGGCGACCGCGCCGAGCATGCCCAGCGCCAGCAGCACCGCCACGAAGACCGCCATCGCCAGGTAGCCGCTGCGGCCGTCCCCGAACGCATCGACGACGGCCGGTGCGCCCGCGCCGGCCAGCAGGATGCCGAGGGCGAGCGCGGCCACCCGCCAGGACATCAGGGTCGACCGCTCGCCGGGGTCGTCGGTGATCTCGGCGGGCTGGGCCACGTAGGGCACCTGGAAGCAGCCGTACGCCGTGGCGGCCAGCAGGAAGGTGACGGCGACCCACACCGCCGCCAGGCCCGGGGGAGCGCCGGGGCCGGCGAAGACCAGCACGAACAGCAGCGGCAGGGTGAGCCCACCGGCCAGCATCCACGGACGGCGGGGACCCCAGCGGCTCTGCGTGCGGTCCGAGCGGCTGCCGATCCACGGGTTGAGGACGACGTCCCACGCCTTGGGCAGGAACACCACGAGCCCGGCGATCCCGGCGGCCACTCCCAGCACGTCGGTCAGGTAGTAGAGGAGCAGCAGGCCGGGCACCGTGCCGAAGGCCGCCGTCCCGATGGAGCCCATGGCGTAGCCGACGTGCGTGCCCCGGGTGAGCCGGGGGCCTGGCGAGACGGCGGTCACAAGATCGGCACCGTACCGGCGCGCTTCGCGCCGCGTCACGTCGATCGGCCGGCGGGTCAGCGTCCCGGAGCGCCCAAGCTGTCGACGCCCGGGCCCGAGAGTCGATGGAGCCAGGCCGTCCGCCCGGTCAGCAGGAGGAGCAGCGCCTCCACCGGCCCCTCCACGACGGCGCCGTCGCCGGCCGTCCACCCGGTGTCGGTGGCGACCAGGCGCAGCCCGCGCAGCCGCCGGCGGGCGTGGAAGGCCGTGGACAGCGGCCACCCCATGGTCCACACCCGGGCGGCGGCCACGGTCGCCGAATCGGGCGGCATGGTCCGGACGCGCCCCAGTGGGACGGCGATGTCCTGGCCGTGCACCAGGACGTCGAGCAACGGTTCCAGGGGAGTGACGGCGGGCGCGTGCCGGCGCGAGCCCGCCATCGATCGGATCTGCTGGGTGATGTGCCGGCGTGGGAGGCTCGCGTGCCGCACCGCCGAGTCCCGGATCATCCGGTCGACGTTCCCGCGGGCCCGTGCCAGGTCCACGGCAGCCCGGCCCCATCCCGTCCGGGCGAGGGCCAGATGCGCCGCCACATCTCCGATCCGCCATCCGCTGCACAGCGAGGGACGGCCCCACTCGTCGTCGGTGAGGTCGTCGAGCAGGTCGGCCAGCTCCAACCGCTCGCGGTCGATCGCGGCCCAGACCGCGTCCTCGGTCATCAGGGGGGGTGCGTCGGCCATGGCGGGCTCCGAGGCTGAACCAGTACGATGCTCGAATCAAGTTAGTTCGAGATGCTGACCATCGTCAAGGGGTGTCGTGACCGGGGGGACCGTGGACGAGCTGAACGTCGGCCTCCTGCTGTTCATCCCCTACCGGGCGATGGAGGCGCGGGTGTTCGCCGCGCTGGCGGACGAGGGGTTCGACGATTTCACCCCCGCCCAGGCCAGGGTCATGCAGCGGATCGGCCCCGAGGGCACCCGGATGACCGAGCTGGCGGAGGCCGCCCAGGTGACCAAGCAGACGGCCAGCTTCCTCGTCGACCAGCTCGAGCGGTCCGGGTACGTCACCCGGACCCCGGACCCCTCGGACGCCCGGGCCCGGTTGGTCCGGATCGCCGATCGCGGCCGGGCGGCGCAGCCCGTCGCGGCCGCGGCGGTGGCCGAGGTCGAGTCCGAGTGGCGGGCGCATCTGGGGGTGCGGGACTGGGAGCGGTTGCGCGGCGCGCTGTCCTCCCTGCGCGAGATCACCGATCCCTACCGATGAACGGCGAACCTCAGCCGAGACTCAGGAGCCGCGCCACGAGCGGATCCACCGAGCCTCGGAGTTCGGTGTTGAGGAAGACGAACACCGCGATAGCGACGAGGAACACCGGGACGAGGACGGCCCGTTCGACGAAGGCACCGGTCCTCAGGTGGATCGGCGCCAGCCGGCTGCGACGGAGCAGCCAGAAGACCGGGACGGGGACGCCCTCCTTGGTGAGGAAGTCGCCGGCGATGTGCGTGAGCACCCCGACGCCCACGGCGTAGGGCAGCCACGCCGGGGCCGGGCTGTGCTCCAGCAGGAGGTAGGCCCCGCCCCAGGACAGCACGAGGTTGCCGATGACGGTGTTCTCCGCCCGGCCGGGGATCACGAAGTGCAGCGCCCGCAGGGCGAGCCCGATCGCCAGGGCCAGCAGGAGGAGGCTGGACCAGTAGGCGCCCGCGGCGAGGAAGGCCAGGAAACCGAGGACGAGCGGCCCGAGGACGGCGTCGTGGGTGCCCCAGCGGTGGCCCCGGGCCACGGTCCCGACCAGGCCGGAGGGGATGTCGGTGGCCGGACCCCACATCCGCGAGATGGTCGACCCCCGCTGGTCGAGGTCCGGCAGCATCGCGAAGCCGCCGGCCGCGGAGATCCACGCGACCTGGGCCACGGTGCCCTGCACGGGTGCCCACGGCAGCGTCGCGGCACCGGCGGCGAGGCCGGAGAGGGCATGCGAGTGACCGAGCACGCACACAGGGTCGCCCCCGGGTGGCCCGTGCCGAGGAAGGCGCGCGGGACAGCGGGGCCGCCGGCTACTCGTCCAGGTCCTCGTCCGGGTCGGCGCCGCCACGGGCCAGCCAGGTGGCCAGCCGCTCGACCGGGACCTCGAAGTCGGGGAACTGGTCCACGAACGCCTGCATCTGGTCGGCCAGCCAGGCGAGGGTCACCTGCTCCTCGCCCCGCCGCTCCGACAGCTCCTCCAGCCCCCGGTCGGTGAAGTACATGCCGGCCCGTCAGTCCGCGAAGGCCTCGGCGACCAGCTGCCGCTGCTCGACCTCGTGCACCTTCGCCGACCCCACCGCGGGGCTGGCCGACGCCCGCCGGCTGACGCGGCGGAAGGTGCGGCCCTCGGGCAGGTGCTCGGGGAGGTTGACGGCCATGAACTGCCAGGCGCCCATGTTCATCGGCTCCTCCTGCACCCACACGACGTCCGTCGCCCCGGGGTAGCGCTCGAGCTCGGCCCGGATCTGCTCGGCCGGCAGCGGGTAGAGCTGCTCGACCCGCACGATGGCGGTGTCCGCAGTGCCGTCGCTCTCCCGCTGCGCCATGAGGTCGTAGGCCACCTTGCCGCTGCAGAGCAGCACCCGGCGCACCGCGGAGGCGTCCAGGGGCTCGCCACCGACACCGGTGTCGGGCAGCACCGAGCGGAAGTTCTGCTCGGTGAAGTCCTCGACCGCGCTGACCGCGGCCTTGGCCCGCAGCAGCGACTTCGGCGTGAAGACGACCAGCGGGCGGTGCACGTCGGAGAGCGCCTGGCGGCGGAGCAGGTGGAAGTAGTTGCTCGGGGTGCTGCAGTTGGCGACCGTCATGTTGTTCTCGGCGCACAGCTGCAGGAAGCGCTCGGGGCGGCCGCTGGAGTGGTCGGGGCCCTGCCCCTCCATGCCGTGCGGCAGCAGCATGACGACGCCGGAGCGCTGCCCCCACTTCGCCTCGCCGGAGCTGATGAACTCGTCGATGACCATCTGGGCCCCGTCGACGAAGTCGCCGAACTGGGCCTCCCAGAGCACCAGCGCCTTCGGGTTGGCCACCGAGTAGCCGTACTCGAAGCCGACGGCGGCGTACTCGCTCAGCAGCGAGTCGTAGACGAAGAACTTCGCCTGGTCCTCGGTGAGGTTGGCCAGCGGCGTGTACTCGGCGCCGTCCTCCCGGTCGATGAGCACCGAGTGCCGCTGCACGAAGGTGCCGCGGCGCGAGTCCTGGCCGGCCAGCCGGACCGGGACGCCGTCCATGAGCAGCGAGCCGAAGGCGAGCAGCTCGCCCATGGCCCAGTCGATGCCGCCCTCGCTGGCCATCGCCGCGCGCTTCTCGAGCATCTTCTGCAGCTTCGGGTGCGGGGTGAAGTCCGGCGGGAAGGACACGTGGGCGTCGCCGACGGCCTTGAGCACCTCGCGCGTGATCGCGGTCGTGACCTGCGATTCCTGCGGGGTGCGCGGGTCCATGACCGGCTCGGGCTTGGAGGAGTCCTGGGCGTCGTGGGTCTCGGCGAAGGCCCGCTCCAGCTGGCCGCGGTAGTCCTTGAGCGCCTCCTCGGCCTCCTGGAGCGTGATGTCCCCACGGCCGACGAGCGCCTCGGTGTAGAGCTTCCGGACCGAGCGCTTGCGGTCGATGATGTCGTACATCTGCGGCTGGGTCATCGACGGGTCGTCGCCCTCGTTGTGGCCGCGCCGGCGGTAGCAGACCAGGTCGACGACGACGTCCTTCTTGAACGCCTGGCGGTACTCGACGGCCAGCCGGGCGACCCGCACGCAGGCCTCCGGGTCGTCCCCGTTCACGTGGAAGATCGGCGCGTTCACCATCCGGGCGACGTCGGTCGAGTAGAGGCTCGAGCGGGCCGCGGTCGGGCTGGTGGTGAAGCCGACCTGGTTGTTGATGACCACGTGCACGGTGCCGCCGGTGCGGTAGCCGCGCAGCTGCGAGAGGTTCAGCGTCTCGGCGACCACGCCCTGGCCGGCGAACGCGGAGTCACCGTGCAGCAGGACCGGCAGCACGGTGAAGCCCTGCTCGCCCTTGTCGATCATGTCCTGCTTGGCCCGCACGATGCCCTCGAGCACCGGGTTGACGGTCTCCAGGTGCGAGGGGTTGCTCGCCAGCGAGACGGCGATCTCGGCGTCGGGCTGGAACGGGTTGCGGAACTTCCCGGTGGCCCCGAGGTGGTACTTCACGTCGCCGGAGCCCTGCACGGTGCCCGGGTCGATGTTGCCCTCGAACTCGCCGAAGATCTTCGCGTAGCTCTTGCCCAGCACGTTGGCCAGGACGTTGAGCCGCCCCCGGTGGGCCATCCCGATCGCGACCTCGTCGAGGCCGTGATCGGTACCGGCGATCAGCACCTCGTCGAGGATCGGGATGACCGACTCGCCGCCCTCGAGGCTGAACCGCTTCTGCCCGACGTACTTCGTCTGCAGGAACGTCTCGAACGCCTCGGCGGCGTTCAGCCGGCCGAGGATGTGCTTCTGCTTCTCCCGCTCGGGCTGGTCGTGCTTGACCTCGATCCGCTCCTGGAGCCACTCGCGCTCCTCGGGGTCGGTGATGTGCATGTACTCCACGCCCACGGTGCGGCAGTAGGAGTTGCGCAGCACGCCGAGGATGTCGCGCAGGGCCATCAGCCGCTCGCCGGCGAAGCCACCGACCGGGAACCTCCGGTCGAGGTCCCAGAGGGTCAGCCCGTGCTCGAGGATGTCGAGGTCGGGGTGCGTGCGGACCTTGAACTCGAGCGGATCGGTGTCGGCCATGAGGTGGCCGTTGCGCCGGTAGGACTCGATGACCTCGATGACCCGGGCTTCCTTGTCGATCTGCCCCTCGCGCGTGATCCGCACGTCCGGCATCCAGCGCACCGGCTCGTAGGGGATCCGCAGCGAGCGGAAGACCTCGTCGTAGAAGCCGTCCTCACCCAGGAGCAGGGCGTGCAGCCGGCGCAGGAAGTCGCCCGACTCCGCGCCCTGGATGATCCGGTGGTCGTAGGTCGAGGTCAGCGTGATGATCTTCGACACGGCCATCTCGGTGAGCGCGTCGGGGTTCATCCCCTGGAACTCGGCCGGGTACTCCATGGCCCCGACGCCGATGATCGCGCCCTGGCCGGCGGTCAGCCGCGGCACCGAGTGGTTGGTCCCGATCGTGCCCGGGTTCGTCAGGCTGATGGTCGTCCCGGAGAAGTCCTCCATCGTCAGCTTGTTGGCGCGGGCCCGCCGGATGATGTCCTCGTAGGCGGCCCAGAAGCCGGCGAAGTCCATCTCCTCGGCGGCCTTGATCGAGGCCACGACGAGGGAGCGCGAGCCGTCGGACTTCGGCAGGTCGATGGCCAGCCCGAAGTTCACGTGCTCGGGCTGCACCAGCACCGGCTTGCCGTCGACCTCGGCGTAGGCGTTGTTCATGTTCGGGAAGTCGTCCAGCGCCCGGACCAGCGCATAACCGATCAGGTGGGTGAAGGAGATCTTCCCGCCCCGGGAGCGGGCGAGGTGGTTGTTGATGACGATGCGGTTGTCGGCCAGCAGCTTCGCCGGCACCGCCCGCACGCTCGTGGCCGTGGGCACGGTCAGCGAGACGTTCATGTTCTTGACCACGGC
Organism: Blastococcus tunisiensis; assembly: GCF_900112815.1. Lineage (GTDB taxonomy): Bacteria > Actinomycetota > Actinomycetes > Mycobacteriales > Geodermatophilaceae > Blastococcus_B > Blastococcus_B tunisiensis. The sequence continues at coordinate 71,957 of NZ_FOND01000005.1, forward strand.
GGCGGCGGCACCGCGCAGCGGCGACTGCGAGCCGGCGGCCACCGGGGGAGCGGGGACCTTCGCGGCGGGCTTGTCCGCGGGCTTGTCGGTGGCCTTGCCCGCGGTGGTGTCGGCCGGCTTCTCCGCGGGCTTGCCGGCCGGCTTCTCGGCGGCCTTCCGGGCCGGTGCGGCCGGAGCGGCCGGAGCGGCCTCGCGGGCCGGGGCCGGAGCGCTCGACCGGTCCGCCGGCCGGGCCGCCGGAGCGCCGTTCCCGGTGGCGGCCGGCTCCTCCCGGTCGGCGCCGCCGGCCGGGCCGCCGGGGCGGTAGTCGGCGAAGAACTCGTGCCAGGCCTGGTCCACGCTCGAGGGGTCGGCCAGGTACTGCTGGTACATCTCCTCGACCAGCCACTCGTTGGTGCCGAATCCCGCGACCGGGGAGGAGGACGCGGAGGAGGGCCGGGATGAACTCACGCTTGACACGGGGTCGAGTGCCTTCTTCGTCTGTGGGCGGCGGCGTCTGGTGCAGTCGTCTCGGCCGCGGCGTGGCCGCAGGCCCGTGGTGCGGAGCCTGTGGACACGGCTGGACCAGGTGTCGAGTCTACGCCCGGTCGTCACTGCCGACCGGGTGCGACGGTCCTAGTCGGTGGCGCCGTGCGCGACCAGCAACTGGACCAGGGCGTCGTCCGCGGTGGCGCGGACGGAGTCGTCCTGCCGGTGCCGCGCGGCGGAGACCCGGCTGATGTCCAGCGCGCTGGCGCCGTCGTTCGTCGTGGCGTTGACGTCGGCACCGGCGGCGAGCAGCACCCGGACGATCTCCAGGGTCTCCTCCGTGCCGCCGGACACGGCGGCGTGCAGGGGGGCCCGCCCCGTGTCGGGATCGCGGCGGTGGACGTCGGCCCCGGCGTCCAGGAGCAGCTGCACGAGCTCGAGCCGCGCCCCTCCGGCCGCCGCGTGCAGCGCCCCGCGGTCGGCGTCCGCGCCGCGCTCGAGGAGCAGCCGCGCGGTGGCGGCGGCTCCGCCGAGGGCGGCCCAGGAGAGCAGGTCCAGGCCGGAGCCCGCGTCGTCGAGCGTCGCGCCGTCGTCCAGGTGGGCGGAGAGCTCGTCGAGCCGGCCGAGGTAGGCCGCGGTCGGGGCGTCCAGGGTCGCGCCCAGCTCCAGGAGCACCGGCACCAGCGGGGGGCAGAACTCCAGGGCCACGTGCAGCGGCGTCCGGTCGTGCTCGGTCCGCGCACCGAGCTCCGCGCCGGCTGCCACGAGCAGGCGCACGAGGTCGTGCCGGCCCGCCGCGACGGCGACGTGCAGCGGTGTCCAGCCGCCCTGCCCGTCGCGCTCCACGGTGCTGCCGAGCAGGCGCGGGGTGGACTCGATCGCGGTCCGGACGGCGTCGGTGTCGCCCTCCTCGATCAGCCGGCCCAGTCGCTGGGCGGTCATGCGAGTGGTCACACGTGTCCTTCGGGGTCGGGAACGGGCGAGCGGCCCTCCCCGCGGCGCCGCCGGCAGCGGGCAGCGGGGAGGACCCCGTCCCGCCCACCCTTCCACGTGCGGGCGGGCTCCCGGGAGGGGGCGAGGGTGTGCTCCTGCCGCTAGACGACGTCGCGCCGCACGGCCAGCAGCGTGCCGAGGAGGGCGGCGAGGAGTCCGTATCCGAGAAGCAGGAGGGCGCCCTGCCAGGCGCCGAGCAGCTCCGGGCCCTCGAAGGTGGCGGTCAGCGCCTCCAGGCCGCCACCCGGCATCCACTTGTAGGCCCCCGAGGTCGCGGGGATCGAGCGGATGACCGGCTCGACCACGAACAGGTACACCAGCCCGCCGACGATGGCCCCGACCTGGTTGCGCAGCAGCGCCCCCAGGCCCACCCCGATGACGGCGTAGATGACCAGGGCGAGCAGCGAGCTGCCCAGCACCTCGAGGTTCTCCGCGTTCAGCGACGGCGCCGCGCCCCGGGCGCCGGCGTGGATCAGGACCGTCACGTAGTTCACCGCGACGACGACCAGTGCGAACGCGACCGAGACCAGCGCGTAGGCCACCAGCTTGGCCACGACGACCTGCCAGCGGCGGGGCGTCGTGAGGAAGGTCGGCGTGGCGGTGCGGTGCCGGTACTCCTGGGTCATCCCGATGATGCCGAGGATGAGGAACAGGATGTTCGCGTTCGCCCCGGTCGCCAGCGCGAGCTGCTCGTAGAGCGGGGTGCCCACGTCGGGGATGCCGCTCTCGGCGTTGCCGGCGAAGGAGGTGAACAGGATAGAGAACCCGATGACCAGGACGACGGCGCCGAGCAGCAGCCCGAGCCAGACCTTGGTGGTGAACAGCTTGGTCCACTCGGCACGCACCAGGCGGATCATCGGGTGGCCTCCTGACCGGTGGTCGACGGCGCGGCGAACTGCTCGGAGCCGCTGGTGAGCTGGAAGTAGATCTCCTCGAGGCCGCTGGTGCGGCTGCGCAGCTCGTGCAGCTCGATCCCGGCGGCGAACGCGGTCCGCCCCACGTCGGCGGGAGTGGAACCGTGCACGGTGAGGGTGCCGTCCTCCTGGACCGCCGCGACGCCGTCGGCGCGCAGCACGTCGGCCAGCCGGGTGATCTCGGGGCTGCGCACCAGCACCGTCCCGGCGCCGTCGGCCCCGGAGCGCAGCTGCTCCATGGACCCCTCGCGGACCAGCCGCCCGGCCCCGACGATCACCACCCGGTCGACGGTCTGCTCGACCTCCGACAGCAGGTGGCTCGAGACCAGCACGGTCCGCCCCTGGTCGTGCGCGAGGTGGCGGAGGAAGCCGCGCAGCCACTGGATGCCTTCGGGGTCCAGCCCGTTGGCCGGCTCGTCGAGGACGAGGACGCCGGGATCGCCGAGCAGGGCGGTGGCGAGGGCCAGCCGCTGCCGCATGCCGAGGGAGTAGCCCCCCGCCCGGCGGTTGCCGGCGTCGGCCAGGCCGACCTGGACCAGGACCTCGTCGGCCCGGGACAGCGGGAAGCCGGCGGCCCGGCAGTAGACCCGCAGGTGGTTGCGCCCGGAGCGCGCGGGGTGGAAGGCGGTCTCCAGCACCGCGCCCACGGTCCGCAGCGGAGTGGGGAGGGCGGTGTAGGGGGCGCCGTTGAAGGTCGCCGTCCCGGAGTCGGGCTGCATGAGGCCGAGCAGCATCCGCAGCGTGGTCGTCTTGCCGGCGCCGTTCGGCCCGAGGAAGCCGGTGACCGTCCCCGGCTCCACGGTGAAGCCGAGGTCGGACACGGCTCGCACCTGCCCGAAGGACTTGCTGAGGCCGCGCACCTCGACCCGGACAGGGTCGACCGTCGCGGTGCTTGCGATGGAAATGATGTCTCCTCGTCGTGGGGCGCGGGTCCCCGCCATCCAAGCGCACCAGGGGTTGCTCCCGGGAGCCCCGGCGCCTCCGGGCGCGCCGCCGGGCGTGCGCCGGCCCCGAGATCATCTCGGCGTGACCCCTGGCACAGGCCTCACATAGAGTGCCCGCCGTGAGCGAGACCTCGAACGCCTACCGCACGGTCGTCGTCGGGACCGACGGGTCGGAGTCCTCCCTGCGCGCCGTCGCGCGCGCCGGTGCCCTGGCCGGCGCCTGCGGGGCCACGCTGGTCATCGCGTGCGCCTACCTGCCGACCGAGGCCGACGACCGGGAGCTCGCCCGCGCGCAGGACCTGCTGGGCGACGAGGCCTACCAGGTGGTCGGCTCCCATCCCGCCGAGGACACCGTGCGGACGGCCGCCGAGCGGGCCGGCGCCGCCGGGGCCACGAGGGTGAAGACGGTGGCCGTGCAGGGCTCGCCGGTGGAGACGCTGCTGGACGTGGTCCGCCGGGAGGACGCCGACCTGCTCGTGGTCGGCAACCGCGGGCTGGCCGGGATCAAGGGCCGCCTGCTGGGCTCGGTGCCGGCCGACGCCACCCGCCGCTCCGAGTGCGACGTGCTCGTCGTCCACACGACCGGCTGAGCCCCGGCCGCGGATGGACACCCCGGGGGAGCGGCCCGGCGTGGACGCCCGGGCGGCGCTCGAGCAGCTGCTGCTCGACGGTCCGCGGCGCTACACCCGCCTGCAGGTCGCCGCGCTGGCCGGCATGGCCCCGGAGCGCACCCAGCGGCTGTGGCGGGCGCTCGGCTTCCCGGACGCCGCCGACGACGACCCGGCGTTCACCGACGCCGACGTCGCGGTCCTGGGCGTGCTGTCCACCCTGATCGACTCCGGCTTCGTCGGTCCGGAGACCGAGGCGTCGATCGCGCGGGCCATGGGCCAGTCGCTGTCCCGCCTGGCGGACTGGCAGACCGACATGCTCGCCGACGCCCTCTTCCGGGCCGGCGCACACGGCGACCGGCCGGACGCCACCGCGGCGGAGGCCGTCGAGGCAGCCCGGACGCTGCTGCCCAGGCTGCGCGAGGTCCAGGACTACGTGTGGCGTCGGCACCTCGCGGCGAACGCCGACCGGCTGCTGACCGTGACCGCGCCGGGTGACCGCCGGCAGCTCGCCGTGGGTTTCGCCGACCTCGTCGGCTACACCTCCCGCACGCGGGGCATGGGCGGGCGCGAGCTCGGCGTCATGGTGGAGGACTTCGAGAGCATCGCCGCCGAGGTCATCGCGCGGCACCACGGCCGCGTCGTGAAGACGGTGGGGGACGGCGTCCTGTTCACCGCGGGCAGCGCACTCGACGCCGTCGAGATCGGGCTGCAGCTCCCCGTCGCCTGGGCCGCCGACGACCGGCCACCGCTCCGGGTGGGCGCCGCCTACGGCGCGGTGCTGACCAGGCTCGGCGACGTCTACTCACCGGTCGTCAACCTCGCCAGCCGGCTGACCTCGCTGGCCCGCCCCGGGACGATGCTCGTCGACCGGGACCTGGCCGACCACGTGCGCCAGCACCCGGCCTACCGCGTCCGGCCGCTGCGCCGGGTGTCGGTCCGCGGCTACGACCACCTCCAGCCGTGGCTGGTCCGCCGCCGGCCCGCGGGGGACGCCGCGGCCACGCCGGACGGCGGCGACGAGCACACCCACGACGAGCACGGCTACGACGAGGAGGCCTTCGCCGAGGACGACGGGCGGGACGACGGCGAAACCGTGTGACCGCCACGCGGCGCTCGGCTATCGTCGGGCCGTGCTCTCGCTGCGGTAGCCGCCGTCCTTCCCGGCCCTCTCGTACCGCCCTAGGAGCACCCGTCATGAGCGCCACCCTCGTCGCGCGCGGCCTGGCCGCCGGCCACGGCGCCCGCGTGCTGTTCTCCGGCCTGGACCTGGTCGTCGCCCCCGGTGACGTCGTCGGGCTCGTCGGCGTGAACGGCGCCGGGAAGTCCACCCTCCTGCGGACCCTCGCCGGGGAGCTCCCGGCCGAGGCCGGGTCCGTCGTGGTCAGCCCGCCCACGGCCACGCTGGGCTACCTGCCCCAGGAGCACGAGCGCCGCGAGGGCGAGACCGTGCTGGCCGCGCTGGAGCGGCGGACCGGCGTGTCCGCCGCCCAGGCGGCGCTGGACACCGCGACCGACGACCTTGCCGCGGGCCGCCCGGGCGCCGACGACGACTACGGGCACGCGCTCGAGCACTGGCTCGCACTGGGCGGGGCCGACCTGGAGGAGCGGGCCGGGGAGGTCGTCGCGCAGGTGGCGCCCGGCGTGGCCCTGGACGCGCCCACCCGGGGCCTCTCCGGTGGTCAGGCCGCCCGCGTCGGACTGGCCGCCCTGATGCTCTCCCGCTACGACGTGCTCCTGCTCGACGAGCCGACCAACGACCTCGACCTGGCCGGGCTGGACCAGCTCGAGCGGTTCGTCGCCGGGTCGCGGTCCGGCATCGTGGTCGTCAGCCACGACCGGGAGTTCCTCTCCCGCACCGTGACCCGGGTGGTCGAGCTCGACCTCGCGCAGCAGCTGGTGCGGGTCCACGACGTGGGGTACGACGCCTACCTGGTGGAGCGCGACGTCGCCCGGCGGCACGCCCGGGAGGAGTACGAGGAGTACGCCGGCACGAAGGCATCGCTGGAGGCCCGGGCGCGGATGCAGCGCAACTGGATGGCCAAGGGCGTCCGCGACTCGATCAAGAAGTCCAGGGACGGCGACAAGCACATCAAGGCGCACAACCGGGCCTCCTCGGAGAAGCAGGCGGCCAAGGCCAAGCAGACCGACCGGCGGATCGAGCGGCTCGAGGTGGTGGAGGAACCGCGCAAGGAGTGGGAGCTGCGGCTGGAGATCGCCGCCGCGCCGCGGGCCGGCGCGGTCGTGGCCACGCTGCGCGGTGCCGTCGTCCACCGGGGCGGGTTCACCCTGGGCCCGGTCGACCTGCAGGTCGACTGGGGCGACCGGGTGGCCATCACCGGCGGCAACGGCTCGGGCAAGTCCACCCTCCTGGCGGCGCTGCTCGGGCGCGTGCCGCTGGACGAGGGCGCCGGGTCCGTGGGGCCGGCGGTCCGGCTCGGCGAGATCGACCAGGCCCGCGGACGCTTCCTCGGCGAGCAGCGGCTGCTCGACGCGTTCTCCTCGGAGGTGCCCGACTGGCCCACCGCCGAGGTGCGGACGCTGCTGGCGAAGTTCGGGCTCGTCGCCGACCACGTCGTCCGGCCGGCGGGAACGCTGTCGCCCGGCGAGCGGACCCGCGCGGCGCTGGCGCTGCTGCAGGCCCGCGGGGTGAACGTGCTCGTGCTGGACGAACCCACCAACCACCTCGACCTGCCCGCGATCGAGCAGCTCGAGGAGGCGCTGGCCGCCTACGAGGGCACCCTGCTGCTGGTGACCCACGACCGCCGCATGCTGGAGTCCGTCGCCACCACCCGCCGCCTCGAGGTCACCGAGGGGCGCGTCGCCGAGCGGTAGCTCAGCCGGCGGGGGCGTCCAGCTCGTCGGCGATGCCGACGGTGTCCATGCCCGCCCACGTCTCCTGCACGTGGTGCGCGAGCACCATGAGGTCGCGCAGCCGGCCGTCGCGGTCGCGGATGTGGTCGCGCAGCAGGGCCTCGCCGCTGAAGCCCAGGTCGGTGAAGAGCGCGAGCGCGGAGCCCTGCTCCGCGACGATCTCGACGACCAGCTTCGACAGCCCCGCGGACACGGCGCCCACGAGGGCCTGGCGGGCCAGCTCGCGCCCGAGCCCCGTCCCGCGCCGGGACGGCGCGACGACCAGGCGCACCTCGCCGACGTGGTCGGACCAGCCGGGCAACCGGCGCACGGCGACGTAGCCGGTCACCTCGTTCCCACCGGCGTCGACGGACACCCACCGGCGGCCGGGGGAGTCGCCGGCCGCCCACGACCGGACCGTCGCCGGGTCGGTGACCTCCTCCTCGATGAAGGTCAGGTCGCCCTCGGGCAGCGCCGTGAAGAACCGCAGCAGCGCGTCGCAGTGCCCGGGGCCCAGTTCCACCACCGGCATGTCAGGCCTCCTGTGCCGAGTCGGCGCCGTCGAGCGGGTCGCTGCGGCGCCGGACGAAGTCGATGATCGTGGGCACCGTCGTCTTCGCGGCCGTGCGGCCGACGACCAGCCCCATGTGCCCGGCGTCCAGCGGGAGCTCGTGCTTGTCCGGCGAGCCGACGAGGTCGATCAGCGGGGCCGTCGCGTCCGGCGGGACGATGTGGTCGCGGTTGGCCCGGACCGTCAGGAACGGCACCCGGATGTCGCCCAGGTGCACCGGGTCCCCGCCGACGGTGAGCCGGTCGGTGACCATGCCGTTGCGCCGGACTAGCATCTCCGCGGTCTCCCGGGCGGCCGCACCGGGGAAGGGCACGTGGTCGTCCGACCAGCCGGTCATCGCCTGGTAGGAGGCCACGTACTCGTCGTTCCAGAGCCGTTCCCACAGGGTGACGTAGCGGGTCACCTCCGCGGTCGGCGTCAGTGCCCGGAAGCCCTGGACGACGATCGACGGCGGCACGTTGCCGTCGTCGCCGATCACGGAGTCGACGTCCATCCCGCCGACGGCGAAGACGTCGGCGAGCGGACCCATGTGCCGGAAGTCCACCGGGGTGGCCAGCACGGTCAGGCTGCGCAACGGCGCATCGGGATGGTGCGCGGCGTAGAGCAGCGTCAGGTTCCCGCCGAAGCAGTAGCCGAACAGGTTGACCTCGTCGGCGCCGGAGAGCTCGAGCACGCGGTCGATCCCGGCCGGGATGTAGTCGTCGACGTAGTCCTCCAGCCGGTTCTCGGCGTCCCGCTCGTCGGGCTCCCCCCAGTCGAGCAGGTACACGTCGAACCCGGCCTTCAGCAGCTGCTCCACGAAGCTGTTGCCCGGTGTCAGGTCGAGGATGTAGCTGCGGCTCACCAGGCTGAACACGATCAGCAGGGGCGGTCCGTAGCGCACGCCCCCGTAGGTGTCGAGGTCGTTGCGGTAGTGCCAGAGCTGGGTCCGGCCCCGCTGCCAGACGACGTCCTTGGGGGTCTGGCCGACGCCGGGGCGGTCGACGCCGGCGACGAGCTTGACGCCGTTACGGGCGCGCAGGGCGTTGCGCTCGACGTCGCGCCGGACGCGGTCGAGCACCGTCTGCGGGCTGGGCACCGTCGGCATCGCTGTCCTCCGTGGTCGGGGTGGTCGTCGGGCGGGGTGAGCCGGCGCGGCCGGCGGCCCGCCGCCGCTCCTGCTCCAGCGCGATGGTCAGCCGGCGCACCTCGCGGTCCAGCGAGCCGATCTGGGCGCGCAGCCGGCTGATGTCGCTGCCGGCGGGGAGGTTGACCAGGTGCCAGGCGCGCGCCGACAACCCCTGGACCGAGCGGCCGGCGACGGTCCGCGCCCGGCGGACGACGGCCGTGGCCAGCGAGAAGTACTCGCTGCGCACCAGGTCCTCGGCGCGCGGGGCGACGGCGCGCTCGGCGGCGTCGAAGGCCTGCCGCCACAGGGGTCCGGTCACCGCCGGCCCACCTCCTGCGGAACCTCCACCGACCGGCGGAGGATCTTCCCGGTCGGGCCCTTCGGGAGGGCGTCGACCAGCCAGACGTGCCGCGGGTACTTGTACGCGGCGACGCGCGCCTTGACGAACTCGCGCAGCTCGTCGGCGTCGGCGTCGGCGCCGGGCTTCAGCGCGACGGCGGCGGCCACCTCCTCGCCGAGTTCCGGGTGGGAGATCCCGATGCAGGCGGCCTCGGCCACGGCCGGGTGCTCGTACAGCGCCTCCTCGATCTCCCGCGGGTAGACGTTGTAGCCGCCGCGGATGATCATCTCCTTCTTCCGGTCGACGATGAAGAAGTAGCCGTCCTCGTCCTTCCGCGCCAGGTCACCGGTCCGGAACCAGCCGTTGGGGATGGACTTCGCCGTCTCCTCGGGGCGCTGCCAGTAGCCCCGCATGACGTTCTCGCCGCGGATCGCGATCTCGCCGACCTCGCCCGCCGCGACGTCCGTGCCGTCGTCGTCGACCAGCCGCATCTGCACCCCGGCGATGGGGGTGCCGATGGAGCCGGGCTTGCGCTCGGCGTGCGGGTGGTTGAACGAGGCGACCGGCGAGGTCTCGCTGAGCCCGTAGCCCTCGAGCACGATGCAGCCGAACGTCTCCTCGAACGACCGCATGACCTCCACCGGCATGGCGGAGCCGCCGGAGACGCACGACCGCAGGCTGGAGACGTCGCGCCCGGCGGCGCCCTCGGAGTGCAGCATCCCGGCGAACATGGTCGGCACGCCCTCGAAGATCGTCACCCGGTCCCGCTCGATGACCGACAGCGCCTTCGCGCCGTCGAAGCGCGGCACCAGCGTCAGCAGCGAGCCGCTCAGGACGGCGGTGTTGAGCCCGCAGGTGAGGCCGAAGACGTGGAACAGCGGCAGGCAGCCCATGATCACGTCGTCCGGGGTGCTCTCGGTCAGGGTCTCCGCGGTGGTCCGGCAGTTGCCCGCCAGGTTGGCGTGGGTGAGCTCCGCGCCCTTCGGCTGCCCGGTGGTGCCGGAGGTGTAGAGGATGACGGCCAGGTCGTCGCCGGACCGCTCCACCGCGGCCGCCGGCGGGTCGGTCCCCAGCAGGGCGTCGGGGGAGACGGGGCCCACGGTCACCGCGTCGACGCCGACGGCCGCGGCCGCCTCCACGACCGGCTCGGCCGGTTCGAGCGCGACCACCAGCCGGGCGCCGGAGTCGCGCAGGTAGTACTCGACCTCGCGCGCTTTGAGCAGCGGGTTCATCGGGACGACGACGGCTCCGGCCAGCAGTGCCCCGTAGAAGACGACCGGGAAGGACAGCACGTTCGGCAGCACCAGGCCGATGCGGTCGCCGGGCGCCACCCCGCGCGCCTGCAGCGATCCGGCGACGCGCAGTGCCGCGTCGCGGAAGTCGCCGTAGCCGAGGACGGCGTCGTCCATGCGCAGCGCCGGGTGCGCCGGATCCGCGGCCGCGGTGTCGAGCAGGTTCTGGGCCAGGTTCGTCATTGTCGAGATGCCTCCCCGTCGAGGTCGCCGGACAGCGCCCTACCCGCCCGGGAGGTGGCCTACCCCACATCGCGGTTACGGTCGCCGGGACGCACGGACGACCCCGGCGGACACGGCACGGTGAAGGGAACCCCGACCATGGCAGAGCGCACGATCCTGGAGATGTTCCGGCTGGACGGCCGGGTGGCGATCGTGACGGGGGCGTCCTCGGGGCTGGGCGCCGTCTTCGCGCGGACGCTGGCCGAGGCGGGGGCGGACGTCGTCCTGGGTGCCCGGCGGGTCGAGCGGCTCGCGGACACCCAGCGGGCGGTGGAGGCGGCCGGCCGGCGGGCGATCGCCGTGCGCACCGACGTCTCCTCGCCCGAGGACTGCCAGGGCCTGGTCGACGCCGCGATGGCGGAGTTCGGCAGGGTGGACATCCTGGTCAACAACGCCGGTGTCGGGACGGCCGCGCCGGCGACCCGCGAGACGCCGGAGCAGTTCCGGTCGGTCATCGACGTGAACCTCAACGGCTGCTACTGGATGGCGCAGGCGTGCGGGCGGGTCATGCAGCCCGGCAGCTCGATCGTCAACATCTCCAGCGTGCTGGGCCTGACCACCGCCGGGCTCCCGCAGGCCGCCTACGCCGCGAGCAAGGCCGGGCTGATCGGGCTGACCCGTGACCTCGCCCAGCAGTGGACCGGCCGCAAGGGCATCCGGGTGAACGCCCTGGCCCCGGGGTTCTTCACCTCCGAGATGACCGACCAGTACCCCGAGGGCTACATCGAGTCGCAGCTGGCGCGGGTGCTGGTCGGCCGCAAGGGGGAGCCGGAGGAGCTCGCGGCCGCCCTGGTCTTCCTGGTCAGCGACGCCGGCGGCTACGTCACCGGCACGACCATCCCGGTCGAGGGCGGGATGCTGACCAGCTGAGGAGCCGCTCTTCTCCGCGGGCCGTCAGCCGGCCCGCGCGACCAGCGCGGTGATCCGCTCGGTGATCTCCTGCCACACCTCGCGCGGCAGGTCGTGCCCCATGCCGTCGACCACGAGGAGCTCCGCGCCGGGGATCGCCGCTGCCGTCGCCCGCCCGCCGCTGACGTTCACGAGCGCGTCGTCGGCCCCGTGGATCACCAGCGTCGGCACGTCGATCGACTTCAGATCGCGGGTGCGGTCGTGGGTGGTCAGGATCGCCGCCAGCTGCCGGGCGACACCGGCCGGGTCGTACGCGCGGTCGAAGGAGAGGCCGGCGCGGTCGCGCAGCGCCGGCTCGTCGAACTCGAAACCGGGGGAGCCGATCACCCGGTAGGTGTCGACGACCCGCTGCACCGCTCCCTCCCGGTCGATCGCCGGCGCGGCCAGGAGGACGCCCAGTGCCGCCTCGTTCGGTGCGCCCACCGAGGGGTCGCCCGTCGTGGACATGATCGAGGTGAGGCTGCGGACGCGCTCCGGCGCCCGCAGCGCGACGAGCTGGGCGATCATCCCGCCCATCGAGGCGCCGACCACGTGCGCGGAGTCGATCCCGAGCGCGTCCAGCAGGCCCACCGTGTCGTCGGCCAGGTCGGTCAGTGCGTACGGGACGGCGGAGGTGTCGCCGCCCATGACGGTGAGGACGTCGGGGGCCCCCGCGGCGTGCAGGTGCGTGGAGAGGCCGATGTCGCGGTTGTCGAACCGGATGACGAAGTGGCCGCGGCCGGCCAGGCCGGCGCAGAACTCGTCGGGCCAGCCGATCATCTGGGTGGCCAGCCCCATGACCAGGAGGACCGGCGGGTCGCCCGCGTCCCCGAAGGTCTCGTAGGCGATCTCGACGTCGCCCGCCCGTGCCCGCTGGATGCCGCTGCTCTGCATGCGCCGGACGGTAACCCGGGCGCCGGGACGCCCGTCAGCCCCCCATCGGCAGCCGTATCCCTGCCGTGGACGGACGAACGCCCGGACCCGTGGTGCCATGGGTCCGGGCGTTCGTCGATGTCGTGGAACTGCAGACGTTGGTGCCCCCGGCAGGATTCGAACCTGCGCCCCTGCCTCCGGAGGGCAGTGCTCTATCCCCTGAGCTACGGGGGCTCGTCCGTTCGTACGGGGACGACGCTATCAGCCGCCGGCCGGCCGCCGGACGCAGGCCCTCAGGGCGCCGGCAGCGGGGTGCCGCCGCGGGCGGCGAGCATGTCCGTCATCGTCCCGGTCTCGGCCGACTGGGTCTGCGCCATCGTGTCGGCCAGTTGGGCGACGGTGGTGATCTCCGCGTGCTCGGCGGCGTACTGCGCCATGTCCAGGCCGCCCTGGTGGTGCCGGATCATCAGGCGGAGGAACTCCACGTCGAACGCGGTCCCGCGCAGCTCGCGCAGCGCGGCCAGCTCCTCCTCGGTCGCCATGCCGGGCATCGGGACGCCGGCCGGGGTGTCGTGCGCCGAGTGGCCCGCGTCCCCCGACATCCACGCCATGGGCTCCCCGCCGCTCTGCGGCACCCCCCACAGCGACAGCCAGCCCTGCATCCGGCCGGCCTGGTTCTGCTGCGTCTCGGCGATGTCGAAGGCGAGCTGCTCGACCTCCGGATCGGTGCTGCGCTCGTCGACGAGGTTGGCCATCTCCACCCCCTGCAGGTGGTGGCGGGACATGTCGCGGGAGAAGCCGGCGTCCACCGAGCCGGCGGACGGTTCCTCGGTGCGGCCGATGCCCAGCGCGACCGCCAGGCCGCCGCCGAGGAGCACGAGGCCGACCGCGATGACCGCCAGGAGGGTGATCCGCAGCGGGCGCTGCCGGTCGCCTGCGGGGTCGGTCACGTCGTCCTCCGGTGCTGGTGCGGGCCGGTCGCCGGGTGCGGTGGTCAGGGCGCGCCGGTCTCGGTGGGCTCGGCGTCCGTCGGCTCGGCGCCCTCGGTCGTCGGCATGTCGCTGGGGCCGATCGGTGTGCTGGCGTCCTCGGCGGTCAGCGGGTCGGCGGCGAACGCCGGGTTCTCGCAGCTCGCGCCCGGCTCGGGGTAGGCGCCGGCCTTGGTGGTCATCAGGTCGGCGAACTGCTCGATGCGGACGTCGTCGGCGCTGTCGACCTTCAGCTGGTGGTTCCAGGACTGCAGGCTGATCGGGGAGTCCAGGCCCGCGTACGGGGAGAGCATCCGGTAGGACTCGCCCTCCACCTGCTCGGCGAGCGTGGCGATCTCGTCCTCGCTCAGCGCGTCGGGGTCGTAGGTGATCCACACCGCGCCGTGCTCGAGGCTGTGCACGGCGTTCTCGTGCCGGATGTCGACGTCGTAGACGGTGCCGGTGCAGTCGGCCCAGTTCCCGTCGTGCGGGCCACCGACGGGCGGCGACTGCTCGTAGGAGACGGGGGTGGTCACGTGGTCCTGACCGGCCGCGTAGTCGAAGACCTCGGCACCGTCGATCTCGTCGATCGACTCCACCTGGTTGGCGTTGGACTCGTTCACCTGGATCACGGCGTAGGTGATGACGGCGGCGGCGAACACCACGACGGCCATCGCACCGGCGATCAGGCCCCAGGGCCGCTGCGGCGCGACGACGTTGGCCGCGGGGCGGGTCCGGCCTCCCTTGGCGGTGGCACCACCCCTGCCGGCAGGCCTGCCGTTCGCGCCTGCGGGCTTGCGGTCCTTGGCCAAGGCCTCTCCTCGATGCTGTGCGGGTGGATGGGGTGGCCCGGGGGGCCGGCGACCGAGTCTAGGTCGACTTCCTGGACGTCCTCTGGGAGCGCGTGGTCCGTGGGGCCAGGCGGGCCGGCGGGGCCCGGGAGGCCGGTCAGTACGCTCGTGCGGTGACACCTGAGCAGCTGCGGACCGTCGTCCGGACCGTCGTGGCCGCGGCCGTCGACCGCGGCGCGCTCGCCGTCGAGGTGCCCGACGAGGTCGTGGTCGAGCGCCCGAAGAACCGGGCGCACGGCGACTACGCGACCAACATCGCCCTCCGGCTGGCCAAGGCCGCCGGCCGGCCGCCGCGCGAGGTCGCCGGGCTGCTGGCCGCCGACCTCGCCGCGCAGCCGGGCATCGCGACCGTCGACGTCGCCGGGCCCGGGTTCCTCAACATCACCCTCGCCCAGGGCGCACTCGGTCAGATCGCCGTCCAGGCGGTGACGGCCGGTGCCGGGTACGGCCGCACCCAGGTCCTGGCCGGGCAGAAGCTGAACCTGGAGTTCGTCTCGGCCAACCCCACCGGGCCGGTCACGCTCGGCTCGACCCGCTGGGCGGCCGTCGGCGACGCGCTGGCCCGGCTGCTGGAGGCCAGCGGCGCCGAGGTCAGCCGCGAGTACTACGTCAACGACGCCGGGGCGCAGATCGAGCGCTTCGGCCGCAGCCTCCAGGCGGTGGCGGCCGGGCGCCCCGTCCCCGAGGACGGCTACCAGGGCGACTACGTCGAGACCGTCGCCCAGCAGGTTCTCGCCGAGGTCCCGGGTGTGCTGGAGCTGCCGGAGGACGACCAGGTCCCGGTGTTCGCCGCGCGCGGCGTGGCCGCCATGGTCGCCGACATCCGGAGCACGCTCGACGGTTTCGGCGTGCACTTCGACACGTTCTTCTCCGAGCGGACGCTGCACGAGTCGGGCGCCCTGGACAAGGCCGTGGCCACGCTGCGCGACCAGGGGCACGTCTTCGAGGCCGACGGCGCCGTCTGGCTTCGGACGACGGACTTCGGTGACGACAAGGACCGGGTCCTGGTCAAGGCCGGCGGCGAGCCGACCTACTTCGCCGCCGACTGCGCCTACTACCTGGACAAGCGGGCGCGCGGTTTCGACCGGGTCGTGATCATGCTGGGCGCCGACCACTCGGGCTACGTCGGCCGCTACAAGGCGCTCGTCGCCGCGGCCGGTGACGACCCGGCGACGCACCTGGAGATCCTCATCGGCCAGCTGGTGAACCTGGTCAAGGACGGCGAACCGGTCCGGATGAGCAAGCGCAAGGGCAACTTCGTGCTGCTCACCGACCTGGTCGACGCGGTCGGCATCGACGCGGCGCGCTACGCGCTGGCCCGCGCGTCGGTGGACCAGCAGATCGACATCGACGCCGACCTGTGGAGCCGGCGGACCAACGACAACCCGGTCTTCTACGTCCAGTACGCGCACGCCCGGATCTCCTCGGTGCTGCGCAACGCCGCCGACCTGGGCCTCGCCCTGGGCGAGGCCGCGGACGTCGACGTCACGCAGCTGGCGCACGAGCGGGAGAGCGACCTGCTCCGGGCGATCGGTGAGTTCCCGCGGGTGCTGACCGCGGCCGCCGAGCTGCGGGCACCGCACCGGGTCGCCCGGTACCTGGAGGAGCTGGCCGGCACCTACCACCGGTTCTACGACTCCTGCCGCGTCCTGCCCCGGGGCGACGAGGAGGCCACCGCGCAGACCACCGCCCGGCTGTGGCTCTGCGCCGCCACCGCGACCGTGCTGCGCAACGGCCTCGACGTGCTCGGCGTGAGCGCCCCGGAGCGGATGTGAGGGCGCACCCGGCCGGCCCGCTGCACGGCAACCTCCAGCAGCCGACCGCCGCGGGGGCGCCACCGAGCGACCTCGGCGTCCTGGACCCGCACGTCTGGCCGCGGTCGGCGGAGCGGGTCGGCGGCGAGCTGCACCTCGGCGGCCGTGCGGTCACCGACCTGGCCCGCGAGCACGGCACCCCGCTGTTCGTCCTCGACGAGGGGGACTTCCGCGGGCGGGCGGCGGACTTCGCGGACGCGTTCGCCGACGCCGACGTGCACTACGCCTCGAAGGCGTTCCTGTGCGGCCAGGTGGCGCGGTGGATCGCCGAGGACGGTCTGCACCTGGACGCCTGCAGCGGCAACGAGCTGGCCCTGGCCCTGGCCGCCGGCTTCCCGGCCGAGCGGATCGCGCTGCACGGCAACAACAAGTCGCTGGTCGAGCTGCGGCTGGCCGTCGACTCGGGGATCGGGCACATCGTGCTCGACTCCTTCGACGAGATCGACCGGCTGGTGCCGCTGGCCGAGGCGCGGGTCGCCGCGGGCGGACCGCCGGTCCCGGTGCTGATCCGCGCGACGGTCGGCATCGAGGCGCACACCCACGAGTTCATCGCCACCGCGCACGAGGACCAGAAGTTCGGCTTCTCCCTGGCCACCGGGGACGCGCTCACCGCTGCGGTCCGCGTGATCCGGGAGCCGGCGCTGCAGCTCACCGGGCTGCACAGCCACATCGGCTCGCAGATCTTCGACACCGCGGGCTTCGAGGCCGCCGCGCACCGGGTCGTCGGCCTGCTCGGCCAGGTGCACCAGGCCACCGGTGAACTGCTGGCCGAGCTCAACCTCGGCGGCGGCTTCGGCATCGCCTACCTGGCCGAGGACGACCCGGTGACCCCGGCGGACGTCGCCGTCCGGCTGCGGGCGGTCGTCGCCGCCGAGTGCGCCGCCCTCGGGCTGCCGGTGCCGCGCCTGGCCGTCGAGCCGGGCCGGGCCGTCGCCGGCCCCGGCACGGTCACGCTGTACGAGATCGGCACCATCAAGCCGGTCCGGCTGGGTGCCAGCGGCGCCCCGGGCACCCCCCTGGTGCGCAACTACGTCTCCGTCGACGGTGGCATGAGCGACAACATCCGCACCGCCCTCTACGACGCGAGCTACACCTGCGTCCTGGCCAACCGGACGTCGGAGGCGCCGCCCGCGCTCTGCCGCGTCGTGGGCAAGCACTGCGAGAGCGGCGACATCCTGGTGCGCGACCTCTGGCTGCCGTCGGACGTGCAGCCCGGCGACCTGCTGGCGGTCGCGGCCACCGGTGCCTACTGCTGGTCGATGGCCAGCAACTACAACTACCTGCTCAAGCCTCCGGTGGTCGCCGTCCGGGACGGCGTGGCCACCGAGATCGTGCGGCGTCAGACACTGTCCGACGTGTTCGCCCTCGACGCCGTCCTCGCCGACGTGCCCGCGCCCTCGCCCGCCATCGACCAGCCCGCGCCCGAGCACGCCGCGGGAGCGCGGTCGTGAGCGCTCCGGAGACCCGGCCGCTGCGGGTCGCCCTGCTCGGCTGCGGCACCGTCGGCAGCGCCGTCCTGCGGCTGATCGACGAGCAGGCCGACGACCTCACCGCGCGGGTCGGGCGTCCGGTGGAGGTCGCCGGCATCGCCGTGCGGCGACCGGCCCACCACCCCGACGTGCCGCAGCACCTGCTCACCACCGACGCCGAGGCCCTCGTCACCCGTGCGGACGTGGACCTCGTCGTCGAGGTGATCGGGGGCATCGAGCCGGCCCGGACGCTGATGCTGGCCGCCTTCGCGGCGGGCAAGTCGGTGGTCAGCGCCAACAAGGCGCTGCTGGCCGACGACGGGCCGGCCCTGCACGCCGCCGCCGCGGCGTCCGGCGTCGACCTCTACTACGAGGCCGCCGTGGCCGGTGCCATCCCGCTGCTGCGCCCGCTGCGCGAGTCGCTGGCCGGCGACCAGATCCGGCGCGTGGTCGGCATCGTCAACGGCACCACCAACTACATCCTGTCCCGGATGGCCGAGACCGGCGCCGGCTTCGCCGAGGCCCTCGCCGAGGCCACCGACCTCGGGTACGCCGAGGCCGACCCGACCGCCGACGTCGACGGCTTCGACGCCGCGGCCAAGGCCGCGATCCTCGCCTCGCTGTCCTTCCACACCCCGGTGTCGGCCGCGGACGTCTACCGCGAGGGCATCTCGGCGGTCTCGGCCACCGACGTCGCCCGGGCCGCCGAGATCGGCTGCACGGTGAAGCTGCTGGCCATCTGCGAGCGGGTGGTCAACGGCTCTCCCGGCCACCCGGGGGACACCGTCGCCGTCCGCGTGCACCCGGCGATGATCCCCACCACGCACCCGCTGGCGGCGGTCGGCGGGGCCTTCAACGCCGTCTTCGTCGAGGCGGAGGCGGCCGGCCAGCTGATGTTCTACGGCCAGGGCGCCGGGGGAGAGCCGACGGCCAGCGCCGTGCTGGGCGACCTCGTCGCGGTCGCGCGCAACCGGCTCGCCGGGGCGTCGGGCCAGGGGCCGACCGGGTACGCCGGCCTCGCCGTCCGGCCGATCGCCGACACCCCCACCCGCTACCACGTCAGCCTCGACGTGGCGGACAAGCCCGGCGTCCTGGCGACCGTCGCGCAGGAGTTCGCGCGCCAGGAGGTGAGCATCGCGACCGTCCGGCAGGACGGGCACGGCGACGCCGCCACCCTGGTGATCGTCACCCACAGCGCACCGGACGCGGCGCTGTCTGCCACCATCTCCGCGCTGCGGGACATGCCCGCGGTCCGGGGGGTCACGAGCGTGCTGCGTGTGGAGGGATTGTCGTGAGCGTCCCGTCGACGACCGTGTCGCCCGGCTGGCCCGGCCTGATCGAGGCCTACCGCTCACGGCTGCCGGTGAGCGCCGACACCCCGGTGGTCACCCTCCAGGAGGGCGCCACCCCGCTGCTGCCGGCCCCCGAGCTGTCCCGCCGCACCGGCTGCGAGGTGTTCCTCAAGGTCGAGGGCGCCAACCCGACCGGGTCCTTCAAGGACCGGGGCATGACGATGGCCATCACCAAGGCCGTCGAGGAGGGGGCGAAGGCGGTCATCTGCGCGTCGACCGGCAACACCAGCGCCAGCGCCGCCGCCTACGCAGCCCGGGCCGGGCTCACCTGCGCGGTCCTCGTGCCGCAGGGCAAGATCGCCATGGGCAAGCTGGCCCAGGCGCTGGTGCACGGCGCCCAGCTGCTGCAGGTCGAGGGCAACTTCGACGACTGCCTCGCGCTGGCCAGCAAGCTCGCCATCGACTACCCGGTCAGCCTCGTCAACAGCGTCAACCAGTACCGCATCGAGGGGCAGAAGACCGCCTCCTTCGAGATCGTCGACGTCCTGGGCGACGCCCCCGACATCCACTGCCTGCCGGTCGGCAACGCCGGCAACATCACCGCCTACTGGCAGGGCTACCGCGAGTACGCGGACGACGGCATCGCCACCCGGACCCCGAGGATGTGGGGCTTCCAGGCGGCCGGCGCCGCGCCGATCGTCAGCGGCGCGGTCGTCGAGAACCCGAGCACGATCGCCACCGCCATCCGGATCGGCAACCCGGCCTCCTGGACGAAGGCGCTGGCCGCCCGCGACGAGTCCGGCGGCCGCATCGACGCCGTGACCGACCGCGCGATCCTCGCCGCCTACCGGCTGCTGGCCCGCAGCGTCGCCGTCTTCGTCGAGCCCGCGTCGGCGGCGTCGGTCGCCGGGCTGCTGCAGGTGGCCGCCGCGGGGGAGCTGGAACCGGGGCAGCGGGTGGTCTGCACGGTGACCGGCAACGGGCTCAAGGACCCGGAGTGGGCGATCTCCGGCGCGCCCGCCCCGGTGACCATCCCGGTCGACGCCGCGGCCGCGGCCGTCCAGCTCGGATTGTGAGCGGGCAGGGGCGTGAGCATCGCAGCGAGGCGGCCGGTGACAGGGAGAGAGCATCGCAGCGAGGGACGAGCGAGGCGCGGATCGACCACGGAACCGGCCTGGACATCGGAGCGAGGAGCGGAGCGTCCCGCGGCAGCGACGGCGGCGTTGTGACGTCGGTCCGGGTCCGCGTCCCCGCCACCAGCGCCAACCTCGGGCCCGCGTTCGACTGCGCCGGCCTGGCGCTGGGCCTGCACGACGACGTCGAGTTCACGGTCACCGGCGGTGGGCTCGAGGTGGTGGTGCGTGGTGAAGGCGCCGACGGGCTGCCGACCGACGAGTCGCACCTGGTCGTACGTGCGTTCCGCACCGCCTGCGCCCGGCTCGGCTGGACCCCGCCGGGCCTGCGCGTCGTGGCGGAGAACGGGATCCCGCAGGGGCGGGGCATGGGCTCTTCGGCCGCCGCCGTCGTCGCGGGGGTCCTCGGCGCCTGGACGCTGTGCCCGGACGTGGCGACCGTCGACGTCGAGGCCGTCCTGCGGCTGACCACCGAGCTCGAGGGCCATCCCGACAACGTCGCCGCCTGCCTGCTCGGCGGCGCGACGCTGTCCTGGATGTCGGCCGACGGCGCACGCGCGGTCCGGCTCGAGGTGGAGCCGTCCGTGGCGCCGATCGTGCTCGTCCCCGGGGACACCCTGTCGACGCACGCCGCCCGCGGACTGCTCCCCGAGGCCGTTCCGCACGGGGACGCCGCCCACGCCGCCGGACGCGGGGCGCTGCTGGTGCACGCCCTCACGCAGGATCCCGGCCTGCTGCTCGACGCCACCGAGGACCGGTTGCACCAGCGCCAGCGGGCCGGGGCCATGCCTGCGTCGCTGGCGCTGGTCGACCGGCTGCGCGCCGCCGGGTACGCCGCGGTGGTCTCCGGCGCCGGTCCGAGCGTCCTCGTGCTGGCCCGGCGGAACGGGGACGGCGCGGCGTCCGACCCGGCCGCCGGGTCGGACGTGCGCGGGGTGACGGCGCTCGTGCCCGCGGGTTGGCGGGTGCTGCCCCTGGCGGTGGACGTGCTCGGGGCGCGAGTGGTCGATGGGGACCTGCAGGTATCGTCTCGGTAACGAGGAACACACTGGAACCCACCGGTGTTGTCACGTCCGTGAGCTGCATCTAGGCTCACGGCGTAGCCGCCCACTCGGGCGAGCCTCGCGCGGGGCCGAAGCAGACGATCTCTCTTCGCCGCTGATCCGCCTCGCATCTCTCGACCCGTTCCCTTCTGCGTTCCCGCTCCCGAGCCGGACCTCCAGGGGCCGGGGCACCCCCTGCGCTGCAACGCGCAGGTCACCGCAGGGAAGGACCTGTACGTGAGTGAATCCACCGACCTCGACGTGACCGGTACGCAGGACGCTGCCGGCCCGACCGAGGCACCTGCCGCTTCTGGGACGACGGGCAGCCCCCGTCGCCGCGGCAACGGCCTGTCCGGGATGCTGCTGCCCGAGCTGCAGCGGCTCGCCGGCGAGCTGGGCATCTCCGGCACCGGCCGGATGCGCAAGGGCGACCTCGTGGCCGCCATCTCCGCCCGCCAGGTGGGCGGCGGCGCGGACGCTCCGGCCGACAACGGCGCCGCCGCTCCCGCCGAGAGCGCCGGGACCCCCGGCACCGCCACCTCCGCGGCGCCCCTCGAGGCCCCCGTCAGCGGTGGCGCCAACGGCGGCCCGCTGACCGACAGCACCCCGCCCGCCCGGCCGACCCGCTCGCGCCGCGGCGCGAGCCGCCCGGCCGGCTCCCCGTCGGTCGACGTCGCACCGTCCACCTCGGCGGCTCCGGGCGACGGCACGACCACCGGCGACCGGGGGCAGGCGCCGGCCGAGACGGCTGCGCCGTCCACCGACACCACACCGGCCGAGGGTGACCAGCAGACCGACGGCGAGCGCCCGCAGCGCAGCCGCGACCGCAGCCGCACCCGCGGCGACCGTGACGGTGCCAACCGGGACGGCGGCGGCAACCGCGACGGTGCCCCGCGCGACGGCGGCAACCGGGACGGCGGCAGCAGCCGCGACAGCGGCGACCGGGGCGGCAACCGGGACGGCGGCAGCGACCGGGGCAGCAACCGCGACGGCGCCGGTAACCGTGACGGTGGCAGCAACCGCGACGGCAACCGCGGGCCCGACCGGGGCGACCGCAACGACCGCGGCGGCCGGCCGGACAACCGCAACGACAACCGCACCGACGGTGGCCGCGGCAACGCCAACGACGACGACGACGACGACTTCGAGGGCGGCCGCGGTCGCCGGGGCCGTCGGTACCGGGACCGGAACAAGCGCGGCGGCAACTCCGGCGGCCGCGACCGCTTCGACCAGGGTGAGCCGACCGTCAGCGAGGACGACGTGCTGCTGCCCGTCGCGGGCATCCTCGACGTCCTCGACAACTACGCGTTCGTCCGGACCTCGGGGTACCTGACCGGCCCGAACGACGTCTACGTGTCCCTCTCGCAGGTCCGCCGCTACGGCCTGCGCCGCGGTGACGCCATCACCGGCGCCGTCCGGCAGCCCCGCGAGGGCGAGCGCAAGGACAAGTACAACGCGCTGGTCCGGCTCGACACGGTCAACGGCCTGGACCCCGAGCAGGCGAAGAGCCGGCCGGAGTTCACCAAGCTGACGCCGCTCTACCCGCAGGAGCGGCTGCGGCTGGAGACCGAGCCGCACCTGCTCACCACCCGGGTGATCGACCTCGTCATGCCGATCGGCAAGGGGCAGCGCGCGCTGATCGTGTCGCCCCCGAAGGCCGGCAAGACGATGGTGCTGCAGTCGCTGGCCAACGCCATCACGACGAACAACCCGGAGTGCCACCTCATGGTGGTGCTGGTCGACGAGCGGCCCGAAGAGGTCACCGACATGCAGCGCTCGGTGAAGGGCGAGGTCATCGCCTCGACCTTCGACCGGCCGCCGTCGGACCACACCACGGTCGCCGAGCTGTCCATCGAGCGGGCCAAGCGCCTGGTCGAGATGGGCCACGACGTGGTCGTCCTGCTGGACTCGATCACCCGCCTGGGCCGCGCCTACAACCTGGCGGCCCCCGCCAGCGGGCGGATCCTCTCCGGCGGCGTCGACTCCACGGCGCTGTACCCGCCGAAGCGCTTCCTGGGTGCCGCCCGGAACATCGAGAACGGCGGCTCGCTGACGATCATCGCCTCGGCGCTGGTCGAGACCGGCTCCACGATGGACACGGTCATCTTCGAGGAGTTCAAGGGCACCGGGAACGCCGAGATCAAGCTCGACCGCCGGCTGGCGGACAAGCGGGTCTTCCCGGCGGTCGACGTGAACGCGTCGGGCACCCGCAAGGAAGAGATCCTGATGAACCCCGACGAGCTGGCCATCGTCATCAAGCTGCGCCGGGTGCTGGCCGCGCTCGAGCCCCAGCAGGCGCTGGAGCTGCTCCTGGACAAGCTGAAGAAGACGCGCAACAACGTCGAGTTCCTCATGCAGATCCAGAAGACGACGCTGGGCCCGGACAAGGACTGACGAAGGACCCCCGTCCTCCCCACCCTTCGCGAGCTCAGGGTGGGCCCCTGGACGGGGGCCGTTCCAGCACCTCCCGGTCGATCTGGGAGACTGGTCGGCCGAGCCCCGATGCGCGGCCGGAATACCACCCGCCCGCAGGCGTTCCACCCCACGAACACCGCAGACTTTCTCGGAAGAGGCGCCAGCCATGAAGAGCGACATCCACCCGGCCTACAACGTCACCACGGTGACCTGCGGCTGCGGCAACACGTTCCAGACGCGCAGCACGTCCCCGACCGGTCAGCTGACCGTCGAGGTCTGCTCGGCGTGCCACCCCTTCTACACCGGCAAGCAGAAGATCCTGGACACCGGTGGCCGCGTCGCCCGCTTCGAGAAGCGGTTCGGCAAGCGCGCCGCTGCCGGGGCCGACGCCGGCAAGTAGCTCTCCCGACGGCGCCCGTGCCGCCCCTTCCCGGGGCGGGACGGGCGCCGTCGTCATGTCCGCACCGACCCCTGCGTGCTCCCTCGCGATGGAGCACGCGGTCCTCCCCGAGGTGATCGTCGTGAGCAGCAGCACCGATGCCGCGCCCGAGCGGCTGTCGGACCTGCTCGACGAGCACGCCTCCCTGGAACGCGAGCTCGCCGACCCGTCCGTGCACGCCGACCAGTCCCGTGCCCGCCGGCTGAGTCGTCGCTACGCCCAGCTCGCGCCGCTGGTCGAGACGTCGCGGGCGCTGGAGGAGGCCCGCGGCGACCTCGGTACGGCTCGCGAGCTCGCCCGCGACGACGCCTCGTTCGCCGCCGAGGCGCGCACCCTCGAGGCCCAGGTGGAGGAGCTCTCCGCCCGGCTGCGCGAGCAGCTGCTGCCGAAGGACCCCGACGACGACAAGGACGTCATCCTCGAGGTCAAGGCGGGGGAGGGCGGCGCGGAGTCGGCGCTGTTCGCCGGCGACCTGCTGCGCATGTACCTGCGCTACGCCGAGCGCCGCGGCTGGTCCACCGAGGTGCTCGACGCCGTCGAGGCCGACCTCGGTGGCTACAAGGACGTGGCGGTGGCCATCAAGTCCCGCGGCGACGAGGGCATCTGGTCCCGGCTGAAGTTCGAGGGCGGCGTGCACCGCGTGCAGCGCGTCCCGGTCACCGAGAGCCAGGGGCGCATCCACACGTCGGCCGCCGGCGTGCTGGTGCTGCCCGAGGCGGAGGAGGTCGACGTCACCGTCGACCCGAACGACCTGCGGATCGACGTGTTCCGGTCCTCCGGTCCCGGTGGGCAGAGCGTCAACACCACCGACTCCGCCGTGCGGATCACCCACCTGCCCAGCGGCATCGTGGTCAGCTCGCAGAACGAGAAGAGCCAGCTGCAGAACCGCGAGTCCGCGCTGCGCGTGCTGCGCGCGCGGCTGCTGGCCGCCGCGCGGGAGGAGGCCGCGGCCACGGCCAGCGACCAGCGGCGCAGCCAGGTGCGGACCATGGACCGCAGCGAGCGGGTGCGCACCTACAACTTCCCGGAGAACCGGATCGCCGACCACCGGGTGGGCTACAAGGCGCACAACCTCGACCAGGTGATCGACGGCGACCTCGACGCGGTCATCGACGCGCTGGTGGCCGCGCACACCGCCGAGCTGCTGGCGGCCGGCTCCTGAACGCCCGGTCCCTGCTCGCCGATGCGTCCCGGCGGCTGACCGAGGCCGGGGTCGCGTCGCCCCGGGTGGACGCCGAGCTGCTCCTGGCCGCCGTCCTCGACGTGCCCCGGAGCGGCCTGCTCACCCTCGACACCGTGCCGGAGGGCGCCGCCACCCGGTTCGCCGCCCTGCTCGACCAGCGGGCCGACCGCGTGCCGTTGCAGCACCTGACCGGACGGGCGCCGTTCCGGTTCCTCGAGCTGGCGGTGGGTCCCGGGGTCTTCGTCCCGCGGCCGGAGACCGAGCAGCTGACCGGCTGGGCCCTGGAACGCCTGGCCGGCCTCGACGGGCCGATCGTGGTCGACCTGGGCAGCGGCTCGGGGGCGATCGCGCTGTCCATCGCGCACGAGCACCCCGGCGCACGGGTCACCGCCGTCGAGCGCGACCCGGGCGCCCTCGCCTGGACGCGGCACAACGCCATGGCCCGGGTGGCCGCCGGGGACACGCCCGTGGGCGTCGTCCAGGGCGACATGACCGATCCCACCCTGCTGGCGGAGCTCGACGGGCGGGTCGCCGTCGTGGTGTCGAACCCGCCCTACGTGCCCGACGGTGCCGTGCTGCCGCGCGAGGTGGCCGACCACGACCCGCCCCTGGCCCTGTGGGGCGGGCCCGACGGGCTCGACGTCGTCCGCGGGATGCTGGCCGTCGCCGCGCGGCTGCTGCATCCCGGTGGATGGCTCGGCATCGAGCACGCCGACCAGCAGGGGGGCGCGCTGCCCGCCGTGGTGCGCGCGCACGGCGGCTTCACCGACGTCGAGGACCACCCCGACCTCGCCGGCCGCCCCCGCTTCACCACCGCCCGCCGCGCATGAGCCGGTCGTGGGGAAGACTTCCGGTCCGTGGCTGATCTCTTCGACTGCTCCGACCCGGAGGCGCGCGCTGCCGGACTGGACGCCGCGGCGGCGGCGATCGGCCGGGGCGAGCTGGTGCTGATCCCGACCGACACCGTCTACGGCGTCGCCGCCGATGCCTTCACCCCGGCGGCCGTGACCGGTCTGCTGGCGGCCAAGAACCGCGGCCGGACGATGCCGGTACCGGTGCTGATCGGCGAGGCCTCCACCCTGGCCGGGCTGGTGGTGAACCTCCCGCCGACCGCCACCGAGCTGGCCCAGGCGTTCTGGCCGGGCGGGCTGACCCTCGTCCTGGAGCACGCGCCGTCGCTCGCCTGGGACCTCGGCGACGCCGAGGGGACCGTGGCCGTCCGCCTTCCCGACGACGACGTCGCCCGGGACCTGCTGCGGCGGACCGGGCCGCTCGCGGTGTCCAGCGCCAACCGTTCCGGCCGGCCGGCCGCGACGACGGCGGCACAGGCGGTGGACCAGCTCGGCGACCACGCGGCCGTCGTCCTGGACGGCGGCGCGCGCGAGGGATCGGCCGCCAGCACCATCGTCGACTGCACCGGTCCGGTGCCGCGCGTGCTGCGGATCGGTGCGATCGACGTCGACCGGCTGCGCGCCGTCGTCCCCGACGTCACCGACTGAGCGGTGCGCACCGTCCCAGGCGATACCGTGGGGGATCGCCGCGCGCCCGGACCGGGCGCCGCGGGCAGCCACAGCGGGTACGACGGACGGGGGAGCGAGATGTGCACCCCGTCCCGCCCCCGTCCGGACAGCGCCACCTGATCCCGTGCGCGAGTACGCCGTCGTCCTCCTCACCGCCGCGCTGGTCACCTTCCTGACCACCCCGGTGGTGCGGATGGTCGCCATCCGGGCGCGGATGATGGCCGCCCCGCGGGAACGGGACGTGCACGTCATCCCGACGCCCCGGGGCGGCGGTGTCGCGATGTACCTGGGGGTGGCCGCGGCGATCATGGTCGCCACGCGGCTGCCGGCGCTGCAGCGGACGTTCCAGGACTCCCAGACCATCGCGGTCCTGGTCGCCGGTGGGCTGATCTGCCTGCTCGGCGTCCTCGACGACCGCTGGGGCCTGGACGCCCTGACGAAGCTCACCGGACAGATCGCCGCCGCCGGGGTGCTGGTCCTGCTCGGCGTGCAGCTGGCCTACCTGTTCCTGCCGGTCGCCGACATCGGCACGATCTCGCTGGGGCCCGACATCGGGGTGCCCCTGACGGTCCTGCTCACCGTCGCCACCGTGAACGCGCTGAACTTCATCGACGGCCTCGACGGCCTCGCGGCCGGCGTCTCCGCGATCGCCGCCCTGGCCTTCTTCGCCTACAGCTACCACCTGGGGCTCGTCGGGTACGACGACGTCGCCAGCGCGCCGGCGCTGATCACCGCCGTGCTGGCCGGTGCCTGCCTGGGCTTCCTGCCGCACAACTTCAGCCCGGCCCGGATCTTCATGGGTGACTCCGGCTCGATGCTGGTCGGCCTGATGCTGTCGGCGGCGGCGGTCACGGCGACCGGGAACGTCGACCCCCAGTCCTTCGACTCCGCGGCGTCGCTGCTCCCGCTGGCGCTGCCGCTGCTGGTGCCGATCGCGATCCTGTTCATCCCGTTCGTCGACCTGCTGATGGCGGTCGTGCGGCGCACCCGCAAGGGCCAGTCGCCGTTCTCGCCGGACAAGATGCACCTGCACCACCGGCTGCTCTCCATCGGTCACTCGCACCGGCGGGCGGTGCTGGTCATGTACTTCTGGGCCGCCCTGCTGTCCTTCGGCGCGGTGGGCCTGTCGATCACCGGCGGGCAGGCCGAGCTGGTCGTGGCCATCGCCGTCCTCCTCGTGGTGGGCGTCGTCGTGGTCCTCGGCCCGCGCGCCCGCCGGGCCGCGCGGGAGGCGCGGGCCGCCGAGCTGGCCGCGCAACGCGAGCGCAGCCGGGCGGAGCACCCGACCGCGCGGGCGCTGCGGACGCACGCGGACGCACGGGGGTCCCGTCCGAAGTCCGGGAAGCACCCGGCCGGGCGGGTGCTCCGGTGAGCGCGGTCCAGCCGGGAGCGCCGCGCCCCTCGGCGCCCTGGGACATCTCCTTCCTGCGGCCGGGCGTCCTGGTCACGGCCGCCGCGGCGGCCGTCGCCGCTCCGGTGGCCGGGGTCCTCGGGGGGTGGGGGAGCGCCGCCGGGGTGCTGGCCGGCGCCGTCACGGTGGCGGGGTTCTTCTGCGTGTCCGCCGTGGTGATCGCCCGGGCGGGCCGGATCGACGACGCGCTCTCCCTCCCCGCGGCGCTGGGAACCTTCCTGGTCAAGGCGCTGGTGCTGTTCGGCGTGCTGGGTGCGGTGCCCGAGGACGGCTGGCTGGACCGGCTCACCCTGGCCTGGACGGTCATCGCCGCCACCCTGCTGTGGGGGGCGGTCCAGGCCCGCTGGGTGTGGACCCGGCAGATGTACTACGTGCCCCCGCCCGCACCGCCCGCCACGGCGGAGGACGGCGCGACGCCCGAGCCCCCGGAGGGTGCGTCGGAGAGCCCTCGGCCGGACCCGGAAAAGCCCGCGTCACACGGCTGAGATAGTGTCCCGACCGATGGCCGAGGACAGCCCTGCTCGCGGGGACGCTCGACCTCGGACCACCGAACCGACCGACCGTCAGCCCAGCGGGGCCGACATCGGCTGGGGGATCACCGGGA
Source organism: Blastococcus tunisiensis (assembly GCF_900112815.1). Lineage (GTDB taxonomy): Bacteria > Actinomycetota > Actinomycetes > Mycobacteriales > Geodermatophilaceae > Blastococcus_B > Blastococcus_B tunisiensis. The sequence goes on from NZ_FOND01000005.1 coordinate 100,173, forward strand.
CACTGCTCTCGGGGATCATCGTGTGGGGCGGGGCCGGAGTGCTGCTCGACCGCTGGCTGGAGACCCGCGTCTTCGCCTTGGTCGGTCTCCTCCTCGGTCTGGGAGTGGCCATCTACCTGGTGGTCGTCAAGTACGGGGCCGTCGATCCGCCTGCGGGAGGTCGGCCCACCAGCACGACCCGGGGCGGGCAGCGGAGCCGGCCACCGGAGTACCGCAAGACGCAGAAGGGACGACGGTGACCTCCAGCGCCTCAGCGCTCGGCAGCGTGCTCGCGGCCGAAGGATCCGGCGGGGACGGCTTCCAGGCTCCGACCATCGCGGAGTTCTACCCGGAGCCCATCGCGGAGTTCTCCATCCTCGGGGTGGCCTTCGAGATCACCCGCATCACGATCATCTCCTGGATCGCGACCGCGGCGATCCTCGCCCTGCTGGTCCTGGCGGTGCGCAAGCCGTCGATCGTGCCAGGGAAGATGCAGTACCTCGGGGAGAGCGGCTACTCGCTCATCCGCGACGGCATCGCCCGCGACGTGATCGGCCCCAAGGGCCTGCCGTTCGCGCCGTTCCTCGCCTCGCTGTTCTTCTTCATCCTGGCGAACAACGCGATGAGCATCGTGCCGTTCTTCCAGATCTCCCCGAACTCGAAGTTCGCCTGGCCGCTGGTCCTCGCCGTGATCGTGTGGGTCATGTACAACTGGGTCGGCATCCGCGAGCAGGGTGCGGGGCGCTACTTCAAGGACGCCGCCGTCCCCCCGGGTGTGCCGGCCGCCGCGCTGATCCTGGTGACGCCGATCGAGCTGCTGCAGGTCTTCGTGATCCGGCCGTTCACCCTCGCCGTCCGGCTCTTCGCGAACATGTTCGCCGGGCACATGCTGCTGGTCGTCTTCTCCCTCGGCACCGTCTACCTGCTCACGGTGGGCAACTTCTCGGTGATCTTCAGCCCGTTCGCGTTCGCCATGGCGCTGGCCATGACGTTCTTCGAGGTGCTGGTGATCATCCTGCAGGCCTACGTCTTCACGGTGCTGACCGCGACCTACCTCAACGGCGCCGTCGAGCCCGCCCACTGACCGCTCCACCCCCGCCAGCCACCCGGGACGACCCGGGTGACCGACACAGGAGGAAGACCCCCCAATGACGACAGAGGTTCTCGCAGCGCTCGAGGGCAACATCGGCACGGTCGGCTACGGCCTCGCCGCCATCGGCCCCGGCATCGGTGTGGGCATCGTGTGGGCCGCCTACATCCAGGCGACCGCCCGCCAGCCCGAGTCCGCCGGCCTGACCCGGACCTACGCCTTCCTCGGTGCCGCCCTCTCCGAGGCGCTGGCGCTGATCGGCCTGGTCGTGCCCTTCATCTACTGATCGACCATCCGGTCCGGTCCAGCTGACTTAGGGACGTGCACAGCATGAACATCCTGGCTGCGGAGAGCGCCAACCCGCTCCTGCCCCCGGTGGGCGAGATCATCGTCGGCCTGATCACCTTCGGGATCCTGGTCTTCGTGGTGATCAAGTTCGTCGTGCCGCGCTTCGAGCAGGTCTTCCAGGCCCGCCGCGAGGCGATCGAGGGCGGCATCGAGCGGGCCGAGGCCATGCAGGCCGAGGCCAAGGCCGCGCTGGAGCAGTACAAGGCGCAGCTGGCCGAGGCCCGGAACGAGGCCGCCTCGATCCGCGACCAGGCCCGGGCCGAGGGGCAGCAGATCCTCGAGGAGCTGCGGGCGCAGGCGCAGGCCGAGTCCGAGCGCATCGTGGCCCGCGGCGAGGAGCAGCTGGCCACCGCCCGCCAGCAGGTGGTCAACGAGCTGCGTGGGCAGATCGGCACGCTCGCCGTCCAGCTGGCGGGTCAGGTGGTGGGCGAGTCGCTCGCCGACGACGCCCGGCGCAGCGGCACGGTCGACCGCTTCCTGGCCGAGCTCGACGGCATGGCGGCCGGTAGTCCGGACGGGCGTACCGGCGGGGCGACGAGCGTCTCCGGGAGCACCCGTTGATGGAGGCCTCCAGCCGGGCGGCGCTGGTCGAGGCGCGCGAGCGCCTGGACCAGCTGAGTCGTCCTGCCTCCGGCGTCATCGAGCGGGCCAAGGACCGGCTGACCGGTCAGCCCGCCCGGGCGGCGACCGGTCCGGAGCTGCTCGCCCTGGCCGACGAGCTCTTCGCCGTCGGCCGGCTGCTCAACGGCCAGCTCTCGCTGCGCCGGGCGCTGTCGGACCCCGCCGGCCGTCCCGAGGACCGGGCCGGTCTGGCCCAGCGGCTGTTCGGATCGAAGATCTCGGCGACGGCCCTGGACCTGGTCGAGACGGTCGCCCGCCAGCGCTGGTCGCAACCGATCGACCTGGTCGACGCCTTCAGCGCCCTCGCGACCGAGGCGTCCCTGGACGCCGCCGACGCGCGTGGTGAGCTCGACACCGTCGAGGACGAGCTGTTCCGGTTCGGCCGCATCGTGTCCGGGGACCGGGAGCTGGGCCGCATCCTCAGCGATCGCAAGGCGCCGGCCGAGGGCAAGAGCGCGCTGTTGGACCGGTTGCTGTCCGGCCGGGTCAGCCCGGTCACCGAGCAGCTGCTCCGCAACGTGCTCACCGGCCCGCACGTCGGCACCGCGGAGAACGCCGTCGAACGCCTCTCCGAGGTGGCCAGCCGCCGCCGCGGCCAGTCCGTCGCCCGTGTCACGACCGCCGTGCCGCTCACCGACGCCCAGGAGCAGCGGCTGGCCGACGTGCTCCGCCGGATCTACGGGCGCACCGTCAATCTGCAGGTCACCGTCGACCCGGGCGTGCTCGGCGGCCTGATCGTCCAGGTGGGCGACGAGGTCATCGACGGCAGCATCGCCCACCGCCTGGAAGCCGCCGAACGGCGGCTGGCCGGCTGACGCACCCCACCGACCGACCACCCAGACACCACCCGCAGGGAAGAGGACGACCCATGGCCGAGCTGACGATCTCCGCGGACGAGATCCGCAGTGCCATCCAGAGCTACGTCACCGAGTACAGCCCCGACATCTCCCGCGAGGAGGTCGGCACGGTCACCGAGGCCGGCGACGGCATCGCCCGTGTCGAGGGACTGCCCTCGGTCATGACCAACGAGCTGCTCGAGTTCGAGAGCGGTGTCCGTGGCCTGGCGCTGAACCTCGACGTGCGCGAGGTCGGCGTCGTGGTCCTGGGTGACTTCTCCGGCATCGAGGAGGGCCAGCAGGTCCGCCGCACCGGCGAGGTGCTCTCGGTGCCGGTCGGTGACGGCTACCTCGGCCGCGTCGTCGACCCGCTGGGCAACCCGATCGACGGCGGTGGCCCGATCGAGACCACCGGCCGTCGCGCCTTGGAGCTGCAGGCCCCCACCGTGGTCCAGCGCCAGTCGGTGCACGAGCCGATGCAGACCGGCATCAAGGCCATCGACGCGATGACCCCGATCGGCCGCGGCCAGCGCCAGCTGGTCATCGGCGACCGCCAGACCGGCAAGACGGCGATCGTCACGGACACGATCATCAACCAGAAGGAAGCCTGGGCCACCGGCGACCCGGCCCAGCAGGTGCGCTGCATCTACGTCGCCGTCGGCCAGAAGGGCTCGACGATCGCGGCGATCCGCTCCGCCCTCGAGGAGGCCGGCGCGATGGAGTACACGACCATCGTCGCCGCCCCGGCGTCGGAGGCCGCGGGCTTCAAGTACATCGCCCCCTACGCCGGCTCGGCCATCGGCCAGCACTGGATGTACGAGGGCAAGCACGTCCTGATCGTGTTCGACGACCTGTCGAAGCAGGCCGAGGCCTACCGCGCCGTGTCGCTGCTGCTGCGCCGCCCGCCGGGCCGCGAGGCCTACCCCGGCGACGTCTTCTACCTGCACTCCCGCCTGCTGGAGCGCTGCGCGAAGCTCAACGACGAGCTCGGTGCCGGGTCCATGACCGGGCTGCCGCTGGTCGAGACCAAGGGCAACGACGTGTCGGCCTACATCCCGACCAACGTCATCTCGATCACCGACGGGCAGATCTTCCTCGAGACCGGTCTGTTCAACTCCGGCGTCCGCCCGGCCATCAACGTCGGCATCTCGGTGTCCCGCGTCGGCGGTTCGGCCCAGATCAAGGCGATGAAGTCGGTCGCCGGCCGGCTGCGGCTGGACCTCGCGCAGTACCGCGAGCTGGAGGCCTTCGCGTCCTTCTCCTCCGACCTGGACGCGTCCAGCCGGGCGACCCTGGACCGCGGCATGCGCCTGGTCGAGCTGCTCAAGCAGGGCCAGTACTCCCCGTACCCGGTCGAGCGGGAGGTCGTCTCGCTGTGGCTGGGCACCACCGGCAAGCTCGACGTCGTGCCGGTGAGCGACGTGCGGCGCTTCGAGTCCGAGTTCCTCGACTTCATCGCCCGCAACCACGAGGGCGTCTTCGACACCATCCGGACGTCGAAGAAGCTCGAGGACGACACCGTGCGGAACCTGGAGCAGGCGGTGGAGGCCTTCTACGGGCAGTTCACCACCGGCGAGGGCGAGTCGCTGAAGGTCAACGAGCCCGAGGCCGAGGCGATGGACGCGTCCGAGCGTGGCCAGGAGCGCGTCCAGGTCAAGAAGAAGGCCTGACCGATGGCCGCCTCTCTCCGCGCGCTGCGGCGCCGCATCCGCTCCACCCAGTCGACGAAGAAGATCTTCTCGGCCCAGGAGCTGATCGCCGGTGCCCGCATCGTGCGCGCCCAGGCCCGGGTCGAGGCGTCCAAGCCGTACGCCCGGGAGATCACGCGGGTGCTGTCGGCCCTGGCGTCGTCGGCCTCGCTGGACCACCCGCTGCTGACCGAGCGGGAGAACCCCAAGCGGGCGGCGGTCCTCGTGATCACCTCCGACCGCGGGTTCGCCGGTTCGTACAACGTCAACGTGCTGCGGCGCACCGAGGAGCTGCTCGCGCTGCTGCGCCAGGAGGGCAAGGAGCCGGTCCTCTACGTCGTCGGCCGCAAGGGGGAGACCTACTACTCCTTCCGCGACCGCGAGATGGCGGCGACGTTCACGGGCTTCTCCGAGCAGCCGGGCTACGAGGACGCGCAGGCCGTCGGCTCCGAGCTGATCGACGTCTTCACCGCCGGTGAGGACGACGAGGACGGCGACGCGGGTGCCGACGGCATCCTCGGCGTCGACGAGCTGCACATCGTCTACACCGAGTTCCGCTCGCTGCTCTCGCAGGTCCCGGTCGCCAAGCGGATGGCTCCGCTGGAGGTCGAGGAGGTCGAGGAGTTCGACTACGAGCGGGAGGACCGCGAGTCCGGGCAGACCGGTGACTCCGGCGTCCCGACGTCCTACGAGTTCGAGCCGTCCGCCGAGGGGCTCCTCGACGCGCTGCTGCCGAAGTACGTCACCACCCGCATCTACGCGGCCATGCTCGAGGCGGCGGCGTCGGAGTCGGCCTCGCGCCGGCGCGCGATGAAGTCGGCCTCGGACAACGCCGAGGAGCTGGCGAAGAATCTGTCGAGGCAGGCCAACCAGGCCCGCCAGGCCGAGATCACCCAGGAGATCAGCGAGATCGTCGGTGGGTCCGACGCGCTGGTCTCGGCCGGTGCCGGCGACTGACGTGAACCACCTGAACACGCGAGACCACCGCAGCCCGAGGGCAGGAGAGCAGTACAGATGACCGTCACCGAGGACCGTCCGACCAACCAGCAGACGCAGGCCGCGGGCCGTGTCGTGCGGGTCACCGGGCCGGTCGTCGACGTCGAGTTCCCGCGCGACGCGATGCCCGACCTGTTCAACGCCCTGAAGGTCGAGGTGACCCTCGCCGACCTGGGCAAGACCCTGACCCTCGAGGTCGCCCAGCACCTCGGCGAGGGTGTCGTCCGCACCATCTCGATGGCGCCGACCGACGGCCTCGTGCGTGGCGCCGAGGTGCGCGACACGGGGGAGTCCATCACCGTCCCCGTCGGTGACGTGACCAAGGGCCACGTCTGGAACACCCTCGGCGAGTGCCTGGACGAGCCCGGCTACGGCTCGGACGCCACCCGCTGGTCGATCCACCGGCACGCGCCGCGGTTCGACCAGCTCGAGGGCCGCACCGAGCTGCTCGAGACCGGCATCAAGGTCATCGACCTGCTGACCCCGTACGTGGCCGGCGGCAAGATCGGCCTGTTCGGCGGTGCCGGCGTGGGCAAGACCGTGCTGATCCAGGAGATGATCCGCCGCGTCGCCCAGGAGTTCGGTGGTGTGTCGGTGTTCGCCGGTGTCGGCGAGCGCACCCGTGAGGGCAACGACCTCATCACGGAGATGACCGAGTCCGGCGTCATCGAGTCCACCGCCCTGGTGTTCGGCCAGATGGACGAGCCGCCGGGCACGCGTCTGCGGGTCGCCCTCTCGGCGCTGACCATGGCCGAGTACTTCCGCGACGAGCAGAACCAGGACGTGCTGCTCTTCATCGACAACATCTTCCGGTTCACCCAGGCCGGGTCCGAGGTCTCCACCCTGCTCGGCCGCATGCCCTCCGCCGTGGGTTACCAGCCCACCCTGGCCGACGAGATGGGCGAGCTGCAGGAGCGGATCACCTCCACCCGTGGTCGGTCCATCACCTCGCTGCAGGCCATCTACGTGCCCGCCGACGACATCACCGACCCGGCGCCGCACACCACGTTCGCCCACCTCGACGCGACGACCGTGCTCTCCCGGCCGATCTCGGAGAAGGGCATCTACCCGGCCGTGGACCCGCTGGACTCCACCAGCCGGATCCTCGACCCGCAGTACGTGGGCGAGGAGCACTACCAGATCGCCCAGACCGTGAAGCGGATCCTGCAGCGCTACCAGGAGCTGCAGGACATCATCGCCATCCTCGGTATCGACGAGCTCGGCGAGGAGGACAAGGTCACGGTCAACCGGGCCCGGCGGATCGAGCGCTTCCTCTCGCAGAACATGTTCGTGGCCGAGGCGTTCACCGGGCAGCCCGGCTCCTTCGTGCCGCTGTCGGAGACGCTGGAGGCCTTCAAGGCGCTCACCGAGGGGACCTACGACCACCTCCCGGAGCAGGCGTTCTTCATGCAGGGTGGGCTCGAGGACCTCGAGAAGAACGCGGAGCGCCTGAAGAAGGCGTAAGCGGCAGGACACCACCGCCCCGTTCGGCGGGGCCGTCGGCGGCCGGGCACCTCCCTCGGAGGGCCCGGCCGTTCGCCGTCCGGGACGGGCATACCTGACGCGCACCGGGGTAGCGATCTCACGACAGGGGGACCGCGGGTCACCCGTACGGGTGGAACGGGGCTACCCTCCCTCGTGGCCGGCCCCGCGGATGCCGACCATTCGACCGAAGCGCTCGAACCCCCGGGCGCCATGACGAGGACCGACGTGGACCAGGACGACGACCGACCTTCGAACCGCCAGCCCGGCACCGCCGAGCCCGGCTGGACCTGGCCGCCCTACGGCCCGATGGAGTCGGTGGACGGCGCGCCCTTCGGCGTCGAGGAGTGGGCGCCGGCATCGACCGTGCGCCGCCCGTGGGTCCGCCTCGGCCGCTGGACCCTGCTCTACCGCCGCTCCGCCTGAATAAGGACCCTCCTGCCCCCCACTCCTCGCTGACGCTCGGAGCGGGCCCCTGCAGGAGGGCCGTTCCAGCACGTTCCGGGCTCGGGGTGGTGCCCTGGACGGGGCCACTGCCCCCACTCCTCGCTGACGCTCGGAGCGGGCCCCTGCAGGAGGGCCGTTCCAGCACGTTCCGGGCTCGGGGTGGTGCCCTGGACGGGGCCACTGCGCCGGTTCCGGCTGGCCCCCTGCGGGCGGGCTGGGGGCGACACGCCGCTACAGTGGGGGGCGACCCGTCGCCGTGTCCCGTGGGCCGGCGAACCCCGAACCGCACCGCACCGGCTCCCGGCCGGTGGTGGATCCCCGAGGAGTGTCGTGGCGACCCTGCAGGTCGAGTTGGTGGCCGTCGAGCGGAAGATCTGGTCCGGCGAGGCGACGATGGTCATCGCCCGCACGACCGAGGGCGAACTGGGCATCCTGCCCGGCCACGCGCCGCTGCTGGGTGAGCTCGCCGGCGGCGGTGTGGTCACCATCCGCACCGACTCCGGTGAGGACGTCGTCGTCGCGGCGCACGGCGGGTTCCTGTCGGTGACCGAGCGTGGGGTGTCCATCCTCGCCGAGACGGCGGAGATCGCCGGTGAGATCGACGTCGAGCGGGCCCGCGAGGCGCTGCGTCGCGCCGAGGGGGACGGGGACGACCCGGAGGCGGTCGACGCAGCCCGCCGCGCCCAGTCGCGTCTCCGGGCGGCCGGCCAGAGCGCCTGATCCACCCCGATCGACACGCCGCCCTGAGCCCGGCCGCGCCGTGACCACGGTCCTGCTGGTCCTGCTCGGGGTGCTCGTCGTCGTGCTGGCGGTCGCCTTCCTGCTGCGCCGCCGCTTCCTGCTGTCCGGTCTCGGAGCCGTCACCATGTGGCTGCGCCGGGCGGGATCGCCCCGCTGGTCGGTGGGCGTGGCCTGGTACGGCGGCGACATGCTCCTCTGGTACCGCGGTCTCTCCCTCGCCGTCCGGCCGCACGAGCGGCTGCACCGCGCCGGCCTGGACGTGGCGTCCCGCCGTCGCGCGGGGCGCGAGGACCTCGCCCTGCCCTCGGACGTCGTCGTCCTGACCCTCGCCACCCCGGAGGGGCCCCGGGAGCTCGCCATGGACAGCTCGACGGTGACCGGGTTCCTGTCCTGGATGGAGTCTGCCCCGCCCCGCAGCTGATGACGGGGTCGGCTACCCCCGCGCCTCCCGCTGGGCGTGGGCACCGCTGTGCGCCCCCGGTTCCCAGAGGATGTCGCCGTCGGGGTTGGCGACCCGGGACAGGATGAACAGCAGGTCCGACAGCCGGTTGAGGTAGCGGGCGGTCTCGGCGTTCGTGCGCTCGGCGTCGACCTCGAGCAGGGCCCACACGCTGCGCTCGGCCCGGCGTGCCACCACCCGGGCCTGGTGGAGCAGCGCGGCCGCGGGCGTGCCGCCCGGGAGGATGAAGCTGTTCAGCTTCGGCAGGGCCTCGTTGTACTCGTCGCAGGCGGCCTCGAGCCGCTCGGTGTAGGCGGCGGTCACCCGCAGCGGCGGGTACTCCGGGTCCGGCGTGATCGGCGTGCAGAGGTCCGCGCCGATGTCGAACAGGTCGTTCTGGATGCTGCGCAGCAGCTCGGCCACCGCGGGCTCCGGGGCACCCAGTGCGAGCGCCGTTCCGATCACGCTGTTGGTCTCGTCCACGTCGGCGTAGGCGATCAGCCGGGGGTCGGTCTTGGCCACCCGGCTCATGTCGCCGAGGTGGGTCTGGCCGGCGTCGCCGGTCTTCGTGTAGATGCGGGTCAGCCGGACGGTCATGCCCGCAGCCTAGGAGGAGACGGAACCCCCCTGCCCCCCGCTCCTCGCCGGCGCTCGGAGCCGGCCCCCGCAGGAGGGCCGTGCCAGCACGTCGCCGAGCCGGCGGCGGAGGCATGCGGCGGGCCATAGGGTGGCTGCGTGGAGTGCTTCGAGGTGACCGGTGGCGCCGCGCTGACCGGGCGCGTGCGGGTGACCGGCGCCAAGAACAGCGCGCTCAAGCTCATGGCGGCCGCCCTGCTGGCGCCCGGGCGCACCACGATCGACGAGGTCCCCGACATCCTCGACGTCGCGATCATGAGCGAGGTGCTGCGCCGGCTGGGGTGCGGCGTCGACTACCAGCGCACCCCCGGTGGTGGCGGCGGGGGGCGGGTGCTCATCGACGTCCCCGAGCAGCCCTCCACCGAGACCGACTACGACCTGGTGCGCAAGATGCGGGCCTCGATCAGCGTCCTGGGGCCGCTGGTGGCCCGCTGCGGGAGCGCCCGCGTCGCGCTGCCCGGCGGCGACGCCATCGGCTCGCGCGGGCTCGACATGCACATCGCCGGCCTGGAGCGGCTGGGCGCCACGATCGTCAGCGAGCACGGCTTCCTGGTGGCCACCGCCCCACGGCTGTCCGGGACGTCGATCTGGCTGGACTTCCCGTCGGTGGGGGCCACCGAGAACCTCGTCATGGCGGCGGTACTCGCCGAGGGGACCACGGTCATCGACAACGCCGCGCGGGAGCCGGAGATCGTCGACCTCTGCACGATGCTGTGCGCGATGGGCGCCCGGATCGACGGTCCGGGTACCTCCACCATCACCGTCGAGGGGGTCGAGGCGCTCGCCCCGGTGAGCTACGCGACCGTGCCCGACCGCATCGTGGCGGGCACCTGGGCGATCGGCGCGGTGATGACCCGCGGCGACGTGGTCATCGAGCGGGCCGTGGCAGGCCATCTCGCGGTGGCGCTGGACAAGCTCGCCGACGCCGGGGCGACCGTCGAGGCGCTGCCCGACGGCATCCACGTCGCGATGACCGAGCGCCCCCGCTGCGTCGACATCGTGACGCTGCCCTTCCCCGGCTTCCCGACCGACCTGCAGCCGATGGCGGTCGCTCTCGCCGCGGTCTCCACCGGGACGGCGCTGATCACCGAGAACGTCTTCGAGGGCCGGTTCATGTTCGTCAACGAGCTGGTGCGGCTGGGCGCCGCCGTGCGGATCGACGGCCACCACGCGGTCGTCCGCGGGCGGGAGCGGCTCTCCAGCGCGCCGGTCGTGGCGACCGACATCCGGGCCGGTGCCGGCCTGATCCTCGCCGGCCTGGTCTCCGACGGTGTCACCGAGGTGCAGGAGGTGCACCACGTCGACCGCGGCTACCCCGACTTCGTGCAGCAGCTGCAGGGGCTCGGAGCCCAGGTGCGGCGCACGCAGCGCGACGGCTGAGCTGCCCTCTGCCCTAGCCGCTCAGCCGTCCACCGCCCGGCCACCCGGGAAGACGGCGGCCAGCGACCGGGCGCGGGCGGCGTCCTCCGGGAAGACGAGCACGTCGGCGCGGTGCGGTGCCGGGAAGCGGACGGTCGAGCGGATCCCGGCGTCGGAGAGCACCGCCCGCAGCGCCAGTGCCGACTCCCGGCGGGAGAGCGTGGCGACCAGGGTGAGCAGCCCCTCCCCGGCCGGTGGCTCCGGCGTCCCGCGCCCGTACCCCGTGCCGAACGCCCAGCGCAGGAAGAGCACGAGCAGGGCCAGGGCGAGGAACGCGATCGCCGGCCCCACCAGGAAGTGCAGACTGCTCCCGGCTCCGATCGGCACGGTCGACCTCCCTCCGGCCCTCGTGCTGGAGCCCGATCCGAGCGGAGCGAGGGCTGGGGGGCACGAGGGTCCTTCCGCCGATCGAGTGTGCCACCCGTCACGGTCCCCGGCCGGGGCTGCTACCGGCGGGTAACCGCCCTAGACTCCGCCGGTATGCCGTTCCCTTCAACGCCGAAGGAGCGCGACCGCCCCTGGGTCATGCGCACCTACGCCGGACACTCCTCGCCGGCCGAGTCCAACGCCCTGTACCGCCGCAATCTGGCGAAGGGGCAGACCGGCCTGTCGGTCGCCTTCGACCTGCCGACGCAGACCGGCTACGACCCGGACGACGAGCTCGCGGTCGGTGAGGTCGGCAAGGTCGGCGTGCCGGTCACCCACATCGGCGACATGCGCGCCCTCTTCGACGGCATCCCGCTCGACGAGATGAACACGTCGATGACGATCAACGCCACGGCGATGTGGCTGCTCGCGCTCTACCAGGCGGTGGCCGAGGAGCACGGCCACGACGTCAGCAAGCTCGCCGGGACGACGCAGAACGACATCATCAAGGAGTACCTGTCGCGGGGGACGTACGTCTTCCCGCCGGCCCCGTCGATGCGGCTGATCACGGACATGGTCGCCTACACGGTGACGACGATGCCGAAGTGGAACCCGATCAACATCTGCAGCTACCACCTGCAGGAGGCCGGGGCGACACCGGAGCAGGAGATCGCCTACGCGATCGGCACCGCCATCGCCGTCCTCGACTCGGTGCGTGACTCGGGGCAGGTCCCGCAGGAGAAGTTCGGCGAGGTCGTCGCCCGGATCTCCTTCTTCGTCAACGCGGGCGTCCGCTTCGTCGAGGAGATGTGCAAGATGCGCGCCTTCACCCAGCTCTGGGACGAGCTGACGGAGGAACGCTACGGCGTGCAGGACCCCAAGCACCGCCGCTTCCGCTACGGCGTGCAGGTCAACTCGCTGGGGCTGACCGAGGCGCAGCCGGAGAACAACGTCCAGCGGATCGTGCTGGAGATGCTCGCCGTCACGCTGTCCCGCGACTCCCGCGCCCGCGCGGTGCAGTTGCCGGCCTGGAACGAGGCGCTCGGCCTGCCCCGGCCGTGGGACCAGCAGTGGTCGCTGCGGCTCCAGCAGGTGCTGGCCTACGAGACCGACCTGCTCGAGTACGAGGACCTGTTCACCGGCTCGGTCGTCGTCGAGAAGAAGGTCGCCGAGCTGGTCGAGGGCGCCAAGGCGGAGATGGCCCGCGTCGAGGAGCTGGGCGGCGCCGTCGCGGCGGTCGAGTCCGGCTACATGAAGAGCGCGATGGTCGGCTCGCTGGCCGAGCGCCGGCGCCGGATCGAGAGCGGCGAGGACGTCGTCGTCGGCGTGAACAGGTTCGAGACCACCGAGCCCAACCCGCTCACCGCCGACCTCGACACGGCCATCATGACGGTCGACCCGGCCGTGGAGGCCTCCGCCCAGGAGGCGGTGCAGAAGTGGCGCGCCGAGCGCGACCAGGCCGCCGCCGACGCGGCGCTCGACGCCCTGCGTGCGGCGGCTGCCTCCGAGGTGAACCTGATGGCCGCCACCCTCGACTGCGCCCGCGCGGGCGTGACGACGGGGGAGTGGGCCGGGGTGCTGCGCGAGGTGTTCGGCGAGTACCGGGCGCCGACCGGGGTCGCGGCCGCGACCGGTGGTGGCGAGGCCGACGACACCCTGCGCGAGATCCGGGAGCGGGTCCGTGCCACGGGCGAGGAGCTCGGCGGGCGGCTGCGGTTCCTGGTCGGCAAGCCGGGCCTGGACGGGCACTCCAACGGTGCCGAGCAGATCGCCGTCCGGGCCCGCGACGCCGGCTTCGAGGTCGTCTACCAGGGCATCCGGCTCACCCCGGCGCAGATCGTGTCCGCGGCGGTCGAGGAGGACGTGCACGTGGTCGGCCTGTCGGTGCTCTCCGGATCCCATCTCCAGGTCGTCCCCAGCGTGCTGCAGGGCCTCAAGGACGCCGGGCTCGACGACGTCCCGGTGGTCGTCGGCGGGATCATCCCCGACAGCGACGCCCGGCGGCTGCGCGAGCAGGGCGTCGCTCGCGTCTTCACGCCCAAGGACTTCGGGCTCACCGAGATCATGGGCGCCGTCGTCGACGTCATCCGAGATGCGAACGGCCTGCAGAAGGTGCCGGCTCCGGCCTGAGGCGGCTAGCGTCGGGGCATGGCTGACGGTGCACCCAGGGTCGAACGCGACGGCATGGACGGCGAGGGCGTCGTCCGCATCACCATGGTGCGGGCGGCCCGCCGCAACGCGCTGTCCCGGGAGCACCTGACCCAGCTGCTGGACGCCGTCACGGAGGTCGGCGACAGCGACGCCACCGGCATCGTGCTGGCAGCCGAGGGTCCGGTGTTCAGCGCCGGGCACGACTTCGCCGACGTGGCCGGGAAGCCGGTGGCCGAGGTGCGCAGCCTGCTGCGGCTGTGCACCGAGCTGATGCAGACCATCCAGGACGTGCCGCAGGTCGTCGTGGCGCGGGTGCACGCACTGGCGACGGCCGCCGGGTGCCAGCTGGTCGCCTCCTGCGATCTCGCCGTCGCCGCGGAATCGGCCGGCTTCGCCGCCCCCGGCGGGAAGGGCGGCTGGTTCTGCCACACCCCGATGGTGGCCATCGCCCGGAACGTCGGGCGCAAGCGGGCCATGGAGCTGGCGCTGACCGGGGACGTCATCGATGCCCGCACCGCGCTGGACTGGGGACTGGTCAACCGGGTGGTGCCCGACGCCGAACTGGACGCGGAGGTCGCCGACCTCATGTCCCGGGCCACCCGCGGTTCCCGGGCGAGCAAGGCCTGGGGGAAGCAGACGATGTACGCCCAGCTGGATCGTCCCGAGCGGGACGCGTACGCCACGGCGGTCGAGGTGATGGCCGCGGCGAGCCAGCTCGACGGCGCGCGCGAAGGGATGAGCGCGTTCCTGGAGAAGCGCCGGCCCGTCTGGACCGATTGAGGACCCCCGTTCCCCCCACCGCTCACAGGCTCGCGGCGGGACCCTGAACGGGGGCCTGGGTGACTCCGCGCACATGGGGGATGACTGCTGCCCCTCGCGGCATTGACCCTGCCGTGCAGAACCTGTGGGGCCTCACGCAGCGGCGTGCCCTGGACCTCGGACGGCGGACGACCACCGGCTGTTGACGCCGGCCGCGCCCGTCCTCCTCCGTCCGTTCCCCGAAAGGCCCTCCGTCCCGTGCTCTCCCGTCTCCGCCGCGTGCCGTTCGCGGCACAGGTCCTCTTCGCCCTCGTCGTCGGCGTCGCCCTCGGCTTCGTCGCCCGCGAGATGGGCACCGTCGCCGACGGCTCGCCCAACTGGCTCACCAGCACGCTGCAGACGATCGGCGGCACGTTCGTCACGCTGCTGAAGGCGCTGGTGCCGCCGCTGATCGTCACCGCCGTGATCGTCAGCATCGCCAACCTCAAGCAGGTCTCGAACGCCGCCCGCCTCGCGGGTCAGACCCTCCTGTGGTTCGCGATCACCGCGCTGATCGCCGTCGCGATCGGCATCGGCCTCGGCCTGCTCACCGAGCCCGGCCGCAACAGCTCGGTCGACGCCGCCGCGCAGACCGAGCCCGGCACCACGGGCTCGTGGTTCGGCTTCCTCGAGGGGCTGGTGCCGCAGAACATCCTCGGCCTGCAGGGCTCGGCCGAGGGCGCGCTCTCCTTCGACGTGCTGCAGCTGATCGTCATCGCGGTGGCCATCGGCATCGCCGCCCTGAAGGTCGGCGATGCGGCGGAGCCGTTCCTCGGGTTCGTCCGCTCGGCGCTGGCGATCGTCCAGAAGGTGCTGTGGTGGGTCATCCTGCTCGCGCCGCTGGGCACCGTCGGCCTGATCGGCAACGCGGTCGCCAGCTACGGCTGGGAGTCGCTGGGTTCGCTCGGGGTCTTCGCCGGTGCGGTGTACGCCGGGCTCGCCCTCGTGCTGTTCGTCGTCTACCCGGTGCTCCTGCGCCTGCACGGGCTCTCGCCGCTGCGGTACTTCGCGGGCGCCTGGCCGGCGATCCAGCTGGCCTTCGTGTCCCGGTCCTCCATCGGCACGCTCCCGGTCACCGAGCGGGTCACCGAGCAGAACCTGGGCGTCCCGCGGTCCTACGCCTCCTTCGCGGTCCCGCTCGGTGCGACGACCAAGATGGACGGCTGCGCGGCGATCTACCCGGCGCTGGCGGCGATCTTCGTGGCGCAGTTCTTCGGCGTCGACCTGGCGCTCACCGACTACCTGCTGATCGTCCTGGTCTCGGTCATCGGCTCGGCGGCCACCGCCGGGACGACGGGTGCGGTGGTCATGCTGACCCTGACGCTGTCGACGCTGGGCCTCCCGCTGGCCGGCGTCGGCCTGCTGCTGGCCGTCGACCCCATCCTCGACATGGGCCGCACCGCGGTGAACGTGGCCGGCCAGGCCCTCGTGCCGACCATCGTGGCCAAGCGGGAGGGGATCCTGGACGTCGACCGGTACCGGTCCACGTCCACCATCGACCCGCTGGCCCCGGTCGAGGAGCGCGACGGCGTCGACACCGACCTGCGGCGCCCCGAGCCCGCGACGGTCTGAGCGGACCGAACGACGACGGCCCGGTCCTCCCTGCGGAGGTCCGGGCCGTTCGTCACTCGAGGAGGTCGGCGCAGCCGGTCTCGTCGGGCAGCAGCGGCCGGAAGGACACCGACCAGCGCATGCCGTCGCTGGTGACCCACGGGGTGGCCGCGTTGCCCTCGCGGGCGGCCGCGAGCAGGGCCTGCGCCTCGGCGCCCGTGGCGGTCACGCAGCTGACGTCGCCGAGGCCGCCGACCGGCTCGCCCGGCAGCTCGGGGCCGGGCCAGGGCAGCTCCGGCTGCGTCAGGCCGTCCTCCGGATCCACCCAGGGAGACACGACGGCGGCGACCGCCTCGGGCTCGTAGGGCTCCGACGCCCTGCCGGGGTCGGTCACCGAGGCCAGGAACTCGCTGAGCTCCGCGCGGGCCGCGGCCTGCTCCGCGGTGATCCCGGCGCCGGCCGCATCGGCGGCTCCGGGCAGGCCGGCCGACATCCCGAGGGCGTAGATCTCGCGCACGTGGGTGTCGGTGGCGGTGACGAGCGTGAACCGGGTCGAGGGGGCGTCGGCGACCGGCGGACTGCCCAGGTCGCCGTCCTCGCCGACGCCGGCGGCCAGCGCCCGGTCGACGAGGTCCTGGACCTGCGCCGGACCGATCTCGGCCACCTGGACGTTGGGCAGGGCGGGGCCCGGGTAGATCGCCGGCACCGGGCCCTCGGTGATCACCCGGCCGTCGGCGTACACGCTGACCAGCGGCAGCCGCGCGGCCAGCATCGACGGCGTCACGTACCCGCCGGTGTGCTCGACCCGGAGCACCAGGCCCTCGGTCGCCGCGACGTCGGACGACGGGGCCGCGGTGGACGACGGTGCCGCCGAGGGGCTCCCGACGCCGGGGCTCTCGGCGCACGCCGACAGGGCCAGGACCAGGGCCAGGGCCGCGGCGGGCCTCGTCGCTCGCATGATCGTCATCTCCTGACGACGACGGGGCGGCGGCGAGGGTTCCCGCGCCCGGTAGCGTCGGCGCCCGTGCGTCTGGTCATCGCCCGCTGCTCCGTCGATTACATCGGGCGGCTCACCGCCCACCTGCCCATGGCGACCCGCCTGCTGCTGGTGAAGGCCGACGGCTCGGTCTCGATCCACGCCGACGACCGCGCCTACAAGCCGCTGAACTGGATGACGCCGCCGTGCCGGCTCGAGGACGAGCTGGCCGACGGGTCGGGCACGTGGACGGTGACGAACAAGGCCGGCGAGCAGCTGATCATCACGATCGAGGCCGTGGAGCACGACCACTCCCACGATCTCGGCGTCGACCCGGGCCTGCAGAAGGACGGCGTCGAGGCCGAGCTGCAGCGCCTGCTCGCCCTCCACGTGGAGACCTTCGGGGCCGGCTGGTCGCTGGTGCGCCGCGAGTACCCGACGGCGATCGGACCGGTCGACCTGCTGTGCCGCGATGCCTCGGGCACCACTGTCGCCGTGGAGATCAAGCGGCGCGGCGAGATCGACGGTGTCGAGCAGCTGACCCGCTACCTGGAGCTGCTCAACCGCGACCCGCTCCTCGCGCCGGTCAAGGGCGTGTTCGCCGCGCAGGAGATCAAGCCGCAGGCGCGGGTGCTCGCCGCCGATCGCGGCATCGACTGCCTGACCGTCGACTACGCCGTCCTCAAGGGCACCGACGACCCCACCCAGCGGCTGTTCTGAGTGCAGACCCCGTCCGCCCGCGAGCCGGGGGGGACCAGCCGCTCGGCCGGGCCGGGCGAAGTTACCGGGCGGTAGCCCGGCGCGGCGGCGGCGGCCGGGGAGTGAGAGACTGCCCGCGATCACCGGTGGTGGGAGGAGATGAGCTCGTGGCCAGGGAACTGAACGAGGTCGGCGTCGTGGGGCTGGGCACCATGGGTGCCGGCATCGCCGAGGTGCTCGCACGGGCGGGCCTGTCGGTCACCGCCGTCGAGATCAGCGAGGACGCGGTCGCCCGTGGGCGCGGGCACGTCGAGCAGTCCACCGACCGCGCCGTGGCCCGCGGCAAGCTCGACCCCGCCGACCGGGACAGCATCTTCGAGCGCATCCGGTTCAGCGACTCGCTGGAGGACCTCGCGCAGGCCGAGCTGGTCATCGAGGCCATCCCCGAGCGCATGGAGCTCAAGGCCGACGTCTTCGCGAAGCTGGACAAGATCTGCCCGCCGGACACCATCCTGGCGACCAACACCTCCAGCCTCTCGGTCACCGAGCTGTCGGTCGTGACCGGCCGGCCGAGCAAGGTCATCGGGATGCACTTCTTCAACCCGGCGCCGGTCATGAAGCTGGTCGAGGTCGTGCAGACGGTCGTCACCGAGCCGTCGGTGGTGGAGGACGTCGAGGCGCTGGCCGAGCGGCTGGGCAAGGTCGACGTCACGATCGGCGACCGCGCCGGCTTCATCGCCAACGCGCTGCTGTTCGGCTACCTCAACCACGCCGTCTCCATGTTCGAGAACCGCTACGCCAGCCGCGAGGACATCGACGCCGCCATGCGGCTGGGCTGCGGTCTGCCGATGGGCCCGCTGTCGCTGATGGACCTCATCGGCATCGACACCGCCTACGAGATCCTCGACACGATGTACAAGCAGTCGCGCAACCGGCTGCACGCCCCCAGCCCGATCATCAAGCAGATGATGACCGCGGGGCTGCTGGGCCGGAAGGTCGGGCGCGGCTTCTACACCTACGCCGAGCCCGGCTCCGCCCAGGTCGTCGACGACGCGCGGACCCCGGCCGCCGGCGGCGCCGCGGAGGGCGCCCGCGACGTCCGGACGGTCGGCGTCGTGGGGTCCGGCACGATGGCCACCGGCATCATCGAGGTCGTCGCCAAGGGCGGCTACGACGTGCGCTTCGTCGCCCGCTCGCCCGAGAAGGTGGAGGGTGTCACGACGGCGCTCACCAAGTCGCTCGACAAGCAGGTGGTCCGCGGCCGGCTCGAGGAGGCGGCGAAGGACGAGATCCTGGCCCGCGTCAGCGGCACGACGTCGCTCGACGAGCTCGCCGACCGCGACCTGATCATCGAGGCCGTCGTGGAGTCGCTCCCGGTCAAGGAGGCGCTGTTCGCCAACCTCGGGGAGATCGCCAAGCCCGGCGCCGTGCTGGCCACCACCACCTCCAGCCTGCCGGTCATCGAGTGCGCCAAGGCCAGCGGCCGCCCCGCCGACGTCGTCGGCATGCACTTCTTCAACCCCGCACAGGTCATGAAGCTGGTCGAGGTGGTCAGCACCATCTCCACCGCGCCCGACGTGGCCGCCACGGCACACGCGGTGAGCGCCCAGCTGGGGAAGCACGCGGTGTCCTGCACCGACCGGGCCGGCTTCATCGTCAACGCGCTGCTCTTCCCGTACCTGAACGACGCGGTGAAGATGCTCGAGGCGCACTACGCGACCGCGGACGACATCGACGCCGCGATGAAGGTCGGCTGCGGGTACCCGATGGGCCCGTTCGAGCTTCTGGACGTCGTGGGCCTCGACGTCTCGCTGGCGATCGAGAAGGAGCTCTACACCGAGTTCCGCGAGCCCGGCTTCGCCCCGGCACCGCTGCTCGAGCACCTGGTCACCGCCGGCTACCTGGGCCGCAAGTCCGGTCGCGGGTTCCGGGACTACGCCGGCCGCTGACCGGTGCCCCGTCGTCGGCCCCGGGCCGGGTCGAGGCCGTCGGGCCGTGAGCCGGCTCGCCGCGTCGATGCCGTCGAGGAGGCCGCGGACGGTGACTGGGTGGTCCGGCCGGTCACCGGCGCCACCACGGGCAAGAGCTACCGGTGCCCCGGCTGCGACCAGGAGATCCGGGTCGGGACGCCGCACGTGGTGACGTGGGCGGCGTACCCGCGGGACTCCGACCTCGACCCGTGGGACACCGAGTCGGCCGCCGACCTGCGCCGGCACTGGCACACCGCCTGCTGGCGGGCCCGCGACCGCCGTCGCTGACCGAGGACCTCCTGCCGCCGCTCGCTCGCGGCGGGCCGTGCAGGAGGCCGTTCCGTCCCGTCACCTGGCGAAGACGACGACGTTGTCGGTGTAGCTGCCGCGCGCGCGGTCGAAGGCGCCGCCGCAGGTGATCAGCCGCAGCTCGGCGCCCGGCGTCGGTGCGTAGACGTCGGTGGTGGGGAACGCGGCCTTGTCCGCGTGGACCACTCGCGTGACGGTGAACCGGACGGTGCTGCCGTCGGCCCGTGCCACCTCGACCTCCGCCCCCGGCTCGACGTCCGCGAGCCCGGCGAAGGCGCCCGGTGCGCCGGCCCAGTCGACGTGTGCGGTGATCACCCCGGGCCCGGGCGCACCCGGTAGCGGCCCGTCGGCGTACCAGCCTGCGAGGGCGGCGTCCGCGGGCGGGAGCAGGGCACCGGAGCCGTCCAGGCCGGTCCCGACCAGTGCGACGTCGATGCCGAGCGAGGGCACGGTGAGTCGGGTCGGCGCCGCCGGATCCGCGGGCGCGTCGGCCGGCGGGACCGGCCGCCCGGCCGGTGCGGCGGTGGCCGGTGCGGGCACGCCCGCGCCCAGCGCCACGAGCGCGATGGTCGTGAGCAGCACCCGTCCCCGCCGGCCGGCCAGGCCCAGCGCGGCCCCGGCCAGCGGCAGCAGCACCGAGACCGTGGGCAGGGGGCCGGAGCCGGCCTCGACCGGACCGGTGGGCACGACGGCCGGCCCGGCGGCGTCCACGACCGGCCGGACGACCAGGCCGCCGGCGGGATCGTCGAGCACCAGCAGCGTGACGACCGATCCGGCGGCGAACTCGACGGGCACCGCCGTCCGTGCGTCGCCGACCACGAGCGATGCGGGACCGGACGGCACCACCCGCGCCTGGCCACCGGCCCCGAACGGCAGCGCCGTGGCCAGCGACGGCCCGCCGCGGACGGCCACGTCCAGCGTCCCCGCCTCCGCGGCCGCGGCGACGACCCGCACCCGCGCCGACCCGGCCGGGGGAGCGGAGAGGTCGTCGGTCAGCGTGTGCAGGGCGAGGTCGGCGAACCGGCCGTCCAGGGTCACGGTCCGGGCGGCACCCGCCGGCAGCTCGACGCGCGTGGAGAGGACCGGCGCGGTGCCGGTGTCGGCACCGGCCGGCCGCAAGCTCACGGCGTAGCTGCCCGGAGCGAGATCGGCGAACCGGCTCAGCTCGCCGTACCCCAGCCCCGCGGCGAGGTCGGGGCCCGGATCGGTCACCGTCCCCCGGTCACCGGGCGGGAGCGGAGCGACGGCGACGTCGACGGCGGGCGTGTCGGGGGAGAGGTGGGCGACCCGGAGCCTGCCCGTCTCGTCGGCGATCGCGGTCGGTACCCCGAGAGAGCAGAGGACCGCCACCAGCAGGACGACGAGCAGCCCCCGCCGGCGCCGGGAGTGGTGCTCCGTCAGGAACGTCCCTGCCCGACCGGCTGGTCGATGGCCTGGGTCGGCGGGCCCTGGACCGGTGCCGGGCCGGCTCCGGGCCGCGGGGGCATCGGAAGCTGGCGGGTCGCCGGTTCGGGCCGGGCGGCCGGGCGGGCGCCCGTGTCGTCGTCGTCGCGGGACGCCGCCGGTTCCGCCGGTGCCGCCGCCGGTGCCGTGGTGGTGGAGTGCGGGGTGGGGGACGGACGGCGCTCGGTCTCCCGGGCGGGGTCGGTCTGCGGTGCGGTGCTCCGGCTCGCCGTCGCCGTGGTCGACGACGCGGCGGCGGGAGCGTCCGCCGGGGCGTGCCGGGGACCGGACTGCTGCGGCTGGTTCGGCTGCGGGGACGCGGACTGCGCCCTCTGCGGCGCGGCCTGCTGCGGGGCCGTGGACTGCTGCGGCGTCGACTGCTGGGGCGCGGACTGCTGGGGCGCGGACTGCTGGGGCGCGGACTGCTGCGGCGCGGACTGCTGCGGCGCGGACTGCTGGGCGGCGGGCCGCTGCGGCGTCGACTGCTGGGCGGCGGGCCGCTGCGGCGTCGACTGCTGGGGCCGGTCGCCCAGGTCCGGCAGGCTGCTGAGCAGCTGGCGGGCCTGGAGCAGCCGGCCGGTGAGCTCGTCGCGCACGTCGCGGATCGCCTCGGCCCGGGCCTCGGCCTCGGCGACGAGCTGGGCGGCGTGCTGCTCCGCGGCGGCGATGCGCTGGCGCGCGGCCTGGGTGGAGACGCGCTCGCGCTCGTCCTCCGCTGCGGCGGCCTCGGCGCGGCGGGCGCGCTGGGCGATGTCGAAGTCCTCCTCGACCTTGGCGCGGCGGGCCTGCGACTCGGCGTCGAGACGGGCCACCCGCTCCTGTGCCTTGGCGACCAGCTCGTCGGCGCGCTGCTGGGCCTTCTGCGCGATCTGCTCGGCGTTCTGCCGGGCCTCGGCCAGCATCCGCTCGACCTCGGCCTGCCCGGCGGCGTGCCGCTCGAGCAGGGCGCGCTCCTCGGCGGCGGTCTGCTCGCGGACGGCCTGGGCGTCCAGCTCGGCCGCGTGCCGGATCTCCCCGGCCTCCTCCTCGGCGAGCTGCAGCATGTGCTGGATGCGCTCGCTGATGTTCTCGAACGTCGGCGCCGACGCCGTCGCTGCCTTCCGGCGCAGCGACTCGATCTCGGCGTGCAGGGCCGAGAGCTGGCTCGCGAGGTCGGCCGACCGGCCCGCGGCGGCGTCCCGGTCGGCGAAGGCGACCCGCAGGTCCGCCTCGAGCCGCTCGATCGCCTCGGCCACCTGGTTGCGGTCGTAACCCCGCAGCTGTACGTCGAACGAGTGCTGGGCCTCGTGGTTCGGCAGCTGTTCGCGGCGGGGATCGTTCATGGGGTCCATCCTCGCAGAAGGTCCGAGGCTCGTCAGCGTGTCGGACGCACATCCGGTACCAGTGGGACAACTGAGCCGCAACCGGGAGCCCGGCTGGATCAGCAGCCCGGGCCCCCGGCGCCGGGCCCCCTGCGCCAGGCCCCCTCGCAGGGGCCCGGCGCGAGCCTGCGAGTGCTGGGGGGCGAGGGGGTCCTTGTTCAGACCCCGCGGAAGCGGTTGATCGCCTCGAGGTGCTGCGCGCGCTTCTCGGCGTTCCGCACTCCGAGCCCCTCCTCCGGGGCCAGGGTGAGCACGCCGACCTTCCCCTGGTGGGCGTTGCGGTGGACGTCGAGGGCGGCCTGGCCGACCTCGGCCATCGGGTAGACCTTCGACAGGGTGGGGTGGATGAGGCCCTTGTCGATGAGCCGGTTGGCCTCCCACGCCTCCTTGTAGTTGGCGAAGTGCGAGCTGACGATCCGCTTCAGGTTCATCCAGAGGTAGCGGTTGTCGTAGGAGTGCATGTAGCCGGTGGTCGAGGCGCAGGTGACGATCGTGCCGCCCTTCTTGGCGACGTAGACGCTCGCCCCGAAGGTCTCGCGGCCGGGGTGCTCGAAGACGATGTCGACGTCCTCGCCGCCGGTCAGCTCCCGGATCTTCTTGCCCAGGCGCTGCCATTCCTTCGGGTCCTGGGTGTTCTCGTCCTTCCAGAACGCGTACTGCTCGGCGGAGCGGTCGATGACCAGCTCGGCCCCCATCTTGCGGACGATCTCGGCCTTCTCCGGGCTGCTGACGACGCACACCGGGATGGCGCCGCCGTTGAGCGCCATCTGGGTGGCGTAGGAGCCGAGCCCGCCCGAGGCGCCCCAGATCAAGACCGTGTCGCCCTGCTTCATGTTCGCGCCGTGGTGGCTGACCAGCTGCCGGTAGGCGGTGGAGTTCACCAGTCCCGGCGCCGCGGCCTCCTCCCAGGAGAGGTGGCCGGGCTTGGGCATCAGCTGGTTGCTCTTGACCAGGGCCAGCTCGGCCAGGCCGCCGAAGTTGGTCTCGAAGCCCCAGATCCGCTGCTGCGGGTCCATCATCGTGTCGTCGTGGCCGGCCGGGTCCTCCAGCTCCACCGAGAGGCAGTGCGCGACGACCTCGTCGCCGGCCTTCCACTTGTTCACGCCCGGGCCCACCCGGAGCACGACGCCGGCGAGGTCGGAGCCGACCACGTGGTAGGGCAGGTCGTGCTTCTTGGTCAGCTCGGACACCCGGCCGTAGCGCTCCAGGAACCCGAAGGTGGAGACCGGCTCGAAGATCGACGTCCAGACGGTGTTGTAGTTCACCGACGACGCCATGACGGCGACGATCGCCTCGCCGGGGCCGAGCTCGGGGGTGGCCACCTCCTCGACGTGCAGCGACTTGCGCGGGTCCTTCTCCCTGGTTGCGAGGCCCTCGAACATGTCCTGCTCGTCCTTGCGGACGACGACGGCGCGGTAGGACTCGGGCACGGCCAGCCCTCCCACGGCGTCCAGCTCGTCGCTGAGGATGGCGTCCCTGATCTCGTTCACGCGTTCTCCCGGGTCTTCGTCGGCTCGGAGCAGTGCGGGTGGGGCGATGTTACCGGCGGGTAACCGTGCGGTCGAGCCCGGTCAGTGAGCGGGGCCGGCCGCGGGCTGGACGAGCTCGACCAGGACGCCGCCGGCGTCCTTCGGGTGGACGAAGTTGACGCGGCTGCCCGCGGTGCCGCGCCGCGGCTCGTCGTAGAGCAGCCGCAGCCCGCGCTCGCGCAGCGTCGCGCTCACCGCCTCGACGTCGTCGACCCGGAAGGCCAGCTGCTGCAGTCCGGGGCCGGAGCGGCCGATGAACTTCGCGATGGTCGACTCGGGGGTCAGCGGCGCGAGCAGCTGGATCCGGGTGTCCCCGTCGCCGACGGCGAGCATCGCCTCGCGGACGCCCTGCTCCTCGTTGGTCTCCTCGTGCACCGAGTGCACGCCGAACGCCTGCGCGTAGAAGGCGATCGCCTCGTCCAGGTCGGGGACGGCGATGCCCACGTGGTCGATCGTGGTGAACAGGCCGTCGGGGAGGCCCGTCTGCGTCTCGTTGGTCACGCGGGCATCCTGCCGTGCAGACGTCTCAGACGTCACATCGATGTGGCAGGCTTCACGGCCGGGTGACGAGAGCCGCCCGCTCGTCGCACCGCTGGAACTGCGCAGTCCTATCCTGAGGGCAGTCCGACCCGCTCCCTCGCGGGTTCTGTCCTGTTGACACGGTCGCCCGCGTCGGCGGCCCGGCACTGGAGGCCCCATGTCCCGCTCCGTCATCGTCAGCGGCGCCCGCACGCCGATGGGCCGCCTGCTCGGCTCGCTCAAGGACTTCTCCGCAGCCGACCTCGGCGGCATCGCCATCAAGGCGGCGCTCGAGCGGGCCGGCATCTCCGGCGAGCAGGTCGACTACGTGATCATGGGCCAGGTCATCCAGGCCGGCGCCGGCCAGAACCCGGCCCGCCCGGCCGCGGTCGCCGGCGGCATCCCGATGTCGGTGCCGTCGTTCACGCTGAACAAGGTCTGCCTGTCCGGCCTCGACGCCATCGCCTTGGCCGACCAGCTCATCCGCGCCGGGGAGTTCGACGTCGTGGTCGCCGGCGGCATGGAGTCGATGACCCAGGCGCCGCACCTGCTGGCCAACTCCCGCACCGGCACGAAGTACGGCGACACGACGCTCGTCGACTCCATGGCGCACGACGGCCTGTCCGACACCTTCGACCAGGTGGCGATGGGCGTGCTCACCGAGCAGGCCAACTCCCGCTACGACCTGACCCGCGAGGAGCAGGACCAGTTCGCCGCGGAGAGCCACCAGAAGGCCGCCCGCGCGGCGAAGAACGGCATCTTCGACGAGGAGATCACCCCGGTCCTCATCCCGCAGCGCAAGGGCGACCCGATCGAGTTCCGCGAGGACGAGGGCATCCGCCCCGACACGACGGCCGAGAGCCTGTCGAAGCTCAAGCCGGCCTTCGGCAAGGACGGGACGATCACCGCGGGCACCGCCTCGCAGATCTCCGACGGCGCCTGCGCGGTCGTGGTCATGAGCGCGGAGAAGGCCGCCGAGCTGGGCTGCACCGTGCTCGCCGAGATCGGCGCGCACGGCGTCGTCGCCGGCCCGGACGCGACCCTGCAGAGCCAGCCGTCGCGGGCCATCGAGAAGGCCTGCGCACGCGAGGGCATCGACCCGAAGGACCTCGACCTGGTCGAGCTCAACGAGGCGTTCGCCGCCGTGGGGATCGTCTCCACCCACGAACTCGGCATCGACCCCGAGAAGGTCAACCCCAACGGCGGGGCGATCGCGCTGGGCCACCCGGTCGGCATGAGCGGCGCCCGCATCGTGCTGGACCTGGCGCTCGAGCTGCGCCGCCGTGGCGGTGGCGTTGGTGCCGCGGCCCTGTGCGGTGGCGGCGGGCAGGGTGACGCCCTGGTCCTCCACGTGCCCGCCAAGAGTTGAGCGAGCGTGCGAGCTCGACCGGAGACGGAGCAGCTCAGCGCACGTGGCTGACGAGCGCCAGCGAGGAAGTCACGTGAGCCCGGAGGGGACCGCAGTCCAGACGCCGGCCCCCGCCGCCCCGACCGGGAGGCGGGGCCGGCGCGCTGCCGACGTCCCGGCGCTCGTCGAGCGGGCCCGCGAGGGGGACGCGCGCTCCGTGGCGCGGCTCATCTCGCTGGTCGAGGACGCCAGCCCCGCCCTGCGCGAGGTCGCGGCCGCCCTGGCCCCGCACACCGGACGGGCCCAGGTCCTGGGCCTGACCGGCTCCCCGGGGGTCGGCAAGTCGACGACCACGACCGCCCTGGTGCGGGCACTGCGCGCGCGCGAGCTGCGGGTCGGCGTGCTCGCCGTCGACCCGTCGTCCCCCTTCTCCGGTGGCGCGCTGCTGGGCGACCGGGTCCGGATGCAGGACCACGCCGGCGACAGCGGTGTCTACATCCGTTCCATGGCCTCCCGCGGGCACCTCGGCGGGCTGTCCTGGGCGACCCCGCAGGCGCTGCGCGTGCTCGACGCCGCCGGGTGCGACGTGGTGCTGATCGAGACCGTCGGCGTGGGGCAGTCGGAGCTGGAGATCGCGTCGCTGGCCGACACCACCCTGGTCCTCGTCGCGCCGGGGATGGGCGACGGCATCCAGGCGGCGAAGGCCGGGATCCTCGAGGTGGCCGACGTCTTCGTCGTCAACAAGGCCGACCGGGACGGCGCGGACACCACCGTCCGCGACCTCCGCTACATGCTGTCGCTGGGCGGCCGGCACTCCGAGGCCGGGCACTGGCGCCCGCCGATCGTGAAGACGGTGGCCAGCCGGGACGCCGACAACGGCATGGAGCAGGTGCTCGGGAAGATCGAGGAGCACCGCGCGTGGCTGGAGTCCTCCGGCGAGGCGCACCGGCGGCGCACCGAGCGGGCGGCCCGCGAGATCGAGGCGATCGCGCTGGCCTCGCTGCGCGAGCGGATGGGCGACGTGCACGGCTCGGCGGCGCTGGGCACCCTGGCCGACCGGGTCGTGGCGGGGGAGTCCGACCCGTTCACCGCCGCGGACGAGCTGCTCGAGCAGCTCTGACCTGCGCCGCCGTCGTCCGCCCCTGAGGATGGACGGATGAACGGGCCGGCGCAGTGAACGGGCTACGACAGTGAACGGCACACCGGACGCCGTCGTCGTCGGCGCCGGGCCGAACGGTCTGGCGGCCGCCCTGCGGCTGTCCGCGGCCGGCCTCCGCGTCCGTGTCGTGGAAGCGGCCGAACGGCCCGGCGGCGGGATGCGCACCGAGGAGCTGATGCGCCCCGGGTACCGCCACGACGTCTGCTCGATCGTGCAGCCGATGGCGGCGGCAGCGCCGTTCTTCCGGGAGTTCGACGCGGAGAGCCGCGGCGTACGGCTCGTGCACCCCGAGATCAACTTCGCCCATCCGCTGGACGGCGGGCGGGCGGCGCTGTCCCACCGGTCGCTCGACCGGACGGCCGACGGCCTCGGGGAGGACGCGGCCGCCTACCGCCGGCTGTTCGGCCCCCTGGTCGAGCACGGCACCGACGTCGTCGACTTCTTCCTCACCAGCAGGCTGCGCCGGCTGCCCACCCGCAGCGTGCCGCAGATCGCGTACTTCCTGCTCAACGGGCTGCCCGACGTGGGTTGGCTGGCGCACCGCTACTTCGACACGGAGGAGGCGCAGGCGCTCCTCGGGGGTGCCGCCGCGCACGGCATGCTCGACCTGCGCCAGCCCCTGACCTCGGCGCTGGGGATGCTGCTGACGATGCTGTCGCACCACGCCGGGTGGCCGTTGATCGAGGGCGGCTCGCAGCGGCTGGCCGACGCGATGGTCGCCGCGCTCGAGGAGCAGGGCGGGGAGGTCGTGACCGGCCACCGCGTCACGGACCTGCGCGAGTTCGACGGCGTCCCCGCCGTGCTGCTGGACACCACGCCCGAGGCGTTCGTGTCGATGGCCGGCGAGCGGGTGCACGAGGGCTACCGGCGCTGGGTGTCGCGGTACCGGCACGGCGCGGGGGTGTTCAAGATCGACTGGATCCTGTCCGAGCCGGTGCCGTGGACCAACCCCGACGTCCGCCGGGCGGGGACCGTGCACGTCGCTGGTGACCTGGACGAGACGATCGCCGGCGAGCGGGCGCCCAACGAGGGGCGGATCACCGACCGCCCGTACGTCCTCGCCGTCCAGCCGACGGTCCCCGACCCGACCCGCGCGCCCGACGGCGGGCACATCTTCTGGGCGTACGTGCACGTGCCGCACGGTTCCTACGTCGACATGACCGACGCCATCGAGAACCAGGTCGAGCGGTTCGCGCCCGGCTTCCGGGACACGGTGCTCGAGCGCAGCACGAAGACCGCCGTCGCCATGGAGGCGTGGAACCCGAGCTACGTCGGGGGGGACATCTCGAACGGGCAGGCGACGCTGCGCCAGATGCTGGCCCGGCCCGTACCGCGCTGGAACACCTACAAGACCCCGGTGCGAGGCGTCTACCTGGCCTCGGCCGCCACCCCGCCCGGACCGGCGGTGCACGGCGCCTGTGGTGACAACGCCGCCCAGGTGGCCCTGCGCGAGGTCTTCGGCGTCCGGCAGGTCCCCCCGCTGCGCCCCGCCCTCCACTGACCCGTCGCCTACTCGCCGATATGCGTACGAACGTGGTTGTCCGGCCCGCACAACCGCGCTCATGCGTATCGGCGCGCCGCCGCCCATCGGTGGAGCTGGTCCCGCCTGTGGAGAACGCCCGCACGGCGCCGGCCGGGCGCGGCAGAGTGCCCCGATGGCTCGAACCCCCGTACGACCGACGGCCCTGCGCGGCACGATCTTCCGTGGCTCCGAGCAGGTGGAACTGGGGCGCCTGACACCCGCGCAGCTGCGCAGCTCGGCGTGGCGGCGTCTCTTCCCCGACGTGTACGCCTGCGCATCCCTGCCCGTCACCCACCTGCGGCGGGCGAGAGCCGTTGCTGCCCTGCTGCTCCCGGGCGCCGTGCTGTGCGGGCGCAGCGCCGCGGTGGTGTGGGGAGTCGAGCTGGCCGAACCCGACGACCCCGTCGAGTGCACGCTGGCAGCGGGCCGGCGGGCGGGCGCGGTGCGAGGCATCCACGTGACCCGGCGCCGCCTGCCGGACGAGGGCGTCGTGCGGCGGGACGGCGTCCACGTCACGACCCCGCTGCGGACGGCGTTGGACCTGGCGCGCATCCATCCTCCGGACGAGGCGGTGGTGGCCCTCGACCGCTTCCTCCGCGCGCGCCTCCTCACCCTCGCCCAGCTGCGCGCCGCGGCCGCCGCGACGACCGGTCCGGGATGCCGGGCGATCCGGGTGGCGGCCGCGCGTGCCGACGGGCTCGCCCAGTCGCCGCCGGAGACCCGGCTGCGGCTGCTGGTGCACCGGTCCGCGCTGCCCCGGCCGGTCGCCCAGTACGAGGTCCGCGATGCAGCGGGTTTCGTCGCCGCCGTCGACTTCGGCTGGCCGGAGCACAAGGTCGCCGTCGAGTACGAGGGAATCTGGCACGGCGAGGCGCAACAGGTCGGAAAGGACCGGCGACGGCTCAACCGGCTGACCGCGGTGGGGTGGACGGTCATCTTCGTCACCGCCGCGGATCTCCGCGATCCCGTCGCGCTGATCGCCCGCATCGCGGCGGCGCTGAGTGCGTCGCGATAC
Organism: Blastococcus tunisiensis; assembly: GCF_900112815.1. Lineage (GTDB taxonomy): Bacteria > Actinomycetota > Actinomycetes > Mycobacteriales > Geodermatophilaceae > Blastococcus_B > Blastococcus_B tunisiensis. The sequence continues at coordinate 129,611 of NZ_FOND01000005.1, forward strand.
GTCTGAGCGTCGTCATTCCGGCAGGCATGACCGCATCGAGGCGCTTGGCGGCGGTATCCGCGGCGCAACGGGGCACGGAATGCGGCCCCGGTAGCGTTCGGTGCATGGTCCGACCGCTGGGGCTCCCCTTCGACCCCATCGAGCGGGCCGGGCAGACGTGGGAGAAGCGCTTCGGCCCCGCGTCGTCGATGCGTGCCGCGACGAGCGTCTTCCGGGTGCAGCAGATCCTGCTGGCCCGGTTCGACGACGCCCTCCGGCCGCACGCGCTGACCTTCGCCCGCTACGAGGTGCTCGTGCTGCTCACCTTCAGCCGGACCGGCGAGCTGCCGCTCAAGGTGATCGGCAGCCGGCTGATGGTGCACCCGACCAGCGTCACCAACGCGATCGACCGGCTCGTCGCGGCCGGGTACGTCCGCCGCCGGCCCAACCCGGACGACGGCCGGGGGGTGCTCGCCTGCATCACCGAGGACGGCCGGCAGGTCGTGACGGCCGCGACGTCGGCGCTCACCGACCTCGACTTCGGGCTCGCCGACGTGCCCGAGGACGAGCGCACCGCGCTGTTCGACATCCTCCGGCGGGTGCGCATGGGCGCGGGGGACGTCGACGAGAACACCGGCCCCGACTGATCGACGCCAGATAGTTGGACGTCCTACTATCGGACGATGGGACAGGACGCACGGCAGCGGTGGCAGCAGCGGTACGAGGCGGCTCTGGCGGGTGGCAAGGTCCGCGACGCGGACTTCACCACGCTGTCCGGCGTCGAGGTCGACCCGGTCTACGGCCCCGCTGACGAGGCGAGCGTCGAGAACTTCGAGCGGATCGGCTACCCGGGGGAGTTCCCGTTCACCCGCGGCCTGCACGCCACCGGCTACCGCGGCCGGGCCTGGACCATCCGGCAGTTCGCCGGCTTCGGCAACGCCCGGCAGACCAACGAGCGCTACAAGATGATCCTCGCCGAGGGCGGTGGCGGCCTGAGCGTCGCGTTCGACATGCCCACCCTCATGGGGCGCGACTCCGACGACCCGCGGGCGCTGGGCGAGGTCGGGCACTGCGGCGTCGCCATCGACACCGCGGCCGACATGGACGTCCTCTTCGACGGCATCGACCTCGAGGCGACGACGACGTCGATGACCATCAGCGGCCCCGCCGTCCCGGTGTTCTGCATGTACCTGGTGGCCGCCGAACGCCAGGGCGCCGACCTCGGGAAGCTCAACGGCACCCTGCAGACCGACATCTTCAAGGAGTACATCGCGCAGAAGGAGTGGCTCTTCGCCCCCGAGCCGCACCTGCGGCTGATCGGCGACCTCATGGAGTACTGCGCCGCGAACATCCCGGCGTACAAGCCGATCAGCGTCTCGGGCTACCACATCCGCGAGGCGGGCTCGACCGCCGCGCAGGAGCTCGCCTACACGCTGGCCGACGGGTTCGCGTACGTCGAGCTCGGCCTCTCGAGGGGCCTCGACATCGAGGCGTTCGCCCCCGGGCTGTCGTTCTTCTTCGACGCGCACGTGGACTTCTTCGAGGAGATCGCCAAGTTCCGGGCCGCCCGCCGGATCTGGGCCCGCTGGCTGCGCGACGTCTACGGCGCGCAGACGGAGAAGGCGCAGCAGCTGCGCTTCCACACCCAGACGGCCGGGGTCAGCCTCACCGCCCAGCAGCCGGACAACAACATCACCAGGACGGCGGTCGAGGCACTCGCCGCCATCCTCGGCGGCACCCAGAGCCTGCACACCAACGCCCTCGACGAGGTCCTCGCCCTGCCCAGCGCCAAGGCCGCCCACATCGCCCTGCGCACCCAGCAGGTGATCGCCGAGGAGACCGGCGTGCTGAACGTGGCCGACCCGCTGGGCGGTTCCTGGTACGTCGAGGCACTCACCGACGAGATGGAGCGGCAGGCGGAGGAGATCTTCACTCGCATCAAGGACATGAGCGCCGACGGGACCATGACCGCGGGGATCCTGCGCGGCATCGAGGACGGCTGGTTCACCGGCGAGATCGCCGAGGCGGCGTTCGTCTACCAGCGGGCGCTGGAGAAGGGCGACAAGAAGGTCGTCGGCGTCAACACCCTCACGGGCTCGGTCGAGGGCGAGGAGCCGCTCGAGATCCTGCGGGTGAGCCACGAGGTCGAGCGCGAGCAGAAGGCCGAGCTCACCGGGCGCCGGCAGGACCGGGACGACGAGGCCGCACGGGCGGCGGTGCAGCGGATGGTCGAGGTGGGGCGCACCGAGGCGAACATGCTCCCCGCCATGCTCGACGCCGTCCGCGCGGAGGCCACCCTGGGCGAGATCTGCGACGCGCTGCGCGCCGAGTGGGGCCAGTACACCGAGCCCGCCCGTTTCTGACGTACCTCCCGGGCACCATGCCCGGCATGGCCGACCACACGCACCACGCCATCGACTACGTCGAGCTGACCGTGCCCGACCTCGCCGCGGCGAGGCACTTCTACGCCGACGCCTTCGGCTGGGAGTTCACCGACTACGGGCCGCAGTACGCCGGCATCCGGAACACCGGGAGCTCCGGGCCGCCCGAGGTCGGTGGGCTGGCCCTGGGCGAGTCCCCGCCGGCTGCCGGCGGCCCGCTGGTCCTGCTCTTCTCCGCCGACCTCGACGCCACCGCGGCGGCGGTGCAGGCCGCCGGTGGTGAGGTCGTGCGGGGCCCGTACGCGTTCCCGGGGGGACGCCGGTTCCACTTCCACGACCCCGGTGGCAACGAGCTCGGGGTCTGGGCCGAGGCCTGACGAGGGTTCCGGCCTCTCTCGTTCCATCGTCCGCCGGTGACGTAACTCACCGGTAACTTCGCTCGTTCCGCACGACACCACTCCCCGAACCCGGAGGTCGTCGTGCGGTTGCCCGCCCTGCCCACTGCAGTCGTCCTGGTCACCGGCATGGCGGTCGCCGGGCTGTCGACGCCGGCGGGCGCCGCCCCCGTGGACCCGCCGGTGCACGCGGAGTACGGCGGCGTCATGAACGTCCTGCCGCCCGGGCAGCGCGGCTCGATGAACCTGCCGGGCACCGTGGGCGCGGTACTGGGGGACCCGCTGGGCCGCGCCGCGGTCGACGGGCGGAACGCGCCGGAGAACCTCGCCGACCAGCTCGAGATGTACGACGCGCTCAACGCGGCCGACCTCTCCGCACTGACCGAGGAGAACCTGCCCGCCTACTACAAGGACGCACCGCTTACGATCGGCGACGACGAGGCGGTCAGCGTCGAGCGGCCGAAGGACGGCGTGGTGATCCGCCGCGACGGGTTCGGGGTTCCCTACATCGAGGGGGAGACCCGGGAGGACGCCGCCTGGGGCTCGGGCTACGCGGGCACGCAGGACCGGATGTTCCTCATGGACGTCCTCCGCCACGTCGGTGCCGCCCGCGCCGCGGAGTTCCTCGGGCCCAGCCCCGAGAACGTCGCGATGGACCAGGAGCAGCTGCGCTCGGCCTTCTACACCGAGGAGGAGGCCGCCGCCCAGGTCCAGGAGGTCGCCGCCCGCTTCGGCGCGGAGGGGCAGCGGCTGCTCGCCGCCGCCGACGCGTTCATCGCCGGGATCAACGCCGCCCAGGAGCAGATGTGCCCGGGCCTGGTGCTGGGCCCCGACTGCCCGGCGGAGTACCTCGCGCTGCAGCGGGTCCCCGAGCCGTGGGACCGCGCCGACGTCGTCTCCATCGCCTCCCTGGTCGGCGGCATCTTCGGCAAGGGCGGGGGAGCGGAGTTCGCCAACGCCCGCTGGCTCCAGCAGCTCGAGGCCGAGTTCGGACCGGAGGAGGGCCGCCGGGTCTTCGACGACCTGCGCTCCGCCGACGACGCGCACGCCCCGACGACCTCCTCGATCGCCACCCCTTACGGGGGCGGACCGGTGGACCCGACCCGGCCCGGGGTGGCGCTGCCCGACCTGGACGGCGAGACCGCGCCCGGCACGGGGTCGGACGCCGGGGGTGGCGCGCTGCCCCTGCCGTCCCTCGGCTCGCTGTCCGGACGCCTGGACCCGGCGCCGATGGCGGTGACCACGCCCTTCGGCACCATCGACCTGGCCGCCGTCGCCGACGGGATGAGCAACGCGGCGCTGGTGTCGGGTGACCGCACCGCCGACGGCCACCCGGTGACCGTGTTCGGCCCGCAGACCGGCTACTACGCCCCGCAGCTGCTCACCGAGCAGGCCGTGGTCGCCCCCGGGATCCGCGCCCGTGGCGTGTCCTTCGCCGGCACCAACCTGGTCGTCCAGCTCGGTCGCGGCGTCGACTACGCCTGGTCGGCGACCAGCTCCAACAGCGACAACGTGGACACCGTCGTCGTCGAGCTGTGCGATCCGGACGGCGGGCCGGCCACCGTGGAGTCGGAGGGCTACGTCCGGACGTCGAGCGCTGACGGCGAGCGCTGCGTGCCGATGGACCGCCACGTGCACGAGGAGATCGCCACGCCGACCCTGGGCGGGGCGGGGGCACCGCAGGTGCTGCGCTTCCTGGTGCTGCGGACCGACCACGGCATCGTCCAGCTGCGGACCACCGTGGACGGCGAGCCGGTCGGCATCGTGACCCAGCGGTCCACCTACCACCGCGAGCTGGACTCGGTGATCGGCTTCGAGCGGTTCGGCAACCCGGACGCCGTGCACGACGCGGCGAGCTTCCAGGAGGCCGCCGCGGCCATCGACTACACGTTCAACTGGTTCTACGCCGACGACCGCGACATCGCCTACTACTCCTCCGGCCGCCTCCCGGTCCGGGCGGAGGGCACCGACCCGCACCTGCCGCGCTGGGCCGACGAGGCCTACGACTGGCAGGGCTGGCTGGGCGCCGACGAGCACCCGCAGGAGGTCAACCCGCCGTCGGGCTACCTCGTCTCCTGGAACAACAAGCCGGCGCCCGGCTGGGCCGCGGCCGACGACGGCTGGGGCTGGGGGCCGGTGCACCGCAGCCTGGCGCTGTCCGACCGGCTCGACGCGCTGACGGCACCCGGCGAGGTCACCACCGTGGACCTGGTCGCCGCCGTGCAGGACGCCGCCACCGTGGACTCCCGCGCGGTCCACACGCTGCCGCACCTGCTCGCCACGATCGGGGACGACCCGGCGCTGGCCGAGGCGACGGCGCTGCTGTCGGACTGGGTGGCCCGCGGTGGGCACCGGATCGACGCCGACCGCGACGGCGCCTACGAGGACCAGGCCGCGATCGCGCTCTTCGACGCCTGGTGGGAGTCTGCCGCCGCCGACGGGTCCGTGCGGTCGGTGGCCCACGAGCTGCTCCGGGGCACCCTGGGCGATCTGGTGACCGAGCTGCCGCAGCGGCTGGACGACCACCCGCGGCAGGGGCTGGGCTCGGCCTGGAACAACGTGGCCTGGTACGGGTACGTCGCCGAGGACCTCGGGAGCGAGGGCGACTGGTCGCGCTCCTACTGCGGGGGCGGGGATGCCACGCGGTGCCGGGCGGACCTGCGGGCCTCGCTGGCGACGACCGTCGAGCGGGTCCTGGAGCAGCAGGGGGTGTCCTCGGTGGGGGAGCTCGGCTACGACAAGCACCTCGACGACATCCGCGCGGTGGCCACCGGTGTGGTGGGCGTGCGACCCATCGACTGGCAGAACCGGCCGACCTTCCAGCAGGTCGTCGCGTTCGACGGACATCGTCCCCGCTGACCGCCCCGGACGCGGCGGACGGCGCGGTGGGATCATGGCTCCCATGCAGCCCACCCGTCCCGGACGTCCCGACCCGCGGCAGGCCCAGCTGGCGGCCGCCATGTCCGGCGCCGTCGACCTCGCCGCCGTCAAGGCGCGCTCCGAGGCCGCCGCCCGCGCCGCCACCGCCCCGCCGCCGAGCACCGAGGTACCGGTCGGTGCCCCGGGGGCGGCCGTCGTCGACGTCACCGAGGCGACGTTCCAGTCCGAGGTGCTCGACCGGTCGTTCCAGGTGCCCGTCGTGCTCGACCTGTGGGCCGAGTGGTGCCAGCCGTGCAAGCAGCTGTCCCCGGTGCTGGAGCGGCTGGCCGCCGAGGGCGCGGGCTCCTGGGTGCTGGCCAAGGTGGACGTCGACGCCAACCCGGCGCTCGCCCAGGGCCTGCGGGTCCAGGGCATCCCGGCGGTCAAGGCCGTCTGGCAGGGGCAGCTGGTGGCGGAGTTCAGCGGCGCGATCCCCGAGGAGCAGGCGCGGCAGTTCGTCACGGAGCTGGTCAAGGCCACGACCGGCGACGCGCTGCCCGGCGGTGAGCCCGGCGAGGCCGGCGAGGCAGGGCTGGAGGACCCGCGGCTGGACGCCGCGGAGGCGGCCCTCGAGCGGGGTGACCTGGCGGCGGCCGAGGCCGCCTACCGGTCGATCCTCGAGGCCGAACCGGAGCACCCGGAGGCGGCCCTGGCGCTGCGCCAGGTGCAGCTCTTCCGCCGCGCGGAGGAGGCCGGGCCGGATGCGCTGGCCACCGCCGACGCCGCCCCCGACGACGTCGCCGCGCAGACCCGCGCCGCCGACTTCCTGCTCGGCACCGGCAACATCGAGGCCGCCTTCGAGCGGCTGCTCGACGTCGTCCGTCGTACCGCCGGCGAGGAGCGCGACCAGGCGCGGACCCACCTGGTGGAGCTGTTCGCGGTCGTCGGTGACGAGGACCCGCGGGTGGGAGTGGCCCGGCGACAGCTCATGGCCGCGCTGTTCTGACGAAGGACCCCGTCCTCCCCACCCTTCGCAGGCTCAGGGCGGTGCCCGGGACGGGGCCTCAGCGCTGCAGCTCGCAGGCGGCGCCACCCTCGAGGAACCCGGTGCGGAAGGCGCCCACGAGCTCGAAGCCCGAGGCGTCGAGGTTCGGGAAGACCCGGTCCTCGACGCCGTAGGTGAGCAGGAACTGCACGGACTCGTCGATGTCCCCGGGGCTGATGGCGGCGTCGGGGAGGACGTCGGTGAAGGCGTCGTTGAACCACTGGGCCTGGTACCACCCGGTCAGGCAGACGGCGGAGCGGGTGGCCGCCCCGTCGTCGGTCGAGAGCCCCGCCTGGTCGCGGACGGCCAGCGAGTAGGGCAGCGAGATCGCCGTCGCGAGGGCGAAGTCGCCGATGTCGTCGTAGGCGGGGGTGGCCAGGTCGGTCTCGTCCACGTAGACGGTGTTGTCCTCGGGGCAGTAGCCCAGGTCGCGGTCCGACAGCCCCTCGCAGTCCGGGGAGCCCTCGAAGCCCTGGATCGTCGGCGGATCGAACTCGGCGCCGAAGGCGGCCGGGAAGACCTCGCCCCAGAAGTCCGGCAGCGTCACGTCCACGATCGTCACCAGGTCCTCGAACGGCGCGTTGCCCTGGTTGAGGTAGTCGACGTCGTCGGCGAACGCGGCGGCGGTGAAGAGGCGGTCGGGGCCGAAGTCGTCCCGGCACGGCGCCAGGCCGCCGTCGAAGCCCTCGTAGAAGGCCGACACCCGGTCGAAGTAGGAGCCGTGCGCCTGGGTGTCCTCGGGGTCGCTGCCGACGTCATCGCGGAGGAGCAGGAACCCGCGGACCACGTCGTCGAGCTCCGGCGTCCGGATGGACACGTGCTCGGCCTCGCCGGCGGCCACCCACGCCGTCCACGCGCCGGCCAGGCAGTCGGCCTGGGTCTCGTCCTGGATGCCGCGCTCGGCGAATCCGAACCGGCCCTGCATGGCGTGGCCGAACTCGTGCGCCATGACCACCGGCACGAGGAAGCGGCCGTAGTCCACGGCGAGCTCCTCCAGGAGGGCGCGGTCGTAGGCGATCAGGTCGCACGTCGGGTCGTAGAACGCGTTCCCGGCGACCGAGTCGGGGGAGGTGGGCGAGCCGGGGCAGCCGATGCCGTCCGCCGGGTAGGCGTCCTCGTCGATCGCCTCGGCGTCGACGGAGAAGTAGCCGCCCGCCAACGGCGCGTACTCCTCGCCGAAGAACTCGGGGTACGCGGAGGTCCAGAACGTCTCGATGTCGGCCAGCGCGTTGCGGGCGAACTGGTCGATGGGCTCGTCGCCCGCCCCGGTGATGGGGAACGCGTCCGCCGCGACGTCGACCGGCCCACCCGGACCGGGTGAGGCCTGGCCGCGCACCGTCTCCGTGCTGCAGCCCACCAGCAGCAGACCGACGACGGCAGCGGGCAGCGCACCGCGCAGGACCGACCTCATCGCAGACCCGTTCCCCCTGTGACTGGCCGGCCCCACCCGGAGCGGCCCGGTACGACCGCACCAGGATGCCTGGTCGGAGGATCCTGCGGGGCTCTCCGGCGCGCCGGAGAGCCCCCGATCCGGTGGGTCAGCCTTCGTGCACCAGCCAGACGGTGCCCAGCGGAGGCGCGGCCACGACGGCGGAGTACGGCTGGCCGTGCCAGGGCTCCGGCTCGGCCTCGACACCGCCCAGGTTGCCGACCCCGGACCCGCCGTAGCCCTCGGCGTCGGTGTTGAGCACCTCCCGCCAGTGCCCGCCGCGCGGCAGCCCGATCCGGTAGCCGTGGTGCGGGGACCCGGCGAAGTTGGCCACGCAGGCCAGCGCCGAGCCCTCGGCGTCGCCGTCCGGGTCGGTGCCGGCCGGCTTCCCGTAGCGGAGGAAGGACAGCACGTTCCCGGTGGCGTCGTTGGCGTCGATCCACTGGAACCCGGCCGGGTCGACGTCCTGCGACCAGAGGGCGTCGAGCTCCTTGTAGCGGCCGTTCAGGTCGGTCACCAGCTGGAGGATGCCGCGGTGCGCCGGGTCGTCGAGGTGCCACCAGTCCAGCGAGCGGCTCTCGGCCCACTCGGCGTCCTGCGCGAACTCCGACCCCATGAACAGCAGCTGCTTGCCGGGGTGCGCCCACATGTAGGCCAGGTACGCCCGCAGGTTGGCCAGCTGCTGCCAGCGGTCGCCGGGCATCTTCCGCAGCATCGAGCCCTTGCCGTAGACGACCTCGTCGTGGCTGATCGGCAGGACGTAGTTCTCCGAGTAGGCGTACATCATCGAGAACGTCAGCTGCCCGTGGTGGTAGCTGCGGTACACCGGCTCGCGCTCCACGTAGGCCAGCGAGTCGTGCATCCAGCCCATGTTCCACTTGAAGCCGAAGCCCAGGCCGCCCAGGTGCGTCGGGCGCGTGACACCCGGCCACGCGGTCGACTCCTCGGCGATCGTCACCACGCCGGGCACCTCGCGGTAGACGGTCGCGTTCATCTCCTGCAGGAACGCGACGGCCTCCAGGTTCTCGCGGCCGCCGTACTGGTTGGGCAGCCACTCCTCCCGCGAGTAGTCCAGGTAGAGCATCGAGGCCACCGCGTCCACCCGGACGCCGTCGACGTGGAACTCCTTGCACCAGTAGAGCGCGTTGGCGACGAGGAAGTTGCGCACCTCGGAGCGGCCGAAGTCGAAGACGTAGGTGCCCCAGTCGAGCTGCTCGCCGCGGCGGGGGTCGGCGTGCTCGTACAGCGGGGTGCCGTCGAAGCGGGCCAGGGCCCAGTCGTCCTTGGGGAAGTGCGCGGGCACCCAGTCGACGATGACCCCGATGCCCGCCTGGTGGGCGCGGTCGATCAGGTACCGCAGGTCGTCCGGGCTGCCGAAGCGCGAGGTCGGCGCGTAGTAGGAGGTGACCTGGTAGCCCCAGGACCCGCCGAAGGGGTGCTCGGCCAGGGGCATGAACTCGATGTGCGTGAAGCCCGCGGCCACCACGTAGTCGACGAGCTCGTCGGCGAGCTCGCGGTAGGACAGGCCCAGGCGCCACGAGCCGGCGTGCACCTCGTAGACGCTCATGGGCCGCTCGTGCCAGCCGGCCGTGGCCCGCTCGCTCAGCCAGGCGTCGTCGTTCCACTCGTAGCTGGACTCGGTGACCACCGAGGCGTTGAGCGGCGGGACCTCGGTGGCGAAGGCCATCGGGTCGGACTTCTCCCGCCAGGTGCCGTCGGCGCCCAGGATGTGGAAGCGGTAGCGGCTGCCCACCTGCACGCCCGGGACGAAGATCTCCCAGACGCCGGAGGAGCCGAGCGACCGCATGGGGTAGGCGCGGGCCTCCCAGTAGTCGAAGTCGCCGGTGACCTTCACGGCGCGGGCGGCGGGGGCCCACACGGCGAACGAGACGCCCTCGACCGTGCCGCGGGGGGTGTCGTAGCGGCGGACGTGGGCGCCGAGGACGTCGTACAGCCGCTCGTGCCGGCCCTCGCGGATGAGGTGCTCGTCCAGCGGCCCCAGCGTGGGCAGCCAGCGGAACGGGTCGTCGACGGTGAAGGTGTTCTGCCCGCCGTCGCCGTCGGGGTAGACGACCTCGATCCGGTAGTCGCCGGGCTGCCGGGGCAGGGACGCCTCGAAGATGCCGCCGTCGTGCAGCCGGCGGGCCTCGTAGCGGCTGCCGTCCTCGTCCAGGACGGCGACCGAGGCGGCGTCCGGGCGCAGCGTCCGGACCACCCAGCCGGTGCCGTCCTCGTGGGCACCGAGGATGCCGTGCGGGTCGTAGGACCAGCCCTCGACGATGGCGCGCAGCTCCTCCTCGGTGACCTCCCGGGTGGTGGCCGCGGGACCCTGGCCCCCCTCGACGGCGGTGCCCTCCGGCGCCCCCGAGGCCTCCGCGGCCGCGGGGACGACGATCGGCGCCGCGCCGGCGGTGCCGGCGGCGTCCCGGCTCTCGCCCTCGCCCGGGGCCTGCGGGGTGTCCGGCTCGGCCGGGTCCGGGCTCGGCGCCTCGGGCTGCGGCGCGGGGGCGCCCGTGCCGTCACCGGGCTCGGCGACCGGCGCCGGGGCGACCACCGGGTTCGCGGTGACCGGGCTCTCCTCGGAGCCGGGCTCCGGGGTCGCCTTCGACGCCGCGCGCTTGGCCGGTGCCCGCTTGGCCGGGGCCTTCGCGGCCGGGGCCTTCGCGGCCGCCTTCTTCGCCGGGGCCTTGGCCGGCGTCTTCGCCGGCGCGGCCTTCTTCGTCGTGGCGCGCTTGGCCGCCTTCGCGGGCGGTGCGGCGTTCACGACGTCGTCGGTGCCGGCGGCCGCCTCGACCGCGGCGACGCGCTCCTCGACGGCTCGCTGCAGGTCGTCCTTGTCGGCCACGCCGTCGGTACCGGGGCCGTTGTCGGGGCTGCTTGCTCGGTCGTCGGTCGTCATCGTCTCGCCGTCCTCTTCGCTGCTCGGGTCTCGTGCGGCGGGCGCATCACTCGGGGCTGGTCAACCGGCTCAGGGAGTTCAGCGGGATCATCAGCCAGTGCGGACGGTTCCGTGCCTCGTAGACGCACTCGTAAACCGCTTTGTCGGCCTCGAACGCCCGAAGGAGTGGTGATCCACCGCACGGGTCGAGGCCGCTGGCCGCGGAGTACCCGTCGCAGTACGCCGCCCGGTTGCGGGCTGCCCACTCCTGCGCCCGGTAGGCCCGCTGGGCGTCGTCGGGCTGCTCGACCAGCATGTGGCGGGCCGCGTAGTCGAAGCTGCGCAGCATGCCGGCGACGTCGCGGAGCGGGCTGTCGAGCTCGCGGCGGGAGGCCAGCGGCCGGGCCGGTTCCCCCTCGAAGTCCAGCACGATCCAGCCGGTGGCGGTGCGCAGCACCTGCCCCAGGTGCAGGTCGCCGTGGATCCGCTGGCGGACCACGGGCTCACGGCTGCGCGCCACCTCGGCGTACAGCGACCGCAGCCCGTCGGCCTGCTCTGCCAGCTGGGGAACGATCTCGATGGCGGCCGTCAGCCGCTCGTCCATCTGGGCGGCTGCCGCGGCGTACCAGTCGTCCCCGGCCGGCTCGGTCGGCAGCACCTGCGCCATGTCGGCGTGCACCGAGGCGGTGGCCGCGCCGAGCCGCTCGCTGTCGGCGGCGAAGTCGCCCCCGACCTCGTCGGCGTGCAGGTCGCCTTCCATGTAGAGGTCCCGCACGCTCGCGGTGGCCAGCCGCCACCCGTCGCTGGCGTTGGGCACGAAGGTCTGCAGCATCGCCACGGTCGCCGGCGGGTTGGCCGGGTCGGGGTCGTCGATCTCGATGTGGCCGAGCAGCGGCGCGATGTGCGGGTTCTCGGTGCGGCGCAGCGCGTCGTGGACCTCGACGTCGGGGTTGAGCCCGGGCTCCAGCCGGCGGAACAGTTTGAGGATCGCCTCGGAGCCGTAGATGAGCGACGTGTTGCTCTGCTCGCCGGAGACGATGTCGCCGGGCAGCCCCTCGGGGATGTAGGCCACCCCGGCCGGGTGGAAGTGCATGGGGCCGACGGTGGAGGCGTTGACCAGGTGGATCAGCCACGACGCCGTCGCGTCGCGGTCGCGCATGGCGTCGTAGGCGTAGGTCTCCCGGCCGTCACCGGCCACCGCGCCGACGAAGGCGGACTCCAGGTCCTCGGCCGGGTGGTCGCGCCACGACAGCGGGACGAGGTAGGTCTCGGAGGGGCCGTCGGCGTAGGTGACCCGGACCCGGTGCACCGACAGCACCGGGTCGCTCCGGTCGAGGAGGAAGCCGTCCTCGCTGATGTCGGTCCACTCCCGGCCCTTGCTGCCGAACCACCGCTGGTGCGGCATCCAGTCGCGGAGCAGGTCGGTCAGGGCGCTCATGAGGTCTCTCCCTGGTCGCGGGTGTCGCTGTCGCCCGGGATCTCCCTGCCCTCGGAGACCGGGGCGGCGCTGACCACGCCGGCGGCCAGCAGCGAGTCGGCGACCGAGCTGGACGTGGCGCTCTCCCAGTCCTCGTGCTCGTCGGCGGGTGCCTCGGCCGGCTTGGCCAGCTCGAACCAGTAGAAGCCGTGCCCGGCGAGCGTGAGCATGTAGGGCAGGACGCCGATCTGCGGGAACTCCACCCGCCCGGTGAGCTCGATCGGCGTGTAGCCCTCGAACTGGCGCAGGTCGAGCTCCACCGGCTGCGGGAAGCGGGACAGGTTGTTGACGCAGAGCACCACGTCGTCGCCGAACCGGCGCACGAAGGACAGCACCGTCGGGTTGCGCGAACCGATCTCCTCGAACGAGCCGAGGCCGAAGGTGGGGTGCTCGTTGCGGACCTGGATCATCCGGCGCAGCCACTGCAGCAGCGAGTTGCTGTTGCGCAGCTGCGACTCCACGTTGGTGACCTGGTAGCCGTACACCGGGTCCTGGTTCAGCGGGAGGTACATCCGCTGGGGGTCGGCGGTGGAGAAGCCGCCGTTGCGGTCCGGCGTCCACTGCATCGGCGTGCGGACGCCGTCCCGGTCACCGAGCCAGATGTTGTCGCCCATGCCGATCTCGTCGCCGTAGTAGAGGACCGGCGACCCCGGCAGGGACAGGAGCAGGGCGTTGAACAGCTCCAGGGTGTTGGTGTCGTTGTCCAGCAGCGGGGCCAGCCGCCGGCGGATGCCGATGTTGGCCTTCATGCGGGGGTCCTTGGCGTACTCGTCCCACATGTAGTCGCGCTCTTCGTCGGTGACCATCTCGAGCGTGAGCTCGTCGTGGTTGCGCAGGAAGACGCCCCACTGGCAGTTGTCGGGGATGTCCGGCGTCTGGGCCATGATCTCCGAGATGGGGAAGCGCTGCTCCCGGCGCACGGCCATGAACAGGCGCGGCATCACCGGGAAGTGGAAGGCCATCTGGCACTCGTCGCCGTTCTCGCCGAAGTACTCGACGACGTCGGCCGGCCACTGGTTGGCCTCGCAGAGCAGCACGCGGTCGGGGTAGTCGGCGTCGACCACCTTGCGCACGTGCTTGAGGAACTCGTGGGTGCGCGGCAGGTTCTCGCAGTTGGTGCCCTCCTCCTCGAAGAGGTAGGGCACGGCGTCGAGGCGGAAGCCGTCGATGCCCAGGTCCAGCCAGAAGCGCAGGGCGTCGATGATCGCCTCCTGCACCTTCGGGTTCTCGAAGTTGAGATCCGGCTGGTGGGAGAAGAAGCGGTGCCAGAAGTACTGCTTGCGCACCGGGTCGAAGGTCCAGTTCGAGCTCTCGGTGTCGACGAAGATGATGCGGGCGTCGGCGTAGCCGGTGTCGTCGTCGGCCCAGACGTAGAAGTCCCCGTAGGGGCCGTCCGGATCGCTGCGGCTGGCCTGGAACCAGGGGTGCTGGTCCGAGGTGTGGTTCATGACGAAGTCGATGATCACGCGCATGCCGCGGGCGTGGGCCTCGGTGAGGAACTCGCGGAAGTCGTGGATGTCGCCGAACTCGGGCAGGACGGCGGTGTAGTCGCTGACGTCGTAGCCGCCGTCGCGCAGCGGTGAGGCGAAGAACGGGGGCAGCCAGAGGCAGTCCACGCCGAGCCACTGCAGGTAGTCCAGCCGGTCGATCATGCCGCGGATGTCGCCGACGCCGTCGGCGTTGCTGTCGGCGAAGCCGCGCACGAGGACTTCGTAGAAGACGGCGCGCTTGAACCACTCCGGGTCCGTGCCGGGCGGCGGGAGCGCGGAGCGGCTGTCGGGGAAGTCAGGGACGGGAACGGTCATCGGGAGAGACAGACCTCGATCGGTTCGCGGGCGGTCGGCGGGCTAGGAGACGGGCGGCGGGAACTGGACCTGCCGCGGGAAGGAGACCGCGAAGACGTGGGCCGGCTCCCGGTAGGGATCGAGCTCCAGGTAGTTGAACTGGCCCCAGTCGTAGTGGGCGCCGGTGAGCTCGTCGGTGACCCCGAACCGCTCGTGCCAGTCCAGCCCGAGAGCCGGGAGGTCCAGCGACGTCGTCCCGATCTGGGTGTTGTGGCTGGACAGGTTGACCACGACCAGGACCGCGTCCTGCGACCCCGGGTCCGTCTTGGAGAAGCACAGCAGGTTCGGGTTGTCGACGGCGTGGAAGTGCAGCGTGCGCAGCTGCTGCAGCGCCGGGTGCGCGCGGCGGACCTCGTTGAGCCGGCGCAGGTAGGGCGCGAGGCTCCTGCCGGAGGCCTCGGCGGCGTCCCAGTCGCGCGGGCGCAGCCGGTACTTCTCGCTGTCGAGGTACTCCTCGCTGCCCGGCTTCACCGCCACGTGCTCGAAGAGCTCGAAGCCGGAGTAGACGCCCCACGTCGGGCTCATCATCGAGGCCAGCACGGCGCGGATCTTGAACATCGGCGGGCCGCCGAACTGCAGCGACTCGTGCAGGATGTCCGGGGTGTTCACGAAGAAGTTGGGCCGCATGTAGTGGCTGTTGGTGGCCAGCTCGCGGCCGTACTCCTCGAGCTCGCCGCGCTCGGTCCGCCAGGTGAAGTACGTGTAGGACTGGGTGAAGCCGATGCGGGCCAGCTGGTGCATCATCGCCGGCCGGGTGAAGGCCTCGGCGAGGAACAGCACGTCGGGGTGGCTCTGCTTGACGTCCCAGATGATCCAGTGCCAGAAGTTCAGCGGCTTGGTGTGCGGGTTGTCGACCCGGAAGATCTTCACGCCCGCGTCGATCCACACCTGGAGCACCCGGCGGCACTCGGCGTAGATGCCCTCGGGGTCGTTGTCGAAGTTGACCGGGTAGATGTCCTGGTACTTCTTCGGCGGGTTCTCCGCGTAGGCGATCGTGCCGTCGGGCTTGGTGGTGAACCACTCCGGGTGGGCCTGCACCCACGGGTGGTCGGGCGCGGCCTGCAGCGCGAAGTCCAGCGCCACCTCCATGCCGAGCTCGCGGGTGCGGTCGACGAACGCCCGGAAGTCCTCCATGGTGCCCAGCTGGGGGTGCACGGCGTCGTGCCCGCCCTCGGCGCTGCCGATCGCCCACGGGGAGCCGACGTCGTCCGGGCCGATCTCGTGCGGGTTGCCGCCGGGGAACTCCCGGGAGTTCGGGCCCTTGCGGTTGACGGTGCCGATGGGGTGGATCGGCGGCAGGTAGACGACGTCGAACCCCATCTCGGCCACCGCGGGCAGCCGGTCGGCGGCCGTGGCGAAGGTGCCGTGGGTGGGCTGCCCGCCGACGACGGGGCCCTCCGACCGGGGGAAGAACTCGTACCAGGACCCGTACAGGGCCTCCCGGCGGTCCACCCACACCTCGTAGCGGGGCGACCGGGTGACCAGCTCGCGGACCGGGTGCTCGTGCAGGTAGCGCTGCAGCCCCGCCGCGAGGGCCGGGGCGATGCGGACGGTCAGCTCCTGCGAGGTGTCGCGGAGGGCCGCTGCGGCGGCCGTGACCCGGCCGCGCCACTCCTCGTCGGCGACCTCCGCCACGCGGTCGAGCAGCCGGGCACCCTCCTCGAGGTCGTTGGCGAGCTCCTCGGGACCCTGGCCGGCCTCGACCTTCACCTCGACGGCGTGCCGCCAGGTGGCCAGCGGGTCGCTCCACGCCTCGACGCAGTAGGACCAGCGGCCCTCGCGGTCGGGCACCACGGTGGCGAGCCAGCGGTCGGGCTCCGGCGGGAGCTTCGCCATCCGGACGAAGGGGGCGGTGGCGTCGTCCTCGCCCGGCGCGGTCCACACCACGTTGGCGGCGACGGCGTCGTGGCCCTCGCGGAAGACGGTGGCCGTGACGGGCAGGTGTTCTCCCACCACCGCTCGGGCGGAGAACGTCCCGCAGGACACGACGGGGGCGACATCGGAGATGCCGAGGCGGAGGTCAGCGCGGCCAGTCATCGGCGACCACGCTATCGAGGTCACGCCCCACCAGCACCTCGACCACGATCGTGCCCCGTGCGCCTCACCCGTCGGGGCGGGAGGGCAGGTCGGCGGGAAGTTTCCGTCGTGGCCCTGTCGGGGCGCCGTCTGCTGGTTAGTCTCGGCCGGTGCGTGCTCTTCGTCGGTTCACCGTCCGTGCGGCGCTGCCCGAACCCCTGACCCCCCTGTCCCAGCTCGTGATGAACCTCCGGTGGTCCTGGCACCCGGAGACGCGCGATCTCTTCGAGACCCTCGACCCCGAGCTCTGGGACCGCTGCGGCGGCGACCCGGTCCGGGCGCTGGGGGAGGTGTCGGCGGAGCGGCTCGCCGAGCTGGCCAAGGATCGCCGGTTCGTCCGGCGCCTGCAGGACGCGGTCGACGACCTCGACGAGTACCTGGCGACGCCGCGCTGGTACCAGTCGCTCGGCGCGGAGGCGCCGAAGAGCATCGCGTACTTCTCGGCGGAGTTCGGCATCACCGAGGTGCTGCCGCAGTACTCCGGTGGCCTGGGCATCCTCGCCGGCGACCACCTCAAGGCGGCCTCCGACCTCGGCGTCCCGCTGATCGGCGTCGGGCTGCTCTACCGGGCCGGCTACTTCACGCAGGGCCTGTCCGCCGACGGCTGGCAGCTCGAGCACTACCCCTCCCTCGATCCGCACGGGCTGCCCGTGAAGCTGCTCCGCGAGCCCGACGGCTCCGCCGCGGTGATCACCGTCCCGCTGCCGGAGGGCCGCACGCTGCACGCCCACGTCTGGCGGGCCCAGATCGGCCGGGTGTCGCTGCTCCTGCTCGACACCGACATCGAGGAGAACGCGCCGGCGGAGCGGCTGGTCACCGACCGGCTGTACGGCGGGGACGAGGACCACCGGCTCCGCCAGGAGATGCTGCTGGGGATCGGCGGCGTCCGCGCCGTGCGCACCTACTGCGGGCTCAGCGGCACCCCGCTGCCCGAGGTGTTCCACGCCAACGAGGGGCACGCCGGGTTCCAGGGCATCGAGCGGATCCGCGAGCTGACCGAGGCGCACGGGCTGTCGTTCGGGGAGGCGCTGCAGGCGGTGCGCGCCGGCACCGTGTTCACCACCCACACCCCGGTGCCCGCGGGGATCGACCGCTTCCCCAAGGCCCTGATCGAGCGCTACTTCGCCGGCTTCGGCGTGCCGCTGCACGACCTGCTCGTGCTGGGCGCCGAGGAGGACCCGGCGAAGTTCAACATGGCGCACATGGGCCTGCGCCTGGGTCAGCGCGCCAACGGCGTCAGCGAGCTGCACGGCCACGTCAGCCGCGGCATGTTCAGCGACCTCTGGCCGGGCTTCGACGAGGGGGACGTGCCGATCGGCTCGATCACCAACGGCGTGCACGCCCCGACGTGGACCGCGCGCGAGCTGGTCGAGATGGGTACCCAGACCTCGAGCCAGGGGGACCCGGTCACGGTCGACGGGCCGGTGCACTTCGACGGGGTCGACAAGATCCCCGCCGACGCGCTGTGGAGCATCCGGCGGACGCTGCGCTCGAGGCTGGTCGAGGAGGTGCGCCGGCGGGTCCGGGAGACGGCGCTGTCCCGCGGGGCCACCGAGGCCGAGGTGGGCTGGACCGACAGCGCCTTCGACCCCGACGTCCTCACCATCGGCTTCGCCCGCCGGGTGCCCTCCTACAAGCGGCTGACCCTGATGCTCCGCGACCCCGCGCGGCTCAAGGCGCTGCTGCTGGACCCCGAACGGCCGATCCAGCTGGTCATCGCGGGCAAGAGCCACCCGGCCGACGACGGCGGCAAGAAGCTGATCCAGCAGATGGTGGAGTTCGCCGACGACCCGGAGATCCGGCATCGCATCGCCTTCCTCCCCGGCTACGACATCGGCATGGCCCGGTACCTCTACTGGGGCTGCGACGTCTGGCTGAACAACCCGCTGCGCCCGCTGGAGGCGTGCGGCACGTCCGGCATGAAGGCCGCGCTCAACGGCGGGCTCAACCTGTCCATCCGCGACGGCTGGTGGGACGAGTGGTTCGACGGCCAGAACGGCTGGGCGATCCCGACCGCCGACGGCGTGACCGACGCCGATCGCCGCGACGAGGTGGAGGCGCGGGCGATCTACGACCTGCTGGACAACCAGGTGCTGCCCCGGTTCTACGAGCGCGACCGGTCCGGCGTCCCCGGCCGCTGGGTGGAGATGGTCCGGCACACCCTCCGGGAGACCGGGCCCAAGGTGCTGGCCACCCGGATGGTGCGTGACTACGTGCAGGCCCTCTACGTGCCCGCGGCGGGCTCCGCGCGCGACATGGCCGGCGACGGCTACGCCCCGGCGCGCGAGGAGGCGGCCTGGCGCTCGCACCTGCTGGCGAACTGGCAGCACGTCCGCGTGGCGCACGTCGAGGCGACCGGCGCCGGCGACACCCCGGAGATCGGGTCGACGCTCGCGCTGCGCGCCGAGGTGGAGCTGCCGGGGCTCACCCCGGGGGACGTCGAGGTCCAGGCGGCCTACGGGCGGGTGGACGACGCCGACGGGCTGCACGACGTGACCAGCATCCCGATGGAGCACGAGCACACCGACGGCTCGCGGCACTGGTTCACCGCCACCGTCCCGCTGGAGCGGACCGGTGCATTCGGTTACACCGTGCGAGTGCTGCCGCACTCCGGGCGGATGGCCGATCCGGCCGAGCTCGGTGTGGTGAGCAGCGCATGAACGGTGTGCAGCAGGCACGTGCACCACGCGAGTCCCATGCACCTCGCGGAACGTGGTGATCGTCCGGCGTGGCGGGGTCGCGGGGAGGGCGAGAGGCCGTACCGATCAGTAGGCTGGAGGCCATGCCTGACCGCTGCGAAGTGCTCCCCGGAGATTCTGTCGTCGCCCGCCGCGGCGGCGGGCTGCTGTGGGTCGACGCTCCCGGCTCGCCCGCTCTCGTCGCCGCCCTGCACGCCTGCCTCGGCGTCTCGGGTCCCGGCGCCGACCGCGTGCTCGCCGCCGTTGCCGGCCAGGTGGGTTCGCTCGCCCACGGCGCCGCCTCGTTCGCCCTGGTGATCGCCGACACCCAGGGGGGCGCCGGCACCGGGGTCGCCCTGTGGTCGGGGAAGGGTCAGCCCGCCGTCGACGGCGTGCCGGTCTCCGGCTCCGCGGTCGAGGGCGGCACCCTCGCCTCCGGCTTCCAGCTCGGCCAGACGCTCTACGTCGGTCCGGGGCAGGCCGCGCCGCAGATGCCCCCGGGGGTCGCCTTCGACCTCGTCGAGGGCACCGTCCCGGGGTCGGGCGCCATGTTGCAGCTGGCCGCGCACGCCCCGTCGTCGTCCTCGGCCGTGCCCGCGTCCACCCCGTCGGCCTTCACGGCGGGCTCCGACGCCGGCTTCGGGTCGGGTGCCGGCCGGGAGAGCGCCGCGCCGGACTCCGGCGAGCAGACGGCCTTCTGGCGCCCGGACAAGGCGTCGGCTCCCGTGCTGCGCTTCGACGACGGCATGGTCGTCACCGTCGACGAGGACATCGTGCTCGGCCGCCGCCCGGACAACCACGAGATGGTGACCAACGGTGGCGCCCGGCCGGTGCCGATCGCCGACACCCAGAACGTGCTGTCCTCCGCGCACGCCGCCCTGCAGCGCTCGGGCAGCGAGGTCTCGCTGGTCGACCTCGGCTCGCTCAACGGCACGCACGTCGCCGGCCCCGAGGCCACCGAGTGGACCCAGCTCGAGCCCGGGGTTGCCCACCCGCTCTCCGACGGTGACCGCCTCCTGCTCGGCTGGACCGTCATCACGTTCGAGCAGCCCACCGACTAGCAGGTCGAGCTCTGCACCACAGAGGCCCAGAACCCGCCGGGTTCTGGGCCTCTGTGGTTCGACCCCGCGTCATGGCCGGCGCAGGACTCGCAGCAGCCAGACGCACCGGCCGGGGAGCTCGACCTGGCCGGGCGCGACGATCGTCGTCTCCGGCGGGGCGCCGGTGGCGTACTCCGTCGACACCACGAGCTCGTAGCCGTCGGCCCACGGCGGCCCCGGGAGCCGCACGGTGACCGGCTCCGGCCCGGCGTGCAGCTGCACCAGGTAGGA
Organism: Blastococcus tunisiensis; assembly: GCF_900112815.1. Classification (GTDB taxonomy): domain Bacteria; phylum Actinomycetota; class Actinomycetes; order Mycobacteriales; family Geodermatophilaceae; genus Blastococcus_B; species Blastococcus_B tunisiensis. The sequence goes on from NZ_FOND01000005.1 coordinate 149,983, forward strand.
GTCGTCGACCACCGGCCGGCCGTGCGCGTCGCGGTGCCGGATGCCGCGGCCGTCGAGGTACATGCCGAGCGTCTGCAGACCGGTGTCGAACCAGGCCTGGGTGGACAGCTGACCGCCGTCGGGGGCGAACCAGGCGAGGTCCCGGGTGCCGCCGGTGCCGGGGATCTCGTGCCCCTCGAAGAACGCCTCCTGCCGGAGCACGGGCGCCGAGCGCCGCAGCCGGACCAGGCGGCTGACGAACGCGCGCAGGTCACCGTCGACCTCCGCCCAGTCGATCCAGGAGAGCTCGTTGTCCTGGCAGTAGGCGTTGTTGTTGCCCCGCTGGGTGCGGCCCAGCTCGTCGCCGGCGGTGAGCATCGGCACGCCGGTCGAGACCAGCAGCGTCGTCAGCAGGTTGCGCACCTGCCGGTCGCGCAGTGCGCGCACCTCCGGGTCGTCGGTGGGCCCCTCGACGCCGCAGTTCCAGCCGCGGTTGTGGCTCTCGCCGTCCCGGTTGTCCTCGCCGTTGGCCTCGTTGAGCTTCTGCTCGTAGGTGACCAGGTCGCGCATCGGGAAGCCGTCGTGCGCGGTCACGAAGTTGACCGACGCGAACGGGCGACGGCCGTCGGAGCGGTAGAGGTCCGACGAGCCGGTCAGCCGGTAGGCGAGATCCCGGACGCCGACGTGCGCCCCGGACCAGACGTCGCGCACGGTGTCGCGGTACTGCCCGTTCCACTCCGTCCAGGGCGGGGGGAAGTTGCCCACCTGGTAGCCGCCCGGGCCGACGTCCCAGGGCTCGGCGATGAGCTTGACGGTGCTGACCACCGGGTCCTGGTGGACGACGTCGAAGAAGGCCGACAGCCGGTCGACGTCGTGCATGGAGCGGGCCAGCGCGGAGGCGAGGTCGAACCGGAAGCCGTCGACGTGCATCTCGGTGACCCAGTAGCGCAGCGAGTCCATGAGCAGCGCCAGGACGGCCGGACGGCGCACGTCGAGGGTGTTCCCGCAGCCGGTGTAGTCGGTGTAGCGGGACCGGTTGCCGCCGTCGAGCCGGTAGTAGCCGCCGTTGTCGATGCCCTTGAACGACAGCGTCGGGCCGGTGTGGTCACCCTCCGCGGTGTGGTTGTAGACGACGTCGAGGATCACCTCGATGCCGGCGGCGTGCAGCTCCTTGACCATCGTCTTGAACTCGGTGACCTGGCCGCCGCCGCTGCCCGAGGAGCTGTAGGCCGCGTGCGGGGCGAAGTAGCCGAGGGTGTTGTAGCCCCAGTAGTTGGTCAGCCCGCGGCGCAGCAGGTGCGGCTCGCTGACGAAGTGGTGCACCGGCAGCAGCTCGACGGCGGACACCCCGAGGGCCTGCAGGTGCTCGACGAACGCCGGGTGGGCGAGGCCGGCGTAGGTGCCCCGCAGGTGCGGCGGCACGTCCGGATGGGTCGCCGTCGCCCCCTTGACGTGCACCTCGTAGATCACCGTGTCCGACCAGGGGGTGCGCAGCGGGCGGTCGCCGTCCCAGGGGAACGGGTCGTGCACGACGACGCCGCGCGGCACGTACGGCGCGGAGTCGCGGTCGTCGCGGGTCGTGCTGTCGACCGCGTCGCCCGGGTAGCCGAACAACGCCGGGTCCAGCGAGAGCTCGCCGTCGACGGCGCGGGCGTAGGGGTCGAGCAGCAGCTTGGCCGGGTTGTGCCGCAGCCCCGCCGCCGGGTCGTACGGGCCGTGCACCCGGTAGCCGTAGCGCTGCCCGGGCCCGACGCCGGGGACCCGGCCGTGCCACACCTGGTGGGTCGTCTCCTCCAGCCGGGAGCGGTGCTCGGTGCCGTCGGTGTCGAAGAGGCAGAGGTCCACCGCGTGCGCCCCGGCCGACCACAGGGCGAAGTTCGTGCCGGTGCCGTCCCAGACCGCGCCGAGCGGCGTGGGGCTGCCCGGGAGCACCTCGCGGCCGCGCTCGGTGCCGGTGCGGTCGGTCGCTGGTCGGCTCATGGCGCGATCGTGCCAAGGAAGCGGGCGATGCACGCGCAGGTGGCCGCCACGATGTTGGTTGGATGGGGGGCGTGTCGAACACAACCGCCGGTGAGGCCGTCGTCGGGATGACCGGGGTCGACGTCGTCCGGGGTGACAACCACCTCCTGCGCGGCGTCGACTGGACCGTCGAGGCCGATCACCGGTGGGTGGTCCTCGGCCCCAACGGGGCGGGGAAGACGACGCTCCTGCAGCTGGTTGCGGCCCAGCTGCACCCCACCCGGGGCGAGGTGCGGCTGCTGGGCGAGACCCTCGGTGCGGTCGACGTCTTCGAGCTGCGCCCGCGCATCGGGCTGACCAGCGCCGCGCTCGCCATGCGGATCGCGCCGTCGGAGAAGACCGGGGACATCGTCGTCTCGGCCGGTTACGCCGTGGTCGGCCGCTGGCGGGAGCAGTACGACGTCCACGACCTGACCCGTGCCGGGATGCTCATGGAGCAGTGGGGCGTGGCGCAGTACGCGCACCGGCCCTTCGGCACGCTGAGCGAGGGCGAGCGCAAGCGCACCCAGATCGCCCGGGCGCTCATGCCCAACCCCGAGCTGCTGCTCCTGGACGAGCCCGGCGCCGGCCTCGACCTCGGCGGCCGGGAGGACCTCGTCGCCCGGCTGTCGGACCTGGCGAGGTACCACTACGCGCCGGCGCAGGTGCTGGTCACCCACCACGTCGAGGAGATCCCGCCCGGGTACACCCACGCGCTGCTGCTGCGCGGGGGAGAGGTGGTGGCCTCCGGTGCCGCGGGCGACGTCCTCACCGCCGAGGCGCTGTCGGAGACGTTCGGCCTCTCCCTCTCGCTCAGCCGGACCGACGGCCGCTTCACCGCCCGCCGCGCGACCTGAGACACGATCCCGTCCCCTCTCACCGCTCGCACACTGGCGACGAGCCGCTGGCCGGGGCCTTAGGGTGCCTCCCATGGCTGATCCGGAATTCGTGACCCTGCAGGTGGAGGACGGGGTCGGCACCATCCGCCTCGACCGGCCCAAGATGAACGCGATCGACGAGCAGCTGCACCGGGAGGTGCGGGCCGCGGCCACCGAGGCGGGCGAGCGTGCCGACGTGCGGGCCGTGGTGATCTACGGCGGTGAGCGGGTCTTCGCCGCGGGCGCCGACATCAAGGCGATGTCCCGGCTCGACGCCGCCGGCATGGCCGAGTGGGGCGCCGAGCTGCAGACCTCGTTCCGGACGGTCGCGCAGATCCCCAAGCCGGTCATCGCGGCGATCACCGGCTACGCCCTCGGCGGCGGCTACGAGCTGGCGCTGTGCGCCGACTTCCGGGTCCTCGGCGCCGGCGCCAAGATCGGCCAGCCGGAGATCCAGCTGGGCATCATCCCGGGCGCCGGCGGCACCCAGCGCCTCGCGCGGCTGGTGGGCCCGGCCAAGGCCAAGGACCTCGTCTTCACCGGGCGCCACGTCGGTGCCGAGGAGGCGCTGGAGATCGGCCTGGCCGACGCCGTGGTCCCCGACGACGAGGTGCACCCCACCTCGGTGGCCATGGCGCGGAAGTTCGCCGCCGGCCCGCCGCTGGCCCTCGCGGCGGCCAAGCGGGCGATCGACGGCGGGCTCGACGGCTCCCTCGACGAGGGGCTGGCCCTGGAGACCCGGCTGTTCGCCGGGCTGTTCGACACCGAGGACCAGAAGACCGGGATGAGCTCCTTCCTCGAGAACGGCCCGGGGAAGGCCCAGTTCACCGGCCGCTGAGGCGCGCACCGAGCCTTCATCCGACGTTCGTGTGCCGTAACCGCCCCTGACCGGGTCGGGTCGGCCACAATCGCGACGCCGGCCGCCCGGCGCCGGCTCCGGCGCCGGGCAGGTACGGCACCACTTCAGGAGGACACGTGCGACGAACCACCCTGCGGACCGCGGTCGCGGTCGTCACCGCCGGGCTCACCCTCACCGCGTGCGGTTCCGACGACGGCGGCGGTTCGGGCGGCGGCAGCGGGTCGGACGCCGCCACCGCCACCTCGGCCGAGGACTTCGGCGGGATGGATGCGCTGATCGAGGCCGCGCAGGAGGAGGGCGAGCTCAACGTCATCGCCCTGCCCCCGGACTGGGCGAACTACGGCGAGATGCTCGAGACCTTCAGCGAGAAGTACGGCATCGAGATCAACAGCGCCAGCCCGGACGGGTCCAGCCAGGACGAGCTCAACGCCGTCGAGAGCCAGCGGGGCCAGGACCGCGCACCCGACGTGCTCGACCTCGGCACCGCCTTCGCCCGGCAGGCGCAGGCACAGGACCTGCTCGCGCCGTACAAGGTGGAGACCTGGGAGGAGATCCCGGAGAACCAGAAGGACCCCGAGGGGCACTGGTTCAACGACTACGGCGGCTTCATCTCCATCGGCTGCAACGCCTCGGTGGTCGAGACGTGCCCGACCACCTTCGCCGAGCTGCTCGACCCGCAGTACGCCGGTCAGGTGGCGCTCAACGGCGACCCGACGCAGGCCGCGGCGGCGTTCAGCGGCGTCTGGGCGGCGTCCCTCGCCAACGGCGGCAGCCTGGACGACATCGGGCCGGGGATCGACTTCTTCACGCAGATCAAGGACGCGGGCAACTTCAACCCGGTCGAGATCACCCCGGCCACCATCCAGAGCGGCGAGACCCCGATCTCGATCGACTGGGACTACCTCAACGCGTCGTTCACCGAGACCTTCGCCGAGGAGGGCGTCGAGTGGCAGGTCGCCGTCCCCTCCGACGGTGTCTTCGGCAGCTACTACAGCCAGGCCATCAGCAAGTTCGCGCCGCACCCGGCCGCGGCCCGGCTGTGGCAGGAGTTCCTCTACAGCGACGAGGGCCAGAACATCTGGCTGGCGGGCGGCTCCCGCCCGGTCCGGCTGCCGGACATGGAGGAGGCGGGCACCGCCGACGCCGAGGCCCTGGCGGCACTGCCGGAGGTCGAGGGGGACGTCGAGTTCCCGACCGACGAGCAGCAGACGGCGGCGCAGGCCGTCGTGGCCGAGCGCTGGAACGCGGAGATGTCCGGCTGAGCACCGCATCCCAGGACGCCAGCACCGGGTCGCCCGCCGCGCCGGTCCCTCGCAGGAGGGGCCGGCGCGGCCGCGCGCTCGTGCTCCTCGGCGCGCTCCCGTTCTTCCTGTACGTCGCGGTGTTCCTGCTGCTGCCGATCGGCGTGCTCGCGGTCGAGGCGTTCCGCGCTACCGATCCGGTCACCTTCGAGGAGACCTGGTCGACCGACTCCGTCCGGGCGATCACCGAGGGCCCGTACCGGCGCGCGTACGTCGGCAGTCTGCAGCTGTCGCTGATCACGGCGGTCCTCGGCGCCGTGCTGGGTCTGGCGCTGGCGGTGGCCATCCTCCGCGCGCGGCGGGGCCGGCTGCTGCGCCGGCTCGTGCTCACCGCGTCCGGCGTCCTGGCCAACTTCGGCGGGATCCCGTTGGCGTTCGCGTTCATCGCCACGATCGGCACCAGCGGGGTGGTCACCGCCCTGCTGACCGACACCCTCGGGCTCGGGCTCGGCGGGTTCACGCTGTACTCCATGGCCGGCCTCGCGCTGGTCTACCTGTACTTCCTCATCCCGCTGATGGTGCTCACGATCATCCCGGCGCTCGAGGCCCTGCGGCCCCAGTGGCGGGAGGCGTCGGACAACCTCGGGGCCACCGGCTGGCAGTACTGGCGGCACGTCGGCGGACCGGTGCTCGCACCACCGGTCATCGGCGCCACGATGCTGCTGTTCGCCTCGGCCTTCGCCGCCTACGCCACCGCGGACGCGCTGGTCGGCAGCACCGTCCCGCTGGCTCCGCTGCAGATCGCCAACGCGCTCTCCGGCGACGTCCTCGTCGGCTCGGAGAACCGGGGCAAGGCCCTGGCGCTGGGCATGGTCGTCCTCGTCGGCCTGGTGATGGTGTTCTACGCCTGGGTCCAGCGCCGCACCCAGCGGTGGCTGGCATGACCGCCCTCGCGGAGGCCGTCGCCGGCGCCGGCGGGGTGGCCCCGGGGACCCCGGCCCGGCGCGGGCGACGGGGCGCGGGGGCCTGGCGCTACGCCGTCCTGATCGTCCTGGGCGTGTACTTCCTCGTGCCGATCGCCGCGTCGGTGTGGTTCACCATCCGGGAGCGCGACGGCGTCTCGCTGGAGACCTACGCCGAGATCCCCGGCGCCGAGGGCTTCGCCGAGGCCTTCACGCGGTCCCTGGCGCTCGCCGGCCTGACGGTCGTCATCGCCCTGGTCCTCATGGTCCCGACCGTGGTGCTGGTGAACCTGCGGCTGCCCCGGCTGCGGACGACGGTCGAGCTGCTGACCCTCATGCCGCTGATCCTGCCGCCCATCGCGCTGGTCGTCGGGGTGCGCAGCGTGCTGGCGTGGGCGCCGGACTACTTCTTCGGGACGCCGCTGGCCGAGGCGTTCTTCGCGCTCCAGGAGCCGGCGCTGCCCTGGATCCTGGTGTTCGTCTACGTCGTCCTGGCGCTGCCCTTCGTCTACCGCGCCCTCGACGCCGGCGTCCGGGGGGCCGACCTGCGCACCCTCACGGAGGCCGCGCGCAACCTGGGGGCGTCGTGGCCGCGGGTGCTGGTGTCCGTCGTGCTGCCGGTCCTGCGGACGTCGGTGCTCAACGCCTCGTTCCTCACCCTCGCCCTCGTGATGGGGGAGTACACGATCGCCGTGATCCTGGGCTTCGAGACCTTCCCGACGTGGATCGTGCGGATCTCGGGGTCGCAGCCGCAGCTGTCGGTCGCCGTCTCGGTGCTGTCGCTCGTCGTCACCTGGCTGCTGCTGCTGATGATCTCCGCGCTGGACCGCCGGCGCGGCACGAAGGAGAGCACATGACCGCCGTGTCCGCCCCGGCCACGGGGCCGGCCGACCTGCGCGGGCGTCCCGGCGTGCCCATCCGGCTCGACGGGCTGACCCGCCGGTACGGGTCGGTCGTCGCCCTCGACGGCCTCGACCTCGACATCGCCGGTGGCGAGTTCCTCGCCCTGCTCGGCCCCTCCGGCTGCGGCAAGACGACGGCGCTGCGGGCGATCGCAGGGTTCGACGTCCCGGACGCCGGCCGGGTGCTGGTCGACGGCCGCGACGTCACCGGCGTACCGCCCAGCAAGCGGGACATGGGGATGGTGTTCCAGGCCTACAGCCTGTTCCCCAACCTGACGGTCGCGGAGAACGTCGCGTTCGGGCTGCGGGTCCGGCGGCGGCCGCGGGCGGACCAGACCGCCCGGGCGGCCGAGCTGCTGGAGCTCGTGGGCCTGGCCGACCGCGCCACCCGCTACCCGCACCAGCTCTCCGGTGGTCAGCAGCAGCGCGTGGCGCTGGCCCGCGCGCTCGCGGTGGCCCCGCAGGTGCTGCTGCTCGACGAGCCGCTGTCGGCGCTCGACGCCCAGGTCCGGGTGCAGCTGCGCGAGGAGATCCGCCGGATCCAGCTCGAGCTCGGCATCACCACCGTGTTCGTCACCCACGACCAGGCCGAGGCGCTGTCGGTCGCCGACCGCGTGGGCGTGATGCGCGACGGCCGGCTCGAACAGGTCGACACCCCCGACGAGCTGTACGAGCGGCCGGCGACGGCGTTCGTGGCGGAGTTCGTCGGCACGATGAACCGCATCCCGGCGCGGCGCTCCGGCGGCGAGGTGGAGCTCCTCGGGGTGCGTCGCCCCGCCGCCGGGGCGGCCCCGCCGGCGGAGGACCTGGTGGCGCTGGTCCGCCCCGAGGCGCTGGTGGTGACGGCGGACCAGGCCGGCGCCGCGCGGGTCGTGACGCGGACCTTCTCCGGTGCGGTCACCCGGGTGCTCGTCGCCCTCGCCGGCGGCGTGGAGGTGCGGGTGGACGTCGCCAGCGCGACCAGCGGCGACCTCACGCCCGGGAAGGCGGTCACCGTCGTCCCGGCCGAGCGGCCCGTGCTCGTCGTCCCGGAGGAGCCGGCATGACGGCGGCCGGTGACGTCGACCGCTCGGACCCGGCGGGCCGGGCCTGGGTGGACCGGGCCGTCGCCCTCGTCGAGGCCGATGCCCGGCGCAGCGCCGACACGCACCTGCTGGTGTACCCGCTGCCGCCCGAGTGGGGGGTCCAGCTCTACCTCAAGGACGAGTCGACCCACCCCACCGGCAGCCTCAAGCACCGGCTGGCCCGCTCGCTGTTCCTGTACGGGCTGTGCTCCGGGCAGATCACCGAGGGCAACACGGTGGTCGAGGCCTCCAGCGGGTCGACGGCGGTCAGCGAGGCGTACTTCGCGCGGATGCTCGGGCTGCCGTTCGTCGCGGTGATGCCCGCCTCCACCAGCCCGGAGAAGGTCGAGCTCATCGAGTTCCACGGTGGGCGCTGCCACTTCGTCGACCGGGCGCCGGACATCTACGAGGAGGCCCGCAGGCTGGCGGCCGAGTGCGGTGGCCACTACCTCGACCAGTTCACCAACGCGGAGCGGGCCACCGACTGGCGGGGCAACAACAACATCGCCGAGTCGATCTTCGACCAGCTCCGGCTGGAGCGGCACCCGCTGCCGGAGTGGGTCGTCGTCGGGGCCGGGACCGGGGGGACGAGCGCGACGATCGGCCGGTACCTGCGCTACCGGCGGCTGCCCACCCGCCTGGCCGTCGTCGACCCGGAGGGGTCCTCCTTCTTCCCGGGCTGGCGGGACGGCGACCCGGGGACGGCGACCGGGCGGTCCTCGCGCATCGAGGGGATCGGCCGGCCGCGGGTGGAGCCGTCGTTCGTGCCGACCATCGTCGACCGGATGATCTGCGTCCCCGATGCGGCCTCCCTGGCGGCGATCCGCGAACTGGAGCGGACGACCGGACGGCGGGCGGGCGGATCCACCGGCACGAACCTCTGGGGCGCCTTCCGGCTGGTCGCGGAGATGATCGCCGCGGGCCGCACCGGCAGTGTGGTCACCCTGCTGTGCGACGGCGGGGAGCGGTACGCCCACACCTACTACTCCGACGCGTGGGTCGCCGACCAGGGCCTCGACCTGGCCCCGCACGCCGGCACACTGGCCCGCTTCGCGACGACGGGGGAGTGGCGGCACCCCACCTGACGGGGTCGGGTGATGCGCGTCACCGGCCCCTCGGCCCGCTCCCGCGTTACCAGCCAGTAACCTCCATGATCGGAGCCAGGCGGGCCCTCGTGCCCGCGTCCTGAACGCGTCCTGAGGAAGGTCAGCGCGATGAACATCGTCGTTCTTGTGAAGCAGGTCCCGGACTCCGGCAGCGAGCGCAAGCTGGACCCGGCGGACAACACCGTCGCCCGCGCCGCGGCCGACAACGTCATCAACGAGATGGACGAGTACGCCATCGAGGAAGCGCTGCTGGTGCGCGACCGGGAGGGCGGCGAGGTCACCGTGCTCACCGTCGGCCCGGACTCGGCCACCGACGCCATCCGCAAGGCGCTGTCCATGGGTGCCGACAAGGCCGTGCACGTCGTCGACGAGGCGATCCACGGGTCGTGCGCCGTGCAGACCTCGGCGGTCATCGCCGCGGCCCTGCAGCAGCTGGAGTACGACCTCGTCCTGTGCGGTGCGGAGGCCACCGACGCCCAGCTGTCGGTGATGCCGGCGCTGCTGGCCGAGCGGCTGAACATCCCGCAGCTGTCCGGTGCCCGCAAGCTCACCATCGAGGGCGGCATGGCGAAGATCGAGCGGCAGACCGACGGCGGCTACTGGGCCGTCGAGGCGCCGCTGCCCGCGATCGTCTCCACCTGGGACACCATCAACGAGCCGCGCTACCCCTCCTTCAAGGGGATCATGGCCGCGAAGAAGAAGCCGGTGGAGACCAAGTCGCTCGCCGACCTGGGCCTGGACGCCGGCAGCGTGGGCCTGGCGAACGCCACCAGCAAGGTGCTCGACTTCGCCGGCCGCCCGCCGAAGGGCGAGGGCGTGAAGGTCACCGACGAGGGCGACGGCGCGCAGAAGTTCGTCGACTTCCTCGCCAGCCAGAAGATCGTCTGAGTAAGGCCCGGGTCCGCAGACCGATTGCAGAGGAGACGAACTAGTTATGGCAGAGGTACTGGTTCTGGCCGAGCTCGACCCGGCCGGCGGCGGCGTCCGCAAGACGACCCTGGAGGCCCTGACCGCGGCCCGCGCGCTCGGTGAGCCGTCGGCCGTCGTCCTGGGCGCGCCCGGCACCGCGGCCGGCGTCAAGGACGCCCTGGCCGAGTACGGCGCGGCGAAGGTCTACGTCGCCGAGTCCGACGACGTCGAGGGCTACCTCGTCGCCCCCAAGGCCGAGGTCCTGGCGCAGCTGGTCGCCGACAAGTCCCCGGCCGCCGTCATCATCCCGTCCTCCCCGGAGGGCAAGGAGATCGCCGGCCGGCTGGCCATCAAGACCGGCAGCGGCTTCCTGACCGACGTCACCGAGATCGCCGCCGACGGCACCGCCACCCAGGTGGCGTTCGCCGGGGCGACGATCGTGCACTCGCAGGTGACGGTCGGCACCCCGATCTACACCCTGCGCGGCAACTCGGTCACCGCGGAGCCGGCCCCGGCCGCCGCCGCCGAGGAGCCGGTGTCGGTGTCGGTGTCCGACGCCGCCAAGCTGGCCACGGTCACCGACCGCGTCGTCGAGCAGAAGTCCAGCCGGCCCGAGCTCACCGAGGCCTCGATCGTGGTCTCCGGCGGCCGCGGTGTGGCCAGCGCGGAGAACTTCGCGATCATCGAGGGCCTGGCCGACTCCCTCGGCGCGGCCGTCGGTGCCTCCCGCGCCGCGGTGGACTCCGGCTTCTACCCGCACAGCTTCCAGGTCGGGCAGACCGGCAAGACCGTCTCGCCGCAGCTCTACGTGGCCGTCGGCATCTCCGGGGCGATCCAGCACCGCGCCGGCATGCAGACCTCGAAGACGATCGTGGCCATCAACAAGGACCCCGAGGCCCCGATCTTCGAGCTGGCCGACTTCGGCGTCGTCGGCGACCTGAACACCGTCGTCCCCGCCGCGACGGAGCAGATCACCGCCCGTAAGTGAAGGACCCCGTCCTCCTCACCGCTCGCGAGCTCGCGGTGAGCCTCTGGACGGGGCCGTTCCGGCACGTCACCTGAGCGCCGGTCCCCGGAAGGGGGCCGGCGCTCGACGCGTCGCCGGCCCCGGTCGCCGCGACCCATCCGAGCGGACCCGTGAAAACGCCGGCCGCCCGGGAAGCCGACGGGCGCGGCCGGAGTTGTGCCCCGACGTGCGGAGGAGCGGGCGCCCCACGGTCTTCGACCGGTCGCACCGGCTGACCACCGCCGGTCTGCTCATGCTGATCACGTTCGTGGCCTTCGAGTCGATGGCGGTGGCGACGGCGATGCCGACCGCGGTCGGTGAGCTCGACGGTCTGGCGTGGTACGGCTGGCCGTTCAGCGCCTTCCTCGTCGCATCCGTGGTCGGCATGGTGCTGGGCGGAGACCTCGACGACCGCCGCGGGTCGCGCATCGCGCTGCTCGCCGGAGTGTCCACCTTCGCGGCCGGCCTGCTGCTCGCCGGGCTCTCCGGTCACATGGCCCTCTTCGTCGCCGCACGGGCGGTCCAGGGCGTCGGGGCCGGCATCATCGCCGTCTCCATGTACGTCGTCGCCGGACGGGCCTACCGCCCCGAGCTGCGCCCGAAGCTCTTCGCCGCCTTCTCCGCCGCCTGGGTGCTGCCCGCGCTGGTCGGCCCCCTGCTCGCCGGGCTCATCACCACGCACGTCGGCTGGCGCTGGGTGTTCCTCGGCATGCTTCCCCTGATCCTCCTCGGGCTGGCGCTGCTCCTGCCCGCCCTCCGGAGGTTCGGCGCGTCCGGGGACGGGGCCGCGCCCACGTCCGCCCGCCGGTGGTGGGCCCTCCTGGCCGGCGTCGGCATCGCCGCGCTGCAGTACGCGGGCCAGCGGCTGGACCTGTTCGCCGTCGGCATCGCCGTGGTGGGGGTGGCCGCCCTCGTGGCGGGCATCCGCCCGCTCGTCCCCGCGGGTGCCGCCCGGCTGCGACCGGGGCTGCCCGCGGTCATCGGCGCACGCGGCCTGCTGGCCGGCGCCTTCTTCGGCATGGACGCGTTGCTGCCCCTGTCGCTGACCCACCTGCACGGCTACGGGCCCACCGCGGCCGGCATCCCGCTGACCGCCGGGGCGCTCGGATGGGCGATCGCCTCCCAGCTGCAGGGGCGTCGGCCCGACGTCGCCCGCGTCGTGCTGCTGAGGCTCGGCTTCCTGCTCCTGGCGGCCGGGCTCGCGGGCACGGCGCTCGTCGTCGTCCCCGCGCTGGAGGGCTGGCCCACCTACCTGACCTGGGCCGTCGCCGGCCTCGGCATGGGTCTGGGCATGCCGAGCCTCAGCGTGCTTCTCCTGGAGCAGTCGCGGGAGGAGCGCCGCGGTGCCGACTCGGCCGCGTTCCAGATCGCCGACGTCACCATGTCCGCCGTGTGCGTCGGCGTTGTCGGGGTGCTCGTGGCCGCGGCGGCCGCCGGAGCGCTGACCTTCCCGACGGCGGTGCTGCTGGCCGTCGCCGTGCTCACCGCACCCGCCCTCGTGGGCGGGTGGCTGGCGCCCCGGGCCGGAGCACCCCGGGGCGCCCCGGCGTCCGCGTCTACGCTCGTTCCGGTGACCGAGCCTGCGAGGTCACGCGGAGACAGAGCATGACGGTCACAGGGCCGACGAGCGCCAGCGAGGAGAACCGTGTGAGCTATCTCGACCACGCGGCGACGACGCCGGTGCTGCCCGAGGTGCTGGCTGCGATGACCGAGCAGCTGGGCCGGGTCGGCAACGCCTCCTCGCTGCACGCCAGCGGCCGCGCCGCCCGTCGCGCCGCCGAGCAGTCCCGCGAGCGGCTCGCCGAGGCCGTGGGGGCCCGCCCGTCCGAGGTGCTCTTCACCGGCGGTGGCACCGAGAGCGACAACCTGGCCGTCAAGGGGCTGTTCTGGGCCCGCCGGCAGGCCGACTCCCGCCGCCGGCGGATCGTGGTCAGCCCCGCCGAGCACCACGCCGTCCTCGACAGCGTGGAGTGGCTGGCCAAGCACGACGGCGCGGAGATCACCTGGCTGCCGGTCGAGTCCACCGGCCGGGTGCTCCCGCACGCCCTGGCCGAGGCCCTCGGGGACGGCGAGGACGTCGCCCTCGCCAGCGTGATGTGGGCCAACAACGAGATCGGCACGGTCAGCGACATCCCGGCGCTGGCCGCCGTCGCGCGCGAGGTCGGCGTCCCGCTGCACACCGACGCGGTGCAGGCGGTGGGCCAGGTGCCGGTCGACTTCGAGGCGAGCGGGGTCGACGCGCTCACCATGACCGGGCACAAGCTGGGCGGCCCGATGGGTGCCGGCGTGCTGCTGCTGCGCCGCGACGCCGAGTGCACGCCGCTGCTGCACGGTGGCGGGCAGGAGCGCGACGTGCGGTCGGGCACGCTGGACGTCGCCGCGATCGTCGGACTGGCCGTCGCCACGGTCGCGGCCGTCGGCTCCCGCGAGGAACGCGCCGCCCGCCTGGCCGGGCTGCGGGACAGGCTGGTCGAGGGCGTGGTGGAGCAGGTCCCCGACGCCCAGCTGAACGGCGCCCCGCTCGGCGACCGGGTGGACGGCGGTCCGGGCCGGCTGCCGGGCAACGCGCACCTGTCGTTCCCCGGGGCCGAGGGCGACGCCCTGCTCATGCTGCTCGACGCCCGCGGCATCGAGTGCTCGACGGGTTCCGCGTGCAGCGCCGGGGTGGCCCGCCCCAGTCACGTCCTGCTGGCCACCGGCGCCGACGCCGACCGCGCCCGGAGCTCCCTGCGTTTCTCCCTGGGCCACACCTCGACCGGCGCCGACGTCGACGCGGTGCTCGACGTGATCGCCCCGGTGGTGGAGCGCGCCCGCCGCGCCGGCCTGGGACGGCGCTGACATGCGCGTGCTGGCCGCCATGAGCGGGGGAGTGGACTCGGCGGTGGCCGCTGCCCTGGCCGTGGACGCGGGGCACGACGTCACGGGCGTCCACCTGGCGCTCTCGCAGAACCGGCAGACGCTGCGCAGCGGATCGCGCGGCTGCTGCAGCGTCGAGGACTCCCACGACGCGCGGCGCGTGGCCGACGAACTGGGCATCCCGTTCTACGTCTGGGACCTCGCCGACCGGTTCACCGAGGACGTCGTCGACGACTTCGTGGCGGAGTACGCCGCCGGCCGCACGCCGAACCCGTGCCTGCGCTGCAACGAGAAGATCAAGTTCACCGCGGTGCTGGACCGGGCCCTGGGGCTGGGCTTCGACGCCGTCGTCACCGGTCACCACGCGCGGCTCGACGGCACGGAGCTGCGGCGTTCGGTCGACGCCGCCAAGGACCAGTCCTACGTGCTGGGCGTCCTCACGCCGGAGCAGCTGGCCGCGGCGATGTTCCCGCTCGGCGGGATGACCAAGGACCGGGTGCGCGAGATCGCGGCCGAGCGCGGCTTCGGCGTCGCGGCCAAGCCCGACTCGCACGACATCTGCTTCATCCCCGACGGCGACACCCGCGGGTTCCTCTCCCGGCGGCTGGGGAGCCAGCCCGGCCCGGTCGTCGACGCGGCCACCGGGCGACAGGTCGGCGAGCACGACGGGACGTACGGCTTCACCGTCGGGCAGCGCCGCGGTCTGGGCATCGCGGCGGGGGACCAGCGCCCCCGGTACGTCCTCGGCATCGAGCCGGTGACGCGCACGGTGACCGTCGGGACGGCCGACCTCGCCGGGGTGCCGGCCGTGCGCACCGGCGCGCCCACCTGGACCGGCCGTGCGCCGCAGCTGCCCTTCGCGGCCCAGGTGCAGGTGCGCGCCCACGGCGCACCGGTGGCCTGCCGCGTGCGCCCGGACGACGGCGGCGGCCTGCTGGTCGAGTTCGCCGACCAGCAGCGGGGCGTCGCCCCCGGGCAGTCCGCGGTGTTCTACGAGCCCGACCCGGACCGCGGGGACCGCGTCCTCGGGCAGGCGGCCGTGACGGCCGCGGTCGAGCGGGAGGCCGGCGTCCGCCGCTGACCGGTGCGCCCGGCCGCGGGCCCGGACCGGCGGACTAGCGTCGCCGTCGTGACCACCCCGACCGATCCCGCCCGCGGGGACGACGCCGCCGCCGACGCGACCCCGGTCCCGACCGCGTGGGGGCCGGCCACCGGCGTCGGCTCCCTGCCCGGCGCGGACCCGGCCGAGGCGCTCCGGCAGGTCGTGGGGGAGCTGCCCGACTTCGCCCACCTGCCGGAGCTGCCCGCCCGGGGCCCGGGCGCCGACCTGATCGGCCGCAGCGCCGCCCTGCTGGTCGACCTCGCGTTCGACCTGACGCCCGCCGGCTGGCGGCTGGTCCCCCGCGCCGGGATCGACCAGCGGCGCGCGGAGGAGCTCCTCGCGCGCGACCTCGACGCACTGCACGACGTCGCCGATCGCTGGACCGGCCCGTTCAAGGTGCAGGCCGCGGGCCCGTGGACGCTGGCCGCCGGTCTCGAGCGGACCCGGGGCGACCGGGCCGTCGTCGATGCCGGAGCCCGCCGCGACCTCGCGCAGTCACTGGCGGAAGGGCTCACCGCCCACGTCGCCGCCGTCGCCGCGCGGGTGCCCGGCGCCGCGGTCGTCGTCCAGCTCGACGAACCCTCGCTCCCCGCCGTCCTGCAGGGCGGGCTGCCGACGGTGAGCGGCTTCGGCAAGCTCGCGGCGATCGAGGCGGCCGTCGTCGAACAGGAGCTGGCCGACCTCGTCTCCCGACTGCCGGTCCCGGTCGTCGCGCACTGCTGCGCACCCCGGGCGCCGCTGGGACTGTTCCGTGCCGCGGGAGCAGCCGCCCTCTCCTTCGACCTCGGCCTCGTGCAGGACCTGGACGCCCTCGGCACCGCCGTCGAGGCGGGCACCCGGCTGTTCCCGGGAGTCGTCCCGGGCACGGACGCCACGCTGCCGACGGCGAAGGCGACGGCGTCCCGCGTGCAGGCGTGGTGGCGGGAACTGGGCTTCCCGGGCGACGACCTGGCCGGGGCGGTGACGCTCACCCCGTCCTGCGGCCTGGCCGGCGCGACACCGGCGTACGCACGCGCGGCCATGGCGCACGTCCGCGAGGCCGCGAGGTACCTCCTCCCCGGGTGAGCCACGACCGGGGGAACCCCGGTTGACCGTCGTACCCCCCGGATACCGTTCGCCCGTGACAACGGATGCCACCGACATGGATGCCCCCGCGGTAGGCGCCGCCGTCGACCGCCAGGACGTCACCGAGGTCCCCGACGACGCCCGCACCCGGCACCGCGACCTGGCCGAGGAGCTGGACCGGTACGCCTTCGCCTACTACGTGCGCGACGAGCCGCTGGTCAGCGACGGTCAGTACGACGAGCTGATGGCGGAGCTGAAGGCCGTCGAGGCGGCCCACCCGGCGCTGGTCACCCCGGACTCACCCAGCCAGAAGGTCAACGGCGGGTTCACCGCGACGTTCGCGCCCGTGCAGCACCTCGAACGCATGCAGAGCCTGGACAACGCCTTCTCCGGCGACGAGCTCTCCGCGTGGGCCGCCCGCGTGGAGCGCGAGGGCGCGGCCGGGGCGAGCTACCTGTGCGAGCTGAAGGTCGACGGCGTCGCCGTCGCCATCGTCTACGAGCAGGGCCGCATGGTCCGGGCAGCCACCCGGGGCGACGGGACGACCGGCGAGGACGTCACCGCGAACGTCCGCACGATGGCGAACGTCCCCCAGCAGCTGACCGGCGACGCCGTCCCGGAACTGCTCGAGGTGCGCGGCGAGATCTACTTCCCGGTGGCCGCCTTCGCCGACGTCAACGCCGGCATGGTGGAGCAGGGCAAGGCGCCGTTCGCCAATCCCCGCAACGCCGCGGCCGGCTCCCTCCGGCAAAAGGACCCGAAGGTCACCGCCTCCCGGCCGCTGCGCCTGGTGGTGCACGGCGTCGGGGCGCACCGCGGCTTCGACGCCGACCGCCAGTCGGTGGCCTACGCACGGCTGCGCGACCTCGGCCTCCCGGTGAGCGACCGGTACCGGGTGGTCGACGACCTCGAGGCGGTGTGGGCGTTCATCGAGCAGACCAAGGAGCAGCGGCACTCGGTCGAGCACGAGATCGACGGCGTCGTCGTCAAGGTCGACCAGTACGCCCTGCAGCGCCGGCTCGGGTCGACCTCGCGTGCCCCCCGGTGGGCCATCGCCTTCAAGTACCCGCCGGAGGAGGCGACGACGAAGCTCCTCGACATCCGGGTGAACGTGGGCCGCACCGGACGGGTCACCCCGTTCGCCTACATGGAGCCGGTCAAGGTCGCCGGGTCCACCGTGCAGCTGGCCACGCTGCACAACGCGAGCGAGGTCCGGCGCAAGGGCGTGCTGATCGGCGACACGGTGGTCATCCGCAAGGCCGGCGACGTCATCCCCGAGGTGCTCGGCCCGGTGGTCGCCGCGCGCACCGGCGACGAGCGCGAGTTCGTCATGCCCACGCACTGCCCCGAGTGCGGCACGGAGCTGCGTCCGGAGAAGGAGGGCGACGCCGACATCCGCTGCCCCAACGCCCGGTCGTGCCCCGCACAGCTGCGGGAGCGGGTGTTCCACGTCGCGGGCCGCGGCGCCTTCGACATCGAGAACCTGGGCTACGAGGCCGCGACGGCGCTGCTGCAGAGCGGGCTGCTGCAGGACGAGGGCGACGTCTTCTTCCTCGACGCCGAGCAGCTGCAGCGGTCGGGGTTCTTCACGAAGAAGGACGGCACCCTGTCGGCGAACGGGAGCAAGCTGCTCGCCAACCTGCAGAGCCGCAAGGACGTCCCGCTGTGGCGGGTGCTCGTGGCGCTGTCCATCCGGCACGTGGGCCCGACGGCCGCGCAGGCGCTGGCCCGCGACTTCCGGTCGCTGGACCGGATCCGGGATGCGTCGGAGGAGGAGCTCGCGGCCGCCGACGGGGTCGGCCCCACCATCGCGCGCTCGGTGCGGGACTGGTTCGACGTCGACTGGCACCGCGACGTGGTCGAGAAGTGGCGCCAGGCGGGCGTCCGCATGGTGGACGAGGGCAGCGACGCAGGCCCGGGGCCGCTGACCGGCGTCACCGTGGTCGTCACCGGGTCGCTGCGCGACCACAGCCGGGACCAGGCGATCGCCGCCATCCAGGAGCGGGGTGGCAAGGTCACCGGCTCGGTCTCGAAGAAGACCGGCTTCGTCGTGGTGGGTGCGGACCCGGGCAGCAAGTACGACAAGGCCGTGCAGGTGAAGGCGCCGATCCTCGACGACGACGGCTTCGCGGTGCTCCTGGCCGACGGCCCCGAGGCCGCGCATGCCGTCGCCACGATCGGCGACGGGAGCGACCCCGGGGCCTGAGCGGTCACCCGTCCATCGCGGCGAGCAGGCCCGCGCGGTCCGGCCCCGGCATCGGGTACCGCGGGGCGCCCGCCCCCAGCGCCATGATCCGTCCGGCCACGGCCGGGTCGGCGAAGAGCTGGCCCGGGGTCGCCAGCAGGGAGCCGATGCTCGTGCCCATCCGGACGGCGTCGGTGTCCACCGCGGCAGCCGCCGTCAGGGCCCGCGTCATCGCCCACCCCGGGTCGTCGGTCTCGTAGGGGACCCCGCTGAGATCCCCGGCCAGCTCCGCCAGACGGTGCCGGTCGGAGGCCACCGTCATGCGGTGCAGCGGTTCGACCTCCGCCGCCGTGACCTCGTCGAAACGGCGGGCGAGCTTCTCCGCGTCCACCGGGTCCACCTCGCGCAGCAGCTGCTGGAGGACCCGCGCGTGCACCAGGCCGATCGACAGCCCCCGGCCCAGCGCCGGATTGGTGGTTCCCCAGGCGTCGCCGACCGCGACGAGGCCCGTGGCGACGGGGTCGCCGTCGACGACCAGCCGCAGGGAGCGGTCCTGCAGACCGGCGATCACGTCGACCCCGGTGATCGGCTCGGCCCCGTGCGTGGTCGACCCCCAGTGCGCGGCGAGGGGATAGCGGGCGAGCACCGACTGCCAGACGGCGGGATCCCGCAGTGCCCGCAGCCGCCGATCGGCCGAACTGGTGACGATCGCGACGGCCCAGGTGCCGTGGTCGGCCGGCAGCGTGAGCAGGGACAGGGAGTCGTAGTGCTGCAGCGGGCGGGTGAGGACGGCCGGTTGCCGGTCGGCCGGCGCGCGGAAGTGGCGGGCGTAGTAGACGAACCCTGCGGTGTCCCGTTCTCCCGCCGGCCGGCGCGCGCCGACCGCGGTCAGCCAGCTCCCCAGGCGGGACCTGCCGCCGGTGCAGTCGACGACCAGGTCGGCCGGGACCGTCCCGCCGTCGGTCAGCCGCACGCCGGTGACGTGCGGCACCCCCGGCAGCTCGCCGGTCCCGGTGGACACACCGGCGACGCCGGCCCCGCGTCGGACCGTCAGGCCGGCCGTCCGCCCGGCCACCGCGGCGACCGCCGCCTCCAGCACCGGCCGCCGGGCCGTCACCGTGTCGAACTGCCGGTCGCTGTCCCGCAGCGGCCCGCGCACCCGCTCCGGCAGCATCGCGATCAGGTTGAGCGGCCGCCCGCCCGACGCCACGAGCTCGTCGACGACCTCGGGCAGCGCCTCCTCCATCTCCCGGTGCCACCGGGGCAGCACGAGGTGCGGGTGCCGGAACTGGCTCACCCCCGGTCGCTGCCACGCCGTCCAGACCGCGTCTCCCGGAGGAGCAGGGTCGCGCTCCAGGACCGTGACCCGGTTCCCGTCCCTCGCCAGCAGCATCGCCGTGGTCAGGCCGGTCATGCCGGCGCCGAGCACCACCACTGTCGCCATCTCGCGTCCCCTTCCTCGTGACTGATGCCGGGAGGGTGGCGGCGGCGGGTGCCCGGTCTCCAGACCGGACGCTGGTCGATCGGTGCTCAGTTCCTGCCCGCACCCGGCGGCGGGCGATCCTCGGGCAGGGTGATCGCGCCGATCTCCGCGGCCCACAGCAGCTCGGTCAGCTCGGCGAGGGCGGTGGCCAGGTGCCTCCGGTAGGTGCTGAACGGCAGTCCGAGCACCTCGGCCGCCGTCTCCTGGGTCGGTGCCGGCCGGACGAAGGTGCGGTCCAGCACCCGCCGCAGCTCCGCTCCGCGCGGCTGCCCGGCCAGGGCGGCGATTCCCCGCTCCAGGGCCGAGCGCAGCCGGACGGGGCTCGGTCCGTCGGGGCCGACCGCCAGCCGGGAGCCGAAGAGCGGGCCGGAGCCGAGCCGGTCGTCGCGGTGCAGGTCGCGCAGCGCCGTGCGGACAGCCGTGGCGAAGGCGTCGCGACCGAGCGGCGCGGGCCGCAGGAGGTGGGCCGGCGGCGGACCGGAGGCGCCGGTCCGCTCCCGGTCGTTCATCATCTCCATCCAGCTGTCCACGGGCAGTCGTCGCCAGTCCATCCCGTAGAGGACGGGCGGCCGCGCGCCGACCGGGACCTCGCTGATCCGGCTCATGCCCAGGTAGTCGAAGAACGGGGCCCAGAACTCCGGGTCCGTCGTCGCCGTGAACGACCACGCGAGCGGCCGGGTGAGCCAGGTGGTCAGCGCCACCACCGACGCCACGAGCGTGGCGTAGACGTCGCGCTCGTGCTCCTGGGTGCCACCCATGAACCGGATGACGTGGATCTCCTCGCCCGGCCGGGCGGGACCGCTCCGCTCGACGTGCTCGAGCGCCGCGCGCACGGCCGGGTCGCTGCGCTCGAGGGGTGATCCGGTGGGCAGCAGCAGACTGAGTGCGAACGCGGACAAGCCGTCCGACTGCCGGACGACCTGCAGGGCCTCCGGCGCGTCGCGCAGCCAGCCGCGGGCCAGATCGGCGTCGCCCGGGCCGAGGAACCGCTCGATGATCGCCAGCACGGCCGGGTGGTCGGCAGGGGAGCCCGCGGCGACGGCGGCCGATCCGCGACTGCGCAGTGTCCCGAGCGTGCTGGTCAGCGGGCTGTGCCGGTGCAGGAAGAGGAGTTGCTGTGCCGGGTGCTGCCGGTCGGGGCCGACGTCGGACCGGATCTCGGCCACGACACGGTCGTGCACGATGCGGTGCAGTCGCTGCTGCCGCTCGGGGGACCGCCGTTCGAGCTCCGCCGTCAGCACGTCGCGGGCGAGGTCGTGGAGGACCAGGCCGCGCGCACCCCGGGCGACGAAGGGCTGGCGGGCCAGCCAGTCCCAGACCCGAGGGGCGGCGTCGCCGACGGTGGCACCGAGCAGGTCCTCCGTCGTCGACCACGCCACCGTGCACGTCGCCAGGCCCGTCGCGTGCACCTCGTCCGGGACCTGGCTCACGACGCACTCGAGCAGCGCGGACACCAGGTCCGGAGCATCAGCGAGCACCTCGGGGAGCGGCCCGTCGGCGGCCGCCTCCGCGAGCAGGGCGAGGGCGAGCGGGTGCCCCCGGGACAGCGCCACCAGGGCGGCCCGCCGCTCGCCGGGCACCCCGGCGCGGAGGAGCAGCTCGGCGCTCTCGGCCGCGGTCAGGCCGTCGAGCCGGACCGCCGTGCCGAGTTCGGACCACCCGGGCAGTCGTCGCCAGGCGGGATCGGGGACGTCCCGGCCGGCCAGCACCGCCACCGCGTCGTCCGGGAGCTCGCGCAGCAGCTCCCGCCGCAGCCACGCGTCGGCGGCGGTCAGCTGCTCGTAGTGGTCCACGAGCAGGGCCAGCCCGCGCAGGGCGTCGAGCGGCAGCGACGGGTCGGACAGCGCCTGGCCCAGGGCGGCCCGGATCCCGTCGGGGGAGGGGTCGACCTCGCGGCCGTCGATCAGCACGGCGGGCCGGCCGGCCCTGGTGGCGTCCGCGCGGAACCGGCCCAGCAGGGTGGACTTGCCGATGCCACCGACCCCGTGGACCAGGAACAGCCGGCGGGGCGAGCGTCCGGCCAGCGCGTCGGAGAACGCGGCCAGCTCCCGGGCGCGGCCGACGAAGGCGCGGCTCCCCGCCGCGTCGAGCACATCGCCGAGTCGCATCGTCGCCACCCACTCGCTCGCGTCGCAGCGATTGCACCGCATCCCGGCCGGGAGCGGAACCGCCCGGCGCGGGGTCAGGCCGGGGGAAGCGATGCCACGGTGGTGGCGATACCCGTCAGGTGGGCGAGCCGGAGCAGCTCCGAACGGCGGAACGGGGGGCCGCCGGAACGGCCGAGCACGACCGCGCACCCGGGCCGGCCGTAGGGCGCGGCCATCATCTCGATGGCCATCTCCTGCCAGCGCTCGGGCACCCACGGGTCCTCGCTGGGCAGCAGGCAGGGACCGGTCAGCGGCATCCACGGCAGGGTGAGCCCGTCGAAGGTGGGCGCCGCGTCCGAGGCCGCCGACACCACCCAGGGCCGGCCGCCGTCCGTCGGGTCCTGAGCCGGGGACAGCACGGCGGCCCAGCCGCTGTGCAGGACGCGGGGCAGCTCCGCCGCGAGCAGCTTGGCCGAGGTGCCCTCGGCCGCGCGGGCCAGCCCGTCGAGCAGCTCCAGCTCCCGGTGGGTGTCCAGCGGCCCGGCGAAGGGGCGCAGCGACTCGACCGACACCCCGGGCACCGCCTGCGCCGCGGTGATCAGCCTGTCCGGCAGCCGGCCGGGTGGGAGGTCCACGACGACGTCGTCGACCGCCACCCCGTTGCCGCGCTCCAGGACGTCGAGGGACAGGATGTCGATCCCGGCGGTGCCGAGCGCCGTGGCGACGGCGCCCAGGATGCCGGGCCGGTCGGGTACCACCAGGCGCAGGAGATAGGACACGGCTTCCTCCGGGTCGTGGGCTTCCGGCCCCGTCCAGGGCCCGCCGCGAGCCTGCGGGCGGTGGGGAGGAGGGGGTCCTTGCTCGATCTCCGTCGATCGCGTCCGGTGCAGCCTCTCACGCCGGTTCCGCGGCGCAGGCCGGCGGAACCGCCCACGTAGAGTGGCCCGGTCACGTACCCGGCCGAGACCCGAGCCGAGACAGCACGGCGAAGTGGAGTTCCACCCCAGCATGAGCACGCTCTCCCGCAAGGATGTCGCCCACCTGGCGCGCCTGGCCCGGCTGGCGGTGACCGACGAGGAGCTCGACCTCTTCGCCGGTCAGCTCGCCGCGGTGCTGGACGCCGTCGCCCAGGTCGGCAGGGCCGGCGTCGAGGACGTGCCCCCGACCACCCACGCGGTGCCCATGACCAACGTCTTCCGTGCCGACGTCGTCCGGCCCAGCCTCGCCCCCGAGGTCGTGCTCGCCGGAGCACCCGCAGCGGAGGACGGTCGCTTCCGCGTACCGCGCATCCTGGGGGAGGAGGCGTGAGCCGCGACCTGACCACGTCCGACGCGGCGACCCTGCAGGCCGTCCTGCTCGAGGGCGGCACGACCAGCGTCGAGCTGACGCAGGCGTACCTGGACCGCATCGCGGCCGAGGACGCGGAGCTCGGGTCCTACCTGCACGTCGACCCGGAGGCCGCCCTGGGCCGGGCCACCGCGATCGACGAGGCGGGCACGGCCGGCACCGGCCTGGCCGGCATCCCCGTCGCGCTCAAGGACGTCGTCGTCACCCAGGGGGTCCCGACCACCAGCGGCTCGCGGATCCTCGAGGGCTGGGAGCCGCCCTACGACGGCACGGTCGCCGCGCGCCTCAAGGCCGCCGACACCGTGCTCCTGGGCAAGACCAACATGGACGAGTTCGCCATGGGCTCCTCCACGGAGAACTCGGCCTATCGCGTCACCCGCAACCCCTGGGACCCCGAGCGGATCCCCGGTGGCTCCTCCGGCGGTTCGTCGGCGGCAGTCGCGGCCGGCCTGGCCCCGTGGGCGATCGGCACCGACACCGGCGGCTCCATCCGCCAGCCGGCGGCCCTGACCGGGCTGGTGGGGCACAAGCCGACCTACGGGTCGGTCTCCCGCTACGGGCTCATCGCCTTCTCCTCGAGCCTGGACCAGGCCGGCCCGATGGCCCGCACGGTCCTGGACGCCGCCCTGCTCCACGAGGCGATCGGCGGGCACGACCCGCTGGACTCCACGAGCATCGACGCCCCCGTGCCGGTGCTCGCCGAGTCGGCGCGCCGCGGCGCCGGGGGCGACCTCTCCGGACTGCGGGTCGGGATCGTCCGGGAACTGGGGGGCGAGGGGCACACCGACGGCTACGAGGAGGGCGTGCTGGCCCGCGTGGCCGAGGCCGTCGCGCTGCTGGAGGGGATGGGTGCGGAGGTCCGCGAGGTCTCCTGCCCCGCGTTCGACCTGGCGCTGCCGGCCTACTACCTGATCGCCCCGAGCGAGGCGTCGTCCAACCTCTCCCGGTTCGACGGCGTCCGGTACGGGCTCCGCGTTGGCGACGACGGCGACCGCGACCTCGACGAGGTCATGGCGCTCACCCGCGAGCAGGGCTTCGGCGCCGAGGTGAAGCGCCGGATCATCCTGGGCACCTACGCGCTGTCCAGCGGCTACTACGAGGCCTACTACGGCCAGGCGCAGAAGGTCCGCACGCTCATCTCGCGCGACTTCACGGCCGGTTTCGACCAGGTGGACGTCCTGGTCAGCCCCACGACGCCGACGGTCGCCTTCCCGCTCGGCTCGCGGGTCGACGACCCGGTGGCCATGTACGCCGCGGACCTCTGCACGCTGCCGGCCAGCCTGGCGGGGGTGCCGGCCATCTCGGTCCCGTGCGGGCTGTCCGACGGACTCCCCGTCGGGTTCCAGATCATGGCGCCGGCGCTGGCCGACGACCGCTGCTACCAGGTGGCCGCCGCGCTGGAGGCCGCGCAGGACGCCGCCCGCGGATCCCGTTTCCTCGACCAGCTGCCCCGCCGGGACGCCCAGCCGGCCGGTGGTGTCGCGTGAACGGCGCGCTCAAGGCCGCCTGGGGCCTCACCGCCTTCGTCATCGTGGCCGGGATCGTCGGCTGGATCGTCACCGGCCGCCCCGTCTTCGCCGTCTTCATCGTCCTGGGCGTCGTGACGGCCGTGGGTGCGGTGTTCGCCCTCCGCACCCCGCCGGACCGCCCCACCTCCGAGAAGGGCCCCACCCCGTGACCACCGACAAGCTGGTCGACTTCGACGAGGTCCTCACCCGCTACGAGCCGGTGATCGGCCTGGAGACCCACGTCGAGCTCGGCACCGCGTCGAAGATGTTCTGCGGCTGCTCGACGACCTTCGGTGCGGAGCCGAACACCCAGACCTGCCCGGTCTGCCTGGGCCTGCCCGGCTCGCTGCCGGTGGCCAACGAGATGGCGATCGAGTCGACGATCCGGATCGGCCTGGCGCTGGGCTGCCGGATCGCCACCTGGGCGCGGTTCTCGCGGAAGAACTACTTCTACCCGGACATCCCCAAGGGCTTCCAGACCACCCAGTACGACGAGCCGTTGTGCACCGCCGGGCACCTCGACGTCGAGGTCGACGGGGAGACCTACCGCGTGGAGGTCGAGCGGGTGCACCTGGAGGAGGACACCGGCAAGAACCTGCACGTCGGAGGGTCCACCGGGCGCATCCACGGCGCCGACCACTCGCTGATCGACTACAACCGCGCGGGCATTCCGCTGGTGGAGATCGTCACCCGGCCCATCCCGGGCGCCGGGGCGAAGGCCCCCGAGGTGGCCAAGGCCTACGTGACCGAGCTGCGCGAGATCCTGCTCGCCCTGGGGGTCTCCGAGGTCCGCATGGAGCAGGGGAACCTGCGCTGCGACGTGAACACCTCCCTCGCGCCGATCGGCAGCCTGGAGTGGGGCACCCGCACCGAGACCAAGAACGTGAACTCGCTCCGGTCGGTGGAGCGCGCCGTCCGGTTCGAGATGCGCCGCCAGGCCGCCGTCCTGGACACCGACGGGCGGGTGCTGCAGGAGACCCGGCACTTCCACGAGGACACGGGGACCACCTCGCCCGGTCGCAGCAAGGAGGAGGCCACCGACTACCGGTACTTCCCCGAGCCCGACCTCGTGCCCGTCGCTCCCGACGAGGAGTGGGTCGGCAAGCTGAAGGCCGGCCTGCCGGAGCTGCCCGCGGCCCGCCGGGCACGGCTCTCCGACGAGTGGGGGATCTCGCCGACCGAGATGGCCTGGCTGGTCAACGCTGGTGCCGTCGAGCTGGTCAGCGACACCGTGGCCGCCGGTGCCGCGCCCTCCGACGCCCGCAAGTGGTGGCTGGGTGAGCTCGCCCGGCGGGCGAACGACGCCGGCACGGAGCTGGCCGAGCTGGCCGTCACCCCACCGCAGGTCGCCGAGCTGATCGGCCTCATCTCCGCCGGCACCATCAACGACCAGCTGGCCCGGCAGGCGCTCGACGGCGTGCTGGCCGGCGAGGGGAGCCCCGCGCAGGTCGTGGAGGCCCGCGGGCTGGCCGTGATGGGCGAGTCCGACGAGCTCGTCGCCGCCGTCGACGCCGCGATCGAGGCCAACCCCGACGTCGCGGACAAGGTGCGCGGCGGCAAGGTGCAGGCCATCGGTGCCCTGGTCGGCGCGGTCATGAAGACCACCCGCGGCCAGGCCGACGCCGCCACCGTGAAGCGGATGCTCGAGGAGCGGCTCACCGTCTCCTGACACCGTGCTGGCTCGACCGGACCCCGGCATGGCCTCAGAAGGGGGCCGGTTCGTCGTGGTCGACCGGGTCGTCGGGTCCGGCGAGGCCGGGTGGTCGGGTGGTGCGGGTGACGCCGCTGGGTGTGGTGACGGTGAGGGTGCCGTCGTCGGTCATGGTGAAGGTCCAGCCGGTGGCGTGGGTCTTGAGCCGGTGGTGCCGGCGGCACAGGCAGCAGAGGTTCTCGCAGGCGGTGGCGCCGCCGTCGGCGTGGGCGAGGACGTGGTCCAGGTCGGCCCAGGCGGCCCGGTTGTGGCAGCCGGGGTGGCGGCAGGTGCGGTCACGGGTGGTGACGAAGCGTTCCTGGGCGGGGGTGTGCCGGTAGCGGTCGACCGGGGATGGGCGGTCCAGGACCGGGCAGTCGCAGGTCTCGGTGCCGTTCCTAGTGGCGCCGTCGGGGTGCTCGGGGCAGCCGCGGCGGGCCAGGCGCTCGAGTTCGGCGTGGGTGACGGTCGCCCGCAACCGGCCGCTGACCGGGTCGGTGAGGGCGAGGTGCAGGGCGCCGCCGGCCGGGGCCTGCAGACCACCCGGGCACAGGGCGTCGAGCTGTTCGAGCAGGTCGCGCAGGTGGGCGGCGGTGATCGGCTGCCCGTCCGCCTCCGCCGGTTCCGCCCGTCCGCACCCCCCGGCGCAGCCGTCGGCAGGCGTCTCCCCGGTGCCGGTGCGGTGGTCGGCAGGGAGGTGGCCGAAGGCGCAGGCGTCGTGGCCGGCCGCGCCCGTGCGCAGGGTGCCCAGCGGGGCCAGCACGGTGAGGGTGGCGGTGACCGGCGCGCGGCTGGTGTCCCAGGGGCGGGTGATGAGGTCGTAGAGCACGCCGACCCGCAGCTGCCCGATCCGGTGCTCGTCCCCGTCGGCCTTGGCCATCCGGGCGTAGCGATCCAGGGTCTGGTGGATCGTCGTCGCCATCGGATGCGGCAGGAACACCGACAGCTCGGCCATCCCGTCGGGCAGCGGGCGGACGGTGACGTCGGCGTCGCGGGTGGCCCGCTTCCGGCGCCGGTCGGCCGCGGCCGGGTCCAGGCGCAGCAGTTCGGTGCGGGCGGCGGCCTGCAACCCGCGGATGCTCAGCCGGTGCGCGCGGGGCAGCACCGCGGCCTCGACCTGGGCCAGCAGGCCGGGCTCGACCTCCCGGGCGGCGGCAGCCAGCTCAGCGGCCAGGGCCCGGGCCCGCGGCCAGTCCAGCCGGCCATCGGCCAGCGCCGCCCAGGTGGCGGTCAGCACACGGGTGAGCAGCAGGCAGTGCTCGGCCAGCGTGGTGGCCGCGGTGCGGGAGCAGTTGCCGATCATGGCCAGCTCGTCGGCGAAGAACTCGCTCACCCCCGGGACCTGCTCCCCGCCCGGGCCCGGCGCCCAGCCGGGGGAGGCGGCGCCGGGCTCCCCGGGTTGCCGGTCGGCGGCATCGGGGCGGCGCACGGCCAGTTCGGTGACCAGTTCCGCCCGGTAGGCGGCCAGCTGGGCCTCCAGCCGGGTGATCCGCTGCAGCTCGACCGCGATCGAGGAGTCCTCGCGGGAAGTCACCGGCAGCATCTCGCCCAGTCGGCTCGGTCGGGCCACCACCCCGGCCGGCAGCACGTCCGCCGGTGGCAGGTCGCCGCCCCAGGGCAGGGCGCCGACCGGGATGACCGTCATCCCGACCCCGAACCCACCGCCGTCGAACACATGATCGAGCGTAGGCGAGTGGTCCGACATTTCCGGTCCACGGTTGGGGTTGCGGGCGGCTCCGTCGCCGTCCGGCCCAGCGCGCTGCCGCGGTCAGAGCGGGGAGGTGCCGGCCGCGGACGGCGGCAGGATCCGGAGCACCCGGTCGTCGGCCTCGACCGGCGTGCCGATGCCGTCGCGGTTGGAGGTGGTGATCCACAGCGCGCCCTCGGGATCGGGGACGACCGTGCGCAGCCGGCCGTACTGCCCGACCAGGAACTCCTCCGGCTCGCCGACCACCGCGCCGGTGCCGTCGAGGGCGAAGGCGTGCACCCGCTGGCCGTCCAGCGTGCCGACGAAGATCGCGCCACCGGCCGCGGCGCACCCGCCCGGGCCGCCCTCCTCGGCGGGGATCTCGACCAGGGGTGGCACCACGGAGTAGTCGGCACCGGCGGTCACCAGGTCCACCGCATCCGGGCCCTGCGCGGCGTCGTCGGTCGCGTAGAGGGTCGTCGCGGGAGCGCTCTCCTCGCCGGGGGCGCCGGTGCCGCCGGACTGCACCGACTGGCACAGCGCCGTCACGTCGCGGTGGCCGACGGTGTGCACCGGTGTCCCGCCCACCGCGCGGCCGAAGACGTCGATGTGCAGGACCTTCCCCGCCAGCGAGTTCGGGTCACGGGCCAGCGCGGGGTCCCCGACGTCCCCGGTGCCGACGAACAGCGTGCCGTCGGGGGCGAACACCAGGCCGCCGCCGTTGTGCCGCTCGCCGCGGGGGATGCCGGTCAGCACCGGGTTCGGCGTGCCCCCGAGCGGGAAGCGCACCACCCGGTTGTCGGTCGCGGTGGACACGTAGGCGTAGAACAGGCCGTCCTCGAGGAACGTGGGCGAGACCGCCAGGCCGAGGAGGCCGCCGTCGCCGGACGGGTCGATCCCCGGGACCGTCATCAGCTCCCGGGCGGGGGAGCGGTCGGCGAACACCTGGACCAGCCGGCCGGTGTCGCGCTCACCGACCACCGCGCTCCCGTCCGGCAGCAGGACCAGCCCGGTCGGGACGGCCAGCCCGGAGGCGACCACGTTCGGGTCGCCGCCGTCCTCACCGGCCCCCGGCTGCGCGGGGTCGCGCGGCATCGGCGCGCTCGACGAGGGCGGGCCCACCTCCGGCGGGGCGCCCTCGGGCACCGGGCGGAACGGGCCGGCCGGTCGGTAGCCGTCGCTCCCGCACGCGGTGAGCAGGCCGACGGTCATCGCCGTGGCGATCAGCCGTGCCGCGGTCCGTCGTCCCACGACCACGACAGTACGTGCGCCGGACCCCCGGCCGCCTAGAGTCCGGGCGTGCCGCACCTGCCGCTCGGGGCCGACGAGATCCTGCACGTCCTCGTCCCGTCCCGGGCCGTCGGGACGGCCGTGGAGTCCGTCTCCCCCCGCGTCCGTGCCCACCGCGTCGACCCCGCGGACGGCCCACCGAGCGGGGACGCCGCCCTGGCCAGGATCTGGGTGCCGCGCGCGGGTGGGCCCGGGGCGCCGCCGGACGCCTTCGTGGGGCTGCCCCGCCTCGGCCTCGTCCAACTGCTCACGGCGGGGGCGGAGCGGTTCGTCGGCCGGCTCCCGGCGGGGGTCCTGCTCTGCAACGCCCGTGGCGCGCACACCCCGTCGACTGCGGAGTGGGCGGTCGCCGCGATGCTGGCCGCCCAGCGCGGCCTCCCGTTCTTCGTCCGCGAGCAGGGCGCCGGACGCTGGTCGCCCGGCACCCACCGCTCCCTGGTCGGCGCCCGCGTCCTGGTCGTCGGTGCCGGGGACATCGGCCGGGCGATCGGGCGGATGCTGGCCGGGTTCGACGTCGAGCTCGACTACGTCGGACGGACCGCCCGGGACGGCGTGCACGGGATGGCGGAGCTCCCCGGCCTGCTCCCGCACGCCGATGTCGTCGTCCTCGTCGTGCCCGTGACGCCCGAGACGACGGGCATGGTGGACGCCGGCTTCCTGGCCGCGATGGCCGACGACGCGCTGCTGGTCAACGCCGCCCGCGGCGTGGTCGTCGACACCGACGCCCTCCTCGCCGAGCTGTCCCGGGGCCGGCTCCGCGCGGCCCTGGACGTGACCGACCCCGAGCCGCTGCCCGAGGGGCACCCGCTCTGGTCGGCGCCGGGGCTGCTGCTCACCCCGCACGTCGGTGGCGCCGTCCCGCAGACCGCCGCCCGGGCGACGGCCGCGGTCACCGACCAGGTCGCGCGGGTGCTCGCCGGCGAGGAGCTGGCGAACGTCGTCGGCAGCTACTGAGCGGGCGGCGCCGGGACGGCGATCCGCCCGCCGGAGACCTCGGCCAGGCGGGGCAGGTCGCGGGCCCGCACGACGGGCAGCCGGATCTCCGTGGCCGACGTGGTCACCAGCCGCAGATCGCCGCGCGGGGCGACGCGGATCCCCGCGACGTCGTGCCAGGGGACGTGCCGCTGGCCGAACGTCGAGCGC
Source organism: Blastococcus tunisiensis (assembly GCF_900112815.1). Classification (GTDB taxonomy): domain Bacteria; phylum Actinomycetota; class Actinomycetes; order Mycobacteriales; family Geodermatophilaceae; genus Blastococcus_B; species Blastococcus_B tunisiensis. The sequence goes on from NZ_FOND01000005.1 coordinate 180,330, forward strand.
GCGGTCACGCCCTCCTCGGAGACGTCCACCCCGACGCGGAGCACCCACAGCGCCACGGCGATCGGGATCAGCAGCAGGACGGGGGTCCAGCCGGCCGCGAAGGCCAGCGGCACGGTGCACAGCGCCAGCAGGGCGACCGGCACCAGCGCCGTCCGGTTCATCCGCAGGCGGGCAGGGGAGCTCACGGCGACCGATCCTCCCAGACGGCGTCCCCGGCCAGCCGTGCCAGCTTGGCCGCGCTGTCGCCGTCGGCGGCGGTGTAGACGACCAGCTGGAGGCCGGGGGCGTCCGCCGGCGTCAGCTGGTGGTGTTCCAGCACAAGCGTGCCCACCACCGGGTGCTCGAAGCGCCGTTCGGTGGAGCTGAACCGGTCGACGTCGTGGCTGGCCCACCCCTCGCCGAACGCCGGGCTGACCGACTGCAGCCGGGTGACCAGGTCGACCACGTCCGGATCGGCCAGCCGGGGGCCCACCTCGGCGCGGAACTGGGTGAGGAAGCGCCGGCTGTCGGTCGGCCAGTCGCCCAGCAGGTCGCGGACGGCCGGATCGGTGAAGACCACCCACAGCAGGTTCCGGTCCGCGGCCGGAACCGTCGCCACCCCCGGGTAGAGCCGCTCGTAGGCGCGGTTCCAGCCCACGATGGACCAGCTCGAGGTGATCGCGTAGGCGGGGGAGGAGCCCAGGGCGTCCATCAACCGCTGCAGGTGCACCGGCAGCGCCTCGACCGCGCCGGCCGGGAGCCCCCCGCCGTGACCGGACAGCCGCAACAGGTACTCGTGCTCGGCCGCCGAGAGCTGCAGGGTGCGGGCCAGTGCGTCCATCACCTGGCGCGACGGCCGGATGTCGCGACCCTGCTCGAGCCACGTGTACCAGGTGTGGCTCACGCCGGCGAGCAGCGCGACCTCCTCGCGGCGCAGCCCCGGCGTCCGGCGGTTGCCACCCGGGGCGAGGCCGACGGCCGCCGGGGTCAGCTGGCGACGGCGGGAGCCCAGGAACTCGGCCAGCTCGCGGCGGGCGGTGGCGGTCACGTCCTCGTCCTCCCGGTGGTGGTACCGGTACCAGTATCAGCCCGCCTCCGGCGGACCCGGCGAACGGGCCTAGCATTCCCTCCCGTGACGATCGGCGAGGACCTCATCCCGGGCAACGACTCCGCCAGCGCGACGCGCAGTCCGCTCAAGCCGCGCAGCTACGAGGTGACCGACGGGGACGCCAAGGCCCCGGCCCGCGCCATGCTGCGCGCGGTGGGCATGGGCGACGAGGACATGGTCAAGCCGCAGATCGGCGTCGCCTCGTCCTGGAACGAGATCACCCCCTGCAACCTGTCACTGGACCGGCTCGCGAAGCGCGCCAAGGACGGCGTCCGTGCCGCGGGCGGCTTCCCGATGGAGTTCGGCACCATCTCCGTCTCCGACGGCATCTCCATGGGTCACGAAGGCATGCGCGCCTCGCTGGTGTCCCGCGAGGTCATCGCCGACTCCGTGGAGACGGTCATGTTCGCCGAGCGGCTCGACGGCTCGGTCCTGCTGGCCGGCTGCGACAAGTCGCTGCCCGGGATGCTGATGGCCGCGGCCCGCCTCGACCTGGCCAGCGTCTTCCTCTACTCCGGCTCGACGATGCCGGGGAAGCTGGGCGATCGCGACCTCACCATCATCGACGTCTTCGAGGCCGTCGGCGCGTGCGCGCGCGGGCTGATCAGCCGTGACGAGCTGACCGCGATCGAGAAGGCAGCCTGCCCCGGTCAGGGGTCCTGCGGCGGCATGTACACGGCCAACACCATGGCCAGCGTCGCCGAGGCCCTGGGCATGGCCCTGCCCGGGAGCGCCGCCCCGCCGGCTCCCGACAGCCGCCGCGACGCCTTCGCCGTCGCCTCGGGCGAGGCGGTCGTGAACCTGCTCCGCCAGGGCATCACCGCGCGCCAGATCATGACGAGGAAGGCGTTCGAGAACGCGATCACCGTCGTCATGGCCCTGGGCGGGTCGACGAACGCCGTCCTGCACCTGATGGCGATCGCGCACGAGGCGCAGGTGGACCTCGAGCTGGAGGACTTCAACCGGATCGGGGACCGGACGCCGCTCCTGGCCGACGTCAAGCCCTTCGGCCGCTTCGTCATGACCGACGTCGACCGGATCGGCGGCGTCCCCGTCGTCCTGCGGGCGCTGCTCGACGCCGGGCTGCTGCACGGCGACGTGCTCACCGTGACCGGGAAGACCATGGCCGAGAACCTGGCCGAGATCGCCCCGCCGGACGCCGACGGCGCGATCATCCACGCGATGAAGGACCCGATCCACGCGACCGGTGGGCTCTCGATCCTCCGTGGGTCGCTGGCGCCCGACGGCGCGGTCGTGAAGTCGGCCGGGTTCGACTCGGCGACCTTCGAGGGCACCGCCCGGGTCTTCGACGGCGAGCAGGGCGCGATGGACGCCGTCACCGAGGGCACCCTCCGGCCCGGCGACGTCGTGGTCATCCGGTACGAGGGCCCCCGCGGCGGGCCGGGGATGCGCGAGATGCTGGCCGTGACCGGGGCGATCAAGGGGGCGGGGCTGGGCAAGGACGTCCTGCTGCTCACCGACGGCCGGTTCTCGGGCGGCACGACCGGTCTGTGCATCGGTCACGTCGCGCCGGAGGCCACCGACGGCGGCCCCATCGCCTTCGTCCGCGACGGGGACCCCATCCGGCTCGACCTCGCCGCGCGCACCCTCGACCTGCTGGTCGACGAGGCGGAACTCGCGCGCCGCCGGGAGGGCTGGGAGCCGCTCCCGCCCCGCTACACCACCGGGGTGCTGGGCAAGTACGCCAAGCTCGTCGGGTCCGCGGCCCAGGGCGCCATCTGCGGCTGAGCGCGGCCGGGGACCCGGTGACCGCACGTCACCGGGCTCCGGGAGGGCGTCACCCCGACGGGTGACGCCGGCGCCGCACGGCTCGTCCGGTCCCGCCGGGGTGCCGAGAGGACCGTGTGGACTCTCGTCGATGGTGGCTGCTCGCCGCCGCGGTTCCGGTCGCCCTCGGGTGCGCACTGGCCGCGGCGCGCCCGGCGCTGCACGTCGCCGGAGAGCTCGCGGTGGTGGGTGCCGGTCTGATCGCCGCGGTGGTGCTGTGGACCAGCGCCCCGCGCACCGCCCGCCCGCGTGCCTGGCGGCTGTTCGCGGTCGCACCCCTGTTCCCGGTCGCGGGCGCGCTGGCCGCGGCGCTCGCGGGCTCGGTCCACCCCGTCCAGCTGGCCGTCGTCCGCTGGCTGCCGACCGTGCCCGGCTACCTCGTCGCCATCATCGCGATCCTCGCGCTCGCCGACTGCCGGGGCCTGCGCGCCCGGCCCCGGGTGGTCGTCGAGGTCGCCCTCTTCCTCTTCGCCTCGCTGATCATGGTCAGCCTGCTCGTCGTCGGCCCCGCCGCCCGCTGGGCGCAGCTGGCCCTGGACGAGCGGGTGGTCCTGGGTGCCGCCGTGCTCATCACCTCGGCCACGATGGCCTCGGCACTGACGGCGCTCAGCGCGGTCGAGCCGCGCCGGCGGACGATGGCGGTGGTCCTGCTGGCCGGCACCGTGCTGCTCACCACCGGTCGCGGCCTCAGCACGTCGGCGATGCTGTCGTGGTCCCCGGTCCCGCTGGGCGTCGCCCGGTTCCCCGTCGCCGCCGGACTGCTGCTGCTCGCCCTCGCCGTCCTGCTGGACACGCGACCGGCCGCGGGGGCCGAGACCCCGCAGGCCCGGCGATCGGCCGACCTCGGGCAGCTCCTGCCGCACCTCACCCTGCTGGCGGCCGTCGTCTCCGTCGGCGCCGTCGGGATGACCGGCGAGCGGCCCACGCGGGGCATGATCGCCGGCCTGGTGTTCTGCGTCGCCCTGGCCGCGGTGCACCGCTGGCTGACCGCCCGCGCGGAGCACCGGCTGACCCGCCGGCTCCGCCGCAGCGAGGCCTACTTCCGGTCGGTGGTCCGCTCCGGGAGCGACGCGGTGGTCATCCTCGACGACGACCTGCGGATCACCTGGGCCTCCCCGGCCCTCGACCGCGCCCTCGGCGCGGCCGCGGCCGACCTCGTCGGCGAGCCGCTGCTCCGGTGCGCGCACCCCGACGACCGCGCCGGCCTGATGTCGGCCCTCCCGGTGGGCGGGTCCGTCCCGTCCCGCGTCCCGCCCGAGAGCGGTCTGCTCACGCTGCGGCTGCAGGACGCCGAAGGGGAGTGGCGCTGCCTGGAGGCCGGCGTCTCCGACCTGCGCACGGACCCCGACGTCGGTGCCGTCGTGCTGCACTGCCGCGACATGACCGAGCGGCACGCCCGCGAGCAGGCGCTGCAGGCCGTCGCCTACACCGACCCCATGACCGGTCTGCCCAACCGGGCGGGGCTGCTGCGCGTGGTGCAGGAGGCCATGACCGGTCCGGGGACGGACGGCACCACACTGCTCATGATCGAGCTGGACGGGCTGGCCGGCGTCCGCGAGAACGCCGGCCGCGACGCCGTCACCGCGTCGGTGGCCGAGGTGGGTCGCCGGCTGCGCGCCACCGTCCGCGGCGAGGACACCGTGGCGCGCCTCGGTGGCGGGGCCTTCGCCGTCCTCGCGCACGGCGACGAGGCCGACGTCGACCGGCTCGCCAACCGCTGCCTGTTCGTGGTGGAGCAGCCGATCATGGCCTCGGCCGGCCTCGTCGAGCTGACGTCGGCCATCGGGGTCGTCCCCATCGAACGCGACGCGGGGCTGGAGACCGTCCTCGGGCGGGCCGACCTCGCCGTGCGCGCCGCCCACGAGGCGGGACCCGGTTCCGCCCGTCGCTACGACACCGCCCTCGGCGAGGCCGCGGCGCGGCGCGACCGGCTGCGGCACGACCTGCAGGGCGCCCGCGCCCGCGGCGAGCTCCACCTGCTGTTCCAGCCCATCGCCTCGCTGGGGGAGAGCAGGATCACCGGGGTCGAGGCCGACCTCCGGTGGCGGCACGGCGCGCTCGGCGAGATCCCGGCGTCGGAGTTCATCCCCCTGGCCGAGCGGGCCGGGCTCATCGGCGAGCTGGTCCGCTGGAGCCTGGAGGCGGCGGCGACCGCGGCCAGCGGCCTGCCCGAGTCCGGCGCCCCGCTGCGGATCGGCATCACGGTGCCCGGCCGGTACCTGGCCGGCGGCACGCTGGTCACCGACGTCGAGTCCGCCCTCCGCGTCTCCGGCCTCGCGCCGGAACGCCTGGTCCTGCAGATCGGCGCCGCGTCGGTCGTGGCCGACGACGAGCGGCTCGGCCTCGACGTCGCCAGCCTCCGGCTCATGGGCGTGCACGTCGCGCTGCACGGATTCGGCAGCGGCTCCTCGGCGCTGGCCGACCTGACCCGCCTGCCCATCGACATCGTCAAGCTCGACCGGTCCCTGATCACCCGCATCGACCGCGACCCGCAGAGCCGCGCGCTGTGCGAGTCGGTCGTCGGCATCGGCCGGGCGCTGGGCCTGGACGTCGTCGCCGAGGGGGTCGAGACCCCGGCGCAGCTGGCGGCGCTGAGCACCTTCGGCTGCGGCTTCGCCCAGGGCTTCGCGATCGCCCGTCCGATGTCCCTGGCCGGGTTCACCGGACTGCTCGGAGGCGGGGACCGGGTGGTCCTACCCGGCCTGGTCGGGACGCCGTGACCGGTGCCGCCCGCAGGGAGTCCCAGGCCACGTTCCTGCTGCTCGCCGTGATCGCCGTGGCCATGGCGGTCCTCCGCCTGGGGATGCCCGCGGTCGCGGCGACGGCGACGCCGGCCCTCCTCGCCGTGGCCTCCGGGGTGACCGCGACGATCGTGTTCCGGCACGCCGCCCGGCTCCCCTGCCGTTCGGCCCGGCCCTGGCGGGCGCTCGGCGTCGCCGGAGCCCTGCTGGCCGTCGGCCAGACGGTCGCGACGTTCACCTGGGGCGGCCCCGAACGCGCGAACTGGGGCGACGTCCCGACGGTGCTCGCGGTCCCCGCGGTCGTGGCGGCCTGCCTCCTGCTCCTGCCACCGCGCACCGGCAGGCGCATCGGCTCCCGGGTCGTGCTCGACGGGGCGGTCGTGCTGGTGGCCGTGGCGCTCGTGGGCGCGGTGCTGCTCCGCGACGTGATGGCCCGGACCGACGGCCCCGCCTCGGCGCTCATCACCATCGGCTACCCGGCGGTGGGGGCGCTGCTGTGCGGGGTCGGGCTCGTCGCACTCGCCCGCGTCCACGACGGGCGGCGGCCGGCGGCCGCCTGGCTGCTGCTCGCCGTCGTGGCGATGACCGTCGTGGCCGTCTCCGGCGCACTCGGCCGGTACCTGGGCAGCGACGCCACCGCCGTGCTCACGCAGACCGCCTGGACCGCGATGCTCGCGGCCGGGATCCGTGCCGTCGACCGCGACCCGGGGGAGCCGGCGGACGTGCTGGAGCCGGCCGCGGGCCTGCCGCTGCTGGGGTTCTTCCTGAGCACGGTGTCGGCATACGCCGCCGGGGGCCTCGTGCTCCTGCAGGTGTGGTCCGGGCCGTCGGCGTCCCTGGTCGAGGTGGTCGGCCTCGGCGCGCTCTTGGGGCTGACCTTCGTCCGGCAGCTGCTCTGGGCCCGGGACGGGGCCCGCCTCACCGGCCGGCTGCAGCGGACCGAGGCCTACTTCCGGGCGCTGGTCAGCAGCGCCGAGGACGTGACCGCCGTCGTCGACGCACGGGGGACGGTCACCTGGTTGTCCGGGGCCGTCCGCACCCAGCTGGGGTGGACCGCCCAGGACCTGACGGGGCGCAGCCTGACCGAACTGCTCCACCCCGACGACCGCGACATGGTGGAACGGGCCGCGGCGGTGCTCTCCGGCGGACGGGCCGCCGGTCTGCCGGCCACCGTCCGGCTGCGCACCCAGGACGGCGGCTGGCGGGACGTCGAGATCACCGGAGCCGCGCGCGCCGGGGTGCCCGGCACCGCCCTGCGCGACGGCCTCGTGCTGCACCTGCGCGACGTCACCGAGCGACGCTCCTCCCAACGCGAGCTCGAGCGGCTGGCCTACACCGACTTCCTGACCGGTCTGCCCAACCGCGCCCAGCTGATGGCCGCGCTGACCCGGGCCCGTTCGCGGGCCGCGAACGGGGAGGCCGCCACCCTCCTGCTGCTGGACCTGGACGGGTTCAAGCCCGTGAACGACATCGCTGGGCACGAGGCGGGCGACCACCTGCTGGTGCAGGTGGCCGACCGGCTCCGGGCCAACGTCCGCGACGGCGACCTCGTCGGCCGACTGGGGGGCGACGAGTTCGCCGTCCTCGTGGCCGACGGGATCGAGGAGGCGACCGCCCTCGCCGAGCGGATCATCGCCGACCTGCAGACGGTCCGGCCCGCCGCGGGCGTCGGCGGCTACACCGACGGCCTCGTCCTCGACATCTCCGGCAGCATCGGCGTCACCGAGCTGCACCCCACCGACGAGGTGTCCGCGACCATCCGGCGCGCCGACCTCGCCCTGCGCGCGGCCAAGGCCGCCGGCAAGAGCTGCGTCCGCACGGCCGGCCACGCCATCGACAGCGCCATGGGCCGCCGGGCCCAGCTGGCCGCCGACCTGCCCGCCGCGATCGAGCAGGAGCAGTTCCGGGTGGTCTACCAGCCGGTGGCCGGCGTCGAGGAACGCCGGATCCTGGGTCTGGAGGCCCTGGTCCGCTGGGACCACCCCGTCCTCGGCACCGTGCCCCCCGACGAGTTCATCGAGCTGGCCGAGGCAGACGGCCTGATCGTCCCGCTCCAGCAGTGGGTCCTCCGGACGGCGACGGCGGACTTCGCCGACCTGCTGGCCGGGGGCCGCGACCTCAAGCTGGGGGTGAACGTCTCGGTGCGGCACGTGCAGGCCGGCTGCCTCGCCCCCGACGTGGCCCAGGCGCTCGCCGACTCGGGAGTGCCGCCGGACCGGCTGATGATCGAGGTGACGGAGTCGATCATGCTCGACGCCGAGGACCGGCTGCAGAGCGACCTGTCCACGCTCCGGGACATGGGCTGCATCATCTCGCTGGACGACTTCGGCCGCGGCTACTCCTCGCTGGCCTACCTCGCCCGCCTGCCGGTGGACGTCCTCAAGATGGACCGCGAGTTCATCGGCGGCATCGAGACCGATCCGCGGGGGGCCGCGCTCGTGGCCGCGGTGGTCGAGCTCGGCCGGACGCTCGGCATGGACGTCGTCGCGGAGGGCGTCGAGACCGCCGGCCAGCTGCACGCCCTGCGGGACATGAAGTGCCGCTACGTCCAGGGCTGGCTGCTCGGCCGGCCCATGGCGGCGCAGGACCTGCCGGCGTTCATGGCCGCGTTCGACCCTGCGGTCTTCGACACACGGCTGCCGAATCTGGACACCGGAGTCCACCTGGTGGGACACGCTGGTTGACGCGCCCCGCCCGCGAGGCGCACAGTGTGCGCGTGCCTAGCGCCTGCTTTCTCGACGGCTGCCCGCTCAGCCTCGTAATCGCCTAGCGCGCCGGTCCTCCGACCGACGCGCTGACCCCTCCGTGCCTGTGGCACGAGGGGTTTTTTGTTGCCCGGAGCTCGATCCACCCGCCTGCAAGCCAGGAGAAACGCCGAGATGACCACCACCCCGAGCGAGCACGCCGCCCGCACCGGCCCCGGGGAGCCCGACTCCCGGGACCGCGTCTCCCAGGACCGCGACTCCCAGGACCGCGATTCCCAGGACCGGGCCACCCGGGAGGCCGCGGCCTCCCTGACCGGCGTCGAGACCACCGCCCGGTCGATCGCCGAGGCCGCCGCCGAGCCGGTCACCGGCATCACCGGCGCGCAGAGCCTCGTCCGCTCGCTCGAGGCCGTCGGCGTCGAGGTCATCTTCGGCATCCCGGGCGGGGCGATCCTGCCCGCGTACGACCCGCTGTTCGACAGCGCCGTCCGCCACGTCCTGGTCCGTCACGAGCAGGGTGCCGGGCACGCCGCCACGGGGTACGCCCAGGCGACCGGCAAGGTGGGCGTCTGCATGGCCACCTCCGGGCCGGGGGCCACCAACCTGGTGACGCCGCTGGCCGACGCGCACATGGACTCCGTGCCGATCGTCGCGATCACCGGGCAGGTCCCCAGCGCCGCGATCGGCACCGACGCCTTCCAGGAAGCCGACATCCGCGGCATCACGATGCCGGTGACCAAGCACAACTTCCTGGTCACCGACGCCGCCGAGATCCCGCAGCGGATCGCCGAGGCGTTCCACCTCGCCTCGACCGGCCGGCCGGGCCCCGTCCTGGTCGACATCCCGAAGGACGTCCTCCAGGCCACCACCGACTTCGCCTGGCCGCCCCGGCTGGACCTGCCCGGCTACAAGCCGACCACCCGGCCGCACGGCAAGCAGGTGCGCGAGGCGGCGGCACTGATCGCCGGCGCGCGCCGGCCGGTCCTCTACGTGGGCGGCGGTGTGCTCAAGGCCGCCGCGACCGAGGAGCTGGCCGCGCTCGCCGCGCTCACCGGCGCGCCGGTCATCACCACCCTGATGGCGCGCGGCGCCTTCCCCGACAGCCATCCGCAGAACCTCGGCATGCCGGGCATGCACGGCAACGTCACCGCGGTCACGGCGCTGCAGAAGTCCGACGTCATCGTCGCCCTCGGCGCGCGGTTCGACGACCGGGTCACCGGCAACCTCGCCAGCTTCGCGCCGCACGCGCAGGTCGTGCACGCCGACATCGACCCGGCCGAGATCGGCAAGAACCGCAAGGCCGACGTCCCGATCGTGGGCGACGCCAAGGAGACCATCGCGCAGCTGACCGAGGCGCTGCGCGCCGAGCACGAGGCCGGCCGGACCCCGGACCTCGCCGCCTGGTGGACCCAGCTCGACGACTGGCGCGCGCGCTACCCGCTCGGCTACGACTGGCCCGAGGACGGCTCGCTGTCGCCGCAGTACGTCATCGAGCGGCTCGGTGCGATCGCCGGGCCGGACGCGATCTACGCCGCCGGCGTGGGCCAGCACCAGATGTGGGCCGCGCAGTTCGTGAAGTACGAGAAGCCGGGCACCTGGCTCAACAGCGGCGGGCTGGGGACCATGGGCTACGCCGTCCCCGCCGCCATGGGCGCCAAGTACGGCCGCCCGGACACCACGGTGTGGGCCATCGACGGCGACGGCTGCTTCCAGATGACCAACCAGGAGCTGGCCACCTGCGCCATGGAGGGCATCCCGGTCAAGATCGCCGTCATCAACAACGGCAACCTCGGGATGGTCCGGCAGTGGCAGACCCTGTTCTACGAGGGCCGCTACTCCAACACCCGGCTGCACGCGCGCAACGCCGACGGCACGCCCAAGGCCGTGCGGATCCCCGACTTCGTCCTCCTGGCCGAGGCGCTGGGATGCGTGGGGCTGCGTTGCGAGTCCAAGGACGACGTGGACGCGGTGATCGAGAAGGCCATGGCGATCAACGACGCCCCCGTCGTCATCGACTTCGTCGTCGGCCACGACGCCCAGGTGTGGCCGATGGTCGCCGCCGGCGCCAGCAACGACGACATCCTCGCCGCGCGCGACGTGCGGCCGGTCTTCGGCGAAGGGCAGGTCTGATCATGTCGCGCCACACCTTGTCCGTGCTGGTCGAGAACAAGTCCGGTGTCCTGGCCCGGGTCGCGGCGCTGTTCAGCCGCCGCGGGTTCAACATCGAGTCCCTCGCCGTCGGGCCGACGGAGAACCCCGACCTGTCCCGCATGACGATCGTGGTGGACGCCGACACCCAGCCGCTGGAGCAGATCACCAAGCAGCTGAACAAGCTGATCGAGATCATCAAGATCGTCGAGCTGGACTCCGCCGCCGCCGTCCAGCGGGAGCTGCTGCTGGTCAAGGTGCGCGCACCCATGGCCGAGCGCACCCAGGTGCTGCAGACCGCCGAGCTGTTCCGCGCCCGGGTGGTGGACGTCAACCCGGACACCGTCACCCTCGAGGCGACGGGGACACCCGACAAGCTCCAGGCGCTGCTGGCCGTCCTCGCCCCCCTGGGCATCAAGGAGATGGCGCAGTCCGGCACCGTCGCGCTGGGCCGGGGTCCGCGGTCGATGTCGGGCGCCGGTACCTTGCGCCCCGTCGAGCGCAGCGCCTAGTCAGAGGACCCCGTCGCCCCCCACGACGCGCTCCGCACGCCGTGGGACCCCTGCGACGGGGCCGTTCCAGCAAGTTCACAACAGAAGGAGCACCGACCGCATGGCCGCCGAGATCTTCTACGACGACGACGCCGACCTGTCGATCATCCAGGGGCGCACCGTCGCCGTCCTGGGGTACGGCAGCCAGGGGCACGCGCACGCGCTGTCCCTCCGCGACTCGGGGGTCGACGTCCGCGTCGGCCTGCCGGAGGGCAGCAAGAGCCGCCCCAAGGCCGAGGCCGAGGGCCTCCGGGTGGTGACCCCGGCCGAGGCGGCCGCCGAGGCCGACCTGATCATGATCCTGGCGCCGGACCACGTGCAGCGGACCCTGTACGCGGAGTCCGTCGAGCCCAACCTCCAGGACGGCGACGCGCTGTTCTTCGGTCACGGCTTCAACATCCGGTTCGGCTACATCAAGCCGCCCGCCGGGGTCGACGTCGCCATGGTCGCCCCGAAGGGCCCCGGTCACCTCGTGCGCCGGGAGTTCGAGAACGGCAAGGGCGTGCCCTGCCTGATCGCCGTCGAGCAGGACGCCAGCGGCACCGCGCAGGCGCTGGCGCTCTCCTACGCCAAGGGCATCGGCGGCAGCCGGGCCGGGGTCATCAAGACGACCTTCGCCGAGGAGACCGAGACCGACCTGTTCGGCGAGCAGGCCGTCCTCTGCGGCGGCGCCAGCGCGCTGATCACCGCCGGGTTCGAGACCCTCACCGAGGCCGGCTACCAGCCCGAGGTCGCGTACTTCGAGTGCCTGCACGAGCTGAAGCTGATCGTCGACCTGATGTACGAGGGCGGCATCGCCAAGCAGCGCTGGTCGGTGTCGGACACCGCCGAGTACGGCGACTACACCTCCGGTCCGAAGATCATCGACGCCCGTGTGAAGGAGTCGATGAAGGAGGTGCTCGGCGCGATCAAGGACGGGTCCTGGGCCGCGGCCTTCATCGCCGACCAGGACGCCGGCGCGCCGGACTTCACGCGTCGTCGTGCCGAGGCGGAGGCGCACCCGATCGAGGAGACCGGGCGCAAGCTGCGCGGCCTCATGAGCTGGGTGTCCGCCTCGGACGACTACACCGGGACCGCTGCCCGCAGCTGAGCCCACGGCACGCAGAGGCCCCCGCCACCGTCCCGGTGGCGGGGGCCTCTGCGTCTCCGGCCCCGTCGCGAGGGGGACGCCGGTCCTCCTAGTAGCTGATGCCCCGCGCGGCGTAGTACTCCCGGGACCGCGGCTGCATCAGCAGGAACACGGTGAGGATCGGCAGCACGAACGACAGCAGACCGGAGAACCACGGCTCGCCGTACGACATCGCGAAGACCGTGTAGAGCAGCTGGACGCCGATCGAGGCGTAGCTGCCCAGCAGCAGGAGCCGCGGGGACCGGCCCTGGATCGCCTGGATGCCGCCGTACAGGAGCACCACGGAGGTGCCGACCGACAGCAGGAACAGCAGGCCGAGCAGCGCGCTCACCTCGAAGAGCACGCCCAGCGCGAAGAGCCCGAGCAGCCCGAACAGCGAGCCGATGCCGCCGATCACGATGCCGATGATCGCCGCCGCCGTCACCTGGCCCGGCCGCTGGCCGGCGCCGTAGCCGCCCGGAGCCGCCGACCACGGACCCGGCGCGCCGTACCCCGGGCCCGGCGGCGGGGCGGCCACCCACCCGGGCCCCCCGGTCGGCGGCGGCGGTGGCGGTGCACCCCATCCGGGCTGGTCCTCCGGACCGACCGGACGTGACTGCTCCGGATCCGGACCGGACGTGGAACTGGACATGGGCGGGTCCTCCTCGTGGTGGTGGGCGGCGGGCGGCCGGTCAGCGGCCGCGGCGGGCCCGGTGCGCGGCGAAGAAGTCGGCGGACGGCTTGCGCGCGAGCAGGATCACGATCGCCAGCGCGGCGCCGAGCAGCAGCAGGCTCCAGAAGACCCCGCCCGCGCCCGAGTTGCCCGCGTCGCCGACGCTGCCGAGGAACCCGAGCAGGGTGAAGGCCAGGGCGATCGACCCGCCCACCAGCAGCAGCACCCGGCTGCGCCCGGTCAGCGCCCACACCGATCCCCAGATGACGAGCACGGTCCACACGGCCATCAGCACCCCGATCAGGGCGAAGATCGCGAACAGGCCCGTCGTGAGGTCGTCGTCCTCCGCCAGATCCCCGAAGATCGAGGCGGTGGCCGTGCCCGCCACGAAGGTCAGCAGCGTGACGACCACCCCCAGGGCGCCGAAGACGAACCCCAGGACCGCCGCGGTGACCACCGAGGCGGGCTTCGCCGGCTGGCCCGAGCCGTACTGGCCGTACGCGGGTGGCTGGCCGTACTGCTGGCCGTAGGCCCCGGGGTACTGCTGCTGGCCGTACTGCTGCTGGCCGTACGGGGGCTGCTCGTGACCCGGCTGACCGTAGGCCGGCTGCCCGTACGGTGCCGGCGTCCCGTACTGCCCGGGCTGCCCGTACGGCGGCTGGCCGTACTGGCCCGGCTGCCCGTACTGCTGGGTCCCGTACTGCTCCTGCCCGTACTGCTGCTCCCCGTACGGCTGTGCCCCGTACTGCTGCTGCTCCCCGTGCTGGGGGGAGCTGCCCGATCCCGGGGTGGACCCGGAACGACCCTGGTCGTCGGACTGGCTCATGATCTCCTCCGTCGGGACCGGTGCTGCCCGGCCTCCCCGGTCAGCATGTCCGGGCCCCCGGAACGGCACAAGGACGGCGCCCCGCACGGGTGGACGCGTCGTCGTCCTACCGGTGCGGTGTCATCCCACTGTGCGGACGCTCCTAGGCTGTGCGCCTGTGACCGCCTCCGCGCCCGGGACCAGGCCCGTCGTCCTGATCGCCGAGGAGCTCGCGCCCAGCGTGCTGGAGGTGCTCGGCGGCGAGGTCGAGATCCGGCACGTCGACGGTGCCGACCGCGGCGCGCTCCTGCCGGCCCTGGCCGACGCGGCCGCGGTGATGATCCGCAGCGCCACCCGGATCGACGCCGAGGCACTCTCGGCCGCGCCCGCCCTCAAGGTCGTGGCCCGGGCCGGGATCGGCCTGGACAACGTCGACGTCGCCGCCGCCACGGAGCGCGGCGTCATGGTGGTGAACGCGCCGACGTCGAACATCGTCAGCGCCGCCGAGCACGCGGTGGCACTGCTGCTCGCGGCGGCACGGCAGATCCCGGCCGCCGACGCCTCGCTGCGCGAGGGCGCCTGGAAGCGGTCGACGTTCATGGGCGTCGAGGTCACCGAGAAGACCGTCGGGGTCGTCGGCCTCGGGCGGATCGGCGTCCTGGTGGCCCAGCGGCTGGCCGCCTTCGGCGTCACGCTGATCGCCTACGACCCCTACATCCAGCCCGGCCGGGCCGCCCAGCTCGGGGTCCGGCTGGTCCCGCTGGAGGAGCTGCTCCGGGAGTCGGACTTCATCACCATCCACCTGCCGAAGACCCCCGAGACCCTGGGGCTCATCGGCGCTGCGGAGCTGGCCACCACCAGGCGGGGCGTGATCATCGTCAACGCCGCCCGCGGTGGGCTGGTCGACGAGGCCGCGCTCGCCGAGGCCCTCGCGTCGGGGCAGGTGGGCGCCGCCGGTCTCGACGTCTACGCCACCGAGCCGTGCACCGACAGCCCGCTCTTCGGGCTGCCCAACACCGTCGTCACCCCGCACCTGGGGGCCTCCACCACCGAGGCCCAGGACAAGGCCGGCTCCGCGGTGGCCCGCTCCGTCCGGCTGGCCCTCATGGGCGAGTTCGTGCCCGACGCGGTCAACGTGCAGGCCGGCGGCGTGGTCGCGGAGGACGTGCGACCGGGACTGCCGCTGGGCGAGAAGCTCGGCCGGGTGTTCACCGCCGTCGCCGGCGGCCTGGCGCAGTCGGTCACCGTCGAGGTGCGGGGCAAGCTCGCCGAGTTCGACGTCTCGGTCGTGCAGCTCGCCGTCCTCAAGGGCGTGTTCTCCGATGTCGTCGAGGAGCAGGTCACCTACGTGAACGCGCCGCTGCTGGCCGAGCAGCGCGGTCTGGAGGTGGCGCTGTCCAGCGACGTCGAGAGCCCGGACTACCGCAACCTGATCACCGTGCGCGGTGCCATGGCCGACGGCACCCAGGTCACGGTCTCGGGCACCCTGTTCGGCAAGAACCAGGTACCCAAGATCACCGAGGTCGACGGGTTCGACATCGACCTGGACCTGTCGGGCTACCTGCTCTTCTTCGTCTACACCGACCGGCCGGGCGTCGTCGGCACCGTGGGCGCCGCCCTCGGCGAGGCCGGCGTCAACATCGCCGGGGCCCAGGTCAGCCGGACCACCCGGGGCGGTGAGGCCCTCATGGCCGTCACCGTCGACAGCCGGGTGCCCACCGACCTGCTCGCCGACATCGCCGACCGGATCGGCGCCCGCCAGGCCCGTGCGGCCGACCTCAACCCCAACTGACCCAGGAGACGTCCCCCATGCGTTTGGCAGTCATCGCCGGAGACGGGATCGGCCCCGAGGTCGTGACCGAAGGACTGAAGGTCCTGCGGGAGGTCGCTCCCGACGTGGAGCCGACCCACTACGACCTCGGCGCCATGCGCTGGCAGCGGACGGGGGAGCTGCTGCCCGACACGGTGCTCGACGAGCTCCGCGGGCACGACGCGATCCTGCTCGGTGCCATCGGCGACCCCAGCGTGCCGCCCGGGATCCTCGAGCGCGGGCTGCTGCTGCGGCTGCGCTTCGAGCTCGACCACCACGTCAACCTCCGCCCGGCGAAGCTGTTCGACGGCGTCACCGGCCCGCTGCTGGACCCGGGGCCGATCGACATGCTCTGCGTGCGGGAGGGCACCGAGGGGCCCTACGTCGGCAACGGGGGAGTGCTCCGGAAGGACACCCCGCAGGAGATCGCCACCGAGGTCAGCCTCAACACCGCGTTCGGTGTCGAGCGGGTGGTGCGCTACGCCTTCGAGCGAGCCGTCGCCCGGCCGCGCAAGCACCTGACCCTCATCCACAAGACCAACGTGCTCACCCACGCCGGTGGGCTGTGGTCGCGGGTGGTGGAGGAGGTGTCGGCCGAGTTCCCCGAGGTCACCGTCGCCTACCAGCACGTCGACGCGGCGTCGATGTTCTTCATCACCGACCCGGCCCGCTACGACGTCATCGTCACCGACAACCTCTTCGGCGACATCGTCACCGACATCGCCGCGGCGGTCACCGGCGGCATCGGGCTGGCCGCCAGCGGCAACCTCGACGCGTCGGGGACCAACCCCAGCATGTTCGAGCCGGTGCACGGCTCGGCGCCGGACATCGCCGGCCAGGGGATCGCCGACCCCACCGCCACCGTGCTCTCCGTCGGGCTGCTGCTGGAGCACCTCGGCCGGACCGAGCAGGCCAGGAAGGTCAACGCCGCGGTGGCCTTCGACCTCTCCACCCGTGCGCCGCAGGGGCCGGTGCGCACCACCGACGTCGGCGACCGGCTCGCCGCCCTCGCCTCGGGCTGACCCGCCGGCGGGGAGAGCGTGCCGGCACCCACGTCCGCGCGCTCTCCCCGCCGGCCGGGGTGCCGGTGCGTGGTTTACTCGACGCGATGCACACCAGCGGCACGATCATCATCGCCTAGCGCGCAGTCACCTCCCCGACTGCGCGCAGACCTCCCGTACCCGGGGGGTCTTTTTCGTGTTCGGGCCAGGCAGCCACCCCGGGAGACAGCACCGTGACCACCAGCGAGACCGACTTCCACGTCTTCGACACCACCCTGCGCGACGGCGCCCAGCGCGAGGGCGTCAGCTACTCGGTCGCCGACAAGCTGGCCGTGGCCCGGCTGCTCGACGAGATCGGCGTCGGCTACATCGAGGGCGGCTGGCCCGGCGCGCTGCCCAAGGACACGGAGTTCTTCGCGCGGGCCCGCACCGAGCTCAAGCTCCGGCACGCCCAGCTCGTCGCGTTCGGCGCCACCCGCAAGGCCGGAGTCCGCGTCGAGGACGACCGGCAGGTCCAGGCCCTGCTGGACGCCGGGACGCCGGTCGTCTGCCTGGTCGCCAAGTCCGACGTCCGGCACGTCCGGGAGGCGCTCCGGACGACGCTGGAGGAGAACCTGGCCATGGTCGCCGACACGGTGGCCTTCCTGGTCGGGCACGGCCGGCGGGTGTTCCTGGACTGCGAGCACTTCTTCGACGGCTACGCGGCCGACCCCGACTACGGGGTGCAGGTCCTGCAGGCGGCGTTCGGGGCCGGCGCCGAGGTGGGGGTGCTGTGCGACACCAACGGCGGGATGCTGCCGATGGGCGTCGGCCGGGTGGTCGCCGACGTGCGCGCGCGCACGACGGGGAGGCTGGGCATCCACTGCCAGGACGACACCGGCTGCGCCGTCGCCAACACCCTCGCCGCCGTCGAGGCCGGCGTCACCCACGTGCAGGGCACGGCCAACGGCTACGGCGAGCGGGCCGGCAACGCCGACACGTTCGCCCTGATCGGCAACCTGGTGACCAAGATGGGTCTGCCCGTCGTCCCCGCGGAGTGCCTGCCGGAGCTGCAGCGGGTCAGCCACGCCATCGCGGAGCTGGCCAACATCGCCCCCGACGAGCACCAGCCCTTCGTCGGGGCGTCCGCCTTCGCGCACAAGGCCGGGCTGCACGCCAGCGCCATCAAGGTGCGCCCGGAGCTCTACAACCACCTCGACCCGGCGGCCGTCGGCAACGACATGCGCATCCTCGTCACCGAGATGGCCGGCCGGGCGTCCATCGAGCTCAAGGGGCGCGAGCTCGGCGTCGACCTCGCTGGCCAGGGCGACGCCATCGGCCGGGTCGTCGACCAGGTGAAGGTGCTCGAGGCCGACGGCTGGTCCTTCGAGGCCGCCGACGCCTCCTTCGAGCTGCTGCTGCGCGGCCAGCTGCCGGACGCGCCCCCGCCGCTGTTCGAGCTGGAGAGCTACCGCACGTCGGTGGAGCACTGGGGCAACGGCGTCGTGGTCAGCGAGGCGACGGTGAAGGTGCACCTGCTGAACGAGGACGGCACCCGCGAGCGGGTCATCAGCACCGGCGAGGGCAACGGGCCGGTCAACGCGCTGGACAACGCCCTCCGGCAGGCGCTGGTGAGCCGGCACCCGCAGCTCGCCGACGTGTCGCTGGCCGACTACAAGGTCCGCATCCTCGGCTGGAAGGGCGGCACCAGCGCCACGACCCGCGTGCTGATCAGCACGACCGACGGGGTGGGGGAGTGGACCACCGTGGGGGTGCACGACAACATCGTGGAGGCCTCCTGGCACGCCCTCGTGGACGCGCTCACCTACGCGGTGGTGCGCCGCCCGGGGGCCGCGGGCTGAGGTCGGGGCGCCGTCCCCGTCACACGGCTGGGACCCGGCTGCGGAGGAGGCAGAACTCGTTGTCCTCCGGGTCGGCCAGCACGTGCCAGCTCTCGTCGCCGCGCTGGCCGACGTCGGCGCGGGTGGCGCCCAGGCCCAGCAGCCGCGCCAGCTCCTCGTCCTGGTCGCGGTCGGTGGGGCTGACGTCGATGTGCAGCCGCACCTTGCCCGGCGTGGGACCGGCCACGGGCGCGAACACCAGCGTCGGTGCCGGGCCGCCGAAGCCGGCCTCCGGGCCGATCTCCACCGCCCCGTCGTCGTCCCGGCCGAGGACCCGGTAGTCCAGGACGGCGGCCCAGAAGGCGGCGAGCGACTCGGGGTCGCGGCTGTCGACGACGAGCTCGGAGAAGCGGCAGGCCATGGGCGGACGGTAGGCAGGAAGCGGTCCGACTAACCTCGGTCCGTGCGCATCGTTCGTTTCGCCTCCCCCCAGGGCATGTCCTTCGGCGTCCTCGACGGAGACGGCCAGGTGGCCCAGATCGAGGGGCACCCCTTCGGCCGGATCTCCTTCACCGGGGCCCGCTACGCCCAGGCCGACATCCGGCTGCTCTCGCCGATCCTCCCGAGCAAGGTGGTCTGCGTGGGCAAGAACTACGCGGCGCACGTCGCGGAGATGAACACCGGGGACGCCCCGAAGGAGCCCCTGCTGTTCCTCAAGCCCTCGACGGCGGTGATCGGCCCCGGCGACGCGATCCGCATCCCCCCGGGCAGCACGAACGTGCACCACGAGGCCGAGCTCGGCGTCGTCATCGGCGCCCGCGGGGCCCGGAACGTGACCCCGGATCAGGCGGCCGCCAGCATCTTCGGCTACACGATCGGCAACGACGTCACCGAGCGGGACATGCAGAAGAGCGACGGGCAGTGGACCCGCGCCAAGGGCTTCGACTCCT
Organism: Blastococcus tunisiensis; assembly: GCF_900112815.1. Classification (GTDB taxonomy): domain Bacteria; phylum Actinomycetota; class Actinomycetes; order Mycobacteriales; family Geodermatophilaceae; genus Blastococcus_B; species Blastococcus_B tunisiensis. Next base: position 199,517 of record NZ_FOND01000005.1, read on the forward strand.
TCTGCCCGATCGGCCCCTGGATCGAGACCGACCTCGGCGGGCTGGGGCTGGACCCGGCCGACCTCGAGGTCACCTGCACGGTGGACGGCGAGCCGCGGCAGCAGGGCCGCACCAGCCAGCTCATCTTCGACGTGTCGACGCTCGTCTCCTACATCTCGCAGGTGATGACGTTGCTGCCCGGTGACGTCGTCCTCACCGGCACCCCGTCGGGGGTGGGCCCGATCCGCCCGGGCCAGCAGGTCGAGGTCACGATCCAGGGCCTGGGCTCGCTGACCAACACCGTGACCGAGGCGGAGGGCGTCTCCACCGCCGGCGGCGCCCCGTGACCCCTCCCGCGGGCGAGGTCCGGACGCGTTTCTGCCCGTCGCCCACCGGGATGGTGCACGTCGGGCTGATGCGCACGGCGCTGTTCAACTGGGCGCACGCCCGGCACACCGGCGGCACGTTCGTCGTCCGGATCGAGGACACCGACGCCTCGCGGGACTCCGAGGAGTCCTACCGGCACCTGCTCGACTGCCTGCGCTGGCTCGGGCTGGACTGGGACGAGGGGCCGGAGGTCGGGGGACCCCACGGGCCGTACCGGCAGTCCGAGCGGCGCGAGGTCTACGCCGACGTGGCGGCGAAGCTGCTCGCCGCCGGGCACGCCTACGAGTCCTTCTCGACCAACGAGGAGGTCGACGCCCGCCGCCGGACCGCGGGCCAGGACCCCAAGCTCGGGTACGACAACGCCGACCGGTTCCTCACCGATGCGCAGAAGGCGGCCTTCCGGGACGAGGGGCGGAGCCCGGTCCTGCGGCTGCGGATGCCCGACGAGGACCTGGTGTGGACCGACCTGGTGCGCGGCGAGGTGCGGTTCGGCGCCGGTTCGGTGCCGGACTTCGTCCTGGTCCGGGGCAACGGCGCGCCGCTCTACCCCTTCGTCAACCCCGTCGACGACGCGCTGATGGGCATCACCGACGTGCTGCGCGGCGAGGACCTCCTGCCGTCCACCCCGCGGCAGCTGGCGCTGTACGCGGCGCTCACCGACATCGGCGTCGCGACCGGCACCCCCCGCTTCGGGCACCTGCCCTACGTGACCGGTGACGGCAACAAGAAGCTCTCCAAGCGCGATCCGCAGTCCAACCTCGACGTCTACCGCGAGCGCGGTTTCCTGCCCGAGGGATTCGCCAACTACCTGGCTCTGCTCGGCTGGTCGATCGCCGAGGACCGCGACATCTTCTCCATGGCGGAGATGGTCGAGGCCTTCGACGTCACCCGGGTGAGCGCCAACCCGGCCCGCTTCGACCTCAAGAAGGCGGAGGCGATCAACGCCACGCACCTGCGGGCACTGCCGGTCGATGAGTTCGTCGAGCGGGTCACCCCCCATCTCGCCGGCGCCGGGCTGGTCGCACAGCCGCCGACCGCGGAGCAGCAGCGCATCCTCGAGGTCATCGCGCCGATGGCCCAGGAGCGGATGATCGTGCTCTCGGAGGCCGTGGGGCTGCTGCGGTTCCTCTTCGTGACCGACGTGGAGATCGAGCCCGCGGCCGCCGAGAAGCAGTTGGGCCCCGACGCCGCGGAGGTGCTGGACGCCGCGACCGCCGCGCTGAGCTCGCTGCCCGAGTGGTCCACCGCGCGGATCGAGGAGGCGCTGAGGACGGCGTTGGTCGACGGGCTCGGACGCAAGCCGCGCCAGGCCTTCGGGCCGGTGCGCGTGGCCGTGAGCGGGCGCACCGTGTCCCCGCCGCTCTACGAGTCCATCGAGCTGCTGGGCCGCGAGCGCACGCTCGCCCGCCTCGCCGCCGCCCGCGCCGTTCCCGCGGACGGCGGCGGACCGACCGCCGGATGACCGGACCGGGGAGGGACCCCGCGCCCGAGGTGTACGAGGGGCCGCCGCCGACGCGACGTCCCGAACCGTGGCAGCTGGCGCCGCCGTGGGCCGCGCCGCCGGCTCCCGGACCGTGGGGAGTCCCGCCCCAGGGGCCGCCACCGTGGCCGCAGCCCGAGCCGCCGCCGTGGGCTCTCGCCCGCTGGGGTCCCGGTGCCGTGGGCCCGGGCCCGGCCCCGGGGCCGTGGTCCCCGGTCCCGCCGCCGCCCGTGCTCCGGTGGGCGCCCCCGCCCGGCACTCCGCCGCACGACGAGCCGAGGACGTTCCTGCGGGCCATGCGCTCCCGTGACTGGGCCTGGTGGCGGCCGCTGCTGGGGCTGCTGCTGCTCGCCGTGGTGTACCTCGCCCTGAGCGTGGTGACCGCCGTCGCCGGGCTGTTCGGCGCCCTGGCGTCCGGCGCCGAGGTCGGCACGCTCCCGGACATCGACCTCGTGGAGTTCAGCAACCCCTGGGTCCTGCTGTTCCTCAACGCCTCGCTGATCGTCGCCATCCCCGCGGTCTGGATGGCCTGGGCCGTGGCGCACGGGATGCCCCGAGGCTGGTCCTCCTCGGTGCTGGCCCGGTTGCGCCGGCGCCTGCTGCTGCCGTACACCCTGCGCGCCCTGGCCACCCTCGGCGTCGGCATCGGCGTCTCGGTGCTGCTCGGCTTCACGGTGGGCGGCGAGGAGGTGACCGGGCCGGTGTCCTCGTTCGGCTGGTTGCTGGTCGTCGTCCTGCTGACGACGCCGTTGCAGTCGGCAGCCGAGGAGTACGTGTTCCGCGGCTACCTCAGCCAGACGATCGCCGGCTGGATCCGCGCACCCCAGGTCGGCGCGGTGGTGGCCGCACTGCTCACCGCCGCGCTGTTCGCGCTGGCGCACGGCCCTCAGGACCCGCTGACGTTCCTCGACCGCTTCGCCTTCGGGCTGGCCGCCTCGGCCGTCGTCTGGCTGACCGGCGGGCTGGAGGCGGCGATCGTGCTGCACGCGGTGAACAACGTGCTCGTGTTCGTGCTGGCCGGCAGCCTCGGGGAGGGGGTGGCGACCGACGAGGTCCCCGCCGGGATCGGCCTCGCGTTCGCCGTGGTCAGCCTCGCGTCGATGGGCGGCTACGTCGTCCTGGTCGCGCGGTCCCGCCGCCGGCTGCTGCCCGAGACGTGGACCGCGGCCGTCGACCTCCGGGTGCCGCAGCCCGCCCTCGTCCCGGCGCGCTGACCGAGGACCGGACGTCCCCCCACGCCCCGCGAGCTCGGCGCGGGCCCCTGGGGGACGGTCGTTCCCGTCGGTCACCGGGGGGTGGTGCCACCCCGGCCCGGCCGGTCGGGTATCGTCTTCTGCGGCGCCGCGAGGTGCCACCCATGGGGTATGGGGTAATTGGCAGCCCGACGGTTTCTGGTTCCGTTAGTCTAGGTTCGAGTCCTGGTACCCCAGCGAGGAAGCATCGGTTCCTGGCGATGCAGCTCCTCCGCACCACCGCACGGCCCCGTCGTCTAGCGGCCCAGGACGCCGCCCTCTCACGGCGGTAGCGAGGGTTCGAATCCCTTCGGGGCTACAGCGATCGAGAGCCCCCGGCCTTCCCGGCCGGGGGCTCTCGGCGTCTGTCGGGACAGCCACGGTCGCGGTTCCGGTCCTGGCTCCGGACGCGAGTCGGGGGACGGCCACGGATCCGGTTCCGGTCGTGGGTCCGGTCGTGGCTCCGGGCGCGTCCTCCCTCAGCTCCGAGCGTCCTCCCGCACCGCCCACGCCGAGGGAGGACGCTCCATGATCAGGTTCCCTGATCATGGCGGGGGCCGGGGGTGTGCGTCGCGGCGTCCGCGGCGCGTGGCAGAATGTGCGAGCACGGCCCCGTCGTCTAGCGGCCTAGGACGCCGCCCTCTCACGGCGGTAGCGAGGGTTCGAATCCCTTCGGGGCTACACCGTGCGAGAGCCCCCGACCGGCAGGTCGGGGGCTCTCGCCGTTCCCGGGAGTGCCCGGCTCCGCGGTCGGGATCCGGCGGCTCAGCCCGGCAGTACCGTGACCGGCACCCGCTGCACGAGGTTGTTCGCCATGCCCTGCCGGTTCCACTCCGGCTCGACCGGCTGGGTGCCCTGCTCGTCGGTGGCCCGCACCAGCAGCTCGTGCGCCCCGGGGGCCGCGGTCCACGCGCAGGTCCAGCCGCGCCAGGCGAACGGGTGGTCGGGGTCGGCCGGTCCGAGCGCGGCGTCCTCCCAGGTGCGGCCGCCGTCGGTGCTCACCTCCACCCGCGTGACCGGGGCGCGCCCGGACCACGCCCGCCCCGACAGCGGCACGGCGCCGGCGCGGACGAACCGCTCCCGGGTCATGAAGTCCGGCCAGCCGGGCGGGGCCATCAGCGCGCGCGGCCGGATGCGGGTGACCGGGTCGCCGGCCTCCTCCGCGTCCACCTTCAGCCGGTAGGCCGTGGCGTTCTGGTAGCCGGTGAAGGGCTCGGTCAGCACGTCGATGCGGGTCAGCCACTTCACGTGGGCCATCCCGTACCAGCCGGGGACCAGCAGCCGCAGCGGCGCACCGTGCTGCGGCGGGAGCGGCTGCCCGTTCATCGCCCAGACCAGCAGCGCCTCCGGGTGCAGCGCGTCGGCCAGCGGCAGCCCCCGGGCGTAGTCCTGCTCGACGCCGCGCTCCACGCCGTGGTCGGCACCGGTGAAGGCGACGTCGACGGCGGCGGGGGAGATCCCGGCCTCCTCCAGCAGCGGGGCCAGCGGCGTGCCGGTCCACTCCGCCGTCCCGACGGCCTCCAGCAGCCAGGGCTGGCTGACCGGCCGCGGCTCGAGTCGGGCCCGGCCGTTGCCGGCGCACTCGAGCAGCACGCGGGAGGTGACCGCAGGCCGCCGCACCAGGTCGTCGAGGCGGAGGGCGAGCGGACGGTCGACGGCGCCACCGATGCGGAGCTGCCAGGAGGCCGGGTCGACGGCGGGGATGTCGAAGTGGGTGAGCACGTAGTGCAACCCGGGCGGGGTCACGTCGTACCGGAGGGCCTCCAGGGGCAGGCCGTGGTTGCGGGTGGCCAGGGCGAGCTCGTCGAGGCCGATGCCCTCGCCGGGCTCGGCGATCCGGGCCATCCCGCGGTTCTCGGTGGCGGTCATGGGTCAGTGTCCGGCCGGGCGGGCGGCGGCGTCCAGTACTTCGTCGTCCGCCGGCAGGCCGTCGCCGCCGTCGGCCGCGCCGCCCCGGAACGCCATCGGCCGGCCGCAGGCGCCGGCGATCCACGGCGAGTCGGTCAGCTGCACGTGCAGGTGCGGCTCGCTGCTGTTGCCCGAGTTGCCGCACTCGGCCACCTGCCGGCCGGCGTCGACGGCGTCCCCGACGGCCACCCGCACGGAGCCGCGGCGCAGGTGCGCCAGCACCGCGTACGTGCCGTCGCCGGCGTCCACGACGACGTGGTTGCCGAGCAGCCACCGGCTGCCGGCCACCTGGCGCACGAAGCCCTCGACGACCACCAGGAACACGAGGGACAGCCAGCCGCTGCGGGCCCGGTGGTCGCGGCGCCGGTCGTGCACCCGGACGACCGTGCCGGGAACGGGGGAGCGGATCGGCAGCCCGAAGGCCGGGTAGTCGGTGACCGGCCGCCACTGGCCGCCGGACCCGAACGCCGGCCGCCCACCGTCGGCCGGCTCGGCCGCCAGGTCGATCGCCCAGGTCTGCCCGAGGCCGTGGGTGCCGTGCGAGGGCACCTTCGTCGCGGGGGAGTTCAGCGCCCGCCAGGGGCCGTCCACGGGCGGCTCGACGACGCGCACCGGCGCGTCCGGGGGCCCGACCCGGTCCAGGACGATGAACGCGACCAGCAGCAGGAAGCCGATCAGCGGGCCCAGGGTCACGCCGATCTCACCCGCGGCGATGAGCAGCACGCCGGGGACCAGCAGCAGCGGACGGGTCCGGGCGGCGGCACGGCGCGGGTTCATGCCGTCACCGCCGCGAGGACGACGTGCAGCGGGACGACCCGCTCGGCCGGCACGGCGTAGGCGCCACGGGCCGTGGTGCGCAGCCAGCCCGCCGCGGTCAGCTGCCGGAGGTGGTGGTGCAGCTGGCCGCTGGTGCCCAGGCCCGGTAGCGCGGCGAGGGCCGCCGTGCTCGTGCAGCCGGACAGCACCTCCCGCAGCAGCCGCAGGCGCACCGGGTGGGCCAGGGCGGCGAGCACCGGTGCGGTGGCCGCGTCGGCCGCGTCGTCCCCGCGCGCCTGGTCGGCGGCGTGGGTGCGCTGCCAGGCGTACTCCTCGCCGGTGGGCAGGGCGACCCGCCCGGCGTAGACGACCGCCCCGCCGGGCAGCGCGCCGGCGTCGGCGTCCAGCCCGTCGAGGACCCAGAAGCGGGCGCCGGCGCCCTCCGGTCCGTCGGCAGGGGCGCGGTGCGGTGCGGCACGCTCGAGGGCGGCCAGCCGCTCCTCGATGGCGCGCAGGCGGGCGTCGTCCATGCGCGGATGCTACGGAACTACGTATAACCGTCGCAAGCGACGTACCGGCGACGCAGCGTCAGCGGACCGCGCGGGAGATCGCGGCGGCCGCGTCCAGGACCGCCCCGACGATCGCCGGGCTGGGCCGGCGGCCGAGGCGCTCGACCGGGCCGGAGATGGACACCGCGCCCAGGACCGTCCCCGAGCCGTCGCGCACCGGCGCGGACAGCGAGGCGACCCCCGGTTCCCGCTCGGCCACGCTGTGCGCCCACCCGCGCCGGCGGACGTCGAGGAGGGTGCGGGCGGTGAAGCTCGCGGACGGCAGCAACCGGGTGACCTCGTCGGCCGGCGTGAACGCGAGCAGGGCGTGCGCCGCCGAGCCGGCCGTCATGGGCAACCGGGCGCCGACCGGCACGGTGTCGCGCAGCCCGCTGGCGCGCTCGGCCGCGGCCACGCAGACGCGCGTGGCGCCGTCGCGCACGTAGAACTGGGCGCTCTCCCCGCTCGCGTCGCGCAGGGTGGCCAGGTGTCGGGCGGCCAGGTCGGCGAGGTCGGCGCCGCCGCGACCGAGCTCGGCCAGCGCCGGGCCGGGGGCCCAGGCGCCCTCCTGCGTCCGCCGGACGAGGCGGTGACCCTCGAGCGCGACGGCCAGCCGGTGGGCGGTCGCGCGGGGCAGTCCGGTGCGGCTGACCAGCTCGGCGAGGGTGGCCGGCTCGTCGGCCACGGCGCGGAGAATGGTCACCGCTTTGTCCAAGACGGCGACGGGGTTAGGCTGTCCCATACAGCAATACTTGCATCCCATACCGTGAGATCGCTACCGCGACCGCGCGGAGGGGGCCCCCGGTGAGAGGACGGACCGTGCCGAAGACCCTGGCCGAGAAGGTCTACGAGGCCCACGTGGTGCGCAGCACCGCGGGCGAGCCCGACCTGCTCTACATCGACCTGCACCTCGTGCACGAGGTGACCAGCCCGCAGGCCTTCGACGGGCTCCGGTCCGCCGGGCGCACGGTCCGCCGGCCGGACCTGACCATGGCGACCGAGGACCACAACGTCCCGACCCTCGACATCCTCAGCCCCATCGCCGACCCGGTGAGCCGGGCCCAGATCGAGGCCCTGCGGAGCAACGCCGCGGAGTTCGGCATCCGGCTGGCCCCGATGGGCGACCGCGACCAGGGCATCGTGCACGTCATCGGCCCGCAGCTGGGCCTCACGCAGCCGGGCATGACCATCGTGTGCGGCGACAGTCACACCTCCACCCACGGGGCGTTCGGAGCGCTGGCGTTCGGCATCGGCACCAGCGAGGTCGAGCACGTGCTCGCCACCCAGACCCTGCCGCAGTACGCGCCCAAGCAGATGGCCGTCACGGTGGAGGGCGAGCTCCCCGCGGGGGTCTCGTCCAAGGACGTCATCCTGGCGGTCATCGCCGAGATCGGGACCAACGGCGCCCAGGGTCACGTCATCGAGTACCGCGGCAGCGCCATCGAGGCGCTGTCGATGGAGGCCCGGATGACCATCTGCAACATGTCGATCGAGGCCGGCGCCAAGGCCGGCCTCATCGCGCCGGACCGCACCACCTTCGACTTCCTCCAGGGCCGTCCGCACGCGCCGCAGGGCGCCGACTGGGACGCCGCGGTCGAGCACTGGCAGACCCTGCGCACCGACGAGGGCGCCGTCTTCGACCGCGAGGTGGTGCTCGACGCATCGACGCTCACCCCCTTCGTCACGTGGGGCACCAACCCCGGGCAGGGCCTGCCGATCGACGGCATCGTCCCCGACCCGGCCGACTTCGCCGACGAGGGCGAACGCCGCGCCGCCGAGCAGGCGCTGGCCTACATGGGCCTCGAGCCGGGCACGCCGCTGCGCGAGATCGAGGTCGACACCGTCTTCCTCGGCTCCTGCACCAACGGCCGGATCGAGGACCTGCGGATCGCCGCCGAGCTGCTGCGCGGCAAGCGGATCGACGCCGACACCCGGATGCTCGTCGTCCCCGGTTCGGTCGGCGTCAAGGCGCAGGCCGAGGCCGAGGGCCTCGACCGGGTGTTCCTGGACGCCGGCGCCGAGTGGCGCGGCGCGGGCTGCTCCATGTGCCTCGGGATGAACCCCGACCAGCTCAAGCCCGGCGAGCGGTCGGCCTCCACCAGCAACCGCAACTTCCAGGGCCGGCAGGGCAAGGGTGGGCGCACCCACCTGGTGTCGCCGTCCGTCGCCGCCGCGACGGCCCTCACCGGGAAGCTCACCGCCCCGGCCGACCTGACCCCCGCCGCACCGGCCGTCGTCTGAGACTGGAGCCAACGACCATGGACGCCTTCACCACCCACACCGGTACCGCGGCGCCGCTGCGCCGGTCGAACGTCGACACCGACCAGATCATCCCGGCCGAGTACCTCAAGCGGATCACCCGCACCGGCTTCGCCGACGGCCTGTTCAAGGCCTGGCGGACCAACGAGCCGGACTTCGTGCTCAACCAGCCGCAGTACGCCGACGCCTCCGTCCTGGTCGCCGGCCCCGACTTCGGCACCGGCTCCTCCCGCGAGCACGCGGTGTGGGCGCTCAAGGACGGCGGCTTCCGGGTCGTCATCAGCTCGCGGTTCGCCGACATCTTCCGCAACAACTCGACCAAGGACGGGCTGCTGACCGTCGTCCTGCCGCAGGCCGACGTCGAGGCGCTGTGGGCCCGGATCGAGGCCGACCCGGCCACGCCGGTGACCGTGGACCTGCAGGCCAAGCTGGTGAGCTACGCCGACGTGACGGTGCCGTTCGACGTCGACGACTACACCCGCTGGCGGCTGCTCGAGGGGCTGGACGACGTCGGGCTCACCGAGCGCAACCTCGACGACATCGCGGCCTTCGAGGCGACCCGCCCGGCCTGGCTGCCCACGGCGCTCCCCGCCATCTGAGGCGACGGGGCCGTCCACTAGGACAGCGCGTCGGGGTCGGCGTCGAAGTCCCGGTAGTAGTCCGCGGACAACTCCCCGGGCCGGCCGCCGAGCACCCAGACGCTGCCCTTGGCGCACGGCGGGTACAGCCGGACTCCCTCGACCCGCACGCCGAGGGCCATGAGGACCGACGGGATCGCGCCGCCCTGGCTGCAGACGACGGTGACACCCGGGGCGGGCCGTGGCGCGAGCAGCCGCTCCACGACGGCCAGCCCCGCCTCCGGGTCGGCGGCGAACTCCTCCTCCCCGAGCTCGGCGAGCGGCTCGACGGGAACCCCCAGTCGCTCGGCCAGCGGGGCGACGGTCTCCTCGCAGCGCGCCCGCCGGGCCGACAGGACCGCGGTGGGGGCGAACGCGGGGAGGACCTCGGCCAGGCGTGCGGCTTCCCGCCGGCCCCGGGCGTCGAGCGGCCGGAGGTCGTCGGGACCGTCCCAGTCGCTCTTGCTGCCCGCGTGCCCGTGGCGGACGAGCACCAGCGTCGGCATGCGGGGGACGTCGTCCCGGAGCAGGTCGGCCACCACGGCCCGGTCGTGCTCGTGCGTGCACAGGGCGGCGGCCTCGGCGGGCGGCAGCCAGCGCAGTTCGTCGACCTCGGCATTGGGTTCGAAGTCGCCCCCGACCGCCTGCATCGCCCAGTAGTCGACCCGCTTGAGCCCCTCGAGCACCGGATAGCTGGTCCGGATGCTGCGCCGGCCGACCACCGCCGCGAGGCCGGTCTCCTCGCCCACCTCGCGGACGGCGGCGGTCAGCGGGTGCTCGCCGCGGTCGAGCTTGCCCTTGGGCAGCGACCAGTCGTCGTAGCGCGGCCGATGGGCGATCGCGACCTCGATCCCGCCGTCCTCCTGCGGGCGCCACACGACCCCTCCGGCGGCGACGACCGTGCGGGGCGGCTCAGCCAGCGTGCTCACCGACCTGGGCCAGGCGCTGCGCCTGGTAGTCGATCTCCCCGGTGCGGGTCCAGCCCCCGTCCCCACCGAGCTGCCAGCTGCGGACGTCGGGCCCCATGGCCTCGTCGAACATCCGCGCCAGCTGGCGCCGCGCCGTCTCGTCGCACACCCGCAGCAGCACCTCGACGCGACGGTCGAGGTTGCGGTGCATCAGGTCGCTGCTGCCGATCCACCACTCGTGGTCGCCGTCGTTCTCGAAGGACATGACCCGCGAGTGCTCCAGGAAGCGGCCGACGATGGAGCGGACCCGGATCGTCTCCGACATCCCGGGTACTCCCGGGCGCAGGGCGCAGATGCCGCGGATGAACAGCTCGACCGGCACGCCGGCGGCCGACGCCTCGTACAGGGCGTCGATGATCCGCTCGTCCACCAGCGAGTTGAGCTTGAAGCGGATGCCCGCCGGCTTGCCCTCGGCGGCGTGCCGGGCCTCGCGGCGGATCTTCTCCAGCAGGCCGGCGCGGATGCCGTGCGGGGCGACCATGAGCATCCGGTAGTTGGTCTGCCGCGAGTAGCCGGTGAGCGTGTTGAACAGGTCGGTGAGGTCGGCCCCGACCCGCGGGTCGGCGGTCAGGATGCCGAGGTCCTCGTAGATGCGCGCGGTCTTCGGGTTGTAGTTGCCGGTGCCGATGTGGCAGTAGCGGCGGAGCACGCCGTGCTCGCGGCGGACGACCAGCGCCGTCTTGCAGTGGGTCTTGAGCCCGACCAGGCCGTAGACGACGTGACAGCCGGCGCGCTCCAGCGAGCGGGCCCAGGTGATGTTGGCCTCCTCGTCGAACCGGGCCTTGATCTCCACCAGGACGACGACCTGCTTGCCCGCCTCGGCCGCGTCGATGAGGGCGTTCACGATCGGGGAGTCGCCCGAGGTGCGGTAGAGCGTCTGCTTGATCGCCAGCACGTTCGGGTCCGCGGCCGCCTGCTCGATGAAGCGCTGCACGCTGGTGGCGAACGAGTCGTAGGGGTGGTGCACCAGCACGTCGCCCTCGCGCAGCGTGGCGAAGACGCTCATCGGGGTCTCGCCCTCGGACAGGCGCGGGTGGGTGGCCGGGACGAACGGCTCGTCCTTGAGCTCCGGTCGGTCCAGGTCGTAGAGGGCCATCAGCGCCGCGAGGTCCAGCGGGCCCGGCACGGTGACGACGTCGGCGGGACTGATCTCCAGCTCGGAGACCAGCACCTCGAGGATCTGCGGATCCATGGAGTCGGTGACCTCCAGCCGCACCGCGGGGCCGAACCGGCGCCGGGCCAGTTCCCGCTCCAGGGCCTGCAGCAGGTCCTCGTCCCGGTCCTCCTCGACCTCCATGTCCGCGTTGCGGGTGACCCGGAACAGGTGGTGGTCGAGCACGTCCAGCCCCGGGAACAGCTGGGTGAGGTGCGCGGAGATGAGGTCCTCGAGGAGCAGGAACGTCGTGGTCCCGGCCGGGCCCACGGGGATGAACCGGGGGACGTTGTTGGGCACCTTCAGCCGGGCGAACCGTGGGTTGCCGGTGTCGGGGTCGCGCACCGAGACGGCGAGGTTGAGCGAGAGCCCGCTGATGTAGGGGAAGGGGTGCGCCGGGTCGACGGCCAGCGGGGTGAGCACCGGGAAGACCTGGTCGCGGAAGTACTCGCGCAGCCGGCGGGTGTCCTCGTCGGGCAGGTCCGACCAGTGCACGATCCGGATGCCCACGTCCTCCAGCCGGGGGGAGACGTCCTTGATGAAGACGTCGGCGTGCCGCTGGACGAGCTCCTGCGTGCGGGCGGTGACCAGCTCCAGCTGCTCGCGGATGGTCAGGCCGTCGGCGGAGCGCACGGTGAGGCCGGTCGTCTGCCGCCGCTTGAGCCCGGCGATGCGGACCATGAAGAACTCGTCGAGGTTGCTGGCGAAGATGGCGAGGAACTTCACCCGCTCCAGCAGCGGCAGCCCCTCGTCCTCGGCGAGCTCGAGGACACGGGCGTTGAAGTCCAGCCACGACAGCTCCCGGTTGAGGAACCGGTCGGAGGGCAGGGTCCTGGTGCGGGACGGGCTCTCGGAGGGCACGACGCCATCGTGCCGCACCGGGGTGAACGGTGAGTGATCAACTCCGCCGGACCGCCGTGCTCAGCGCGCCAGACGCCGCGCGACCGCCGTCGTCCGCGGTCCGGTGCCGAGCTCGAGCGCGGCCCGCAGGTCGGCCTCGGTGTCGACGTCCCGCACCAGCCCCGGCCAGGTCCCGGTCAGCGCGGCCGCGCCGCTGCGCAGGTGCGCCGCGGCCGACCCGGGGCCGAACTCGGGCAGCAGCGCGGTGCCGACCGCGGCCAGCAGCGTCGTCCCGGTGCCCTGCGCGTCCGCGACGAACGCGCGGGTCGCACCGGCGACGGCGGCGAGGGCCGCGCCGAGCTCGGCGGGCCGCAACGCCGGCAGGTCGGAGGAGAGCGCGGCCACCGCCGGTCCCGGGACGCTGTGCGCGCCGTGCTCGAGCGCGGGGTTCAGGCCCCGGTCGGGCTCGTCGCCGACGGTGGTGGCACCGAGGGCGCGGACGACACCGGCCGCGTCCGGGTCGTCGGTGACCACCAACACCGATCCGACGAGGGGGCACGCGACGGCCGCGGCGACCGTGTCGGCCAGCAGGGCCAGGACCAGTTCGCGGTGCGTCGCCCCCGCGTCGTCGCGGTCGGCGGTGAGCGGTCGGAGCCGCGTCTTGGCGACGTCCAGCCGCTTGGCGGGGACGACGACGGACCAGCGGGGCACGTGCCCATGTCAGCACACCCGCGGCCGCACCCGGCCCGCGCGGGGGACACCGGCCACGGACGGGGGACCCGGTGCGCGTCGCGGCGGGGCCGAGGGTCGATCATGGGCAGGATCACAGCGACGACGGGAGGAGGGCCGGTGGCGGAGCAGTCGCCTGCGGGAGCGGGGCGCTCGGCGGTCCTGCGGCGCGTCCGGTCGCGGCCGCGGAAGTGGCGCACCCGTGGCCGGGTGTCCTACGGCATGGCCGCGGCGATCGTCGTCGTCTACCCCGTGTCGGCGCTCATGTTCCGGCTGCGGTACCAGCACGGGGACCGGCTGCCCCCGACCGGCCCGGTCCTGCTCGTCGCCAACCACATCTCGATCCTCGATCCGCTGGCCTGTGCCCGGCTGGTCTTCGACAACGGCCGGTTGCCGCACTTCCTGGCCAAGGAGTCGGTGTTCCGCGGCTTCGCCGGGACGCTGCTGCGCAGCGCCGGCCAGATCCCCGTGGCCCGCTTCTCCGACTCCGCGCACGAGGCGCTCGACGCGGCGAAGGCCGATCTCGACGCGGGCAACGTCGTGGTGATCTACCCGGAGGGGTCGGTCACCCGGGACCCGGCCTGGTGGCCCATGCAGTCGCGCACCGGGGTGGCCCGGCTCGCGCTCACGACGGACGCCGTCGTCCTGCCGGTGGCCCAGTGGGGCCCGCAGGACGTGCACGACTACCACCGCAGGAAGCTGCGCCTGCGCCTGCGGGCGCCCGCCGGCTACCGGGTCGGGGAGCCGGTGGACCTCGCCGACCAGCGCGCCCGCGTGCGGGAAGGGCAGCCGTTGACCGCCGCACTGCTGAGGGAGACGACGGACCTGATCATGACCCGCGTACGCGACGAACTGGCCGAGCTCCGGGGGGAACCGGCGCCGCAGACCTTCTTCGCCCGCCCGCGCCGCGAGCTGCCCGGCGACGTCGCGGGCAGCGTCGCGTGACGCGCGCCGCGGTCCTCGGGGCCGGTTCGTGGGGCACCACGTTCGCGAAGGTCCTGGCCGACGCCGGGTGCGACGTGATGCTGCACGCCCGCCGCCCCGAGCTGGCGAAGGCCATCACCGACGACAGGGAGAACCGCGACTACCTGCCCGGGGTGCGGCTCCCGGGAGCGGTCCGGGCCACGGCCGAGGCGGGCGAGGCGCTGCTGGACGCCGACGTCGTCGTCCTGGCCGTCCCGTCGCAGTCGCTGCGCACCAACCTCACCGAGTGGACCCCGCTGCTGCCCGGCGACGCCACCCTGCTCTCGCTCATGAAGGGCATCGAGCTGGGGACGACGAAGCGGATGAGCGAGGTCATCTGCGAGGTCACCGGCGCCGGCATCGATCGCGTCGCCGTGCTCTCCGGGCCCAACCTCGCCCGCGAGATCGCCGAGGAGCAGCCCGCCGCCACCGTGATCGCCTGCCCCGACACCGAGCGCGCCGGCCGGCTGCAGGTCGCCTGCCACACGCCCTACTTCCGGCCCTACACCAACCCCGACATGGTCGGCTGCGAGCTGGGCGGCGCCGTCAAGAACGTCATCGCCCTGGCCTGCGGGATCGCCGAGGGGCTCGGCTTCGGCGACAACACCCGGGCCTCGCTGATCACCCGCGGGCTGGCCGAGACCGCCCGGCTGGGCATGGCCCTGGGGGCGGAGCTCACCACGTTCGCCGGGCTGGCCGGGCTGGGCGACCTGGTGGCCACCTGCAGCTCGCCGCTGTCCCGCAACCGCACCTTCGGCGAGAAGCTGGGCCGCGGGATGTCGGTGGCGGAGGTGCAGGAGAGCACCCGGCAGACGGCGGAGGGCGTGAAGAGCTGCCGCTCGGTGCTCGACCTCGCCCGTGCCCACGGCATCGACGTGCCGATCACCGAGGCCGTCGTGCGGGTCTGCCACGAGGGCGAGTCCCCGGCGCGGATGGTGCGCGAGATCATGTCCCGCGAGGCGAAGCCGGAGTGAGCGGACAGGGGCGTGAGCATCGCAGCGAGGAACGAGCGAGGAGCGGAGCGCCCCGCGGGAGCGAACCAGGGGTGATGAGCGGAGCGCCCCGCGGGAGCGACCCGGGAGCAGTGCGCGGGTGGGGGGACGGCACCCGGTCGGTGCGGGCGGGGGAGGGCCCCGCCGTCGCGGGGGCACCGCTGCGCCCCTCACCGGTGTTCGCCGCCCCGTTCCACCTGGCCGACCTCCCGCCCCGGGCGGGTGGCGCGGACGCCTACGCCCGCACGGAGCACCCCACGCTGCGCGAGTTCGAGTCCGCCGTCGGTGAGCTGGACGGCGGGCACTGCCTGTCCTTCGCCACCGGCATGGCCGCCCTGACCGCCGCCGTGCTCTCCTGCGCCGGCTCCGGGGACCGGGTGGTCCTGCCGTCGGACGGTTACTACACGACCCGGCTCCTGGCGGCGGAGGAGCTCGCCCGGTTCGGGATCGACGTCGAGTACGTCCCGACGCCCGGCATCGATGCCTTCGCCGCGGAGGGCGGGCTGGACGGCGTCCGGCTGGTCCTCCTGGAGACCCCCAGCAACCCGCAGCTCGACGTCTGCGACATCGCCGCGGTGGCCCGCGCCGCCCGCGCCGCCGGCGCCCTGGTGGCGGTGGACAACACCACCGCCACGCCCCTCGGCCAGCGGCCGCTGGAGCTGGGGGCGCACATGACCGTCGGCAGCGACACCAAGGCGCTCACCGGGCACAGCGACCTGCTGCTCGGCCACGTGAGCACCACCGACGACGCGCTGCTCGCCCGGCTCACCGGCTTCCGCAACCGGACGGGGAGCACCCCCGGGCCGTTCGAGGCGTGGCTGGGGCACCGGTCCATGAGCACGCTGGACCTCCGGCTGGCCCGCCAGGCCACCAACGCCGCCGCCGTGGCGGCGCTGCTCGCGTCCACGCCGTCGGTCGGCGGGGTGCGGTGGCCGTGGCTGCCGGGGGACCCCTCCTCGGCCCTCGCCGCGGTGCAGATGCTGCGGCCCAACGGCGTCGTCTCCGCCGAGCTCCCGGACGCCGATGCGGTGGCCCGCCTGCTGGCCGCGACCCGGCTGTGGACGGCGGCCACCAGTTTCGGCGGCGTGCACAGCTCGATCGACCGGCGCGCCCAGTGGGGCGCGGACGCCGTGGCCCCCGGCTTCGTGCGGCTCTCCTGCGGCATCGAGGACACCGACGACCTGGTCGAGGACCTCGAGCGCGGGCTATCCGCCGCGGCGTGAGCGGGCCGGGGCGCCGACCGTCAGCCAGACGCTGACGACCACGTAGTAGACGACGTAGGCCAGGCTCAGCGCCGCCACGACCGGGTGCGGGTCGGGGTACTGGGCCAGCAGCACGGCGTAGGTGACCAGCCAGGCGCCGGCCAGCGCCAGGTTGAGCCGGGGCAGGTGCCGGGTGCGCGAGGGGTACACGTACTTGACCGGCACGAAGACCAGCACGGGGAGGACGACGAGGACGAAGGCCGTGGCGCCCGGGCCGACGTCGAACACGATCAGGTAGAACGCGGCGATGTTCCAGTAGCTCGGGAAGCCGAGGAAGAAGTGGTCCTCGGTCTTCGCGTCGACCCGGCAGAACTGGTAGCACGAGGCCAGCAGCGGCAGTGCGGCCACCACCCAGCCGAGCGCCCCTCCGGGCAGCCGGTCGGCCGCCCACAGCAGGACGACCGGCGCGAAGGTGAAGGTGAGGTAGTCGACGATGTCGTCCATGCGGGCGCCGTCGAGCCAGGGGATCGTCTCCTTGACCCGGAACCGGCGGGCGAGCATCCCGTCCGTGCCGTCGACGACCAGCGTCGCCAGCACCAGCCAGAGGGCCCTCTCCACGGCTCCCTCGAGGGCGGCCAGGACGATCAGCAGGCCGAGGACCGCGCCGCTCGCGGTGTAGAGGTGGACGGCCGCACCGGCCAGGCGCAGCCGGAGCGGGAACGCGGCCGGCGCCGGGCCCACTGCACGGGGGGCCGGGTTCTCGCGCACGCGACGAGGTTGTCACACCCGCTCCACTAGGGTCGCGGTGATGAGCGGGATGGCGGCCGGGCGGTCGGAGAAGGTGCGGATCGCGGTCGTGTTCGGCGGGCGCAGCGCCGAGCACGCCATCTCCTGCGTCTCGGCGGGCAGCGTGATCGCCGCCCTCGATCCCGACCGCTACGAGGTCGTGCGGGTCGGGATCACGCGCGACGGCGGCTGGGTTCTGGCGGACGCCGGGCAGCCGCTGGCGATCACCGACGGGGCGCTGCCCGAGGTCACCGGCGGCACCGCCGTCTCCCTGGTCGGCGATCCGGCCGGCCGGGGCCTCGCGGTGCTGGAGCCCGGCGCCGCGATCGGTCCGGCGCTGACCGGCGTCGACGTCGTGTTCCCCGTGCTGCACGGGGCCTACGGCGAGGACGGGACCATCCAGGGGCTGCTGGAGATGGCCGGCCTGCCCTACGTGGGCTCCGGGGTGTTCGCCAGCGCCGCCTCGATGGACAAGGAGTTCACGAAGAAGCTGCTGGCCGCCGCCGGGCTCCCGCAGGGCGACCACGTCGTCCTGCGCGACGCCACGGGGGCCGTCTGCCCCGACCCCGGGCTGCTGGACGAGTCGGCGCGGGAGCGGCTGGGCCTGCCGGTGTTCGTCAAGCCCTCGCGGGCCGGGTCCAGCATCGGCATCACCAAGGTCACCGACTGGGCGCAGTTCCCCGAGGCGGTCGCCACCGCCGCGGCCGTCGACCCGAAGGTGGTCGTCGAGGCCTCCGTGCCCGGCCGCGAGATCGAATGCGGCGTCCTCGCCGGCGTCGACGGCGGCCTGCCGCAGGCCAGCCTGCCGGCCGAGATCCGGCTGCGTCCCGGCGTGGACTGGTACGACTTCTCGGCCAAGTACCTCGACGACTCCGTGGACTTCGACGTCCCGGCCGACCTCACCCCGGAGCAGACCGCGGCGGTGCAGGCGGCCTCGCTGCGGGCCTACCAGGCGATGGACTGCCGGGGGCTGGCCCGCGTCGACTTCTTCCTGGGCACCGGCCCCGACGGCAGCGACCGCCTGGTCATCAACGAGGTGAACACGATGCCGGGCTTCACCCCGATCTCGATGTTCCCCCGCATGTGGGCGGCCAGCGGGGTCGCCTACCCCGAGCTCGTGGATCGGCTGGTGCGGTCCGCGGTGGACGGCGGCTCCCGGACCGCTCGGTGATCCGCGGGCGGCCCCGGCCCAGCCGGGGTGCCGTCCTGCTCGCCGTCCTGCCCTGCCTCCTGGTGCTGACCGGGTGCACCCGGGCGGTCGACGGCGTGCCGACGGCGGCGCCCCGCGGGCCCCTGCCCGCCTCCGCGGAGCAGCTGGAGGCCCGGCTCGTCACGATGGTGCCCTCAGGGCTGCCCCGGCTGGCCGACGACGCCCTGGAGCCGCCCGCCGGCGCCAAGCGCGCGGCCGACGTCGCCGGCTACGCCGACGACCCGGCGCGCGAGCGGGAGGTGCTCGAGGACTACGGCTACCGGTTCGGCTGGGAGCGGTTCTGGGGGACCGGACCGGCCCGGATGACGGGCGTCTTCGTCGACCAGTTCGAGACCCGGGCCGGGGCCGCCGCCTACGCCGAGGACCTCGCCCGCAACGACGCCGCGCACTACGCGGGCGTGCTCCAGGACGACCCGATCGACCTGCCCGGGGGATGCCGGCTGCTGTCGGTCGACCAACCGGGTCCGGACCTCCCCGGACCGGCGGTGTTCGCCTGGTGCGGTCAGGGCGTCTTCAGCGTGGGGGTGACCGCCGTGGCGGACTCCGTCGACGCCGCCGAGGAGGAGGTCCGCGCCGTCCTGGCCGCCCAGCTGGACCGGCTGCCGCCGCGGTGATCCCCGCCTCAGCTGCCGGGGTCGGGCTCCCGGTACTCCAGCGCGGCGGAGATCTGCGGCGTGAGGGCGGTGACCGGTGCGCTGTCGACCTCGGCCGGCAGGGTGACCTCGACGTCGACCGGCCGGTCCACCGTCGTCCACACCGTGGCGTCGGGGTCGGAGGTGTCCACGTACCACTGCACGCCGTTGATCTGGATCGTCGAGGCCCCGGGGACGAACCCGGCCGGGCGGTCCACCCCGCAGATCAGGACGACCGGCGGATCCCCCCAGGCGTAGGCGTACGGGGTGTCGGAGTCCACCCGCCGGGACGGCTCACCGGCCAGCTCCAGCGGGAGCGTGCCCATGAGGGCGGGGCAGGAGGCGTCGGCCTCCGGGGTGGCCGGCGGCACCTCGACGGGGAGCACCGGGAGGTCCTCGCGCTGGGCCGGGGTCCGGCCGTCGATCGTGGCCGGTCCGCCGCCGTCGCTGCGCTCCTCGGCGTCCCCGCCGAGGACGTTCGCCAGCACCAGCAGCGCGACGACGACGGGCACCAGGACGGCCGTCGCGATCAGGGCGACCCGCCGCAGCGGGTCCTCCGGCGCCGCGGCCGGTCCCGGGACCTCCGGGGTGGGGGAGTCGTCCTCAGGCACTCAGATGTTCACGACCGGGCAGGTGAGCGTCCGGGTGATCCCGTCGACCGACTGGACGCGGGCCACGACCAGTCGGCCGAGCTCGTCGACCGAGTCGGCCTCGGCCCGGACGATGACGTCGTAAGGGCCGGTGACATCCTCGGCCCTGGTCACCCCGTCGATCTCGCTGATCGTCGCTGCTACCTGGGCGGCCTTGCCGACTTCGGTCTGGATCAAGATGTAGGCGTGGACCACGGGAGACCCCTTCTCGGGCAACACTGCCTCGGGCAACACTGCCGGTTCGTCGTCCCCGCCGGGTGGCGGACAGTTCGGCAACCTACCTCAGCACCGGAAGAGAACCGATGACTCGTCCCCGCCCGCTCGTCCCCCGGGGCGATCCCGCCGACACCGTGAAGGTGGTGGGGGAGTTCGGGGTGATCGACCGCGTGCTCGCCCAGGCCGGTACCGCGAGGGTGGCCCAGGTCGGGCCCGGGGACGACGCAGCGGTCCTGCGCACCCCCGACCGCCGGGTGGTCGCGACCACCGACGTCCTGGTGGAGGGGCGGCACTTCCGGCGCGACTGGTCCTCGGCCGAGGACATCGGCCACAAGGCGGCGGCCGCCAACCTGGCCGACGTGGCCGCCATGGGCGGGGTGGCGACCGCGCTGCTGGTCGGTCTCGCCTGCCCGTCGTCGACCCAGACGGCCTGGCTGGAGGGCGTGGCGGCCGGCCTGGCCGCCGAGTGCGGCCCGCTGGGCGCGGCGGTCGTGGGCGGGGACCTCGTGGCGTCGGCGGCCGACAGCACGTCGGTCGTCCTCTCGGTGACCGCGCTGGGCGACCTCGCCGGGCGGGCACCGGTCCTGCGGTCGGGGGCCCGGCCCGGCGACGTCCTCGCGCTGGCCGGCCGGCTGGGCTGGTCGGCCTGTGGCCTGGCCGTCCTCCGCCGGGGGTTCAGCAGCCCGATCGCGGTGGTGGCCGCGCACCGGCGGCCCACGCCTCCGTACGCGGCCGGTCCGGGGGCCGCGGAGGCCGGGGCCACGTCGATGTGCGACGTCAGCGACGGCCTGCTCGCCGACCTCGGCCACATCGCCGCCGCCAGCTCCGTCGTCATCGACGTGGACCGGGCGGCGCTGGTGCGGGCCTGCCTGGAGCCGGACGGGCCCCTCCAGCAGGTGGGCTCCGCCCTGGGCGTGGACCCGCTGGCCTGGGTCCTCACCGGCGGCGAGGACCACGCCCTCGTGGCCACCTTCCCGGCGCGCACGCCCCTCCCGGTGGGCTGGACGCCGATCGGTGTGGTGCGCGGTGGGCGGCGGGCGCAGGGTGTGCTGGTCGACGGGACGCCGGCCGCGGACGTCGTCCGGGCCGTCGGTGCGGAGGGAGCCGGGCATGTGCACTTCGGTTGACGGCGGCCGGCAGGGGCAGGCCGGCGGGGTGCTCCGGGACGGGGCGGTGGCGACGCTGCGGGCGCTGCCCTACGACGACCCGCTGGCGCAGTACCTGGTGGAGGCCGTCCAGCAGGAGTACGTGCGGCGCTACGGCGGCCGCGACGCCGCCGCGGTGGACCCCGCCGAGTTCGTCCCGCCGCGCGGGATCTTCCTGGTCGCCGAGGTGGACGGCGTCCCGGCCGGCTGCGGCGCCTGGCGGGCGCTGCCCTCCGGGGAGGCCGAGATCAAGCGGGTCTACGTCGAGCCCGCCTTCCGGCGGCGCGGGATCGCCCGCATGGTCGTAGCGGCGCTGGAGGAGGGCGCGGCCGCGGCGGGGCACGCGCAGGTGGTGCTCAACTCCGGCCGGGAGCAGCCCGAGGCGCTCACGCTCTACGCCGAGCTGGGCTACCGGCCGGTGCCCGGATACGGCACCTACGCCTGCGCGCCCGACGCGGTCTTCCTCGGCAGGTCGCTGCCGGGGACCGGCGAGGAACAGGAGCCGTCGTGGGCGTCGTGACGATCTCGGCCGCCTACGGCGCGGCGGGCGCCGAGGTGGCGCCGGCCGTGGCGGAGCTGCTCGGGCTGCCCTTCCACGACCGGGCGATCCCCGCCCAGGTCGCCGGGCGGCTCGGCGTGCCGGTCGAGGAGGCCGAGGCCAACGACGAGACGGTGGTCCGCGGGCTCTGGCGGCTGGTCGCCTCGCTGGGGACCATGCCCGACCCCGTCGGGGGAGTCCTGCCGACGTCGGCGCTGCCCGACGCGCGGGCCTACCGGCAGCAGACCGAGCGGGTGCTCGCCGACATCGCCTCCGGCGCCGGCGGAGTGGTCCTGGGCCGGGCCGGCGCGATGGTGCTCCGCGACCGGCCCGACGTCCTGCACGTGCGCCTCGACGGCCCGCCCGAGCGCCGGTTCGAGGCGGCCGTCGCCCGGTCCGGCCGGCCCGCCGAGGAGGTGCGTCGGCAGATGGAGGCCAACGACCGCTCGCGCGAGGCCTACGTGCGGCACTTCTACCGCTGCGACCCGGCCGCGCCCCAGCACTACCACCTGGTCGTCGACGGGACGGCCTTCCCGGTGGAGACGGTGGTCGACCTCGTGGTGACCGCCGCCCGGGCGAGAGGGATCGTCGGGGCCTGAGGCGAGAAGGCAGCCGGAACGCGAAGAACCCCGGAGGTCGGGGACCTCCGGGGTTCCAGCGACGAGCCGGCGCGCTGCTAGGCGCGCACGACCTTGCCGGCGCGGATGCACGAGGTGCACGCGTTGATCCGGCGACGGTTGCCGGGGGCGATCAGCGCCCGCACGGACTGGATGTTCGGGTTCCACCGGCGCGGCGTGCGGCGGTGCGAGTGCGACACCGACATACCGAAACCGGGGCCCTTGCCACACACATCGCACACGGCAGCCACGGTTGAATCACTCCCAGAGAATCGTTCACAGACGGCGGGGCAAGGCAGCACCCGCAGCAAGACCGTCCAGCAGTCTAACCGCACCCGGCCGGTCGTGCCGCCGGCGCCCTCCCGGAGCCCCGGTCGCGGGCGCCCCGGTCGCGACGACAGCGGGTCCTGTCGGCTCCCGCGGGTACCCTCCGGCCGTGGTGGAGGCGCTGGACGACGAGGCGGTCGCGCGGTGGCACCGGGCCGCCGTCGAGGTCCTGTCCGAAGCCCGGGGCCGGCTGGACGACCTCAACGTCTTCCCCGTGCCCGACGGTGACACCGGCACCAACCTGCTGCTCACCGCCCAGGCGGCGGTGGCCGCGCTCGACACCGAGAGCCGGCGGACGACCGAGTCCGCGTGGTCCATCCTCGCCCGCGGCGCCGTCCTCGGCGCCCGGGGCAACTCCGGCACGATCCTCGCCCAGCTGATGCGTGGCCTGTCCGACCAGCTCGCCGGCCAGGCGCCGGCCGACGGTCCGGCCTTCGCGGGCGCGCTGCAGAAGGCCGCCGACACCGCCTACGGCGCGGTGGCCGACCCGGAGGAGGGCACCTTCCTCACCGTGGCCCGCGCGGGAGGGGAGGCCGCCGTCGCCTCCGTCGACGCCGGCCGGACGGAGCTGGCCGACGTGGTCCGGGCCGCGGCCGACGGCGCGCGGGTCGCCCTCGAGGCCACCCCCGGCCAGCTCGCCGCGCTGCGCGAGGCCGGTGTGGTCGACGCCGGGGGCGCCGGCCTCTGCCTCGTCCTCGACGCCCTGGTGACGACGGTGACCGGCATCGAGCCGGCGCGGCCGCCGCTGGCCCGGCGCGACGCCGGGGCGCGGGGCCACGGGCACTCCGGGGAGCACCTCCCCCATGCACCGCCGGCCGGCCCGGGCAGCGAGGTGCAGTTCCTGCTGGCCGACGCCGACGAGGCGTCGGTGGCCCGCCTGCAGGAGCGGCTCGCCGGCCTCGGCGACAGCCTGGTCGTCGTCGGCGTCGACACCCCGACCGGCCGGGAGTGGAACGTCCACGTCCACGTCGCCGACATCGGCGCCGCGATCGAGGCCGGCATCGAGGCCGGCCGGCCGTACCGCATCTCGGTGTCCCCGCTGGCGCCCGTCCAGCCCGCCGCCCCCGTCCCGGGCACCCGCGCGGTGGTCGCCGTCGTGTCCAGTGACGGGCTGGCCGACCTGTTCGCCGGCGAGGGGGTGCGGGTGGTGACCTGCGGCCCCGAGGGGGTGACCGAGGACGACGTGCTGGCCGAGGTGCTGGGCTCGGCGGCCCACGAGGTCGTCGTACTGCCCAACGACGCCGCGCTCCTGCCCGTCGCCGCGCGGGCGGCCACCCGCGCCCGGGAGGCGGGGCGGGAGATCGGCGTGGTGCCCACCCGGTCGCCGGTGCAGGGTCTGGCCGCGATCGCCGTGTCCGACCCCGCGCGCCGGTTCGGCGACGACGTGATCGCCATGGCGGAGGCCGCGGCCGCCACCCGCTGGGCGGAGGTCGTCGTCGCCGACCAGGAGGCGCTGACTTCGGCGGGCCGGTGCCAGCCCGGGGACGCGCTCGGCTCCGCCGAGGGCGACGTCGTGGTCGTCGGCGGCGACCTGGCCACCGTGGCGTGCGAGCTGCTCGACCGCCTGCTGTCGGCCGGCGGGGAGATGGCGACGCTGCTGGTCGGTGAGGACGCCGGGCTCGGCGACACGGTCTGCCGCCACCTCGCCACCGCGCACCCGACCATCGAGGTGAGCCGGTTCGGGGGCGGCCCCGGTCACATCCCGCTGCAGGTCGGCGTCGAGTGACGGGCAGGAGGCCGAGCAGGTGGCGGTGACCCTGGAGACGCCGCTGTCCCGGGTCCTGGGCCCCAAGACGGCGACGGGCATGGCCGAGCAGCTCGACCTGTACACCGTGCGGGACCTGCTGCGCCACTACCCGCGGCGCTACGCCAGCCGGGGCGAGCAGGCCGACCTCGCCGACGTCCAGGTCGGTGACCGGGTCACCGTCCTGGCCCAGGTGCGCAGCGTCTCCACCCGCCCGATGCGCAACCGCCGGGGCAGCCTCACCGAGGTCGTCGTGGGCGACGGGCGGGGCCAGATGAAGCTGGTCTTCTTCAACCACCGGCATGGCGCGCTGAAGGTGAACGCCTGGGGGATGTTCGCCGGGACGGTGGGGGAGTACCGCGGCGAGAAGCAGTTCGCCCACCCGGACATGCACCTGCTCGACGGCGACAGCGGCGACGACGACTGGGCCCGCGCGCTGATCCCGATCTACCCGGCGAGCAAGGACGTCTCCAGCTGGGTCATCCAGAAGTCGGTCAAGCTGCTGCTCGGCCCGCAGGCCGACCTCACCGGCCTGGTCGAGGACCCGCTGCCCGAGGACGTGCGGGCGCGGCACGGCATCCTGCCGCTCGCGGCGGCCCTCCTGGACATCCACCGGCCCACGACGGCGGACGACGTCGACCGCGCCGTCCACCGGCTGAAGTGGGACGAGGCGCTGATCCTGCAGCTCACGCTGGCCGCCCGTCGCCGGGCCGCGGCGCTGGAACCGGGGCTGGCCCGGCCGCGGCGCCGGGGCGGGCTGCTCGACGCCGTCGACGCCGCGCTGCCCTTCGACCTCACCGACGGCCAGCGGGCCGTCGGCGAGGAGCTGGCCGCCGAGCTCGACCGCGCCCAGCCGATGCACCGGCTGCTGCAGGGCGAGGTGGGCTCCGGGAAGACCGTCGTCGCCCTGCGTGCCATGGCGCAGGTGGTGGACGCGGGCGGCCAGGCCGCGCTGCTGGCGCCCACCGAGGTGCTGGCCGCCCAGCACGCCCGCGGGATCCGGCAGCTGCTGGGACCGCTGGGCCGGGCGGGGGAGATCGACGGCGACCCCTCCGGCACCCGGGTCACGCTGCTCACCGGCTCGCTCCGGACGGCGGCGAAGCGGGAGGCGCGGGCCGAGGTCGCGGAGGGCCGCGCCGGCATCGTCATCGGGACGCATGCGCTGCTGCAGGAGGGCGTCGAGTTCGCCGACCTCGGCCTGGTCGTGGTGGACGAGCAGCACCGGTTCGGCGTCGAGCAGCGCGACGCCCTGCGGGCCAAGGGCAGCCGGCCGCCGCACGTCCTCGTCATGACCGCCACGCCCATCCCGCGCACCGTCGCCATGACCGTCTACGGCGACCTCGAGATCTCCACCCTGCGCCAGCTGCCGAGCGGCCGTGGCGGGGTGTCGAGCTCGGTCGTGCCGGTCAGGGAGCGGCGGGCCTGGCTCGACCGCGCCTGGGAGCGGCTGCGCGAGGAGGTCGCCGCCGGCCGCCAGGCCTACGTGGTCTGCCCGCGGATCGGTGAGGAGGAGGGCGCCGACGACGAGCCCGAGGACGTCGACGGCGCCCCCGAGGACGAGCCGACGAGCGACCGGCGCCCCCCGCTGGCCGTCCTCGACATCGCCGAGATGCTGCGCAGCGGCCCGCTGGCCGGGCTGCGGCTCGACGTGCTGCACGGCCGGCTGACCCCGGAGGAGAAGGACGCCCGGATGCGCGCCTTCGCCGACCGCGAGCTCGACGTGCTGGTGGCCACGACGGTGGTCGAGGTCGGCGTCGACGTGCCGAACGCGACGGTCATGGTGGTCATGGACGCCGACCGGTTCGGTGTCAGCCAGCTGCACCAGCTGCGCGGCCGGGTCGCCCGGGGGGCCCACGCCGGCCTCTGCCTGTTGGTCACCGAGGCGCCGTCGGGGTCGCCCACCGGCCAGCGCCTGGCGGCGGTCGCGGCCACCTCCGACGGCTTCGAGCTGGCCCGGCTGGACCTGGAGACCCGCCGCGAGGGCGACATCCTCGGCGCGGCGCAGTCCGGCCGGCGGTCGGGGGTGCGGCTGCTGTCGCTGCTGGCCGACGAGGAGCTGATCGCCGCCGCCCGCGTCGAGGCCACGGCGCTGCTGGAGACCGAGCGCGGGCTGGCCGACCACCCGGGGCTGGCCGCCGAGGT
Organism: Blastococcus tunisiensis; assembly: GCF_900112815.1. GTDB lineage: Bacteria > Actinomycetota > Actinomycetes > Mycobacteriales > Geodermatophilaceae > Blastococcus_B > Blastococcus_B tunisiensis. The sequence goes on from NZ_FOND01000005.1 coordinate 225,537, forward strand.
GGCCCGGCTGGCCACCGACGAGCGCGCCGACTACCTGGAGAAGGCATGACGAAGGACCCCCTCCTCCCCACCCTCCGCCGGCTCAGGGCGGGATCCCTGGAGGGGGCCGTGCGTCGCAGGCTCGGGGTGGGGTCATGACGCGGCTGATCAGCGGGACGGCGGGTGGGCGCCGGCTCAAGGTGCCGAGGGCCGGCGTGCGGCCCACCGGCGACAGGGCCCGCGAGGCGCTGTTCAACGCGCTCTCCCACCTCACCGATCTCCGGGGCGCCGCCGTCCTCGACCTGTACGCGGGCACCGGCGCGCTGGGGCTCGAGGCGCTGTCCCGGGGGGCGGGCTCCGCCGTGTTCGTGGAGTCCTCGCCCGCCGTCCTCCCCGTGCTGAAGGAGAACCTCGCCGCCGTGGGGCTGCCCGGCGGCCGCGTGGTCAAGGGCTCGGTGCCCACCGTGGTCGGGGGCGCGCCGCCCGCGCGCTTCGACGTCGTCCTCGCCGATCCGCCGTACACCACGCCGGTGGACGAGGTGCTCACCGTGCTGGGGGCGCTGGCCGGCGGCGGCTGGCTGGCCCCGGAGGCGGTGGTCGTCGTCGAGCGCAGCAGCCGCGAGCCCCTCTGGGAGTGGCCGACACCCTTCGTCGGGTTGCGCGACCGCCGCTACGGGGAGGCCCAGCTCCGGTACGGTCGCTCCCCGTGAGGCGAGCTGTCTGCCCGGGATCCTTCGACCCGGTGACCAACGGGCACGTCGACGTCATCACCCGGGCCGCGGGGCTCTACGACGAGCTCGTCGTCGCGGTGCTGGTCAACCCCGGCAAGGCCGGCCTGTTCTCCGTCGAGGAGCGCATGGACCTGCTCCGCGAGGCGGTCACGGACCTCCCGAACGTCACCGTGGACAGCTTCCAGGGGCTCCTCGTCGACTACTGCCGCAGCCACGAGATCCCGGTCATCGTCAAGGGCCTGCGCGCCGTGAGCGACTTCGAGTACGAGCTGCAGATGGCCCAGATGAACCGCGAGCTGGCGGCCGTCGAGACGCTGTTCGTCCCGACCGCGCCGCAGGTCGGGCATCTCTCCTCGAGCCTGGTCAAGCAGGTCGCGAAGTTCGGCGGCGACGTGTCCCGGCTGGTGCCGAAGGCCGTCGACGACCGGCTCCGCGAGCGCGCCCGGCGCGAGGGGTCCTCGTGACCGAGCTCGCGAGGGCACGCGAGAACACGGCACCGTCGGGCACGCGGTCGCCGAGCGCCGGCGAGGTGAGCGCGTGACCGAGGTCGTCTACCGGCTCTACGAGACCGTCGACGAGCTGACGACCGTCATCGAGAACGCCCGGAGCGTCCCGATGTCGGGTTCCTGCATGGTGCCCCGGGACCACCTGCTCGACCTGCTCGACGACCTGCGCGAGTCGCTGCCCGAGGACGTGCAGGCGGCCGGCGCGATCGTGGAGCAGCGCACCGAGATCCTGCAGCAGGCCCAGGCCGAGGCCGAGCGCCTCACCGGGCGCACCCGCGGCGAGAGCGAGCAGCTGCTCGGCGCCGCCCGCCGGCAGCGCGACGAGCTGCTGGGCACCGCCCGCCGCCAGCGCGACGAGCTGCTCGCGGCTGCCCAGGCCGACGCGGAGGACATGATCGCCGAGGCCGAGGCCGAGGCCGAACGGCTGGTGGCCGAGGGGATGGCCCACCGCGAGGCGCTGCTCGCCGACGCCCAGGCGCAGCACGCCGAGATCATCGGAGCGGCGCACGCGGAGCACGAGCGGCTGATCACCGAGACCGAGGTCTACCGCGGTGCGGTGTCCCGGGCCGACGAGCTCGGCGCCCAGGCGCACGCCGACGCCGCGCGCACCCGTGCCGAGGTCGACCAGTACGTCGACGGACGGCTCGCGGACTTCGAGACGACCCTGGAGCACATGCTGCACTCGGTGGAGAAGGCGCGGACGACGCTGCGGGAGTAAGCGAAAGGACCACCCTGCCCCCCACGCCTCGCTCCGCTCGCCGCGGGCCCCTGCAGGGTGGCCGCTCCAGTTTCTCACCGTCGGGTAGTCTCGTCTCCTGGTCCGACCGTCGGTGGTGCCCCTGCACGGGGTCGTCCCGGCCGGCCATCCCCCACTGCCTACCGCGAGTACTGACATGTCTGCCGCTTCTCCGCTCCACTCAGGCGCCCCGACCTCCGGCCCCCGGCCGCAGGACGCGCGGCGCCCCGCAGCCAACCCGTGGCGCGTGGACCTCCGGGAACTCGGCCGTCGCGCGGGCTCGATGCAGGAGCTCGACCGCTCCGCCCCGACGCCCGAGGACTGGCGCGTGGAGCTGATCGGCGTCCCGGCCGGTGCCGAGGTGCGGCTGCGGCTTCGGCTGGAGTCGGTCATGGAGGGCGTGCTCGTCACCGGCGAGATCGACGCCCCGGTCACCGGCTCGTGCGCCCGGTGCCTGGAGCCCATCGAGGACACGCTGTCCCTGGACGTCCAGGAGCTCTACGCCTACGAGGGCAGCACCACCGAGGCGACCAGCGAGGAGGACGAGGTCCGCCGCATCGAGGGCGACTACCTCGACCTCGAGCCGCTGGCGCGGGACACCGTCGTCCTGGCGCTGCCGCTGGCCCCGGTCTGCACCGAGGACTGCGCGGGGCTGTGCGCCGGCTGCGGGCAGCGCCTCGACGACCTGCCCGCCGACCACGCGCACGAGATCGTCGACGCCCGCTGGGCCGGTCTCGCCGCCAAGTTCGGCACCCCTTCTTCCTCGCCGGGCGCCCCCGGCGAGAGCCCCACCACTGAGGAGAACTGACCGTGGCTGTCCCGAAGCGGAAGATGTCCCGCGCCAACACCCGTTCGCGCCGCTCGATGTGGAAGGCGACGGCGCCGACCCTCTCGCCGTGCCCGAACCGCGCCTGCGGTGAGCTCAAGCCGCCGCACCAGGCGTGCCCGACCTGCGGCCAGTACGACGGCCGCCAGGTTCTCTCGGTCTGATCGCCGGATCCACGGTGGGCACGGTCGCCGGCGCGCGCTCCACGGAGCACGTCGTCGACGGCCGTCCGCCGGGTGGTCCCGAGCACGCCGAGCGGTCCGCCGCCTGGCTCCGCGACGCCCTCGGTGTCGAGCTGCCCGACGGTCTGCTCGGGCTGGCGCTGACCCACCGGTCCTTCGCCTACGAGAACGGCGCCCTGCCGACCAACGAGCGGCTGGAGTTCCTCGGCGACTCGGTGCTCGGCCTGGTGGTCACCGACGAGCTCTACCGCAGCCAGCCGGACCTTCCCGAGGGGCAGCTGGCCAAGCTGCGTGCCTCGGTGGTCAACATGACCTCCCTTGCCGGCGTCGCCCGCCGGCTGGGGGACGGCGGCGTCGGCCCGCACCTGCTGCTCGGGCGCGGCGAGGAGACCACCGGCGGCCGGGAGAAGGACTCGATCCTCGCCGACGCCGTCGAGGCTCTCATCGGTGCCGTCCACCTCGGTTGCGGACTGGACGTCGCGGCAGGGATCGTCCACCGGCTGTTCGACCCCATGCTCGTCGAGGCCGCGACGCGCGGCGCCGGGCTGGACTGGAAGACCAGCCTGCAGGAGCTGGGTGCCGCCAAGGGGCTGGGTGCGCCCAGCTACCGGGTGGAGGACGAGGGCCCCGACCACGCCAAGACCTTCGCCGCCTCGGTGCTGCTCGCCGGTACCGTCTACGGGCAGGGCAGCGGCCGCACGAAGAAGGCCGCCGAGCAGGAGGCCGCCGCGGCGGCCTGGCGGGCGCTCACCACGGAGGACTGACGGCGTGCCGGAGCTTCCCGAGGTCGAGGTGGTCCGGCGGGGCCTGGAGCAGTGGGTCGCCGGCCGCACCGTCGCCTCCGTCGAGGTGCACCACCCCCGGGCCGTCCGACGGCACCTGGAGGGCAGCGAGCACTTCGTCGCGGCGCTGACCGGACGCACGCTCACCGCCGCCCACCGCCGCGGCAAGTACCTGTGGCTGCCCGTCGCCGAGCCCGACGGCGCGGAGGCCGGGCGGGCGCTGGTGGCGCACCTGGGGATGAGCGGTCAGCTGCTGGTGGAGAAGCGCACCCAGCCCGACGAGACCCATCTGCGGGCCCGGTTCACCTTCACCGACGGCGGGCGCGAGCTGCGCTTCGTGGACCAGCGCACGTTCGGCGGGCTGGCCGTGGAGGAGAGCGGGGCGGACGGCGGCATCCCGCCGCGCCTGGCGCACATCGCGATCGATCCGCTCGACGACGCGTTCGACGTCGACGCCTTCACCGCCGCCCTCCGCCGCCGGCGCACCGAGGTCAAGCGGGCACTGCTGGACCAGACGCTGATCGGCGGCGTCGGCAACATCTACGCCGACGAGGCGCTGTGGCGGGCCCGGCTGCACGGTGCGCGGCCCACGGACAAGCTCACCCGTGGCCAGGTCGCCGATCTGCTCGACGGCGTCCGGGACGTGCTGGGGGAGGCGCTGGCCCAGGGCGGCACCTCGTTCGACTCGCTGTACGTCGACGTCAACGGGCAGAGCGGCTACTTCTCCCGGTTCCTCGCCGTCTACGGCCAGTCCGACCGGCCCTGCCCCCGGTGCGGGACGCCGATCCGCCGGGAGTCGTTCATGAACCGCTCCAGCTACAGCTGCCCGCAGTGCCAGCCGCGCCCGAGAGCCCGCCGCGCATGACCCGGCGGGCGGTGGCCCTCGTGTCCGGCCACGTGCAGGGGGTGGGCTACCGCTGGTTCGTCCGCGGGCTGGCGGAGTCCGCCGGCCTGGCGGGCGTCGCGCGCAACCTCCCGGACGGTCGTGTCGAGGTCGCGCTGGAGGGCCAGGACGGCGCCGTGACCGACGCCCTGGCCGTGCTCGACGGGCCCCGCGCGCCCGGGACGGTGACCGCGGTGGAGGTCCGGGACGAACCGCCGCGCGGTGCATCGGCGTTCACCACGGAGTGACGAACGCGACATCCCCCCGACACGGGGAACGGGTGGGCCTCGCGTTGACCTGCGTGTCCGGGCCTGTCACCCTGGGCATACCACAGCTCGCGCCGACCGACGTCCGGGGCGCCGGGCTCACCCTCTCGCTCGGAAAGGCCGTTGCAGTCATGGCCAAGGCCCTGTTCGGTCACGTCGTAGCACCCGCGGAGCTCCGCATGGTCGAGGAGAACGCCGTCCTGCGCGCCAAGGTGCGCCGGCTGGAGCGGGAACTCGAGGAGCTCCGCACGCAGCGTGACGCCGCCATCGCCCACGAACTGCTGTCCATGGCCGGCGAGAACGCCGAGCCCGCGCTCGCCTGACTCGGCCCCGTCCCGAGGCTCGCGCCGAGCGTGCGAGGCGTGAGGAGGACGGGGTCCTTCTCCACACGAGCACCAATACCCGCGACATCTCGGGTTTCCGCCGGTATCCCGGCTAGGGTCACCGTTCTGTGCACCTCTCCAGCCTGACGCTCAAGGGCTTCAAGTCCTTCGCGTCCGCCACCACGCTGCGGCTGGAGCCCGGCATCACCGCCGTCGTCGGTCCCAACGGGTCCGGCAAGTCCAACGTCGTGGACGCCATCGCCTGGGTCCTCGGCGAGCAGGGGGCGAAGAGCCTGCGCGGCGGCAAGATGGAGGACGTCATCTTCGCCGGCACCGCCGGCCGTCCCGCCCTGGGTCGTGCCGAGGTGACCCTGACGATCGACAACTCCGACGGCGCCCTGCCGATCGAGTACACCGAGGTGTCGATCACCCGCCGCATGTACCGCTCCGGCGAGAGCGAGTACGAGATCAACGGCGACAAGGTGCGGCTGCTCGACGTCCAGGAGCTGCTCAGCGACTCGGGGATCGGCCGCGAGATGCACGTCATCGTCGGCCAGGGCCAGCTCGACGCCGTCCTCTCCGGCCGGCCGGAGGACCGCCGTGCCTTCATCGAGGAGGCCGCCGGCGTCCTCAAGCACCGCAAGCGCAAGGAGAAGGCGCTCCGCAAGCTCGAGGGGATGACGCACAACCTCGACCGGCTCGGTGACCTCACCGTCGAGCTCCGGCGTCAGCTCAAGCCGCTGGGCCGGCAGGCCGAGGTGGCCCGCCGGGCCGCCGGCGTGCAGGCCGACCTCCGGGACGCCCGGCTGCGGCTGCTCGCCGACGACCTCGTCCAGCTCCGCGACTCCCTCGACAAGGACGTCGCCGACGAGACGGCCGCGCGCGAGCGCCGGGCGGTCGTCGAGCGGGAGCTGTCCGCGGTGTCCCGCCGGGAGGCCGAGCTGGAGGCCGGGCTGGCGGCCAGCGCCCCGCGGCTGCAGGCCGCCTCGGACACCTGGTACCGGCTCTCCGCGCTCGGTGAGCGGTTCCGCGGCGTGGCGTCGCTCGCGGCGGAGCGGCACCGGCACCTCTCGGCCGCGGGGCCGGCGGCCGCTCCGGGTCGCGATCCGGACCAGCTCGACGCCGAGGCCGACCGGGTGGCCACGACCGAGACCGAGCTCGCGTCCGGCCTGGAGACCGAACGCGGCAGGCTGGCCGCCGTCGTCGCCCGGCGGGGGGAGCTGGAGACCGCGCTTGCCGCGGAGGAGCGCGCCTGGGTCGCCGCGGCGCGCGCGCTGGCCGACCGCCGCGAGGGTCTCGCGCGGCTCTCCGGCCAGGTCGCCGCGGCCCGCTCACGGGTGGCGGCCGGCCAGGCCGAGATCGAACGGCTGACCCTGGCCGCCGGCGAGGCCGCCGATCGCGCGGAGGTCGCCGCCGAGCGGCTGGCCGAGCGGCGCGACACCGTGGCCGGGCAGGAGGACGGTGACGTCGCCCTGGTCACCGCCCACGAGCAGGCCGTGGCCGCGCACGCGGCCGCCGCCCGCCTGGTCACCGAGCTGGCCGAGGCCGAGCGTGCGGCCGAGCGCGACCGCGCCTCCTGGCAGGCGCGCCGGGACGCCCTCGCCCAGGGCCTGACCCCGGTGGACGGCGCGGCCGCCGTGCTGGCGTCCGGCCTGGCCGGGGTGCTCGGGCCGGTGACCGACCGGCTGAGCGTGCGGTCCGGCGACGAGGTGGCGGTGGCCGCGGCCCTGGGCGGGATGGCCGACGCCGTCGTCGTCTCGGGCATCGCGGAGGCTGCCGCGGCGCTCGCGCACCTCAAGGACACCGGCGGCGGCCGGGCCGGCCTGCTGGTCACCGGCGGCCTGCCGCCGGTCTCCAGGGACGGCTGGCCGACGCTGCCCGACGGGGCGCGGTGGGCGCTGGACGTCGTCGACGCCCCGGAGGAGCTGCGCCCCGCGCTGGCCCGGACCCTGGAACGGGTCGCCGTGGTGGCCGACCTCGGTGCGGCCGTCGCCCTGGTCGGGGCGCACCCCCGGGTCCGCGCCGTGACCGCGACCGGTGACCTCGTGGGGGCCGACTGGACGGTCGGCGGGCAGACCGATGCGCCCTCCAACCTCGTGGTCCGCGCGCGGGTGGACGAGGCCGACGGCGAGCTGGCCGGAGCCACCGCGCGGGCCGCCGAGCTGGCCGACCGGCTGGCCGCGGCCCGCGAGGACGCGCAGGCCCGGTCCGCCGACGTGGACGCGGCGCTGGTGACCCGCCAGGCGTCGGACCGCTCGCGCTCGGCGGTGGCCGCCGAGCTGGCCGAGCTCGGCGCCGCCGCACGGTCGGCGGAGGCGGAGGCGGAGCGCTCGCTGGCCGCCCGGGTCCGCGCCGAGCACGCGCTGGAGCAGGTGCTGTCCGACCTGGCCGCGCTGGAGCAGCGGCTGGCCGGGGCCGAGGCCGCGCCGGTGGAGGAGGAGCCCTCGACCGAGGCCCGCGACCGGCTCCGGGCCGAGGTGGCCGCGGCCCGGCAGGCCGAGACGGAGGCGCGGCTGGCCGTCCGTACCGCGGAGGAGCGGGCGCGGGCGCTGCACGGCCGCGCGGAGTCGCTGCGCCGGCAGGCCCGGCAGGAGCGGGCCGCCCGGGAGCGGGCGGCCGTGGCGCGGGCCGCCCGCGAGCGCGGTGCCGCCGTCGCGGCCACGGTCCGGGCCGACGCGGACACCGCGCTGGGCGCGCTGGCCGGCTCGCTGGCCCGGGCGGCGGCCGAGCGCGACGAGCTGGCCGCCTCCCGCGCCACCGCCGAGGCCGAGCTGCTGGAGGTCCGCGCGCGGGTGCGGTCGGCCACCGCGGAGCTGGACCGCCTGACCGACGAGGTGCACCGGGACGAGGTGGCCCGCGCCGAGCAGCGGCTGCGCATCGAGACCCTGGAGGGGCGGGCGGCCGAGGAGTACGGCGTGGACCTGCCGACGCTGCTGGGGGAGTACGGGCCGACCGCGCCGGTGCCGCCCACGCCCCAGCAGGCTGCCGCCGCGGAGGCGGCGGGGGAGCCCGAGCCCGACCCGGTGCCCTACGAGCGGTCGGTCCAGGAGCGCCGGGCCGCGCAGGCCGAGCGCGACCTCGCCACCCTCGGCAAGGTGAACCCGCTCGCGCTGGAGGAGTTCGCGGCGCTCGAGGAGCGGCACGCCTTCCTGGCCACCCAGCTCGAGGACCTCAAGAACACCCGCCGCGACCTGCTCACCGTCGTCCGGGAGGTCGACGAGCGGATCCACGACGTCTTCGCGGCCGCCTTCGCCGACGTGGCCCGGGAGTTCGAGGGCGTCTTCGCCACGCTGTTCCCCGGCGGACAGGGCCGGCTGGTGCTCACCGAGCCCGACAGCATGCTCACCACCGGGATCGAGGTGGAGGCCCGGCCACCCGGCAAGAAGGTCAAGCGGCTGTCGCTGCTGTCCGGTGGCGAGCGGTCGCTCACGGCGGTGGCCCTGCTGGTCGCGATCTTCCGTGCCCGCCCGTCGCCGTTCTACGTCCTCGACGAGGTCGAGGCGGCCCTCGACGACGTCAACCTCGGCCGGCTGCTCACCCTCATCGAGCAGCTCCGGTCGACCTCGCAGCTGATCGTCATCACCCACCAGAAGCGGACGATGGAGATCGCCGACGCGCTCTACGGCGTGAGCATGCGAGGGGACGGCATCACCGGCGTCATCAGCCAGCGGCTGCGCGAGCTCGAGGCATCCTGAGTCCGGCTCTCACGAGCCGGGGTGCCGGGCACGACGTCGTGGCCCACCATGGTGCCGTGCGTGCCGACAGCCCCTCCGTCCGTCGCCCGCTGACGACGACCGAGCGGGCGCTGCTCGACGCGCTGCTCGACCACGACTTCGACGGTGCGGCGGAGCTGCGGGCCCAGGTGCGCCGGGCCACGGCGTCGACCGGCTGCGAGTGCGGGTGCGTCACCATCGACCTGCACGTGCCCGACGACGTCCCCGTGTCCTCCGCCTCCGGCGCCGCTCCGGTCGAGGGCACCGTGGTCGACGCGGGCGGTGCGCCGATCGGCGGGGTCTGGCTGTTCGTCGAGCACGGCCGGCTCGCGGGCCTGGAGGTCCACTCCCTCGACGAGGCCCCGTCCGCCGTCCCACCGCCCGAGCGGGTCAGCTGGGACACCGACCCCGGCGACCGGACGTCGTGGTGGCGCCGCCGCCTCAGACGCCCGACGGTACCCGCAGGTCGACCATGAGCGGCAGGTGGTCGGAGGCTCCCTCCGCGTCGAGCACCTGAGCCGTGGCGACGCCGACGCCCGGGGAGACCCAGGCCTGGTCGATGCGGCGGTGCGGCGAACGCGCCGGGTGGGTGTGTCCCTCGTCGCGGTGCCAGAAACGCCAGCCGGCCTGGTCCGTGCGGTCGGCGGCGAGCTCCCAGGCGTCGGTGAACCGCTCCCGCAGCGGGTGCAGCTCGGGGGCGTCCGGACGCGCGTTGAAGTCGCCGACCAGCACCCCGGCGGCCATGTCCGGGGTGTGCAGTGCCGCGAGCGCCGCCACCTGATCGGCCCGTTCCCGCGCCGACGTGGTGGTCAGGTGGGTGGCGGTGATCCACAGCGTCCCGCCGTCCAGCTCCAGCATGGTCCGCAGGGCGCTGCGCGGCTCACCGCCGCCGGGGAGCGGGTGCACGTCGCTGACCAGGATCGGCAACCGGGACAGCAGCGCGTTGCCGTACTGCCGCGGGGGCCGACCGCCGGTGCGCGGCTCGTCGATCGCCGGACCCCACGCCAGCTGCATGTCCAGCGCGCGGGAGAGCAGCAGCGCCTGGTCGACGTCCTCGCTGCGGTCGCCGAAGTACCGGTCGACCTCCTGCAGGCAGATGACGTCGGCGTCGACCGAGGCCAGCACCTTGGCCAGCCGCGGCAGGTCGTGCCGGGCGTCCGCGCCGACGCCGTGGTGGGTGTTGAAGGTGACCAGCCGCACCGGGATGGGCGGCTGGTCGGGACCAGGGGCGGGCCGCACCCCGTGCGCACCAGTCATGCGCGCAAGCCTGTCACCCGGCCGACAGCGGCTCGTCGAGCACCTGCCGCAGGTGCCGGTCGCCCTTCTCGGAGACCGATAGCAGGAAGCGGGCCTGCCGGCCGTCGAGGACGAGCTCGCCGATCTGGTTTCCGAAGAACGGCCCGGCCTGCTTGTCCCAGGCCAGCCCGGTCGGTTCGGCACGGACCCAGCGGGCCAGCCGTTCGGTCCAGCGGCGCGCCCGCCCGCTCCACCCGATCCGGAAGCCGACCCGGATCGGGTGCGGCGCCTGGTTGTGCAGCGGGGACACGGTCAGCTGGTGCACCCGCGCCTGCAGCCCGCTCGGGCGCACGAGCTCGGCGGAGTAGGCGTGGTGGACGTCGCCGGAGAGGACCAGGGCCGTCGCGGGCGCCCGCCCGTGCGCGCCCTGCGCCACGGCGGTCAGCGCCGCACCGAGCCGTTCGAAGGAGTGGCCGAAGGCCGCCCAGTGCTCCAGGTCGGCGGCCTGGCGCACGGCCTCGGCGATCCGGCCGCGCCAGCGGCCGTGGTGCCGGACGTTGAGCGTCTCGTTCCACCGTTCCAGGTTGTGGATCGCGTGCGGCAGCAGCCAGGGCAGCGACGTGCCGATGATCAGGTGCTCCACGCCCTCGTCCACCGCGCGGCGCATCGCCGCCTCGACCCAGGCGAACTCGTCCTCGTCCAGCATCCGGCGGTGCTGCTCCTCGAGGACCCGGCCGGCCCGGCTGTCGACCATGATCAGTCGCACGTCGCCCCAGTGCCGCACGAAGCTCCACCGGATCGTCGCCGGCTCGGCGTCGGCCAGCTCGGCCATCTCGCGCAGCATGGGCTCGGCGTCCCGGGTGGGGTCGTCGGCGCTCATGCCCAGGATGGCCTGCCAGGTCTTGTTCTCCGCCAGCTCCTGCGGGCTGAGGTTGCCCAGGTGCTGGTAGACCCAGTAGCTGACCAGGCCGCCGGTGATCCGCCCGGACCACCACGGTTCCTGCGTCATCCTGGCGCGCCAGGCCGCCGAGGTGTTCCAGTCGTCGATCATCTCGTGGTCGTCGAAGATCATCGACGACGGGATCGTGGACAGCAGCCAGCGCACCTGGGGGTCCTGCCAGGACTCGTAGTACAGCCGGGTGTACTCCTCGAAGTCGGCGACCTGGTCGTCGGGGGACCGGTGCCCGGCGCGCTCGTCGCGCCGGCGGTGCAGCAGCGACCGCGTGTGCGTGGTGAGCTCGTCGGCGTAGACCTGGTCGCCCAGGAGCACCAGGGCGTCGGGCCACCGGTCCTCGGGCAGCGCGGTCACCTGCGCGGCGTAGAGGTCGAGCGCGTCCGGGGGGATGCCCGCGGAGGCCTCGACGGTCTCCGGGCTGGCGTACCGGCAGGAGCCGAAGGCCAGCCGGAACGCGCCCGGACCGCCGGGCGTCCGGATCCGGCTGGCCGGGAACGGCGAGTCCTCCGGTGGCCAGACGCGCACGCCGTCCAGCCGCACCTCGTACGGCGTCGTGCTGCCGGGCTCCAGGCCCTCGACGACGACCAGCGCGTAGTGGTGGCCGCCGACGCAGAAGGTCCGTGCCGTCCGGCCGAGGACGTCGACCTCGCAGGGGCCGTCCGTCTCGACCCAGACGGTGGCCGAGACCGGGTCCACGTGGCGGAGCAGGGGGCCGAGCAGGAGGGCCGGGGCGGACCGGTCGGGGGCGGGCATGCACCCAGCCTGGCGCATGGAGCTGGACGCCGCCGTGGTCTCCGCCGTGGTGTCCGCTGGGAGGCAGCTCGACGGGCTGGGAGACTCGGGCGCATGGAATTCGTCCTGATCGCCGTCGCGATCCTCGTCGTCGCCCTTCTCGCCGGGGTCGGTCTGCTGGTCAGCAAGGGCCGCCGGACCACGCGCCTCGACGACGATGCCGTCGCCGGGACGAGGCTGACCAGGCCGCAGCCGCCGACGCCCCGGCCCGCGCCACCGACCACCCGCCCCACCACGCCACCGATCACCCGCCCCACCACCCCATCCACCACGCCATCCACCACCCCATCGGTCGACCAGCCGGACGCCGTGCAGCCGGAGTCGCCCGCCGAGGTGCAGCTCCCGCCGGCCGAGCCGGAGCCCGGGCTGGTCTTCGAGACGCCGCCACCGTCCGCCGGGCGGCTGGTGCGGCTGCGCTCGCGGCTGGCCCGCTCGCAGTCCTCCCTCGGCCGCGGGCTGCTCACCGTCCTCGCGCGCGAGAAGCTCACCGAGGACGACTGGGAGGAGCTCGAGGAGACGCTGCTCGCCGCGGACGTGGGCCTCGCCGCGACGACGCAGATCGTGGAGCGGCTGCGGACCCAGACGATGGTCCTGGCGACGGCGTCGGGCCCGGAGCTGCGCGAGCTGCTCGTCCGCGAGCTGACCGCCGTCCTCGGCCCGGACATGGACCGGACGCTCGGGACCACGCGCTCGGAGGGCCGGCCCGGCGTCGTCCTGGTCGTGGGCGTCAACGGCGCCGGCAAGACCACGACGGTGGGGAAGATGGCCCGCGTGCTCGTCGGTGACGGCAAGAGCGTCGTCCTCGGTGCCGCGGACACGTTCCGGGCGGCCGCGGCCGACCAGCTGGAGACCTGGGGGGAGCGGGTCGGGGTGCTGACCGTGCGGGGCCGCGAGGGCGGCGATCCGGCGTCGGTGGCCTTCGAGGCGGTGCGGACCGGCGTCGAGGGCGAGGTGGACGCCGTCCTCGTCGACACCGCCGGGCGGCTGCACACCAAGTCGGGCCTGATGGACGAGCTGGGCAAGGTCAAGCGGGTGGTGGAGAAGGTGTCCCCGGTGACCGAGGTGCTGCTCGTGCTCGACGCCACGACCGGCCAGAACGGCGTCGTCCAGGCGCGCGTGTTCACCGAGGCCGTCACGGTCACCGGCATCGTGCTCACCAAGCTCGACGGGACGGCGAAGGGCGGCATCGTCGTCTCCGTCCAGCGCGAGCTGGGTATCCCCGTGAAGCTGATCGGCCTCGGGGAGGGGCCCGACGACCTCGCGCCGTTCGAGCCGCGCGCCTTCGCCGAGGGGCTGGTGGGCGCGGAGGGCTGAGCCCGGTCGGCCGGGCCCCGGACCGCCGGTCGGGGGTCAGGACTCCGCGGGGGTGGCCCAGCGCTCCTCGATGCGCCCGAACCGCCACACCGCCAGGGCCAGCGCCCAGGCCAGCACGAACAGGCCGACGATCGCGAAGCCGACGTAGCCGAGGTCGAGCGAGGCGACCCACGCCAGCGGGCCGGACTCGATGCCGAGGCGCTCGACCACCAGGCCGGCGAGGACGAGCAGGCCGATGACCAGGGCCACGGTGACCGACAGCAGCGTGACGGCGAGGTTGTAGAAGACCTTGCGGATCGGCTTCAGGAACGCCCAGCCGTAGGCGCGGGTCATCAGGATGCCGTCCGCGGTGTCGAACAGGCTCATCCCGGCCGCGAAGAGCACCGGCAGCACGAGGATCGCGTACCAGGGGAGGACGAAGGCGGCCGAACCTGCGGCGAGGACGAGCAGCGCCACCTGGGTCGCCGTGTCGAAGCCCAGGCCCATGAGCAGGCCGACGGGGTAGAGGTGCCACGGCTTGTCGACGCGCCGCACCACCCGGCCGAGCAGCCGGGTCAGGAAGCCGCGGTTGTGCAGGTGCCGTTCGAGCTCGGCCTCGTCGAGGCCGCCGGTGCGCATCCGGCGGAAGACCTTGGCGATGCCCACGGCCGCCCCGAGGTTCATCAGCCCGATGATCAGCAGGAAGCTGCCGGCCACGAGGGTGCCGATCAGGCCGAGGGTCTGGCCCACCTCGTTGTCCTCGTTCTGCACGACGCCGGCCACGCCGCGGACGCCGGCCACCAGCAGCAGGCTGGCGGCGAAGACGACCGACGAGTGGCCGAGGGAGAACCAGAACCCGGTGCTCACCGACGAGCGGCCCTCACCCACGAGCTTGCGGGTCGTGTTGTCGATCGAGGCGATGTGGTCGGCGTCGAACGCGTGCCGCACCCCCAGCATGTACGCCGTCAAGCCCACGCCTACCCCGAGGACCCCGGTGCTGCCCAGCTGGTAGTCCTGCGGCGCAACGGCGAAGACCAGCACGCCCCAGCCGAGCACGTGCAGCAGCAGCACGAACGCCGACATCCCGGCGATCGACCGGCGCTCCTGGGGGGTGAAGCGGGGGGACGGGGCGGCGTCCCGCGCAGGTGCGGGCTGCTCCACCGCGGCACGAGAAGTCACGGCGGACACCCTACTGCGAACAGTTCGCAACAAGCGCGCCGGCCGCCGGCCGCCGTGGCCCCGGTCATCGAACGGGGCAGCCGCAACACGGACGCAACGCCGCGGCCGGACACGCGGAGCGGAGTTCACCGCCCGGAAACGTGACGACGAGCGCTGCGGAAACACGACGACGGCACGGTGAACGCCACGTCGCCGCTCGTCCGAGCGTCGGAGTCCCGCACCGGCCGCAGGCCGACGACCCACTCAGGAGGTTGCCGTGGTCAACACCGGCGACACCGCCTGGATCCTCACCAGCGCGGCCCTCGTGCTGCTGATGACCCCTGGCCTCGCGCTCTTCTACGGCGGCATGGTCCGCGCGAAGAGCGTGCTGAACATGATGATGATGAGCTTCGGGGCGCTGGCACTGATCAGCGTCCTGTGGGTCCTCTACGGCTACTCGATGGCCTTCGGCGACGACGTCGGCCTCGGGCTGCTCGGGAACCCGGGTGAGTTCTTCGGGCTGAACGGCCTGATGGAGGACACCACCAGCGAGGAGGGCGGCCTCCCCGTCATGGCGTTCGTCGGCTTCCAGGCCGTCTTCGCCATCATCACCGTCGCCCTCATCTCCGGTGCGATCGCCGACCGGGCCAAGTTCGGCGCCTGGATGGTCTTCGCCGGCGTCTGGGCGACGGTCGTGTACTTCCCGGTCGCGCACTGGGTGTTCGCCTTCGACGGCGACGACGTCGTCGGCGGCTGGATCGCCAACGACCTGCTGGCCCTGGACTTCGCCGGCGGTACCGCCGTGCACATCAACGCCGGTGCGGCCGGTCTGGCGCTGGCCTTCGTGCTCGGCAAGCGCCGCGGATTCGGCCGTGACGCCATGCGGCCGCACAACCTGCCGCTGGTCATGATCGGCGCCGGGCTGCTGTGGTTCGGCTGGTTCGGCTTCAACGCCGGGTCGGCGCTGGCCGCGAACAACACCGCCTCGGTGGCCTGGGTCAACACGCTCGTCGCCACGGCCGCCGCCACCCTCGGCTGGCTGGTCGTCGAGAAGTTCCGCGACGGCCACTCGACGTCGCTGGGCGCGGCCTCCGGTGTCGTCGCCGGCCTGGTCGCCATCACCCCCGCCTGCAACGCGGTCTCCCCGATCGGGGCCATCGTCCTCGGCGCGATCGCCGGTGTGCTGTGCGCGCTGGCCGTGGGCCTGAAGTACCGGCTCGGCTACGACGACTCGCTCGACGTCGTCGGCGTCCACCTCGTCGGCGGCCTCTGGGGCACCATCGCCATCGGCTTCCTGGGCACCGCCGCCGCTCCGTCCGGCATCGACGGCCTCTTCTACGGCGGCGGCGTCGACCAGCTCTGGCGGCAGGTCGTCGGCGCGGTCGCCGTCCTGGCGTTCTCCTTCATCCTTACCCTGGTGATCGGCTCCGTCATCCAGAAGACGATGGGCTTCCGCATCACCGAGGAGGACGAGGTCGCCGGCATCGACACCGTCGTGCACGCGGAGTCCGGGTACGACTTCGCCTCGCTCGGCAGCAGCGGTTCCACTGCACCACTGGCCGGCCAGGCTCGCGCCGAGGCCCGTAGCACGGAAGGGATCGGGGCATGAAGCTCGTCACCGCCATCGTCAAGCCGTTCAAGCTCGACGACGTCAAGAACGCTCTGGAGCTGATCGGCGTCGCCGGTCTGACCGTGAGCGAGGTCCAGGGCTTCGGCCGTCAGCGGGGCCACACCGAGGTCTACCGCGGCGCGGAGTACCAGGTGGACTTCGTGCCGAAGGTCCGCATCGAGGTCGTCGTCAGCGAGCTCGACGCCGCCCGCGTGGTCGACGCGGTCGTCGAGGCCGCCTCCACGGGGCAGATCGGCGACGGGAAGGTGTGGGTGACGACGATCGACGAGATCGTCCGCGTCCGCACCGGAGAGCGCGGCGACGACGCGCTGTAGGTAAAGGACCCTCCTGCCCCCGCCACCCGCAGCCTCGTGGCGGGACCCTGCAGGAGGGCCGGGTCGGCCGGGGTGGTGGGATCGTCCACCGCCCCGGCCGACGCTTCTTCCCCTGACAGTGCTGTGTGCGAGGAGGACGCCGTGCTCGACCTCGAGGCGCTGCCCGGCCTGGCCCGCGCCGACCGCGCGCGGGCCGTCGACACCTGGCTGGGCGGACTGCTGGCCGACGCGGTGGCGGGCACGCCGCCTCCGAAGCAGCGTCGCGGCGGGCCCCCACCGCGGACCGGGACCGAGGGCGTGGCGCTGGTGGCGGTCGGCAGCCTGGGCCGGCGGGAGCTGCCGCCGCAGGGCGACCTGGACCTGGTGCTGGTGCACGAGGGCCGGCCGGAGATCGCCGCGATCGCCGACGCCCTCTGGTACCCCGTCTGGGACACCGGCCTGCGCCTGGACCACTCGGTGCGGTCGGTGCCCGACGCCGTCTCGGTGGGCTCGACCGACGTCAAGGCCGGGCTGGGTCTGCTCGACGCCCGGCTCGTCGCCGGCGACGCGGACCTCGCCGCGCGGCTGCGGACGGCGACCCTGGCCAGCTGGCGGCAGGCGGCGTCCCGGCTGCTGCCGCAGCTGCGTGACCTCCGCCGCGACCGCGCCCGCCTGGTGGGGGAGCTGGCCTTCCTGCTCGAGCCCGACCTCAAGGAGGCCTACGGCGGCCTCCGCGAGGGGCAGGTGCTCCGCGCCGTCGCCGCCGCCCAGCTCGGCGACGAGCCCGGAGCCGAGCTCGAGCAGGCCTACGCGTTCCTCCTCGACGTCCGCGACGAGCTGCGCCGGCGCACCGGGCGGCCGCACGACGTGCTCGTCCGGCAGGAGCAGCGCCCCGTCGCGGTCGCCCTCGGGCTGGCCGACGAGGACGCCCTGCTGCGCGAGGTGAGCCTGGCCGGGCGTCGGCTGGCGTTCGTGGCCGACGAGACCTGGCGGCGGGTCGAGGCCGCGCTGGTCCGCCGTCCCCGCGCCCGGTACCGGCGGGTGCGCCGGGAGCCGCTCGCCGAGGGCGTCGTCCGGCAGGGGGACGAGGTGGTGCTGGCACAGGGGGCCAAGCCGGCGCTCGACCCCGGCCTCCTGCTCCGCGCGGCCGCAGCGGCGGCCCGCGCCGACCTGCGGCTCTCGCCGTACACGCTCAAGGTGCTCGCCGTGCACAGCCCGCCGGTGCCCGAGCCCTGGCCCGCCGAGATCCGGTGGTCGTTCCTGCGTCTCCTGGCCAGCGGGCGGGCCGCCGTCGCCGTCCTGGAGCAGCTGGACCAGGAGGGCCTCCTCGCCCGGCTGATCCCCGAGTGGAACCGGATCCGCTCGCTCCCGCAGCGCCACCCGTGGCACCGCTTCACCGTGGACCGCCACCTGGTGGAGGCGGCCGCGGCCGCCGCCGAGCTGACCCGCGACGTCGATCGCCCCGACCTGCTGCTGGTGGCGGCCCTGCTGCACGACATCGGCAAGGGCTGGCCGGGGGACCACAGCGAGGTGGGCGAGCCGATCGCGGCGGAGATCGGCGCCCGCATGGGGTTCGCCGGACCCGACGTCGCCGTGCTGGCCACCCTGGTGCGACACCACCTGCTCCTGCCGGCGACGGCCACGCGGCGGGACATCGACGACCCCGCGACCATCGACCGGGTGGCGGCGACCATCGGGCACGACCCCGCGGTGCTGCAGCTGCTGCACGCCCTCGCCCAGGCGGACGGCGCCGCGACCAGCGCCTCGGCCTGGTCGCCGTGGAAGGCGCACCTGGTGGCCGCCCTCGTCGCCCGGGTGCAGGCGAAGCTGGGCGGCCCCGCGTCGCCCGACCCGGAACCGGTGCTGCACCCGAGCGAGGCCCAGGTGATCGCCCGACCACTCGGCATCGCCGGCGCCGAGGGGGCGGTCACGGTCGGCATCGAGGACGTGGCCGACGGCCAGCAGGTGACCATCGGGGCGCCCGACCGGCCGGGTCTGCTCAGCACCTGTGCCGGCGTGCTCGCGCTCAACCAGCTCGACGTCCGGGCCGCCAAGCTGTCGGTCACGGACGGCTACGGCACCAGCGTCTTCGCCGTGCGCCCGCGCTTCGGGCGCGCCCCGGTGCCGGAGATCCTCGCCGATGCCGTCCGGGCCGCGCTCGAGGGGACGCTGCCGCTCGCCGACCGGCTGCGCCAGCGCGAGGCCGACTACCGGCAGGACGGCGGCCGGACGGCGCCACCCCGCATCTCCTGGCACAACGGCGAGGTGAGCGGTGCGGCGACCGGGATCGTCGAGGTCCGTGCCACCGACCGGGCCGGGCTGCTCTACCGGCTCTCCGCGGCGATCGCCGGGGAGGGGCTGGACGTGACCTCGGCCCGCATCGAGACCCTCGGCGCCGACGCGGTCGACTGCTTCTACGTGTGCAACCCCTCGGGGTCGCCGGTCGAGCCGGAGCAGCGCCGGCGGGTCGACGCCGCGCTCGTGTCGGCGACCGTCGGGTCGGAGGGTGCCGACGGGCTCCGCCCGGCCGACACGCCGGGCCGGTTCCGCTGAGCTGTCAGCAGGGCGTGCGACGGTCGCGGCGACGGGGACGGACCGGTCCCCCTGTCGAGAGGAGCCTGTCGTGGACAGCCGGCTGTGGCCCTGCACCGCGTGCGGGGAGATCACCGAGTTCGTGCAGCCGCCGTGCGCCGACGGTCACACCGAGGCCGGCGGCGAGTGCCCGGAGTGGGCCTGCGTCGACTGCGGCTCGGCCGTGGTGATGGGTGAGTCGTCCCCGGCGGGCGACGTCGTGCGCACCCGCGTGGCGGCATAGGAAAAGGACCCCGTCCTCCCCACTCCTCGCAGGCTCGCGATGGGCCCCGGGACGGGGCCTTACCCTGGGAGGCAATCGATGCGGGTGCCCCGCGCCCGTGACTTCTGCTGAGGACGTGCTGTGTTCGAGACCCTCTCCGACCGCCTGGACAAGGTCTTCACCGGCCTGCGTGGCAAGGGCCGGCTCACCGACGCCGACATCGACGCCACCGCGCGCGAGATCCGCATCGCGCTGCTCGAGGCCGACGTCGCCCTGCCGGTGGTCCGGGCGTTCATCGCCTCGGTCAAGGAGCGCGCCCGCGGGGCGGAGGTCTCCGGTGCGCTGAACCCCGCTCAGCAGGTCATCAAGGTCGTCAACGAGGAGCTCGTCGGCATCCTCGGCGGCGAGACCCGGCGGCTGCGCTACGCCAAGCAGGCGCCCACGGTGATCATGCTGGCCGGCCTGCAGGGCTCCGGCAAGACCACGCTGGCCGGCAAGCTCGGCCGCTGGCTCAAGGAGCAGGGCCACACGCCGCTGCTCGTGGCCTGCGACCTGCAGCGCCCCAACGCCGTCAACCAGCTCTCGATCGTCGCCGGTCAAGCAGGGGTGGACGTCTACGCCCCTGAGCCGGGCAACGGGGTCGGCGACCCGATCCGGGTCGCCGCGGACTCCGTCGAGCACGCCCGCCGCACCATGCACGACGTCGTCGTCGTCGACACGGCCGGGCGGCTGGGCATCGACGCCGAGCTGATGGCGCAGGCCGCCGGCATCCGCGACGCCGTGCAGCCGGACGAGACGCTGTTCGTCGTCGACGCGATGATCGGCCAGGACGCGGTGAACACCGCGACGGCCTTCCAGGAGGGGGTCGGCTTCAGCGGCGTCGTCCTCACCAAGCTCGACGGCGACGCGCGCGGTGGTGCCGCGCTGTCGGTGCGGTACGTGACCGGTCAGCCGATCATGTTCGCCTCCACCGGCGAGAAGCTCACCGACTTCGACGTCTTCCACCCCGAGCGGATGGCCTCGCGCATCCTCGGCATGGGTGACGTGCTCACCCTGATCGAGCAGGCCGAGAAGACCTTCGACGCCGACCAGGCCGAGCGCATGGCCGGCAAGCTGGCGTCCCGCGAGGGCTTCACCCTCGAGGACTTCCTCGAGCAGATGCTGGCCATCCGCAAGATGGGCCCGATCGCCAACCTGCTGGGCATGCTGCCCGGCGCCGGTGCGATGAAGGAGCAGCTCAAGCAGGTCGACGACCGCGACCTCGACCGGACCGCGGCGATCATCCGCTCCATGACGCCCGAGGAGCGGGTCAACTCCAAGATCATCAACGCCTCGCGCCGGGTGCGCATCGCCAACGGCTCCGGGGTGAGCGTCACCGACGTCAACCAGTTGCTGGAGCGCTTCGTCCAGGCCCAGAAGATGATGGGCCAGATGGCCGGGAGCATGGGGCTGCCGGGCATGGGGCCGATGTCGAAGAAGCAGCGCGGGCGCCAGATGCAGGCCCAGTCGAAGAAGGGCAAGAAGGGCAAGGGGAAGGCCAAGGGCGGTGCCGCGCGCCGGCCCGCCGGCGCGCCCGGGCTCCCGCCGGGAGGCGGGTTCCCCGGCGGGATGCCCCAGCTGCCGCCCGGCATGGGGCAGGGGATGCCCGACCTGACCAAGCTGAACTTCGACCAGTTCAAGGACGACCGGCCCGGCCGATGACCTCGCCGTCCCCGGGTGGGGCACTCCACCTCTCCGGCGTGCTGCTCCCCGACGGGGAGCAGCACGACGTCTGGGTGCGTGAGGGGCGGTTCACCTTCGAGCGGGTTGCCGGCGCGGAGACGGTCAGCACCGGCGGCTGGCTGCTGCCGGGCCTCGTGGACGCGCACTGCCACGTCGGGATCGGCGTCGGCGGGGACCACGTGACGGACCTGCAGGGGCTGCGGCAGCAGGCGCTCGACGAGCGGGCCGCCGGCGTGCTCGCCCTGCGCGACTGCGGGTCACCGGTCGACACCCGTGCCCTGGACGACGAGCCGGACCTGCCGCGGATCATCCGCGCGGGACGGCACATCGCGCGCCCTCGCCGGTACATCCCCCACCTCGGCATCGAGCTGGAGCCCGAGGACCTGGCCGCCGAGGTCCGGGTGCAGGCCGGCCGCGGCGACGGCTGGGTGAAGCTGGTGGGGGACTGGATCGACCGCTCCGTGGGCGACCTCGCGCCCGAGTGGCCGCGCGACGCGCTCGAGGCGGCGATCGCGGCCGCGCACGAGACCGGCGCCCGGGTCACCGCGCACACCTTCGGCACCGACGCGCTGCCCGACCTGATCGGTGCCGGCATCGACTGCATCGAGCACGGGACCGGCCTCACCGAGGAGCTGATCGGGGAGATGGCGTCCCGCGGGACGGCCGTCGTCCCGACGCTGGTCAACGTCGAGAACTTCCCCGGCTTCGCCGAGGCGGGGGAGCGGAAGTTCCCCTCCTACGCCAGCACGATGCGGCGGCTGTACGCGAGCTCGGGCGCGGTCGTGCGGGCCGCCTTCGAGGCCGGCGTGCCGGTGTTCGCGGGCACCGACGCGGGCGGGAGCCTGGCGCACGGCCGCATCGCCGACGAGGTCCGGGCGCTGCACGAGGCGGGGCTGCCCGCGGAGGCCGCACTCGCCGCCGCCTCCTGGTCGGCCCGGCGGTGGCTCGGCCTGCCCTGCATCGAGGAGGGTGCGCCCGCCGACCTCGTGGTGTTCGACGCCGACCCGCGCGCCGACCCGGACGTCCTCGCCCGCCCGGGCCTCACCCTGCTCCGCGGCCGCATCGTCGCCTAGGCCGGAGGCGGGCCGAGCTCCATCGTCACGGCCGTCCCGGAGCCGGAGCTGGTGATCCGCAGCCCACCGCCGGAGCCCTCGGCGGTCCGGCGGACGATGTCCAGCCCGAGGCCGGTCGAGCCCGTGCCGCTGCGGCCGCGGTCGACGGCGTCCTCGGGCATCCCGGGGCCGGTGTCGGAGACCACCAGCCGCGCGCCGCCCGCCGTCGCCGCCCGGACGG
This sequence comes from Blastococcus tunisiensis, assembly GCF_900112815.1. Classification (GTDB taxonomy): domain Bacteria; phylum Actinomycetota; class Actinomycetes; order Mycobacteriales; family Geodermatophilaceae; genus Blastococcus_B; species Blastococcus_B tunisiensis. Next base: position 247,630 of record NZ_FOND01000005.1, read on the forward strand.
TCACCGACATGGACGTCCCCTCCGGCGTGTGCGCGAAGACGTTGCCGAGCAGGGCGTCCACGGCCGCGCGCAGGTCCGGTGCCGAGACGCGGACCGGCGCCGGGACCGCGGGGAGGTCGACCTCGAGCGGACGGCCCTCCTCCTCGGCGAGGACAGACCAGAAGTGCACCCGTTCGCCGACGACGGCGGTGGCGTCGCAGCCGGCGCCGATCCCCTCGCGCACGCTGCGCCGTGCCTCGGAGATGACCTCGTCGATCCCCCGGCTCACCGCGTCGACGTCGCCCAGCAGGCGTTCGCGCTGCGGCTCCGGCAGGCCCTCGACGTCCAGCCGCAGGGCGGTCAGCGGGGTGCGCAGGCGGTGCGCGAGATCGGCCGCCCCCTCGCGCTCGGCGTCCAGGAGCTCGCCGATCCGCTCGGCCAGCCGGTTGACCGCGGCGGCGACCCCCCGCACCTCCACCGGGCCGGACGGGACGGCGCGAGCGGCGAGATCGCCGCTGCCGAGCCGCCGGGCCGTCGTCGCCAGGTCGGTGACGGGCCGGGTCATCGTGCGGGCGAGCCGGTCCGCGACGACGAGCGCCAGCAGCAGGAGCACGGCGCCGAGCGCGGCCAGGACCACCCACGTGCGGGTCACGCCGGCACGCAGCGTGTCGGCGGGGACGAAGACCTCGACGAGCGCGGAGCCGTCGGCCCGCTGGACCGGCTGCAGCAGGAGGATGCCGTCCTCGGACTCGATCCGCTCGGCCCCCGAGGGCATCGGCACGTCCCGGTCCGCGGGATCGCCCAGCCATGCGCCGTCGGTCCAGCGCACGGCCGCCCGGAGCTCGTCGGCCATGCCGATGAGGTTGGCGGCGACCTGCTCCCGCTGGTCGAGCCCCACGGAGGGCGTCAGGAACTGCAACTGGGCCTGCGCCGCGTCGAGCGCCCGCGCCTCGGCGACCCGGGCCACGAGCGAGGCCGCCGGGAGCAGGAACGCCAGCAGGATGATCGACGTGGTCGCCGCAACCAGCTGCGTGATCTGCCGTCTCACGTCTCGGGCTCGGCCAGGCGCACGCCCACCCCGCGGACGGTCTGCAGCAGGCGCGGGGAGGCGGCGGACTCGCCGAGCTTCCGGCGCAGCCACGACAGGTGGACGTCGACGGTCTTGTCCGATCCGCCGTAGGGCAGCTGCCAGACCTCGGTGAGCAGCTCGCGCTTGGAGACCACGGTTCCGGCCCGGGCGGCGAGGTAGGCGAGCAGGTCGAACTCCTTCGGGGCGAGCTCCACCGTCGCGCCGGCGTGGGTGACCCGGCGGGTGCGGGGATCGACCGTCAGATCGGCGACGGTCACCGCCGCCGCGGCAGCGTCGGCCGTACCCGCGGCGCGGCGCAGGACGGCCCGGATGCGGGCCTCCAGCTGGCCGGCCGCGAACGGCTTCACCACGTAGTCGTCCGCGCCGGCGTCCAGCGCCTGCACGACGCTGCCGTCGTCGTCCCGGGCCGTGGCCACGATGACCGGTACCGAGGAGACCGCCCGCAGCATCCGCAGGAGCTCCCGGCCGTCCAGATCGGGCAGCCCCAGGTCGAGCACGACGAGGTCGGGACGCTCGTCCACCGCCTGCCGCAGCCCGGCCAGGGCGGTGGCCGCGGAGCTCACGGCGTGCCCCCGCTCGCGCAGGGCACGGATCAGCGAGGAGCGGATGCGTTCGTCGTCCTCGATCACCAGCAGCTGGGCCACGAGGCACGCTAACGCCGCGCGGGGCCGGTCCGGAGCGTCTCGACCCGATCGGGCGGTTGCCTTGACCTCACCTTGGGGTGGCCTTAACCCTGCCCGCAGGAGGGTCTGCGTCATGAAGCGAACCATTGCACTCGGAGCCGCGTGGACCGCGTCCGCGGCGGCAGCTGTCGGCCTGGGCTTCCTGGCCGTGTCCCTCGTCGACGCCTCGGCGTCCCCGGGGACCACCCCGGCGGCGGCGACCACGTCGCCGTCCACCGGTTCCCCGACCACCGCCCCGTCGAGCGGCTCGCCGGTGGGCCCCTCGGCGACCGGCCAGTACGTCAGCGCCGGCGGCACCGTGTTCGCCGACTGCGCGACCGGCTCGCCGGTCCTCGCCGGCGTCCCCTCCGCGGGGTGGTACGTCGACGACTCGAACGATCCCGGCGAGATGGAGTTCAAGAGCGGCGGCAGCGAGGTGGAGGTGCACGTGACCTGCGTCGACGGCGGTCCGGTCTTCGCCCTGGACGACTCGTCGTCGCGGTCCTCGGGCTCGGCCCCGGCACCGGCCACCTCGGGTCGCGACGACTCCGGGCGGGACGACTCCGGGCGGGACGACTCCGGGCGGGACGACTCCTCGGGCCGCGACGGCGGGCACGGATCCGACGACGGGCCGGGGGACGACTCCTCCGGCCGCGACGGTGGGGGGCACGGTTCGGACGACTGACCGGCTCTCCCCGGCCCGGCGGGAGGAGCCCCTCGCCGGGCCTGGGAGACTTCCCCCGTGCTGCTGCGGATGTCGACCCTGTTCCTGCGGACCCTGCGTGACGACCCGGCCGACGCGGAGGTCCCCAGCCACCGGCTGCTCGCCCGTGGTGGCTACATCCGCCGGGCCGCTCCCGGCGGGTTCACCTGGCTGCCGCTGGGCTTCCGCGTCTTCCGCAACGTCGAGCGCATCGTCCGCGAGGAGATGGACGCGATGGGCGCCCAGGAGGTGCACTTCCCGGCGTTGCTGCCCCGCGAGCCCTACGAGGCGACCGGCCGCTGGACGGAGTACGGCCCGAACCTGTTCCGGCTGAAGGACCGCCGGGGGAACGACTTCCTCCTGGGCCCGACGCACGAGGAGATGTTCACGCTCCTGGTGAAGGACCTCTACGGCTCGTACAAGGACCTGCCGCTCTCGCTGTACCAGATCCAGACCAAGTACCGGGACGAGGCGCGACCGCGGGCCGGGCTGTTCCGCGGGCGCGAATTCACGATGAAGGACAGCTACTCCTTCGACGTGGACGACGCCGGCCTCGACCGGTCCTACGCCGCGCACCGCGAGGCCTACATCAGGATCTTCGACCGGCTCGGCCTGGACTACGTGATCGTCGCGGCGATGTCCGGGGCCATGGGCGGGTCGAAGAGCGAGGAGTTCCTGCACCCGACGGCGATCGGCGAGGACACCTTCGTCCGTTCGGCCGGGGGGTACGCGGCCAACGTCGAGGCCGTGGCCACCGTCGTGCCGGACGCGATCCCGTTCGACGGGCTGCCCGAGTCGCACGTCGAGGACACCCCGGACACCCCGACCATCGAAACCCTGGTCGCCGTCGCGCGGGAGCTGTTCCCCGACGCCGGCTACACAGCTGCCTCGACCCTGAAGAACGTCGTCGTCACGCTGGTGCACCCCGACGGCTCCCGCGAGCCGCTGGTGATCGGCCTGCCGGGTGACCGGGAGGTCGACGCCAAGCGCCTGGAGGCACAGGTGGCCCCGGCCGAGGTCGCGCCGTTCGACGACTTCGCCAAGCACCCCGCGCTGGTGAAGGGCTACATCGGCCCGCAGGTGCTCGGTGCGGAGAACGGGGCGAAGATCCGCTACCTGGTCGACCCGCGGATCGTCCCGGGCAGCCGCTGGATCACCGGGGCCAACGAGCCCGGCAAGCACGTGTTCGACCTGGTCGCCGGGCGGGACTTCACCTGGGACGGCGTCATCGAGGCCGCCGAGGTGCTCGCGGGTGACCCGGCGCCCGACGGCTCCGGCCCGCTGGAGCTGGCCCGCGGCGTGGAGATGGGCCACATCTTCCAGCTCGGCCGCAAGTACGCCGAGGCGCTGGACCTCAAGGTGCTCGACGAGAACGGCAAGCTGGTCACGGTGACGATGGGCTCCTACGGCATCGGGGTCTCCCGGGCGGTGGCCGCGATCGCGGAGTCGACGCACGACGAGCTGGGGCTCGTCTGGCCGCGCGAGGTGGCCCCCGCGGACGTGCACCTCGTGGCGACCGGCAAGGACGCCGCCGTCTTCGAGGCCGCCGAGGCGCTGGCCGCGGAACTGGTGGCCGCCGGGCTCACCGTGCTCTACGACGACCGGCCGAAGGTGTCTCCCGGCGTGAAGTTCAAGGACGCCGAGCTGCTGGGGATGCCGACGATCGTGACCGTGGGCCGCGGGCTCGCCGAGGGCGTCATCGAGGTGCGGGACCGCCGGACCGGCGACCGCGAGGAGGTGCCGGTCGCCGAGGCCGGCGCCCGCGTGCTCGCCGCGACCCGCACCTGACCCACCCGCCCTCCTAGCCATGATCAGGGCACCTGATCATGGCGCGTCCTCCCTCGCGGTGGGCGGTGGGGGAGGATGCGCTGCGGTGGGGGAGGACGGCGTCCGGCGAGCCCTCGGACCCGGCCGCGGTGGGCACCGGCGGCCCGAGGGGGGCGGGCGGCCCATCCTGGCCACGGCCCGTCCCCGGCGATCTGGCATCATGGTCGGTCGAACACGGCGGTGGCGGCCCTCTCACCGTTTCCGGCCGTGTCCATCGCTCCGCCCCGGCGTAACCCCACACGTCGCTCCGGCGAGCACCCACACAGCGTTCGAGGAGTACACCACCCACCGTGGCCACCAAGATCAAGCTCATGCGCCTGGGCAAGATGCGCGCGCCGTACTACCGCATCGTCGTCGCCGACGCCCGGACCAAGCGTGACGGCCGCTCGATCGAGACGATCGGCAAGTACCACCCGAAGGAGGACCCCTCCTTCATCGAGGTCGACTCCGAGCGGGCGCAGTACTGGCTCGGCGTCGGCGCTCAGCCGACCGAGGCCGTCGCCGCCATCCTCCGGGTGACCGGTGACTGGCAGAAGTTCAAGGGCGAGGCCGCGCCGCCGCCCATGAAGGTCGCCGAGCCCAAGCCGGACAAGAAGGCCCTCTACGAGGCCGCCGTCCGCGCCGGCATGGACGAGCCGACGACCGAGGCGACCACCGCCAAGAAGAAGGCCGCTCCGAAGAAGGCCGCTGCCGCCGACGAGGCGCCCGCAGCCGAGGCTGCGCCCGAGGCTCCCGCCGCGGACGCTCCCGCAGAGACGCCTGCCGAGTAAGACGTGCTCGAAGACGCGCTCGAGCACCTGGTCAAGGGCATCGTCGACCACCCGGAGGACGTGACCGTCGACCTGCTCGCCAACCGACGTGGCAAGACCCTGGAGATCCGGGTCCACCCCGACGACCTCGGCAAGGTCATCGGTCGCGGCGGGCGCACCGCCAAGGCGCTGCGCCAGGTGATGACCGGCGTCGGCGGACGCGGCCTCCGGGTCGACGTCGTCGACACCGACGGGCGCTGAGCACACCTCCCTTGCCGGGAACCCCGCACGACACCGACACCGTGGTGGTCGGCCGCATCGGCCGACCCCACGGTGTCCGTGGTCTGGCCACCGTCGAGGTGCGCACCGACGACCCCGACCACCGCTTCGCGCCCGGCACGGTGCTGATGACCGACCCGCCGCAGCGGGGACCGCTCACCGTCGTCGACAAGCGCTGGCACAGCGGCACGCTGCTGCTGCAGCTGGCCGGTGCGGACGGCGCGGTCCACGCCACCCGCGAGGACGTCGACGCGCTGCGCAACACGCTCCTGGTGGTGCCGGTCGCCGACCTCCCGCCCATCGAGGACCCGGACTCCTACTACGACCACCAGCTGGTGGGCCTCGCGGCACGGCTGCCCGACGGCACGGTCATCGGGGAGGTCACGGCGGTCCGGCACGAGGCCCAGGACCTGCTGGTCGTGCGCCGCGGCGAGGGCGGTGAGGCGCTGGTCCCGTTCGTGTCGGCGATCGTGCCCACGGTCGACCTGACCGGGGGATTCCTGGTCGTGGACCCACCCGAGGGGCTGCTGGACCTGTGAGCGCGCCCTTCCGGGTCGACGTCGTGACGATCTTCCCCGAGTACCTCGCGCCGCTGCGCCAGTCGCTGCTGGGCAAGGCCGCCGAGCGCGGCCTGGTGTCCATCGGGGTGCACGACCTGCGGCAGTGGACCGACGACGTGCACCGCACCGTGGACGACGCCCCGTACGGCGGCGGGCCGGGGATGGTCATGAAGCCCGAGCCCTGGGCGCTGGCGCTGGAGGCCGTCCGTCCCTCCGGCACCCGCCTCGTCGTCCCGACCCCCGCCGGCCGGCCGTTCACCCAGGCGATGGCGGCCGAGTGGGCGCAGGAGCCCGGGCTCGTCTTCGCCTGCGGCCGCTACGAGGGGATCGACCAGCGGGTCGCCGACTGGGCCGCCGACGCCGGCCCGGTGTCGGAGGTCTCGATCGGCGACTACGTGCTGGCCGGCGGGGAGTCCGCCGTCCTCGTGATGGTCGAGGCGGTCACCCGCCTGCTGCCCGGGGTGGTGGGCAACCGCGAGTCGGTCGAGTTCGACTCGCACGCCGACGGCCTGCTGGAGGAACCCTCCTACACCCGGCCGGCCTCCTGGCGCGGCCACGAGGTGCCGCCGGTGCTGCTCTCCGGCGACCACGCCGCCATCGACCGCTGGCGCCGTGCGGAGTCGCTGCGGCGCACCGCGGTCCGCCGGCCCGACCTGCTCCCCGCGGAGGGGCTGTCCGACGCCGACCGGGCCCTGCTCGACGGTGGCTGACCGGCCGTGGGTCCGGCCGACCGCACGCGTCGTCGTCCTCGACCCGGCCGGCCGGGTGCTGCTGCTCGGCGCCCGGCTCACCGACCCGGCCGTACCTCCCGGCGAGGTCCTGTTCTGGTACACCCCGGGTGGGGGAGTGGAGGACGGCGAGAGCGTGCGCGAGGCCGCGGTCCGGGAGCTCGCCGAGGAGATCGGCCTCCTCGCGGCGCCGGCCGACCTGGAGGGCCCGGTGTGGCTGCGCCGGCATCTCGGTGCGTTCGCGGGCGTGGACATCGACTCCCGGGAGACGTTCTTCGTCCTCCGCGACGTCGTCCACGAGGTGGATCCGGGCGGCCGCACCGAGCTGGAGCTGCTGGGCGAGGAGCCGCACCGCTGGTGGTCGGCCGCCGAGCTCGCCGCGAGCGGCGAGGACTTCGCGCCGGCGGACCTCGCCGACCGGCTGCCCGAGCTGCTCAGCGGGCCGTGGACGGGCCCGCCGCGCGTCGTCGCGTGAAGGTGTGGCACAGTAGAGAGCTGCTGCAGGTCGTCGGCGCGCGCCGACGGTGGCTCCCGACGGGAGCGCAGCCCCCCGGAACGGACGGCCGGCGCACGCCGCTGTCCGACCGCATCGAGCCGCTAGAACTGAGGACTGCCGAGATGAACACCCTGGACGCACTCGACGCCGATTCGTTGCGCGCCGACATCCCCGACTTCCGCCCCGGGGACACCGTGAAGGTGCACGTGCGGGTCGTCGAGGGCAACCGCTCGCGCATCCAGGTCTTCCAGGGCGTCATCATCCGCCGTCAGGGCGGTGGCATCCGCGAGACCTTCACCGTGCGCAAGGTGAGCTTCGGCGTCGGCGTGGAGCGCACGTTCCCGGTGCACACCCCGGTCGTCGAGAAGATCGAGGTCGTCACCCGCGGTGACGTGCGTCGCGCGAAGCTGTACTACCTCCGCGAGCTGCGCGGCAAGGCCGCCAAGATCAAGGAGAAGCGTGAGGTCGTCGCTCGCTGAGCGATGACTCGCTGACACGCCTGACGGCCGGTCATGACCGGCTGTGGTCGCGGCGGGTCTCCCGGGACGTACGCTGCTCTCGATGAGCAGTGATCGGCCCGGGGGGCCCGCCGACGTCGTTCCCGGGGACGATCCTTCCGGGGACCGCACCACGCCGCAGGGCGACGCCGCCGCCGGTGCGTCCACGGCCCGGGGCTCCCGCGGTCGTGACCGGACCGCCAAGAAGGGCTCCCTGCTGCGCGAGCTCCCGGTGCTCCTGCTCATCGCGTTCGTGCTCGCGCTGGTCGTCAAGACGTTCTTCGTCCAGGCATTCTTCATCCCGTCGGGGTCGATGGAGCAGACGCTGCACGGCTGTCCCGGGTGCACCGGGGACCGCGTGCTGGTGAACAAGGTGCCGTACTGGTTCGGCGAGCCCGAGCCCGGCGACATCGTCGTGTTCAAGGGGCCGGACACCTGGGCGCCGGAGGTGTCGGTGGCCGAGCCGGCCAACTGGTTCTCCGAGGCGATGCTGTGGCTCGGGCGGACCGTCGGGGTCGCCCCGCCGAGCGAGGACGACTACGTCAAGCGGGTGATCGCCACCGAGGGCCAGACGGTCCAGTGCTGCGACGACCAGGGGCGCGTGACGGTGGACGGCGAGCCGCTGGACGAGCCCTACATCTTCGAGGACACCCCGATCGAGAGCCGGCCCTTCGGTCCGGTGACCGTGCCGGAGGGCCGGCTGTGGGTGATGGGTGACCACCGTTCGGCGTCGGCGGACTCCCGCTCGCACGTCGGTGACGAGTACGGCGGCACGATCGGGGTCGACGACGTCATCGGCAAGGCCGCGGTCATCGTCTGGCCGGTCAGCCGGTTCGGATTGCTGGACTCGCCCGACATCCAGGGCGTCGAGGCCGCCGCCGCGGAACCGGCCGGCATGACGTCCTCCACGGTGACGGCGTCGGCCGTGGCGCCCTGGGCGTTCGGGCTGGCGGGCGCGCTGCCGGTGACCGCCTGGCTGCGCCGTCGGCGATCCGCCGAGGGCTGACCGCCCCTGCTCCGTCCCCCGGCCGCGTCGTGCCTGGGCGCGGGGAGCCCGTCTGCGTTCCCAGCACCATTCCGGTGTGACGGACGGGAAGTCGAAGAACGCATAGAGCGCGGCGCGATACCAATCAAGAAAATGCTGACAAAGTATTCAAGTATCCGTTTCACCCTTCCGATGGAGACATTGCAAGTTCCCGGAGTCGAAACGGAGTCAGTTGTGTCTGCACCTATGGCGAGCAATGCCCGCGGGATCACCCGCGTGCTCCTCCTCGCCGACGCGCCCGTCCTGCGTCGCGGTCTGGTCAGCATGATCAACGAGACGGCCGGCATGCAGTCGGTGGGTACGCCCGGCGAACTGCGTCGCGCCCTCACGCTGGTCGAGTCGGCCCGCCCCGACGCCGTCGTCGTCGAGCTCGGCTCCGGCCGCGCCGCCACGCTCAACGCCTGCCGCGACCTGCGGCGCCGTTTCCCCCGCGTGACGATCGTCGCCCTCGCCACGTCGGAGGACCCCTCGGTGGTGAACGAGGCGCTCGCCGCCGGTGTCCGCGGCTACCTCATGATCAACACCTCGCCGACGCTGCTCGGCTGGGCGATCCTCGCCGCCCGCGCCGGCCGGACCGTCGTCGACCCGCAGATCCGCCGGGTCGAGCCCTCCGCCCTGCCGGCCGCGAAGCCGTTCACGCCGGAGGTGCCGCTGACCCGGCGCGAGTCCGACGTGCTCGACGAGCTGCTGCTGGGGCAGTCCAACCGGCAGATCGGGCGCAACCTCTTCATCAGCGAGGACACCGTCAAGTCCCACGTCAAGGCCATCCTGCGCAAGCTCGGTGCCCGGGACCGGGCGCACGCGGTCTCCCTGGTGCTGTCCAACCGCCAGCCCGGCTGCACCTGTGGCGCCCACGGCCTGTCCGCGGCCGCCCAGGGCGAGACCGAGCTGTCCAGCCCCGATCTGGGGCTCGCCGAGATCTGATCTCGGGTCCATCCCTCCGGCCGAACGGGCCGGCCCCCGCGGGGGCCGGCCCGTTCGGCCGTCCCGGTCGTGTCCGGTCGGAGAGCACCGGGCGGCCCGTCGTACTGTCGGACGGCGATGGTTTCCCGATCCGCCCACTCCACGTCGAGCCCGGCCGTGCGCGCCCGGCGCGCACCGGTGGGCGAGGACCGTCCCGACGCGCTCTGGGACATGGAGCGGTCCCTGCGCCGTCGCGGCTTCGAGGTCGTGGCCGGTGCCGACGAGGCCGGCCGCGGTGCCTGTGCCGGTCCGCTGGTGGCCGCGGCCTGCGTGCTGCCTCCCGGCCGCCGGGGGCGGGTCCCCGGCCTGGCCGACTCCAAGCTGCTGACCGCGGCGGCCCGCGAGCGGGTGTACGCGGAGGTGGCGGACCGTGCGCTGACCTGGTCGGTCGTGGTCATCCCCGTCGGCGAGCTGGACGCCCGTGGCATGCACGTCACCAACATCGAGGCGCTGCGGCGGGCGGTCAGCGCCCTCGACCCGTCCCCGGACTACGTCCTGACCGACGGGTTCCCGGTGCCCGGCCTGACCCGGCCCGGTCTGGCGGTGTGGAAGGGCGACCGGGTGGCCGCGTGCGTCGCGGCCGCGTCGGTGCTCGCCAAGGTCACCCGGGACCGTCTGATGCTGGAGCTGCACGAGCAGTGGCCCCAGTACGACTTCGCCGGCCACAAGGGCTACATCACCGACGTGCACAGCGCCGCGCTGGAGCGGCACGGGCCGTGCCCGGAGCACCGGATGCGGTTCGTCAACGTCCGGAGCGCCCGCGACTCCCACGCCGCGCGGACGGCCCGGCTGACCGGGCCGGACGCGATGGTCGATGATGGGGCCATGCCCTTCTCGCCGCCGTCCCGAGCGCTGAGCCCCGTTCCCGGAGAGGTTCGATGAGCACCGAGGACCTCGAGAAGTACGAGACCGAGATGGAGCTGCAGCTCTATCGCGAGTACCGGGACATCGTCCGCCAGTTCACCTACGTGGTGGAGACCGAGCGGCGGTTCTACCTGGCCAACTCCGTCGACCTCCAGGTCCGCGAAGCCGGGGGAGAGGTCTACTTCGAGCTGAAGCTGTCCGACGCCTGGGTCTGGGACATGTACCGGCCGGCCCGCTTCGTGCGCAACGTCCGGGTGCTGACGTTCAAGGACGTCAACGTCGAGGAGCTTGACAAGCCCGACCTCGAACTGCCGGAGAACCCGCGGATCACCTGACCGGCGTCCACAGCCGGGCGCGCTCTCCACAGATCGCTGGCGGCGCTGTCCCGACCGGCGCCGCCGCGCCACGGTCGGGGGGTGTCCACGACCTCCGAACTCGGCGCCCACGGCGAGGCGATCGCCGTCGCCTTCCTCACCGACCACGGCCTCCGGGTGCTGGACCGCAACTGGCGGTGCCGGGAGGGTGAGCTCGACATCGTCGCCCGCGACAGCGGTGCGCTCGTCTTCTGCGAGGTGAAGACCCGACGGGGTACCGGCTTCGGCCACCCCGTCGAGGCGGTGACCCCCGCGAAGCAGCGCCGGCTGCGCACGGTGGCCCAGCGGTGGCTCGCCGACCACGACGAACATGCGCCCGAGCTGCGCTTCGACGTGGTCGGGGTGCTGGTGCGCCCGTCGCGGCCGGCGCTGGTCACGCACCTCCGGGCAGCGTTCCTGTGACGCTGGCCCGCACCTGGTCGGTGGGACTGGCCGGCGTGCACGGCGCCATGGTCGAGGTCGAGGTCGACATGGCCAACGGCGTACCGCACGTGGCGCTGGTCGGTCTGCCCGACGCGGTGGTGCGGCAGTCGGTGGACCGGGTGCGTGCCGCGGTCACGAACGTCGGGGCCAGCTTCCCGCAGCGGCGGATCACCATCGGGCTCTCGCCGGCGTCGATGCCCAAGCAGGGCAGCGGCTTCGACCTCGCGCTGGCCGCGGCGGTGCTCGCGGCGTCCGGGACGGTGCCCCGGGAGTCGGTCGACCAGCTGGTCTTCCTCGGCGAGCTGGGCCTCGACGGTTCGGTGCGCGGCATCCGCGGTGTCCTGCCCGCGGTGCTCGCCGCCGCCCGGGCGGGTCACCGGCAGGTGATCGTCCCCGCGGCCAACGCCGAGGAGGCCGCGCTGGTCGAGCGCCTGGAGGTGCTGGCCGCGCGCGATCTCGGGGGCGTGCTCGCGCACCTGGCCGGCCGCGAGCGGCTGAGCGCGCACGTCCGGGGTACACCGCCCGAGCTGCCGCCCCCGCCGGATCTCGCCGACGTGGTCGGCCAGGCGGCGGGACGCCGGGCCGTGGAGGTGGCGGCCGCGGGCGGCCATCACCTCTTCCTCGCCGGACCGCCGGGAGCGGGCAAGACCATGCTCGCCGAGCGGCTGCCGGGCGTCCTCCCCCCACTGGGGGAGCACGCCGCACTGGAGGTGACGGCCATCCATTCCGTGGCGGGCACGCTCCCGCCAGGGGCGCCGCTGGTCACCCGGCCGACGTTCGAGGCCCCGCACCACTCCGCGACGATGGCCGCGCTCATCGGCGGCGGCTCGGGCCAGATCCGGCCCGGCGCCATCTGCCGGGCCCACCGCGGCGTGCTCTTCCTGGACGAGGCGCCCGAGTTTCCCCGCGCCGTGCTCGACACGCTGCGGCAGCCGCTGGAGCGCGGGCAGGTGACCATCCACCGCGCGGCCGGGGCGGCCACCTTCCCCTGCCGGGCGCAGCTGGTGCTGGCCGCCAACCCCTGCCCCTGCGCCAGTGCCGCCGGTGACACCGCATGCACGTGCAGCCCGCTGGAGCGGCGGAGGTACCGCTCCCGGCTGTCGGGCCCGCTGCTGGACCGCATCGACCTGCGGGTCGACCTGCCACCGGTCACGCGGGCGGCGTGGCTGGACGGCATGGCGGCACCCGAGACGACCGCCGAGGTGGCCCGCCGGGTGGCCGGCGCTCGGGCTGCGGCGGCGGAGCGGCTGGCGGGCACGGGCCTGTCGGTCAACAGCCAGGTGCCCGGGCGGCTGCTGCGGGAACGATGGGCGGTCCCGCGCTCCTCCCTCGCACTGGCCGAGCGCGCCCTGGAGCGCGGGGCACTGTCGGTCCGCGGCTTCGACCGGGTGCTGCGGGTGGCCTGGACCGTCGCCGACCTCGCCGGCCGCACGGTGCCCGGTCCCGACGAGGTGGCCGAGGCCCTCGGCATGCGACTGCAGCGGGTGGCGGCATGAGGCTCGACGAGGACCTCGAGGAGGCCGCCGGCGGCGCCACGGGCCCGGGCCCGGGCCTGCGGCGGGCCCGGGCCTGGCTGAGCCGCGCCGTAGAGCCCGGCACCATCGACTTCTGGCGCTACGTCGAGGACGTCGGCCCGGTGGAGGCCGTCCGCCGGTTGCGTGCGGGTGCGGCGCCCGAACGCATCCGGGCGCTGGTCGGCGCCCGGGCGGAGGAGGACGCGACCCTGGCCGACCTCGCCCGGGCCGAGCGCTGCGGCGCGCGGCTCCTCGTGCCCGAGGACGACGAGTGGCCGGCGTTGCCGCTGCACGCGCTGACCCTCGCGGTGGCCGCCGAACCGGTCGGGCCGAAGGGGCAGTCCGACCGCACGACGGCGCTCGTCCCGCCGCTCGCGCTCTGGGTGCGCGGCACGGGCCGGCTGGACGAGCTGGTCGACCGATCGGTGGCCATCGTCGGGTCGCGGGCGTCCACGGCCTACGGCGAGCACGTGGCCGGCGAGCTCGGGCACGACCTGGGGGCGCGGGACTGGACCGTGGTCTCCGGCGGGGCCTTCGGCGTCGACGCGGCCGCCCACCGGGGCGCCCTCGTGGCGGAGGCGCCGACCCTGGCCGTCCTGGCGTGCGGCGTCGACCGGCCCTACCCAGCGGCGCACGGTGCGCTCTTCCACCGGATCGCCGAGACCGGCCTGCTGGTCAGCGAGTGGCCGCCGGGCTGCGCGCCGCTGCGCCACCGGTTCCTGGTCCGCAACCGGTTGATCGCCGCGCTGACGAGGGGCACGGTCGTGGTGGAGGCCGCCGCCCGCTCCGGTGCCCAGGCGACGGCACGCCGCGCGCGGGACCTCGGCCGGCAGGTCCTCATCGTGCCCGGCCCGGTCACGAGCGCGATGAGCGTGGGCTGCCACGAACTGCTGCGCGAGGAGGGCCTCGGCGCCGTCCTGGTGAGCTCGGCGGCCCAGGTCGTCGAGGCCGTCGGACGGATCGGTGAGGACCTGGCTCCGCCGGTGGCCGGGCCGGAGTCCGCGCGGGACGGGCTCGGCGACGTCGCCGCTCGCGTCCTCGACGCCTGCCCGGTGCGGACGGGGGTCGGCCCGGAGCGGCTGGCCGCCGTCGCCGGCTGCGACGTCCTCGAGGTGCTCCGGGCGCTCCCGGCCCTCGAACTGGCCGGCCTGGTCGAGTGGACCGGCACCGGCTGGCGGCTGGCGCCACCCCCCAAGGGGCGGGGAGGGCCCGGCGCGGCGGCTTGACGGGTGCCGGCCGCGGACGGACGGTTCCCGGGTGACCGCCGGGACAGCAGACGCGCGGGCCGCGTTGCCGGCACCGCTGGCCGCGGCCCTCGACGGGTACGAGGACCACCTGCGCACCCAGCGCGACCTCTCCGAGCACACCGTCCGCGGCTACCTCACCGACGCCGTCGGCCTGCTGGACCACCTGGCCCGCCGCGGCGGCGCGCAGGCGCACGACCTCGACCTCGCCGCGCTGCGCGGCTGGCTGGCGCAGGGCCGCACACGGGGGCACAGCCGCGCGACGATCGCCCGCCACGCGGCGTCGGCACGCTCGTTCACCGCCTGGCTGCGCCGCGCCGGACTCACGGCCGAGGACGTCGGGCTGCGCCTGGTCAGCCCGAAGGCGCACCGCACCCTGCCGGGCGTCCTCGCCTCCGACCAGGCGCGGGCCGTCGTCGAGTCGACGTCCGGCGCCGAGGAACCGGTCGGACTGCGCGACGCCGTCGTCATGGAGCTGCTGTACGCCAGCGGCGTCCGGGTCAGCGAACTGGTCGGCCTCGACGTCGACGATGTGGACCGCGGCCGCCGGCTGCTCCGGGTCCTCGGCAAGGGCAGCAAGGAGCGCAGCGTGCCCTACGGCGTCCCCGCGGAGCACGCGCTGGACGCCTGGCTCACCCGCGGGCGGCCGGCGCTGGCCACCCCCGGCTCCGGACCGGCCCTGCTGCTGGGGGCGCGCGGACGCCGGCTCGATCCCCGTGAGGTCCGGCGGACCGTCCACGCGGTCGTGGCCGCCACGGAGGGGGCCCCCGACATCGGCCCGCACGGACTGCGGCACTCGGCGGCGACCCATGTGCTGGAGGGCGGCGCGGACCTGCGGTCGGTCCAGGAGTTGCTCGGCCACGCTAGCCTCGCGACGACGCAGATCTACACGCACGTGACGGTCGAGCGGCTCCGTGCGGTCCATGCGCAAGCACATCCCCGCGCCTGACAGGGTGGCCATCTGCCGATACGAGAGAGCAGTGGTCCCGGCGGGGCAGGACCACAGGGCAGGACCGACCACCAGTACCGAGGAGCGCGACCGTGCCTGAGGCCACCATCCACCGGCTGGACGAGTACGACGACCCCCAGGGGGACGCCGACGCGTTGCTGCACCAGCTGTGGGCCGACTACGTCGCCGACCGTGACCCGGAGCTGCGGGACCGGCTGATCCTGCACTACGCCCCCCTGGTCAAGTACGTCGCCGGCCGGGTCGGCAGTGGCCTGCCCGCGCACGTCGAGCAGGCCGACCTCGTCTCCTACGGCACGTTCGGGCTCATCGACGCGATCACCCGCTTCGAGCCCACCCGCGAGGTCAAGTTCGAGAGCTACGCGATGGCCCGCATCCGCGGCGCGATCATCGACGAGCTGCGCAACACCGACTGGATCCCGCGGTCGGTCCGCATGAAGGCCCGCCAGTTCGAGCGCACCGTCGCCGAGCTGGAGGCGCGGCTGCACCGCACGCCCTCCGACGAGGAGGTGGCGGCGGAGATGGACATGGACGTCGAGGACATCCGCAAGTTCCTCGGCCAGCTCTCCCTGGTCAACGTGGTGGCGCTCGACGAGCTGCTCACCGACGACGAGGGCGGCTCCCCGCGCCTCGGCGACACCCTCCAGGACTCCAGCGCCCTCGACCCGCAGGCCATGGCCGAGCACGGCGAGGCCCGTCAGCTGCTGGCCCGTGCCGTCGAGCAGCTGCCCGAACGGGAGAAGGTCGTGGTCAGCCTCTACTACTTCGAGGGGCTGACCCTGGCCGACATCGGGCGGGTCCTCGGCGTGACCGAGAGCCGGATCTGCCAGCTGCACACCAAGGCCGTCCTGCACCTGCGCACGAAGCTCGCCGACATCGCCTGAGGGGGCCGTCCGCCCGAGCGGGCCCGAGCTGTCGGGGCACCGGTTCTCGGGTGACCGCCTCTCCCGGACGGCCGCCCCCCGGCGTGGTGGTCACCGCATCGGCAGCAGCCGGACCCGCGGGAGCTGCAGGAGGGCGAGGGGGTCCAGGTAGGTCTCGCCCCGGCGCAGCCCCCAGTGCAGGCACGCCTGGACCGGGCACCCGGCGTGGCCGGTCGCCAGCGTCCCGATGGGGGACCCGCGGGCCACCTGCTGGCCCGCCGCCACGGAGGGGACGACGGGCTCGTACGTCGTCCGCAGGCCGTCGGCGTGGTCGATGCTCACGACCGGCCGGCCGGCGACCATGCCGGCGAAGACCACCACGCCGTCCCCGGCGGCCAGCACCGGGCCGTGCGGTGCCCCCTGCAGGTCGGCTCCGCGGTGCCCGGCGGCGTAGGGGTGGGGGAGGTCCTCGTACGCGCGCGTCACCGTCGGGGTGCCCTCCAGGGGCGCCGTCCACAGGGCGCCGGTGCCGGCCGGGGCGGACGGCGTCCGAGCCGGCTCGGCCGTCGCGCGGACCGGCAGGACGACGAGGCCGAGGCTCAGCAGCACGACGGTCAGGGCGCGGGAGGACATGCCGCCGACAGTTCCCCGCGCGCAGGCGCCGGGCGAGGGCCGGGCCGCGGCTGTGGACGTCCGCCACCGCGGGGAGAGGCCGGTCGCCGCTGGCGTATGCTGTCCGGTGCGGCCCGATCCGTCGGGTCGACTTCGCGCGTCCCCTTCCCGCCCCATCGGGCGGGACAGTCGCCACCTCGGTCCCGGCGGGCAACCGCCGGGGGTGTGGCGCGGTCCGGACGCCAGGGCGGTGCACCACCCGGTGCGCAGCGACAACCGAGAACAGCGCGGCCCCGGCCGCGCGGACACAGAGAGGCTGCAATGGCAGTCGTCAGCATGAAGCAGCTGCTCGACAGCGGCGTGCACTTCGGGCACCAGACCCGCCGCTGGAACCCGAAGATGAAGCGATTCATCTTCACCGAGCGCAACGGCATCTACATCATCGACCTGCAGCAGACGCTGGGGTACATCGACAACGCCTACGAGTTCGTCAAGCAGACGGTCGCGCACGGCGGATCGATCCTCTTCATCGGCACCAAGCGCCAGGCGCAGGAGGTCGTCGCCGAGCAGGCCACGCGCGTGGGCATGCCCTACGTCAACCAGCGCTGGCTCGGCGGCATGCTCACCAACTTCCAGACCGTCTTCAAGCGGCTGGAGCGGCTCAAGGAGCTCGAGGACCTCGAGCAGACCGGCGCCCTCGTCAGCCTCTCCAAGAAGGAGCAGCTGGTCCTCTCCCGCGAGAAGGCCAAGCTCGAGCGCTCCCTCGGCGGCATCCGCGACATGAAGAAGGTGCCCAGCGCCGTCTGGATCGTGGACACCAAGAAGGAGCACATCGCCGTCGGCGAGGCCCGCAAGCTGAACATCCCGGTGGTGGCGATCCTCGACACCAACTGCGACCCCGACGAGGTCGACTACAAGATCCCGGGCAACGACGACGCGATCCGCAGCATCACCGTGCTGACCCGGGTCGTGGCCGACGCCGTGGCCGAGGGCCTGATGGCGCGTTCCGCCGCGCAGGCCGACGCCGGCCGTGGCGAGGCGGCCGAGCCCGCCGTCGGTGCCGGCGAGCCGCTCGCCGACTGGGAGCGCGAGCTCCTCACCGGTGGCGACGCCGCGGCCGCACCGGCCGCCGACGCCGCTCCGCTCCCGGAGACCCCGGCCGAGGCCCCGACCGCCACGGCGGACGAGGTCGCCCCGGTCGAGGGCGTTCCCGCCACCTCCGGTGGCAAGGAGCCGAACGCCGTCTGATCGGAGCGCGCCGCACCCCCCGCGAGCCGGGGGGTGCGGCGCACCCGCATGCCCGGAGCCGGCCCGAGCACGAACCGTCGGCCAGGACCAGCACCAGGCCCCAGCACCAGGTCCCAGCACCACCCACAGACCACAGAGGAAGTGACATGGCTGAGTTCACCGCAGCCGACGTCAAGCGTCTCCGCGACGCCACGGGCGCCGGCATGATGGACTGCAAGAAGGCCCTGACCGAGGCCGACGGCGACTACGAGAAGGCCGTCGAGATCCTGCGCGTCAAGGGCGCCAAGGACGTCGGCAAGCGCCTCGAGCGCTCGACGACCAACGGCATCGTCGTCAACAAGGGCGGCGCGCTGCTCGAGCTGGACTGCGAGACCGACTTCGTCGCCAAGAACGCCGACTTCATCGCGCTGGCCGAGCGTCTGCTCGAGATCGGTCTGCAGCACGAGCCCGCCGACGCCGAGGCCCTGCTGAACACCGACGTCGATGGCCAGACCGTCGCTGCGCTGGTCGAGGGCGAGTCCGCGCGCATCGGAGAGAAGCTCGTGCTCAGCCGGTTCGCCCTCTTCGAGGGCACCACGGCGACCTACCTGCACAAGCGGGCCACCGACCTGCCCCCGGCCATCGGTGTCGCGGTGCAGTACTCCGGCGGTTCCGAGGAGGCCGCGCGCAGCCTGGCGATGCACATCGCCGCCGCGCGCCCGCGCTTCCTCACCCGCGAGGAGGTCCCGGCGGAGGCCGTCGAGACCGAGCGCCGCGTCGCCGAGCAGACCGCGAAGGAGGAGGGCAAGCCCGAGCAGGCGATCACCAAGATCGTCGAAGGCCGGGTCAACGCCTTCTACAAGGACTTCGTCCTGCTCGAGCAGCCGTCGATCACCGAGCCCAAGCGCACGGTGAAGCAGATCGTCGACGAGGCCGGACTGACCGTGGAGCGCTTCGCGCGCTTCGAGGTCGGCCAGGCCTGACGAAGGACCGCCCTTCCCTCCACGCCCCGCAGGCTCGGCGCGGGACCGGTGAAGGGCGGCCGTTCCAGCACGTCACCCACGGCCCCGCTCCCTTTCCGGGGAGCGGGGCCGTTCGTGTGTGCGGCAGGATCAACCAACCGATGTCGAACGAGGGATGACGCGTTGACCGACACCACACCTCCGCTGTCCGCCCCGACCGCGTTCCGGCCGGCGGACCACAGCGGCTACCAGCGGGTGCTGCTCAAGCTCTCCGGTGAGACCTTCGGTGGCGGCAAGGTCGGCGTCGACGCCGACATCGTCCGGGGCATCGCCGAACAGCTGGCGGAGGTCGTCGCCAAGGGCACCCAGGTCGCCGTCGTCATGGGTGGTGGCAACTTCTTCCGCGGCGCCGAGCTCTCCCAGGCCGGCATGGACCGCACGAAGGCCGACTACATGGGCATGCTCGGCACGGTGATGAACTGCCTGGCCCTGCAGGACTTCTGCGAGAAGGCCGGTCTGGAGACCCGCGTGCAGTCGGCGATCACCATGGGCCAGGTCGCCGAGCCCTACATCCCCCGCAAGGCGATCCGGCACCTGGAGAAGGGCCGGCTGGTGATCTTCGGTGCCGGCGCCGGGATGCCCTACTTCTCCACCGACACCGTGGCCGCGCAGCGGGCCCTGGAGATCGAGTGCCAGGTGCTGCTCATGGGCAAGAACGGGGTGGACGGCGTCTACGACGACGACCCGCGCACCAACCCCGACGCGGTCATGTACGACGACCTCGACTACGCCACGGTGCTCGCCAAGCAGCTCAAGGTGGCCGACGCCACCGCGATCAGCCTCTGCATGGACAACCAGATGCCGATCGTGGTCTTCAACCTGCTACGCGACGGCAACATCGCGCGGGCGACGGCAGGTGAGAGGATCGGCACGCTGATCAGCCAGCCCGCCTGACCGCGGGCCGGTCGCACAGCACACGACAGCCAGGTGAACCGAAGGCCGCCCCGATCGGGGGGCCGATGGAGGGAAGACCCGTGATCGACGACACCCTGCTCGATGCCGAGGAGCGGATGGACAAGGCCTTGTCCGTCGCCCGCGAGGACCTCGGCTCGGTGCGCACCGGCCGGGCCGCCCCCTCGATGTTCAACAAGATCATGGTCGACTACTACGGCGCCTACACGCCGGTGCCGCAGATGGCGTCGATCACCGTGCCGGAGGCGCGGATGGCCGTCATCAAGCCCTACGACATGGGCCAGCTGGGGGCCATCGAGAAGGCCATCCGCGACAGCGACCTGGGCGTGAACCCGACCAACGACGGCCAGATCCTGCGCGTGGTGTTCCCGCAGCTCACCGAGGAGCGGCGCCGCGACCTGGTGAAGCAGGCCCGCGCCAAGGGCGAGGACGCCAAGATCGCCATCCGCAACATCCGCCGCCGGGCCAAGGACGAGTTGGATCGCATCGCCAAGGACGGCGAGGCGGGCGAGGACGAGGTCCGCCGCGCGGAGAAGGAGCTCGACCACCTCACCGAGCAGCACGTGCACGGCATCGACGAGGCGATGAAGAACAAGGAGTCCGAGCTGCTCGAGGTCTGACCCCGACGGCCCGACCCGCCATGAGCACCTCCTCCGCCGCCGACCGTCCCGGACGATCCGGGCCGGGCACCGAGCCGTTGCCGCGCCACGGCTCGGGCACCCCCCGGTCGGCCGAGACCCTCGGCCGCCCCGGCGCCGGCCGGCCGGGCCCCGGCGGCGGCCCCGACCGGCAGGCCGACGACACCGGCCCGGTGCCGATCGTCGGGAACCGTCCGGCCCCGCCGCTGCGGCCCGTCGGGAACCGGATGCCCCCGGCCGGTGCGGCGACCGACGGCGCTGCGCCACCCGACGGCGCTGCGGTGCCCGGGGACGACCGGGTGCCCGGGGACGACCGGGTGCGCGGGGACGACGCCGGGCCCGGGGACGACGCCGGGCTCGAGGACGACGCCGGGCCCGGGGACGACGCGGCGCCCACGTCGACGGCGATGCCACGGCCGGAGGTGGCGGAGTTGCCCACGACCGAGCGCCCGGCCGGTGGACGGGCCGGCCGGGACCTGCGTGCCGCGATCGGCGTCGGGGTGGGCCTGGTCGCCCTCGTGGTCACGTCGCTGTTCGTCTGGCGCCCGGCGTTCCTCGCCGTCCTCACCGTCGCCATCCTCGTCGCGGTCGTGGAGCTCTCCCGGGCCCTCGGGGCGGGCCGGTTCCACCCGCCCCTGGTCCCGCTGCTGGTCGGGACGCTGGCGATGGAGGGCCTCGCCTGGAGCCGCGGGCCCACCGGGCTGGTCGTCGGCTTCCTGCTCACCGCCCTCGCCGTCGTGCTGTGGCGGCTCGGCCACGGACCGGCCGGATACCTGAAGGACGCCGCCTCGGGTGTCCTGGTCGCGCTCTACGTGCCACTGCTGGCCGGTTTCGCCGTCCTCCTCCTGGTGCCCGACGACGGCGCCGTGCGGGTGCTCGCCTTCATCGCCACCGTCGTCGCCAGCGACGTCGGGGGCTACGCCGCCGGCGTGCTCTTCGGCAAGCACCCCATGGCACCGTCGATCAGCCCGAAGAAGTCGTGGGAGGGCATGGGCGGCTCGGTGGTGGCCTGCATGCTCATGGCCACCCCCTTCGTCGTGCTGTGGCTGGGCGGGCCGTGGTGGAGCGGGCTGGTCTTCGGTGCCGCGCTCGCCGTGTCGGCCACGGTCGGCGACCTGGGGGAGTCGCTGATCAAGCGGGACCTCGGCATCAAGGACATGGGCAACCTGCTGCCCGGCCACGGCGGCATCATGGACCGGCTGGACTCGCTGCTGCCGTCGGCCGCCGTCGCCTACCTCCTGCTGTCGGTGCTCGCCCCGGTCTGAGTAAGGACCCCGCTGCCCCCCACCGCTCGCAGGCTCGCGGCGGGACCCTGCAGCGGGGCCGCTCCAGCACGTCACCGAGCTCGCGGCGGGACCCTGCAGCGGGACCGTGCCCACAGGGGCTGTCGCGCCGCCATCAAGCAGGGCGGCCGACGGACCAGCTGGTGCCGACGGTCCGGAAGCCGCGGCGGGCATACCAGTGCCGCGGCCAGTCGTCCGCCGCGGCCTCCAGGACGACGAGGTCGCAGCCGGCACCGGCGGCGATGCCCAGCAACCGGGCGAGGACGGCGTCGCCGTGTCCGCGGCCCCGGGAGCCGGGGTCGGTCAGCACCGACTCCACGGCCGCCGTCGCGCCGTCGACGCGCAGCTGGCCGGCGGCGACCACCCGGCCCTCCTCGCGGACCGCCACGTCGTGGACGGCGAGAACCCGGTCGTTGAGCCGTTCGCGGCCGATGAGCTGGGCCACCACCCGGTCCAGCTGCGGGCCGGTCTCGGGGAGGCCGGCCCGCCACGACCGGTTCCAGAGCTCGTGCACCTCCCGCTGGTCGACCACCTCCGCGCGCTCCCCGCCGGGCAGGGGAGCGGCGCGCCGGGCCATCAGCTGCAGCTCCTCCACCTCCCAGCCACGTCGGGCGAGATCCGCGGCGACGTCGGCGGCCTCCGGCCAGAGGAGGGCCGCGGCCTGGTGCGGCCAGCCGGCGTTGCCGGCGACCTCGCCGGCGGTCGCCTCGATCGTGGCGGCGTCCACCGGGTCGGCGAGGACCAGCCGGTTGTTGTCCCGCGAGTGCGGGACGTCGGGGTCGAGCACCGCGACCCCGCCGGGCACGTCTCCCACCCCGACCGCCCGCCGCACCGGCAGGGCGGCGTAGAAGGCCAGCGCCCGGCCCGGGGCGTCGTCCGGGTCCGGGAGCACGGGCGCCGCCGGCGGCCGGTAGGGCACCGCGGCCACGACGGCGCTGACCGGCAGGGGTCCGTAGAGGTGCGGGAAGAGCCGGCCACCGGGGTCCGCCGGCACCCCGGGCTCGACGCGGACGGGATCGCGGAGCCGGGCCGGGTCGATCACGAGCAGCACCAGGTCGCGGCGCCCCGGGTACAGCGCCTGCGCCGGCAGGTGGACCTGGTCCGGTGCCGAGAGGTGGACGAACCCGGCCGAGGCCAGCGACGGCGGCCGGACGGCGCCGTCGGCGAGGGCCGCCCGCCAGTCCCGGGGCTCGATCAGGTGGGTCAGCAGGGAGCGGCCGCTCATCGGCCCGTCGTCGCGTCTCTCCCCGGGCGGTCGGTCATGACAGCGGGGGATCGGCGTCGATGCCGCGCTCGCGCAGCGCGGCCTCGATCGCCTCGTTCACCGCGCGGACGACGGCCACCCGCGCCCAGCGCTTGTCCTCCGCGGCGATGACCTGCCAGCGGCCGCAGGGATGGTCGGTGCGCTCGAGCATCTCCTCGACGGCCGCCTCGTAGGCCCCGCGCTGCTCCCGGTTGCGCCAGTCCTCGTCGGTGAGCTTCCACGCCTTGTACGGATCGGCCTGCCGCGACTCGAACCGGCGGAGCTGCTCCTCCGGCGAGAGGTGCATCCAGAACTTGACCAGGACCGTCCCCTCGGCCGCGAGCGTCGTCTCCAGGTCCACGATCTCGGCGTAGGCCCGCTGCCAGGTCTCCTCGTCGGCGAAGCCCTCGACCCGTTCGACCAGGACCCGGCCGTACCAGGTGCGGTCGAGGACGGTCATGCCTCCCCAGCCGGGCAGCACCGGCCAGAACCGCCACAGGAAGTGGTGCCGTTTCTCGTCGAACGTGGGGGCGGCGAACTGCGCCACCCGCACGTGCCGCGGATCGAGCTCACCGACGAGGCGCTTGATGGCCCCGCCCTTGCCCGAGGCGTCCCAGCCCTCGAAGAGGACGCACAGCGGCGGCCCGAGCTCGTTCGGGCCGATCTGCCCGCCCAGCAGCAGCCGCAGGTGCACCAGCCGCTCCTGGGCCTTCTTCAGCTCGGCCTTGCCCTCCTTCTTCGGATAGCTCACGGAGAGGTCGACGTCGGTGAGACGGCTCATGGGGGAAGAGCCTGGCAGGTCCGGCCCGGTGCGGCGCGCGGACGTCGTCGACCGGCCGAGGGTGCCCGTCCGGCGGTGGGGGCCGATCAGCCCGCCGGCAGCTCGGCGTGCTGCTGGACCCACCGGTGCATGGCGATGCCGGCCGCGACGCCGGCGTTGATCGAGCGGGTGGAGCCGAACTGGGCGATGGAGAGCACGCCGTCGGCGGCGTCCCGGGCCTGGTCGGTCAGCCCGGTGCCCTCCTGGCCGAACAGCAGGACGCAGGCGCGCGGCAGCTCGGCGGTCTCCAGCGGCCGGGCTCCGGGCAGGTTGTCGACGGCCAGCAGCGGCAGCCCCGCCGCCCCCGCCCAGGCCACCAGTTCGGCGACCTCGGCGTGGTGGCGCACGTGCTGGTACCGGTCGGTCACCATCGCGCCGCGCCGGTTCCAGCGCTTCCGCCCGACGACGTGCACGGCCTCGGCGAGGAACGCGTTCGCCGTCCGGACGACGGTCCCGATGTTGAGGTCGTGCCGCCAGTTCTCGATGGCCACGTGGAAGGGGTGCCGGCGGGTGTCGAGGTCGGCGACGATCGCCTCGACCGTCCAGTAGCGGTAGCGGTCGACGACGTTGCGGCGGTCGCCGTGCTCGAGCAGCTCGGGGTCGTAGCGGGGATCGGTGGGCCGGGCGCCGGGCCACGGGCCCACGCCGACGGTGTCGAGGAGGGCCTCCGGCGGGGTGAGGTCCGTCTCGGGCTTCGTCACCCGGCGCACGGTAGTGGGACGATGGAGGACGCCATGACTGCCCTCCCCCTCGTCTTCGACGCCCCTCGCCGGGGGATGCCCCCGCGCCACCTCGCCGACCTCACCCGCGAGGAGGCCCGCGCGGCGGTCACCGAGCTCGGCCAGCCGGCCTTCCGGGCCGACCAGCTCGCCCGTCACTTCTACCGCGGGGTGACCGACCCGGCGCAGATGACCGACGTGCCGGCCGATGCCCGGGAGACGCTCGCCGAGGCACTGCTGCCGGGCCTGCTGACCGTGGTCCGCCACCAGACCGCCGACGACGGCCGCACCCGCAAGACGCTGTGGCGGCTGCACGACGGCGCGCTGGTCGAGAGCGTGCTCATGCGCTATCCCGGCCGGGCGACGGTCTGCATCTCCAGCCAGGCCGGCTGCGGCATGGCCTGCCCGTTCTGCGCCACCGGCCAGCAGGGGCTCACCCGCAACCTGTCCGCGGCCGAGATCATCGGCCAGGCCGTCGCCGCGGCCGCCGCGATGGCCAACGGCGACATCCAGGGCGGCCCCGGCCGGCTGTCCAACGTCGTGTTCATGGGCATGGGGGAGCCGCTGGCGAACTACGCCCGGGTCCGGAAGACCCTGGACGCCCTGCTCGCCCCGGCCCCGCACGGGCTCGGGCTGTCGCAGCGCGCCGTCACCGTCTCGACGGTCGGCCTGGTGCCGGCGATCCGCCGGCTCACCGACGAGGGTCGCAACGTCACCCTCGCGGTCAGCCTGCACGCCCCGGACGACGAACTGCGCGACACCCTGGTCCCGATCAACACCCGGTGGAAGGTCGGCGAGGTCATCGACGCCGCCGACGCGTACGCGCGGAAGACCGGCCGCCGCTACTCCGTCGAGTACGCGCTCATCCGGGACGTCAACGACCAGCCGTTCCGGGCCGATCTCCTCGGGAAGCTGCTCGCGGGCAAGCTCGCGCACGTCAACCTCATCCCGCTGAACCCGACGCCGGGCAGCAAGTGGGACGCCAGCCCGCTGCCGGCCCAGCGCGAGTTCGTGGCCCGGCTGCGCGCGGCCGGCGTGGCGACGACCGTCCGCGACACCCGCGGCCAGGACATCGACGGCGCCTGCGGCCAGCTCGCTGCGGCGGACAGCGTCAGCGTGCCCGCCGTCGCCCTGCCCGTGCCGGCTGTCGAGGAGCCGGTCGAGCTCGGTGCCGAGGGGGACGAATGACCGAGCGGAGCGAACTCCCCGACGCCGAGATCCACCACGGCCACGGCGACGTCTCCGGCGGCTGGCTGCGGGCCGCGACGTTCGGTGCCATGGACGGCCTGGTCACCAACACGGCGCTGGTCGCCGGCGTCGGCGGCGGTGGCGCGGCTCCGCAGGCGATCGTCCTTGCCGGCACCGCGAGCCTGGTGGCCGGTGCGATCTCCATGGCCCTCGGCGAGTACACCTCGGTGAAGACGCAGAACGAGCAGCTGGACCTGGAGGTCGAGAAGGAGCGCGTCGAGCTCGAGCGCAACCCCGACGGCGAGCTGGCCGAGCTGGTCCAGATGCTCCGGGCCCGCGGCGTCGATGCGGGTCTGGCCCAGCGGGTCGCCGTCCAGCTGCACCGCGATCCCGAGACGGCGCTGCGGCTGCACGTGGTGGCCGAGCTGGGGCTCAACCCGGAGGACAAGCCGTCCCCGATGGTGGCCGCGGTCTCGTCGTTCTTCACGTTCTCGATCGGCGCCGTGGTCCCGCTGCTGCCGTACCTGTTGGGGTTCTCGCTGCTGTGGGTCGCGCTGCTCTGCGGCGGTGCCGGCCTGGCGGCCGCCGGCGCGATCTCCTCCCGCTTCACGCCGCGCCCGTGGTGGTTCGCCGCACTCCGGCAGCTGCTGTTCGGGGCTGCTGCGGCCGGGATCACCTACGCGATCGGTTCGCTGATCGGCGTCACGGTCGCCTGACGGCCCCGTTCAGGGGCCCACCCCGAGCCTGCGAGGGATGGGGGGAACGGGGTCCTTCTTCAGCGGCTGCGCCAGGCGTTCTTCCGGCGGCGCATGTCCCACAGCAGGACGAGGACCATCACCGCGGCGATGCCCAGGACCCAGAGGTCCTCCATCCGGCCCTCGTGGTTCCCGAGCACGTAGCTGCACAGCACCAGGACGGCGATCCAGGCGCCGATGCGGCCCTTTCCGCCGGTCTCCGCGTGCCAGCCCCAGTCGGCGGGCTGCTCGTGCTCCACGGGGTGCTCGCCGACGCGGACGACGCCCTCTTCACGACCGGGCTGGTTGACCCGCTGCGTCTGGCTCACGCGTTTCTCCTCGCTGGCGCTCGTCGACCGCCTTCGCGGCGCTGCTGTGTCGGTGGCCCGCACGCGGGCACCGCCATTCTGGCAGGCGCGGGGCGCGGACACCGGGCGAGGTGGCCCGGCGACGGCGCGCCGCCGGGTCGGGAAGGATGCAGTGCGTGAGTTCACCCCGCCAGGTCACGCTGCTCGGCTCCACCGGCTCCATCGGCCGGCAGGCGATCGCGGTGGCCGAGCAGAACCCGGATCGGCTGCGGATCACCGGCCTGGCGGCCGGGGGAGGGGACGTCGCCCGGCTCGCCGAGCAGGCCCTGGCGCTCGGTGTCCGCACGGTGGCCGTCGCCCGGGCGACCGCGGCGCAGGACCTGCAGCTCGCGTTCTACGCCGCGGCGTCGAAGCGGGGCTGGGCGAAGGGCGAGTACTCCCTGCCGGAGATCCTGGCCGGGCCCCGCGCCGCCGAGGAGCTGGCCGCCCGCCCGGCCGACGTCGTCCTCAACGGGATCACCGGCTCGATCGGCTTGCGGCCCACCCTGTCGGCCCTGCGGGCCGGCCGCACGGTGGCGCTGGCCAACAAGGAGTCGCTCATCGCCGGGGGCTCGCTGGTCACCGAGGCGGCGGCGCCCGGGCAGCTGGTGCCCGTGGACTCCGAGCACTCGGCGCTGGCCCAGTGCCTGCGCGGCGGTGCGCGCGACGAGGTCGCGCGGCTGGTCCTCACCGCCAGCGGGGGACCGTTCCGCGGCCGCACCGCCGAGCAGCTCGCCGACGTCACCGTGGAGCAGGCGCTGGCGCACCCGACCTGGGACATGGGGCCGGTGGTCACCATCAACTCCGCGACCCTGGTCAACAAGGGGCTGGAGCTGATCGAGGCGCACCTGCTCTTCGGTGTTCCCTACGCCGACATCGACGTGGTGGTGCACCCCCAGTCGATCGTGCACTCGATGGTGACCTTCAGCGACGGCGCGACGATCGCCCAGGCCAGCCCGCCGGACATGCGGCTGCCGATCGCGCTGGCCCTCGCCTGGCCGGACCGGCTGCCCGTCGTCCAGCCGGCGCTGGACTGGTCGGCCGCCAGCAGCTGGGAGTTCGCCCCGCTGGACGAGGTCGCCTTCCCGGCCGTGCGGCTGGCGCGCCTGGCCGGGGAGACCGGCGGGGTCGCGCCGGCCCTGTACAACGCCGCCAACGAGGAGGCGGTCGCCGCCTTCGTGGCGGGTCGCCTGTCGTTCCGGGGCATCGTCGACCTCGTCGCGCGTACCCTCGACGACGCGCCGGACCTCGGCGCCCCCGGCTGCGTCGAGGACGTGCTCGCGGCGGAGAAGTGGGCCCGGGAGCACGCCCGGGCGGTCATCGGCCAGGGCATCTGATGGAGGGGCTCCACTGAGCGGGATCCTGCTGAGCATCCTGGGGATCGTCGCCTTCGCGATCGGGCTGCTCTTCTCGATCGGCTTCCACGAGGCCGGCCACTTCTTCTGGGCGCGGAAGTTCGGCATGCGCGTCCCGCAGTTCATGGTCGGCTTCGGGCCCACCGTCTGGTCGCGCACCCGGGGCGAGACCGAGTACGGCCTCAAGGCCGTCCCGCTCGGCGGCTACATCCGCATCGTCGGCATGATCCCGCCGGCCGAGGAGGGCGAGAGCAAGCGCGCCACCCGGATGCGCAGCTTCATCGCCGAGGTCCGCGGCCAGGCGCTCAACGACGTCCGGCCCAGCGACGGCGACCGCGTCTTCTACAAGAAGCCCTGGTGGCAGCGGGTCATCGTGATGTTCGCCGGGCCGTTCCACAACCTGGTGCTCGCGGTCCTGTTCTTCACCATCGTGCTCACCGCCTTCGGCGTCCCGGAGCCGTCGACGACGCTGGCCCGGGTGCCGGAGTGCGTGCTGCCCGCGGGTGCCGACACCGCCACCCGCGAGGACGCCTGCGAGATCCCCCTGGTGCAGAGCGGACCCGAGGCCGGGCAGGTCTGCGAGGAGGGGGCGGCGAACTGCGCGCTGCCCGCCCGCAGCCCCGCGGCCGAGGCCGGCCTGCTGCCCGGCGACACCATCCTCGCCCTGGACGGCGAGCCGGTCTCCCAGGACACCGAGGTCGGCTGGACGGCCGTGCAGCGCAGCATCCAGCGCAGCCCCGACGAGCCGGTCGTCTTCACCGTCGAGCGCGACGGGGAACGGCGCGACCTCACCGTGACCCCGATCGAGAACGTCGTCTGGGACGACCCCGAGGCCGGGACGACGCAGGTCGTCGGCTACGTCGGCATCGGCCCCGAGCAGCCCTACGTCCAGCAGCCGGTCACCGCGGTGCCCGGCTTCATCGGCGACTACGTCGTCCGGGCGGTCGACCGGCTGGTGGAGATCCCGGAGCGCATCCCGGCGCTGGCCCGGGCCGCCTTCCTGGGGGAGGAGCGCGACCCCAACGGCCCGATCGGGGTCGTGGGTGTCGGGCGGATCTCCGGGGAGATCTTCTCGCTGGACCGGTTCAGCACCACGGAGAAGATCAGCACGTTCTTCCAGCTGCTCGCCGGGGTGAACCTGGTCCTGTTCCTGTTCAACCTGCTGCCGATCTACCCGCTCGACGGCGGGCACGTGGCCGGGGCGCTGTACGAGAAGGCCCGGTCGACCGTCGCGCGGCTGCGCGGGCGGCCCGACCCCGGCCCCTTCGACATCGCCCGGCTGATGCCCGTGGCCTACGTCGTGGCCGGGCTCTTCCTGGCGCTGTCGGCGCTGCTGTTCATCGCCGACATCGTCAACCCGATCACGCTGGGCTGATCGGCTCCACGGGAGCGGCGGCGACCGGTCGCTCCGGCGCACGCGACCGGGCCGGCCGGGAGCCGAACAGCACACCGGCGACGACGAGCACGCCCGCTCCCAGCTCGACCGGGTCGAGCACCTCGCCGAACGCCAGCCACGACGCCAGGACGCCGACCACCGGCACGAGCATCGAGAACGGCGCCACCACGTTCGACGGGTGCCGCGACAGCAGGGTGTTCCAGATGCTGTACCCGACGAGCGTGGCGACGACCACCACGTAGAGCAGCCCGAGCACGGCAGGCAGGGCCTCGGCCGTGAAGGCTCCCGCCAGCGATCGGCCGATCCGGCCGGGACCCTCGACCACCAGGGCGAGCGCCAGCACGGGCAGCGGCGGCACCACGGCGCTCCAGAGGGTGAGGTGCAGGGCGTTCGGCGCCTTCGCCCGACGGCTGCAGACGTTGCCGATGGCCCAGCCGAGCGCCCCGCACAGGGTGAGGACGACGGGGACCCAGGCCGCCGTCTGCGCGCGGTGGACGGCGATCACCGCCAGCCCCGCGACCGCCAGTGCGACGCCGGCGAACTGCCGGAGCGACAGCTTCTCGTGCAGCCACACGCCGGCGAGGACGACGGTGAACGGCGCCGAGGCCTGCAGGACGAGGGAGGCCAGGCCGCTCGGCATCCCGGCTGCCATGCCCAGGTAGAGGAAGGCGAACTGCAGGATCCCGATCCCCGCTCCGACGCCGATCAGCCAGCGCAGCGGAACGGCCGGCCGGGGGACGAGCAGCAGGGCGGGCAGGGCCACCAGCGAGAACCGCAGCGCCACCAGGAACAGCGGGGGGAAGTGCTCGAGCGCCAGCGCGGTCGCCGGGAAGTTCACCCCCCAGCAGACGGCCACCAGGCAGGCGAGCAGTCGGTCGCGGAGAGGCATGCCCCGACCCTGGGTCCGGGGTCCGTGAAGGACAAGCGCAATCTCACGCACCGTCCATGTAGCGTTGCTTCATGGACGTCCGTGGGTCCGCCCTGTGGGAACGGGTCGACGTCGCCCACCTCGCCGTGCTGCGGGAGCTGGCCGAGCACGGCTCGGTGACCGCGGTCGCCCGCGCCACCACCATGTCGCCGTCCGCGGTGTCGCAGCGGCTGGCGACGCTCCAGCGGCGGCTGGGCGTCGTCCTCGTCGAGCGCGCGGGCCGTGGCGTGCGGCTGACCGACGCGGGCCGGGCGCTCGCCGGCATCGCGGCGAGCGTCTCCACCGCGCTCGCCGCCGCGGAGGCGGAGTGGCAGGACTACCGGGGAGGCGTCGCGGGGACGGTCCGGCTGGCCACGTTCCACTCGGCCGGGGAACTGCTGGTACCGGGCCTGCTGGACCGGCTCGCCGCCGTCCCGGACATCCTGCTCGAGACCTTCGACGAGGACGTCTCGCAGGACGACTTCGCGGGGCTCACGGCCGACTACGACATCGTGGTGGCACACCGCTCCGACGACGTCCTGGCCCCGGCCCGCGGCCCGGTCGAGGTCCGTCCGCTGCTGCGCGAACCCCTCGATGTGGCGCTGCCGCTGGGGCATCCGCTCGCCGGCCGGTCCCGGGTGGCACCGGCCGACGTGATCGACGAGGACTGGATCGTCCCGCCGGCCGAGTTCCCTCTCGACCGTGTCCTGACCGCCATCGCGGCGCAGGCCGGGTCGCCCGCGCGCGTCGTGCGCCGGACGACCCACCTGCCGTTGATGGAGAAGCTGGTCGCGCGCGGCCACGGCATCGCGCTCCTGCCACGCCACACCACCCGCGACCGGGCGGAGGGACGGCTGGTGCTGGTGCCGCTCGCCGACCTGCGGGCGGGCCGCGTCATCGAGGCCCTGATGCGACCGGACCGCGCAGCACGCCGAGCCGTCCAGGTGGTCCTCGACGCCCTGGTCGACGAGGCCGCCCCCTACGCGGCGTGAGCCGTCTGCAGGCGCACGTCACAGGCTCGCGACCGGCACGGACCCAGCGACGGGGGATACTGGCTGTCATGGCGATCCCCGTCGGTCTCGGCATGCCGGCTGCACCCCCTCCCGTCCTCGCCCCTCGGCGCAAGACCCGACAGCTCGACGTCGGCGGCGTCGGGGTGGGCAGCGACTTCCCGGTCAGCGTGCAGTCGATGTGCACCACGAAGACGGCGGACATCAACGCGACCCTCCAGCAGATCGCCGAGCTGACCGCGTCGGGGTGCCAGATCGTCCGGGTCGCGGTGCCCGACACCGACGACGCCGAGGCGCTCCCGATCATCGCGAAGAAGTCGCAGATCCCGGTCATCGCCGACATCCACTTCCAGCCGCGCTACGTCTTCGCCGCGATCGAGGCCGGGTGCGCGGCCGTCCGCGTCAACCCGGGCAACATCAAGAAGTTCGACGACAAGGTCGGGGAGATCGCGCGGGCGGCCAAGGCGGCGGGCACGCCGATCCGGATCGGGGTCAACGCCGGCTCGCTCGACAAGCGGCTGCTGGCCAAGTACGGCAAGGCCACCCCCGAGGCGCTGGTCGAGTCCGCCCTCTGGGAGTGCTCGCTGTTCGAGGAGCACGACTTCCGCGACATCAAGATCTCGGTGAAGCACAACGACCCGGTGGTCATGGTGCGTGCCTACGAGCTGCTGGCAGCCCAGTGCGACTACCCCCTGCACCTCGGCGTCACCGAGGCCGGCCCCGCGTTCCAGGGCACCATCAAGTCGGCGGTCGCCTTCGGCGCCCTGCTCTCCCAGGGCATCGGCGACACGATCCGCGTCTCCCTCTCCGCCCCGCCGGTGGAGGAGGTGAAGGTCGGCAACCAGATCCTGGAGTCGCTGAACCTGCGCCAGCGCGGCCTGGAGATCGTCAGCTGCCCGTCGTGCGGGCGGGCCCAGGTCGACGTCTACAAGCTGGCCGACGAGGTCACGGCCGGCCTGGAGGGCATGGAGGTCCCGCTGCGCGTCGCGGTCATGGGCTGCGTCGTGAACGGTCCCGGCGAGGCGCGCGAGGCGGACCTCGGGGTGGCCTCCGGCAACGGCAAGGGGCAGATCTTCGTCAAGGGCGAGGTCATCAAGACCGTGCCCGAGTCGCAGATCGTGGAGACCCTCATCGAGGAGGCCATGCGCATCGCCGAGGCCGAGACCGCCTCCGGGACCCCGTCGGGGGCTCCCGTCGTCAGCGTCAGCTGACTCCGTTCCCCGGACCCTCTCCGTGCTCCGCACCCCGACCGCCCGCGTCCTCGACGGGGGCGACGAGCCCGCCGTCCACCGCCTGCTGGCCGGCGACCCTGTCGCCGCCTGCGTGCTCGCCGGGCGGGTGGAGGTGGCCGGCACCGCCCCGTCCTCCCTGGGGGCGCCGCTGTGGGGCTTCGGTGGCGGCGAGGAGCTGGAGGCGGTCTGCCTGGCCGGCGCGAACCTCATCCCGTTCAGCGCCCCCGGCTCGGAGCACGCGGCGGCCGTGGCGTTCGCCGACCGTGCCCGGCGGGCCGGCCGCCGCTGCTCCACCATCGTGGGACCGGCCGCCGCGGTGGCTCCGCTGTGGGACCTGCTGGCGCCGCACTGGGGCCCGGCGCGCGATCACCGGCCGCGCCAGCCGCTGATGGCCATCGACGGCCCGCCGGCCGTCGCCGCCGAGCCGCGGGTCCGCCCGGTCGCCCCCGCCGAGCTCGACACACTGCTGCCGGCCGCGGTGGCGATGTTCACCGAGGAGGTGGGGGTCAGCCCGCTGCGCGCGGACGGCGGCGCGGGATACCGGGCACGGGTGGCGGAACTGGTCCGCGCGGGGCAGTCCCTGGCCTGGATCGAACGGGGCGAGGTGCTGTTCAAGGCCGAGATCGGGGCCGTGTCCCGGTCCGCCTGCCAGGTGCAGGGGGTCTGGGTGGCGCCGGCCCACCGCGGCCGGGGCATCGGCACGGCGGGGACGGCGGCGGTCGTCGAGTACGCGCGGGCGAGCATCGCCCCGGTGGTCAGCCTGTACGTCAACGACTTCAACGCCGCGGCCCGCGCCTCCTACCGCAAGGTCGGCTTCCGGGAGGTCGGGCAGTACGCCAGCGTGCTGTTCTGACGGCCCCGTCCGGGCGCCGGCAGCGAGCGCAGCGAGGCGGGAGAGGACCGGGGTCCTCGTTCTGAGAGTCTGTCGCGGTGCTGACTCGGGGTCCCGCTCTTCCCACCGCCCTGCTGCTGCTCACCGTCCCGGTCCTCGGGGCCTGCTCGGGTGGTTCCGAGGACGACGTCCGGGCCGCCGCGACGGGTTTCCTCGACGCCTGGTCCGAGGGCGACACCGCCACGGCGGCCGGGGCCACCACGGACCCGGACGCGGCCACGGCACTCCTGGAGCAGACCGCGGCCGACCTGCCCGACGCCACGCTGGGCACCGAGCTGGGGGAGGTGACCGTCGAGGACGGCATCGCCACCGTCGGCTGGACCGCCACCTGGGACCTCGCCGCGGCGCCCGACTGGAGCTACCAGGCGACGCTGCGGCTCGAGGAGGGCGGCGACGAGTGGCAGGTCGTCGCCGAACCCGCCCTCGTGCATCCCGAACTGGGGGAGGGGCAGCACCTCCGGCTGAGCCGTGCGCTGCCCGACCGCGCACCCCTCACCGATGCCGCCGGGGCGCCGCTGTTCACCCCGACCGAGGTGGTCAACGTCGGCGTCGACCCCGGCCAGGTCACCGACCTGGCGGCGCTGGCGGCCGCGCTCTCCGCCGCCACCGGCATCGCCGCCGAGGACATCGTGGCCGACGTGCAGGCCGCGCCCGCGGGACAGTTCGTCCCGGTGATCACGCTGCGGCGCCCGGACTTCGAGCAGATCCGCGCCCAGGTGTTCGACCTGCCCGGCGCCGTCTTCCCCACCAGCACCCGCCTGCTGGCGCCCAGCCCTCGCTTCGCCGAGGCCCTGCTGGGCCGGGTCGGCGACGCCACGGCCGAGGTCATCGAGGAGTCCCAGGAGGACGGGGCGCCGCGGTATGCGGCGGGCGACCAGCTGGGGCTGTCGGGCCTGCAGCGGGCCTACCAGGAGAAGCTGGCCGGCACCGCCGGCTTCACCGTCTCCGTGATCAGCACCGACGAGAGCAGCGGGGACACCGGCGTGGAGATCGCGGCCGTGGCTCCCGAGCCGGGCGCCCCGGTGCAGACACCGCTCGTCCCGGCCCTGCAGAACGCCGCCGACGCCGCGGTGGCCACGCAGCAGCAGCCCGCCCACCTGGTCGTGGTCCGCCCGGGCACGGGGGAGATCCTGGCCGTGGCCTCCAACGAGGTGGCCGACGCGACCAACGCCCTGGCCGGCCAGTTCCCGCCCGGGTCGAGCATGAAGGCGATCACCGCGACCGCGCTGCTGTCCGCCGGCGCGGTGACCCCCGACGCCCCGGTCGCCTGCCCCGCCACCACCGTCGTCGACGGCCGGGAGTTCGAGAACCAGGACCAGTTCGACCTGGGCACCGTGCCCTTCACGGAGGCCTTCGCCCAGTCGTGCAACACGACGTTCATCGAGCTGGGCCTCGCCCTGCCGGACGACGCGCTGGCCGCTGCGGCGACGTCCTACGGCGTCGGCACCGACTGGCAGCTGCCCGTCGACATCTTCGGCGGCAGCGTGCCGGCCGACAGCACGGGGACCACGAAGGCGGCGAACGCCATCGGCCAGGGGCAGGTGCTGATGAGCCCCGCCCAGCTGGCGCTGGTCGCCGCGGGGGTCGCCGGCGGGACGCCGGTGGCACCGGTGGAGGTCGTGGGGGCGGAGCCCGCCGGTCAGGTCCCTGCGGGCCCCGGGCAGGCGGTGCTCGACGCGCTGCGCCCGATGATGCGGCAGGTCGTGCTCTCGGGGACCGCGACCGAGCTCGGCGACCGGGGTGAGGTCCACGGCAAGACCGGGACGGCCGAGTACGGGTCGAACACGCCGCCGGACTCGCACGGCTGGTTCATGGGCTACCAGCCGGCCGGCCCCCAGGGCGACATCGCGTTCGCGGTGCTCGTGGAGGGTGGCCAGTCCAGCAGCGCCGCGGTCGCCGTCACCGACGCCTTCCTCGCTGGCCTCTGAGCGCGGCCCCGTCCCGGGGCCCGTTCCGAGCCTGCGAAGGGGAGGTCGGGTCCTCCTGCCACCGCCGGCATTCGGGGCAGCGGGGTCCTCCTACTGCTCCGGCAGCCCGGGGAAGGCGCTGGTCACCGTGGGCTGGCCGGCCAGCCCGCGCCAGCCCACCGCCCGGATCTCGGTCGCGGTGAGCGAACCCACGGCCAGTTCCCGGGTGCCGGCCTCGGCGGCCTGGTCCAGCACGCGCACCCAGGCGGCCGCGACGCCGTCCTCCAGGACCACCGCGAGGGCGGCCGCGTCGGTCGGCGACAGCACCGGGAACGGGAGCGCGTAGCCCCCCGCGGCACCCACCGGGTCCACGCCGCGGCCGGCGAGCAGCGTGATCACCCGGTCGCGGGCATCCCGGTGGGCGATCTCCGACGCCGACGCCAGCGCCTGGGACTCCGCGGGCAGGGCGGCCCCCACGACGCCGTATCCCCAGATGGCGGTGTGCTCGGCCGCGAGGACCTCGGCGAGGGCCGCGTTCTCGGTCGCCTCGTCGAGCGTCCCGCTGCCGGAGGTCTCGTCAGCCATTGCCGCTCCCCGTCATGCCAGTCTCGCGTCCTGCCCAGCGAGCCCCGCGGCGATCGAACCCAGCAGCGCCGCGCGGGCGCCGGACTGGCCGACGCACGCGGCCGCGTGGGAGGCGGCGGCCGTCGCGACCTGTCCCCGCAGCCACGCCCGGGTCTCGGGGGCCGGGGGCGCTCCGGCCGAGGACGCCGCCGCGGAGGTCGAGCTCCCCGGCGCCGCGGCCCGCAGGCGCGCCAGCTGCGCGTCGGCCTGGGCGGCCAGGTCGGCCACCTCCCCGGCCAGCGCCGGATCGGCGGCGCCGGCGGCGACGAAGGCGGACACCACGGCCTCCTGGACCGCGACCTGGGCGCTGAGCTCGTCGGCCTGCCGGCCGGTGACCTTCTCCCGCTCGTCCGCCGCCGGGGAGGTGCACCCGGTGGCCAGGACGGCCAGCCCCGCCGCGGAGGCCGCCAGCAGGGTGCGCCGGGAGAAGCCCCGCGGGCCGGCGGTGAGGGGAGCGGACATCGCGGCCATTCTCGCAGCCGTGGACTCCCGGGGGCGGTAGTGCGGTCAGGCGCGTCCGCGACCGCCCCGTGCGCCCCTCCGTCCCCACTGCCCGGCCCCTGGTGCGTGGTCGGGCGCCGGTCCGCGGGGCGGTAGCCTGACCTCTTCCCCTGCACCCGGGCCCGACGTGCGCCGACGGCGCGTCGATGCGGGATCGGCGGGGGGATGGCGGTCCGCACGAGGCGGTCGCCCGAGCCACGAGGAGGAGCCCGTGCCCACCTCTCACGGCACCCAGCGCACCGACCCCACGGCCGCGCGGCTGGCCGGCTGGATCGAGCCCGTGGTCGGTGCGGCCGGCTACGACCTCGAGGAACTGGTCGTGACCCCCGCGGGCCGGCGCAGCATCGTCCGGGTCGTCGTCGACCGCGACCAGGGAGTGACCCTCGACGACATCGCCGAGGTCAGCCACGCGGTCTCGGAGGTGCTCGACCGGAACGACGACGGGATGGGCCGCACGCCGTACGTGCTGGAGGTGACCAGCCCGGGCGTGGACCGCCCCCTGACGCAGGAGCGGCACTGGCGCCGCAACACCGGACGCCTGGTGACCGTCGCCGTCGGTCCGGCGGGCCACGCGCAGGAGGTCACCGGGCGGATCACCGCGGTGGACGGGACGGGCGTGACCCTGGCCGTCGAGGTGCCGGGCAAGCCCGGCGCCAAGAGGAAGGCGCCCGTGCCGCGCGAGGTGCCGTGGGCGGAACTCGGCAACGGCCGGGTGCAGGTGGAGTTCGGCCGGAGCGGGGCCGGGGACGGTGCAGCCGTCGACGGGGCGCTGCACGAGGACGACGATCTCATCGACGACGCCGGGCCGGACGACACCGGGCCCGGCAGCGCGCCGCAGGCGCGAGGAGGAGCACAGTGAACATCGACGTCACCGCGCTCAAGGCGGTGGAGCGGGAGAAGGGCATTCCCGCCGACACGGTGATCCAGGCGATCGAGTCCGCGCTGGTGACCGCGTACCGGCACGCCGACGGCGCGGCCAAGCACGTGCGCGTCCACGTCGACCGCAAGAGCGGGGAGGTCGCGGTCCTCGCCCAGGAGCTGGGCCCGGACGGCGACGTCGTCCGCGAGTGGGACGACACCCCCTCCGACTTCGGCCGGATCGCGGCCAGCACCGCCAAGCAGGTCATCGTCCAGCGGCTGCGCGACGCCGAGCACGAGCAGACCTTCGGCGAGTACGTCGGCAAGGAGGGCGACATCGTCAGCGGCATCGTGCAGGCGCACGACCGCCGCAACGTGCAGGGCACCGTGCTCATCGACATCGGCAAGGTCGAGGCGGTGCTGCCCCCGGCCGAGCAGGTGCCGGGCGAGCAGTACACGCACGGCAGCCGCATCAAGGCCTACGTCGTGTCGGTCGCCCGCACCTTCCGCGGCCCGCAGGTCACGGTGTCGCGGACCCACCCCCACCTGGTGCGCAAGCTCTTCGCCCTCGAGGTCCCCGAGATCGCCGACGGCAGCGTCGAGATCGTCGCCGTCGCCCGGGAGGCCGGGCACCGCTCGAAGATCGCCGTCCGGACGAAGGTCCCCGGGCTCAACGCGAAGGGCGCCTGCATCGGGCCGATGGGCCAGCGGGTGCGCAACGTCATGAGCGAGCTGCACGGCGAGAAGATCGACATCGTGGACCACTCGGACGACCCCGCGACCTTCGTCGCCTCGGCCCTGAGCCCCGCGCGGGTGAACAGCGCCCGCGTGGTCGATCCGCAGGCCAAGGCGGTGCGGGTCGTCGTCCCGGACTTCCAGCTGTCGCTGGCCATCGGCAAGGAAGGCCAGAACGCGCGGCTGGCGGCGCGGCTGACCGGCTGCCGGATCGACATCCGCAGCGACGCGCAGCCCGACGACGACGCGGCCACCCCCTCGCCCGGGGTGGGGCGTCCCCCGCTGCGGTCGGGCGCCCCTGCCGGCGCCGAAGGCCGATCCGCGGCCCATCGGCCGCCGGCGCACCGCCCCCCGCCCCGACGCGCGGAACATCCCGGCCCCGCCACGCGCTAGAGTGCAGGGTGGTCGAAACGTCGAAACCGGTCCGCACCTGCGTGGGGTGCCGGGTACGCGCTCCGGCCAGCGAACTGCTGCGTGTCGTCGTGCGGTCCGGGGCCCTGGTCCCGGATCCCCGCCGGCGGCTCCCCGGAAGGGGGGCATCGGTGCACCCCACCCCGGAGTGCCTGCGCGCAGCGGAGCGACGCCGGGCCTTCAGCCGGGCGCTGCGCCTCCCCGGAGGTGCGGGTGGTCCGCTGGAGGTCGGTCCGCTCCGGGACCACGTGCTCGGTGCCTCTGCGGAGGAGCCGGCAGACGGACCCGGACGGGCGAGTGACCGCGGCCCCGCCGCGGGAACCACCAGCAGTTCACAGTCGGACCGGCACCAGGCCGGTCCGCACGTCGACAGGACATCGTCGGATGACTCAGCCGTGAAGTTCTCACGATGACCATGCGCCACTAACGACGAGGTCGAGCGGGCAAGCCGCCGGCCTCACCCATGAGGAGACCCGTGCCAGGCAAAGCCCGCGTACACGAACTCGCCAAGGAGTTCGGTGTCGACAGCAAGACCGTGCTCGCCAAGCTCAAGGAGCAGGGCGAGTTCGTGAAGTCCGCGTCCTCCACCGTCGAGGCCCCCGTGGCCCGGCGGCTCCGTGAGGCCCTCGGCAGCAGCACCGGCGGCAACGGTGGGGCGGCCCCCAAGCCCGCCCCGCGTCCCAGCGCTCCGGCGCCGGCCGCTCCGGCTGCTCCCGCGGCTCCCGCCGCGGCGGCACCCGCCGCTCCCGCGGCCCGACCGGCCGCGCCCGCCCCCGGGCCGCGTCCGGCCGCCCCTGCGCCCCAGGCCCCGGCCGCGAGCGCTCCGCCCCAGGCCCCGGCCGCAACCCCGCAGCCGGCCGCCCCGCAGCCGGCCGCCCCGCGTCCCGCCGCGCCGCGTCCGGCTCCCGGCGGGGGTGCGGCACCCGGTGGTGCCGGTCCGCGTCCGGGCCCCCGTCCCGCGCCGCGTCCGGGCAACAACCCCTTCAGCTCCCCGCGCCCGGCCGCGCCCCCGGCGGCCGCTCCCGGTGCCGGTCCGCGTCCCGGCCCGGCTGCGCCGGGTGCGCGCCCGGCGCCCGGCGGCCAGCGTCCGGCGGCCGGCCCCGGCGGTCCCCGTCCCGGTCCCGGTGGCCCGCGTCCCGCGCCGGGTTCCGGTGGTCCGCGCCCCGCTCCGGGGTCCGGCGGCCCGCGTCCGAACCCGGGCATGATGCCGCAGCGTCCGTCCCCGGGCATGATGCCCGGCCGGCCCGCCGGCGGCGGTCGTCCCGGCGGTGGTCCCGGCGGTCCCGGTGGCCGTGGCCGCCCGGGTGGTCCCGGTGGTGGCGGTGGCTTCCGCCCCGGCGGTGGTGGCGGTGCCCCCGGCGCCGGCGCCCCGGCCGGTGGTGGCTTCCGTGGTGGCGGCCGTGGCCGTGGCCGCGGTGGCTCCGGTGCCGGTACCGCCGGCGCCTTCGGCCGTCCCGGTGGCCGTGGTCCGGTCCGTGGCCGCAAGAGCAAGAAGCAGCGGCGTCAGGAGTTCGACTCCATGGCGGCGCCCAGCATGGGTGGCGTCTCCCTGCCGCGCGGCAACGGGCAGACCGTCCGGCTGCCGCGGGGTGCGTCGCTGACCGACCTCGCCGAGAAGATCAACGCCCAGCCGGCCGCGCTGGTCACCGCCCTGTTCCACCTGGGCGAGATGGTCACCGCGACGCAGTCGGTCAACGACGACACGTTGCAGCTGCTCGGTGCCGAGATCGACTGGGTCATCCAGGTCGTCAGCCCCGAGGACGAGGACCGCGAGCTGCTCGAGGACTTCGACCTCACCTTCGGTGACGAGGAGGGCGACGAGCAGGACTGGTCGTCCCGTCCGCCGGTGGTGACCGTCATGGGTCACGTCGACCACGGGAAGACCAAGCTCCTCGACGCCATCCGGCACGCCAACGTGGTCTCGAAGGAGGCCGGTGGCATCACCCAGCACATCGGCGCCTACCAGATCGTCACCGAGCTCGAGCACAACGAGCGGCCGATCACCTTCATCGACACCCCGGGTCACGAGTCGTTCACCGCGATGCGTGCCCGAGGCGCGAAGGTGACCGACATCGTCGTGCTGGTCGTGGCGGCCGACGACGGCGTCATGCCGCAGACGGTCGAGGCGCTCAACCACGCCCAGGCCGCCGAGGTGCCGATCGTGGTCGCGGTCAACAAGATCGACAAGGAGGGGGCCAACCCCGCCAAGATCCGTCAGCAGCTCACCGAGTACGGCCTGGTGGCCGAGGAGTACGGCGGCGACACGATGTTCGTCGACGTCTCCGCGATCAACCGCCAGGGCCTCGACGAGCTGCTCACGGCGATCCTGCTGACCGCCGACGCCGAGCTGGACCTGCGCGCGAACACCGAGCAGGACCCGCAGGGTGTCGTCATCGAGGGCAAGCTGGACAAGGGCCGCGGCCCCGTCGCCACGGTGCTGGTCCAGCGCGGCACGCTGCGCCAGGGCGACTCGATCGTGGCCGGCGACGCCTACGGGCGCGTCCGTTCGCTGCTCGACGAGCACGGCAACAAGCTCAAGGAAGCCCTGCCCGCGCGCCCGGTCCAGGTCGTCGGCCTGACGTCCGTGCCGCGTGCGGGGGACACCTTCCTCGTCGTCGAGGAGGACCGGGTGGCCCGGCAGATCGCCGACCGCCGCCAGGCCCGCATCCGCAACGCGCAGAACGCCTCCATGCGCAAGCGGATCAGCCTCGAGGACCTCGACGCCGCGCTCAAGGAGACCCGTCAGCTCAACCTGATCATCAAGGGCGACAACTCGGGCACCGTCGAGGCGCTCGAAGAGGCGCTGATGAAGATCGAGGTCGACGACGACATCTCGCTGCGGGTCATCCACCGCGGCGTCGGTGGGATCACCAAGAGCGACATCGACCTGGCGCTGGCCGACGACGTCATCGTCCTGGGCTTCAACGTCCGGGCCGAGGGCCAGGCCACCGAGCTCGCCAACCGCGAAGGTGTGGACGTCCGGTACTACACGGTCATCTACCAGGCGATCGACGAGATCGAGGCCGCGCTCAAGGGGATGCTCAAGCCCGTCTACGAGGAGGTCCAGCTCGGCACGGCGGAGGTCCGCGAGGTCTTCCGGGTGCCGAAGATCGGCAACGTCGCCGGTTCGCTGGTCCGCAGCGGCACGATCGTCCGCAACTCGAAGGCACGGCTCATGCGCGACGGTGCCGTGGTCGCCGACAACCTGACGGTGGAGTCCCTCCGCCGGTTCAAGGACGACGCGACCGAGGTCCGCGAGGGCTACGAGTGCGGTATCGGCCTGGGGTCGTTCAACGACATCAAGGTCGACGACGTGATCGAGACCTTCGAGATGCGCGAGATCCCGCGCGCGTAACGACGGGACCCCGTCCAGCAGTGGGGAGGCGGTGAGGGTGTTCACCGGCACGCTCACCGCCGACCTGCTGCTGGGCGACGTCCACTCGCTCAAGGGGAAGCGCGCCGTGGTGCGGCCGATCGTGGCCGAGCTGCGGCGCCGCTTCGCCGTCGCAGCGGCCGAGGTGGGCGACCAGGACCTGCACCGCCGCGTGCAGGTGGGCGTCGCCACGGTCGCGGGGGACGCCGGTCAGGTGACCGACGTCCTCGACGCCTGCGAGCGGTTGCTGGCCGAGCGACCGGAGGTGACGCTGCTGTCGACGCACCGTCAGCTGTTCAGCGACACCGATCAATGACCTCGTCGCCCCCACCCCCTCGCAGGCTCGGGGCGGGCACCTGCGACGAGGCCGCCCG
This sequence comes from Blastococcus tunisiensis, assembly GCF_900112815.1. GTDB lineage: Bacteria > Actinomycetota > Actinomycetes > Mycobacteriales > Geodermatophilaceae > Blastococcus_B > Blastococcus_B tunisiensis. Next base: position 289,777 of record NZ_FOND01000005.1, read on the forward strand.
CCTCACCCAGGTAGCCACCTGGCAGTTCCTAGGAGGTCCGATGGCCGATCCGGCCCGCGCCCGCAAGCTGGCGGTGCGCATCCGTCAGATCGTCTCCGCCGCGATCGAGACCCAGATCAAGGACCCGCGACTGGGCATGGTGACCGTCACCGACGCCCGGGTGACCGGTGACCTCCGCGAGGCCACGGTGTTCTACACCGTCTACGGCGACGAGACGCAGATCGCCGACTCCGCCGCCGCGCTCGCCAGCGCGACCGGCGTCCTCCGCTCGACCGTGGGCAGGCAGACCGGCATCAAGTTCGTGCCGACGCTGGCCTTCGTCGCCGACATCGTCCCCGACACCGCCCGGGAGCTGGAGGAGGCGCTGGAACGTGCCCGGCACGCCGACGCCGAACTGGCCCGCGCGCGGGAGGGCGCCCAGTACGCGGGGGACGCCGACCCCTACCGGAAGCCCGCCGAGGACGACGACGAGGACGACGACGACACGGTCCCGTCCGGCACTGCCAATGACGGTGCCGAGGACCGCGCAGCCACCAGGAGTGTGCCGTGAGCGAGAACGACCCGGATCCGCACGAGCCCGACGAGGGCCAGGGCACCTCGGTGCTCGGCGGCCGCAGGGCCCCCGACGCCGGTGACCCGACCGACGGCGGCAAGCACGGCGAGCTGGGCGACGCGCCGAGCATCACCTCCGACGAGCCGGACGACGGATCGGCCTACCCGGTGGGCGGGGGCTCGGTCACCGAGGAGCGGAACGCCCCGCCGGTCGCCGATCCCGGCCCGGACGCCTGACCCGTGGCACCCACCTCACGGGGACCGTCCGCCGCGACGCTGCCCGCGGCGGCCGCGGTGCTCGCCGAGGCGGCCGACGCCCGCGCCCACGTCGTCCTCTCCGGGCACGTGCAGCCGGACGCGGACGCGCTGGGCAGCACGCTGGCGCTGGCCGAGGGGCTGCGTCGGCGGGGTGCGCGCGTCCTGGTCACGTTCCCGGACCCCTTCACCCTGCCGGCGTCCCTGGGCTGGCTCCCCGGTGCCGAGGGGCTGGTCCCGTCGTCGGCCGTCCCGGCCGCGCCGGATGTATTCGTCAGCCTCGACGCGGCCTCGCCCGGACGGCTGGGGGAGCTGGCCGGGCTCATCGACGCCGCGGGCACGTCCGTGGTCGTCGACCACCACGCCAGCAACCCCGGCTTCGGGGACGTGCGGCTGATCGACGACGGGGCGCCGGCCACGGTGACGCTGGTCGCCGGCCTGCTCGACGAGCTGGGCGTGAGCCTGGACGCCCAGCTGGCGACGCTGCTCTACGCCGGGCTGGCCGCCGACACCGGTTCCTTCCGGTTCGGCAACACCCGGCCCGAGACCCACGAGCTGGCGGCCCGGCTGCTGGCGACCGGCATCGACCACTCCGACATCAGCCGTCGGCTGTTCGACACCGCCCCGTTCGGCTGGCTGGGCCTGCTGTCGGTCGTGACGGGCCGGGCCGTGCTGGAGCCCGAGGTAGGTGCCGGCCTGGTGTGGACGTGGTCCAGCGGCGCGGAGGCGGCCGAGCACGGGCTGCCCGCGGAGCAGCTGGAGGCACTCGTCGACGTCGTCCGCTCCACGAAGGAGGCCGACGTGGCGTGCGTGCTGAAGGGGCAGGAGGACGGTTCGTGGTCGGTCTCGCTCCGGTCGCGCGGCTGCACGGATGTCGCGCGGGTGGCGACGGCCCTCGGCGGGGGCGGGCACGTCCTCGCCGCCGGCTACAGCTCGTGGGCCGACCGTGCGGCGACGATCGAAGCTCTGCGCGCGCAGCTCGACCGCCGGTGAGCGCGGTGAGATGACCGAGCGGTCCGGTGGGCCCGGCGTCCTCGCTCTGGCGGCGCCGGCCCTGGTCGTGCTGGCCGCGGAGCCGCTGTACCTGCTCGTCGACACCGCCGTGGTCGGCAATCTGGGCACCGTCCCGCTCGGGGGGCTGGCGGTCGGCGGCGGCCTGCTCGCCTGGGCGGCGGCCCTGCTCAACTTCCTGGCCTACGGCACCACCGCCCGGGCGGCGCGCAGGGCGGGGGCCGGCGACCGGCCGGGCGCCGTCGCGGAGGGCGTCCAGGCCACCTGGCTGGCGCTGGTGCTCGGCTTCGGGGTGCTCCTGCTGTTCCAGGTCCTCGCCGGGCCGCTGACCCGGCTGCTGGCCGGCGGGCCGGGGCCGGTCGCCGCGGCGGGCGAGGAGTGGCTGCGGATCGCCTCGCTGGGTGCGCCGCTGCTGCTCATCTCGCTGGCCGGCAACGGCTGGCTGCGGGGCGTGCAGGAACTGCGGCGCCCGGTGCGCTTCGTGCTCGCCGGCAGCCTGCTCAGCCTCGTGCTGTGCCCGCTGCTCGTGTACCCCGCCGGGCTCGGGCTGGTCGGCTCCGCGGTCGCCAACGTGGCCGGGCAGACTCTGACGGCGGCACTCTTCGTCCGTGCGCTGGTCCGCGAGGACGCGGCCTGGCGGCCGCGTCCGGCGGCGCTGCGCAACCAGCTGGTCATCGGCCGGGACCTGCTGCTGCGCGCCGCGGTCCTGCAGGTGTCGTTCCTGGTCGCCGCCGGGGTGGCCGCCCGTGCCGGGACGGCGTCGCTCGGCGCGCACCAGATCGCCCTCCAGCTGTTCTTCTTCCTCGCCCTGGTGCTCGACGCCTACGCCATCGCGGCGCAGACGCTCGTCGGGCACGCGCTCGGCAGGGGCCACCCGGCCGAGGCGCGGGCCACCGCGTCCCACGTCGTCCGGTGGGGCCTGGGTACCGGGGTGCTGGTCGCCGCGGTGCTGCTCGTGCTGCGCGACGTGCTCCTCCCGCTGTTCACCGACGACCCCGCCGTCGTGGGCCAGGCCGAGGTCGTCTGGTGGTTCCTGGCGGGGATGCAGCCCCTGGCCGGCGTCGTGTTCGCCCTCGACGGGGTGCTGATGGGCGCCGGGGACGTCGGCTACCTGCGCACCGTCACGATCGGCTCCGCCGTGGTGGGGTTCCTGCCGCTGTCGCTGCTGTCCGGCCCGCTCGGGTGGGGCCTTCCGGGGGTGTGGTCCGGCCTGTGCCTGTTCATCGCCCTGCGGCTGGCCGGCGTCCTGGTCCGGGTGGCGGGGAACCGCTGGCTCACGGCACCTGCAACGGTGGGGACGTGAGTGCGCCGAGAACGACGGTAGGAGTCGAGCCATGAGTCGACGGCCCGATGCCGACGTCCCGCCCGGTCTGCTCCTGGTCGACAAGGCCGGTGGCATGACCTCGCACGACGTCGTGGCCCGCGCGAGACGGGTGCTGTCGGTGCGCAAGGTCGGCCACGCAGGGACGCTCGACCCCATGGCCACCGGGCTGCTGGTGCTGGGCGTCGGCGCGGCGACCCGGCTGCTCGGGTACGTCGGCGGGCACGACAAGACCTACGAGGCGACGATCCGGCTCGGGCAGACGACGGTGACCGATGACCGCGAGGGCGACGTGCTGGTCACGACCCCGGCCGGGCACGTCGACGACGACGCGGTCCGCGCGGCCCTCGCCGCCCAGACCGGGCCGCTGCAGCAGGTGCCCTCGTCGGTCAGCGCGGTCAAGGTCGAGGGCCGCCGCTCCTACGACCGGGTGCGCGCCGGGGAGGCGGTGGAGCTGGCTGCGCGGTCGGTCACCGTGCACCGGCTGGACGTGCACCGGATCGGGCGGCCGGCGCCGGACCTGGTCGACGTCGACGTCACCGTGTCCTGCACGGCCGGGACCTACATCCGGGCGATCGCCCGCGACGCAGGCGCAGCGCTCGGGGTGGGCGGCCACCTCACGGCGCTGCGACGCACTGCGTCGGGACCGTTCTCCGTCGAGCACGCGGCACCGGTCGAGGAGGCCGGCGCGGCGCTGGCCGCCGGGGGAGGGGAGGGGTTCCTGCCGCTGACGCGGGCGGCGACCACCGTCTTCCCGGCGCGATCGGTCACCGCCGAGGAGTCGCGGGCGCTGGGCTACGGGCAGCGCATCCCGGCCACCGGTGCGGCGGGCCTGCACGCCGCCGTCGCTCCCGGGGGGCGGCTGGTCGCCCTGCTGGAGGACGCGGGGCCGACCGCGCGGGTGGCCGTGGGCTTCCCGGCGGCGTGAGAGCCTGCCCGTCGTGAGCACTCTCGACGACCGCCTCGCCGCGCTCGAGGCGGAACTCCGCCCGTTGCCGGGCGTGCTCGTCGCCTTCTCCGGCGGGGTGGACTCCGGAGTCGTCCTCGCCGCGGCCGTCCGTGCGCTGGGCCCCGGGCGGGTGGTCGCCGCCACGGCCGTCTCGCCCAGCCTCCCCGCGTCCGAGCGCGCGGGTGCCGTGGGGTTCGCCGCGTCGCTCGGCGTCCGCCACGAACTGCCCCGGACCGACGAGCTCGCGCGCGAGGGGTACCGGGCCAACGCCGGCGACCGGTGCGCGTTCTGCAAGGCCGAGCTGGTCGACGTCCTCGGCCCGCTGGCCGCGCGCCTCGGCATCGCCGACGTCGTCACCGGGACCAACGCCGACGACCTGACGGCGGGCTTCCGGCCGGGTATCCGGGCTGCCGCCGAGCGGGGCGCCTGGGCGCCGCTGGCCCGGGCCGGCATGACCAAGGACGACGTCCGGGCCGCGGCCCGCCGCTGGGAGCTGCCGCTCGCCGACAAGCCGGCGGCCGCCTGCCTGGCCAGCCGGATCGCCTACGGCGTGCCCGTGTCGGCCGAGGGCCTGGCGCGGGTCGAGGCGGCGGAGGCGGGACTGCGCGCCGCGCTGGGCGACGCCGGCCTGCCGGTGCGGAACCTGCGCGTGCGGGACCTCGGGAGCGACACCGCAGGCGTGGAGGTCGACGCGGCGCTGGTGGCCGACCTCGTCGCGCGCCCGGAACTGCTGGACGCGGTGGCCGGCTTCGCGGCCGTCGAGGTCGACCCCCGCGGGTTCCGGTCCGGGGCGATGAACGAGCTGCTGCCCGACCCCGTGCGTTATCGCTGAGCCGACCGGGCGATCCGCGCGGCGGCGACGCCGGCACCGAAGCCGTTGTCGATGTTCACCACCAGCACGCCGGGTGCGCACGCGGTGAGCATGGTGAGCAGCGCGGCCAGGCCCTCGAAGGCCGCCCCGTAGCCCACCGACGTCGGGACGGCGACGACGAGCCGGTCGGTGAGCCCGGCCACGACGCTGGGCAGCGCCCCGTCCATCCCCGCGACGACGACGACGGCGTCGGCCGCCGAGACGTGCGGGGCGACGGCGAGCACGCGGTGCACGCCGGCCACGCCGACGTCGTCGATGCGGGTGCAACCCACCCCGCTCGCCGCGAGGGTGGCCGCGACCTCGGCGGCGACCGGACCGTCCGACGTCCCGGCGGTGAGGACGAGCACGTCGCCCACGGGGGCCGGCGGCTCGCCGACGAACGCGCAGCGGGCCTCGGCGTCCAGGCGCGCGTCCGGCCAGCGGTCGCGGACGGCCGCGGCCGTGGCGTCGTCGACGCGCGTCGCCCACGCCAGGGCGGCGCCGCCGTCGAGCAGCGCCGCGAGGCAGGCGACGGTCTGGGCGGGCGTCTTGCCCGCGGCGTAGACCACCTCGGGGGTGCCGGTGCGCCCGGCCCGGTCCAGGTCGAGCCGCGCGAAGCCCAGGTCGGCGGTGCGTTGTGCGTCCACCCGCCCAGCATGCGGGATTGACCCGGCCACGGGGCGGGAAGGGGAGGGCGATGAGCGCCACGAGAACGACGGTCGAGCGAGCATCGCAGCGAGGTACGAGCGAGGAGCGGAACGAGACCGGAGTCGAGCGATGAGCATCGTCAAGATCAACGCGGTCACGGTCCCGAAGGACAAGCAGGAGCGGTTCGAGGAGCGCTTCCGTGGCCGCGCAGGTGCCGTCGAGAAGACCCCCGGCTTCGAGTGGTTCGAGCTGCTGCGCCCGCTCGAGGGGACCGACCAGTACCTCGTCTACACCCGGTGGAGCAGCGAGGAGGCCTACCGGGCCTGGCAGTCCGGGCAGGACTTCGACCGCGCCCACGACGGCGGCGGCGACACCCTCGCCCCCGCGGCCGCCGACTCCTCGCACCTGTGGTCCTACCAGGTGCTGGAGTCCGCCGGCCCGCACGCGGACCAGGAGCGGCAGGCCTGACTCCCGCGCCGGGCGGTGGTCGGCTCGGCCGTGCCGCCCCCGGCGGGGATAGTGTGCTGGACGGTCCCGGCGGTCGCCGGGACGCCCGAGCACGCGCACTCGCAGGTGGGAGCCATGACCGACACGCTCGCCGACAGCCGTACCTCCTCGCGGATGTTCACCGAGGGTGTGCCGCTCGTGGTGGAGGACGTGCCGCGGCGCCCGGTCACCGAGCGCGCCGGGATGCTCGCCGACCCCGGTTTCGGCCGGTACTTCACCGACAGCATGGTCATCGCGCGGTACCAGACGGGGAAGGGCTGGTACGACGCCCGGCTGACCGCGTACGCGCCGCTGCAGCTGGACCCGTCGACGGCGGCCCTGCACTACGCCCAGTCGATCTTCGAGGGGCTCAAGGCCTACGCCCAGCCCGACGGCAGCGTGGCCACCTTCCGACCCGAGGCCAACGCGGCCCGGTTCGCCCGCGGGGCCAAGCGGCTGGCGATGCCGCCGGTGCCGGAGGAGGCCTTCCTCGCCGCCGTCGACACCCTCGTCGACGCCGACCGCGACTGGGTGCCGACCGGCCCCGACCAGACCCTCTACATCCGGCCCTACCAGCTGGCCAGCGAGCCCTTCCTGGGTGTGCGGCCGGCGTCGGAGTACCTCTTCCTCGTCATCGCCAGCCCGGCGGGCGCCTACTTCCCGCGCGGCGTGCACCCGGTGTCGGTCTACCTCTCCGAGGACTACATCCGCGCGGCCCCGGGCGGGACCGGCGACGTCAAGTGCGCCGGCAACTACGCGGCCAGCCTGCTGGCCCAGGAGCAGGCCATCGCGGCCGGCTGCGACCAGGTGGTGTGGCTCGACGCGGTCGAGAAGCGCTACGTCGAGGAGATGGGCGGGATGAACCTGTTCTTCGTCCTCGGCTCCGGGGACGACGCCGAGCTCGTCACCCCGGAACTGACCGGCACGCTGCTCCCGGGCATCACCCGCGACTCGCTGATCGAGGTGGCCCGCGCCATGGGGCACCGGGTGACCGAGCGCAAGTGGTCGGTGGACGAGTGGCGCCAGGGCGTGGCCGACGGGACCGTCACGGAGACCTTCGCCTGCGGGACCGCCGCGGTGATCACGCCCGTGGGGGAGGTCAAGGCGCGCACCGGCGACTTCACCGTCGGCGACGGCACCCCCGGCCCGCTCACCATGACGCTGCGCGAGTCGCTCCTGGACATCCAGCACGGGCGGGTGGCCGACACCCGCGGCTGGCTGCACCGGGTCGCCTGAGCGCGGCGGCGAGCTGTCGCGTGCTGCGCTGGCGGGGCCTGGAGGCGACCCCCGGTGACCTCGGCCGGACCGTCGTCACGGTCGGGATGTACGACGGCGTCCACCGGGGGCACCAGAAGCTCATCGGGGCCGCGGTCGACCGCGCCCGGGCGATGCGTCGTCCGTCGCTGCTGCTGACCTTCGATCCGCACCCGGCCGAGGTGGTCCGGCCGGGCTCCCACCCGGCCATCCTCACCTCCCTGGACCGCAAGGCCGAGCTCGTGGCCGGGCTGGGCGTCGACGCCATGTGCGTGCTGCCGTTCACCCCGGAGTTCATGCGGCTCTCGCCCGAGTCGTTCACCCACACGGTCCTCGTCGAGCACCTGCACGCCGCCCAGGTCGTGGTGGGCGAGAACTTCACCTACGGCCACCGGGCGGCCGGCACCGTGCAGACGCTCGCGGTGGAGGGACGGCGGTTCGGCTTCGCCGTCGAGGGCGTGGCGCTCGCCGAGGACACCGCCGACGAGGACTCCGGCCCCGCCACCGTGACCATCTCCTCGACCTACATCCGTGCCTGCGTGGCGGCGGGGGACATGGTGTCGGCCGACCGGGCCCTCGGCCGGCCGCACCGCGTCGACGGCGTCGTCGTGCGCGGGGACCGGCGGGGCCGGGACCTCGGCTACCCGACGGCGAACGTGGAGAGCCCGCCGTTCACCGCCATCCCGGCCGACGGCGTGTACGCCGGGCACCTGGTCACGCGGGACCCGCGGACGGGGGCCAGCCGGGAGCGGTTCCCCGCGGCAATCTCGGTCGGGACGAACCCCACCTTCCAGGGCAGCCGGCGGACGGTCGAGGCGTTCGTGCTCGACTACGAGGGGGACCTCTACGGGGAGCACGTGGGCGTGGAGTTCGTCCAGCGGCTCCGGCCGATGGCGTCGTTCCCGGACGTCGCCGCGCTGATCACCGCGATGGACAGGGACGTGGCCGACACCCGCACCGTCCTGGGGCTCGACACCTGAATCCGGTCGGGCCGAGTGGGCCCCGGAGGGGTCCGCGCAGGCGCGACGCAACGGCTCAGCGCGGCCGGGAACCCCACCTGGCCGCGGTGCCGGCCGGAGGACGGCGTAAAGTCGTGGTCCGCCGGGGTCACCCGGCGTGTGTGAACGCTGCCCTCGTGATTCAGACCGGGGGCCACACGTGACCCGCCCCGGAGGCGAACCATGGCGCTCGACAGCGCGCTCAAGAAGCAGATCATGACCGAGTACGCGACGGTCGAGAACGACACCGGCTCGCCCGAGGTGCAGGTCGCGATGCTGAGCAAGCGGATCACCGACCTCACCGAGCACCTGAAGATGCACAAGCACGACCACCACAGCCGGCGGGGCCTGCTCCTGCTGGTGGGACGTCGTCGCCGGCTGCTGAACTACCTGGCGAAGACCGACATCAACCGCTACCGGTCGCTGATCGGGCGGCTGGGTCTGCGCCGCTAAGCACGACGAGGGGGCCGCTCCGGGAACATCCCGGACGGTCCCCTTCCTCGTGCGGCACCCGCCGCACGGGGAGAACCGGCCCGCCGCCGGACGCGTCCCTCGAGGACCGGTCCTCGGTAGTGGCCCCCGGGCACGCTTCGGTTCCCCCGCGTGGGGAACCCGATCCCGAGGGCTTCGATCGAGCACCGGTCGCCCCGGACGCAGGACGGCTCGGCACCCGACGAGCGGGTCGTCAGAGGAGTCGCAGGTCGGCACGAGGCCGCCGCGACGAAGAAGAGAGAAGGACACGTGTCCGCACCCACCATCACCGCAGAGTTCGACGCCGAGGACGGCGTCACCACCGCCACCGCGGTCATCGACAACGGCAGCTTCGGCAGCCGTTCCGTCACCTTCGAGACCGGCCGCCTCGCGCGCCAGGCCGCCGGCTCCGTCGTCGTCACCATGGGCGACACCATGCTGCTGTCGGCCACCACGGCCGGCCGTCAGCCGAAGGAGCAGTTCGACTTCTTCCCGCTGACCGTCGACGTCGAGGAGCGGATGTACGCCGCCGGGCGCATCCCCGGCTCGTTCTTCCGCCGCGAGGGCCGGCCGTCGGAGGACGCGATCCTCACCTGCCGCCTCATCGACCGTCCGCTGCGGCCGACGTTCGCCAAGGGCCTGCGCAACGAGGTCCAGGTCGTCATCACCGTCATGTCGCTGGACCCCGAGCACCTCTACGACGTGCTCGCCATCAACGGTGCCTCGGCGTCCACCCAGCTCTCGGGCCTGCCGTTCTCCGGCCCGGTGGGTGGCACCCGCGTCGCGCTGATCAACGGCCAGTGGGTCGGCTTCCCGACGCACGCCGAGCTCGAGGACGCCGTCTTCGACATGGTCGTGGCCGGCCGCGTCCTCCCCGACGGCGACGTCGCGATCATGATGGTCGAGGCCGAGGCCACCGAGAAGACCATCCAGCTGGTCGCCGGCGGCGCTCCCGCCCCGACCGAGGAGGTCGTGGCCCAGGGTCTCGAGGCCGCCAAGCCCTTCATCAAGGCGCTGTGCGAGGCGCAGGCCGCCGTCGCCGAGAAGGCCGCCAAGCCGGTCGCGGAGTTCCCGCGCTTCCTCGACTACCAGGACGACGTCTACGCCGCCGTCGAGGCGCACCTCGGCGACAAGCTCGCCCAGGCGCAGCAGATCGCCGGCAAGCACGAGCGCGAGGACGCCACCGACGCCCTCAAGGACGAGGTCAAGGCCGCCCTGGGCGGCCAGTTCGAGGGTCGCGAGAAGGAGATCTCCGGCGCCTTCCGCGCGCTGACCAAGAAGGTCGTCCGCCAGCGGATCCTGCGCGACAAGGTCCGCATCGACGGCCGTGGCCTGACCGACATCCGGCCGCTGTCGGCCGAGGTCGAGGTCATCCCGCGGGTGCACGGCTCGGCGCTGTTCGAGCGCGGCGAGACCCAGATCCTGGGCGTCACCACGCTGAACATGCTGCGCATGGAGCAGCAGCTCGACACGCTGTCGCCGGTCAACCGCAAGCGCTACATGCACAACTACAACTTCCCGCCGTACTCCACCGGTGAGACCGGTCGCGTGGGCTCGCCCAAGCGCCGCGAGATCGGCCACGGCGCGCTCGCCGAGCGCGCCCTCGTCCCCGTGCTGCCCGACCGCGAGGAGTTCCCCTACGCGATCCGGCAGGTCTCGGAGGCGCTGGGCTCCAACGGCTCGACCTCGATGGGTTCGGTCTGCGCCTCGACGCTGGCCCTGCTCAACGCCGGCGTGCCGCTGAAGGCGCCGGTCGCCGGCATCGCCATGGGCCTGGTGTCCGACGAGGTGGACGGGAAGACCGAGTACGTCGCGCTGACCGACATCCTCGGCGCCGAGGACGCGTTCGGTGACATGGACTTCAAGGTCGCCGGCACCAAGGACTTCGTCACGGCCCTCCAGCTGGACACGAAGCTCGACGGCATCCCCTCCGACGTCCTCGCCGGTGCGCTGACCCAGGCCCGCGCGGCCCGGCTGCACATCCTCGACGTCATGGGCGAGGCCATCGACGGCCCCGACGAGATGAGCCCCTACGCCCCGCGGGTGACGACGGTGCGCATCCCGGTCGACAAGATCGGCGCGGTCATCGGCCCCAAGGGCCAGATGATCAACGCGATCCAGGACGAGACCGGCGCCGACATCACCATCGAGGACGACGGCACGATCTACGTCGGCGCGTCCGACGGCCCCTCGGCCCAGGCCGCGGTGGACCGGATCAACGCCATCGCCAACCCGACGCTGCCCAAGGTCGGCGAGCGCTTCCTCGGCACGGTCGTCAAGACCACGCCGTTCGGCGCCTTCGTCTCCCTGCTGCCCGGCCGCGACGGCCTGGTGCACATCAGCAAGCTCGGTGGCGGCAAGCGCATCGGCAAGGTCGAGGACGTCGCGAACGTCGGCGACAAGATGCAGGTGGAGATCACCGACATCGACGCCCGCGGCAAGATCAGCCTGGTGCCGGTCGCCGAGGGCGACACCGGCGGGTCGGCTGCCGAGGCCCCGGCCGAGGCCGCTGCTGCACCCGCGGGTGAGTGAACACGCCTGACATCACGGGGGCCGGGGCGGGTGCTGGTGCACCCGCCCCGGTCCCCGTCGGGGTGACCCAGCTGCTCGACCTCGACGAGGTCGGCGGCCGGGTGGAACGCACCGAGCTGCCGGGCGGGCTGCGCGTGCTGACCGAGACGATGCCCGGCGTCCTCTCGGCGACGCTCGGCATCTGGGTCGGCGTCGGGTCCCGGGACGAGCCCCCGGCGGTGGCGGGCTCCTCGCACTTCCTCGAACACCTGCTGTTCAAGGGGACGGCGACCCGCAGCGCCCTGGAGATCGCGACGGCGATGGACGCCGTCGGCGGTGAGATGAACGCCTTCACCGCCAAGGAGCACACCTGCTACTACGCGAACGTGCTCGCCAGCGACCTGCCGCTCGCGGTCACCCTCCTGTCCGACCTGGTGACCGAGGCGCGCAACACCGCCGAGGACCTGGAGTCCGAGCGCACGGTGGTGCTCGAGGAGATCGCCATGCGCGATGACGAGCCCTCCGACGCTGTTCACGACCTCTTCTCCGAGACCCTGTTCGGGGACACCCCGCTCGGGCGTTCGGTGCTCGGCACCGTGGAGTCGATCGAGGGGCTCAGCCGGGACGACGTCGACGGCTGGTACCGGAGCAGGTACGCGGTGCCCTCGGTCGTCGTGACGGCGGCCGGCCGGGTGGACCACCAGCAGGTGCTCGACCTCGTCACCGCGGCCTTCGCCGACCGGCTCGGCGGGGACACCCGCCCGGCGCCGTTGCGCACTGGGGAGCACGAGGCCGTGCACAAGCCGGCCCGGGCCGCCGGCCTGATCGCGCGGAAGACCGAGCAGACCCACCTGCTGCTGGGCACGCCCGCCATGGGACGGCTCGACGCGCGGCGGTACGCCGGTGCCGTGCTCGACGCGGCGGTCGGCGGCGGCATGAGCTCGCGGCTGTTCCAGGAGATCCGGGAGAAGCGCGGGCTGGTCTACAGCGTGGGGTCGGCGCTGTCGCACTACGCCGGGGTGGGGGCGTTCTCGGTGTACGCGGGGTGCGCCAAGAAGCGGGTGCCCGAGGTGCTGCGCCTGGTCCGCGAGGAGCTCGACCGCGTGGCTGCCGAAGGCATCACCGCCGAAGAGGTCGCGCGCAGCCGGGGCCAGCTCAAGGGCGGTGTGGTGCTGGGACTGGAGGACACCGGGTCACGGATGAGCCGGCTCGGCAAGAGCGAGCTCTCCTACGGCGAGTACCTGCCGGTGCGCGAGGTGCTGGCCCGCCTCGATGCCGTGGACGAGGCCCAGGTGCGCGAGGTGGCGGCCGAGCTGTTCGGCCAGGACAGCTGTCTGGCGGTCGTGGGCCCCTATCGCGAGTCCGACCTCGACCGTCTCTGATGACGGGCCTGCCTGCCCCCCGCCGTTCGCACGCCCGCCTCGGGCCCCTGCAGGGAGACCGGGGGTGACGCAGCACGGGGCGCTGTCCCGGGCGGTCTTCGCCGTCGTCGTCCTGGTCTCCCTCGCGGTGCTGTTCGCCCCGGCCTCGGACGTGCCCGGCGCGCCGCCCGGGGTGGACAAGCTGGTGCACGCCGGTCTCTTCGCCGCCCTCGCCCTGACCGGGCGCTGGGCCGGGGTCGGCGCCACGCCACTTGCCGTGCTGCTGCCCGCCTACGCGGTGGTCAGCGAGCTGATCCAGGGCTTCACGCCGCTGGCCCGCACCGCCTCGCTCGCCGACGTGCTGGCCGACGTCGTGGGGCTCGTGCTGGGGCTGCTGCTGTGGAGCCTCCTCGCCCGCCGGGCGCCGGCCTCCTGACCGGCGGCTTGCGCCCGAGCCGTCCTGCGGGAAGCCTGACGACGTGACCACGAGCACCTCGACCACCGACCAGCAGGATCCGACACCGACCGTCCCCGAGGTGCCGCTCCTCAACGTGGGGGTGCTCGGAGCCCGGGGCCGCATGGGCACCGAGGTGGTCAAGGCGGTGAACGCCGCCGACGACCTCGAGCTGGTCGCGATGGTGGACGACGGCGACTGGCTGTTCGACGTCGCGAACGCCGGGGCCCAGGTGGTCGTCGACTTCACCCGCCCCGACGTCGTGATGGACAACATCCGGTTCTGCATCGACAACAACATCCACTGCGTGGTCGGGACCACGGGCTTCGACGAGGCGAAGCTCGCCACCATCGCCGAGTGGCTCGAGCCCAAGCCGGACATCGGCGTCGTGATCGCGCCGAACTTCGGCATCGGCGCCGTCCTGCTGATGAAGTTCGCCCAGGAGGCGGCACGGTTCTTCCCGTCCGTCGAGGTCGTCGAGCTGCACCACCCCAACAAGGTCGACGCCCCGTCGGGGACTGCGGTCCGGACCGCCCGGCTCGTCGCGGCCGCCCGCCGGGCGGCCGGCCTGCCCGCCTCGCCGGACGCCACCACCGACTCCCTGCCCGGAGCACGGGGTGCCGACGTCGAGGGCGTGGCGGTGCACGCGGTGCGGCTGACCGGTCTGGTGGCCCACCAGGAGGTGCTCATGGGTGCGGCGGGGGAGACCCTCACGATCCGGCACGACTCCTTCGACCGTGCGTCCTTCATGCCCGGTGTGCTGCTCGCGGTGCGGGAGATCGGCCGACACCCCGGGCTCACCGTCGGCATCGAGAGCTTCCTGGGGCTCTGAGGGAGGACCCTCCTGCCCGCACCGCTCGCACGCTCGCGGCGGGCTCCTGAAGGGTGGCCGTTCCAGCACCGGCACCAGGCTCGCGGCGGGCGACTGGGGGCGACCGTGCCCGCGCGACGCCGGGCTCCCGGTGGGCCGGGACCGCTTGCCGGACGTCTCGTCGGGACCCCCCGTGCACGCTCCTCCGGGAGCGTGTACTGTTCTCCATGCGCCGCGCGGACCGGAAGGTCCGCCGGACCAGGTGCCCCGCTGTGGCGGGTCCTGGAAACCGGCGTAGTGTTGGACATCCAGCCAGATGCGGAGCCCGCGAGGGTCGAGTTTCTGCGCGTCCGCTCTTTGAGAACTCAACAGCGTGCCGAAAGTCAGTGCCAAGTAATACCCCGTGTCGGGTTCTTCGGAGCTCGGCTGGGATTCCTTTGGTTGATTGATATCGAGAGTGCTAGCTCTCGGTTCTCAGCCGGTTCAAATTCATCTACGGAGAGTTTGATCCTGGCTCAGGACGAACGCTG
>NZ_FOND01000027.1 GCF_900112815.1 Blastococcus tunisiensis
AACTCCTTGGGGTAGGGCTTGGGCACGGTGAACATCCTTCCAGCGGCACCTGTCGGCACCACAGATCAGATGTCACCTACTCGCGCAGCAGTCCCGTCCGACGTCCAGCATTTTCATGTTGTCGGCCTCGCGGTCGAAGGCTTGGCTGACCGTCTCAACAGTCAGGGCTTCATACCGGGCGAGGCGGCTCTGCTGTGGGAAAGAGAAGCGCAGGGCGAGAAAGCAGTAGCGGTCGCCGTCCATCGGTGCGCTGGCCTGGACCGTGAGCTGGTTGCCGCCTGTGGCGTCCATCCCGTCCGGCAGAATGTCGTAGTCGCGCGCGAGGTCGATCTGCGGGCGGAGCAACCTCTGATCAGACTCCCCATGGTCCATGCCAGCCGTTGTCAGGAATCCTCCGATATCCTCGAATAGTGGAACCGACGTGAGCGTCAAGCCTGTCGAAAGGTCCACCAACTGGCGCGCGACCGCGAAAGACCGGTCGACCAATTGATCGCCTGCGGTGGCTGAAACTTCCACCTCCACCGAGGCCTCCCGGTTGGAATCGGAGCAGGCCCCGACGGCCATCAGGGCCGCAACGATCGTGACCGCATGCAAACGTCTCGGTAGGAGCGGCACGGGCCATCGGCTCCGGAAATCGTCGCTCATCGTGGCGGCCAGGCTTCTTCGCTGCGGGGAAGGGTGACCCTGTCCACTCCCTCGCTCGGCGCGGTCAGCTCAAACGGCGCGCCTTCGTCATCGACCGTGATGGTCTCGTTGTCGCCATCGGGGGTTATGACGTCGAGTTCGATCTCCCACAGGCAATGGCAGGTGCTGGTCGTTGCGACCACCGTGAATGCTTCTACTTCTGCGCTTGTAACGGTCAGCGGGAATTCCCACCCGGGATCCTTCATCACCTCCGGCGGTGACGGATCCAGGTCTGCGTTGAGCACGCGCTCCGGCGCGGGGCCGGCTCCGTCCGGTGCGATCCAGGTTCCGCCCAAGGGCTCACGTCGTTCGACGACGACGACTCGAGCACCCACGATGATCGTGGGCTCCTCCTTGTCGCTGCGCGCGAGGAAGCTGACCGACATCTGGTTGGCGTACACGGCGTCATGGTTCTCGGCCCACTGCTCGAAGGCGGCCCGTCCCGCGGCGTCTCCGGGATAAGGAGGGCGGTTCAGCTCCGCGAGCGACAGGGGAACCACCATGTCGGGCGAAGTCCACTGTCCGTTTGTGAAGTCGACGTTCGATGAATCAATGCGGATGTCGTCTTCTGTCAGCCATTGGACGAGCGCAAATGCGATTGTGATGAGCCCGAGTGCCGCGACGATGAAGGCAAGAGGGCTCTTATGAAACTCCTGACCCAATCCCGAGCGGAGGCTTCGGATTCGCGTAGGAAGCGATTCAATCTCGGAGGGCGGCGCCACTGATGGCGTGTCGGAACTCCTGCGTGCATGCAGTGGCGCCGTCTCGGGGGCCCTGCTCGTTGGCGCCTCCGGAATGGGAACCATGAGGTGGTCCACCTGATGTTCGTCGTCTGTTCGGAACGGCTCTCCAGACAACTCGACGCTTGAGGTCGGCGACTCGACGCCGTCATCGGTGGACCCAGTCATCGGCTCACTGCTTTCCCCCTGTAGCGAGTCGCTGTGCCGCGCAGGCTAGCCGAAGCAGGCCCGCTGGCGGCGCTCAGCGGCCACCCGGATCCACAGCGCTTCGTATTTGATCCGACCTCGCCAGCCTCGCGGACGTAGGACGGCTGTCGAAGACCAGTTGCGTGAAAGACGCGGAAGGCTCTTACTCAAGGCGATAGGCGCGCCGCCACGATCGGCCGCAACCCTGCGGAGGCGGCTTCCGCTGGTGGCAATTCTGGTTGCAGTTGCAGTGAATCCGTGGCCGTACGCCTACGTCCGCTCTTGTCCCGGAACAGGGTGAACTTGCTGTTCAGAGGCGTGTTCCGGACTCTGGCGGTCGTCCCCGAACGCGATCATGACGGCCTGGCAGTGTGGGGGGCCAGGGGTTCGAGTCCCCTCAGCTCCACCCCGATGACCAGGCCGTGCCCCTTCGGGGGAGCGGCCTGAGTCGTCTCTAGTTGCAGTGTCCGGACCCCTGCCTGGCCACAGCAGGGCGCGCATCCGGTCGGTGGCCTCGCGGGCCAGCGCCGGCATGACGTGGCTGTAGATGTCCATCGTCGTGGAGCCGTAGGTGCCGGACGCCGGGGACCGACTTCAGTCCGCGCTCAAGCCTTGGCGTCCCAGTCTTGATGCTCGCTCCGCCGTTCATCGCGAACAGCCTGTGGCCGGGCCTGCGTCGCTGTCCCGGCGCGCCCCACTGCGGTACACGCTGGCCGCGTTCCCGCGGGAGCGCGGTCAAGTCGGCTGGCTTGACGACGTTCCAGTGGGAACGTCCGACTCTCGGCCTGAGTGTCCTCAAGCGGCCCACTTAGGGACACATGGCACCATTCCCATCGGTCCCGAGCGGCCCGGTGTGGACGCGCCCCGTCAGGGCTGCGGACCTACGCCTTACAAGTCGTCCCGAGCCAGGAGCTGCCAGCGGTGCCGATGTCGGAGAACCTTTACGTCAAGGACCAGAAGACCGTCGTCGGCCCCGTCAGGTGCCTCGCCCTGAGGGGTAGATGGGATGCGCGGGCGACGGAGACATACCTCGCTAAGGCATGTAACGGCGTGCAGTGGTACGCGACAGAAGATGATGACTCCTGCGACCTACTGCGGGAGGTTGGCGCGAACCTGACCTTCCTTTCGCTTCGCGCGGCGAAGCGAATGTCGGACGCTTCTCTTTCGGAGCTGACGAGCCTTCGATTTCTCGATTGCCTGAACCGTGGAAAGGATGCGTTGGAATTCGTGCGCCTCAGGCAGCTTGAGCAACTGGCAATCGACGACCGGAACGACATCCGAGGGCTTAGCTCCCCGAGTCTCACCGCGGTCACCCTCAGCTCGACCAGGCGTCCCGTGTCGTTCTTCGCGACCGCCCCCAACCTGAGAGAACTGAAACTGCAGATGGTCGGGAAGCACCCAATCAGCTTGGCGGCAGAGCTACCAGAACTCAGAAGCCTGATGGTGCTCAAAGGAAGTCTTAGCTCCTTCGCAGGACTGAACGCCCCCCAATTGGAGAACATCACCATCGACGGGGCCTACGCGTCAGGGCCGGTCGACCTGCGACCGCTTGCCCACATGCCTGCCCTCAGGTTCGTCACCATCGGGATCAAGAACCCCGCTGAGTTTGTGGGACTTGATGCGCTCAGCGGTCGGCAAGAGGTCCGTGCTTCCGTAGGAGAAGTCGGATCGCGTTAGCCCTGTGATGCCTCAGTGCAGAGCGGTGGAACAGCGTGGCGGCTCGCCCTAAGGCCGCCTTCAGGCGCGTGGCCGTGGCTGCAGCGCGCGCTGCCGGAGCCGCGCAACCAGGCGCCGCCCGCTGGTGGCTCGCGTTCGGGGGTCAGACCAGCTGGTTCTCCTGCAGGCGGCTCCGGACCCAGCCGATGAGGCAGTAGAGCGCGGCGTGCCCCTCGGGGGAGGCGAAGACCTGCTCCACCCGCGCCGCCTCGATCAGCTCGTCGCTGTCGGCGTTGCCGCTGCGGTAGAAGCGCTGCATCACCCGGCCGGACTCGCTGTCGCTCCGGAAGAGGCCGGCGATGCCGAGGGCCACGGCGTCGGACACCACCAGGGAGACCGGCGGGTTGTCGAGCTGGCCGCGCCGGTGCAGCACGTCGGTGACCTCGGCGGCGACGACGAGGTCCCCGGCGTGCAGGGATGCCTTGCTGGTGATGATCACTGGTGGTGCCCCCTGTTGCGGACGAACATGTTCTCTTTCCTGGTGCTGGATCGGCACGCAACGGGGTCGGCTGAAGGGCAGTCCCCATTACGGGGTTCTTGCGGAAACGTTGCGGCGCCACCGAGGGAACCGTGCGCCGGGCCGGGCAGCGTGCCCTGTGACGCCGGGTGAACTCCTCGCCCGGCCGGCAGCAGGAGGCTCCCCGTGTCGATCCGTCCCGACCTCTCGTCGGCCCGTCGTGCAGCCTTTCCCAAGGCGGTCGCCTCGCTCGGCGTCCTCGCCGCGGCCGGCGCCGTCGCGGGCCTGGGCACGTTCGGCTCCTTCACCGACAGCACCACGCCCGTGCAGACCGACGTGGCGGCCGGCACGGTGGCGATCGAGCTCTCCCCGGCTGCGGCCTACCGCACCGTGCCGATGAGCCCGGGCGGCCTGCTCCCCGGTGACTCCACCGCCACCCCGTTCGACATCGCCAACGTCGGGGACGTCGAGTGGGCGTCGGTGACCTTCACCTCCTGGGCCACCCGGTCCAGCGTGCTCGACACCGATCCGATCCACGGCCTGCAGCTGACCCTCGAGTCGTGCCCGGTGTCCTGGACCGTGGCCGGCGCGGGCTACGAATGCGGCGGCACCGCCCAGCAGCTGTACGCGGGGCCGATCGTCACCGACGAGCCGCTCGTCGGCGCCGCTGCCCTGGTTCCCGGAGGCGTCGACCACGTGCTGGCCACGGTCACCTTCCCGGAGACCGCCGGCGACGCCCACGAGAACAAGACCACCGATCTCGCCTTCGCCTTCACCGCCGTGCAGCGGGACGGCGCCGCCCGCTGACCCGACCGGACGGCGCAACCCCCTGACCCGACCGGATCGGCGCGACCCGCTGACCCGACCGGCCGGCGCAAGCCGCCGACCCGACCGCGCGGTCTCAGCCGGCCCACTCCTCGGCGAGCGCCAGGCGGGCCGACGTCAGCGCCGGCCAGTCCGGCTGCTGCACCCGGAAGGGCCCGGTCGCCAGCCCGAGGAGCACCGCGGCCACCCGCGGCCGCACCTGCTCGGCCGGCCAGCGCCGGAGGACGGCGTCCTCGATCTCCCGGGCGTAACGCACGGCGACGGCCGGGTCGGGCAGCACCTGCTCCAGCAGCACCAGGTGGGCCAGCAGGGTCGCCCAGTCGTCGATCCGGTGGCCGCACCCGGCGGTGTCGACGTCCAGCAGCCCGACCACCGCCCCGTCGTCCACGAGCAGCTGGGACTCGTAGAAGTCCCCGTGCACGGGCACCGGCTCGTGCACCCCGGGATCGGCGGCGGCGAGGGCCGCGGTCAGCACGTCCAGCCGCGGGCGCAGCTCCGGGGAGACCAGGCCGAGCACCGCCGCGTAGCTGCCGGCGCGGACGAGACCGTCCGCGGGCGCCCGGCGTCCCCTCGGCGTCAGGGTCGCCATCCCCGAGGGGAGCGCGTCGAGCACCCGCTCCAGCTCCTCGGGGGAGGGGAGCCGGCCGGCCTCTCCGCTCAGCAGCGCGCGCAGCGGTGTGCCCGGCAGCCCGGGCAGGACCAGGACGCCGTCCGCGGTGGCCGTCAGTACCGGTGCTGCCGGCACCGGGCCGGCGAGGAGCTCGTGCCGGGCGACGAGCCGGTCCACCGCCGAGGGCGGAACCACCTTCAGGTACCGCGGGCCGTCGGGGTACCGCGCCTCGATCACCGCGCGCCGGCCCGGCCGGTAGGAGCGCAGCCGCAGCCGCGGCCCGCCCGTCGCCGGCACGAGCCCGGCCAGCCGGGTGCCGACCTCCCGGGCCGATGCTGCCCAGGCCAGCCCGGGCAGCGCGGGGTCCGACGGCCACCGCCAGACGCCCACCCGCAGGGCGCGGCCGGCCGCGGAACGCTCGAGCACGTCGGCGCCGTGGGGGATCCGCGACCCGGTGGCCGCGACCAGCGACTCCCGGCTCTCCCGCCCTCCCGACCAGACGACGCCGGCGGAGAACTGCACCGTCGCGGCGCCGTCGGGCTGCACCGAGACGCTCCTCGGCCGCAGGTCCTGCAGCCGGCCGCCCAGCGGCCCCAGCACCGCCGACCACAGCCCGCGGGCGGGCTCGGCGAGCAGCAGCCGGAGCGAGTCCGGCCACCGGTCGACCGGCACGGCAGGGACGGAGGTCACCGGAGCACGATGCCCCCCGCCGGAAAGCGGCGGGGGAGCGGCCGACGAGCCCGTTCCCATCCCGCGAGCATGCCTGCCCGGGCCCGGCTACGGTCAGCCCATGGAGCCGAACGCGCAGGTGGCGCCCACGTCCATCGTCGTCATGGGGGTCTCGGGCTCGGGTAAGTCCACCGTGGCCGCCGGGCTCGTCGACCGGCTGGGCTGGGACTTCGCCGAAGGGGACGACTTCCACCCGAAGGCCAACGTCGAGAAGATGCGCAGCGGGCAGCCGCTGGACGACGACGACCGATGGCCGTGGCTGCGGACGCTCGCCGGCTGGATCGGGGAGCACGAGCAGGCCGGGACCTCGGCCATCGTCACCTGCTCGGCGCTCAAGCGCAGCTACCGGGACCTGCTCCGCGACGGGCATCCCTCCGTCTGGTTCGCGCACGTGACGGTGGACGCCGAGCTGCTGCGGGACCGGGTGCAGAAGCGCGCGGGCCACTACATGCCGCCGTCCCTGCTGGAGAGCCAGCTGGCCACGCTGCAGCCGCTGCAGGACGACGAGCAGGGCGTGAGTGTCTCCGGCGCCGGAACTCCGGACGCCGTCGTCGACGAGGTCCTCGCCAGGTTGGCCGCCGACCGCGGGCCGGCCGGGACCTGAGCCCGCCGGCGGTCAGTCGGTCGCGGTCTCCGGGTCGGTGACCGGACGCCGGTCGGCGGCCGACCCCGGCGAGTCGCCGTCGCGGCGGTACAGGCGGCGCTCGACGAAGAGGGTGTCGTTGCGGATCGAGGAGGCGTGGTCGGCGATCTCCGCCGTCCCGCCGGACAGCCGCTTCAGCGCCACCGTCAGCGCGGAGCGGTGGTCCCGGATCATGAGCAGCACCTCGTCGAAGCTCTCCTTGACCACGTACTTGGTGCCGTCGACGAGGTGCACCACGGTGTCGGGGTCGGTCTCGACGCGCTCGATGTGGGTCGGGTCGACGGAGAAGTACTCGCCGTTGCGGCAGGTCACAGCGATCACGGAGCGGTCCTTCCGCTCGGGCGGGGCAGCGGACCCCGATGGCGCCGATGGGCGGCATCCTCTGCATCGGCCCGGTAGGCGCCCGGCTGTAGCCGAATCGCCCGCGTCTCACTCCTGCGGTCGGGGCGGACGGTCTAGAAGCCGAACAGCAGCCCGAGCCCGCCGACGGTGAACAGCACCATCACCACCACCAGGGGCAGCTGGTCCGACGCCCGGGCCCGCCGCGCCGACAGCAGCGCCCGCTCGTGCGCCAGCGTCACGCCCAGCACGTGGCCCAGCACCACGGCGCCGACCTGGACGAGCGCGATCGCGTCCGAGCTGACGGCGGTGAGGTCGACCTCGTTGCCGTAGGTGCCGAACAGGTCCACGCCGGCCAGCCCGAAGGGGTTGCTGGCCAGGATCCAGGTCGTCTGGCCGTCCAGCGCCAGCAGGCTGAAGTAGTGCGCCACGGTGTAGCCGAGCGCGATCGGGATGACCGTGGCCGCGTACCGGCGCGGCTGCACCGCCTCCGGTTGCCCGGCCAGCCGGCCCGACAGCCGGGCACCCAGCACGTACAGCGCCGCGACCAGCGCGATGCAGGCGACCAGGCCCACCGTCCCGGAGAACGTGTCGTTCGCGGCGCCCGGCCCGGTCTGCCAGAAGACGGTGCGGGAGAGCCCGTCGAACGCCGTCGACCCGAGCAGGACGACGACCACGGCCGCCAGCCCGGGGACGGCGGGGGTCGCCGTCGCGTTCGCCAGCGGGTTGCGCAGCACCAGCCGGCCGTCCTCGCGCCGTCCCCACGGGGACAGCCGGGCGATCAGCGTCGAGTACACCTCGAAGCCGTCGCCGGCCGCGAACCACTCCGCGCCGAAGCGCAGCGCCAGCCCGACCTGGACGACGGCGTAGCCCAGCAGGAACACCGCGACCGTCGTCGGCTCGGCGCGGCCGGGGTAGACCAGCTCCAGCCACAGGAACACGACGAGGAAGCCGGCGGCCGGCCAGAGCCCGAGCGACCGGAGCCGGGCCGCAGCCACCGGCGCCGGGACCAGCGGGCGCAGGGCGCGGTGCAGCAGACGCAGCGGGTTGACCACCCGCCAGACCGGGCCCAGCAGCAGGCTCGCCGGCACCAGGCCCACCCAGAACGTCACGTGCAGCGCCCACGGCGCCAGGTTCCGCGCCGTCTCCTGCGGCCCGGCGAACGCCGCCGCCGTCACCAGGACGGCGACGGCCAGCGCCAGCGCCTGGAGCACGGTCCGGACGGCGCGGCTGTCGGCGGCCCGCTGCACCGCGTCCGGCAGCGGCCGGCCGGAGTCGGCGCCCCCGAGCTTCGGCGTCCGCCAGAAGAGCAGCAGCACGACGAAGCTGATCAGGATGGCGGCGCCGGCGCCGTAGAGCGCGAGGCCGAGCGGGATCGGCAGGTCGGTCCGCGAGCCGACCCCGTGCGCGAGGAGCGTCACCCGACCGCGCTCAGCCGACCTGCAGCGAGAGGAGCACCGTGTGCGACTCGTGCAGCTCCACCTCGAACACCCCGGGGATCGTCGCGGCGAAGGTGATCTCCCCGGGCTGCCCGGGGGTGAGCGGCACGCCCAGGTCGTACCCGTGCACGTGCACCTCGTCGGCGGTGTCGGAGGTGACCACCAGCGTGACCTGCTCGCCGGCCGCCACCGGGACGCGGCCGGTGTCGCCGCTGACCCCGCCGCCGGTGACCGTCACCTCGATCCGCTGTCCGGCCGCACTGGCCGACGCCGGGGCGGAGGAGGACGGGGCGGGGGACGTCGCCGAGGACGACGACGGCGAGGACGGCGAGCTGCTGGCGGCCGTGGCGTCGGCATCGGTGCCGGCGCAGCCGGTCAGGGTGGCGGCCAGGGCGATCCCGGCCAGGGCAGCGGGCAGTCGAGCGGAACGGGAGGACACGGTGGGATCTCCGGATCTGGGAGGGGGCGGGCGGGGTCAGCGGCTGCCGAGCTCGCTGGCCGGCCGGGCGGTCTCGTCGTCGGCCGGGGGGTCCGCCGGGGCGTCGGGGTAGGGCTCGCGGTCGCTCGCCCGCCGGGAGTAGCGCCCGACACCCCAGGAGATCGCGGCGATCAGCGCCAGCGTGCAGAACAGCACCACGAGGTTGGACGCCGTCCAGAGGCCACCCTCGGCGTCCTTGAGCTCGCGCTGCAGGATGTCGATCTCCGGGATGGCCGCGCGGGTCATGCCGTCCTCGGCCGGGATCTCCTCCTCGTCGAGCGCCTCGTCCGCGGGCAGGTAGATCGGCATCGCGGTCAGGACCCGGCCGTCGTGCACCCGCAGCAGCGTCTTCCACGTCCCGTGCAGCGGAACCGGCTCCGTCGTCCGGTAGGCCCCCTCGCCGGTCCGCTCGAGCGGGGTGACCACCAGCCCGTCGCCCTGCCACGAGGTGATCTGCACCCAGGCGGGGTCGTCGGTGAAGTCGGCGGGGTCGAGCTGGACGGTGACGTTCGCCGTCCGCGGGTCGGCCTGGACCTCCTCGATGCCGAAGGTGGCCTCGAGGTCGTCGGGCACGGTGGCCAGCAGGCCGTTGGTGACCGCGGCGGCCAGCACCACGAGGGAGCCGACCAGGACCATCCGCGCCACGGCGGGGCGGGGGAGACGACGGCGCAGGCCCGAGGCCAGGAGCGCGCCGAGCAGGCCGCCGACGACGCCGCCGGTGATCGCCATGAGGGTGCCCTCGACGAGGATGTCGCTGCGCCAGGACAGGGTCTGGGTGACCTGCGTCCAGCCCCACTCGGTCGCGTGCCCGACGGTGCCGATGCCGACCCCGGCCACGGCACCGAACGCCAACGGGCTGCGGGCGGCGAGGAAGAGGGCGAGCAGTTCGACGACGATCGCCGAGCCGAGGTAGAGCGGGAAGCTCGGCACGATCTCGCCGAACGCGGGCCCCACGATCAGCGCGATCGCCCCACGGATCACCACGAAGAAGGTGGCGGCCGCCAGCGCGCCCCCGCGGCCCATGAACAGCCGGGCGGCGACCAGCGCGATGCCCGCGGCGCCGGCGATCATCAGCGGCTCGAGCACCAGCCGGAACTGGGGGACGTCGAAGTCGTACTCGCCCTGGAACACCGACATGCCCAAGAGCAGCCCGCCCATGGCCGACGCCTGCCGGATGAACCGGGCCCGCTGGCCGACCTTGCGGTCGCCGTCGTCGGTGGAGAGCCCGCCGTGGCCCTCCTGCTCCAGCAGCAGCAGCCCGACGATGGACAGCCCGGCGCCGCCGATGAGCATCAGGTGGGTGGGGCCCCAGAGGGTGACGTCCTGGCCGAACATCCGGTGCCAGACGTCGTCGAGGGGGAAGCCGAGCAGGGCGTAGAAGCCGGCCGCGGTGAGGATGATGCCGCCGACCGGCACGTCCCAGCCGCGCAGGAAGCGCACGGACGACGGGCCGGGCTTCTCGTCCAGCGGCATGGCGCAGGCCAGGACGCCACCGGCGAAGACGCCGAAGAGCCCGAACAGGATGAGGAAGTGCGCGGGGTTGGCCAGCGGCCCCTCGTCGCGGCCCACCCCGATGTGCAGGGCGATGTCCCAGAGCATCCCGAGCAGGGCGACCAGCAGCGAGACCGTGGTCAGGATGGTCGGCAGGGCCACCCAGGCCGGCACCCCGATCGCCGTGCCGAGGCGATCGCCCACCCGCGTGAGCACGGTCGACCTCCGGGTCCGGTGCAGGAACACCAGGCCGAGCAGCACCGCGGTCAGGCCGAGGCCGATCCCGGTCGCCAGGATCACCTCGCCGATCGCGGCGCCCCCGGCGGGACGTGTATCAGCGGCGAGCAGCACGGGAACCTCCTGAGGCCATGCGGGCTATGGAACACCCATCACGGTGACATCGACAACTGATACATAGAACGAGGCGTTTACCGTGGGGTCACGATGACGAGGATGTGTTCGTGACCACGGCGGCGGATTCCCCCCTTCCCGGGGACGGATCGGCCCGGGAACTGACCGTCGACGAGCTGGCCGCCCGCGTCGGCGTCACCGTCCGCAATCTGCGCGCCTACTCCGCCCGGGGGCTGCTCCCGCCGCCGCGCATGGTGGGGCGGACCGGCTACTACGGCCGCGAGCACGTGGCCCGGCTGATGCTGGTCCGCGAGATGCTCGCCGAGGGCTACTCGCTGGCCATGATCGAGCGGACGCTGGCCTCCGCGCCGGCGAACGCGAGCACCGCGACCCTGGCCCTGCACCGGGCGCTGCTGGCGCCGTGGCTGCCGCCGGAGCCCGAGACGATCACCGGCGCCGAGCTCGCCGCCCGCGCGGGCGTGCCCGAGGACTCCACCCTGGTCGACCGGCTCGTCGAGATCGGGGTCGTGCAGCGGCTCGACGAGGAGGGCGCGCTCCGGGTCCTCGACCCCGCCCTGCTGACGGCGGGCCTGCAGGTCGTCCGCCTCGGCGTCCCGCCGGACGACCTGATCGACGCCCAGGCCACGGTCAACGAGCACGTGCGCGCGATCGCGCAGACCTACGTGCAGATGTTCGTGAAGACCGGATGGCAGGCCTTCGTGGACGCCGGGGCGCCGGGGGACCAGGTCGACGCCGTCCGGGACACCGTCACCCGGTTGCAGCCGGCCGCGGCGCAGGCGGTGCTGGCCGCCTTCCGAACGGAGATGGCGGCGGCTGTCGGGGCGGCGCTGGAGACGGTGCTCAGTCAGCTCGAGGCGGAGTAGGGATCTCCTCGCGCTGCATCGCGGCCCGGTCGGTCTCGGCGGCGTCCTCGCGGGCGCTGATCCGGCGGTCGCGCACGACGGCGCCGACCACGAGCGCGATCAGGAGCGCCGCCGGGACGAAGAAGCCAAGAGTCCCGATCATGCTCAGGCCGTCCATCGTCAGCAGGTCCACGGAACGGGTCATCCGTCCATGCGACACCGATCGATGTCGAGGTGTCAAACGGAACGCGGCCGCACGGGCTCAGTCCGACGTCCTGCCGTCCCGCCAGTAGCCCATGAAGGCCACCGACCGGCGGTCCACCCCGCGCTCCTGCACCAGGTGGCGGCGCAGGCCCTTCACCACACCGGCCTCACCGGCCAGCCAGGCGTACACGCCCGACGAGCGCCGGGGGAGCGCGTCCTCCTCGGGCACCTCCCAGAGGATGCCGGCGTCCACGTCGACGTCGTCGAGGTCGACGCCCGGGGTCGGGGAGAGCTCGTCGCCCAGCTCGTCCACCGCGGCGACGACGGCGGCGGTGAGCAGCGCGCCGCGGGGCGCCGGGGCCGTGCCGTCGTCGGGCCACCGGGGCAGCCAGCTGATCTCGACGCCGGACGGGGCCGCGACGTTCAGCGCGTCGGCGGCCGTGGGGACCTCGAGCAGGACGCGGGCCCGCCGTCCGGCGGGCAGGGTCTCGACGATCGCGCAGATGGCCGGGACGGCGGTCTCGTCGCCCGCGAGGAGCAGGCAGGACGCGTCGGCCGGCGGGTGCCACTCGAAACCCCCGGTCGGGCCGGGGAAGCGGGCGTTGGGGCCGATGAGCACCACCTCGTCGCCGGGGGCCGCGGTCTCCGCCCAGGCCGATGCGGGACCGGTCGCGCCGTGCAGCACGAAGTCGACGTCGACCTCGCCCAGCTCCGGGCGGAGGGCCCGGATCGTGTAGGTGCGGATCGGCATCTGCTCCTCGACGGGGAGGGCCCGCCAGGCGCCGTACCAGTCGGGATCGGCCGGGAAGTCGACGACGGACCGGCCGGGGAGCGGGAGGATGACCTTGATCCGCTGGTCGAGGCCGTTCGAGGAGAAGTCGGCCATGTCGGGCCCGGTGAAGGTGACCCGCAGGAAGCTCGGGCTCAGCCGCTGCAGCCGGGAGACCTGGACCGCGAACGGCCGGTAGACCGGGACCTGGACTGCCTCGACGGTCATGCGCCCTCTCCCGGTCGGTGGACAGGTGAACCGCGCTGCCCACTTAGGCTAGCCTCACCTGGCGTCGCGTCGGAGTCTTGCACACCGTCGCGGGCGGATCCAGAGGCGCGGCACAGCGATGTGCGTGCCCACCCACGAGGAGGACGATGAGACGCCCAGCCCTGTCAGCGACGTGCCTGGCCCTGGCGGCCACCCTGGCCCTTCCCGCCTGCGGAGGCGGTGACGACGAGGCCGCGGGCGCCGGCTCTCCGGCGGCCTCCGACGCCGGGTTCCCGCGCACCGTCGAGCACGCCATGGGCAGCACCGAGATCCCCGAGCGGCCCGAGCGGGTCGTCGTCCTGGACACCGGGGAGCTGGACTCCGCGCTCTCCCTCGGCGTGACGCCGGTGGGTGCCGTGACCACGGCGGTCGACGACGAGTTCCTCAGCTACCTGGCCGAGGACGCCGAGGGCATCGAGGTGGTCGGCACGATCCAGGAGCCGAACCTCGAGGAGATCGCCGCCCTCGAGCCGGACCTCATCCTGTCGAACTCCGTCCGGCACGAGGACATCTACGAGCAGCTGGCGCAGATCGCCCCCACCGTGTTCGCCGCGGACCTGGGCGACACCTGGAAGGAGAACTTCCTGCTCGACGCGGAGGCGCTCGGCGAGGAGGAGCAGGCCCGGGAGCTGCTCGACGAGTACGAGCAGCGGGCGGCCGAGCTGGGCGAGGCGATCGGCGACCCGGAGGCGACGACGATCAGCCCCCTCCGCTTCAGCGGCGGCGTCATCCGGGCGTACCAGCCGGACTCGTTCATCGGCACGGTGCTCGCCGACATCGGCCTGGACCAGGTCGAGCTCGACGCCGGGCGGTCCACCTTCGCCGAGCTCAGCCCCGAGCAGCTGACCACGGCCGACGCCGACATCCTGCTGTACTCCTCGTACGGATCGGCCGACGAGTCCGGGGAGGCCGCCGTCGTGGCCGGCCCGCTGTGGCCGCGGCTGACCGCGGTCGCCGAGGGGCGGGCCTACGCCGTGGAGGACGACGTCTTCTACACCGGCATCGGCCTGCGCGCGGCGACGCTGCAGCTGGACAGCCTGCAGGAGCTGCTCGTCGACTGACGCGCAACGCGACGAGGGCCGCCTCCCGGATGGGAGGCGGCCCTCGGTACGCGGCCCCTCTACAGAGTCCCGCGCCGAACCTGCGAGGCGGGGTCCTTTCTCAGGGCGTCTCGGTGGAGATCTGCGCCGCCAGGTACTGCTGCGCGCCGACCCGCTCGATGGCGGCCAGCTGGGCCTCGAACCAGTCGGCGTGCTTCTCCTCGTCGCGCACCATCTCCTCGAAGACCGCGGCGGTGCCGTGGTCGCCGAGCTCGTGGCACTCCTTGGCCGAGGCGTTGAACTGGGCCACGGCCGCCTTCTCGCTGTCCAGGGCCAGGACCAGCATCTCCTCGGCGGTCTCCCCGACGCGGATGGCGCCGAGGCGCTGCACGTTGGGGTGGCCGTCGAAGAGCAGGACGCGCTGGATGATCGCGTCGGCGTCGCGCATCTCGTCGATCGACAGGTCGTAGTAGACCTTGCCGAGCTTCGGCAGGCCCCAGGCGTCCAGCATGCGGGCGTTGAGGAAGTACGTGTTGGTGACGGTCAGCTCGAAGGTGAGCGCGTCATTGAGCAGTTCGACTACACGGGGGCTAACGGGCTGCACCAGCCACTCCCACTTCTCGTTCTGCCGCAGATCGTTCGGTACGGCGCTCGGCACGGACCGGGCAATGCTGACACACGAGGTCGCGGAGTGAGCTGACGCAGTCGCCGCAGGTGCGGCCGGCACCGGTGTCGCGCGCCACGTCGGCGACGCAGCGGGCGCCGTTCGCGATCGACTCGAGGATGTCGCGATCGGTCACCACGTTGCAGTGGCACACGTACATGACGGCCGCCTCACCGGTCGTGCCAACAGGTCTCCCTCCCAGAGGCTCGACCCTGGGCGTTGGGATGCAGGTTAGCCTTACCTGAACGCTTCGCGTCAAGTGCGCTGGTCAGGTGTCGTACCGGTGTCCTAGGTTCCCCACGTGCCCGATCTCGCCACCCGCGCCCGCACGCTGCTCGACCTGCACACCGCACCGGAGATCCTCGTGCTGGCCAACGTCTGGGACGTGGTCTCCGCCCGCGTGGTCGCCGGCACCGAGGGTGTCCGGGCCCTCGCCACCGCCAGCCACTCCGTCGCGGCCACCTTCGGCTACGCCGACGGGGAGAACATCCCGCTCGACCTCCACCTGGACATGGTCGGCCGGATCGTCGCCGCCGTGGACCTGCCGGTGACGATGGACCTCGAGGCCGGCTACGGCGATCCGGGGGAGACGGCGCGCCGGGCGATCGCGGTGGGCGTCGTCGGCGGGAACCTCGAGGACGGGATGCGGCCTCTGGACGACGCCGTGGCCGCCGTCGAGGCAGTGCTGGCCGCCGGGCGCGACGCCGGGATCGCGTTCGTGCTCAACGCCCGCACCGACGCCTTCCTGCTGGCCGCCCCGGACGCCGACCGCGGGCAGCTGCTCGCCGAGGCGGTCCGCCGCGGACGGGCGTTCCTCGACGCGGGTGCCCCGGTCGTCTTCGTGCCCGGTGTCGTGGCGCGCGAGGAGATCGCGGCCCTCGTCGAGGGGATCGGGCGGGGCCGGGTGTCACTGATCGCCGTCCCCGGGAAGACGCCGCCGGCCCGCGAGCTGCAGGAGCTGGGCGTGGCCCGGCTGTCCACCGGGCCGTTCACCCAGCGGGTCGCGCTCACCGCCCTGCAGGACGCGACCGCCGACCTCGTGGCCGGCGGCGTGCTGCCCGCCGGGACGCGGCTGCTGAACTAGCGCGAAACGGGGACCACGGCCCCCATCGGATCGGCGGCGGTCGAGTTGTGGGGACGGTGCGCCTCACCCCTCCGGGGGAGCCGGCCCCGGTGGCGCGGCCTCGGCTCAAGGCCGGGCGCACGCCTGCCGATCACCCGGTCAGGTGAACGGAGGACTGCCTCCGCACCGCTGCTGCCGGGAAGGAGGAGGTCGTGCCCGCACAGTCCGTGCTCGTCGTGGAGGACACCGACGAGATCCGCGAGCTCGTCACCACCGTGCTGCGCCGGGCCGGGTTCGACGTCCGCGAGGCCGCGTCGGGAGCCGCCTGCCTCGACGAGGTGCGCCGCGACACCCCCGACCTCATCGTGCTCGACCTCGGCCTCCCGGACGCCGACGGCACCGAGGTGTGCCGGCAGATCCGGGCCGAGACGCAGTGCTACGTGCTGATGCTGACCGCCCGCGCCGAGGAGGTCGACCTGCTCATCGGGCTGGCCGTCGGCGCCGACGGGTACATGGCCAAGCCGTTCTCCCCGCGGGAGCTGGTCGCCCGGGTGCAGGCGATGCTGCGCTTCCCCCGGACCCCACCCGCTCCGGTGGAGTCGACCGCAGCGGCGGAGGAGTCGGTGCGCCGGCTCGCCGAGCTGGAGGTGGACGAGGAGACGCGGGAGGTCCGCGTCGACGGTTCGGTGGTCGACCTGACCCGCACCGAGTTCGACCTGCTGGCCGCGCTGGCGTCGCGGCCGGGCCGGGTGCTGCAGCGGGAGACGCTGCTGCGCGAGGTCTGGCAGACCGACTGGGAGGGCAACCTCCGCCTGGTCGAGGCGCACATGTCCAACCTGCGCCGCAAGCTCGTGGCGGCCGGGCTGAACTCGCCCGAGATCCGCACGGTGCGGGGAGTGGGCTACCGGCTCGTCGCCTGAGAAAGGACCCCCTGCCCCCCACCGCTCGCACGCTCGCGGCGGGACCCTGCAGGAGGCCTGACGGGGTCAGGCCGGGTGCGTCGCCTGGAGGGTGGCTGCGGGGCCCCAGCGGGTGCCCTCGACACGGGCGCAGGCACCGACGAGCTCCATCAGGCGTGACTGCGGCACGACGCCGCGGCGGGCGTCGTCGGCGACCGCGCGAGCGGCCACCGCGACCTCGGTGCAGCCCATCCGGTCGCTGGCCACGGCGAGCAGGCCGGCCAGGTGGGCGACGGTGGCGGCGTCGCCCTCACGGGCGGCGGCCGCGATCGCGGTCAGCCGGTGGGGGAGGGCGCTGGCGTACATCTCCTCGGCGCGCTCGCGCACGCCGGCGGCCGGCTCCCGCACCGCGGCCACGGTCGCGACGGGGCGGCCGATCACCGGCGCGAGGCCGTGCATCACGTCCACGAACAGCCGCGGGTCCACCGGCTTGGCCAGGCAGGCCACGGCGCCGGCCGAGGCGGCCAGCGCCCGCACCTGGTGGGTGCGGCGGGTCGTCGTCACGAGGAACCGGGCGCGGCTGCCGCTCTCGCGCAGCTTGCGCATCAGGGTCGCCCCGTGGCCGTTGCGCATGGCCATCTCGGTGACCACGAGGTCAAAGTCGACGATGGCGGCCATGCGGAGCGCGGCGTCGGTGCCGACGGCCTCGACGACCTCCCAGCCGCCGAGCCGCAGCAGGGTGCTCGCGCGCTGCCGGGCGGCGGCGGAGTCGTCGACGACCAGGGCGGTACGGACGACGGGGGATTCGTTCGGGTGGGGCTGGGACATGGCCCGGTCTCCGTTCCGGTCGAGGGGGGTGGGTGGGTCAGGACACCTGGGCGAGGGCCTGCAGTTCCTCGACCCGGGCGTGCGCCATGACCCCGCGGCGGGCGTCGGCGGCGATGGCCTGGCAGATCGAGGCGACGTCGGCGTGACCGAACTGGCCGCTGGTGCCGGCGAGGGTGTGCGCGGCGGAGGCGACGGCCGGGGCGTTCCCCGATCGGGTGCCCGCGGTGATGGCACCGAGCCGGGCGGGCAGGGCCGCCAGGTACATCCCGTGCAGCCGGTCCATCAGCGCGGCGTCGACGTCGTCGTCGTGCCGGCCGGCCGGGCCGTGCGGCTCGGGGAGATCGCCCTGCGCAGCCGGCCCCGTGGTCCGGCTGCGCAGGAAGTCGAGGAGGACGTGCGCCGCGACCGGCTTGGCCAGGCAGGCCATCGCACCGGCGGTGATCGCCTCGGCCCGGGCCTCGTCGGTCGGGTCGGCGGTGATCACGAGGAAGCGCGCCCGGGAGCCGTCGCGCCGCATCCGGCGGAGCATCGCCGGACCGGTCCCGGCGGATCCGGCCACATCGGTGACGACCAGGTCCACGTCGGAGGAGGCGGTGACGCGGTGCGCGGCCTCGGCGTCGGAGGCCTCGCGGACCTGCCAGCCGCCGAGGCGGAGCAGCCCGGCCACCCGCCGGCGGGCGAGGGCGTCGCGGTCGACGACGAGGGCGGTCAGCACGTCGTCACCCAGACCGGGGCCGAGGTCCTGGTCCAGCCACCCTTGCTGACGGTGGTGACCGTGACGGGGATCGACTGCGCGGACCAGACCCGGCCCATGGTGTGCGTGAAGGTGGTGGTGTTGCCGACCGCGAACGTCATCGGCGTGCCGCCGGTCTGGGCGGTCACGATGTAGCCGGTGGTCTTCTCCGACGCGCTCGCCGTCCAGGTGACCTTGGCGTACATCGTGGAGCCGGAGCACGTGGTCCGGTCGACCAGGTTGGTGGGGGCCTGGACGGTCAGGCCGGTGACGGTGGTCCGCGGGAGGGCGACGCTCTCGGCGAACGTGGCCGAGGCGGGGATGCTCGAGCCGACGACGATGGTCAGCGCCAGGCCGATCAGGACCAGGATGCGGCGGGTGCGGGTCACGACTCGTCCTCCTCGTCCTCGTGGGTGGGGCGCCAGATGGTGAGCAGCAGCCAGCCGGCCAGCAGGGCCGGGGCGCCGTAGAGCAGCACCTGCGTGACCACGGGGGCGCGCAGGGCCTGGATCAGGTGGCCGAGCTCGGGGATGACGGCGCGGACCTCGTAGGCGGTGTCGCCCTGGAGCGTCGCGGTCCACGGGTCGACGCCGTCGTTCGCGTCGCCCTTGGTGCGGACCTGGACGGCGCCGTCGGGGCCGGTCTCGACCGAGACGACCCGGTGGGTCACGAGGCTCCGGTCGTCGACGGGCTTGTGGTAGGTGATCACCATGCCCTCGGTGACCTCGGAGACCGCGATCGGCGTGACGACGGTGACGTCACCCGGATCGATCTCCGGCGCCATGCTCGCGGTCAGCATGGTCATGGTGCGGTAGCCCAGCAGGTGCGGTCCGACGGCCAGCACGAGGAACGCCAGGACGGCCAGACCCACGACTCCGCGGACCAGCCACCGGGACACGAGGCCCAGTGCGCGGGCGGCCCGGCCGGCCGGGTGGCCGGTGGTGGAGCGCGTGTCCTCGGCCGGGGGCAGCTGTGCGGCTGCCCCCGGGCGACGGACAGGGAGGACGGCGGTCATGGCGGGATCTCCGGGAGGTCGTCGGACGGCGATCAGCGGGCGGTGCCGGTGCGCTGGGTGCCGGTGAAGACCAGGCTCAGCCCGGAGGACTTGCCCTGGAAGTTGTCGCCGGCGCCGGTCGGCAGGGAGATCGAGAACGTGAGGTGGTCCGTCGCTCCCACGGCCACCGAGGCGGGGGTGTCGAGCACCATGCTGTTGGCGATCGGGCCGCGACCCAGCGAGCGCGTGGTGCCGGAGCAGGTGTAGGTCGGCGCGGTGGCGGTGCCGCCCTGGGTCCACGGGACCGAGCAGGACGTGACGGCCAGCTGCAGGCCGTTGGTCGCGTCGGTGGTCAGGATGCTCGGGTTCGTGACGGTGGTGTTCAGCGTGACCGACGCGAGCGGCGAGGTGCCGCCGTTGACCAGGTTGACCGCCCGGGTGACCGAGTCGCCGGGCACGAAGCCCTCGACGGTGGCCGGGATGGCCGCGCCGACGCCGGCGAGGTTGATGTCGACGGTGCCCGAGGCGACGGTCGTGGTCACCGGGGTGGTGCTGTCGGTGAACGTGCCGAAGGTGCCCATGCCGGCGACCGCGGCAGCGGCGCCGATGACGCCGAGCGAGCCGACGACCTTGCGGGCGGTCGAGCTGGCGGCGAGGGTCGTGGTGCTCATGTCCGTGGGTCTCCCTGTGTCCGGTTCGTCGACCGGCGTTCCGGCGACAGGGAGAACTCTGCGGCCCGTACCGCAGGCCACCCGCCAGCGTTCCGCAAGGAATCCGCAAGGAATCGGCGGACCCGGCGCAATCGGGCGCTTCTCCCCGCCTTTCCGGGCCTTTCCGGGACTCCGCGACCCTGCGTCGGTCCCACCGGGCGCCCGCAGACGCCCCGGAGCGGGAACCGGTGCCCGACTGCCGCACGTATGCGTCCCGGCGCGGGAATCGGTGCCCCGACGGGCGCGCGGATGCGTCCCGGCGCGGGAATCAGGCGACGGTGCGGGGGAGCGTCAGCGTGAAGGTGGTGCCCCGGCCCTCGGCGCTGGTCAGGCCGAGCGTGCCGCCGTGCGCGGTGGTGATGGCCTTCGTGATCGCCAGGCCGAGCCCCACCCCCGGAACGGCGTGCCGCCGTGCGGTGGAGGACCGGAAGAAGCGGGTGAACAGCTCGCCCTGCTCGCCGGTGGGGATGCCCATGCCGGTGTCGCTCACCGCCAGCTGCGCCACCGGGGCCGCGCCGGGGCGTGGTTCGGCGCTCACCGCACCGTCGGCGGTCGCCCAGCCGCTGCGCAGGGACAGCGTCACCCGGCCACCGGACGGGGTGAACTTCACGGCGTTGGACACCAGGTTGTCGCAGGCCTGACCGAGCCGGACGGCGTCACCGGGCACGACGACGCCGCCGTCCGGGAGGTCGACGACGAGGTCGACGCCGGCGCCCGCCGCGGTCACCCGGGCGCTCTCCTCCGCGGCCCGGACGACGTCGGCGAGGTCGACGTCCCGCGGGTCGAGGGTGAACCGCCCGGCGTCCACCTGGGCGGTGAACAGCAGGTCACCGACGAGCCGCAGCAGCCGGTCGGCGTTGCGCTCGACGGTCGCGAGGTAGCTGCGCTGCTCGTCGGTGAGGGGCTCGCCGTCCTCGTCGAGGACGAGTTCGAGGTAGCCGAGGATGGAGGTCAGCGGGGTCCGCAGCTCGTGGCTGATCAGGCTGACGAACTGGTCCTTCATCCGCTCGGTGGCGCGCACCTCGGTCATGTCGGTGCCGACGAAGTTCCAGCCGGCGTGCACGCCGCGGTCGTCGGTGCGCGGCGTGACGGCGACGGAGACGGTCCGCTCCTGCCCGTCGGCGGCCACGTACGTCCAGTCGCGGACGTCGCTGCCGTGCTCCTGCGCCGCATGGACGAGGACGCCCAGCCCGGGAGCCGCGCCGCACGCCGCGGCCTCGGCCTCGAGTTCCTCGGCGAGGTGGAACTCGACGATCGAGCGCTTCCGGACGACCTCGGGCCGGGGCAGCCCGAGCATCCGCTCGGCGCCCGGGTTCCAGACGCGGATCACGCCGTCGCGGTCGGTACCGATGATCGACTGCTCCGTCACCGCGTCGATGACGCTGGTCATCGTCTGGGCGCGGGCCGCGAGCATCCGGGTGGCGAGGTCGAGCTCGTCCGCGCGGGTCCGCACCTGGGCCAGCAGCGCGGCGTTCTCCTGCCGCAGCCGGCCGATCTCGGCCGCCCGTGGGGCCACGCCGGCCAGCAGGCGGTGCACCAGCCGCGGCCGCCGCACGGCGGCCGGCACCCGGGCGGTGGTCATGCCGGCAGCCGGGCGGTGAGCGCCCGGACCTGGTGCACCAGGCCGGCGACGCCGAAGGGCTTGGCCAGGTAGGCGTCGGCGCCGGCGGCCAGGCCGCGGGCGACGTCCTCGAACGATGCGCCCGCCGACAGCAGCAGGATCCGAACACCGGCGGTGGACGGGTCGGCGCGCAGTGCCTCGCACACCTCGAGCCCGGTGGCGCCGGGCATGGAGACGTCGAGGACGGCCAGGTCGGGGGTGTCGGCGCGGGCCAGGGCCAGCGCGGCGTTCCCGTCCGCGACCGACCCGGTGACCGCGCAGCCGGCCCGGGTGACGGCGAGGCCGACGAGCGCGCGGATGTCCTCCTCGTCGTCGGCGACCAGCACGCGGAGGGGCGGAGCGGACGGGGCGGGCACCGGGGGGACGAGCACGGACACGGCCTCGTCCACGGGAGCTCCAGGCGGTCAGGCGGCTCGGGAGAGCCGCGCGGCGTCGTCACGACGGACAACGGCCGCTCGACCGGGGGCCTGCAGCGTGCCGCGGCGCCCCCTCACCCCGGAGGGTGAGGGGGCGCCGGAGGGAAGCACTGCGCCCCGCCGGGACGGACCGGGCGGGGCGCAGGCGTCGGGGTGGGCCGGATCGGCCCGCGGTTCAGGAGGTCGGTGCCTTGCTCTGCACCGACTCCTTGGACTGCTGGGCCTGGCCCTGCACGTCCGCTGCCGCCGACCTGCCCTCCTCGGTGACCGTGCCGGCGGCGTCCTGGGCGGTCGCCTTCACCGACTCCACCGCCTGCTCGGCGGCCGGCCGCAACTGCTCACCCATGTCCTGGGCCGCCTGCTTGGCCGGCTCGAGGAGCGTGTCCTTGTGCTCCTTCACCGCCGACTCGGCCTGCTGGGCCAGCTGCCGCTCCCGCTCCGAGGCGGGCAGCAGGCTCGACACGAGCCAGCCGACGCCGAAGGCGATGAGGCCGGCGGCCATGGGGTTGCCCTGGGTCTGGCGGATCACCTGGTCCGGGGCCTGCTGGACGGCGCCCATCGCGTCGGAGGCGGTGCCCTGCACGGACCCGGCCGCGCCGGAGGCCTTCCCGTGCATCTGCGCGGTGGTGTCCTGGGCACTGCCCATGACCTTCTCCTTGAGGTTGGTCATCCGGCCCTTCGCCGCCGTCACGCGACGGTCCACGACGCGGGAGGGGTTCACCTTCTCGTTGAGGGCGTCGACGTCGTAGCTGAGCTCGCGCCGGGTGTCCTCGATCTGCCGCCGGATGACGTCCGGGTCACTGGTGGTCATCGCTTCTCCTCGGAAATCTCGTGGTCAGTTGGGCTTCATGGCGCCGGGGACCTTCGAGAGGGTCTCCACGGTGCGCTCGGGCTTGGGGTTGACCTGCTGGAACTTCTTCTTGCCCATCAGTCCGGCGACGGCGCCGACGACGCCCCAGAGGACGGCGACGATCAGTCCCGCCCAGCCGACCGGCATGGCGCTCGCGAGCGCCCACATGAGGGCCAGGGAGAGGAACAACGCGACCATGTATCCGGCGAAGCCGGCGGCGCCCAGCAGGCCCGCGCCGGTGCCGGCCTTCTTGGCCTCGGCCTTCAGCTCCACCTTGGCCAGCTCGAGCTCCTGGCGCATCAGCGTGGAGAGGTCCTTGCTGACCTCACCGATCAGCTGGCCGACGGACACGCCCTCGATGTCGGGCTGCCCGGCATCGGTGGTCGGCGTGCCCATGCTGCCGCTGTAGTCGGCCGCGTAGTTCTGCGCGTTCGGGTCGGCATAACCCTGGGACGCCGCCCCGGCCGGGGTGGCCCCGGAGTAGGGGGTCGTCATGCCTCAGCCCACCCCACCGGGGCGACGGGCCGGGTCGTCCCAGCCGGCCGGGCTGGCCGGCGGGACCATGCTGCCCTCCGGCGGCACGGTGCCGTACGGCGGCGGCGGCAGCGGCGCCCCGCCGGTGGCCGCGCCCGTGGTCGCGTAGGTGTCGGTCGTCGCCGGGGCCGGCGCCGGCAGGTCGGAGTACGTCGGCGCGGGGTCGACGTAGTTGCTCTGGGCCGACGTGCCGCTGTCGCTGTGCGCGGCCTTGACGCCGCTGGTCAGCCGGCCGGCGAGCACGCCGGCAGCGGCCGCGCCGAGCAGGAACAGGCCGGGCTTGCGGCGGGCGAAGCTGCGGACGTCGTCGAGCAGCTGGGCCGGCTCGCGGTCCTGCAGCATCGAGGCGAAGCTCTCCACCGAGCTCGATGCCTGCTGGAGCAGGTCCCGCGCCGGCCCGGGAGCACCCTCGCTGGTCCCGTCGGCCAGGCTGCGCAGCTCCTGGGCGAGGGAGGACAGGCTCTGGCCAGCCTTCTGCTGCTGGCTGATCGCCTGGTCCTTCAGCTGGGAGCGGCCCTGCTCGAGCAGGTCCTTGGCCTGGCGCTGGGTCTCCTGGGCGACGTTCCGGGCCTCGTCGGTCGCGACCGAGGCCACGCGGCCGCCGGCCTGCTGGGCGGTCTGGCCGACGTTCTTGGCCTCGCCCATCGCGACGTCCTTGGTCTCCTGGGCCTTGCCCTTGGTGCTCGACTGAGTCGTGTCGGACGGGGACGTGGCCCCCGGCGTGGTGGGGGGCGGGAGCGGGGCGTCGATGCTGTGCGTCATCGGTCCTCCTGGGCAGGGTTCGTGGTCGGATGTGCGCTACCCCCGGGCCATCCCGCGACACCTGCCACCGGTGGCTGAGTGGCGTGGAGCGGGGGCTGTCCGCCCGGCGCATCCATGCGTCACGGGCGGCGAGGAGGCAGTCGTCGGCGCGGCTCGAAGCCGCGCCGGTCCCTGTCCCCGGAGGTGAGCGCCGCAGCCCCCCGGTACCCCTCGACCACGCAGATCGAAACGAGAACGGCTGTTCAGCCCGACCAGCGGAAGCGCGGGGGGCGGCGCTCGGCGAACGCCGCCACGCCCTCGGTGAGCTCGCCCGCGGTGATCGTCTCGCGGTACCAGCGGCGGGCCTGCTCCTCGCCGTCGCCACCGCGGGCGAGGGCGGCGACGACGTCCTTGGTGGCCCGCTGGGACAGCGCCGATCGGCCGGCCAGCACGTCGGCGAACCGGCGCACCTCGGGCTCCAGCTCGTCGGCGGGCAGCACCCGGTCGACCAGCCCGGCCCGCAGCGCCGTGGGGGTGTCGATCAGCTCCCCGCTGAAGAGGAGGTACTTGGTCATCGACGGCCCGACCAGGTCGATCAGGGCCTTGGTGGACGACGGCGTGTAGACGATGCCGACCTTCGCCGGCGTGACCCCGAAGACGGCCGTCGGGTCGGCGAAGCGCAGGTCGCAGCAGGCAGCGAGCTCGACGCCGCCACCGATGCAGTGGCCGCGGATCATCGCGACGGTCGGCTTCGGGAACTCCCGCAGCGCCGCCTGGGCGGCGAGGTTGTCGCGCCGGAGGTCGGCCATGGGGTCGTCGGGGTCGGCGCCGCCGAGCAGGTCGGAGATGTCGGCCCCGGCGCAGAAGCTGGGCCCGGCACCGGTGACGAGCAGGACGCGGACGTCGCCGTCGTCGGCCAGCGGGGCGAGCACCGACGGCAGCGCCGCCCACATGGCCGCCGTCATGGCGTTGCGCTTCTCCGGCCGGTCGATCGTCAACACGGCGACGTGCCCCTCCACGGACACGGTGAACCCGGCCTCCGTGCAGGGGGCCGGCGCGGGCTCGCGGGCGATGGGGGGCATGGGGTCCTTCCTCAGCCGAGGTCGTCCGTGGCGAAGGTGTCGCACCGGCGGGGGTCGCCGGTCTCGTAGCCGGTCATGAACCACCGCTGCCGCTGCTCGGAGGACCCGTGCGTGAAGGCGTCCTGGTCGACCGTGCCGCTGCCCAGGTTCTCCTGGATGAAGTCGTCGCCGATGCGCCCGGCGGCGTCCAGCGCCCGGTCGATGTCGTCCTGGGTGATCTCGGCGATCAGCGGCTGCCCGGAGTCGTCGGGGACCGTCTCGGCGTGGTTGGCCCAGGCGCCGGCGTAGCAGTCGGCCTGCAGCTCGAGACGCACGGTGCCGCTGGCCGGTCCGGAGTCGCCCGGTGTCACCTGGCGGTTGGTGCCCAGCAGGTTCTGCACGTGGTGGCCGTACTCGTGGGCGATCACGTAGGCGTTGACGAACAGACCGCCCCGGGCGCCGAACTGCCGCTGCAGCTGGTCGAAGAAGCTGAGGTCGATGTAGACGCCCCGGTCGGCCGGGCAGTAGAACGGTCCGGAGCCGCTGGTGGCCCCGCCGCAGTCGGTCTGCACCTGCCCGGAGAAGAACACGGTGTCGGTGGGCCGGTAGTCGGCGCCGAGCACCGACGTCCAGAAGTCCTGGATCGACTCGACGTCGGCGACCACGGCGCACTCCACGGAGTCGTTGGCGTCGGCGCCGGTGCGGCACCGCTCCGCCAGCGCGGTGTCGTCCGTCGTCTCGCCCTGGCCCAGGCCGGTCAGCCCGCCGAGGGGGGCGCCGGTGCCCCCGTCGCCGCCCCCGGCCAGCTGCAGGACGACCACGATCAGCAGGCCGACCAGGCCGAGCCCGCCGCCCCCCACGGCGAGCCCGCGGCCGCCGACCCGCCCGCCGCCCCGGCCCCGGCGGTCGGAGACCCCGGACGCGTCGAGGCTCCCGCCCTCGCGATACCTCATGCTCCGGCGTCCTCTTCCCGAGAAGTCATGCGCTCCACAGACTGCCGTCCGGCTCCGACATGGCGAACCGCACCTCGACCGCGCCGTGCACCTCCTGCCGGGGCGGGGTGAGGTCGAGCTGCAGCTCGTCGCTCTCGAACCGTGCCATCGACGCCATGGGGGCCGCGACCCGGAGTCCGCCGCCGCCCAGCCCCGCGTCGCTCACCTCCAGCAGACCGGTCACCCGGGCCCCGAAGGCCGCGGCGTACTGCCGCGCCCGGCGCACGGCGTCGGTCACCGCCTCCAGCCGGGCCCGCTCCACGGCGGGGCTGTCGGGGCGCAGCCGCCAGGTCGGGCCGGACACGTCGACGTCGTCGAGCCGCCCGAGGGCGACGACCAGGTCGCCGACGGCGTCCAGCCGGGCGACGGTCAGCCGGGTCGACACCGTGGCGACCGGCTCGCCGGGCGCCCGGCGGTCCCGCACCTCCAGGTGCACGGATGCGCCGGTCGTCTCCAGGCTCTCGACCGCATCGGCGGCCTCGGCCGCCACCGCCGACACCCGTTCCTGGGCGGCCCGGCAGCGCTCGAGGGCCGTCTGCCGGTCGCGGGCCCGGACGCGGACGGTGACCCAGACGTCGGCGATCTCCGGCTCCACCTGGAGCACGGCCTCGCCGCGGACGACGACCTGCGGGGTCCCGGCCCCGGGGGCGGGGACCTGGGGGGCGGAACGGTTCACGGCGACCTCCTCGGACGGCTCGGCGCACGGACTCTGGCAGACGGCCGCACCGGGCGGTACGGGAGTGCGCGGACAGCACCGGCGCGGACGTCCTACTGTCGGGGTCCATCGACGGAGGGGGAGTGGTCGTGGCGGTCTCCAACCGCATCCGTGCCGCCTTGACGACGACCGTGCTCACCACGGCCGCCACCGGCTTCATGGCCGGCTGCGGGGTCGACGGCGCAGAGGAGGAGGAACAGGTCGCCTACTGCACCGACGAGGACGGCGAGATCGTCGACGCGGACCTGTGCGACGACGACCGCGTCGGTGGCGGCGGAGGGCTGTTCTTCCTCTACCTCGGCGGCTTCCGGCCGGGGCTGCCCGTGGGCACCGTGCTCCCGCCGGGTGGCACGCGGATCAACCCCACCGATTCCGTCGCCCGCCAGCGGGCCGGCCTGCCGGCGACCGGCAAGGTGAGCGCGGGCCAGCGGGTCAGCGGCGGGATCGGCAGCGGCGTCGGGAACCGGGCCGGTACCGGCGCCGGCAGCTGAGGTGCGACGGATCGAGAGCGGCATCGTCCGGCCCGGCTGGCAGGCCGAGATCGAGGCGCAGGGGCTGGTCTACAACCGGACCGACCTGCCCGGCGGCGAGGTGCGCAGCTACTGGCGCGAGGGCCCGTTCTACGACTTCTCGATGGCCGAGGTCCAGCGGCTCGAGGGTGCCGTGGCCCAGCTGTTCCAGATGTGCGTGGCCGCCGGTGACCACATCGTCGACAACGAGCTGTTCGACCGGCTGCGCATCCCCCCGATGGCGCGGCCGAGCATCCGGCGCACCTGGGAGGCCGAGCCGCCCAGCGTCTACGGCCGGTTCGACCTGCGCTACGACGGCGAGGGCCCGCCCAAGCTGCTGGAGTTCAACGCCGACACCCCGACCGGCCTGGTCGAGTCCGCCGTCACCCAGTGGAACTGGCACCTGTTCACCGGTCAGGGCAGCGACCAGTGGAACGCGCTGCACGACACGCTCGTCGCGGCGTGGCAGCGCAACCTGCTCAAGTGGGAGCGCCGCACCGGGATCCGGCCCCGGGTGCACCTGGCGTGGACCAGCGAGGAGAAGTCCGGCGAGGACCGGATGACGGTCGCCTACCTCATGGACACCGTCGTCCAGGCCGGCTACGAGGCCATCGAGCTGCTGGTCGAGGACATCGTGCTCGACGACGGCGACGGCCGGTTCTACGACCCGCAGGGCCGCCACCTCGACGTCGTCTTCAAGCTCTACCCCTGGGAGTGGCTGATCGAGGACGAGTTCGGGCCGGCCGTCCTCGCCGACGGGATGCGCCCGGGCGGGACGACGTGGGTGGAGCCCGCCTACAAGATGCTCTGGAGCACCAAGGCCCTGCTGCCGGTCCTGTGGCAGTTGTTCGGCACCGACCCGGTGCTCGGCGAGTTCCTGCTCCCGGCCTACTTCGCCGACGAGATGCCGTCGACCTGGCGCGACTACGTGCGCAAGCCGCTGTGGGGCCGCGAGGGCGCCAACGTGGCGATCGTCCGGGACGGCGTGGTCACCGCCGAGCTGCCGGGCCGGTACGGCACCGAGGGCTTCGTGGTGCAGGAGTTCGCCCCGCTGCCGGACTTCCCGGGCGTGGACGGGCCGCACCACCCGGTGCTCGGGGCCTGGGTCGTGGACGGCGAGCCGGCCGGCCTCGGCATCCGGGAGAGCGACGGGCTGATCACGGACAACCTGAGCTACTTCGTGCCGCACACCATCGACCACGCCGCTCCGCGGGCGCCCGCCCGGCCGACGCCCTAGGTTCGGGTCATGCCACTGGAGGGTGAGTACGAGCCGAGTGCGGCCGCCTGGGTCCGCGAGCAGGTCGAACGATACGAGGCGAGCGGGGGGCGCGAGGCCAACACCCTCCGCGACACCGGTCTGCCGATCGTCATCGTGAGCACCCGCGGGGCGAAGAGCGGCAAGGTCCGCAAGCTCGGGCTCATGCGGGTCGAGCACGACGGGGTCTACGCGATGGTCGGGTCGCAGGGCGGTGCACCCACCGACCCGGCGTGGGTGGCCAACCTGCGGGCCCACCCCGACCAGGTGACCCTGCAGGACGGGCCGGAGCCCTGGGACGGCGTCGCACGGGAGATCACCGGCGAGGAGCGGGCGGTCTGGTGGGAGCGGTCCGTGGCCGCCTACCCGGCCTACGCGGAGTACCAGGAGAAGACCGACCGCCAGATCCCGGTCTTCCTGTTCGAGCGTCGCGGCTGAGGGATCAGGGCAGGGCGGCCGCCAGCGAAGGGACGGCGGCGGCGACGTCGGCCGGCAGCTCGGTGAAGGGCTCGACGGCCGGTGCGCGCGTGCCGCCTCGCCCCTCCCAGCGCCAGACGGCGACGATCCGCCCGCGGTGCACGACGGTCGCGCGGAACATGCCGTTCTTCCCGGGCACGAGCCGGTCGGCGAACTCGGCGGGCACGATCGCGGTGCGGTCGCCGTAGCCGAGGACGAACTCGTCGAAGCCCGGCAGGAGGAACACCCCCTCGGCCTCGGCGCGTGCCGAGGCGAGGCGGGCCGGGGTGCCGGGGTCCATGAGGTACTCCGTGCCGTCGACGGTCACGGCCTCCAGGCGGTCCCGCACCTCGGCGAGGCCCGCGCGCACGTCGCGGGCGGTGCTGCCGGCCCAGCGGACCAGGTCGGGAACGGTGGCCGGCCCGTGCCCGGTGAAGAAGCGCAGGGCGAGCTCGGCCAGCGCCTCCTCCCGCTCGGGGGGTCGGCCGCCGACCCAGTCGTCGAGGAGGACGAACAGCTGCTCGCCGGCGCCGTCGGTGGGGCCCAGGCACA
The DNA here is from genome assembly GCF_900112815.1 of Blastococcus tunisiensis. Classification (GTDB taxonomy): domain Bacteria; phylum Actinomycetota; class Actinomycetes; order Mycobacteriales; family Geodermatophilaceae; genus Blastococcus_B; species Blastococcus_B tunisiensis. The sequence continues at coordinate 29,425 of NZ_FOND01000027.1, forward strand.
GCGTGCCCGTCTGGGAGAGGTACCAGAGCAGGTGGTAGCCGCGTTGCCCGGTGACGGGGACGCCGCCCGCCGCGATCGCGGCGAGCAGCTCGGCGCGGGTCGCCCGCCCACCTCCCGCCAGGGCCGCCAGGGCCGTCTCGCGCGCCCGCTCGGCCTGCGCCTCGTCGAGTTCCAGGTTCGCCCACCGCTTGCCGATCCCGTTCAGGGCGCGGACGCCCACGGTGTCCAGGAACCAGCGCAGGTCCTCGGCCGCGACGAGGTGCAGGGTGCCCCGCATGGGCCAGGACCGGACGACGTCCCCGGCGTCCAGTGCCGCGTCGACGTCCGCCCGCGTCCTGCTCGCGGTGCGCAGGGCGACCGAGACGAGCGCACCCGGGTAGTCCTGCGCCTGCACGGCGGCCAACCGGCGGACGGCGTCCAGCGGGGTCGCGGACCGGGGCCCGGCGAGGTGCTGCGCGGCGAGCCGCAGCAGCCCGATGTCCTGGAGCGTCGTCACGCCGACACCGTGGCAGGTCGGTGCGACAGACTCCAGGCATGCGGGCCGAGGACTGGGACGAGCGCTACGCCGAGCGCCAGCAGTGGTCGGCCGAGCCCAACGCGCTGATCGCCGAGCTGCTGGGCGACCTGCCGCCCGGCGACGCGGTGGACCTGGCGGCGGGGGAGGGCCGGCACGCGCTGTGGCTGGCCGCCCGCGGCTGGCGGGTGACGGCGGTGGACTTCTCCGCCGTCGGCCTGGGCCGGGGCGAGGGGCAGCCCGGCGCGGAACGGGTGAGCTGGGTGACCGCCGACGTCACCACCTGGACGGCGCCGGCGGCGAGCCTGGACCTCGTCGTCGTCGCCTACCTGCACCTGCCGGAGCCGGAGACCGTCGCCGTCCTGACCCGTGCGGTGGGCTGGCTGCGGCTCGGCGGCCGGCTGCTGGTCCTGGGGCACGACGTGGCCAACGTCGAGACCGGTGTCGGCGGACCCCAGGAACCGGCGATCCTGCACAGCGTCGCGCGGCTGGCGCCGGTCGCCGCGCTGCTCGCCGTCGACCGGCTGGAGCAGGTGCGGCGGCCGACCCCGGCCGGCACCGCGCTGGACACCCTGCTGTGGGGCCGGAAGGCCTCCTGAACGGGCCGGTGCGGCGGTAGCGTGGCCGCATGACCGGGATGGGTGGACCCCGCGGCTCGAGAGCCGAACGACGCAGGCGCCTGGTGGCCCTGGTCCTCGTGTTCGGCATGATCCTGGCCGCGGCCGCGACGGTGATCTCCCTGACGCTGGGCTGAGGTGATCGCGATGGCCGACGCGATCGAGGCGTGGTTCGACGAGGCCGGCCCACGCGCGGACGAGCTGCGCCGGGTCGACGCGCTGGTGAAGGCGGCGGCTCCCGGCATCGACCGGCAGCTGGTGCCCATGGGCTCCTCGGCGATGCTCGGCTACGGGCTCATGCCGTACCGGCCGAGGTCGGCGAAGGAGACGACGACGTGGCCGCTCATCGCGCTGGCGGCCCAGAAGCGGCACCTCTCCCTCTACGTCTGCGCCGTCGTCGACGGCGGGTACCTCGCCGAGCAGCGCGCCGACCGGCTGGGGAAGGTCTCCTGCGGGAAGAGCTGCATCCGGTTCACCTCGCTGGAGAAGGTCGACACCGAGGAGCTGGGCGCCCTGGTCCGGGACGCGGTGGCCGCCACCACGGCCGGGGACAACGCCTACTCCGCCGGCTGACCGGGGCGCCACGCCGAGGGCGAACAGCCGCGGGGACCTTGGTCCCTGGACCGCGTGCGCCGGGCGGGACACGGTGTTCCAGCACGACATCGGCCGCCTCGTCTGGGTGGCCTCGGGGGGAAGAATCCGCCGCACCGCGGCCGCGCACCGAAGGACCGTCCATGACGTTGGCCGTCCCGCCCACCGTCCCTGACCCGTCCGTCCGTTCCGCCATCGAGCGGCTGAGGCAGGAATTCCCGGAACTCGGTCCTGCGCCCATCGTGCTCGTCGTCCGCACCTGTCGCGAGGAGCTGCGCGGCTCGCCGGACGGTGCCCTCCCCGAGCTGGTCGAGCGTCTGGCCCGCCAGCGCCTCCGGGTCTCCCTGGACTGATTCCCTATGGCCGCTGCGTGGTCAAGTCGTTGCCTTGACCGGGGTTGCGGCGGCGAGCACGCTGGTGTCGCGGGGAAGGCCGCCTCGTTTGTCGACCCTTCGGGTGTCTGACCTGTCATGTCCTGCGTGGACTTGCTGAGGGGCCTTCCCCGCCCTGCCCCTCGGGGAAGGTGGCTTGCGGCTGCGCCGGCGGGCGCGGACCTCGAGCGGAACGGTCCACTGCTCGGCGATGATCTTCTTGGCGGTGGCCGGGTCGACCGGCGTGCCGTCGATGTCGCAGAGGACGTAGGGCATGCCGCGGGTCAGGACGGCGTGCAGCCGTTCGGCCAGGTGGGCGGCGACCACGCAGCAGGCCTTGAGGTGCCCGGCGCCGCGTTCGACCATCTGCACGTAGTAGATCCGGGCCAGCTGCGGGTCCTGGCGGCGGGCGTTGTCGGCGGCGCGGATCAGGGTGGTGCGCAGCAGTCGGTTGCCGGCCTTGCTCATCGGCTCGCCCTTGCGGTCGGTGTTGCCGGTCTCGCTGGCCTTGGGGGCCAGGCCGGTGAAGGAGCGGAACTGCTTGCCGGTTCGGAACCGGCCGGGGCGGCCGATGATTGCGGTCACCGTCGGCGCACCGATTTCGGCCAACCCGGGCAGGGAGGCGGCCAGCGCGCTCGGGTCGGTGAACCGGTAGGCCTCCGTCCGGGCCGCGGCATGGCCGGCCAGCTCGGCGCGGACGGCCTGCAGCAGTCGCACCTCGGTGGCGACTTCGGCGGCCAGGTCGGTGAAGGCGATCGCGGGGTGGTCGCCGTAGAGCTCGAGCGCGGCCGCCGCGGCGGCCCGCCAGGCGTCGGCCCGGGCCGCGCCCTGCTGCCCGTGGGAGGCCTTGCTGATCACCACGAGCAGCCGGGCCTGCCCGGCGGCCAGCAGTGCCCGCGGGTCTGCCCAGCGTTCCAGGACGGCCAGGTCGGTCTTGGACAGGTCCCCGGTCAGTGGGCTGTCGGGCAGCAGCTGGCGGACCAGGTCCTTGATCCGCCGCTGGTGCAGCGCACCTTCCTGGGTCAGCCGGTCGCAGGCCCGCACCCGGCGGTCCAGCGCGGCGGCCTCCGGGCCGGGCAGCTCCAGCGGCTGCAGGCCCTCGGGTGCGATCAGTGGCAGCCGGGCCAGGGTGTCGGCGTCGATGCCGTTGCTCTTGGCGTGCCGGGACAGGAACCGGCGCAGATCGGCGGCCTTGGCGCTGGCCACCCGGAACACGAGGTGCCCGCGGTTGAGGAAGAACACCGCGACCGGCAGCCAGGCCGGCCCGGTCGGCTCGATCACCACCTCCAGCCGGCTGCCGATGGGGGCGCCGGCCAGCGCCGCGGCCTCCACCGCGGCCAGGCTCTCCACCGTCGGTCGGGCCCGCCGGCGGCAGACCTCGCTGCCATCACCGCGCAGCACGCGGACGGTGTGGTCGCTGGCGATGCCCAGATCCACTCCGACCAGGCGACGTTCTGCTGACATGGGCTCCTCCTCGCTGACGACCCGGATCGATGCCTCCGGTCGGCCGCGACGAGCGACGCGAAGATCAACGGTCACGGCCCCACGCGCGACGAGCGCCGGCCGAGACGATCCCGATCGCGGCACCCACTCATGTGCTGCAAGCGGGCCCCACCTCCCCGGGCGGGCCCACTTCCCTCATCCGGGACTCCGTGACCGGGCCAGCGGTGGCAATCAGACCAACGAGACCCCACGCCGTTCGACGACGCGGCTCCCAGAGCTCCATTCGACGCCACCCACCGGACCAGCCGGGCCGCTCATGCAACCCGAGACCACCAGTGCGATCAACACCGGAGGCTCCTTACATGAGTTCCGACCGCGCGCGAACGCGGTTGCCCGGCCCGGGAGGATGTCCGGGTGGGATACGTCGACGTGAGCGCCGTCCGGCACAGCCTCTCCGACGGGCGGGTGCTGCTGGACGACGTGAGCTTCCGCGTCGGCGACGGCGCCCGGGCGGCACTGGTCGGCGAGAACGGGGCCGGGAAGACGACGCTGCTGCGGATCATCGCCGGCGACCTCGCCCCGGAGGCGGGCTCGGTGGCGCGCACCGGCGGTCTGGGTGTGATGCGCCAGTTCATCGGATCGGTCCGCGACGACACCACCGTCCAGCGGATGCTCGTCGACCTCGCGCCGCCCGCCGTCGGGGCGGCCTGGCACGCGGTCGAGGCCGCCGAGCTGGCGATGATGGAGAACGACGACGAGCCCACCCAGATGGCCTACGCGAACGCGCTGGCGCACTGGGGCGACGTCGGTGGCTACGACATCGAGGTCACCTGGGACACCGTCACCGTCGCCGCCCTCGGCGTCCCCTACGAGCGGTGCAAGTACCGGGAGCTGACCACGCTGTCGGGCGGTGAGCAGAAGCGGCTGGCGCTCGAGGCGCTGCTGCGCGGACCCGACGAGGTGCTGCTGCTCGACGAGCCGGACAACTACCTCGACGTGCCGGGCAAGCGGTGGCTGGAGGAGCGGCTGCTCGAGACCCGCAAGACCGTGCTGTTCGTCAGCCACGACCGGGAACTGCTCGCGCGGGTGGCCGACCGGGTGGTGACCGTCGAGGGCGGCACGGCGTGGGTGCACGGCGGCGGCTTCGCCGGCTACCACGAGGCGCGGACGGCGCGGCACGAGCGGCTGGCCGAGGTGCGCCGGCGCTGGGACGAGGAGCACCAGCGGCTGGTCGACCTGGTGCGGACGCTGCAGCAGCAGGCGGCGAACTCGCCGGACATGGCCAACCGCTACCACGCGATGCAGACCCGGCTGGCGAAGTTCGAGGCGGCCGGTCCGCCACCGGAACGGCCGCCCGAGCAGAAGGTGTCCATGCGGTTGCGCGGCGGGCGCACCGGCGTGCGGGCGGTGATCGCCGAGCAGCTCGAGCTGACCGGTCTGATGCGGCCCTTCGACCTGGAGATCTTCTACGGCGACCGGGTCGGGGTGCTGGGCGCCAACGGCGCGGGCAAGTCGCACTTCCTCCGGTTGCTGGCCGGGCAGTCCGTCCCGCACACCGGCGACTGGCGGCTCGGGGCCCGCGTCGTCCCCGGGTTCTTCGCCCAGACCCACGCCCATCCGGAGTGGCAGGACCGCACGCCGGTCGACCTGCTGTGGCACGGCGAGCCCGGGCGCCCGGGGGTGGACCGGGGGCGGGCCATGGCGGCCTTGCGGCGCTACGGGCTGGCCGGCGCGGGGGAGCAGCCGTTCCGGACGATGTCGGGCGGTCAGCAGGCGCGGTTCCAGATCCTGCTGCTGGAGCTCTCCGGCTCGACCCTGCTGCTGCTCGACGAGCCGACCGACAACCTCGACGTCCTCTCCGCCGAGGCGCTGGAGGAGGCGCTGGCCGCGTTCGACGGCACCGTCCTCGCCGTCACCCACGACCGCTGGTTCGCCCGCTCCTTCGACCGGTTCGTGGTCTTCGGCGCCGACGGCCGGGTCTACGAGTCGGCCGAGCCGGTCTTCGACGAGACCCGTGTCCAGCGCGCCCGCTGACGACACCGCGCCGCCGGCCCGTGTGAGAGGCGCGGACCGGCGGCGCAGAGCCGGCTCTAGCCGATCGCGTAGTACACGCGCTCGTCGGTGAAGCTCAAGGTCGGCTCGATCGACAGCTGCCCGCCCTGGATGGCTGCCGGCGGGACGTCCATGCAGAACTGGAAGGTGTCCGACCCTCCGCTGTTCAGGGTGGGGGCGTCCATGGCGTCGTCCGGCAGGACCGCTGAGCACTCGCTGTCGCTGTACTGACGGGAGTCGGTCCCGTGGAAGACCGCGGTCAGGTCGAATGCGGGCATGCCCTCCTCGGCGCCGACGTAGGTGACCGTCAGCTGGGTGATGACGTACTGACCGGTCGGCGGCTCGTTGAACTGATTGGCAGCGGCCACCGTCGCGTTGGCATCGAGCTCGATGGCGTCGAGGGTCACCTGGTAGTCACCGACCTGAGCCGGAACCCCGAGCGGCACGACCTCCGTCGTCTCGGCGGTGGCCTTGTCCGCGCCCGGCTCGGCCGGGGCGGACTCGACCTCCGCGAGGCTCTCGTCGATGCTCTTCTCCACCTCGTCGATGGCCTTCACGAAGAGCATCTGCGTCAGGATGACCAGCACGATGGCCAGCACGGAGGTCACCAGTCCGGTGATCGCCATACCGGCGCCGTTGTGGGTGCCTCGCCGGGCGCGGATCAGGGCCGGGATCCCGAGGCCCAGCCCGACGATCGCCACGATCGCGGCGACGTTGTTGATGATCGGGATCCAGCTCAGCAGCAGCGCGACGATGCCGAGCACCATCGAAGCGATCGCGAGCCCCGCTCCCTGCTTCGGCGGCGGGCCGGCCGGTTGGCCGTAGGACGGCGGGCCGTACTCCTGCTGGTACGGGGCCTGCGGTGGGTAGGACATGGTCGGTCGCTCCTCGGGATGGCGCACGGATACGGACGGGACCGTATGTCCGGGCCGGATCCTGCCGCGGAGGTCGCGTGCGACACGGGCAGCCGCTTCCCACCCGCCTCAGGAGTACCCGCCGGATGGCCCGCCGCCGGCCTCAGCCGAAGGAGCGGCCCTCGCCGCGGTAGGTGGGCAGGGTGCCGGTGAGCTCGTCGCCGGCGAGGGTGTGCAGCTCGTCCACGTGCTCGCAGATCTCGCCGGCCTTCGCGTGCCGGAACCACACGCGGTCGCCGACGGTGAGCGCTGCGGCCGCGGCTCCGCTGAGCGGGGTCTGCACCTCGCCCGCGCCCTCCGCGGGCAGCCAGCGCAGGCCGGCCGGATAGGTCGGCACCGGCAGCCGGTCCGGCCCGGGTGGGCCGGAGGCGATCCAGCCGCCGCCGGCCACGGTCACCGTTCCCGGCGCCGGGACGCGGGTGACCGGGGCGGCGGAGAACGTCGCCGGGCGCCCGGTGAAGGCGCGGTAGCCGTCGAAGAGCACCGGGTTGTAGAGACCCGACCCCGCGGCGACCTCGGTCACCGCGGGCTCGGCGGCCGTGCGCTCGACGCTGCCCGTCCCGCCGCCGTTGACGAACTCGAGGTCGGCCACGTCGGAGACCGCGGCGACCGCGGCGGCCCGCCGGCCGGCCAGCTCGCGGCCGGACACCGCCTGCATCCGCCGGACGGCGAGCCCCCGCAGCGGGCGGTGCGCCGGGGCGTCCTGCACCCCGGCGATCTGCGCCTCGTAGACCATGACGCCGACCAGCCGGAAGCCGGGGCGGGAGACCACCGCGCGGGCGAGCGCGGCGGCGTCCGCGGGGGAGTGCACGGGTGAGCGCCGGACACCCACGTGCACCCGGCCGCCGGCGATCCGCAGGGACGCGTCGACGTCGAGGCACACCCGCAGGTGCGGTCGCCGCGACGGCGGGACGAGGGCGTCGACCAGGTCCAGCTGCGCCACCGAGTCGACCATGAGGGTCACCCGGGCGGCCGCCGTCCCGTCCGCGGCCAGTCGGCGCAGCGCCGCCCGGTGCGCCGAGGGATAGCCGACGACGACGTCCGTGCTGACCGGGTCCTCGCCGTCGGCCAGCCACAGCGCCTCGGGCAGCGAGTACGCCAGCACGCCGGAGAACCCCGGGCGGGCGAGGACCCGGCGGAGGACGCCGCGGTTGCGCACGGACTTGCTGGCCACGCGGATGGGCTTCCCGGCGGCGCGGCGCGTCAGGTCGGCGGCGTTGGCGTCGAGCGCGTCGAGGTCGAGCACGGCCAGCGGGGGATCGAGGGCGGCGGTGGCCCGGTCCAGCCGGTCGCGGGCACGCGCGGCGTCGTCGGGGCCGGGGGATGCCGCGGAGTACATGGCGGGCAGCATCCTGTGCCCGACACTTCTGGGTCAACTGTCTCAGTCGCTTGACCGGATCCCTCCGGGCGGCCAGGCTGCCCGCTGGGCCGCGCCGCGGCAGCAGAGGAGGAGGGACCCGTGCCGCGCACCGAGAGCTGGCGCAACTGGGCGGGCAACCAGCGGGCCGCGGGCATCGAGGTCGTCCACCCGGCGGGCGTCGAGGCCATCGCGGCCGAGGTGCGGCGGGCGGCCGAGCGCGGCCGGCGGGTGCGTCCCATCGGCAGCGGGCACTCCTTCGCCCCCATCGGCCGGCCCGAGGACGTCCAGCTGGTGCTCGACCGGCACGCGGCGATGGTGGACGTCGACGGCGCGGGCCTGGTGACCGTGCAGGCCGGGATGTCCCTGCACCGGCTGAACGCCGAGCTGGCCGCACGGGGCTGGGCCCTCACCAACCTCGGCGACATCGACCGGCAGACCGTGTCGGGCGCGCTCTCGACCGGGACCCACGGCACCGGGGCCGGCTTCGGTGGGCTGGCCACGCAATTGCGTGGCTTCGAGCTCGTGCTGGCCGACGGCTCGCTGCTGCGCTGCTCGGCGACCGAGCACCCCGACGTCTTCGCCGCGGGCCGGATCGGGCTCGGCGCGCTCGGTGTGCTCAGCACCGTGACGCTCCAGGCCGAACCGGCCTTCGCCCTGCGGGCCGAGGAGGGCCCGGGACGCCTCCCCGAGCTGATCGAGGGCTTCGCCGAGTTCATGGCGTCGGCCGACCACGTCGAGTTCTACTGGTTCCCGCACACCGACCGCTGCCTGACCAAGCGCAACACCCGCGTGCCGCTCGACGAGCTGGCGCCGCTCGGGCGCTGGCGGGCCGCCTGGGACGACGAGGTCCTCGCCAACGCGGTGTTCGGCGGTGTGGTGGCGGCCGGCCGCCGGGTGCCCGCGCTCATCCCCCCGCTGGCCCGCGTGTCGGCGCGGGCGCTGGGCCCGCGGACCTGGACCGACCACTCGCACCGGGTCTTCGTCAGCCGGCGGCGGGTGCGCTTCCAGGAGATGGAGTACGCGGTCCCGCGGGCCGACGCCCCGGCCGTGCTGGCCGAGCTGCACCGCGTCCACGAGGCCAACGACTGGCGCGCGGCGTTCCCGGTGGAGGTGCGGGTCGCCGCGGCCGACGACATCCCGCTGTCCACGGCGAGCGCCCGCGAGACGGCCTACATCGCCGCGCACGTCCCCGCCGGCGTCGAGCCGGGGCCGTGGTTCGCCGCCCTCGAGTCCATCGCCGGAGCCGTGGCGGGCCGGCCGCACTGGGGCAAGCTGCACGGCCTGGACGCCGGCACGCTGCGCCGCCGGTACCCGCGCTTCGACGAGTTCACCGCGCTGCGCGACCGCCTCGACCCGGCCGGGGTCTTCACCAACGCCCACCTCGAGCACGTGCTCGGTCCGGTCGGCGGCTGACGTGGCCCGGGTGCCCGTCCAGCAGCGGCGCGCGGCGCTGGTCGACGCGGCGCTGCGGGTGATGGCCCGCGGCGGGCTGGCCGCCGGCACGACGCGGGCGATCGTCGCCGAGGCGCGGATGTCGCTGGCGAGCTTCCACTACGCGTTCGACTCGCGCGACGAGCTGCTCCGGGAGCTCGTCCGCGGCGTCGTCGGCCGGGAGTTCAGCGCCGCCACCGCCGGCATGACCGCCGACGGGGGACTGGCCGGCTGCCTCCGGCACGCGGCCGCCGGCTACCTCCAGCACCTCGAGCGGGAGCCCGGTCACGAGCTGCTGATGCTCGAGCTGACGTTCCACGCCCTGCGCAACCCGGCGCTGCAGCCGCTGGCCCGCGAGCAGTACCGCGCCTACACCGTGGCGGCGAGCCGGCTGCTGGAGCAGGCCGCGGAGCTCACCGGTGAGCAGTGGGCGCGGCCGGTGCCGGAGCTGGCCCGGTTGCTGATCACCCTGGTGGACGGCGCGACGACGACCTGGCTGGTCGACCGCGACACCGCCGCCACCCGCGCCGCGCTGGACGTGGCGATCGAGGCGTTCGTGACCGGCAACTCGTCGGTCTCGCCGTGACCGTCGACCCGGCCCTCCCGATACCGCCTCCGGCTCTCGGCGGTGCCCCCGCCGCGCCGGTGGGGCGTGCCTGGACCGCCCGGTTCGGGTTGATCTGGCTGGGCTTGTGGGCGGCCCAGCTCGCCCCGATCCAGCTGCTGCTCCCGCTGCAGCTCGCCGAGCTCGACCCGGACCACAAGGTGCGCGACTTCGCGCTGGTCAACGGTCTCGCCGGCCTCGCCGCCCTGGTCGCCCTCCCGCTGTTCGGGGCGCTCTGCGACCGTTCCCGCAGCCCGTTGGGTCGCCGTCGGGTGTGGGTCGCCGGTGGCGTGCTGACCTACGTCGCGGGCCTGCTGCTGACCGGGGGCGCCGGATCCTGGACCGCGGTCGCCGGAGCCTGGCTGCTCGCGCAGCTGGGCCTGTACGCGGCGATGGCGGGCCTGACCGCGACGATCGCCGACCAGGTACCGACGGAGCAGCGCGGTGCGGTCTCCGCCGCCATCTACGGGCCGCAGGCCCTCGGCATCGTGGTGGGGCTCGGCTTGGTCACGGCGGTCGGGGGCGAGGCCGGCGTCGGCTACCCGCTGCTCGCCGCCCTGCTCGTCGTGGTGGCGGTGCCGTGGCTGCTCCGGTCGCGGGACACCCGCCCGGCCGAGGCCGGCCGGCCGCCGTCGCTGGCTGCCGCGCTGCGCAGCACCTGGCGCGCGCCGGCCCGGTCGCCGGACTACGCCTGGGCGTTCGCCGGGCGGCTGCTGGTGAACCTCGGCAACGCGCTGGGCACCACCTATCTCCTGTACTTCCTCACCGACGGGCTGAGGGTCGCCGACCCGGAGGGGTCGCTGCTGGTCCTCACGCTCGTCTACCTCGTCGCCACGGTGACGGCGACCTGGGGCGGGGGCATCCTGTCCGACCGCACCGGCCGGCGCCGGGTCTTCGTCGCGGGGGCCGCCGTCCTGCAGGCGGCGGCGTGCGCCGTGCTGGTGGTGGCACCGAGCTGGCCCAGCGCCCTGGTGGCGGGCCTGCTGCTGGGCGCCGGCTACGGCGCCTACACGTCGGTGGACCAGGCGCTGGTCACCCAGGTGCTGCCCGACGCGCGCACGGTCGCCGGGGAGCTGGGCGTCATGAACGTCGCCGTCGTCGCCCCCCAGGCGCTGGCCCCGCTGCTCGCCGGGCTCCTGATCGCCCAGCTCGGCGGCTACGACGTGCTGTTCACCGTCGCCGGGCTGGCCACGGTCTGCGGGGCGCTGACCGTCGGGCGGATCCGCTCGGTCCGCTGACGTCAGGCGGGGTCGGGCTGCCCGGTGCCGCCGATCCGGTCCAGCTCCTCGAGCTCCGCCGGGCCGAGCACGCGCGCCGACGCCTGCAGGTTCTCCTCCAGGTGGGCGACCGACGACGTCCCGGGGATCAGCAGCAGGTTGGGGGAGCGGGCCAGCAGCCAGGTCAGCGCCACCTGCATCGGGGTGGTCTCCAGCCGGCGGGCCACGGCCTCGAGCGCAGCCGACTGCAGCGGCGTGAAGCCGCCGAGCGGGAAGAACGGCACGTAGGCGATGCCCTCGCGGGCCAGCGCGTCGACGAGTGGGTCGTCCTGCCGGTGGACGAGGTTGTAGTGGTTCTGCACGCAGACCACCGGCGCGATCGACTGCGCGTCGGCAACCATCTGCGTCGTCACGTTGCTGATCCCGAGATGCCGGATCAGCCCCTCCTCCTGCATCCGGGCCAGGGCCCCGAACGGCTCGGCCAGGGAGCGCTCCACCGGCTCGTCGAAGCCGGGCATCCGCAGGTTCACCACGTCCAGGACGTCGACACCGAGGTGCTCGAGGTTGTCGTGGACGGCGCTGCGCAGCTCGTCGGGGGAGAGCGCCTCCGGCCACTGCCCGTCGGGGGTCCGGCGCGCGCCGACCTTGGTGACCAGCACCAGGTCGTCCGGGTAGGGGTGCAGCGCCTCCCGGATGATCTCGTTCGTGACGTGCGGCCCGTAGTAGTCGCTGGTGTCGATGTGGTCGACGCCCAGCTCGACCGCCCGCCGGAGCACCGCGACCGCGGCGTCCCGGTCGGCCGGCGGGCCCATCACGTGCGGTCCCGCCAGCTGCATGGCGCCGTAGCCGATCCGGTGGACCGACCTCCCGCCGAGAGGGAACTGCCCTGACCGCTCTGCGCCGATGACCGTCATGGCGTCTTCCCTACCCGCTGGGCCGCAGCAGTTAGTCAGGCGGCATCGGCCGATTGCAGCCGGCCGACCGGCAGCGGCGGCACTGGGACGACGCCGGCGGCGATCGCCCGGCGGTCGACGGCGCGGGCGCCGAGGGCGAGCGCGACGCCGGCCAGCGCCAGCACCGCTCCCACCCACATGGGGGCGGTGTAGCCCAGCCCCTGCGAGATGACCAGCGCGCCCAGCGCGGCTCCGATGGCGTTGGCGATGTTGAACGCCGCCTGGTTGGCCGCCGACACGAGGCTCCCGCCCGGCACCCGCGCGGCGTCGATCACGGCGTTCTGGACCACCGGCCCGAGCGCGAAGGAGAGCGTCCCGAAGAGCACCAGCAGGGTGACGGCCAGCACCGGCGTCCGGGCCAGGAAGGCGAAGGCCACGAGGACCGAGGCCATCAGGGCCAGCCCGACCGCGACGAAGGAGAAGCCGTACCGGTCCCCGAGCCGCCCGCCCGCGAGGGTGCCCACCGTGGAACCGACCCCGAACAGGGCGAGGACGGGCGTCACCCAGCCGGCCGGGATGCCGCCCAGATCGGTGAGGATCGGGCTCACGTAGCTGTAGACGGAGAACAGCGCGGAGAAGCCGATCATCGTCAGGCCGAGGACCAGCCAGACCTGGCCGCGGCGGAACGCGCGCAGCTCCCCGCGCAGGTCGGTCGGCTCCCCGGCGTCGCCGGGCATCCAGGCGAGCAGGCCGGCGATGGTCACCACGCCGATCCCGGCGATGGCCGCGAGCACGATCCGCCAGCTCGCCTGCTGCGCGACGAACGTGCCGAGGGGGACGCCGATGACGTTGGCGAGGGTGAGGCCGGTGACCATGAGGGAGATGGCCCGGGCCGACCGGTTCGGCGGGACGAGCCGCCGGGCGGCGACCGCGCCCACCCCGAAGAACGAGCCGTGCGCCAGCGCGGTGAGCACCCGGGCGGCGACGAGGGCGCCGTAGCCGGGGGCGAGCGCGGACAGCGTGTTGCCGACGACGAAGACCACCATCAGCGCGACCAGGGTCTGCCGCGGGGTGAAGCGCAGACCGAGGGCGGTCAGGGTGGGCGCCCCGAGGACGACGCCGATCGCGTAGGCGGAGATCAGGATGCCGACGGCGGACACCGAGACGCCGAGGTCCGCGGCGATCTCGGGCAGCATCCCCATGACCACGAACTCGGTGGTGCCGATGCCGAAGGCGCCGATGGCGAGGGCGAGCAGCGCGCGAGGCACGAGGCGGAACTCCAGAGGGACGCGGGAACGCGGGCGGGGGAGCGGCCGGCGGACCTCGTCGTCCTCCCGGAGCCGGGATGGTTCGTCTACTCGGGGGCAAGCCCCGCCGGCCGCCCGCCATGCCCTCGGGGCGCCGTGGGTCCGGTCACAAGGAGCCTCCGGGGCGCCGGGAGGGCCGGCGCCCCGGGCACGTCAGGGCCGGAGCAGCACCTTGACGTGGCCCTCCTTCTTCTCCCGGAAGTTCATGTAGGCGTCGCGGGCGTCGGCCAGCGGCACGTGGTGGGTGGCGAACGTGTCGACGCCCAGCGGGTCCTCGTCGGTGAGCAGCGGCAGGATGTCGGGCACCCAGCGCCACACGTTGGCCTGGCCCATCCGCAGCTGGATCTGCTTGTCGAACATCCGCATCAGCGGCAACGGGTCGGTGGCACCGCCGTAGACGCCGGACAGCGAGATCGTGCCGCCGCGGCGGACCGCTTCGATGGCGGTGTTCAGGGCGGCCAGCCGATCGACTCCGGCCACCTGCATGACCTTCTCCATGATCGCGTCCGGGACGACGGCGGTCGCCTTCTGCGCCATGGTCGCCAGCGGTGAGCCGTGGGCCTCCATGCCGACGGCGTCGATCACCGCGTCGGGCCCGCGTCCGCCCGTGGCGTCGCGGACGGCCTGGACGACGTCGTCCTGCTTCGTGGACTCGATCACCGTCACTCCTCGCGCGCGCGCCCGCGCGAGGCGCTCCGGGACGACGTCGGCGGCGAACACCTGCTTGGCGCCGAGGTGCATGGCGATGCGCGCGGCCATGTCGCCGATCGGGCCGAGGCCGAGGACGAGCACGGTGCCGTCCTTCGGGATCGCGGCGTACTGGACCGCCTGCCAGGCGGTCGGGAGGACGTCGGAGAGGTAGACGAAGCGGTCGTCGGCCGGCCCCTCCGGAACCTTGATCGGGAGCGTGTTGCCGAACGGCACGCGGAGGTACTCGGCCTGGCCGCCGGGCACCTGCCCGTAGAGCTTGGTGTAGCCGAACAGCGAGGCGCCCATGCCCTGCTCGCGGTTCTGCGTCGTCTCGCACTGCGACTGCAGGCCCTGGGAGCAGGTCCAGCAGGTGCCGCAGGAGATGTTGAACGGGACGACGACGCGGTCGCCCGGCTTCACCTCCGTCACCTGCGCACCGACCTCGCGGACGACGCCCATCGGCTCGTGGCCCATGACGTCACCCACGGTCATGAACGGCGCCATGACCTCGATGAGGTGCAGATCGGACCCGCAGATCCCACTGGACGTCACCTCGATGACCACGTCCGTCGGGTCCTGGATGACGGGGTCGGGGACGGTGTCGACGCGGACGTCTCCCCGGCCGTGCCATGTCACTGCGCGCATGTCTGGATCTCCCTCGATCGGGCCGCGGTTCGGCCCCTTCGGGGCACTCCTGCCCCTTCGTGACGTGGATCGCTCGACTTTCAACAAATCGCTGCGTGGCGATCACTCGCCGTCAATTGCCGATTACCTAATGCAGAGTTACATCGCGGGCTTTGTGTGGCCCAGGACACAAAGCTGCACGTGGATACCCCGGTGCCCACATCACGAAAACATCACGACGTGTTTACATGGGCCCCGCTCCTCTCCCCGGGAGTTCACGTGGAATGCCCGTCAACGGAAGTACAGGTGCATGAGTTCGCACGACCAGGACCGCCTCCTCGCTGAGGGACCGGGGCCCGCCACCGGGTCTGCTCCGACCTCCACGCCGGCCCGCGGGACCTCGCGCCGGCCGGCTGCCGAGACGGCGACCAGCACGGTTCCGGCGCAGCGCCAGGGGACGGCGAAGCGCTCCGGGACGACCGGCACCAGCACCCCGACGGCGACCGCGGAGGGCGCGCGCCGGAAGACCGCGGGCACGGCCGGCGGCACGCTGGCGGCTCGGGCGAAGGCAGCCGGCACCGCCACCAGGAAGGCCGCGTCGGCCCGGGCCGCGACGGCGAAGGCGGCCGTGCAGCGGGCGGGGACGGCGAAGGCCGTCACGGTCAAGGCCGCTGCCGCCGCGAAGGTCGCCGCGGCGACCAAGGCGACCGCCGTGAAGACGCCCGCCGCGAAGCCGACCGCCGCGAAGAAGGTGCCGACGGCGAAGACGGCGACTGCGAAGACGGCGACCGAGAAGGCGCCCACGGCGAGGACGGCCGCTGCGAAGACGGCGACCGAGAAGGCGCCCACGGCGACGACAGCCGCCGCGAAGACGGAAGCCGCGAAGACGGCGACCGGGAAGACGGCCGCCGAGAAGGCGCCCACGGCGAAGACGGCGGCCGAGAAGGCGCCCACCACGAAGGCGCCCGCCGCGAAGGCTCCGGCGCAGAAGGCCGGCGCGGCGAAGGACGCCGCTCCGGTGACGGCGGCTGCTCCCGCGGAGGCGGCTGCTCCGGCGGTCGCCGCAGCAGTGACTGCCCCGGACGCGACGGCCACCCGCCCCGCCCGCAGCCGGCCGACGCCCCGCAAGCGCACCGTCCCGGCGGCGCAGATCCTCGAGGCCCTGGCCGAGGCCGAGGCGAAGGCCGTCCTCTCGCCCGCGCTCACCGGTGAGACGGTCCCGACCGGCGCCCCGGAGGTGCGGACCGCTCGCTTCCTGCACCGTCGTCCGCCGACGGTCCGGCGTCGTCCGGCGCTGTACCTGGCGGCCGCGATGATCGGCGCCATGGGCATCAGCGCGTTCGCGACCGACGAGCCCGTGGCTCGCGCGACCGCGACGATGAGCCACTCGGTCAGCGTCGCGGAGGAGCTCGGCATCGAGGAGACGCCGGCCGAGGCCATCACCGACACCGAGGCCGCGGAACTGCTCGGGGACCTGGCGGTCAGCCGCAACGCCCGTGACGCCGAGCAGACGGCGGCCGCCCAGGCCCAGGCCGAGGCCGACCGGATCGCCGCCGAGGCGGCCGCGGAGGCCGCCCGCCCCAAGGCCGTCCTCCCGGTCCAGGGCGCTCGCCTCACCAGCCAGTTCGGCCCGCGGTGGGGGACCATGCACTCGGGCATCGACCTGGCCGCACCCATGCACACCCCCGAGTACGCGGCCGCGGACGGCGTCGTGCTCGAGGCAGGCCCGGCGAGCGGTTTCGGCCTCGTCGTCTACATCCAGCACGAGAACGGCGACGTCACCGTCTACGGCCACATGGACTCGATCCTGGTCCAGCCCGGCCAGGTGGTGCAGGCCGGGGACACCATCGCGCTGCTGGGCAACCGTGGCCAGTCCACGGGCCCGCACCTGCACTTCGAGGTGCACGTCGGCGGTCTCGACGGCCAGAAGATCGACCCCCTCCCGTGGCTCCGGGAGCGCGGCGTCGCGATCTGAGCGGCGGAACCGTCGACGCCCCCTGCCGGATCCCGGCGGGGGGCGTCGTCGTCGGTGCACACTGCAGCAGGAGGGGAAGGAGGCGGACGGTCATGGGGCACGCGCACGCGCCGGGAACGGCCGCGGGAGGCCAGCGCGGGCGACTCGCCTTCGTCCTCGCCCTGACCCTCGCCGTCATGGCGGCCGAGATCGTCGGAGGGCTTCTGTCGGGCTCCCTCGCCCTGCTGGCCGACGCCGGTCACATGGCCACCGATGCGGCCGGGATCGCCCTCGCCCTGGCGGCGGTGACCCTCGCCCAGCGGCCCGCGCGCGGCCGCCGCACCTTCGGCTGGCAACGGGTGGAGATCCTCGCCGCGGTCGCCAACGGTCTCCTGCTCCTGGCCGTGGCCGGGTACGTGCTGGTGGAGGCGGTGCGCCGGATCGGCGAGCCCCCCGAGATCGGGTCCGGCCTGATGCTCGTCGTCGCCTCGGTCGGCCTGGTCGTGAACATCGGCTCGCTGGCGGTGCTGCACCGGGGGAAGGACGCGTCGCTGAACCTGCGCGGCGCCTACCTGGAGGTGCTCGCCGACGCGCTGGGCTCGGTCGCCGTGATCGTGGCCGCCGTCGTCATCCTGACCACCGGCTGGACGCCGGCGGACATCGTCGCCTCGGCCGTCATCGGCGTCCTCGTCGTGCCGCGCGCCTGGCACCTCCTCCGCGAGGCGCTCGACGTCCTCCTCGAGGCCGCCCCGCGGGGCGTCGACCTGGACGACGTCCGCGCGCACATCCTGGGCGTCGACGGCGTCCTCGGGGTGCACGACCTGCACGCGTGGACGATCACGTCCGGCCTGCCGGTCCTCTCCGCCCACGTCGTCGTCACCGAGGAGGCGCTGGCGGCCGGGCACGGGGGCCGGGTCCTCGACGCGCTGTGCGAGTGCCTGGGCGAGCACTTCGACATGGAGCACTGCACGTTCCAGCTCGAGGCCGCGGCGCACGCCGGCCACGAGGCGCCCGTCCACGACTAGGGGCCCCGTCCTCCCCACCCTGCGCACGCTCGGGCCGGGGCCCGGGACGGGGCCGTCGCCGGGTGGGACAGTGGTGTCCGCAGCACGGTCGCGGCGTGGAGGAGGAGTCGGTGGACCACGGTCAGCACTCGGGCATGTGGGTACCCGACGAGCCCCCCACGTGGGGCCGCGTGTTCCTCCCGCACCTGGACGGCTGGTCGGTGGTGGCGATGCTGAGCGTCGTCGGGCTGGTGGTGTACCTGGCCGCCGTCGTGCGGCTGCGGCGGACCGGCGTCGTCTGGCCCTGGTGGCGGGTGCTCGCCTGGGTGGCCGGCACCCTGTCGGTGTTCGTCGTCACGGGGACCTGGCTGAACGGCTACAGCATGGTGCTGTTCAGCCTGCACATGGTCCAGCACATGGTCCTGGCGATGATCTCGCCGATCCTGCTGCTGCTCGGCGCGCCGGTGACCCTCGCCCTGCGCACCCTCCCGCGCGGCACGGGGGCGGCCGGCGCCCCGCGGGCGCTGCTGCTCGAGCTGCTGCACAGCCGGGTCGCCCGGTTCCTCGCCTCGCCGGGCTTCACCGTGCCGCTGTTCATCGCGAGCCTCTACGGCATCTACTTCACCCCGGTCTTCGACGCGCTGATGAGCAACCCGGCCGGGCACCAGTTCATGCTGGCGCACTTCGTCGTCACGGGTCTGCTGTTCTTCGGGCCGGTGATGGCGCAGGACCCGTGGCCGAATCCGCACAGCCACCCGATGCGCATCCTGGAGCTGGTCGTCCCGGTGCCGTTCCACGCCTTCTTCGGCGTCGCGGTGATGATCGCCAGCACGCTGCTGGTGGACTCCTTCGCGAACCCGCCGGCGGCGTGGGGCATCGACCCGCTCGGTGACCAGAACGTGGCCGGGGGGATCGCCTGGTCCTTCGGCGAGCTGCCGACCGTGCTCGTGCTGATCGTCGTCCTGGTCTCGTGGATGGGTTCCGACGAGCGGCGGGCGCGGGCGCTGGACCGGGCGGCCGACCGCGACGGGAACGCCGAGCTGGCGGCCTACAACGCCCGACTCAGGGCGCTGTCGGAGCGCAGCAGCGCCTGAGACGACGACGGGCCCGCCACCCCGGAGGGCGACGGACCCGTCGTACGCGCCTTCTCAGCCGACGTGGACGACGGCGTCGCCCTCGGCCGGCAGGTCCTCCTTCGTCGCCTTGATCAGCACCGCGGTGACCACCGCGCCGAGCACCAGGAGCGCGGCTGCCCAGGTGAACGCCGTGGTGTACCCCTCGACCTGGGCCGCCAGGCCGACGCCCGGGGCCTGCGGGTCTGCTCCCGAGGCGATCGCGTCAGCGGTGTACGCGCTGATCGCGGCCACCGACAGCGACGCCAGGACGGCGGTGCCGATCGAGGCGCCGACCTGCTGGGTCGCGTTGAGCATCGCGCTGGCCGCGCCGGCGTCGTGCTGCCCCGCGCCGACCAGGGCCAGGTTCGACAACGGCACGAACGTGAACCCGAGGCCGAGGCCCAGCAGCAGCTGGCCGGGGAACGGCAGCTGCCAGAACCCGGTGTCCAGGCCGACGAACGACAGGGTGAAGAGGCCGGCGGCGGCCAGCACGCCACCGAGGACCATGAGCGGCTTCGGGCCGACCCGCGGCAGCAGGGCGCTGGAGGCGCCCGCGGAGACGAAGACGCCGAGGGTGGTCGGCAGCGAGGCCAGTCCGGCCACCACCGGCTCGTAGCCCAGCACCTGCTGGAAGTACAGGCTCAGGAAGAAGAAGGCCCCGATCAGCCCGGCACCCACCAGCGTGGAGGTGAGGTAGGCCCCGCCGCGGTTGCGGTCGAGGACGATGCGCATCGGCAGCAGGGGGTTGCGGGTGCGCAGCTCCAGCAGGACGAACAGCGCCACCAGTACCAGCCCGCCGACGATGAACAGCCAGGCGAGGCCGTCGGCCCAGCCGCTGGCCGGCGTCACGAACGGACCGCCCTGGGCGGCCACCGCGGCGTTCGTCGCGGCCGCCTCCACGGCGTTGGTCTGCGAGGCCTCGGCCACGCGGGTGAAGCCGTAGACGACCGACGCGAGCCCCAGGGTGACGAGGACCGCGCCGGGGATGTCGTAGCTGGTGTCCCCGGGGGCCTTGCTCTCCGGGACGATCGGGATGGCCAGCACGATGGCGAGCAGCGCGACCGGCAGGTTCACCCAGAAGCACCAGCGCCAGTCGGCGTACTCGGTGAGAACCCCACCCAGCAGCAGGCCCACCGCCGAGCCGCCGCCGGCGATGGCGCCGTACACGCCGAAGGCCTTGGCCCGCTCCCTCGGGTCGGTGAACAGGACGGTCAGCAGCGCGAGCGACGCCGGCGCGAGCAGCGCACCGAAGACGCCCTGCAGGGCGCGGGCGCCGAAGAGCATCGCCTCGTTCTGCGCGATACCGCCGAGCGCGGAGGCCACGGCGAAGCCGGCCGCGCCGACCAGGTAGGTGCGCTTGCGGCCCCAGAAGTCGGCGATCCGGCCGCCGAGCAGGAGGAAGCCGCCGAAGGTCAGGGTGTAGGCGGTGACGATCCACTGCTGGGACGCCGCACTGATGCCCAGGTCGGCGGTGACGGCGGGCAGCGCGATGTTGACGATCGTCGCGTCGAGGATCACCAGCAGGACGGTCATCGCGATCACGCCGAGAGCGAGCCAGCGCTTCTCGTACGGCTCGTCGGCGGCCGCCGGAGCGGCGGCAGCGGGGGAGGGAACGGGTTCGGTCACGGGAAGAGTCCTCGGGTCGTGCGGAACGGGCCGGGTCGCCGGCCGGGAGAGAACGTAGCGGCCTGCAACCATGTCGTCGTGCCCGTTTCGCTGGTCGTGACCTCGGACACGCACGTCCCCAGGCGTGCGCGTGACCTACCTCATTCCCTGTGGTCGGCGATCGCCGACGCCGACGTCGTCGTGCACGCCGGTGACTGGGTGGACCCGGCGCTGCTCGACCTGTTCGAGGCCCGCGCCCGTCGGCTCGTGGCGGTGTACGGCAACAACGACCACGGCCCGCTCCGCGAGCGGCTGCCCGAGGTCGCCCGCGCCGGGATCGAGGGCATCCGTTTCGCCGTGGTGCACGAGACCGGCGCCGCCACCGGCCGGGAGCTGCGCTGCGCCGCCCGCTTCCCCGACACCGACGTCCTGGTGTTCGGGCACAGCCACATCCCCTGGGACACCACGGCGCCGTCGGGCCTGCGGCTGCTCAACCCCGGCTCGCCCACCGACCGGCGCCGGCAGCCGCACGGCACCTTCGTCACCGCCGTCGCCGACGCCGGGCAGCTGCGGGACGTCACCTTCCACGCCGTCCCCCCGCGGCGGTGAGCGCCCGCCCGCCGCTGTGCCCGGACGCGGTCGCCCTGCTGGCCTGCCCGGTGTGCGGTCGGCCCCTGGAGGCGACGGCGGACGACGCCGCCCTGCGCTGCGGCGCCGGCCACGCTTTCGACCGGGCCCGCCAGGGGCACGTCACCCTGCTGCCGCCCGGGCACCGGGCGCCGTCCGGCGACTCCGCGGCCATGGTCGCCGACCGGGTGGCCTTCCTCGAGGCCGGGCACTACGCCGGCGTCACCGCGGCGGTGGCCGAGGCGGTCGCGGTGGACGGCGTCCCGGCGTCCCTGCTCGACCTCGGCGGGGGGACCGGGCACCACCTGGGCGGCGTCCTCGACCGGATCCCGGGCGCGGTGGGCGTGGTGCTGGACTCCTCGGCCTACGCCGCGCGCCGGGCGGCGCGGGCGCACCCGCGCGCGGTCGCGGTCGTCGCGGACACCTGGGCCCGGCTGCCGGTGCGGGACGGGGTCGTCGACCGGGTCCTGATCGTGTTCGCGCCCCGCAACGGGCCGGAGATCGCGCGGGTGCTGCGGCCGGAGGGCCGGCTGGTCGTCGTGACACCGACCGGCGAGCACCTCCGGGAGCTGGTCGGGCCGCTGGGCCTGCTGCGCGTCGATCCCGACAAGGCGGCGCGCCTGGCGGCCACCCTCGAACCGGACCTGGAGCCGGTCCGGACGGTGGTCCACCGCCGGGAGCTCGCGCTGCCCCGGTCGACGGCGGCCACGCTGGTCGGGATGGGCCCGCACGCGCGGCACACGTCGGCCGAGGCGGTCGAGGCGGGGCTGGCCGGGCTCGCCGAACCCGTCGTCGTCACCGTGTCGGTCGACGTCACCACCTACCGGCGGCGGCCGGCCACCGACACGTAGAGCGCCAGGACGAGCACGGCGCCGAGGATCGAGGCCCACCAGCCGCCCAGGTCGAACTGCACCTCGCCGTCCCGGACCAGGCCGGCGACCAGGTTGCCGACCACGGAGCCGACGAGGCCGAGCGCGAGCGTGGCGAGGATGCCGAGGTCCTGCTTGCCCGGGACCACGGCGCGGGCGACGAGCCCGGCCACCAGGCCGATCACGAGGGTCGCGACGATGCCGCCGACGTCCACCGGGCCTCCTCCGCTGGTCCACGCCGTGCGGACCTCGTGCCAGGACCGTAGGGGATCGGGCCGGCTCCACTGGTCGTCCTCCCGCGGCAGGTCTACCGTGTCCGACGTCACAGTGGGACGTGCGGCTCGCTGCCGACCGGGCAGTGGGTGACACCGACCGGCGCGCCTGGGTCGTCGGTCGGAGATGCCGCACGGGCACGGTCTAAGCTGCGCTGCGTGACGATTGCACCGGCGCCCATCGTGAGTCGGCCGAGTCCGGTCCACGTGGCCACCAAGGGTTCGCGCCTGACGAACCTGCTGCGGACCACGGACCACAAGACCATCGGTCTGATGTACCTGACCACGTCGTTCGCCTTCTTCGTGATCGGCGGCCTGATGGCCATGCTGATCCGCGGCGAACTGGCCCGCCCGGGTCTGCAGTTCCTGTCGCCGGAGCAGTACAACCAGCTGTTCACCATGCACGGCACGCTGATGCTGCTGATGTTCGCGACGCCGCTGTTCTTCGCCTTCGCGAACCTGATCATGCCGCTGCAGATCGGCGCCCCCGACGTCGCCTTCCCGCGGCTGAACGCCTTCTCCTTCTGGCTGTTCCTCTTCGGCAGCCTGATCGTGCTGTCGGGCATCCTGACCCCCGGTGGGGCGCCGGACTTCGGCTGGACGGCCTACACGCCGCTGTCCAACGTCGTCCACACGCCGGGGCCGGGCGGGAACCTGTGGATCGCCGGCCTGGCCGTGAGCGGTCTGGGCACGATCCTCGGTGGCGTCAACTTCATCGCCACGATCGTCTGCCTGCGCGCGCCCGGGATGACCATGTTCCGGATGCCGATCTTCGTGTGGAACGCGCTGATCACCAGCGTGCTGATCCTGCTGGCCTTCCCGATCCTCACCGCGGCGCTGTTCGCGCTGCTGGCCGACCGGACGCTCGGGTCGCTGATCTACTCGGAGGAGAACGGGGGCGCCATGCTGTGGCAGCACCTGTTCTGGTTCTTCGGGCACCCCGAGGTCTACATCATCGCGCTGCCGTTCTTCGGCATCGTCACCGAGATCATCCCGGTGTTCAGCCGCAAGCCGCTGTTCGGCTACAAGGGCATGGTCGGCGCCACCCTGGCCATCGGCTTCCTCTCGCTGGCCGTGTGGGCGCACCACATGTACGCCACCGGCGCGGTGCTGCTGCCCTTCTTCGCCTTCCTCACCTACCTGATCGCCGTGCCGACCGGGCTGAAGTTCTTCAACTGGATCGGCACCATGTGGCGCGGCCAGCTGACCTTCGAGACGCCGATGCTCTTCTCGCTCGGCTTCATGGTCACCTTCCTGCTCGGTGGCCTGACCGGTGTCCTGCTGGCCAGCCCGCCGCTGGACTGGCACGTCACCGACTCCTACTTCGTGGTCGCGCACTTCCACTACGTCGTGTTCGGCACCGTGGTCTTCGCCGCCTACGCCGGCATCTACTTCTGGTTCCCGAAGATGTGCGGCCGGATGATGGACGAGCGCATCGGCAAGCTGCAGTTCTGGATGACCTTCATCGGCTTCCACGGCACGTTCCTCGTCCAGCACTGGCTGGGCAACGAGGGCATGCCGCGGCGGTACGTCGACTACCTGCCGACCGACACGTTCACCACGCTGAACATGGTCTCGACGCTGTTCTCGTTCGTGCTCGGTGCCTCGGTCGTGCCGTTCATCTACAACGTGGTCAAGTCCTGGAAGTACGGGGAGCTGGCCGTGCGCGACGACCCGTGGGGTCACGGGAACTCGCTGGAGTGGGCCACGTCCTCGCCGCCGCCCCGGCACAACTTCGTCGAGATCCCGCGGATCCGCTCGGAGCGCCCGGCGTTCGAGGCGCACTACCCGCACCTCGTCCAGCGGCTCCAGGACGAGGCCCACGCGGGCAAGCGGCACACGCCGTACGGCGGCGTCAGCGAGCTGGTGGACGGCACCGGCCCGCGGCAGGGACCGAAGGACCCCGACCCCACCTGAACAAGGACCCCGTCCTTCTCACCCCTCGCACGCTCGGGGCGAGCCTCGGGACGAGGCCGTGCACCGGGGAGGCCCAGGACCGTCGTGGTCCTGGGCCTCTCCGCACCCCGCGGTCCGGGTGCAGGTAGCGGGGGAGCGGTGCGGCACGATGATCGTGTGCCGCTCGAGCCCTTCCCCCTCCTCCCGGTGGACGACCACCCCTCCGGTGCGCGCGCCGTCCTGACCGTGACCGGGGAGGACCGGCCCGGCGTCACCGCCCGGCTGTTCGCCGCGCTCGCCGACGGCGACGGCGCCCCGGTCGAGGTGATCGACGTCGAGCAGGTCGTCGTCCACGGGCACCTGGTGCTCGGGGTGGTGGTCGCGGCGCTGCCCGCCGAGGGGGTCGAGCCCGAGCCGGAGCCGGCGCTCGTCGCCCGCCTGCGGGAACTCGCGGACCGGGTGACCGCCGAGACCCGGATGGACGTGGCGGTCGAGGGCGCGTCGAACGGGGGCGCGCTGCCGCTGCCCGGCCGGCCGCACCACGTGATCGTGCTCGGCCGCCCCGTCCCCCCGGACGCCGTCGCCGGGGCGGCCCGGGCGATCGCCGACGTGGGCGGCAACATCGACGCGATCCGGCGGCTGTCGGACTACCCGGTGACCAGCTTCGAGCTGACCGTCTCCGGCGCCGACGCGACCAGCCTGCGCTCGGCGCTGGCGGCCGTCGCCGCCGCCACCGGGGCCGACATCGCCGTCGAGCAGGTCGGTCTGGCCCGGCGCAGCAAACGGCTGATCGTGCTGGACGTCGACTCGACCCTGGTCCGCGGCGAGGTCATCGACGAGCTGGCCGCGCGGGCCGGGCGGGCCGCCGAGGTCGCCCGGATCACCGCCGCGGCCATGAACGGCGAGCTGGACTTCGCCGAGTCGCTGCGCGCGCGGGTCGCCGTCCTGGCCGGTCTGCCGGTGGAGGTGCTCGACGAGGTGCGCGAGCACCTGGTGCTCACCCCCGGTGCGCGGACGCTGATCCGCACGCTGCAGCGGCTCGGGTTCCGCTGCGGCATCGTCAGCGGCGGGTTCACCCAGATCACCGGCCCGCTGGCGGAGTCCCTGGGGCTGGACTTCTCGGCGGCGAACACCCTCGAGGTCGTCGACGGGAAGCTCACCGGCGGGCTGGTCGGGGAGATCGTCGACCGGCCGGGCAAGGCGCGGGCTCTGGCCAGGTTCGCCGAGCAGTACGGCATCCCGCTGGACCAGACCGTGGCCGTGGGCGACGGCGCCAACGACCTCGACATGCTCAACGCCGCCGGGCTGGGCATCGCCTTCAACGCCAAGCCGTTCGTCCGCGAGCAGGCGCACACCGCGCTCAACCAGCCCTACCTGGACGCCGTGCTGCAGGTGCTCGGCTTCACCCGCGACGAGGTCCTCGACGCGGAGTGACCCGCCGCCCCCGCCATGATCAGGGAACCCGGGCTCAGGGGGTCGTCGCAACACCCTGACTGAGTGGGGGTCGGGTATGGCGAGGACGGCGGAGCTCCAGCATCAGCGGCGGGCGTTCTGGACCGGGATCCGGGACGGGCTGCCGACCGTTGCCGCGGCGAAGCGATCAGGCGTGTCGCAGGCGCGTGGATTTCGGTGGTTCCGTGAGTGTGGCGGGGTGTCACCTGTCGAACTGAGCGAGCCGACCGGCCGATATCTGGACCTGGCCGAGCGGGAGGAAATCGCCTGCGGTCTGGAACGGGGGGAATCCCTGCGGGCGATCGGCCGCCGCCTTGGCCGGTCG
>NZ_FOND01000008.1 GCF_900112815.1 Blastococcus tunisiensis
CTTGCATGTGTTAAGCACGCCGCCAGCGTTCGTCCTGAGCCAGGATCAAACTCTCCGTAGATGAATTTGAACCGGCTGAGAACCGAGAGCTAGCACTCTCGATATCAATCAACCAAAGGAATCCCAGCCGAGCTCCGAAGAACCCGACACGGGGTATTACTTGGCACTGACTTTCGGCACGCTGTTGAGTTCTCAAAGAGCGGACGCGCAGAAACTCGACCCTCGCGGGCTCCGCATCTGGCTGGATGTCCAACACTACGCCGGTTTCCAGGACCCGCCACAGCGGGGCACCTGGTCCGGCGGACCTTCCGGTCCGCGCGGCGCATGGAGAACAGTACACGAGCCCGGAGGGGGTCTGCAGGGGGGTCCCCGGCCCCGTCCAGAGGCTCGCGCCGAGCTTGCGAGGAGTGAGGGGGACGGGGTGTTTCTCAGGCGACGCCGGTGGGGCGGAACTGGACGCTGATCCGAGGGCCGACCGGCTTCGCCGTCTTGGGGATGCAGTGCTCCCACGTGCGCTGGCAGGAACCGCCCATGACCACCAGGTCGCCGTGCCCCAGCGGGAAGCGCAGGCTCTGACCGCCCCGCGCCGGGCGGAGCAGCAGTGGACGCGGGGAGCCGAAGGAGACGATGGCGACCATCGTGTCGGCGGTGCGGGCCCGGCCGAGGCGGTCCCCGTGCCAGGCGACGCTGTCGCGTCCGTCGCGGTACAGGCACATGCCGGCGCTGACGAACCGGTCGGCCGGTTCGACCCGGTAGTAGCGGTTGAGCGCCTCCCGCGCCTCGGCCAGCAACGGGTGCGGCAGCGTCTCGGCGCCTCCGTACCAGCGGAGCAGCCGGGGAACGGCCACCTCCCGCTCGTACATCTGGCGGCGGTCCTCCCGCCAGCCGATATCACCGAGCAGGACGTCGAGGATCTCGTCCGACCCGGTCACCCAGCCGGGCAGGTGGTCGACCCAGGCGCCGTCGCTCAGTTCGTGCCGGGTGACGGAACCGGCCAGCGGGCCCAGCGAGGCCTCCTCGGCCAGATCCCACATCGAGGGCTGGTGCGCGAGTGACATGCCGGCACGCTACTCCGAGTTTTCGCACAGGTGTGCGAAAAGCTGTGGACAGGGTCCCTCTGCCGGGGCCTGCGCCGAGCGTGCGCGGCGTGGGGAGCAGCGGGGTCCGTCTTCAGGCGGTCAGCGCCAGGGCGAACGGCAGCACCGCCGTGGCACCGGCCCGCCGCAGCTCACGGCCGGCCACGGTCATGGTCCACCGCGAGTCGGCGAGGTCGTCGACCAGCAGGACCGGGGCCGACCCGGCCTCGGCGAGGCGGTCGCGCAGGTCGGGCCCGACCACGAGCCGGTCCCACACCGCGGCCAACCGGAACGCGCTGTTGCCACCGGGCTGCCCGGTGGGCCCGCCGTGCTGGAGCGTCAGCTCCCCCAGGTAGGGCAGCCGCCCCAGCCGGGCCAGCCCCTGCGCCAGGCCGGTGACCAGCCGGGGCCGGCGCCGGGAGGGGATGGCGACGACCGCGCCGGGCCGCTCCTTCCAGTCCCAGGACGCCAGCACGCGCGCGCACGCGCGGATCAGCTCGTCGTCCGGAGGCAGGTCGGACACCGACCGCTGCACCGGCACGTCGAAGGCCGCGTCCGGATCCTCCTCGATGCTCGGCGCCTCGAGGTCGACGACGCCGCCGATGCCGTCGTCGCCCAGCAGCGTGCGCAGCCGCTGGCCCCAGCCGAGATCGGTGAGCCGGGCGACCGCCCGGCCGGGCTCGATCTGCTCACCCGGGGCGATCTTGCCCTTGACGTCCACCCCCAGCCGGTCGGCGCCGGTCGGCCACTGCGCGCGGGGGGCGAGCTCCACACCGGGCCGGTCGAGCGCCGCCGACGCGGCCTCGGCCGCGGCCTCGGGGACGTCGGCGGAGTACCAGGGGCCGGCGCAGACGTCGCAGCGACCGCACGGCGCCGCGGTCGGGTCGTCCAGTGCCTCCTGGAGGAAGGCCATCCGGCACATCGCCTCGTCGACCGGCCGCGCGTAGGCGATCATCGACCGCTGCTCGGCCTCGCGGGTCCGCGTCACGCGGGCGTACCGGTCGGCGTCGTACACCCACGGCTGCCCGGTGGAGCGCCAGCCGCCCTGGACCCGTTCCACCGCGCCGTCCACGGCGAGGACCTTCAGCAGCAGCTCGAGCCGGGAGCGGCGGACGTCGGCCACGGTCTCCAGCCGGGCCACCGACCACGCCTTCCCGTCGGCCATCGCCGTCAGCACGGCCGCGGCGTGGTCCTCGCGCGGCATCGAGGAGGTGGCGAACCACTGCCAGATCGCGAGGTCCTCGGGACCGGGGAGGAGCAGCACGTCGGCGTGCTCCACGGCGCGGCCGGCCCGGCCCACCTGCTGGTAGTAGCTGACCGGTGAAGAGGGGGCGCCCAGGTGGACGACGAAGCCGAGGTCGGGCTTGTCGAACCCCATGCCCAGCGCGGAGGTGGCCACCAGCGCCTTGACCTCGTTGGTCCGCAGCGCCTCCTCGGCGTCCTTGCGGTCGGCGTCGTCCAGGCGGCCGGTGTAGGCGCGCACCTCGTGGCCGGCGTCGCGCAGCAGCCGTGCGGTCTCCTCGGCGGCGGCGACGGTGAGCGTGTAGACGATCCCGCTGCCCGGGAGGTCGCCCACGTGGGCGGCCAGCCAGGCCAGCCGGGCGCGGTCGGACGGCAGCCGGAGCACGCCCAGCCGCAGCGAGTCCCGCGACAGCGGGCCGCGGACCGTCGTGACCCCCACGCCACCGGCGCCCAGCTGCTCGGCGACGTCGGCGACGACCCGCTCGTTGGCCGTCGCGGTGGTGGCGAGGACCGGCGTCCCCGCGGGGAGCGTGCCCAGCAGGTCGCGGATCCGGCGGTAGTCGGGGCGGAAGTCGTGCCCCCAGTCGGAGACGCAGTGCGCCTCGTCGACGACGACCAGACCGCAGCGGGCGACCAGGCCGGGCAGCTGCTCCTCGCGGAACCGCGGGTTGGTCAGCCGCTCGGGGGAGACCAGGAGCACGTCGACGTCGTCCGCGGCGAGCCGGGCGGCGATGTCGTCCCACTCCGTCATGTTCGCGCTGGAGATCTCCACCGCGCGGATGCCCGCACGGGCGGCGGCGGTGACCTGGTCGCGCATCAGCGCCAGCAGGGGGCTGACGAGCAAGGTGGGGCCCTTGCCCCGGCGGCGGAGCAGCGCGGTGGAGACGAAGTAGACCGCCGACTTGCCCCACCCGGTCCGCTGCACGACCAGCGCCCGCTCCGACCGCTCCACCAGCGCCGAGACCGCGTCGTCCTGGCCCTCCCGGAACACGGCGTCGGGACGACCGGTCAGCTCGCGGAGGACGGCGAGCGCCTCGTCGGCGATCTCGGACGGCGGCGCGGCGGTGGTCATGCCTCCGACAGTAGGCACCACGGACGACGGAACCGACCTCCCGCTACGGGCTGTGGATGTGAGGGGGAGAATCCACGCCGATGCCATCGCCGGAGGGCCTGCCGCCCGACAACCACGTCCACACCCACTGGTCCTGGGACACCGCCGACTCCGCCACGATGCGCCGGGCCTGCGAGCGCGCCGTCCAGCTCGGGCTGCCGGCCATCGCCTTCACCGAGCACCTGGACTTCACCGTCTGGGACCCCGACGACCGCGCCACCGACGAGGGGCTGGTGGAGCGGCACGCGTCCCGGCACGCCGAGATCGACGCGGCCGGCTACTTCGCCGAGCTGGAGGAGGTGCGCGACCGGTTCCCGGAGCTGCGGATCCTGTCCGGCGTCGAGACCGGCGAGCCGCACCTGTTCGCGGCCAGCGTGGCCGGCTACCTGCGCGACGCCCCGGTGGACCGGGTCCTCGGCTCGCTGCACTCGCTGTCCCGCGACGGCCTCCTCTACGGCGTCGGCCACCTGCTGTGGGACGACGCCGACGGGACGATGCGCCGCTACCTCGGCGAGCTGGTGGACATGATCGAGACCAGCGACGTCTTCCAGGTCCTCGCCCACGTCGACTTCCCGCGGCGCTACTGGCCGGGTGGCACGCACCGCTACGTGGAGAAGACGTTCGAGGAGGAGTACCGGGAGGTGTTCCGGGCGCTGGCGTCCACGGGCCGCGCCCTGGAGGTCAACACCAGCAGCCCGCTGGCCTCGGTCGACCAGGTCCGCTGGTTCCACGAGGAGGGCGGCGACGCGGTGAGCTTCGGCAGCGACGCGCACCAGCCCGGCGCCGTCGGCCAGCACTTCCGGCTCGCCGTCGACATCGTCGAGGCCGCCGGCTTCCGCCGCGGGCGGGACCCTTTCGACTTCTGGCGTCGCTGACCGGTCAGCCGTCCCCGGGAGCGGGTCCGGGCCGGCCCCACAGCCAGCCCTGGCCGTGGCCGACCCCCCCGGGCCCGGAGCGCGTCGCGCTCGCCGCCGTCTCCACGCCCGTGCCGACCCGTTCCCGCGCCGTCTCCAGCAGCCAGGTGAGCCAGGGATCGCCCAGGAGGGGTCCGAGCGGCTCGACCGTCACCGACATCGATCCCCCCGATGCACCCGCGCAGCCGGGAGTCGTCGACCGGAACCGGCTGGTGTCCCGGAATCCGTCCGGCTGCGTCGTCGATACCAGACGGAGGAGATCCGTAATGCCAGCCAGACCGATCCGGTCAACTACTTCACCGCTAAGGAATCTCCCGCTAGGGTCGGTGCCGTGACCTCTTCGCGCGCCGTGATCGCCCTGGGCGGCAACGCCATGACCGGGCCCGACGGCTCGGCGACGCCCGGGGCCCAGCGCACGGCGATGCGCGAGGCGGCCGGACACATCGCCGAGGTCGTGGCCGCCGGCATCGAGGTCGTCCTGACGCACGGCAACGGCCCGCAGGTCGGCAACCTGCTCGTCAAGAACGAGATGGCCGCGCACGTCGTCCCGCCGGTGCCGCTGGACTGGAACGTGGCGCAGACGCAGGCGACGATCGCCTTCACCCTCGCCGACGAACTCGACGCCGCGCTCGCGGCGCGGGACCTCCCCCAGCGCACCGCCGGCCTGATCACCCGCACGCTCGTCGACCCCGACGACCCGGGCTTCCGGACGCCGTCGAAGCCGGTCGGCCGCTTCCTGCCGCGCGAGGAGGCGGAACGGTTCGTCTCCCTTGGCCAGCTGTGGGAGGACCGCGGCGAGAAGGGCTGGCGCCGGGTGGTCGCCTCCCCCGAGCCGAAATCCGTCGTCGACTCCCCGGCGATCCGCGCCCTGGCCGCGGCCGGCTTCGTCGTCGTCTGCGCCGGTGGCGGGGGCATCCCGGTGACCGACGACGGCCGGGACGGCGAGGCGCTGCGCGGGGTCGAGGCCGTCATCGACAAGGACCTGACCGCCGCGATCCTGGCCGGCGAACTCGGCGCGGACACCCTGGTCATCGCGACCGACGTCCCGAACGTGATGGTCGACTTCGGGACGCCCTCCCAGCGGCCGCTCGGCCGGGTGACCGCCGCCGAGATCCACGAGCACGCCGCCGCCGGGCAGTTCGCACGCGGCAGCATGGGCCCCAAGGTGGAGGCCGCGCTGCGCTTCGTGGAGGGTGGCGACACCGCCACCGGACGGCGCCGAGCCGTCATCACCTCCCTGGACCACATCGCCGACGCCGTCCGCGGGGACGACGCCGGCACCGTACTGACAGCCTGATCCAGTCCCGACCAGACCAAGGAGAGCCAGTGCCCGCACCGATCGAGGTCCGCAAGGTCCCGCTGCACAACGTCAGTGACGCCTCCGAGCTCGCGAAGCTCATCGACGACGGCGTCATGGAGGCCGACCGGGTCGTCGCGGTCATCGGCAAGACCGAGGGCAACGGCGGGATCAACGACTACACCCGGATCATCGCCGACCGGGCGTTCCGCGAGGTGCTGCTGGAGAAGGGCACCCGCTCGCTCGACGAGGTCAAGCAGATCCCCATCGTCTGGTCCGGCGGCACCGACGGCGTCATCAGCCCGCACGCGACGGTCTTCGCCACCCTGCCCGAGGACTCGGTCGAGAAGACCGACGAGCCGCGGCTGACCGTGGGCTTCGCCATGAGCGACGTCCTGCTGCCCGAGGACATCGGCCGCGTCGCGATGGTGGAGAAGGTCGCCGAGGGCGTGAAGAAGGCGATGGCCGCCGCGGGGATCACCGACCCGGCCGACGTGCACTACGTGCAGACCAAGACGCCGCTGCTGACCATCGACACGATCCGCGACGCGCACGAGCGCGGGGAGACGACGATCCTGGAGGAGCCGCACGGCTCCATGGACATCTCCAACGGCACGACGGCGCTGGGGATCGCGGTGGCGCTCGGCGAGATCGAGATGCCGAAGCAGGAGCAGATCATGCGCGACCTCTCCCTCTACAGCGCCGTCGCGTCCTGCTCGTCCGGCGTGGAGCTGGACCGGGCCCAGATCGTCGTCGTCGGCAACGCCCGCGGGCACGGCGGCACCTACCGCGTCGGCCACTCGGTGATGAAGGACGCGCTCGACCAGGACGGCATCTGGAACGCCATCCGCGACGCCGGCCTGGAGCTGCCCGAGCGGCCGCACCACACCGACCTCGGCGACCGCCTGGTCAACGTGTTCCTCAAGTGCGAGGCCTCCCCCGACGGCAAGGTCCGCGGGCGGCGCAACGCCATGCTCGACGACTCCGACGTCTCCTGGCACCGCCAGATCAAGGCGACCGTCGGCGGCGTGACCGCGTCGGTGACCGGCGACCCGGCCGTGTTCGTGTCGGTGGCCGCGGTGCACCAGGGCCCGTCCGGCGGCGGCCCGGTCGCCGCCATCGTCACGGCCTAGCACGACACCCCCTCCGAGAGGGGACGACCGCGGGGAAGCAGCGGTCCGGACAGCGGTCCGGGCTCCTGCTTCCCCGTCGTCGTTCCCGGCCCCGGGCGACGGCCGTCCGGCACCGCAGGACACCGCACCGGCGCGCCTCCTCGGCCGTGCCGGAACGGGACCTACCGTGTTCCGGAATCCCCGCGAACCAGACGGGGCCGTTCTGCCCGGAGGAAACCGTCGTGCGTTGGTCAGGTCGGCGGGATGTCACCCCGGTCGCCCCCGACAGCGGGCCACCGACCGTGGCTCCCCGCCCCCGCGCCGCCGTCGCGGGACGGCACCAGGAGCGGGACGTCAGCCTGGAGGTGGCCGCGCAGCAGGCGGGGGTCCTCTCCCAGGCCAGCCGCGAGGTGTCGGACACCTCGCAGGAGGCCGCCGCCTCCCTCGCCGAGCTGCGCACCGCGATCGGGGAGATCTCGGCCAGCACCGTGCGGGCCTCGACCGTGGCCGAGGCGGCCGTGCGCGACGCCGAGGCCGTCGACGCCCGCATCGCCGCACTGCAGACGGCCAGCGAGGCGATCACCGACCTGGTCGACCTCATCGCCGCGATCAGCCAGCAGAGCCGGATCCTGGCGCTGAACGCCTTCGTCGAGGCGGCCCGCGCCGGTGAGGTGGGGCGCGGGTTCGCCGTCGTCGCGCAGGAGGTCAAGCAGCTGGCCGGCCGGACCGCCCAGGCGGCGGAGGACATCGGCGCCCAGGTCGCCGCCGTCCAGCAGGAGACCGGCGCCGCCGTGGACGTCATCCGCCGCATCGGCAGCACGCTGACCTCGATCGCCGACGCGCAGGACTCCATCGCCGCGGCCGTCGAGCAGCAGCGGGTGGCCACCGACCGCGTCGTCGACAACGTCGACCGGGCCGCAGGCGGCTCCGCCCGGATCACCGAGGCCGTCGCGCAGCTGGCCGAGAGCCAGCGGGTGGCCTACGTGCGCCGGGCCCTGGACGTGGCGCAGCAGGTGCTGGACGACGCCGGGGGCATCGAGCTGGGCACCGCGCGGCAGACGCTGACCGTCCGGGACCAGGCGACCTCGCGCGCCCACCCCGCGGACCTCCCCGAGCTGCTGCTGGGCGGCGTCCCGGTGGACCGCGACGACGACCCCGGGCGGCCGTCCGCGCTCGTCGACGACGTCGTGGCCCGGGTGGGCGGGAGCTGCACGCTGTTCCAGCGGCTGGACGACGCGGGCGGCATGGTGCGGGCGGCCACGAGCGTCGTCACCCCCGCGGGGCGGCGCAACGTCGGCACCTACATCGCCCGGACCGACGCCGACGGCAGCCCGAACCCGGTGCTCACCGCGGTGCACGCGGGTCGGACGTTCACCGGACCGGCCACGGTCGCCGGGCGGCCGTACTTCACCGCCTACGCCGGGCTGCACTCCCCCGCCGGCGAGCTCATCGGCATGCTCTACGTCGGCATCCCGCTGGACGCGATGCCCGCCTGACCCCTCCGCCCGCCTGGCCGGCGGCGGTGCCGCTCAGCAGCGGTAGAGCAGGAAGGCGACGTCGTCGTCCGGGGCGTCCACGAGCAGCTTCTGCCGCAGCTCCTCCGCCAGGTCCTCGGGCGGGAGGGCCCGGCCCGCCGCCAGCGCCTCGACGGCCCGGGCCATGCCCTCGTCCAGCGCCTCGCCGCGCCGCTCCACCAGGCCGTCGGTGTAGAGGAACAGGGTGGACCCGGGCGGCAGCACGACGTCGGCCTCGGGGCGCTCCAGGTCCGGGACGACGGCGAGCGGCAGCGACCCCGCCTCCTCCAGGAACCGCGCGCCACCGTCGACGTCCACCACGATCCCCGGCACGTGGCCCGCGCTGCTGTAGCGCAGCTCCCCGGTCGCGGGGTCGACCACCGCGCAGAACACGGTGCTCACCGACGCACCGGGGATGAGTGCGGCGAAGCGGTCCAGGGCCTCGAGGACGTGGGCCGGCGAGCGGCTCTCCAGCAGCAGCGCCCGTCCGGCGCTGCGCAGCTGCCCCATCACGGCGGCCGCCGACAGCCCGGTGCCGACGACGTCGCCGACGACGACCCCGTACCGGCCCTCCGGGAGGTCGATGACGTCGTACCAGTCCCCGCCGACCTCCAGCGTGCCGCTCGCCGGCTCGTAGTGGACGGCGAAACCGTCGGGCAGCGCGGTCGGCCCCAGGACGGCGCGCTGCAGCGTGACCGCCACCTCGGTGAAGAATGCGGCGCGAGCCCTGTCGACCGCCGACTGCTCGTCGGCACGGCGCCGCTCGACCTCCACGGCCCGGGCATCGGCGACGGCGGCGGCCACCTGCCCCGCGGTGAGGGAGAGGAAGGTCCGGTACTCGTCGTCGAGGCGCAGGTGCGGACTGGTGCCCAGCACCAGGGCGCCGACCGGCGTGCTCCGGCCGGCGACGACGAGCGGCAGCGCCATCGCGGTGCGCACGTCGGACTCACCGATCCCGCCGACGGTGGACAGACCCGGCAGCAGCCCGTCGAGACCGTCGAGGAGCTCCGGCCGGCCGGTCGCGACGACCCGGGCCACCGGGCCCGGGACGACACCGCCGGCCGCCTCGCCGTCGAAGGGGAGGCCGTGAGTGGCCACCATCCGCGGCACCCGGTGCTCGTCGAGGAGGTACACCAGCCCGAACGGGCAGTCCGTCCGCGCGCCGGCGAGGACGTCCAGCGCCGCGGCGGCCGCTTCGGCGGCGTTCCCGTGCACCGAGCGAGGCAGGCTGCCCAGCCGCTGGAGGACGCCCATCCGGCGTGCCGCCAGGACGCGCTGCGTGGTCTCCACGACCGTGTCGAGCAGACCGGCGATCCGCCCGCCCGGTTCCACGACCGGGCTGAAGGAGAACGAGAAGTACGTCTCCTCCACGAACCCGTACCGGGTCATCACCAGGGGGAGGTCCTCGGAGTAGGTCGCCCGGCCGGCCATGACCTCGTCGACCATCGGCTGCAGGTCGGCCCAGATGTCGGCCCAGACGGTCGGCGCCGGGCGGCCGAGCGTCGGGGTGCCGGTCGCCCAGCATGGGCGCGTACGTGTCGTTGTAGACCATCACCAGGTCCTCGCCCCACATCAGCAGGGTGGGGAACCGGCTGTTCAGGCAGGTGCTGACGGCGCCGCGCAGGGTGGGTGACCAGTCGCTCTCCGGGCCGAGCGGCGTCGCGGCCCAGTCGTGCTCGAGGACCATCCGCTGCAGCGGGCTCCGCGGGACCCCCGGAACCAGCTCTGCCAACCGCCCGTCCAGACCCCTACCCCCAGCGCCCGCACGCGGCCTCGTCGCCGGCGGCGTCGATCGAACGTGTTGTGCCCGATGATTCCATCCGCGGCCGGATCCGTCTCGTCGCGCCTCCGGAAGGACGCGTGC
Source organism: Blastococcus tunisiensis (assembly GCF_900112815.1). Classification (GTDB taxonomy): domain Bacteria; phylum Actinomycetota; class Actinomycetes; order Mycobacteriales; family Geodermatophilaceae; genus Blastococcus_B; species Blastococcus_B tunisiensis. The sequence goes on from NZ_FOND01000008.1 coordinate 10,131, forward strand.
CCCGCAGACCGGTGGCCACCGGGGCCGAGCCCCAGTGGCCACCGGGGCCGAGCCGGCCCTGGTCAGGCGACGGTCGTCTCCAGCGTCACGGGGACGTTCCCGCGGGTCGCGTCGGAGTAGGGGCACACCTGGTGCGCGGCCTCGACGAGCTGCTCAGCAGCGGCCTGGTCCAGCCCCCCGAGCTCGACGGACAGCGCGATCTCGAGGCCGAAGCCCCCGGCGTCGTTCGGGCCGATGCCGACGTCGGCGGTGACGGCCGAGTCGGAGAAGCTGATCTTCTGCTGGCGGGCGACGGCCTTGAGCGCGGAGTGGAAGCAGGCCGCGTAGCCGGCGGCGAAGAGCTGCTCGGGGTTGCTCGCGCCACCCGCGCCGCCCATCTCCTTCGGAACGGCCAGGTCGAGGTCGATCAGGCCGTCGGAGGACCGGGTGTGGCCGTCACGGCCCTCGCCGGTGGCGGTGGCTGTGGCGGTGTAGATCGCGGGCACGGAGACCTCCAGGTGCAGGAACGTGACAGAACGGTCATTCTGCTCACCTGAGGCAACCACGAGCCATCGAGCGATGCAATACAGAACGTTCGTTCTGCTATCGTGGCGGACGTGACGCCGCCCACCCGGCCGTCCGCGGCCCGGGACCGCCTGCTCCGGAGCGCCTCGGCGACCTTCTACGCCGAGGGCATCCGCGGGGTCGGCGTCGACCGCATCGTCGCCGAGGCCGGCGTCACGCGGGCGACCTTCTATCGGCACTTCCCGAGCAAGGACGACCTGGTGGTCGCCTACCTGCGCGGGATCGACGAGGCGATCCGGGCACGGGTGGGCCAGGTGCCGGAGCAGCGGGCGGCCGCCGCCGGGCTGGTGCGCGCGCTGGCCGGCGGCATCGGCGACGAGCTGTGCACCGCCGGCTTCCGGGGCTGCCCGTTCATCAACGCCGCCGCCGAGTTCGCCGAGCCGGAGAGCCCCGTCCACCGCGCCGTCGTCGACCACCGCGCCTGGCTGGGGGGCACGGTGGCCCGCGCGTTCGCCGTCGCCGGCCGTCCCGACCCCGACGAGGCGGCCCGGCGGTTCGTGATGCTGCGCGACGGCGCGATGGTCGCCGGCTACCTCGCCGACCCCGCCACCGCGCGACGGACGCTCATCGCCGGGGTGGAGGACCTGCTCACGGGCTGACGAGCCCGCCGAACCATGCGAACTCGTGGTCATCGGGCGTGGATGGCCACGAGTTCGCATGATCGGCGCGGGGGCGGGTCACGCTCGGCGGGTGCGTCAGCGGGAGTAGTACTCCACGACCAGCTGCTCCTCGCAGATCACCGGGACCTCCTCGCGTCCCGGCGTCCGCTCGACGCGGGCCACGAGGTCGGCCAGCCGAACCTCGAGGTAGGCCGGCGGCTCGGCGTGCGCCCCCGAGGCAGCGACGAGGAACGGGTCCTTCCGCTTCGACTTCTCCGCCACCTCGAGGAAGTCGCCCGGCTTCAGCCGGTAGGAGGGGCGGTCGACCCGCTTGCCGTTGACCAGCACGTGCTGGTGGGTGACGAACTGGCGGGCCTGGTAGATGGTCCGGGCGAAGCCGGCGCGCAGGACGGTCGCATCCAGCCGCGACTCGAGGTCCTGGATCAGCGCCTCGCCGGTCTTGCCGCCCGACCGCTTCGCCCGGTCGAAGGCGGCCCGCAGCTGGGTCTCGCTGATGTCGTACTGCGCCCGGAGCCGCTGCTTCTCCTTGAGCCGGGTGGAGTAGTCGCTGTCCTTGCGCCGCTTGCGACCGTGCTCGCCCGGCGGGTACGGCCGGCGCTCGAAGTACTGCACGCACTTCGGCGTCAGCGGGATGCCCAGCGCGCGGCTGAGGCGGACCTTGGGGCGGGGAGTGTTCACGGGCACCTCTTCGCGAGCGGGCACTGTTTGGTTAGGCTCACCTTACAACTCACCGCTACTCCCCCGAGGTGGTCCCATGACGGCCGGTTCGCCCTCTTCGTCCGCGACCACCGCGCACCAGCCCCCGGTGGCCGAGCGGGCCCGCACGGTGGCCGCCCGCCCCGCGGCGTCGCTGCACTGCGCGGGTCTCGGCATCTGCCAGCTGTGGGGAGCCACGACCACCGCGCGCGGCGACGTGCTGCTCGTCGTCCCCGCGGCCGGTGAGCTCGTCACCGCCCTGGCGCGTTCCCCGCTGGGCGACGTCCCGGCCCGCCTGACGGTGACCGACCGGGCGCCGCGGCCGCTGCGCCACCCGGTGCGCGGGCTGGTGCAGCTCACCGGCTGGGTCATGCCGGTGCCGGAGGACGACGTCGCCCGGCTGGTCCTCGACTTCGCCGACGCCTACCCCTGCGACAGCCTCTTCGACGTCGGGCTGAGCGCCTCGCTGGTGCGGCTGGACCTGGCCGACGTCGTGCTGGAGGAGGCCGGCGTCTCCAGCGACGTCGAGCCGGAGGACTTCCTGGCCGCCCACCCCGACGTCGTCAGCGCCGCGGAGACCGAACTCATGACCGCGGAGAGCCGGGCGCTGGGCCGGCTCGGCGACCGGGTGCAGCAGTGGGCCGGCCGGCACGACGACGTCCGACTGCTCGGCCTGGACCGGTTCGGCGTCCGCTTCCGGGTGCAGGGCCGCACCGGCTGCTACGACCTGCGGGTGCCCTTCGGGTTCCCGCTGGACGGGCCCGCCGGCTTCCCCGCCGCCCTGGACCACCTGCTCACCTGCGGCCCCGCCTGACGCCGTGCCGAATGCGACGAACCGGTGGTCATCAGCGCGTGATGGCCACCGGTTCGTCGCACTCGTCGTCGTCAGGCGGTGCGGGTCTCCTCGGCCAGCGCGACCAGCGCCTGCTCGAAGCACACCTGCGGCGGCTGGACGAGGCCGGCGCCGACCTGGCCGGTTCCGGCCACGCGCCCGGCCATGCCGGTGTTGATCTGCGGCAGCCAGCCGGTGCGCGCCACCTTGAGGACGTCGATGCCCGTCGGCGAGCCGCGGAAGCCCATGATCGGGATGGCCATGGCCGGGTTCTCCGCCAGCGTCACCTGGTACATCCGCTCGGTGGTGGCCAGCGCGTCCGGGACGGTGCCACCGACGAAGCGCACGATCGCCGGGGCGGCGGCCATGGCGAAGCCGCCGATGCCGTAGGTCTCCATGATCGCGGAGTCGCCGATGTCGGGGTTGGCGTCGTCCGGTCCGTAGTCGCCGAGGAACAGGCCCACCGGGGTGTTGGCCGGGCCGGTGAACCAGCGGTCGCCGGTGCCGGCGGTCTGGATGCCGAACTCGGTGCCGTTGCGGCTCATCACGGTGAGCATCGAGGAGCCGGGGATGCCCCGGGCGGCGTCCAGCGCGAGCTTGGCCGTCGGCATGCCGAGGTTGAGGAAGAAGTGCTCGTTGCCGCCGATGAACGCCAGGACGGCGGCGATGTCGGACGACGGGACGCCCTCGACGGCCACGATCGACGGGGACAGCTCGCGCAGGGTCATCAGCGAGCCGGCGCGGTTGCGGTTGTGCCCCTCGTCGCCCATCTGCAGCATCTGCGCCAGCACGCTCTTGACGTCCAGCGGGTCGTTGCCGGCGTCGATCGAGCCGCGCACCGCCTTCTGCAGGACCGGCCCGAGCACGTCGCGCATCCAGGCCAGCCGGGTCTGCACCTCGTCGTTGAAGGCGCCCATCCGCAGCACCTTGCCGAGGCCCTCGTTGAGGTTGCAGAACGCCTGGCCGCCGTGGACCGGGTCCTTGAGGCACCACATCCACATCGACGGCGACGTCACCCCGGCCATCGGGCCGACCGTGCGGTGGTGGTGGCACGGGTCGAGGGTGATCTCACCGGCGGCGAGGATCCGCTCGGCATCCTCGACGTCGGTGGCCCAGCCCTCGAAGAGGCAGGCGCCGATGAGCGCCCCGCGCATGGGCCCGGACGCCGTCTCCCAGGTCAGCGGGGGGCCGGAGTGCAGCAGCGTGCGGTCCTGGAGGCCGATCACCTCACGGGCCGGCCGGACGTCGACCAGTTGCGAACCGGCGGACATGATCCGCTCGACCGCGACCCGGTTGGCGGCGTTGCGGCGCGGGTCCAGCGCCAGCGCGGCGAGGTCGGCCGGGTCGCCGAAGCCCGGCGGGCGCCAGTCGACGTCGTGCACGTCGGCGCCCTGGGCGCGCAGCGCGTCGGAGAAGACGTCGACACCGGCGGCGACGATGGCCGGGGGAGCGGAGAGCAGTCCACCGAGGGTCATGACTCCTCCTCGCTGGCGCTCGTCGGGCCGATGACGGTCGCTCTGTTCTTCGATGAGCTCGCAAGCTCGCTCATGCAACGGCTCCCAGCAGGTCGAGGGCGTACCGCGTGGCCGCGGCGTTGGAGGAGAAGACCGCCGCACCGGCGGCGGCGAGGGCATCGGCCTGGCGGGACCAGCCCTGCGGATCACCCTCGGTGCCGATCAGGGCGATCACCACCGGCAGGGCGGCCTGCTCGCGCGCGGCGGTCAGCGCCGGGACGAGCGCGCCGGCCGGGTCCGGATCGGCGCCGTAGCCGAGGACGACGTCCATGAGCAGGACGGCGGGCTCGCCGGAGCGGGCCAGGGCGTCCAGCGCCTCGAGCCGCAGCGTCGGGTCGATCATCGGGTGCGCGCGGCCCACGGTCAGGGCGTCGTCCCCGAAGTCGATGACGACGTGACCGGAGGCGGACAGGTCCGTCCCGAGATCGAGCTCCGGCTCCAGCGGGGTGTTCGAACGGATGTCGCCGAGCGCGGGGGCGGCCAGCAGCATCGTCTCGTCGGCCAGCGTGCCGCCGGAGTAGAGGCCCTTGAGGACGGCGCCGGGGACCGCGGACTCCGCGGGACCGGGGCGGGACGGCCACACCGGGACGTCGTGCCCCATGTCGGCCAGCAGCCCCTCGACGGCCGCGGTCAGGTCGGGCGTCTCCGGCGACAGGACGGCGGAGCGCACCGGCACCGAGAGCCCGCCGGCGAACTCCTCGACGGCCGCGGCGACCGACGCCGCCGGCGGCTTGGAGACCAGGAGCACCCGCTCGGTGGCCTCGTCGGCGTCCAGCGCGGCCAGGGCGTCGAGGGTGGCCAGCCCGCCGACCTCCTCCTTCAGGTCGCGGCCGCCGACACCCAGCACGTGCGAGACGCCCACGCCGGCCATGTCGAGCAGGCAGGAGATCTGCTGGGCACCGGTGCCGGACGCGGCCACCAGACCCACCGGACCGGGGCGGACGACGTTGGCGAAGCCGAGGGCGACCCCGGAGACGATCGCCGTCCCGCAGTCGGGGCCCATGACCAGGACGCCGGCGTCGTGCGCGGCGCGCTTGAGCGCGACCTCGTGCTCGACCGGGACGCCGTCGGAGAAGACCAGCACGCTGCGGCCGGCGGCGATCGCGTCGGCGGCCTCGGCGACGGCGTACTGCCCGGGGACGCTGACGATCGCCAGCGCGGAGCCCTCGAGCTCGCCGAGGCCGGCGCCGATGGTGCGCTGCGGGATGGCCTGGGCGGAGCCGGCGGAGCGCTCGCGCGCGGCGAGGGCGGCGTCGACGGCGGCCAGCGCGCCGGCCAGCGCGGCGTCGTCCTCGGCCCGGACGGCGATCAGCAGCTGCTCGGGGCTGGTCGGCTCGTCCGGGGACAGACCCATGTTCGCGGCAAGTTCCAGGTTCAGCGGCGTGGCCATGGCGACCAGGACGGCGGTGACGCCGTCCGCGGCCGCGACGTCGCGGCTGACCTGCATGAGCTTCACGGAGTCGGCGTAGACGCCGGATCGCAGGGCCACCGACCGGACTCCGGCCGTGGCTGACGGGGCTCCCGGGGGCGCTGAGGCAGTCACCTGCGTCACCGTACCCACAGATCTCTCAGCGGTGAAGTATCGGCATCTGTTCGCAATAACGATTTAGCACTGAGGTACTTCCGCAGCGCCGTGGCGCATGACACATTGGCCGCTCTCGGTGCTGGCCGGGCCCTCGCCAGGGCCCGTCGACCGGCACCGACCCAGGCCGCAAGTCAGTCGGAGGAGGCGCTCAGATGGCGTTCAGCTGGAAGCTCTACGGGGACGGCAAGACGCCGCCCCTGGGTGAGGCGGTAGCCCCGGACGAACGGCTCTCGTGGCCGCGGACCGCCGGGATCGGTGCGCAGCACGTCGTGGCCATGTTCGGGGCGACCTTCGTCTTCCCGCTCATCATGGGCCTGGACGCGAACCTCGCGATCATGATGAGCGGTATCGCGACGATCATCTTCCTGCTCATCGTGAAGAACCAGGTGCCGAGCTACCTGGGCACCAGCGCCGCCTTCGTGGGCGGCGTCGCGGCGATCCGCGCCAACGGCGGTGAGTCCAGCGACGTCGTCGGCGCCCTGCTGGTCGCCGGTGTGGTCCTGGCGCTCGTCGGCGTCGTGATCCACTTCGCCGGTCTCGGCGTCATCAACCGCGTGCTTCCCCCGGCGGTCACCGGCGCGGTCGTGATGCTGATCGGGTTCAACCTGGCCCCGGTCGCCGCCGGCATCTACTGGCCCCAGGACCAGTGGGTCGCGCTGGCCACGATGACCTTCGTCATCGTCGCGTCCCTGGCGCTGCGGGGCTTCATCGCCCGCGTCTCGATCCTGCTCGGCCTGATCTTCGGCTACCTGCTGTCGGTGCTGCTCGACGTCACCGCCGGTCCGATCACGGCTCCCGACGGGACCGGCACGGTCAGCGAGCACGACCGGATCTCCTTCGACGCCGTCGGTCAGGCCGACTGGTTCGGGCTGCCCGAGTTCACCTTCCCCACGTTCTCGGTCAACTTCAGCCTCCTGGTGATCCCCGCGGTCATCGCCCTGGTCGCCGAGAACGCCGGCCACGTCAAGGCCGTGGCCGAGATGACCAAGCGCGACCTCGACCCGTACATGGGCCGCGCGGTGGCCGCGGACGGCATCGCCACCGTCGTCGCCACCTCGGTCGGTGGCTCCCCGACGACGACCTACGCCGAGAACATCGGCGTCATGGCCGCCACCCGGGTCTACTCCACGGCGGCCTACTACATCGCCGCGCTGGTGGCGATCCTGCTGGGCCTGATCCCCAAGTTCGGCGCGCTGATCAGCATCGTTCCGGGCGGGGTGCTCGGCGGGATCACCGTCGTCCTCTACGGGATGATCGGCCTGCTCGGCGCCAAGATCTGGAAGGAGAACCGGGTCGACTTCGCCAACCCGATCAACCTCGTGCCGCTCGCGGCGGGGATCATCATCGGCATCGGCAACGTGACCCTGAGCTTCACCGACGACTTCTCGCTCACCGGGATCGCCCTCGGCTCGATCGTCGCCGTCGTCGCCTGGCACCTCGCCAAGGCGCTGGCCCCGGCGGACATGAAGGAAGCGCTGCTGCGCGAGGGCAGCGTTCCCGAGAGTGCCTCCGCCCTCGGCCACCACGGCGCCCCCGTGGGACGCTCCGAGGGTCCGGCCGGCGGCTACGCCGACGAGCGCGGTGGCACCGACCCGTCGTCGGTCGACGAGCTCGGCCGCGCGGGTCGGCCCGACCAGAACCGCTAGTCCCAGGCCGGGTTCCCGGCCGCTCCGACCGCACGCCGTCCCCGTCCGCGGGGGCGGCGTGCGGCGTTGCGGGGGCCCGATCCGGAGTTCCGGGCCGGACCAGAAAGTTTTAGCGCTGAGGTACTTTCGCCGTCCCGCGTGCGGTGAAAGAGTGACTGCTCTCGCACGACTCGTACGGAGGTGACCGCAGCCGGTGAAGCCTGCACCGTTCCGCTACGCCGATCCCAGCACGCTCGACGAGGCCCTCGCGGTCCTGTCCGACGAGGGTGCGGGCGCCAAGGTGCTCGCGGGCGGCCAGTCGCTGCTCCCGCTGCTCTCCATGCGGCTCGCGGCACCCACCACCCTGGTCGACATCAACCGGGTGCCCGGTCTCGACTCGATCGAGGTCACCGGCGACGGCGTGACCGTCGGGGCGCTGGTCCGGCACAACGCCCTCCTGGCGCACGAGGGGGCCGCCGGTGTGCAGCCGCTGCTGGCCCGCGCCACGGCGAACGTCGCCCACCCCGCCATCCGCAACCGGGGCACCACCGTCGGGTCCATCGCGCACGCCGACCCCTCCGGCGAGATGACCTCGGTCCTCGCCCTGACCGACGGCACCGTCTCCGTGGCCGGCCCGGGCGGCGTCGAGACGGTCGGCTGGCGGGACTTCTTCGTCGGCCCGCTGGAGACGTCGGTCTCCGGCCCCGCCGTCGTCACCGCCGCGTCCTTCCCGGCGCTGCCGGCGCGTTCCGGTACGGCGTTCGCCGAGGTCGCCCGCCGCAAGGGTGACTACGCGGTCTGCGGCGCCGGAGTCGTCGTCACGCTGGACGCCGACCGCCGCGTCGAGCGGGTGCTGGCGTCCTACGTCTCGGTGGGCATCGTCCCCGAGGTGCACGACCTGACCGAGGCCGTCGCCGGGAAGCCCGTCGACACCGCCGACTGGGCCGCCGCCGGGGAGCTGGCACGGACCCTGGTCGAGCCGGACACCGACATCCACGCCAGCGCCGACTACCGGCGCCTGCTGGTCGGCGTCCTGACCGAACGAACCCTTCGCGACGCAGCCGCGGAAGCGGCGGAGAGGGCGGCATGACCTCCGTCGACACGGACCGCACCATCACCCTGACCGTGAACGGTGTTCCGCGCGAGGCCACCGTGCCGGTGCGCCGGCTGCTGTCGGACGCGCTGCGCCACGACCTCGGACTGACCGGCACGCACGTCGGCTGCGAGCACGGGGTCTGCGGGGCCTGCACGGTGCTGGTGGACGGCGACCCGGTGCGCTCCTGCCTGCTGCTCGCCGTCCAGGTGGACGGGCACCAGGTGACGACGGTCGAGGGCCTGGCCCGCGACGACCACCAGGGCGGGCAGGTGCTGCACCCGGTGCAGGAGGCCTTCCGCGAGTGCCACGCCCTGCAGTGCGGGTTCTGCACGCCGGGCTTCCTCACCACGATCGCCGCCGGGCTGGAGAAGCGGGACAACGCCGCGGAGCTCACCGAGGACGAGGTCGACGACATGGTCGGCGGCAACCTCTGCCGGTGCACCGGCTACGCCAACATCAAGAAGGCCGTGCACCACGCCAACGCCGCGATGCGGGACGGCGCCCGATGACGGCGGGCCACCGGAGCCGCGTCCCCGGATGGGGAGCCGCGCCACGGCACGGCTCCGCATCGGCCGCGGCGGCTCAGGCTCCCCGGGAGGGACGGCGATGACGACGAAGCTGTTCGGCGAGCCGGTCCGGCGTCGCGAGGACGCCCGGCTGATCGTCGGCAAGGGCCGCTACCTCGACGACATCGGGCACCAGGCGCTGGCCGCCGCCTTCGTGCGCTCCCCGCACGCGCACGCGCGGATCACCGACATCGACGTCGAGCCCGCCCTGGACGTCGAGGGCCTGATCGCGATCTACACCTACGACGACCTGACCGGACCGATGGCCGAGCCGTTGCCGGTGCTGATCCCGCACCCCCAGCTCACCGAGCCGCGCACCAACTACCCGCTGGCCCGCGACGTCGTCCGGCACGTGGGCGAGGCCGTGGTGATGGTCATCGCCACCGACCGGTACGTGGCCGAGGACGCCGCCGAGCGGATCCTGGTCAGCTACGAGGAGCTGCCGGTCGTCGTCGGCGTGGACGCCGCGGTCGAGGCCAAGGCCGCCGTGCACGACGACGTCCCGGACAACGTGGCCGCCCGGCACCGCCAGGAGACCGGCGACGTCGAGCCGGTGCTGGCCGCCTCGCCGCACACGCTGAGCTTCACGCAGTACATCGAGCGCAGCGCCTCCATGCCCATGGAGGGCAAGGGCGTGCACGCCAAGTGGGACGCCGACGACCGTTCGCTGCGGGTCTACACCAGCACGCAGGCGTCGACGTCGGTGCGCGCGGCGGTCGCCGCGAAGCTCGACCTGTCGCTGGACCGGGTCGAGGTCATCGCCCCGGACGTCGGCGGCGGCTTCGGCGTGAAGATCGTGCACCCGTGGCCGGAAGAGCTGCTCATCCCGATGGCCGCCATCGCGCTGCAGGCCGAGGTGAAGTGGGCCGAGGACCGGCGCGAGCACTTCATCTCCAGCGCGCACGAGCGGCAGCAGCGCCAGGACATCACCGTGGGCTACGACGACGAGGGCCGGATCACCGCTCTCGACGTCCACGTCCTGCACGACAACGGCGCGTACACGCCCTACGGGATCATCGTCCCGATCATCACCGCGACCCAGCTGGTCGGCCCGTACGTCATCCCCGTGTACCGGGTGCAGGTGGACAGCGTCTACACCAACACGGTCATCGTGACGCCGTACCGCGGCGCCGGCCGGCCGCAGGCCTGCTACGCGATGGAACGGACGATGGACCGCATCGCCGACGAGCTGGGCCTCGACCGCGCCGTCGTCCGCGAGCGGAACCTCATCCAGCCCGACCAGTTCCCCTACGACCACCAGCTGACGTTCCAGGACGGCCGGCCGGTCATCTACGACTCGGGCGACTACCCCGGCCTGGTCGACAAGCTCAAGGCGCTGGTCGGCTGGGACGAGGCGTCGCGGCTCCGGGACGACGCAGCTGCGCGCGGGAAGCACCTCGGCATCGGGATGGCGCTCTACGTCGAGGGCACCGGGCCCGGGCCGTACGAGGGCGGGCACGTGCAGGTGCTCGGCAGCGGCAAGGTGCTGGTGTCGACCGGGCTGACCTCGCAGGGGCAGGGCCACGAGACGGCGTTCGCGCAGATCGTCGCCTCCGAGCTCGGCGTGCCGATCGAGGACGTCGAGGTGACCACCGGCGACACCCGGCGGTTCGGGTACGCCGTCGGGACGTTCGCCTCCCGGGCCGCGGTGATGAGCGGCAACGCGATCGCGCTCGCCGCCCGCGGGGTGCGGGAGAAGGCGCTGCGGATCGCGGCCGACGTGCTCGAGGTGGACGTCGCTGACCTGGAGATCGACGAGGGCCTGGTGCAGGTGAAGGGCGTGCCGGGGTCGTCGATCCCGCTGCGGACCGTCGCCGTGCTGTCCAACCCGCTGCGCTACGCGTTCGACGAGGCGGCCAAGCAGGCCACCCAGTTCACGACGCACGACGACTCGAAGCCGCCGGTGGCCGAGGGGGATGCCCCGGGGCTGGAGCACCGCGACTACTACTCGCCGCTGCGCTCGACGTTCGCGTCCGGGGCCCACGCCGCCATCGTGGAGATCGACCCGGCCACATGGGAGATCGAGATCGTGAAGTACGCCGTGGTGCACGACTGCGGCAACGTGGTGAACCCGATGATCGTCGAGGGCCAGGTGCAGGGCGGCGTCGCGCAGGGCGTGGGCGGCGCGCTGTACGAGCGGATGGTCTACGACTCCGACGGTCAGCTGACCAACGCCTCGTACATGGACTTCCTGATGCCGTACTCCAGCGAGGTGCCCGACGTGGTCATCGACCACCAGACGACGCCCTCGCCGCTGAACCCGCTGGGCATCAAGGGCGCCGGCGAGGCCGGCGTCATCCCGGGGACGGCCGCGATCGCCTCGGCGATCGAGGACGCGGTGGGACGGCGGATCACGTCGATGCCCATCTCCCCCACGGAGCTGTACGACCTCGTGCGCAACCCTGATTCGGAGAAGACCGCCGTGGCTGCCGGCCGCGCGGGGACTGGAGTGATGGCGTGAACCTCGACGGCTCGGCAGTTCTCTCGGGTGACCCGGAGCAGGTGTGGGCGGTGATCACCGACCCGGCCGTGCTGGCGCGCACCATCCCGGGCTGCGAGACGCTGGAGCAGGTCGGGGACGACGAGTACAAGATGAACGTCTCGGTGGGCGTCGGCGCGATCCGCGGGACGTACGCCGGTGAGGTGCGCCTGGCGGACAAGCAGCACCCGACGTCCTACGTCATGCACGCCTCCGGGGCCGGCGCGCCGGGGAACGCGCGGGCGCAGGTGACGATCAACCTGGAGCCGGCCGGCGACGGGAAGACGAACCTGACCTACTCGGCCGACGCCGTGATCGGCGGGCCGGTGGCCGGTGTGGGCCAGCGGATGATCACCGGCGTCGCGAAGCGGATGGCCGGCCAGTTCTTCACGGCCATCGACGACGAGCTGACCGGCAAGGCGGCGCCTGTCGCGGCCCCTGCCGCGCCCGCCGCTGCCGCCCCGGCCGCCGAGCCGGGAGCCGCTCCCGCAGCCGCACCAGCGGTCTTCGCCGGCCGTGCCGCTGCTGCGCCGGCGGCGATCGGCGGCGACGTGCGGACGCTGGCGCTGGGGGCCGTCGGTGGCGCCGCGCTCACCCTGATCGGCGTCCTCGTCGGCTACCGCATGGGCCGCCGTCGCTGATCACGACCAGCACGCGCTGAGGGCTGCCCGACCACTCGGTCCGGCAGCCCTCAGCGCGTTCGACGCGGGCCATCACACCGCCAGGCGGATCCCGGTCTCGCGCTCGGAGACCTGCCACAGGGTGTCGATCTGCTCCTGCAGGCGCCACCGGCGGAGGATCGGGCGGCGGACCGCCGGGCCGTGCGAGCCGTAGCGGGGCGCGAACAGCTCGCCGCCCTTCGCCCCCGGATCGGTCGCCGCCCGCAGCTGCGGCCGCGCCCCTTCGAACGGCGTCGTCCCCGACCGCGCCGTGAACGCTTCGAAGACGGGGCCCAGCCGGCCGGCGCCGCCCTCGCGCGTCGTCCGCGCGGACAGGTCCGTGTTCGACAGCCCGGGATGCGCGACGAGCGAGGACGCCGCCGCGCCGGCCCGCTCGAACCGCTGCTGTAGCCCCAGCCCACAGTGCAGGTTGGCCATCTTCGACCGGGCGTAGGACGCCCACGCCCCGTAGTTCCGCCGCAGGTGCGGATCGGACGGATCCAGCCGCCGGGCCCGGTGCCGCGCCGTGCTGGTCACCGTCACCACCCGCGCCGCCGGTGCGGCCAGCAGCGCCGGCATCAGGTGCGCCGTGAACGCCCAGTGCCCCAGGTGGTTGATGCCGAACTGCATCTCGAACCCGTCGGCGGTCTCCCGCTGCGGCATGGCCATGACACCGGCGTTGTTCACCAGCAGGTCCACGCACTCATGGGCGGCCAGGACCTTCCCTGCCGCCTCGGAGACCACTGACAGATCGCCCAGGTCGAGCGGCACCACCTCGAGCGACGCCGCCGGGTACCGCTCGGCGATCCGCGCCACCGCCGCCGACGTCTTCTGCGGGTCCCGCGCCGCCATCACCACGTGCGCACCCGCCCCGGCCAGCGCGAGCGCCGTCTGGAAGCCCAGCCCGCCGTTCGCGCCGGTCACCACCGCGGTGCGACCGGTCAGGTCGGGGATGTCCTTCTCGGTCCACGGCATGGCGCCAGCCTCACACAGCCGCCGCCGCTCAGTTCCGGGCCGGTGGCGGGTCACATCTGGCGACAGCCATCGCCCGGAGCACCAGGAGAACCATGACCACGAGCCCCCGGGTCGCCAGGCTCGCCGACGTCGCGGCCGAGCGCCTCGACCTGTGCGACTTCCTGGAGACACTCGACGACCGGGACTGGCAGGTCCGCTCGCTCTGCGCCGAGTGGACCGTGCACGACGTCCTCGCCCACCTCACGCTCTCGCACCGCCAGACCCTGCGCGCGACGCTGGCCCACGCCGTCCTGGCCCGCGGCAGCTTCGACGCGGCCGAGGCCATGTGGGCGCAGGAGATCGCGGCCGAGAAAACCCCCGTGGAGCTCATCGCCCTGCTGCGCAGCACGGCCGCCGTCGACCACCGCGTGCCCCTGAGCGGCCCGCTCGACCCGCTCACCGACGTCCTCGTCCACTGGCAGGACATCGCCCGTCCGCTCGGGCACCGGCGCGAGATGCAACCCGACCGGGTGCGCCCCGCGCTGGAGCACGTGTGGACCAGCGGCTTCTACGGACGTGCCGCCCGGGTCTTCGCCGGCCTGCGGGTCGTCGCGACGGACGCGGACTGGACGAACGGGGACGGCGGGCCCGAGGTCCGCGGCCCGATCGGCGACCTCCTGCTCCTCGCCACGGGGCGCCCCGCCGGTCTGGACGCTCTCGTCGGGCCCGGCCTGCGGGATGCCATCACCCGGATGCGCGGACTGGGGCGCACGACGGTCTGATCCGCCCGCGAGCCGCGCACCAGCCGGTCGGCACGTCCCCGCGGGAACCCCGGTCGAGCCGTGATGCGTGACGGCGTTCCCACGGGAACGCGGTGGAGGCAGCCGGCTCGGCGACGTTGCCGCGAGAACGCGCCGGCTACCGGCGATCCGGCGCGTGCTCGGCCCGCCACTCGTCGAAGGCGGCGAGGAACGACTCGGCCATCCCCTTCTCCGTGAGCAACTGCTCGCGGTCGCGCTCGTCGACCATCCGCTCGGCCAGCGCCCCGGTGTTGAACTTGATCGCCCGGAAGTACGGGATGAACGCCGGCGGCGTGAAAGCGCGCTCCGACGGCTGCGGCTCCACGTCCGGCGACCAGGGCGGAACGGAGACCGGGTCGAGGCCCAGCGACTCGAGGGCGGCCAGGATCGGTTCGTCGTCCGGACGGTCGGTGAAGTCGCGCGACAGCTCCCGGAACACCTCCCGCCCGTCAGGGGCGACGGCGAGGACGACCGGCTTGAAGATCCCGCCGCGCTCGGGGTTCCAGACATCGAGGGGCTTGGCCAGCTGCGAGCCGTCCGGATCGCTGACCCACCGGAACGGCAGGTGCCAGGTGCGGTTCATCGCGAGCTGCACCTCCGGCGGATCGGTGGAGGCGAGCACCACCTCGGTGCCGGAGTCGGCGAGCCGGGACAGCGACCGGGCCAGGCGGACCGCCTGGGCGCAGCAGTACGGCTACCAGTCGCCGCGCAGGCCGATCAGCAGCAGGGCGGCGCGCTCGTCGGAGCGGAGGGCGAGCAGGTCGGCGGGGTCCATCACCCGAGCGTAGGGACGACCCGCCCCCGCCCGCCTCTCGAGACCGCGCTGGGCCGCCGTCACCCCTGCTCAGCGCGTCACCACTGTGCCCGTGTCCACGCCATCCGGCTGGATCAGGTGGACCGGCGCACGACGACGCGCTCAGGCAGCCCGGTCCCGTGCCTCGGCGCGGAGCTGCACCGCCGTCAGCACCTCCCAGCGGATCGCCGTGCTCCCCGGGCGGACGAGCAGCCAGTAGCGGTCGAACTTCCGCCGGGTCTCGTAGTCCGTCGAGAGCACCCGCGTCTCCGAGCTGAGCTCCGTGCCGCCCCGGGACGGCGTCAGCCGGAAGTCCATCGCCGCCTTCACCCAGCGCGGTCGCATCCAGTTGCGCAGCCCCTCGGCGTCCAGCTCCGGCGCCTTCTCCCCACCGGTCAGCCGCCAGGCCTGCAGCGCCCCGCCGAACACCAGCGACCGCGGCTCGTCCGAGGCCAGCAGCGGCACGGGCAGGCAGTCCAGGAAGGGCCGGTCGCGCAACTGCCCCAGCCCGGACCCGGACAGCAGCACCGGCAGGAAGCGTGCGGCACCGAGGACGACGGTCACCGGCAGCCCGGACAGCCGGACGGCGTGCAGCTCCTCCCACACCACCTCGGGCGGAGCGTCGATCCAGCGCGCCTGCCGGGTGACGTGCTGGGGATTGAGCAGGACGTCGTCGAGTTCCACGCCGCGCTACCTATCCCGGAGATCCGGCGCGCAATCGGGATGGGCCCGCCAGGGAGCGCCGTCCTCCCTCACCATGAGGCGTCCTCCCTCGCGTTCGGCGGTGCGGGAGGACGCTGCATGATCAGGTCCCCTGATCATGGCCGGTCGACGACGGTCAGGCCCGGCGGCGGGCGGCCTTCCGGTACCCGGCGAGCATGTGGGCGCCGAGCTCGGTGAGCTCCTCGCGCAGCCACTCCTCGGTCGCCTCCGGCGGCGCGGCGACCAGCGCCCCGGCCAGCGCCTGCAACGTGGCGGCCCCCCAGAAGGTGCCCAGCTCGTCCGCGTCCCCGCCGAGCAGCATCGTCTCGACCTGCTCGCGCATCCGCGTGCCCTTCTCCACCAGCACCGGGCGGCTCATCGCGGTGGGGTCGCGGGTCAGGTAGGCGGCCACCCGCCGGTGGCGCAGCAGGAAGTCCACGTAGCCGGCGATGTCCACGGCGCCGCGCCGCCGCGCCTGCAGGCCGGCGTCCGCCAGTGCCAGCAGCTCGTCGAAGGCCGGCTCCACCAGGGCCAGCAGGATCTCGTCCTTGGTGTGGAAGTGGTAGTAGACGGCGGCCTTCGTGACGCCGAGCCGGTCGGCGATGTCCTGCAGCGACGTCCCCTCGAACCCGTGCTCGCTGAACAGGTCCAGGGCCGCGTCCAGGACGCGCTGTGCGCCAGGGGACCGGCCGGTCGCCTGCCCGGCCCCTGGAGTTCCCGCGCTCGTCACCGGCACAGAGTAGGCACGTCCCCACGTGACGCGGCTCATGCACCACCTAGCCGTTCGGCTAGTGGCATGCTTGCCGATCGGCTAGGTGACCAGTCACCGGCATCCCTCGACCCCCGGAGCGCACCCGTGGCCGTCTTCCTCCACCGTCTCGGACGCTGGGCCTTCTCCCGCCGGTGGACGGTCCTCGTCTCCTGGGTGCTCGCCCTCGTCCTCCTCGGCGGGCTGGCGGGCGCCTTCGCCAGGGACGCCGACGCGCAGCTCACCATCCCCGGCGTCGAGTCGGTCAACGCGCTGGAGACGCTGCAGGAGCGGTTCCCCGGCGGCGCAGCGGGCGGGGCCACCGCCCGCGTCGTGTTCGCCGCCCCCGAGGGCTCGGCCGTCACCGACCCCGAGCTGACCGCAGCGATCCAGCAGGCCCTCGCCGAGGCGGCCGACGCCGAGCAGGTGGCCGCCGTCAGCGACCCGTTCCGGACCCAGGCCGTCTCCCCCGACGCGTCGATCGCCTACTCCACCGTCAGCTACGGCGTGCAGGTCGACGAGATCACCGACGACGCCCGCGCGGAGCTGCTCGCCGTCGCCGACGCCGCCGAGGACGCCGGGCTGCGCGTGGAGTTCGGCGGCGAGGCCACCCAGGCGATCCCGGCGCAGGGAGCTGCCGAGGCGATCGGCGTCCTCGTCGCGCTCGTCGTCCTCGCGATCACCTTCGGCTCGCTGCTGGCCGCCGGCCTCCCCCTGCTGACCGCGCTGATCGGCGTCGGAGTCGGCATGGCCGGCGTGCTCGCGCTCTCCGCCGTCGTCGACCTGACCAGCACCACCCCCACGCTGGGCCTGATGATCGGCCTGGCCGTCGGCATCGACTACGCCCTGTTCATCAGCATCCGGCACAAGGAACAGCTGGCGGCCGGGGTGGATCCCCGGGAATCGGCCGGCCGTGCGGTCGGCACCGCGGGCAGCGCCGTCGTCTTCGCCGGTCTCACGGTGATGATCGCCCTCGCCGGGCTGACCGTCGTCGGCATCCCCTTCCTCACCACGATGGGCCTGGTCGCGGCCGGCATGGTCGGCGTCGCCGTCCTCGTCGCGCTCACCCTGGTGCCCGCGTTCCTCGGCTTCGCCGGGAACCGGTTCGACCGGTGGAAGGTCCCGGGCCTGCGCCGCCGCCAGGCCGCGCTGGCCGCGAAGGAGTCGGCCGGCACCCGCTGGGCGCGCCTCGTCACCCGCCGCCCGCTGGTCGTGCTGCTCACCGGCATCATCGGCCTCGGCGTCGTCGCCCTCCCGGCCCTGGACCTGCGGCTCGGGGTGCCCACGGACGGCGACCTGGGCGCCGAGACCACCCAGCGGCAGGCCTACGACCTGCTCGCCGAGGGCTTCGGCCCCGGGTTCAACGGTCCCCTGACGGTGCTCGTCGACGCCACCGGGTCCGACGACCCGCAGGCGGCCTTCGCCGCCACCGCCGCGGCGATCGGCGAGCTGGACGGCGCCGTCGCCGTCACCCCCGCCATCCCGAACGAGAGCGGCGACACCGCGATCATCTCCGTGATCCCGGAGGACGGGCCGTCGGCCGCCGGGACCGAGGACCTCGTCACCGACATCCGCGACCTGCGCCCCGGCCTGACCGAGGACACCGGCTCGGAGCTGGCGGTCACCGGCAACACCGCCGTCGGCATCGACATCTCCGAGAAGCTCGCCGCCGCCCTGCCGGTCTTCCTGCTGGTCGTCGTCGGCCTGGCGTTCCTGCTGCTGATGCTGGCGTTCCGCTCGATCCTGGTGCCGATCAAGGCCACCCTCGGCTTCCTGCTCAGCCTCGCCGCCACCTTCGGCGCCCTGGTGGCGGTCTTCCAGTGGGGCTGGCTCGCGGGGTTCCTCGGGGTGGAGCAGACCGGGCCGGTGCTGAGCTTCCTGCCGATCCTGCTCATCGGCCTGCTGTTCGGCCTGGCCATGGACTACGAGGTGTTCCTCGTCAGCCGGATGCGGGAGGAGCACGTGCACGGCGCCGAGCCGAAGGATGCCGTCATCGGCGGCTTCCGGCACGGCGCCCGCGTGGTGACGGCGGCGGCCCTGATCATGGGCTCGGTGTTCGGCGGCTTCATCCTCGGCCACGACGCGACCATCAAGAGCATCGGCTTCGCCCTGGCCTTCGGTGTGCTGGTCGACGCCTTCGTCGTCCGGATGGCGATCGTGCCGGCGGTCATGACCCTGCTGGGCAAGGCGGCCTGGTGGCTGCCGCGCTGGCTGGACCGGGCGATGCCCGACGTCGACATCGAGGGCGCCGCCCTCCAGCGGCACATCGCCGCGCCCGAGCGCACGGCGGAACCGGTGGGCGCGCGGTCCTGAGCGTGATCAGCACGCACCGAGGGCTGTCCGGATGCCCGTCCGGCAGCCCTCTGTGCGTTCTCGTCACGAGTCGAGCGCCGCGTACACCGCGCGCACGTAGGCCTCGCTCCGGGTCGAGCCCAGCAGGCCCGGTGCCATCCGGTTCATCAGGTAGGTGATGGTCAGCCGGCGGTCGAGGTCCATGACGGCCAGCGAGCCGCCCCAGCCGCCCCAGAAGAAGGTGCGGCCCGCCGGCACGTACGGCACGGCGGGTGACCCCAGGCAGTAGCCGATCCCCCAGGTGAACGGCGCCTCCAGCACCAGGTCGGTGCCGTCGGCCTGCACGTCGAACACCCGCTCGACCGTCCGCGCCGAGAGCAGCCGCACGCCGCCGGCCGTCCCGCCCAGCGACAGCACCCGCAGCACGTCCAGCAGGCCGCGGGCGTTCGAGTGCCCGTTCAGCGCCCCGAGGTCGGCGGCCCGCCACTCCGGCGTCGTGGTCGCCTTCACCGACATGACCGGCGCGGTGAACGTCCGCACCGCGATCGACGCCGGGTCGACGTCGGCGGGCGGCTCCTCCCGCGGCGGGGCGACCACCGGTGCGATCCGGTCCCGGTCCCGCTCGCGGGCACCCACCTGGAAGTCCGCCCCCAGGGGCCCGGCGATCTCGTCGGCCACGAACTTGCGGAAGGTCTTGTTGGTGATCCGCCGGATCACCTCGCCGACGAGGAATCCCTGGGTGGCCGCGTGGTACCCCGCCGCGGTCCCCGGCTCCCACCAGGGCCGCTGCTGCGCCAGCCGCTCGGTCGCCGTCGGCCAGTCGTACATGTCGCGGACGGTGAAGGGCGGCTCCCACCCCGACAGGCCCGACGTGTGCGCCATGAGGTGCCGCACCAGCACGTGCTTCTTGCCGTTCGCGGAGAACTCGGGCCAGTAGTCGCCCACGGGCGCGTCGAGATCCAGCTCGCCCCGCTCGACCAGCATGAGTGCCGCCAGGTTGAGCACGCACTTCGTCGTCGACCAGCCGTTGACGATCGTGTCCTGCGTCCACGGGGTGGTCCGCTCCTCGTCGCGGTGGCCACCCCAGACGTCGACGACGGTCTCGCCGTCGAGATCGACCGCGACCGAGGCGCCCAGCTCGTCGCCGTCCAGCTGCGCCGCCAGCGCGTCCCGCACCCCCGCGAAGCGCTCGTCGCAGGTGCCGTGGACCTCGGCCATGGAGCCTCCTCGTCAGCCGGGCCCGCACGAGCCCCGGCCCGATGAGACCACGGCCACAAGATCGCAACAACGAGAGGCGAGGTACTGGAATGTTCAAGCAACTGCCTGCGGTTGCCTCCAGCACCACCCAGCAGACGGAGGGACAGACATGGCACGGATCAGCGTGTTCGGCGGGACCGGCTACGCCGGGAGCAACGTGGTCGCGGAAGCGGTGCGGCGCGGTCACTCGGTGACCGCGGTCAGCCGCACCGCCCCGGAGCGGCCGATCGACGGTGCCGACCACCTCCAGGGCTCGATCCTGGACGCCGGCACCCGGGCGAGTGCGCTCGAGGCCGCGGACGTCGTCGTGGTGGCCGTCGCCCCGCGCGGCGACATGGCGGGTTCCGTCGAGCCGGGCATCGCGGCGCTGGCCGCCGAGGCCGACCGGACCGGCGTCCGCATCGGCGTCATCGGCGGCGCGGGGTCGCTGCAGGTGGCCGAGGGCGGACCGCGGCTGTTCGACACCCCCGAGTTCCCGGCCGAGTACCGCCCCGAGAGCGTCGAGATGGCCGGCGCCCTGGACGACCTGCGCAGCTCCCCCGAGAGCCTGGACTGGTTCTACGTCTGCCCGCCGGCCGGCTTCGGCGGCTTCGCGCCCGGAGAGCGCCGCGGCGGCTTCCGCGTCGGCGGCGACGTGCTGCTCAGCGACGACGAGGGCAACTCCTTCATCGGCGGCGCGGACTTCGGCACCGCCGTCGTGGACGAGATCGAGCGGCCGGCCCACCGGCGGGCCCGCTTCACCGTCGCCTACTGAGCTCCCGCGGACCGGGACGTTCCCGTGCGAACGTTCCGGTCAGCGCCGCTCGAGGACGTGCCCGGTCGCCTCGAAGGCCTCGTTCCCGGCCAGTCGCCCGGTCCGCGTCGCGACCCGCCGGAAGCCCTCGCTCGCGTACAGCCGCCGCGCCGGGTTGCCGTCCAGCACGGTCACCCGGACCAGCCCCTCGGCGCCGAAGTCGTCGGCGTGCGCGAGCGCGTGCCGGAGCAGCGCGCGGCCCACGCCCCGCCGCTGGGCATCGGGATGGACGTACAGCCAGGTGATCTCGCTGTGCGCGTAGGCGACGAAGCCGACGACGGCACCGTCCAGCTCCGCGACCCACAGGCACTCGTCGAAGAGCCCTTCGCGCCGGCCCGTCACGGTCAGGCTCAGGAAGGCCTCCTCGCCGACCGTCGCGAGCTCCTGGAGGCGGGCCGCGTCGTGCGCCCGCACGATCGCCTCCCAGTCCTCGGGCCGGTACTCGCGGATGGCGACCATGGGACAAGGGTCCCCCATCGGCCACGGGCGCCGGACGCCGACCGGCGCGGCCGTCAGGGCCGCAGGGGCACCAGCTCCGGCCGGGTCCGCTCGAGGGCGGCCGCCAGCCCCAGCACGAGAGCATCGCTCCCGGGTGCCGCTCCGAGCATCACCCCGATCGGCATCCCCGTGCCGTCGGTGCCCCAGGGCAGGCTCAGCGCCGGGCCCCCGGTCACGTTGAACACCCCCGCGAACGGCGAGATCCGGAAGATGTCAGCGAAGAGCTCCCGGGCCGGGCGCCGGGTGTGCAGCTCGCCGATCCGCGGGGCCGGCAGCGCCGTCGTCGGGCTGAGGACGACGTCGACACCGCCCAGGGCCGCGGCGAGCGCGTGGGCGAGCCCACGCAGCGCGAGCTGGGCCTGCACCACGTCGACGGCGGTCATCCGGCGTCCTCGCTCGAGCAGGTCGAGGACCGCTTCTTCCAGCGTCTCCCGGGAGGCCACCCGCCCGGTGCCGGCCTCCGCTTCCGCGACCGCCGCGGCGAGGTGGCCGGCGACCACCCGGCCGAGCAGGGGGCCCACGTCGGCCGCCCGGTCGAGCGGCGGGAGGTCGACCAGCTCGTGCCCGAGCGCCTCCAGGTCCGCGGCGCACGACCGGACGCCGGCGACGTAGGACGGGTCGACGCCCCCTCCACCGGGCGCCTCCGTCAGCACCCCGACGCGGAGCCGGCGCGGCGGGACGATCTCCGCCGGCATGCCCGGGAGCGAGAACGGCTCCCCCGGGGCGGGGCCCGCGGTGACCGAGAGGACCAGCGCGCTGTCGCCGACGGTCCGGGTGACGGCGTGCTCGTGGCTCATCCCGGCCCAGTCGTCGACCCGGAACGGACCCATCGGGTTGCGCCCGCGAGACGGCTTCAACCCCACCAGCCCGCACCATGCCGCCGGGATGCGGATGGACCCGCCGCTGTCGCTGGCGTGCGCCGCCGGCACCATGCCCGCCGCCACCGCGGCGGCCGCACCCCCGCTGGACCCGCCTGCCGACCGGTCGGGATCCCAGGGATTGCGGGTCGGGCCGTACAGCTCCGGCTCGGTGGTGATGTTCAGCCCCAGCTCCGGGCTGCTGGTCCGCCCCACGACGACGGCCCCGGCGTCGACCAGGCGCGCCACCACGGTGGCGGTCCCCAGCGGCGGCAGTCCGGCGAACAACCGGCTGCCCCGGGACAGGGGCAGGTCCGCCGACTCCGCGTGCAGGTCCTTGAGCAGCAGCGGGAGCCCGGCCAGAGGGCCGCGGGGCCGCCCCTCCCGCTCCAGGCGGCGCAGGCCGGGGCCGGGGTCCACCGCCACGACGGCACCCACCGCCGGATCGCGCTCCTCGATCCGCCGGACGGCGGCCTCCACCACCTCGCGAGCGCCGGCGGCGCCGGAACGCACGGCGGCGGCGAGCTCGGCCACCGATCCGTCGAGCAGCTCCACCGTCAGTCCCGGCCCGCCTCGACCAGCTTGCCCGCCAGTCCCGCGGGATCGGTGAACAGCACCTCGTGCGAGCCGTGCATCTGGACCAGGCGGAACGGCCCCAGCCGTGACGACATCTGCGGATGCCAGCTGAACTCGGTCGCAGGGAACACGTTGTCGTCGGTCGCGTAGAGGTAGGACCGGGGCACGGGCAGGCCGACGAAGCCGGTCAGTGCCAGCGGCTCCGTCGACCGGGCCAGCGGCTCCGGCGTCATCCGGGCGTGCGCGGCCTGCGCCGTGGCCAGGTCCGCGTCGTTGCAGAAGGCCTCGCGGAAGAAGTCGAAGGGCAGGCTGACCGTGCCGTCGCCGGCCGCTTCGGCCAGGGCCTGGAACGCCGGGGCCACCGAGGCGGGCACGTCGTCGAACACCGTGCCGCCGTCCCGGACGACGTAGGCGTTGTGGAAGACCATCCGCCGCAGCCGCTCCGGCACGCGGAGCGCCACCTGCTGCACGACCGACCCGCCGAAGCTGTGGCCCACCAGGACCACGTCATCCAGCCCGCTGCTCTCGAGCAGGCCGACCACCGCGTCGACGACCTGCCGCATGGTAACGTCGCGGGCGGCGCCGGCGCCGTTGCCCGGCAGCGTCGGCGTGTGGACCTCGTGGCCGGCCGCCTCCAGGTGCCGCCGGACGTGGTCCCAGCACCCCCCGTCGTGCCAGGAACCGTGGACCAGGACGAACCGCATGACTGCCTCCCGCACTCGACGTGACGACGAACGCTAGGGAGGCCGCGCCGCACGCGCCGTCAGCAGACGGACCGATGCCTGTCAGCCGCGTGCCGGGCCCGCCACGAGCCGGGCGTCTCCCCGTACACCGCCCGGAAGCGGGCGCCCAGGTGCGAGGCGGAGGCGAAGCCGAACCGGGAGGCCAGGTCGGCGACCCCCGTCCCGGGGGACTCCGCCAGGACACGGGCGCAGGCCTGCAGGCGCTGCCGGCGGAGGTGCTCACCCGGTGTCGCACCGCCCGTGGTGAAGGCGCGGTGCAGCTGACGGACCGACACCGACAGCTGCCGCGCCAGCCAGGCCACCGACAGGGCGGGATCGTCGAGATGGCGCTCCGCCGTGCGCTCCGCGGCGAGCCGGAGCGCCACCAGCGGGTCGCCGGCCAGATCCCCGAGCGCACCGCGGAGCACCAGGTGCAGGACCGACTCGAGCAGCCCGGCCAGGTCCTCGGTCTCGGAGCCCTGGGCGTCGAGGGCCGCCGACAGCACGTACGGGAGCTGACCGGCGACCGCCCGGGCCGCGCGCTGCAGGGGCACCGCGCGCACCGGACCGTCCAGGGCCGGGCACCGCGCCGTGACGTGGGCGGCCGGCAGCGCGACGAACAGCAGCGACGCCGGCCCGGGGTAGTCCACGGCGAAGCCCTCACCGGCCGGCACCACCACGAGCCGGTGCGGACCGATCGCCTCCGTGCCGCCCCGATGGGTGATGCTGCCGGTGCCCCGCTGCGCGAGCAGGAGGAAGACGCTCCCGGCCGCGGCGCCGTCGTCGTCCCGGCGGGACTGCAGCGGGCCGACCTCGGCGGAGACGAGCGCGACGCCGCCGACGGAGACGTCGACCAGGTCGGCGCGGAAGCGCTCGGGCGCGGGCGCACGGAGCACCTGGTCCACCAGCGAGCCGCGCACGGCCTCGGAGAAGTGCGCCAGGCCCGCGGCTCCGGCGAAACGCTGCTGCATCGGCGCATCCTGCCCCGGAACAGAATGCGGGGGAACCGGCTCGGGCAGAGTCGACGACAGCAGAGGAGATCCCCATGGCCAGGACGTGGTTCATCACCGGCGCATCCCGCGGCTTCGGCAGGGAGTGGGCGATCGCCGCTCTCGAGCGCGGCGACAGCGTCGCCGCCACCGCCCGCGACACCGCGTCCCTCGATGACCTGGGAGCGCAGTTCGGCGACCGGCTGCTGCCCCTGACGCTCGACGTGGACGACCGCGACGCCGTGTTCTCCGCGGTGAAGGACGCCCACGACCGGTTCGGCCGGCTCGACGTCGTCGTGAACAACGCGGGCTACGGCCAGTTCGGCATGGTCGAGGAGATCTCCGAGGCGGAGGCGCGGGGCCAGTTCGACACGAACGTGCTCGGCGCCCTCTTCGTCGTCCAGGCGGCGCTGCCCCACCTGCGCGCGCAGGGCTCCGGCCACATCCTGCAGGTGAGCAGCATCGGCGGGATCAGTGCGTTCCCGAACATCGGCATCTACAACGCGTCGAAGTGGGCGCTGGAGGGGTTCAGCCAGTCGCTGGCCGCCGAGGTCGCCGACTTCGGCATCAAGGTCACGATCATCGAGCCCGGCGCGTACTCCACCGACTGGGGTGGCGCCTCGGCTCGGCACGCCGAGCAGAACCCGGCCTACGACGCGTTCCGCGAGAAGGCGGCGGAGCAGCGCAAGGCCCGGGCCGGCAACCCGGGCGACCCGCTGGCCACCCGGGAGGCGGTGCTGCAGCTCGTCGACGCCACGAACCCGCCGCTGCGGGTCTTCTTCGGCGACGGCCCGCTGGGCATCGCCACCCGCGACTACGAGTCCCGGCTGGCCGAGTGGCGCGCGTGGGAGCCGCTGTCGGTCGCCGCCCACGGCCGCAGGAGCTGAGCCGCCCACCGGATGGGCGCGAACCGTGGTGACCGGAGGCGGACGACCACGGGGGCTGCGCGGATCGTGGTCGCCGCGGCGCTCACTCGGGGACGAAATTGCCGGTCTCCACCTCCCCGACCCGCTGGTAGGTCGTCATCAGCACGCCGTTGGGCGACACCTTGTGGTCGCTGAGCCGCCACGTGCGCGGGACGGTCCCCTCGCCGAACAGCCGCTTGCCCTCGCCGAGGGTGACGGGGAAGACGACCACCCGCAGCTCGTCGACGAGGTCCTCGCGCAGCAGCGTCTGGATCAGCCCGGCCGAGCCGTGCACCTGCAGCTCGCCGCCGTCCTCGGCCGTGAGCGCCCGGACGGCGTCACCGACGTCGCCCTCCAGCAGCTCCGCCGTCTCCCACTCCACCGAGGCGCGCGTGCGCGAGGCGACGTACTTCTTCGCGAAGTTGAGACCCTGGGAGACCGGGTCGTCACTGATCATCTTCGGCCACGACGCGTAGAAGATGTCGTAGGTGCCGCGCCCGAGCAGGAAGTCCTGGGCCCCGGCGAACCAGGCGTTCATCTGCTCGCCCAGGACCTCGTCGAAGTGGGGGACGAGCCAGCCCTCGTACGAGAAGCCGCGCGAGGGGTCCTCCCCCGGGCCGCCGGGGGCCTGCATGACCCCGTCGAGCGTGACGAACGTGGTGACGACGAGCGGACGCATGGGAACTCCTCTACCGGGCGGGCCGCCGTTCGGCCCCCTCGGTAGGACGTCGAACGGGCACGGCGCTCATCGACACGGCCGCGAGAACCTTCTCGGAGAACGCCCGGAGCCGGCTCCCGGTGCACGGAGCGAGGGAGTCAGCGATCCCCGTCGTCGGCGCGGCGCGGCGGGCCGGCCCGCCGGTGCGGATGGGTCTTGACGCCGTACATCGCCCGGTCGGCGCGGCCGATCAGCTCGTCGGCGTCGTCGCCCGGGCGGCTCACGGCCACCCCGATGCTGACCCCGATGGACAGCGGCCCCTGGGGGCCTTCCCAGGGGCGGCGCACGGCGTCGTCGACCTGCTCGGCGAGGGCGACCAGCTCGTCCGGTGCGCGCCCGTGGCAGAGGATCACGAACTCGTCGCCGCCGAACCGGGCCACCAGATCGCCCGGCCCTGCCAGCTCGGCCATGCGCCGGGCCGTCTCCGCCAGCAGCTGGTCGCCGACCGCGTGGCCGTGCCGGTCGTTGACGACCTTGAACTGGTCCAGGTCGCAGAACAGCAGCGCACACGGGACCTCGTCGGCCAGCCGGGCCCGCAGGGCGTCGAACAACGCGCCCCGGTTGGCGATCCCGGTGAGCAGGTCCGTCTGCGCGCGCAGGTGCAGCTGCGCCTCCCGGCGCCGGTCGTCGGTGACGTCGATCCCCACGCAGCCGATGGCGTAGGGCTCGCCCTGGTCGTCGCGGAGCACGGTGTTGCGCATCGCCACCCGTCGGCGCTCGCCGGCACCGGTGATCCAGTCCCCCTCCTGGGGATGGGCGACCCCGGTGGCCATGGCGCGCGCCACGGCGTCCTGGGAGAGGGCCACGTGCTCGGGGGCGACGTAGATGTCCCAGAACGGCATGCCCTCCAGGTCGGCCCCCGTCCGTGCGGTGAACCGCTGGAGCGCCGGATTGGTCAGCAGGATCCGGCCCCGCCCGTCGACGATGCAGAGCAGGGCGTCACTGCCCGCGACGAAGTCGCGCAGCAGCTGGTCCGGGAGCTGCGCCACCTCGGGGTGCACCGTCATCCGGACGTCTCCCGCCGTCGGCTGAGCGCACGTCGTCGTGCGCCTGGCACGCGGACCGGGCGGTTCCCCGCCGTGCCCACGCCTCCCCCGACGATGATTCTGCGGCCATGCATGCAGGAGGCCGCAAGTGTTACTGCGGGTACGGGTCAGCTCCGGCTTCCGGTGAGCGTCGGGTAGTCGGTGTAGCCGACCGACCCGGAGGCGTAGAACGTCGCCGTGTCCGGTGCGTTCTCGGGATGCTCACCGGCCCAGCGCTCGACCAGGTCCGGGTTGGCCAGCACCGGGCGGCCCACGGCCACCGCCTCGGCGTGCGCGTCGCCGATCAGCTGCACCGCCTCCGCGCGGGTGGTCACCGTCCCGAACCCGCTGTTGGCGACCAGCGGACCGTCGAAGCGGGCGCGCAGGTCCTGCACGAGGTCCCCGGCCGGTTCCACGTGCAACACGCTCAGGTAGGCCAGGCCCAGGGGGCGCAGCCCGTCCAGGAGGGCGCCGTAGGTGGCCCGCACGTCGGCGGGATCGGTCTCGAGGGCGTCCTGGATGTTGTGCTCGGGGGAGATGCGGATGCCGACCCGGCCGGCCCCGACGGCCGCCGCAGCCGCGGTGGCCACCTCGATGCCGAGGCGGGCCCGGTTCTCCGGGCTGCCCCCGTACTCGTCGGTGCGCTGGTTGGCCGCCGGCGACAGGAACTCGTGCAGCAGGTAGCCGTTCGCGCTGTGCAGCTCGACGCCGTCCATCCCGGCCCCGACGGCCCGCTCGCAGGCGGCGACGATGTCGGCGGCGGTGGCGCGCACCTCGTCCGTCGTCAGCGCGTGCGGCACGGGGTAGGGCTCCTTGCGCCCACCGCCGACGTGCACCTGCCCGCGGATGGCGATCGCGCTCGGCCCGACCACCCGGGTGCCGGTCAGCTCGGGGTGGGAGACCCGGCCGCCGTGCATGATCTGCATGACGATCCGCCCGCCGCGGGCGTGCACGGCGTCCGCGACGCGCCGCCAGCCGGCGACCTGCTCGTCGGTGACGATGCCCGGCTGGCCGGCGTAGGCGCGGGACTCCTGGTTCGGGTACGTGCCCTCGGTGATGATCAGCCCGACGCCGGCCCGCTGCGCGTAGTGCTCCACCACGATGTCGCCGGGCACGCCGGCCCGTCCCGACCGCAGGCGGGTCAGCGGCGCCATGACGACGCGGTTGGCGAGCTCGAGGTCCCCGAGGCGGACGGGTGAGAAGATGTCCATGCCCGGGGCAACCGGGGTGCGGCACGCGTCGATTCCGGGAACGGCACGGATGCGAGCCGCGTCACTCCGGTCCGGTCGCGGTGCGCTCCACGGCGGCGAGGACGTCGGTGAAGCCCGCGCGGTCGGCCTCCGGCACGTCGTCGAGGAGCCGGTCCAGCGTCGCCACGTGGTCGGTGACCGCCGCGTCGACCAGTGCCCGGCCCTGCCCGCTCAGTTCCACGACTCCGAAGCGGCCGTCGGCGGGGTCCGGGCGGCGCACCACCAGCCCCCGCTCCTCCAGCCGCTGCAGCCGGTTCGTCATCGCCGCCGGGGAGAGCACCAGGGCGCGCGCCAGGTCGCCGGGTGAGAGCCGGTAGGGCGCCGACGACCGGCGGAGCGAGGCCAGCACGTCGAACTCGCCGCGGTTGAGGCCGTGCCGGCCCAGGGTGGCCGCGATCGCGCGGGACGCCGCCAGGTGGGCCCGGGTGAGCCGCGCGAACACCGCCATGGACGACGGATCGAGGTCGGGCCGCTCGTGTCGCCACTGCTCGACCATCTGCTCCACGGGGTCCCCTTGGTCCGGCACAGAAACAGTTTGACATCGAAATGATGACCGGTCCATCATTTCGACGTCGAAACGAACACGGGGACGATCCCTTGGAGGACGACGATGCCGTCACCCCTGACCACCTGGTACGACGCCCTGGCCGCCGGCGACCTGCCCCGCGCCGCCGGCGCCCTGACCGAGGACACGGTCCTGCACGTGCCCGGCCGCAGCACCAACACCGGCACCTACACCGGGCGCGACGCCGTCCTCGGCTTCGTCGGCCACGCCGCCGAGGTCACCGGCGGCACGCTGGACCTGACCGTCCACCGGGTC
The DNA here is from genome assembly GCF_900112815.1 of Blastococcus tunisiensis. Lineage (GTDB taxonomy): Bacteria > Actinomycetota > Actinomycetes > Mycobacteriales > Geodermatophilaceae > Blastococcus_B > Blastococcus_B tunisiensis. Next base: position 39,066 of record NZ_FOND01000008.1, read on the forward strand.
CTCGACGACGGCGAGTGGGGCGTGGCGCTCTGCACGTACACCGCCACCCGCCCGGACCGCGAGCGGCCGCTGGAGAACAACCTGGCCCATGTCGCCCGGCTGCGGGACGGGCGGATCGCCGAGTCGTGGCTGCACAGCCGCGACCAGTACGCCGTCGACGAGTTCTGGGGCGACCCGGTGCCGGCGTCGACCGCCCTGGGGTGACGGCTGGAACGGCCCCGCTGCAGGAGCCCGCCGCGAGCGCGCGAGCGGTGGGGGGCAGCGGGGTCCCTGCTCAGCCGACGAGCTCGACCTCGCGCTCGGCGGTGCCGACCAGCCGGGCGTAGCGCCCGCCCCGGCCCACGAGCTCGTCGTGCGGGCCCTGCTCCACGACCCGCCCGGCGTCGAGGACGGCGATCCGGTCGGCGTCGCGCACGGTGGAGAGCCGGTGCGCGATGGTGATCGTCGTCCGGCCCCGCGCGGCCTCGTCGAGGGCGGCCTGCACGGCCCGCTCGGTCTCGTTGTCCAGGGCGCTGGTGGCCTCGTCCAGCACCAGCACCCGCGGGTCGCGCAGCAGCGTGCGGGCGATCGCCAGCCGCTGCTTCTCGCCGCCGGAGAACCGGTGGCCGCGGGCGCCGACGACGGTGTCGTAGCCGGCCGGCAGCGCGGCGATCACGTCGTGCACCTGGGCCCGGCGCGCGGCGGAGACCATCTCCTCGTCCGTGGCGTCGGCCTTGGCGTGCCGCAGGTTCTCCCGGATCGTGCCGTGCAGCAGGTAGGTCTCCTGCGAGACGACGCCGACGACGCGGGCGAGGTCGGCCAGCGCCATGTCCCGGACGTCGACGCCGTCGATGGTCACCCGGCCGGTCGTCGGGTCGTTCAGCCGCGCGACCAGCGAGGCCAGGGTGCTCTTGCCCGATCCGGTCTCGCCCACGAGGGCCAGGGTCGAGCCGGCGGGGACCGCGAGCTCGACGCCGGACAGCGCGGCCCGGGGACCCTCGGGGTAGGTGAACCCGACGCCCTCGAACCGGACCTCCCCGCGGACGGAGGCGGGGTCGACCCGGACGGGCCGCGCGGGGTCGTCGATGTCGACGGGCAGGTCCTGGTACTCGAACACCCGGCTGAAGAGCGCCATCGAGGCGGTCAGCGAGACGCCGATGTCCAGCAGCTGCATGAGCGGGCGGAAGAGCGCGCCCTGCAGCGTGGTGAAGGCGACGAGGGTGCCGATGGTCATGCCGCCCGACGTCGCGGGCAGCCCGGCGGCCAGGTAGATCAGCGCGGGGATGCCGGCGAAGACGACGCTCATCGTGGCCATCCGCCACCGGCCGGCCAGCTGGGAGCGGACCTCGAGCGCGACCAGGTCGTCGGACGTGGTGGCGAAGCGCTGCGACTGCGCCGGCCCGGCACCGAGGGTCTTGCCCAGCAGCACGCCGCTGATCGACAGCCCCTCCTCGACCTGGGAGTGCAGGTCGGCCAGCGAGCGCTGCCGCTGGGCGGTGATGGTGCGGCGCATGCGGGCGACCCGGCGGGTCAGCGCGATCGCCGGCGGCAGCACGATCAGCGACAGCAGCGACAGCCGCCAGCTGAGCACCGCCATGGCCACCGCCGTCCCGACCACCGTGGTCAGGCTGGAGGCGAAGGACGTCGCGGTCGAGGTGACCACCGACTGCATGCCGCCGATGTCGTTGGTCAGCCGCGACTGCACCTCGCCGCCCTTGGTGCGGGTGAAGAAGCCGAGCGACTGGCGCTGCAGGTGGGCGAAGACCGCCGTCCGCAGGTTGTGCATGACCCGCTGCCCGACCGTGGTCGACAGCCAGGTCTGGACGACGCCGAACACCGCGGTGACCACGGTGACGGCGAGCATCCCGCCGACCGCCCACAGGAGCAGCGCGACGTCCTGGTCCGGGATCGCCTCGTCGATGACCAGCCGGATGAGGAAGGGCGTGGCCAGGGCGACCGCGGAGGACGCCACGATCAGTGCCACGACCACCCCGAGCTGCCACCGGTAGGGCCGGAACAGCGCGGCCACCCGGCTCCACCGCACGGGTGAGCGCTCGAGCTGCGCCTTGTCGGCCGGATCGGGGCTGCGGCCGGATCGCCCGCCACCACTTCGCGTCGTCATCCCCTCGATGCCGACCACCTCCCTCGTCGAGATACTGAGGTTACCTCACGGTGTGGTAACCACACCGCTCCCGCTACCATTCCCCCGTGACCGACGACGGGCCGGCCGACCTCGGCGACCTCCTCATGCGGGTCGCGCGCAACCAGCGCCGTCGCTTCCGCGAGGTGCTCGCCCCCTGGGACCTCTCCCCCCACCAGGCCCGTGCGCTCATGGTCGTCAGCGCCGAGGACGGGGTCCGCCTGTCCGACCTCGCCGACCGGCTGCACATCGCCCCCCGGTCGGCGACCGAGGTGGCCGACGCCCTGCAGGAGCGCGGGCTGGTGGAGCGCTCCCCCGACCCCGGCGACCGCCGGGCGATCCTGCTGCGGCCCACCGACGAGGGCCGGCGGGTCCGCGCCGAGATCGCCGCCGCCCGTGCGGCGGACTCCGCGGCGCTCTACGCCCGCCTCTCCGAGGCCGACCGCGCCGCTCTCGCCCGGATCCTCCGCACGCTGACCGACTGACCGGGCCGGCCCGGGGCCTCCGACCGAGAATCGGGCGAGTCGTCCACGCGGAACGGGGAGGTCCGACATGGCGGAGCAACTGGGGATCGACTGGGAACTGGCCGGGCTGGTGGCGCTGGCGACCGTGGCCATGTACCTGACCCTGATCGCCTGCGTCCGCGTGGTCGGGCAGCGCAGCCTGTCGAACATGTCCAGCTTCGACCTCGGGTGCGCCATCGCGCTCGGCGCCGTCGTGGGCCGGACGGCCCTGCTGCTGGACCCCACGCTGCTGGTCGGCGTCGTCGCCATGGTGACCCTCTTCTCGACCCAGGCGATCCTCGCCCGTCTCCGGCAGAGCCGGTGGGTGGACCGGCTGATGAACCGGCCACCGGTGCTGCTGATGGCCGGGCCGCTGCCACTGCGGGACAACATGCGCGCCGGGCACGTCGCCGAGGACGAGCTGCGCCAGCGCCTGCGGCTGGCCGGCATCCGCCACCTGGACGAGGTGCGCTGCGTCGTGCTCGAGCGGAACGGCTCGGTGAGCGTCGTCCGCCGGTCGGAACCACTGGACCCGTGGCTGTTCTCCGACGTGCCCGGCGCGCAGCAGCTCTGCGGGCCGGCGCCCGCCGACCCGGGAGAGCGCGGCGCCGGCCGCTCCACCTGAGGTCGGCGGCGCGTGGTCTCCCGGTCCGCGGCGACGTGGTGCGACGATGCGGCCGTGACCGAGCCCGTCCGCCCCGACGCCATGCGGGTGTCCGACGCCGAACGGACCGTCGTCCAGGAACGGCTGCGCTCCGCGGTGGGCGAGGGGCTGCTGGACCTGCACGAGTTCGACACCCGGGTCCAGGCGATCTGGGCGGCGAAGACCCGCGGGGACCTCGCCCGCCTCACCGCCGACCTGCCCGAGCCCCCGCCGCCGCCACCGCCGGCGGAGCCGTGGGCCGCCTTCGCCGCGGACGACGCGGGCACCGCGATGCGCGTGCTCACGATCATCTGGGCCTGCGCGGTCACCATCAACCTGGTGATCTGGGGCACCGTCTCGCTGGCGACCGCCCAGTTCCTGCACCCCTGGTGGCTCTACGTCGCCGGCCCGCCGGGCGCCGTCCTCGCCGTGCTCTACGCCTTCGGCATCGGCCGGCGGAAAAGCTGACCGCGAGGGTTCCCGGCCAGGTATCTCACCGCTAAGGTATCGGCCATGACTGAGCGCCGGGTCCGGATCGGCATCGACACCGGCGGGACGTTCACCGACGTCGTCGCCGTGGACGAGGAGACCGGGCAGACCACCACGACGAAGACCCCATCGACGCCCACCGACCCGGCCGAGGGGTTCCTCACCGGGGTCCGCAAGGTCCTCGGGCTGATGGACCTCGACGGTTCGGCGGTGACGGCCGTCAGCCACGGGACGACGGTGGCCACCAACCAGCTGCTCGAGGGCAAGCTGGACCGGATCGGGTTCATCACCACCGAGGGCTACGAGTCGGTGCTGGAGATCGCCCGGCAGTCGGTGCCCGACGGCTACGGCAACAGCTACTTCTGGGTCAAGCCGCCGCGGATCGTGCCGGCCGACCTGGTCCGCACGGTGCGCGGGCGACTGGACCACACCGGCGCCGAGGTCCGCCCGTTCGACGAGGACGACGCCCGCGCCGCGGCCCGCTTCTTCGCCGACGCCGGCATCACCACCATCGGCGTCTGCTTCCTGCACGCCTACGCGAACGACGCGCACGAGAACCGGATGCTCGAGGTGATCCGCGAGGAGCACCCCACCGCCGTCGTGAGCATCAGCTCGCAGGTGCTGCGCGAGTACCGCGAGTACGAGCGCTCGGTGACCACGCTGGTCGACGCCGCCGTGAAGCCCAAGGTCGGCGCGTACGTCACCAACATCCGCACCCGCCTCGACGAGATCGCCCCCGGCGTGCCCTTCTACGTGATGAAGAGCAACGGCGGCGTGCTGTCGGCCACGGAGGTCGTGCACCAGCCGATCACCACCATGCTGTCCGGCCCGGCCGCCGGCGCCCTGGGCGCCGCGCTGATCGCCGGCACCGCCGGGTTCGACCGGGTGCTCACCTGCGACGGCGGCGGCACCTCCACCGACGTCACGGTCGTGATCGACGGCGAGCCGGCGCTCACCACCGAGGGCTCCGTCGGCGAGTACCCCTCGAAGATCCCGATGATCGACGTCGTCACGGTCGGCGCGGGCGGCGGCTCGATCGCCTGGCTCTCCCCCGAGGGCACGCTCAAGGTCGGCCCCCAGTCCGCCGGCGCCGATCCCGGGCCGATCTGCTACCCGGCCGGCGGCGACCAGCCCACCGTCACCGACGCGCACGTCGTGCTCGGCCGGATCCCCCCGCACCTGCTGGGCGGGGAGATCCCGCTGTCGGCCGATGCTGCGCGCGACGGGCTGCAGCAGCTCGGCGCGAAGCTGGACATGGACCTGGAGCGCACGGCCACCGGCATCCTGGAGATCTCCGCCTGGAACCAGGCCAACGCGCTGCGCCAGGTCACCGTCGCCAAGGGCCTCGACGTCCGCGACTTCACGCTGACCACCTTCGGCGGCTCCGGCTCGCTGCTGGCCTGCCGGCTGATGGACATCCTCGGCCTGCCGCGCACCCTGGTGCCGCCGAACCCGGGCAACGTCAGCGCGTTCGGCCTGCTCACCGTCGACGTCCGCAACGACTACGTGCAGACCGTCGTCAGCAAGCACCTCGACCTCGACCTCGACCGCGTCCGGTCGGTCTACACCGACCTGGAGGCCCAGGCGCAGGAGGCGCTGGACGGCGAGGGGTTCGGCCGCGACTCCCAGCGGATGCAGCGGACGGCCGACCTGCGCTACGTGGGCCAGGCGTTCGAGGTGCGGGTGCCGGTTCCCGACGGCGAGCTGGACCGGGCGGCCACGGAGGAGGTCGCGCAGGCGTTCCACGCCGCGCACCGCCAGCTCTACGGCTACGACTTCGCCGACGACCCGCGCCAGGCCGTCGAGTGGGTCAACCTCCGCGTCAGCGGGATCGGCCCCATCCGGCGTCCCGACCTGGTGGAGCTGCCGTCGAAGGACGGGGGGACGGACCGGGCCGTCACGGGCTCGCGACGGGTGTTCTTCGACGACTGGGTGGACACCCCGCTGTACGACCGGCCCGGCCTGGCCCCGGGTGACGTGGTGCGCGGCCCGGCGATCATCGAGGAGTTCGGCTCCACCGTCCCGGTGCACCCCGGCTTCGCCGCCACCGTCGACGCCCACGGAAACCTGATCCTGACGCGCGCCGAGGCGAGCGACCTGCTGCTGACCAAGGAGTCGGGCAAGTGAGCACTTTTCCCACGGGTCCCCTGAACGCCACGAAGGTCGACGCCGACCCGGTCCTCGTCGAGATCGTCGCCGGCACGCTGGCCGCGATCGAGAAGGAGGTCGAGACCTCCATCGGCCGGACGTCGCGGTCACCCATGATCCGGGATGCGCACGACTTCCGGGCCGGCATCCACGACCGGAACCTGCGCAAGCTCACCGGCCGCTCGTACTCGGCGCTCGTGCACCCGGTGGTGCGCGACTACCCGATCGAGACGATGAACGTGGGCGACGTCTTCTTCCACAACGACGTCTACGCCTCCGAGGGCGGGATCGGCCACCTGCCGGACCTGTGCGTGACCGTGCCGGTCTTCGCTGGATCGTCCGACGGCGGAGAGGACGGCTCCCAGCGCGTCGTCGCCTTCATCCAGGCCTTCGGCCACCACGACGACATCGGCGGCGCGGTGCCCGGCTCGATGCCGTCGGCGGCCACCAGCGTGTACGAGGAGGGCCTGATGGTCCCCCCGATCAAGCTGTGGGACCGCGGCGTGCCCAACGAGAGCGCGCTGAAGATCATGACCCGCAACTCCCGGATGCCCGACTCGCTGGCCGCCGACCTCGACGCCGAGTGCTCGGCCTGCCTGGCCGGCGCCCGCCGCCTGGGCGAGCTGTTCGACCGGTACGGCGTCGACGCGGTCGAGGCGTGCTTCGACGCGATCCTGGCCAACTCCACGGAGGTCTACCGCCGTGAGATCCTGTCGCAGATCCCCGACGGCAGCTACGTCTGGGAGGACTACGCCGAGCACGACGGCGTCGACGAGCCCCAGCTGCACCGCCAGCGGATCACGCTGATCATGGACTCCACCCAGGAGACCCCGCTGGTCATCGACTTCACCGGCACCGGCCCGCAGGCGAAGGGCCCGATCAACCACTGCGGCGACTACGCCGACGGCAACTTCCTCAAGAAGTGGCTGGCGCCGATCCTGCGCAACCTGGCCGAGAGCCCCGAGCGCATGGCGCAGCTCGACGTCAACGAGGGCGTCGTCCCGCTGATCGAGATGCGGTTCCCGGAGAAGGGCACGCTGCTCACCCCGATCTTCCCGGCGCCGACCAACGCCCGGACGTTCGTGATCCTGCGGCTCCTCGGCGTCCTCGCCGGCGTGCTGGCCAAGGCCACCGGCGGCCGGATGCCCGCCGACCAGGAGACCATCCGCTACACCGGCGTCTACGGCACCGACGCCGACGGCGAGCCCTACCTCATGCGCGAGGTGCTCGGCGGCGGCTCGGGCGGGCGGTACTACGCCGACGGCGAGGACACCATCCACGTCGTCCCCGACTCCCGGAACCTGCCGACCGAGTTCACCGAGGGCCGCTTCCCGCTGCGGGTGGAGCGGCTCGGGCTGGCCGTGGACTCCGGCGGCCCCGGGCGCTACCGCGGCGGTTGCGGCTACGAGAAGCACATCCGGGTGCTGCGCGACGCGCACTTCATGTCGATCGCCGACCGCTCGATCCTCGCCTGCTGGGGCGTCAAGGGCGGCAAGGCCGGCAAGCCGTTCCAGATCACCGTCGACCCGGGCGGCCCTGGCGAGCACGACGTCGACGCGCTCGCCGACGCCGAGCCGCTGACGGCCGGCACCGTCGTGCGGATCCGGACCACCGGCGGCGGCGGCTGGGGCGACCCGCTGGAGCGGCCGGTGGAGGAGGTGCTGCGCGACATCGCGTGGCGCAAGGTGTCGGTCGCCGGTGCCCGGGCGGACTACGGCGTCGTGGTGCGCGAGGACGGCACGGCCGACGAGACGGCGACCGACGAGCTGCGGGCGTCGATGCGGGCCTCCCGCACCGGCGAGGAGCCGTTCTTCGACCGCGGCCCCGGCTACGCCACCCTCTCCGGCGGCGCCGCGTTCAACGAGTTCGACGTCCTGTAGGAGTTGCTCTCCGCACGCTCGGCCCCTGCCCACACCCGTGGGCAGGGGCCGAGCTCGTGCAGGGGTACCTCCGCCACCGGTTCCACGTGGCCGGCGCGGAGCCGGACCGGCAGGCTGCGGGCATGACCGAGCCGCGCGAGGACGACGAGACCAACAACCTGCACCCCGGGCAGCACGACGAGGGCGGGCACGGCGGCATGGCCACCCGCGAGCGGGACGCCGAGAAGGCCGATGACCAGCCGGGGGACCGCCCCCGGGGCTGACCCCGGGTGACCGGTACGGGACCGGACGCCGGGTCCGGACGCGCGGACCGGACGTCAGGGACCGGCCAGCGCCCGCAGGACGTCGGCGGTGTGCGCGTCGGCGGGCAGGAACGCCTCGATGCTCAGCTCGGCCGCGGTGAGGTCGACGGCGGTGCCGAAGGTGGTCACCGTGCTGAGGAAGCTCAGCACGTCGTCCCCGGCGCGGACCCACAGCGGCACGACGATCCCGTCCGGAGGCGCGCGGTCCGCGCCGCCGGGCAGCGCGGCGAGCTCGTCGTGCAGCGCGCGCAGCCGTCCGTCCCCGGTCAGGTGCGCCTCCCGGTCGAGGCGGTGCAGCACGTGCCGGCGCCACTGCGGCAGGTTGAGGATCCGCGGCGCCAGCCCCTCGGGGTGCAGGCTCAGCCGGAGGACGTTGACCGGCGGCACGAGCAGCTCGTCGGCCACACCGTCGGTCAGCAGGGCGATGCTGCGGTTGCCGGCCACCAGGTTCCACGACCGGTCGACGACCACCGCCGGGTACGGCTCGTAGGCGGCCAGCACGAGGTCGATCGCCCGTCGGACGGCGGCCATGTCCGGGTCGTCGAGGCCGCGCCGGCCGTAGACCGGCGCGAAGCCCGCCGCCACGAGCAGGTCGTTGCGCTCGCGCAGCGGCACCTCCAGGTGCTCGGCCAGGTGCAGCACCATCTCGCGGCTCGGCCGGGCCCGGCCGGTCTCGACGAAGCTCAGGTGCCGCGCGGAGACCCCCGCCTCGCCGGCCAGGTCGAGCTGGCTGAGCCGCCGGCGCTGCCGCCAGTCGCGCAGCAGCTCCCCCACGGCGGGCCGGGTCCGGACGCTGGTCACGGGAAGGGACGCTAGCGACGGCGGCGCCTGGTGTCGCTTACCTGCGAGGTAATCGACCCGCGGCCGACGCGGCGCCACGGTGGCCGCATGACAACCTCTCCCGCCGCGGCGACCGCGGCTCCGCCCCGTCCCGATTCGCTGCTGCGGTTCGCGCTCCGGCTCGACGCCGTCGTCAGCGGCCTCAACGGCGCCGCCTACCTGGCGGCCGCCCCGCTCCTGGACGACGTCCTCGGCCTCTCCGGCGGCCTGCTCCGCGGCGCCGGCGTCTTCCTCCTCGTGTACGGCGCCGCCGTCTGGCTGGTCGGAACGCGCCGGCCGATCCCCGCGACCGCCGTCGAGGCCGTGGTCGCCGGCAACAGCCTGTGGGTCGTCGGCAGCCTGGCCGTCGTCGCCACCGGCACGCTCACCCCCACCACGGCCGGCGCCGTGTGGCTCGTCCTGCAGGCGGCCGTCGTCGCCGGGTTCGTGGCGCTGCAGGTCGCCGGCCTCCGCCGGCGCTGACGGCGGTCCTCCGGAGGACGGCGGGACGACCCCCGGCCTCAGCGGGGGGTCGTCCGGCGCCGGAGCGGCCACCGGAGCCGACGGCGCCGGGCGGCCGCCGGCGGGGGCGAGGGCGGCGGCGGGACCGGTGACCGGTCCCGCTGCCAGCCGGCCACCAGCGCCTCCACGTCGGCCAGCCCCGGCACCGGCGACCACCGGCTCTCCTGCGGGCGCCGCCAGAAGGCCCGCACCCGGTCGTTGAAGTCCTCGGCCACCGCCCGCACCTGCTCCTCCGAGGCCAGCCGGGCCACCCGTGCGGGCAGCTCGTCCCGTTCGCGGCGCAGCCCCAACCCGGGCGGCAGCATCGCGGCGGTGTCCACGCCCTCCCGCCGGGCCTTGGCGACCGCCCAGTCGTAGGCGGTCTCGTCCCGGTCCAGGCCCCGCAGCGGCTTGCCGGCCCCGTCCAGGTCCTCGAACTCCCCACGGGCGATGCTCTGCGAGATCTGGTGGTCCACCCAGCTCTGCACGGACATCCCGGGGGGCTTGCGCTCGGTCATCGCACGCCATCGTCCCAGCGGTCTGCCAGGGTGGCGCGGTGCGGACGACGAGCAGCCGAGAGGTCTACCGGAACCCGTGGACGCGGGTACGCGAGGACGTGGTCGAGCTGGCCGACGGCTCGACCAGCGTCTACGGCGTGGTGGAGCGGCCCGACTTCGCCCTGGTGCTGCCGGTGGACGGCGACGGGTTCTGGCTGGTCGAGCAGTTCCGCCACCCCATCGGACGGCGCAGCTGGGAGTTCCCGCAGGGCACCTGGAGCGCCGGCCGCGACGGGAGCCCGGAGCAGCTGGCCCGCACGGAGCTGGCCGAGGAGACCGGGTTCCGGGCCGGCCGGCTGGAGCACCTGGGCCGGCTGGACCTGGCGCCCGGGCTGATGACCCAGCGGTTCGACGTCTGGCGGGCCACCGACCTGACCCCCGGCCCGACGGCCCGCGAGGCCACCGAGGCCGACATGCGCTCCGGGTTCGTCGGGGAGGCGGAGCTGCGCGCCATGATCGGCGACGGCCGGCTCACCGACGCACCCTCGCTGGCGGCCTACAGCCTGCTCCTGCTGGCGGCCGGCGCCGGCTGACCACGCCTGGTCACGACCGGCCCTCGATCGGGTGTGACCTGCACCGGCCGCCGTGCATCGGCGCCGGTCAGCGGCCAGGCTGTCCGGGTGCCTCTGTCCGTCCCCGGCCTGCCCGGGCTGCCGCCCGACCTGTCGGGGCCGGTCGCGGTGGAGCTGGCCAAGCCGGTGCGCACCATCCCCCCGTCGCACGCCCTCCCCGGCGGCTGCCGCTACGAGCCCAAGTGGGACGGCTACCGGCTGGTGGTCGTGCGCAGCGGTGGCACGACCCGCGTGTGGTCCAAGCAGGGCCGGGACCTGACCGACCGGTTCCCCGACGTCGTCGCGGCCGCCGTGGCCCAGGTGCCCGCCGGCACCGTCCTCGACGGCGAGGTGGTCGTCTGGAACGGTTCGCGGCTGGACTTCGGCCTGCTGCAGCAGCGGATGGTCACCGCGGCGGGCCGGATCGGGCCGCTGGTGGCGGCCTCCCCGGCGTCGTACGTGGCCTTCGACCTGTTGGCCGCCGGCGGCGAGGACCTGCGCGGCTGGACGCTCACCCGCCGGCGGGCGGCGCTGGAGGACCTCGCGGCCCGCTGGGCCCCGCCGATGCAGCTGTCCCCGGCCACGGCCGACCCGGCCGAGGCGCGCACCTGGTTCGACGACTACCGCCCCGCCGGGATCGAGGGCCTGGTCGCCAAGGGGGCCGGCACCCGCTACGCCCCCGGACGGCGGGAGTGGCTCAAGGTCAAGTCGTGGGAGACCACCGAGGTCCTCGCGGGTGGGGTCATCGGCCCGATCGGTGCGCCCAGCCAGCTGGTCGCCGGCCGCTACCGGGACGGCGAGCTGGTCGTCGTGGGCAGGACGAGCCCGCTGAACCCGCGGCAGTCCGCCGAGCTGGCCGCCGTCCTGAGCCCCGCCACCACCGATCACCCGTGGCCCGAGCGCATCGGCACCGGCGCCTTCGGGGGCGGCCGGCTGTCGGTGGCCCTCACCCGGGTGGCACCGACCGCGGTGGTCGAGGTCAGCGCCGACGCCGCGCTGCAGGCGGGCGTCTTCCGCCACCCCCTGCGTTTCGTCCGGATCCGTCCCGATCTCCGACCGGAGGACCTCCCGCCCGTCCGGTGAGAATGCGCAGCTCAGGCGCCTGTCCCCCGCCCGGGTGAGGCCTGCGCAAGCTGCACGGCCCCGGTGCCGATGGGGGTGCGTGAGCGTCCCCGCCGTCCCGACCGCCCGTGCCGCCTGGCTGCACGCGGCGCTCGCGGTGCTGGCGGTCGGCCTCGTCGTCACCGTCGTCCCCGTGGGCCCGTGGCGGCCCGCGGCGGAGATCGCGCTCTTCGGCCTCGGCCTGGCGGCCGCCGCCACCGCGCTGCGCCGCCACCGGACACCGCTCGTGGTCGGCTGGTGGGGCCTGACGCTGGGCCTGCTCCTCTTCGCGCTGAGCTGTGCCGCCGAGGTCCTCGAGCTGACCGGGATCGTCGCCGGCCCGGCCGGCGCCGCCGAGACCGCCCTGGACATCGCGGCCTACGCCGCGGTGGTCGTCGGCGCGCTGGGCGTCGTCCGCACCGGTGGCGGGCGCCGGAACCCGAGCTCGTGGCTGGACACCGCGACGCTGCTGCTCGCCGGCGGGCTGGCCGTGCTGGCGGTCGGGGGCGACCGGCAGCCGACGTCGGGGGACCTCGCCGAGCTGGGCATCGGCACCCCGGTGCTCACCGCGGTGCTGCTGATCGTCTGCGTCCCGCTCGCCATGTCACGCGGGGGCCGGTCGGTCAGCACGATGGCGCTCCTGGCCGCGGCGGCGCTCACCGTCGTCGGGTACGGCGGCCGCATCCTCGTCGGCACATCGCTGCGCGACTCCCCGTTCCTCGACCCGCTGCCGCTGCTCGCCGTCGCGGCGCTGGTGCTCGCCGGCCGGCATCCCGCCGTCGCCCTGATGGGCCGCGACCCGGAGTCCGAGCAGGACGCCGCCACCACCCGGGTCCTCGGCCTGGGTGCGGCCCTGCTGGTCAGCCCGGCCCTGCTGATCCTGTGGACCATGGGGCACGGCGGCGTCGGCTACGTGCTGGGCGCCGGCAGCCTGCTGCTCACCGGCATCGCGCTGTGGCGGCTGCTCGCGCTGAACCGGGAACGGGAGCGCACCCGGGCCGCGCTGACCGCCAGCGAGGCCCGCCTGCAGCTGCTGCTGGAGAACGCGGCCGACGTGATCGCGATCGTCGACCCCTCCGGCTCCATCGCCTACATGAGCCCGGCCGTGCAGTCGCTGCTCGGCCGCCCGCCGGCGGAGTACCTCGGGCGCAACGCCATCGAGCTCGCCGATCCGCGCGACCAGCCGCGGCTGCGTGCCGCGGTCGCCGCGGCGGGCAGCGCGAGCGACATCGAGGCCGGCGGCGTGGACACCGACATCCGCGTGCAGCACAGCTCCGGCGGCACCCGCTGGGTGGAGATGCGGATCAGCGGCCGCGTCGCCGCCGCCGGCATCGAGGGCTGGGTGGTGAACTTCCGCGAGGTCACCGACCGGAAGATGTTCGAGGAGGAGCTGCGCCGCCAGGCCCGGACCGATCCGCTCACCGGGCTGATGAACCGGACCGCGTTCTCCGACCGCCTGGCCGCCGCCACCGGCTCGATCGACGTCACGGCCCCACCGGCCGTGCTGTTCGTCGACATCGACGACTTCAAGGCCGTCAACGACTCCCTGGGCCACGCCGCCGGCGACGACCTGCTCGTCACCGTCGCCGCGCGGCTGACCGCGGACGTCCGGGCCGACGACGTCGTGGCCCGGCTCGGCGGCGACGAGTTCGCCGTCCTGCTCGCCGACGCCGACGCCGAGCGGCTGCGCGACGTCGCGGACCGGCTGCTGGCCTCGCTGCGCGCGCCGATGGCGCTGGCCGGCACCCGGGTGTCGGTGACCGCGAGCATCGGCGGGGCGCTCGGCCGCCCCGGCGACACCGCCGAGCACCTCCTGCACGCGGCCGACACGGCCATGTACTCCGCGAAGCGCTCCGGCAAGGACTCCCGGTCGCTGCTCGACGTCGCCCCCGGGCGTGCCTAGGGCTGCTGCGGCAACCGCCCCCGGGCCACCAGCAGCCGGCGGAGCAGCCCGGCCAGCAGCTCCTGGTCGGTCCGCGACAGACCGTCCAGCAGTTCCCGCTCCGTCTCCAGGTGGTCGGGCAGCGCGGCGTCCAGCGCGGCCCGGCCGGCCGCCGTCAGCGTGACGACGACGGCGCGGCCGTCGGCCTCGCTGCGCTCGCGGGTGATCAGGCCCCGCTCCTCCAGCCGGTCCAGCCGCTGGGTGATCGCCCCGGAGGTGACCAGCGCCGTGCGCATCAGCGCGGTCGGCGTGAGCTGGTAGGGCGCCCCCGCCCGCCGCAGCGCCGCGAGGACGTCGAACGACGGGGCATCGAGGCCGTACCGGGCGAAGGTCGCCCGCTGGGCCAGGTAGACCTCCCGCTGGAGCTGGGTGATGCGGCCGATGATCCCCATCGGGGAGCAGTCGAGGTCCGGCCGCTCCCGCGCCCACTGCTCGAGGATCAGGTCGACCGCGTCCTCCGCCGGGCCCCCGGGTGCCGGGTCCTGCACCGGATCCACCGACACCGCCTCCCGCACGTCGCTCACCGTAGTTCCCCCGACACGTCGAGCGCGGACAGGTGCTGGGCGAAGGTCCGCGGCGGGCGGCCGAGCAGTGCCTCCAGCACCCGTGGGCTGCCGGTGAACCCGTGCGCCCGGTAGTGGTCGAACATCAGCCGCGCGCAGTGCGCCGCGTACTCCTGCGGCGGCGGGACCGGCCCGTCGGGGACGACGTCGACCGCGCGCACCTCCCGGCCGAGCCGGGCCCCGGCCAGCTCGGCGATCCGCGGCGCGGTCAGCGGCTCGGGCCCGACCGCCTCGAAGGTGCCGCCGTCGAGGCCGTCCTCGGTCAGCAGCGTCGCCGCGGCGTCGGCGACGTCGCGCAGGTCCACCAGCGACTGCGCCTGCTCCAGCCCCCACGGACTGCGCAGCACGCCGGTGTCCGCGGCCTCGGCCAGCTGGCCGTCCAGGTTGTCGGCGTAGGCGCAGGGCTGGAGGACCCGCCAGCGCAGCCCGCCGGCGTCCAGCGCCTCCTCCACCCGGTCCTTGGCGGCGTGGTGCGGCATGCTGCGCGCCTGCGGGCGCAGCACCGAGTGGTAGACCACCCGGCCGACCCCGGCCCGGCGCGCGGCGGCCAGCAGCGCCGTCGCGCCGGCCGTCTCCCCCGGGTCGAAGTTCGGCCAGATGAGGTACAGCGCGTCGGCGCCGGTGAGCAGCGGCTCCACGGCGGCCGGGTCCGTCAGGTCCACGGCGACGACGTCCGCGCTGAGCGCGGTCAGCTCCGGTCGCGGCCGTCCGCTGCCGACCAGCGCACGCACCCGCAGCCCGCGCCCCCACAGCGCCCGGACGACGGCACCCCCCGTCGCGCCCCCGGCCGCCGTCACCACGATCACCGGGATACCTCAGCAGTGAGGCATCTGCCCGTCAAGCAGGACCCCTCGGGCGGCGGTCAGCGGATGCGCGAACTCAACCGGACACTGAGCCCTGTCGGCCCGGGCAGCACGTCCACGTGGTCCCACAGCTTGCGGGCAAGCCACAGCCCCATGCCCCCGCGGGAGAGGTCCGCGCCGTGCGCAGGGAGGAAGCCGCTGAACGGGTCCCCGTAGGAGGTGCCACGGTCGGCGATGACGCAGACGACGTGCGTCCCGTCGCCCCAGACGCGGGCCGACACCGGGGGCACGCCGTGCCGGAAGGCGTTGGCCGCGATCTCGCTGGCGGCCAGGTGCAGGTCCTCCTGCTGGTCCCGCCGGGGCACCAGGGCGGCGATCACGTCGTGCAGCTGGTGGCGCAGCCCGGCCAGCGTGCCCGCGTCGTCGACGGCGAAGGCGGGCTCGTCGTCCTCGACCGGCTCGCGGGGCAGGGGGAGGGAGCGGACGAAGTCGTCCGGGTCCTGGAAGCCCGGGTTGGCCCGCGGCCCGGCGGCGCCGACCAGCACCGGGTGGGTCGCGGCAGCGCTCTCGACCACCGGCTCGGGCAGCCGTCGCCGGTCGTAGGTGCAGATCACGTCGACGGGGACGCCGCCCATCAGCCGGTTGAACGCGGCCTCGAAGCGCAGGCCCTCGCGCCAGCCCGCAGGCTCGGCGCCGAAGTCGATCTCCGACAGGACCCGCAGCCGTCCCGAGCCCGAGGCGGCGGCCCGATCCAGGAAGCGGCCGGCCATCGCGAGCGCGTCGGGGGCGCGGGAACCCAGCAGGCTCAGTCGCGGCTCCGACTCCACGGCGGCCGCCCGCTCACCGAGCTCGGACGTGATCAGCTCGACCGTGCCGGGCAGGCAGTTCAGGGCGACGAGGTCACCGTTCCGCAGGCCGGCGTCTAGGAAGGGCAGGGCCACGTCGAGCAGTTCCACGTCACCGCCCACCACGGCGGCCGCGTGCCCGCAGCTCACCGGCGCACCGCCGTTCCCGGACCGCTGCGCGGGCAGGGAGAGGAACGAACGCATGGTCGCAGAGCGATCCACCTGCCCCCCGTGATCGGTCCGGACCGGTCGACCCCGGTCGATTGAGCGTTCATTCTGGGCCATGGGGTGCCGGGCACCGCAACCGGGGCGGCTCCCATCAGATGGCGTGCGGCTCACCCTGGCGGCCGGCGCAGGACGCCGTCCCCAGCCAGGAGTGCGGGGCGCCCTGGTAGCACCAGCCCAGCCGGGGCCGCCGGGCGCTCACCCAGAGCGCGGGCACCCGCTTGTCCCCCGCCCGCGATCCGGCGACCGAGAAGCAGTTGCGGCCGCGCAGGACATTGGGGTCGGAGACCAGCAGGGCCAGGCCCTCCGCGATGGTCAGCGGGGTGCGGCCGGCCGCGGCGAGGCGGGGCAGCACCTCGCCCGGCGGCTGGTCGAACGTGCCGGCCCCGAGGTCGACGTCGAGCAGCAGGTACGGCCCGACCGGGACGTCGAGCTCCGGCAGCGGCCGGAAGCCGGCCACCTCCTCGTCGGTCATCGTGGTGAAGCCGGAGCCGCCGACGGTGTGCACCGTCTCCAGCACGGGCACGACCGGCAACGCCGGGAAGACGACGACGAACGGGATCCGCTCGGCACCGCCCGCCACGGGGGGCAGCACGTCCCGCAGCGGCTCCGCGCAGGCACGGAAGCAGGACTCGGCCAGCTCCATCGCCTCGGGCAGCCCGGTCATGACGAGCGCGTCGACCTGGCGGTCGAACTCGAGCTCGGCCTCGGTGGGGCAGGCGGCCACCGGCATCGCGGTCATCGCAGAACCTCTCGGACGATCCCCGCCGAGGACGTCAGCGGGCCGTTCGATCATCGGCGGCCACTCCGGCTCCCCCAGGCCGCCGGCCAGCAAGCCTAGCCAGGTCCCGCCGATCCGGCCCGCCGACCTCGCGAACATCTGACTCCTCCAGGGCGCCGCAGTCCAGCCCGCGCAGGAGAACGGCCGCCAGCGCCCGGGCCGTCGCGGGCTCGTCGAGCACGCCGGCGTCGGCGCGGTCCAGGTAGGCGGCCAGCCGCCCGGCCGCCGCGGGCAGCGCCTGGCGGTAGAAGGCGTAGGTCGCGGCGTACCGGGTGACCAGCTGGGCCGGGTGCAGGTCCCAGCCCTGGTAGAGGCCGCGCTCGAGGGCACGGCGGACCAGCCCGGCGTGCAGCCGCCAGGCCGCGTGCACCTGGTCCCGGCCGCCGACCGGCAGGACGTTGGTCGAGCCGTCGACGGCCACGGCACCGGTACCGGCGACGGCGACCTGCATCAGCTCCTTGGCCAGGTCGGCGGCCGGGTGGTCGGCGGCCTGGTGGGCCGCGGCGATGCCGAGCGCGGCGCTGTAGTCGTAGGTGCCGTAGTGCAGACCGGCCAGTCGCGGCCCGGCCGCGTGCACCATCCGCGCCAGCGTCACGGCACCGTCGGGGCCGAGCACCGCCTGCGGCGTCTCCACCTGGAGCTCCAGGGCCAGGGCGACGCCATGGGCGTCCTCGAGTGCGTCGAGCACCGGCAGGAAGGCCCGGACCTGCTCGACGTCGGTCACCTTCGGCAGCGTGACGACCGCCCGGCGGAGACCTCCGGCGCCGACCGCCCCGAGGAAGAGGTCGAGACTGCGCACCCCCCGCCGCCGGGTGGCCCCCTCCAGCGACCGGATCCGGATCCCGGCCGACGGCGGCCCCGTGCCCGCGGCCCGGTCGGCGGCCACCGCAGCCGCCGCCCGCAGCACGTCGTCGTCCTCGGCGCGCGCCCCGCCCCGGTAGCCGTCCTCCGCGTCGACCCGCAGGTCCTCGACCGGCTCGGTGGCGAGCGTGGCCCGCACCCGGGTCAGCAGTTCCTCGACCAGCGCCGGGTCCAGCCCGAGGTCGGGCAGGCCGTGCTCGTCCAGCGCCGCCAGCGCGGCCGCCCCCCATCCGGCGGCCAGGCCGGGGACGACGGCGTCGGCCGGGACGTAGCAGGTGTGCACCGGCTGACGGTCCGGCCGGTCTCCCGGGTAGGCCGCCAGGCGCGCGTCGTCGACCGGGCCCAGCCGCCGGTCGAGCTCGGCGTAGACCGCCTCGGGCAGTGACCGACTCATCGTCTCGCCCCGGCCCCCACGACGGCCGGCCTTCCCCACCGGTCGCCGCCCTCGCGGTCGGGCGCGAGGTCGGACGCCCTGCGGTGAGGTCGGCGGTCGTGCTGGTGCACCGGCGGCGGCTCGGTCATTCCACGAGCCCGTACGCGGGCAGGGTCAGGAAGTCGGGGAAGTCCTCGGCGAGCGCCACCTGCTCGAACAGCGCCCGGGCCTGGTCGACGTGGTCCAGCCGTCCGATAGCGGCGACCTCCTCGTCGATGACGCGGCGCACCAGCTCCGCGGTGACCGTCTCCCCCGTGTCCAGCTCGACGGCGGCGTGCACCCACTGCCACACCTGCGAGCGGCTGATCTCGGCGGTGGCGGCGTCCTCCATCAGCCCGTGGATGCCCACGGCGCCGTTGCCGGCCAACCAGGCGGCCAGGTAGCGGATCGCCACCTCCACGTTCGCCCGCAGCCCGGCCATCGTGCGCTCGCCCGGCACGCCGGCGACGTCGAGCAGCTGCTCCGGCGTGACCGAGACGTCGTCCCGGAGCCGGTCGAGCTGGTGCGGCCGGCCGCCGAGCACGGCGTCGAAGGCCTCCCGGCAAACCGGCACCAGGTCGGGGTGCGCCACCCAGGAGCCGTCGAAGCCGTCACCGACCTCGCGGGTCTTGTCCTCCCGGACCTGCGCCAGCGCCCGCGCGTTGGCCCCGGCGTCGCGGCGGCTGGGGATCGCCGCCGCCATGCCGCCGATGGCCAGGGCGCCGCGGCGGTGGCAGACGGCGACCAGCTGCTCGGTGTAGGCGCGCATCATCGGCGCCGTCATCGTCACCGCGGCCCGGTCGGGGAGCACGAACTCCGGCCCCGCGTCGCGGAAGACCTTGATGATGCTGAACAGGTAGTCCCAGCGGCCGGCGTTGAGGGCGGTGGCGTGGCTGCCGAGCTCGTGCAGCATCTCCTCCATCTCGAACGCGGCCGGGATGGTCTCGATCAGCATGGTGGCGCGAATCGACCCGGCCGGGAGACCCAGCACCTGCTCGGCGTGGTCGAACACCAGCGCCCACAGCCGCGCCTCGAGGGCCCCCTCCAGCTTGGGCAGGTAGAGGTACGGGCCGCTGCCGCGGTCGAGCTGCTCGCGCGCGTTGTGGAAGAGGTAGAGCCCGGCGTCCACGAGGGCGCCCACGGCAGGCGCGCCGTCCACCAGCAGGTGCCGCTCCGGCAGGTGCCAGCCGCGGGGCCGCGGCACGATCGTCGGCAGCTCGCCGTCCTCGCGCAGCCGGTACTCGCGCCCGTCGGGGGCGGTGAAGGCCAGCGTCCGGCGGACGGCGTCCCGGAGCACGACCTGCCCGCCGACGACGTTGCGCCAGTGCGGCGTGTTGGCGTCCTCGAGGTCGGCCAGCCAGACGTTCGCCCCGCAGTTGAGCGCGTTGACCGCCATCTTCGGCTCGGTCGGCCCGGTGATCTCGACCCGGCGGTCGACCAGCCCGGGCGGTGGCGGGGGAACCTGCCATCCGCCGGTCCGGACGGCCTCGGTCTCCGGCCGGACGTCGATCCGGCGGGCGGTGGCGATCTCGGCCCGGCGGGTCGCGCGGGCAGCCAGCAGGGCGTCGCGGTGGGCGCCGAAGCGGGTCTGCAGGTCGGCCACGAAGGCCAGCGCCCCGGGCGTCAGGATCTCCTCGCCCCGCTCGACGGCCGGACCGTCCACGCGCACGTCGGCCATGTCCCCGCCGTCCCTTCCGTGCTTCGTCGCGAGGGACGCGGCGCTCCTCCGGTCCAGCACCGTTCCCGGGTCCCGGTGGACCACCGAGGCTGGCATCCTCTCACCGTGAGCTCCCTCGACGACTTCAACGGCGAGCCCGCCGACCGGGCCGTGCAGGCGCTCCGGGCCTGCAACGCCGCCCCGCGGTTCGCCGCCGAACTGGTCGCCGGCCGGCCCTACCGGGACGTCGGGACGCTCGTGGACCGCGCGGAGGAGGTCGCCCGCGCCCTGCCGTGGGAGGAGGTGCTGATCGCGCTGGCCGCCCACCCGCGGATCGGTGACCGCCCGGAGGGCGATTCCACGGAGGCGATGTCCTCCCGCACGGAGCAGAGCTCGATGAGCGGTGCCGACGACGCCACACGGGAGGCGCTCGTGGGCGGCAACCGCCGCTACGAGGAGCGGTTCGACCACGTGTTCCTGATCCGCGCCTCCGGCCGCAGCCCGCAGGAGATGCTGGCCGAGCTGGAGCGCCGGCTGGGCAACGACGAGGAGACCGAGCGCGCCGAGGTCACCGGGCAGCTCGCCGAGATCACCGCCCTGCGGGTGCGGGCGCTGGTGTCGTGAGCGTCTCCACGCACGTGCTCGACTCGGTCCTGGGCCGCCCGGCCGCGGGGCTCACCGTCCGGCTGCTCGCCGGGGAGGACCTGCTCGCCGAGGGGGTCACCGATCGCGACGGTCGCTGCCGGCTCACCGAGGAGGCCACCTCGGCCGGTCCGCACCGGCTGGTCTTCGCGACCGGCGGGTGGTTCGCCGACCAGGACCGCGAGACCTTCTACCCGGAGGTCGTGATCACCTTCGACGTCCGGGAGCCGGACGCACACCACCACGTCCCGCTGCTGCTCGCCCCGTACGCCTACTCGACCTATCGCGGCAGCTGAGGGTTCCACGGGAAACATCCCCGCCACCCACACAGGGAAAGGTGCGCGCATGGCGATCAGGCTCGGACCGAACCAGTACGGGAAGGCGGAGGTGCGCGTCGTCGCGGTCGACCGCAGCTCGCCGCGGCACACCCTCGTGGACCTGAACGTCAGCACCAGCCTGCGCGGGGACTTCACCGCCGCGCACGCCACCGGCGACAACAGCCACGTCCTGACCACCGACACGCAGAAGAACACCGTCTTCGCCTTCGCCCGGGAGGGGGTCGGGACCCCGGAGGAGTTCGGCCTGCGGCTGGCCCGGCACCTCGCCGGCTCCTACGACTGGATCACCGGCGCCCGGGTGGCCGTGGCGTCCTACGGCTGGGACCGGATCACCGTCGCCGGCGCCGAGCACGACCACGCGTTCCGCAGGGCCGGCGCCGAGCACGACCACGCGTTCCGCAGGGCCGGCGCCGAGGTCCGCACCGCCGTCGTCACCGTGGACGGCGAGGACGAGCACGTGATCGCCGGCCTCGCCGACCTCGTCGTCCTCAAGACCACCGGCTCGGAGTTCCGGGGCTTCCCGCGGGACCGCTACACGACGCTGGCCGAGACGACCGACCGGGTCCTGGCGACGGCGGTCACCGCGCGCTGGCGCTACCGCGCCGGCGACCTCGACTACGACGCGCTCTTCGCCGGGGTCCGGACGGCGCTGCTGGAGACGTTCGCCTCCACCCACTCCCTCGCGCTGCAGCAATCCCTCCATGCGATGGGCGTGGCCGTCCTCGAGCAGTTCCCGGAGGTGGCCGAGATCCGGCTGTCGATGCCGAACCGGCACCACTTCCTGCAGGACCTGTCCGCGTTCGGGCTCGACAACCCGGATGTCGTCTACCACGCCGACGACCGCCCGTACGGGCTGATCGAGGGCACCGTCCTGCGCGACGACGTCCCGCCGGCGGAGATCGCGTGGCAGGGGACGCCCGGGTCCTGCTGAGGTCAGCCGGCCTCGACGCCGATGCCACCGAACACCACGACGGCGTGGATGCGCAGGTCGGCGGCGTGCTCGTCGTGGGTGCGCTGCAGCGAGCCGTCGGTGCCGATGCCGCCCACCCCGCGGAACCGCCACCAAACCCGCCAGTCCGCCGGCACCCGCACGGCGAGGCCGGCCATCATCGCCCGCACGGTGAGGTCGATGCCGTGCGGCGGCAGCGGGAGGGCGGTCAGGTCGATCTCGCCCCCGGCCATGGCGAGGTCCAGCCGGAGCCGGGACAGCTCGGGGTTGGTCGGGCGCAGCTCGACCCCGCTGTGGGTGATCGCCCGGCGGATGCTCGTGCTCGTCTCGTCGCCCTCGTCCCTGCGGCGGGCGAGGAGCCACCCGGTCACCGCCACGACGGCCTGGAAGGCGAACCAGCCGAACAGCCAGGGCCGGAGCCTGCGGAGCGCGGCCGACCGGGAGCGGGACGTCGTCATGCACCCAGCCTGCCGTGTGGACGGCCCGCCGCCCAGGGGACGGGCGGCGGGCCGGCCGATTCAACGGCCGGAATGGCGGCCGGCCGGCAATGACGGCGGCGGCGGTGGGAAGCCCCCCACCGCCGCCGCGTCTCAGGCCGCTCCGATAGCGCGTCAGTACCGGAACACCGCGACCGAGCTGAACGAGGTCGCCGTGCCCGCGACCTCCGGCGGTTCGCCGTTGCCGCGTTCTTCGGCGGTTCGCTGGAGCGACTACAGCGGAACGGCGGCGAAAGATCCGGCCTTTCTGGTTCCGGGTGCCGTGCCTGGCCGGGTCAGCCGTGCACGAGGCGGTAGAAGCGGAAGACGTCGTGCTCCACCGGCAGCACCTCCAGCCCGGAGAAACCGGCCGCCCGCGCATAGCCCTCGAGGACCGCCGGACGCATCACCGTGCCGGTGGCCACCGACGGGGTCGTCGACCGGCCGTCGGGCAGGCAGCAGGTGAGGCTGTAGCCGTACATCAGCCGCTCGACCTCGTCCCCGGGGGCCGTGAACGTGTCGGCGACCTTCTCGTCCACCACCAGCACCGTCCCGCCGGGGCGCACCATCGCGCGCATCGCCGCCAGGACGGCCACCGGATCGGGCATGTCGTGCACGCACTCGAACGCGGCGACCAGGTCGTAGGCCCGCTCACCGGCCAGCGTGCCGACATCGGCGACGGTGAACCGGGCGCGGCCGTCCAGGCCGGCGTCCACCGCGTTGCGGCGGGCGGCCTCGATCGACGGGGCGTCGACGTCGAAGCCGTCGACCCGCGCGGCCGGGTAGCCGCCGGCGATGCCGAGCGCCGACCAGCCGAAACCGCAGCCGACGTCGGCCACGCGGCCGCCCGCCCGGAGCACCGCGTCGACGGCGGGGATCGCGGGCAGCACCTCGGTCACCAGCGGGCCGGCGAAGAACGGCCGGTTGGCCCCGGCCTGCGCCTCGCGGGCGTCGGAGCCCATCTCGGCCCAGCTCAGCCCGTCACCGGTGCGGTACACCTCGGCCAGCCGCGGCACGTTCCGGGTGAACGCCATGGCCGCGCGCGCCAGCGGTGCGGCGAACGCCGGGTCGAGCTCGTCCACCAGGACCGCCCGGTGCTCCTCCGGGAGGGTGTAGCGGCGCACGTCGGGCGCCGCCGCGACGTCGTCCACGGTGAGGTAGCCGGCCACGGCCTGCTGCTCGAGCCACTCACGGGCGTAGCGGGCGTCGGAGCCGGTCCGGGCAGCCAGCTCCGGCGGGGTCGCTGCGGCGTCGGCGAGGGCCCGGTACCAGCCGAGCCGGGCGCCGAGATCCACGGCGGCGGTCTCGAAGGCGCCGATCACGGCGGCGACCAGCCGGTCGCCGAGCGCGCCACCGGACGGCGGCTCGGGGGACGCGGCCCGTTGTTCGGGCGGGCGCGGGTGCGACGGAACGGTCCGGGACGGGTCTGCCTGGGTCATGCCCCGTCACCGTGGCCCGACCGGACCCGGGGGACAAGGGTCAGCGGCGCGCGGAGGCGGTGACCGTGAACTTCGGCGTCTGCACCACGACGCGGGTCGGCCCCACGAGCCGGGCGAGCACCGGTTTGTAGCGCAGCGCGCTGTTGTAGACCGTCCACAGCTCGCCCCCCGGTCGCAGCACCTGCGCCGCGGCGGCGAACAGCCGGTCGGCGGCGGTGGTCACCACCGCGGCGCCGACGTGGAACGGGGGGTTGCAGACGACCAGGTCGACGCTCGCGTCGGGGAGGGAGTCGGCCGCGTCGTCGCGGACCACCCGGATGCGGCCGGCGAGGCCGTTGGCCTCGGCCGTCGCGCGGGCCGACGCCACCGCCGCGGCGGACTGGTCGACGGCGAGCACCTCCAGCACGGGCCGCGTGCGGGCCAGCCGGGCGGCCAGCACGCCGGTGCCGCAGCCCAGGTCGAGGGCCGTCCCGGCATCGGGGGCCATCCGGTCCAGGGCGCCGAGCAGGGTCCGGGTGCCGACGTCGATCCTGGTCCCGGCGAAAACCGCCCCGTGGGCCCGGACGGTCAGCCCCAGGTCGGGATGTTCCTGCGCGCGGGGGAACGAGGACGGACCGCGCTTCGGGCCACGGGCGACCAGCACCCGTGACTTCTGCCGGGCGAGCGTGGCCGAGACGTCGGCGAAGGAGTCGCCCAGCACGTCGTTCATCGCGTGCGTCATGTGCTTGACCCGCCCGCCGACGAGCACGGTGACGTCGGGAGCGGCGACGGCGGCGACCCGCTCGGCGATCTCCCGGAGGGCGTCCAGGGCCTTGGGCGCCTGCACCAGCACGACCCGGGCGCCGGTCGCGACCTCTGCCAGGGGAAGCGAGCGGAAGGTGCCGGCCAGGCCGGTCCGCTCGGCGTTGCGGGCCAGCGCCCGCTCGCCGACCAGCAGGTCCTGCGCCACCCGGACGCCGGAGGCGCCGTGCAGGGCCACCGCGCCGAGCGTGAGCGCGCCGTAGGCGTCGTCCACGACGGCCACCTCACCGGGTCCGCACAGGGCGAGGGACGCGGCCGCCTCGTCCAGCAGCAGCCGGTCGGTCGCGTCGACGGCGACGAGTTCCGGCGCCTCGACGTCGGGAGCCCGCCGGAGCCGGGCGAAGAGTTCGGCCGGTGCCGTCACCGGGGCGTCGACGCGATGAGCTCGGCGACGACCCGGGCGAGCTCGGGGCCGACGTCCTCCTGGAGGAAGTGGCCGCCGCCGGGCAGCGTCGTGTGCGACATGCCATGGGCGCCGGGAACCAGCTTCTGGAAGACCCGTTCACCGCCGCCGGTGATCGGGTCGCCGTCGGAGAACGCGGTCAGGAAGGGCTTGTCCCAGCGGGACAGGACCTCCCATGCCGCGCGGTTGGCGGCCGCGGCCGGGTCGTCGGGCCGGGTGGGGACCAGCGCCGGGAAGACCCGGGCTCCGGCCGTGTAGGAGTCGTCCGGGAAGGGGGCGTCGTAGGCGGCGACGACGTCGGGGGTCAGCCCGCCGACCGTCCCGTTGCCGACGATCCGGCCGATCTGGAACTGCGGGCTCTCCTGGGAGAACCGCTGCCAGGCCAGGAAGGCATCGCTCATCTTCTGGTCACCGGTCGGCAGGCCGGTGTTGGCGACGACCACGCGGGCGAACCGGTCGGGGTTCTCGGCGACCAGGCGCAGGCCGATGAGGCCGCCCCAGTCCTGGCACACGAGGGTGACGTCCCGGAGGTCGAGGCGCTCGAACAGCGCCTCCCGCATCCACCCGACGTGACCGGCGTAGCTGTAGTCCTCCCGGGCGGCCGGCTTGTCCGAGCGGCCGAACCCCACCAGGTCGGGGGCGACGACGCGCAGGCCGGCGCCGGCCAGGACCGGGATCATCGTCCGGTACAGGAACGACCAGGACGGCTCGCCGTGCAGCAGCAGGACCGTCTCGCCGTCCGCCGGCCCGTCCTCCACGTAGGCCACCCGCAGGCCGCCGTCGACCTCCACGTACCGGGGCTCGTACGGGAAGTCGGGCAGGTCGGCGAACCGCTCGTCCGGGGTGCGCAGGATCTCCATACCGCCCAGTCTCACCCGAGCTGCGGCTCGGCCACCCTTCAGGGGCCCGCGCCGACCGTGCAGAGGTGCTGCTGGTGGTGATCCCGCCGTAGCCGGCTGCCGAACCATGCGAACTCGTGGCCATCAGCGGCCGATGACCACGAGTTCGCATGGTTCGCGCCGGCCGTGTGGTGGGCCCGCGACGGCGGCTCGCCGGTGCGGGAGGCAGGATCGGGGACATGCCCGTGACGACGCGTGAATGGCAGCTGGCGGCCCGGCCGCACGGCGAGCCGACCCCCGAGGACTTCCGGCTCGTCGAGCTGGAGCACCCCGACCCGGCCGAGGGGCAGATCGTCGTCCGGATGCTCGCGATGTCGGTCGACCCGTACATGCGCGGCCGGATGAACGCCGGGAAGTCCTACGCGGCGGCCTGGGAGGTCGGCGAGACGATGAAGGGCGGCGCGGTCGGCCGGGTGGTCGACTCGCGTTCCCCCGCCGTGCCCGAGGGCGCGCTGGTGCTGGCCGACGCCGCCTGGCGGGACGTCGCCGTCCTCGACGCCCGGCACGTGCGGGTGCTCCCCGAGCTTCCTGGCATCCCGCCCAGCTACCACCTCGGCGTGCTCGGCATGCCCGGCCTGACCGCCTACGTCGGCCTCTTCCGGCTGGCGGCGTTCCAGGAGGGGGACGCGGTGTTCGTCTCCGGGGCCGCCGGCGCGGTCGGCAGCCTGGTCGGCCAGTTCGCGAAGCTGAACGGGGCCTCGGCGGTGGTCGGCAGCGCCGGGACGCCGGAGAAGGTGCGCTGGCTGACCGAGGAGCTGGGCTTCACCGCGGCGTTCGACTACCACGACGGCCCGGTGGCGCAGCAGCTGAGGACGGCGGCACCCGGCGGGATCGACGTCTTCTTCGACAACGTGGGCGGCGAGCACCTGGAGGCCGCCATCGGTGCGTTCAACGAGTTCGGCCGGGCCGCCCTCTGCGGAGCGATCTCGGGCTACAACGCCGTCGAGCCGCAGCCCGGGCCGCGCAACATGTTCATGCTCGTGACGAAGAAGCTCAGCCTGCGCGGCTTCATCGTCAGCGACCACGCCGACCTGCACGGCGAGTTCATCGAACGGGTTCCGCAGCTGGTGACGTCCGGCCGGCTGGTCGTCCGGGAGACCGTCCGCGAGGGGCTCGACCAGGCCGTCCCGGCGTTCCTCGACCTCCTGCGCGGCGGCAACACCGGGAAGATGATCGTGCGGCTGGCCGAGGCGTGATCAGCACGCGCTGATGGCTGCCGCGACCCCCTTCGGGACAGCCACCGAGGTGTGGTGATCATGGATCGGCGGTTCCCCACGGTGGCTCCGGGGCAGAGTGCTGTCCATGTGGCTCTTCCTCACCCGCCGGCTCCGCATGTGGGTCCTCCTCACCGTCCTCGCCCCGCTGGCCACCAAGGTCCTGCGTGGCCTCGGCCGGACGCTGGAGCGGCGAACCGGCCCCTCCGTGATCAGCAACGGCCTGCTCAAGGCCGGTGAACTCGGCGAGCGGGCGCGGACGGCGCTGGGCGGCAAGCCCCGCCGGTGACCGCGCTGCGCACCTGAGGACGACATGACCACCTCCCCCTCTCCCGACGTCGACCGCCCCGATCCCCGCTCCCCCGCGCTGGAGCAGCGGACGGCGGTCGGCGAGACCCGCGGCATCGCCCTGTTCTGCCACGGCGGCACCGTCGCCAGCGTCGAGCCACCCAAGGCGCGGGCGCTCTCGCTGGTGCGGATGCGGGCCGTCGAGCAGTCGGTGCACGGCAGCACGGCCGACCGGGGCATCACCACCGCCCTGCTCCGCTACCGGGTCGCCGGCTGGAACGGCGAGGCCGCGGACGCCTTCCAGGACGTCCGCTGGGCGATCGAGCGGCTGCGGGCCCAGCACGGCACCGACGTCCCGATCGTGCTGGTCGGCCACTCGATGGGCGGGCGCGCGGCCCTCCGCGCCGGCGGGGAGCCGTCGGTCACCGCCGTCTGCGCCCTCGCGCCGTGGACCCCGCCCGGCGAGCCGGTCATGCACCTCGGCGGTCAGACCGTGGCGATCCTGCACGGCCTCGGTGACCGCTGGGTGCCCGCGCGGCTGTCGGCCGAGTTCGCCGTCCGTGCCCGCCAGGCGCACGCCCGTGTCGCCCGCTTCACCATCGTCGGCGGGCACGGCATGGTGCGCCGGTCCCAGCGCTGGCACGGCTTCGCCCGGGACGTCGTCCTGGCCGGCACCGGCCTCGAGCCGATGCCCGAGGCGATCGCCACCGCCCTGACCCGGCCGAGCCCCGAGGGCCTCGCCGTCCCCCTCTGATCCTGCCCCCCTCGCCCGCCGGCGGCGACGACCGCTTCCGGGCCCGAGGTCTGGCGCCGCGCCCATCGGGTAGCCCCCCGCCGTGGAGGAGCTGCTCGCCGAGGTCGTCAACGTCCTGGTCGTCATCGTGGAGGCCTGCGGGGCCGCGGTCATCATCATCGGCGCGGTCTGGGCCTTCGCCCGCTTCGCCTGGGTCGGGTTCCGGCAGCGGACCACGGCCGCGTTCGTCCCCGTCCGGCTCACCCTCGGCCGCTTCCTCGCCCTGGGCCTGGAGTTCCAGCTGGCCAGCGACGTGCTGCGGACGGCAGTGGCACCGAGCTGGGAGGAGCTGGGCCAGCTCGCCGCCGTGGCCGCGATCCGGACGGCGCTGAACTACTTCCTGTCGAAGGAGATCGCCGAGGAGCGGCGCCAGGTCGCCGCGGAGCAGGACCACCACGAGGTGACGTCGACGGACCACCGGGGCTCCGGGGTGTGAGCGCCGTCGCGGAGGTGACCCGCCTCGCGGCCCTGGGTACCGGGCTGGCCGCGGTGGTCGCCGGCGCCCTGGCCCTGGTGGTGACCCGGCGCCCGCTGCCGGCACTGGCCGTCCTCCTGGACCTGCTGCTGGCCGCCGGCCTGCTCCGCCTGGCCGGCGACCCGGACTGGCAGGGCATCGTCACCGCGGCCGCGATCGTCGCCCTCCGGCACCTGATCGGTGTGGGTCTGCGTGCCGGTGGACGGGCCTGGACGGGACCGCGCCCACCGGCCGCGAGCGCTCAGGAGAAGAGCGCGCTGTAGCCGTTGAGCGCCGGCTGACCGCCCAGGTGGGCGTAGAGCACGGTCGACGACCGGTCGATCTCCCCGCGGCCCACCAGGTCGATCGTGGCGGCCATCGACTTCCCCTCGTAGACGGGGTCGGTGACCATGCCCTCGGTGCGCGCGGCCAGCTCCATCGCCGCGATCGTCCCCCGGTCGGGGATGCCGTACACCCCGGCGGAGTAGCGCTCGTCCAGTTCGACGTCGTCGGCCGTGAGCTCCCGCTCGACGCCGATCGCGCGCGCCGTCCGCTGCGCGATCCGGAGCACCTGGTCCCGCGTCTCCGCCGGCTTCGCTGACGCGTCGATCCCCAGCACCCGCCGGGGACGGGCGCCCCGCTCCTCGCGCTGGGCGAAGCCCGCGACCATGCCCGCCTGGGTGGACCCGGTCACCGAGCAGACGATCACCGTGTCGAAGAAGACGCCCAGCTCCGCCTCCTGCACGGCGAGCTCGTGCGCCCACCCGGCGAAGCCGTGCCCGCCGAGGGGGTGGTCCGAGGCCCCCGCCGGGATCGCGTAGGGCTTCCCGCCGCGCTCCTCGATCTCGGCGAGCGCCGTCTCCCAGCTCTCCTTGAACCCGATGCCGAAGCCCGCCTTCACCAGCCGGACGTCCGCGCCTGCGAGCCGGCTGATCAGGATGTTGCCGACCTTGTCGTAGACGGCGTCGGGCCAGTCCACCCAGCTCTCCTGGACCAGCACGCACCGCATCCCCACGCGGGCGGCCACCGCGGCCACCTGGCGGGTGTGGTTGCTCTGCACCCCGCCGATCGACACGAGGGTGTCGCAGCCCCGGGCCAGCGCGTCGGCCACGAGGTACTCCAGCTTCCGGGTCTTGTTGCCGCCGAACGCGATGCCGGAGTTCACGTCCTCCCGCTTGGCCCACACCGCGGCGCCGCCGAGGTGCTCGGTGAGCCGGTCGAGGCGGTGGACGGGCGAGGGCCCGAACAGCAGCGGGTAGCGGGGGAAGTCGTCCAGGCTCATCGGGGGTGCCCTTCCAGTTCGGACAGCAGCGCCGTCCAGATCTCGGTCGTGGTGGCGACGGCGTCCTCGACGTCGTGCCTCGCGCAGGCCTCGATGAGCCGGTCGTGCAACTCCACCGAGGGGTGCCCGGCCGCGTCGAAGCGCCGCCGCTCCAGCCGGCGGACGGCGGGGGTGAACCGGGCCGCCGTCGCGGTCACCGCTGCGTTCCCGCACCGGTCGAGCAGTACGGCGTGCAGGTCGTCGTCGGCCGCCAGGGCGTCGTCGAGATCCCCCGCCTCGACGGCGGCGGCGAAGCGCCGGTTGGCCGCGCGCATGGTGGACACGTCGTCGTCGGTCACCCGCCCGGCCGCTTCCTGGGCGGCGAGTTCGTGCATGGCCCGGACGACGACGGCGGCGTCGCGCACCTGGGCGGGGACGAGCGGCGTGACCCGCGTGCGGCTCTGCGGCTTGCTCTCCACCAGGCCCTCGTCGGCGAGCCGGGCCAGTGCGGCCCGCACCGGCGCGACGGACAGGCCCAGCCGGACGGCGAGGTCGGTGTCCTTGATGACCTCGCCGGGCGCCAGGTCCCCGACGACGATGGCCTCCCGGATCCGGTCGAGTGCCACGTCCCGCAGGAGGACGCGACCGCCGGGTCCGAGAGGTGCGGGCACGACTGACATCTCAGATGTCGATGACGCCCGAGTCAAGCCCCGTGGCGGGCCTCTCCGCTCACACCGGTGGCCCGGTCGCCGTGATCAGCTGTCCCCGGAGCCCGGTTCGGCCATCGGCCGGGTGACCTTCGCGCCCACCGAGTCAGGGGTCATCGCCGAGAGGCGGCCCATCGCCCTGCTGCTCACCGACCCGCCGAAGACCGACGCCTCGCCCTTCATGAGCCCGTCGAAGCCCTGCCTGGCCACCTGCGCGGGGTCGTCCTTGGACGCCTGGCCGATCCTCGTGTCCTCGAGATCGGCCCGCTCGAAGAACTCGGTCTCCGTCGGGCCGGGCAGCAACGCGGTCACGCTGACGCCGGTGTCCTTCAGCTCCTCCCGCAGGGCGAGGGCGAAGGACTGGACGAACGCCTTCGACGCCCCGTAGACCGCCTGGAACGGCTGCGGCGCCTGGGCGGCCACCGAGGAGGTGAACAGGATCCGGCCCTGCCCGCGCGCGGCCATGTCCTGCGCCACCCGCTTGCCCAGGTGCACGGTGGCGGCGCAGTTGAGCTCCACCACCGCCAGCTCGGCATCGAGGTCGTTGTCCACGACGGGGCCGCCGACGCCCACGCCGGCGTTCACTGCCGCCGCGACCAGCGGGCGCCCGGCACCCCGGACCGCGGCGACCAGCCGCTCGACGTCGGCCCGCTGCGTGAGGTCGACGCTCACCGGCGCCACCGTCGCCCCCATGGCGCGGAGCTCCTCGACGGCGTCGTCGAGCTCGACGTCCTCGGCGGCGACGACCAGGTCGAAGCCGTTCTCGGCGAACTGCTTGGCCAGCTCCCGGCCGATGCCGCTGGAGGCACCGGTCACGAGGGCGAGGGGGCGGGGAGCGGTCTGGGTCACGGGTGCCTCCTGACGGGGATCTCGGTACGCCGGGTTCATGCCCAGCCGGCGCGCGGCCACGCGTTCCGCGAACCCGGTGTGTAGCCCACCCACCGCCGGGGGCACAGACCCTCGCAGCCACCCGCGCCGGAGTCCACCGAGGAGGCCTTCGCATGACCCGCACCGACCGCATCGCCGAGCCCTGGGGCAGCCGCACCCCCTACGGACCGGGCGAGACGTGGCCGACCCGGGTGGACTCCTACCTGGCCGACGGGCTCACCGAGGCCGACGTCGACCGCTGGGTCCAGTCGGCGACGATCCTGCACTCCAACGGCGACGGCCTGGACATCGCCGTCAAGGACGACCGGATCGTCGGTGTCCGCGGCCGGGCCGTCGACCGCGTCAACCACGGCCGGCTCGGCCCCAAGGACCTGTTCGGCTGGCAGGCCAACAACTCCCCGGACCGGCTGACGAAGCCGCTCGTCCGGCGGAGGGGGAAGCTCGTCGAGACCGACTGGGACACCGCGATGGACGCCGTGGCGAACCGGGCGAAGGAGCTGCTCGAGGAGCAGGGACCCCGCGCGATCAGCTTCTACACGACCGGCCAGCTGTTCCTCGAGGAGTACTACACGCTGGGCCTGATCGCCCACGGCGGCATCGGCACCAACCACGTCGACGGCAACACCAGGCTGTGCACCGCCACCGCGGCGGCCGCGCTCAAGGAGACCTTCGCCTGCGACGGCCAGCCCGGCAGCTACACCGACATCGACTCCGCCGACGTCATCGCGCTCTACGGGCACAACATGGCCGAGACGCAGACCGTCCTCTGGACGCGCGTCCTCGACCGGCTGGCCGGCCCGAACCCGCCGCAGGTGATCTGCGTGGACCCGCGGGAGACCCCGGTCGCCCGCGCGGCCACGGTGCACCTGGCCCCCCGGCCGGGCACCAACGTGATGCTGATGAACGCGCTGATCCACGAGCTCGTCGCCCACGGCTGGATCGACCGCGACTACATCGAGGCGCACAGCGTCGGGTTCGCGGAGCTGCAGAAGCAGACGGCGGAGTGCACCCCCGAGGTCGCCGCCGCCGTCTGCGACGTCCCGGCCGAGCAGATCCGCGAGGCCGCGCTGATCATCGGCACCGCCGAGCGGCTGATGTCCTCGGTGCTGCAGGGCTTCTACCAGGCGCACCAGGCCACCGCGGCCGCCGTCTGCGTAAACAACATCCACGTGCTGCGCGGCATGCTGGGCAAGCCTGGCTGCGGGATCCTGCAGATGAACGGCCAACCCACCGCGCAGAACACCCGCGAGTGCGGCGCCGACGGCGACCTGCCGGCGTTCCGCAACTGGTCCAACGACGCGCACATCGCCGACCTCGCGAAGGTCTGGAACGTCGACCCGATGCAGATCCCGCACTACTCGCCGCCGACGCACATCATGCAGCAGCTGCGCTACATCGAAGAGGGCTCGATCCGCTTCATGTACGTGACGGCCACCAACCCGGCGGTCTCCCTGCCGGAACTGCGCCGGATACGGGAGATCCTGTCCCAGGACCGGCTGTTCCTCGTCGTCCAGGACATCTTCCTGTCCGAGACCGCGCAGCTGGCCGACGTCGTCCTCCCGGCGGCGACCTGGGGTGAGAAGACCGGCACCTTCACCAACGTCGACCGCACGGTGCACCTGTCGGAGAAGGCGGTGGAACCGCCGGGCGAGGCGAGGTCGGACCTCGACATCCTGATCGACTTCGCGCACCGGATGGGGCTGGAGGACAAGGACGGCGCCCCGCTGGTGAAGTGGAGCGACCCGGAGGGTGCCTTCGAGGGCTGGAAGGAGTGCAGCCGTGGCCGCCCCTGCGACTACACCGGCCTCTCCTACGACAAGCTCCGCGGCGGCAGCGGGATCCAGTGGCCGTGCAACGACGAGCACCCCGACGGCACGGAGCACATCTACGTCGACGGGCAGTTCTGGGCGCAACCGGACTACTGCGAGAGCTACGGCCGGGACATGGTCACCGGCGCCCCGGTCGAGAAGACGGAGTACGAGGCGCTCAACCCGACCGGCCGGGCCGTCCTCAAGGCGGCCGAGTACGTCGCGCCGCACGAGCTGGTCAGCGAGGAATACCCGTTCCAGCTGATCACCGGCCGCACGCTGTACCACTTCCACACGCGGACGAAGACCGGCCGGGCGCCGCAGCTGCAGGCCGCGGCACCCGAGGTGTGGGTGGAGATGTCACAGAGCGACGCCGCCGACCGGTCGTTCACCGAGGGCGACCTGCTGGAGGTCACGACCCCGCGCGGCCTGGTCCGCGCCCGCGTCCGGATCAGCGGCATCCGGCCCGGTGTCCTCTTCCTGCCGTTCCACTACGGCTACTGGGACACCGCCGACGGCTCACGACCCAGGAAGGAACGCGACGGCCGGGCGGCCAACGAGCTCACCCTGACCGACTGGGACCCGGTGTCCAAGCAACCCATCTTCAAGACGGCGGCAGCCGCGGTGCGGCGGGTGTCCGCGGCGAAGGGGCAGCCCTCCCTGGCGCCCACCACGACCGGATCGGCACCGGTCACCGGCGGGGTCCCGCCCACCACCGGCGGGGCGCAGGCCCATGCCGAGGAACTGGTGGGAGGCCGGCGATGAAGCTGGACATGGCGATCGAGGAACTGCACCGCTCGGAGAACCACCTGGTCACCGTGCTGACGTCCATGTCGGACAAGCACAAGACCGACCACGAGGTCTTCTACGTCTGCCGCGACATGGCGAAGTGGTCCCGGCAGCACGTGGCCGACCTGGCCGGCATCGGGACGGACTTCGGCCTCCGGCTGGAGCCGGAGGCCTCCGAGGACCCGGGCCTCCTGGCGAGCGTCAAGCAACGGACGGCGGAGCTCGTCGGCCGGAGGTCCACGCCCGGTCTGCTGCTGCTCGCCGACCTGCGCCACCTCTACCGGGAGGCGGCCGGCACCTCGGTGGACTGGGAGCTGCTCGCCCAGGGCGCGCAGGGCGCCAAGGAGAAGGAGCTGCTGGACCTGGCCCAGCGTTGCCACCCGGAGACGCTGCGGATCACCCGCTGGGCGAACGCCTACCTCAAGGTCACCTCCCCGCAGGTGCTCGCCAGCTGATGACCGCGCCCCCCGCAACCCGCATCGTCCTCCGGCCGCTCGCCACACCCCTGCCGCTGGGATTCCTCGCTCTCGCCTTCGCGACGACGGTCTTCTCGGCGGTGCAGCTCGGCTGGATACCACCCACCGAGGGCCGCGTGGCCGCGTTCACGGCGATCGCAGCCACGGCACCGCTGCAGTTCGCGGCGTCGGTCTGGGGCTTCCTCGCCCGCGATCCGGTCGCGGCCACCGGCATGGGGCTGCTGAGCGGGATCTGGGCGGTCGCCGGGTTGACGACGCTGACCTCGCCGCCCGGGACGGCGAGCGACGGACTGGGGGTCTTCCTGATCGTCGGCGGGCTGTCGATGTTCGTACCCGCCGCGGCCGCCGTCGGGAGCAAGATCGCACCGGCCGCCGTGATGGGCCTGGCCGGCACCCGGTTCATCGTGACCGGCGGCTACGAGCTCACCGGCTCGGCCGCGTGGAAGGCGACTGCGGGCTGGGTCGGCGTCCTGCTGGCCGCCGTCGCCTTCTACGCCGCGCTCGCCCTCGAACTGGAGGGCGCGCGGGAGCGCACCGTCCTGCCGGTCGGCCGCCGCGGCGCCGGTGCGGCGGCCATGGCCGGGAAGGGGCCGCTCGACCCGGCCGACCTGGTCGAGGAGGCAGGAGTCCGCCCGCAACTGTGACGGCGGCACCGCGGGGAGCAGGGCCGCCCGCCCCGGCCGGCCGCCGTACGGGCTAGGGTCGGACGTACAACCGAACACACGCAGCAGGGGAGCGCCACGGCGCTGAGAGTGCGGGCAACCGCAGACCCTCGAACCTGATCCGGGTCATGCCGGCGCAGGGAGTCTGGAGGAAAGCCATGGCCGAGCAGGCCGTCCATCCGTCGTCCACCCGCGCCCCGGGCGAGAACCCCGCCCGCTGGCGCACCGTCGACATCGTCGTCACCGCCGTCCTGGGGGTCGCCTTCGGCGTCGTCTTCTGGGCCTGGAACCTGTTCGGCGAGGTGGCCTCCACCCCGCTGGACTTCTTCCCCCCGATCAAGGGCCTGCTCAACGGGGTCTACCTGATGCCCGGCGTCGTCGCCGGCCTGCTGGTCCGGCGCCCGGGTGCGGCGGTCTTCGCCTCGACCCTGGCCGCCGCGGTCAGCCTGCTGCTCGGTTCGCCGTACGGCGGCATCATCGTCGTCTACGGCCTGGTCCAGGGCGCCGGCGCCGAACTCGGCTTCCTGCTCACCCGCTACCGCACCTTCGGCTGGGCGACGGCGGTCCTGGCCGCCGTCACCGCCGGGTTGTCGACGTCGATCCTGGACCTGAGCCTGTACTACCCGGTGTCCGGCGAGTACCCGTTCTGGGCGTTCACGCTGCCGTACACGCTGGCCACCGTGCTCTCCAGCGTGCTGCTGGCCGGCGTGGTGGGCCTGCTGCTGGTCCGTGCGATGGCCCGGACGGGGGCGCTGGGCTCCTTCGCCTCGGGCCGCACGCGCGTCTGACCGCCGGGTGACCACCACGTCGGGGTCCCGGTCCAGCCATCCGCCGATCCGGGCGGACGCCGTCCCGGCGCGCGTCGTCGCGCGGGGCCTGGGTGTCCGCCACCCCTCGCGGCGGGCCTGGGCGGTCAGCGGCGTCGATCTCGTCGTCGAGCCGGGCGAGCGGATCCTGCTCACCGGCGCCTCGGGCGCGGGGAAGTCGACGCTGCTCGCCGCGCTCGCCGGCATCCTCGACGCCGAGGGGACGGAGGTGGCCGGCGAGCTCGCCGTCGACGGCGCGGCACCGCGCGCCGCGCGGAGCCGACTCGGGCTGCTCGCCCAGGACCCGGACAGCCAGCTGGTCATGACGCGGGCCGGCGACGACGTGGCCTTCGGGCTGGAGAACGCCGGCCTGCCGCCGGAGGAGATCTGGCCCCGCGTCGACGAGGCCCTGGCCGCGGTCGGCTTCCCCTACGGCCGCGACCGCCCCACCCAGGCACTGTCCGGCGGGGAGAAGCAGCGGCTGGTGCTGGCCGGCGCCCTCGCCCGCCGCCCCGGGCTGCTGCTGCTGGACGAGCCGACCGCCCAGCTCGACCCGGGCGGGGCGGCGCTGGTCCGGGCCGCCGTGGCCCGCTCCACGGCCGACCGCTCGGCCACCGTGGTCGTCGTCGACCACGACGCCCAGCCGTGGCTCCCGCTGGTCGACCGCGTGGTCGAGGTCGTGCCCGACGGCCTCGTGGAGCACCCGCCCGGCTGGCAGCCGGCCCCCCGCGCCGCCGGCCTGACCCTGCCGGCCGCGGCGGACGGACCGGTCCTCCTCGCCGCGCGGGCCGCCGGCTTCACCTACCGCGGCAGCCCGGTGCCGGCGCTGGCCCCGACGACGACGGTCCTCCGGGCCGGGCGGGCGCTGGCGGTCACCGGCCCCAACGGGAGCGGGAAGTCCACGCTGGCGCTGCTGCTGGCCGGCCTCCGGGCGCCCACCAGCGGCCGGGTGGTGGCGTCGGCAGCGCTGACCGGCACCGTGCGCAACGGCGCCGACGAGCCGCACCGCTGGCGGGCCGGTGAGCTGGTGAGCCGGATCGGCACCGTCTTCCAGCACCCGGAGCAGCAGTTCCTGACCGGGCGGCTGCGCGACGAGCTGGCCCTGGGGCCGCTGCGTTCGGGGGAGCAGGCCGCCGCGGCCCGCGCCACCGCCGACGCGCTGCTCGAGCGGCTGGGGCTCACCGCGTTCGCCGACGCCAACCCCTTCACCCTCTCCGGCGGCCAGCAGCGCCGGCTGTCGGTGGCCACGGCCCTGGCCACCGCGCCGCGGGTCCTGGTCCTCGACGAGCCGACGTTCGGCCAGGACACCGGCACGTGGCGCGAGCTGGTCACGCTGCTGGCCGAGCAGCGCGCGGCCGGTTGCGCGGTCGCCGTCGTCACCCACGACGTCGACCTGGTGGACGTCCTGGCCGACGACCGGCTGTCGCCGGCGCAGCCATGACCGCCTCGCTGTCGCTCGGACCGGTCCCCGGTGCCGCACTGGGCCGGATCAACCCGGTCGCCCAGCTCGGCGCCATGGCCGTGGTCACGCTGGTCCTGCTCACCAGCCTGGACGTGGTCACCCCCGCCGTCGTGGTGGCCGCCGAGCTCTGCCTGCTGCCGGCGGCCGGGCTCACCGACCTGCGCGATCTCTGGCGCCGCACCTGGCCCCTGGCGCTGGGCGCGGGCTCGGTCGGCGTGGTCAACGTGCTGCTGTCCGACGAGGCGACGCTGGTCACCGGCGTCGGGCTCGGGCTGCGCGTCGTGGGCCTGGCGCTGCCCGGCGTGCTGCTCGTGGCCACCACCGACCCCGTCCGGCTGGCCGACGCGCTCACCATCCACTGGCGGGTGTCGACGCGCTTCGCCTTCGGCGCGCTGGCCGCCCTGCGGCTCGTCCCCCTCCTCGTCGCCGAGTTCGAGTCCGTCCGGCTCGCCCGCCGGACCCGCGGCGTCGAGGCGGGACGCAATCCCGTCGCCCGGGCCCGGTTGCTCGCCGGCATCGCCTTCACCCTGCTGGTCGGCGCCGTCCGCCGCGGCTCCCGACTGGCCACGGCGATGGACGCCCGCGGCTTCGACTCGGGAGTTCCGCGGACCAACGCCCGCGGCTCGCGGCTGCACCGGCGGGACGCCGCCTTCGTGGCCGGAGCCGTCGTCGTCTGCGGCGTGGCGGTCACGCTCAGCGTGCTCACCGGAGCCTGGTCGCCGATCTTCGTCGGCTGACGACCGGCCCGGGCGGCACGGACCTCACCCCGCGGAGGGTGATCCGTGTCGCACCAGGTTTGGTCCGGCCGTCACCGGCCGATACGAGGTTGTTGGCCCCGACCACCCGGGCCGCACGAGAACACGCCGCACGAAGGCAAGGGGACCATCGCGTGACAGGTCAGGCGGCCGGGCCGGTCTGGCCGTCGGCAGCTCCACCGCCGGCCGACGTCGCCCTCGCCTGGGACCTGCACGACATCGCCGAGCTGCCGCGCGTCCGGGCCGAGCTGCGCCGGCACGCCGGGGCGCACCCGGTGCCGCGACGGCTCCCCGGCCGGGACGCCGCCGCCGATCTGCGGGACCAACTGGTCCTCGCCTTCGACGAGATGGCCTCCAACGCCCTGCGCCACGGCGGCGGCGACGTCCGTGCCACCGTGCAGCTCACCCCGGACGCGTACCTGATCGAGGTCTCCGACCGGGCCGCGGGAGCACCACCGTCGCCCGCCGTCGGCCGCGACCCCAGCGAGGGCGGGCTGGGCCTCTACCTCATCGCGGAGATGGCCACCGCGCACGGCTGGTACGTCCGGGACGGCGCCAAGCACGTCTGGGCGCTCCTCCCGCGCGGCTGACGCTACCGACGCCTCAGCGCGCCGGCCCCTGCCGGGGATCGATCGGACGGGGCACCCACGCCGTCCCGGCGCCGGGCGGCCGCGGCCGGTCCTCCGGGTGCAGCCGGATGGCGACCAGCGCCACGTCGTCCTGCAGCCCCTCGGGCCGCAAACGCTCGATGACCTCGTCGCACAGCACCGGCAACGGCCGCTCGGCGAGCTCGGCCAGCGCCGCGCGCAGCCGGGCCATGCCGTCGTCCATGGGGAGGTCGCGGCCCTCCACGAGGCCGTCGGTGTAGAGCAGCAGGGTGGCCCCGTACCCGACCGTCACCACCGCGTCGGTCCGGGAGGACGTCGGGTCGACCCCCAGCATCAGCTGGGCCCGCGGATGGGCGAGCTCCTCGATGCGGCCGTCCCCGTGGAGCAGCAGCGGAGGGGGGTGCCCGGCGTTCGACCAGCGCAGCCGGGTCAGCCCGGCCGCCCGATCCCCGGGCGTCTGCTCCACGCGGGCGATCGCGGCGGTGGCCATCGTGCCCATGCCCAGGCCCTGGATCGCGGCGTCCAGCTCCCCCAGGACGGCGGCCGGCCCGGGACCGTCGCGGTAGGCGATGCCGCGCAGCATGCCGCGGAGCTGCCCCATCGCGGCCGCCGCCTCCGTGTCGTGCCCGACGACGTCGCCGATCACCAGCACCGTGGCGCCCGACGGCTGCAGGAACGCGTCGTACCAGTCCCCACCGACCTCCGCGAGC
The DNA here is from genome assembly GCF_900112815.1 of Blastococcus tunisiensis. Lineage (GTDB taxonomy): Bacteria > Actinomycetota > Actinomycetes > Mycobacteriales > Geodermatophilaceae > Blastococcus_B > Blastococcus_B tunisiensis. The sequence goes on from NZ_FOND01000008.1 coordinate 78,396, forward strand.
TCCACGGCCGGCAGGTAGCGCACCACGATCTCGACGTGGTCGGGCTGCGGCGGCGCGGTCAGCAGGCTGCGCTGGAGGCCCTCGGCGAGCCGCCGCTGCTGCCGGTACAGCCGGGAGTTGTCCAGCGCCAGGGCGATGCGATCGGCGACGTCCTGGGCGGTGGCCACGTCCTCGTCGTCGGCCTGGTCGCGGTCGGCGGGCCGGTAGATGCTCAACGCACCCAGGGTGCGTCCCCGGGCCACCATCGGGAGCGTGACCGCCGACTGCGGCGCCAGACAGGTGAGGACGTCGCGGACCTCGCCCGGTGGCAGCGACCGGCCCACCGCGGCCTCCACGTCGGGGACCCGCATCAGTTGGCCGGAGGCGAGCCCGCGCAGGAGCGGTGCGCTCGGCGGGAGGGCCGGCAGCCGCAGCTCGGCGTACCGGGCGACCGACGACCGCATCGCCGGGTCGACGTGCCAGCTCCCCACGTCGCGGGTCCGGCCGTCCTCGTCGACGAGGCTGACGACGGCCCAGTCGCCGAGCACCGGCACGACGGCCTCGGCCACCCGCTGCAGCGCCGCCTCCTCGCCCGCGCCGGTGCTCAGCGGCGCAGACATCGCCGAGGTGACGTCCGCGACCAGGGAGAGCCGGGCGGTGCTGCGCCGGGACATCTCCGCCGCCCGCCGGCGCTCGGTGACGTCGACGAAGTACACCGACAGGCCGTCGGGCCCCGGCCAGGCCCGGACCTCGTACCAGGCGTCCAGCGGTGGCGGGTAGTAGGCCTCGAAGACCCGTTCCTGGCCGGTGGCCACCGCGTCCCGGTAGTTGATCTCGAAGTCGCTGCCGACCGCGGCGGGGAAGATCTCCCACATGACCCCGCTGAGGAGCTCCTCGCGGGTCCGGGAGAGCACCCGCTCCGCCTCGGCGTTGACGTAGGCGAACCGCCAGTCCCGGTCGACGGAGAAGAACGCCGACTTCATGACCTCGAGGATCCGGGCGACCCGCGAATCGCTGTGCCGCTGGGCGGTCGTGTCGAAGCCCGCCCCGATCAGCCGCACCGCCACCCCGCGATCGTCGGCGAGGGCGCGGCCCCGGCCCTGCACCCAGCGCGTCTCGCCGGACGGCAGGACGATGCGGATCTCGGCGTCGTACTCGCCGCAGCTGTCGATGGCCGCCTGCAACGAGTCCTTCAGCAGCTCCCGGTCGTCGGGGTGGCAGCGGCTGACGACCGCGTCGATGCTCTCGTCGAAGGTCACCCGGTCGTAGCCGAAGATCTCCACGAGCCGGTCGTCCCAGACCAGCCGCCCGGTGACCAGGTCCCAGTCGAAGCTGCCGATCTCCGCGGCGTCGATGGCCAGCTCGAACCGCAGCCGGTGGGCCTCGAACTCCCGTCCGAGGGCGGACAGCTCCAGCTCGGTGGCGACCGAGTCGGCCAGCTGACGGAGCAGGCCGGTTTCGCTGTCGGTCCAGGGACGCGGTCGGACGCTGTAGGCGGTGAGGGCGCCGACGGGTGACCCGTCGAAGGCCACGAGGGGGACGCCGAGGAATGCACCGACCCGGCCGTCGGCGACCGGCGGCAGGGCGCCGACGCGGGGATCGGTCACGGCGTCGGCCACGACCAGGGGCAGGTCGCCCTGCTCCAGCACGACCGCGCAGAGGGAGTCCCCGTAGGGGACCTGGCGGCCGAGGCTGCCGGTGGGCAGGCCGTCCCCGCCCACCACGGTCTCGACCTCGCCGAGCAGGGAGACGGCGGTCGCGTCGGCCTCGAGCAGCCGGGTGGCGAGGCCGGTGAGGCGCTGCAGGGCGCGCGATCCGAGGGCGGTGGGCTCGAGGCGCCGTACCGCGGTCAGCCGCCCCTCGACGGAGCCCGGGTTCGGCTCGGGGGCGGTCACGGTCGATTCCTTCCACAGGGGGCTGCGGGTCACACGGACTGGCCCCAGCATTCCGGCCTGCGGAATCCCGGTCGGCACCGGGTGCCTCCCGTGGCCCTGGCCGGGCGGGCGCTCCCGGGGGCTTCCGGGGAGCGCCCGCCCGTCGGCGGGAGGGTGGCGGACGGCGGTGGCGTCCGCCGGCGCGGCCCCGCGGGCAGGCGACGCGTCCAGCATCGCCGTGCCGGAGCGGCCGGGCCGCGGACGGTCCGCGCGAGTCGTCCCCTCGGGGCGGACCCCCTGGTGCTGCCGGCCGGCGTCCGATCCGGTCAGAGACCCGGGGACGGAGGATCCCGTACGGGTACCGGTGGAGCGCCGTGTCCACCTCGGGACGGTGCCGGGGTCCGGTCGGCCGCGCCGCGGACGTCTGCGCCTCCCTGGAGGGTCCGCGCGCTGCTCGGGGCAGTCGGCGGGGGGTCGAGGCGAGAACCGTCGTGCGTGCAGGTCGATCGACCACCGGGGCGGCACCGGACCGGCCGGACCGGCACCGCCGCGGACGTCTGCGCCTCCCTGGAGGGTCCGCGCGCTGCTCGGGGCAGTCGGCGGGGGGTCGAGGCGAGAACCGTCGTGCGTCGGGTCGGTCGGCGGCCGGGGGTGCACCGTCGGAGGCGAGCCGGGGAGCGGCCGGGGTCGGCCGGGAGTTCGGACGTGCTCGGGGACCGAGGCGGCGGTCCCGGCCACCCGGGGAAGGGGGCGGCCGGTGCCGGCGTGCTCGGGCGGGCGGAGGACGGCGTCCAGCGGCTGGCTGCCGTGGTCGCGCTCGGTGCGGGTCGGATGCAGCGTCCGGTCCTAGGGGAACGAGCTCCAGGCGGAGCCCGGGGACCGGGAGCGCTGCGCCGGCAGGGGGGAGCCCCTGGCCGGGCACGCGTGCGGATCCCCCCGTGCGCGGGTCGGCCCGGTCGACGCCGGGGACGCGCGGGACGGGGACGGCCAGCCGGTGGCCCGGGAGCGTTCAGGCGGTCCGCACGGTCTTACGCCGGGGACGGCCACTGCTCCACGGGGGACCGATGGCACTCCTCGCGAGCCGGCCGACGACGCCGGACCGCGGGGAAGCAGCACCACGGCGGGGGAAGACGCCGCAGGCTGGATCAGGGGGGTGCTGGGCATCTCGCGCAGTACCACGGGGGGGTCGACCTCGTGGCGCACGGCCGGACGGGCCGGTGCACCCCAGGCGAGGTAGCGGCCGTCGGGACCGGCGCCCCAGAGCGCGAGCCGCCGCACGAGCGCGCGCACCCGGAGGGTGCGGCGGGGGGCCGGCGCGGGGCGTGGGGCGACGTGCCAGGCGAGGTGCTCGCCCCGGGGCCCGGCACCCCACAGGGCGGCGCGCCGGACGACGTCGGAGAGCCGGGTGACCGGCACCCGCTCGGGCTCGGGGACGACCAGCACCCGGGGGGCGACGGCGGGCCTGGCCATCGGCGCCGGCTGGACGGAGCGCAGCGGCCCGGTGCGGACGGCGCCCGTGCCGGTCCCCGGCGGCCGGTGGGCCGCGGCCCGGCGCGGCTGCGGGCGACGGACCGGTCCGGCTCCGCCGGCGCGGTCGAGGACGTCGATGAGCCCGGCGATGCTGCGCCCCTGCCCGTGCGGAGCGGCCGACATGCGCGCCGCGGTCGCTCGCTCGCTGCTCATGTCGCCTCCTGAAGTCATGTCCGCAGCCGGGGGGGAAGGTGCTGCGGACAAGGAGGAATCTAGGGACCACCGAGCCGTTTCCCCGCCATTCCCGACACCCGCCGGCATCCGCGTGACCGAACCGTTGCGCGACCATTCCAAACCGGTCGACGACCCTTTTCCCGCAGCGGTCACTTGTCGACAAACTCTGCATTCCGAGCGTGGAATTGCGCTGCCACGCGGTCGGTCATCCCGGCGGGGCGGCCGACGCGCCCCGCGTGTCGGACGCTGACAGGATCCCGGGATGCCCGTCCCCCTGGTGATCGACACCGACCCCGGCATCGACGACGCCCTGGCGATCCTCCTGGCCCTGGCCAGCCCGGAGGTCGACCTGCGGCTGGTGACGACGGTGCACGGCAACGTCGAGCTGGCGCAGACGACCGAGAACGCGCTGCGCGTGCTGCACCTGGCCGGCCGCTCGGACGTGCCGGTGGCGGCCGGCGCCGCGGAGTCGCTGGTCCACCCCCAGCCGGAACGGGCCGGCCACGTGCACGGCGCCGCCGGCCTGGGCGGGGTGGAGCTGCCGCCGTCGCCGGCATCGGTGGACCCCCGGCCGGCGGTCGTCGCGCTGGCCGACCTGCTGGTGGCTTCTCCCGAGCCGGTGACCGTCGCCGCCCTCGGGCCGCTGACCAACCTGGCGCTGCTCCTGCGGGTGTTCCCCGACGCGGCCGCACGGATCGACCGGCTGGTGGTCATGGGCGGCTCGGCCGCGCGCGGGGGCAACGTGACGGCGGCGGCGGAGTTCAACGTGTGGGCCGACGCGGAGGCCGCCCAGGCCGTGCTGACCTCGGCGCTGCCGACCGTGCTGGTCGGGCTCGACGTCACGCTGCCGACCGTGCTCGACGAGGACGGCATCGCCCGGTTCGCCGCCGGGCCGATCGGCGGCCGGGCCGCGGCGATCCTGCGGCAGTACCTCGACCACGCCCGTACCGCCTACGGGACCAGTGGCGTCGTGCTGCACGACGCGCTCGCCGTCACCGAGGCCGTCGCCCCCGGCACCCTGGGCACGGTGCGGCGCGACGTCGTGGTCGACACCGGGCTGGGGTTCGGCCGTGGGCAGACCCTGGTCGACCGGCGCACCGTCTCGACCGCGGCCACCGCGGTGGAGGTCGCCGAGCGGGTCGACAGCGCCGCGGCGGTGGAGTTCCTCGTCTCCCGGCTGGCCGGCCTGGACGGCCGCTAGCGCCGGGTCCCGTCCACGATCCCCTGCGCGATGTCGCGGAGCTTGCGGTTGTACCGCTGGGAGGCCTCGCGCAGGATCTCGAAGGACTGTTCGGCGTCCACGTGCCGTTGTGCCATGAGGACGCCCTTGGCCTGCTCGATCACCGCGCGCGACTCCATGGCGATCCGCATGTTGTGCGCCTGGTCGTGCAGCTGGGCGTGGGCGTCGGCGTTGGCCACCGCCACGGCGATGGCATCGGCGACGTCGGTGCCCGCCTGGATGGATTCCGGCGAGGCGAACGCGCCCGGCTCGGTGGAGTAGTTGTTGAGCGCCCCGATGGTCGATCCCTGGTAGGGCAGCGGCACCGACAGCGAGCTCCGCACGGGGCTGGTGTCGAGCAGGTGGGCGACGTAGTCCGGCCAGCGCTGCTCGGTCCGCATGTCGTCGACCCGGAGCAGGACGCCGCCGCGCCCGGCGTCCATGCACGGCCCGTACCCGTGCTCGTACTGCAGCTCGTCGGCCGCCAGGGCCATCGCCCCGTGGTGCGCGGCGGTGAACGCCCTGTCGTTGCGCAGCAGGGTGATCGACGCCGCCTCGGCTCCGGGGATGCCCCGGGCCGCGATGGTGACGACGTCGGTGAGGACGTCGGTCAGCGAGCGGCCGACGAGAGCCACCCGGCTGAGTTCGCGCAGCAAGGTCTCCACCGGCACAGTGTGCCTGGACAGCTGCGGAGTTCCCGCCCGCCGGTGCGCGACGGATTCCCATCGGTCAGGATGGACCCGGCCAGGCAGGGACCTGAACCGCCTGCACAGGAACGTGAGGGGGAGGCGATGGCCGGGGACATGGCCGACCAGCCGCCCCACGACGCCGGTTCCGAGGCGTGGCCGTGCGCCCCGGTGCCGTCGGTGCCCGGCGACGTGTGGCACTGGCAGCTGGAGGCCATGCACGTCGTCTCCCGGGTCCGCAGCGACCTGCGCGCCCGCATCGCGCACCCGTCGGTCTCCTCCGCCTCCACCGAGGACGCCCGCGACGGCCTGCTCCTGGTCTTCGAGGAGCTGGCCTCCAACGCACTGCGCCACGGCGGCGGCGACGTCCGTGCGCTCGTGGTGGCCGGCCCCGGCGGCTGGCTGCTGGACCTCAGCGACGAGGCCCCGGACAGCCCACCGGTCCCCGCCGTCGACCGCGACCCGGCGCTGGGCGGGATGGGGCTGCACCTGGTCGCGCAGCTGTCCACGGCGTTCGGGTGGGAGCAGCGGCCGGGCCGCAAGCACGTGTGGGCCCGGCTGCCCTCCGGACGCGAGGAGGTGGAGGGACGGCGCCGCGGCCAGTTGCCCGAGCCGCGCTCCCCCGAGGTCCGCCGGGACTAGCGGCGGGCGGTCTGCACCGCCTCGCGGAAGCGGGCCGCGTCGGCGCGGACGGCCGTCATGGGGGCGAGCAGCTCCTCCTCCGCCACGGCCTCGACCGCGGCGCGCAGTCGGCGCTCGGCGGCCCGGCCCCGGCGGGCGGCCCGCAGCCGCACCAGTGGCCGGGACAGCACGGCCAGCAGGGGGCCGGCCAGCAACCCACCGACGGCCAACAGCGTCGGCAGCGGCAGGCCCTCCACCCTCGGCACGGGCAGCACGTCGTCGAGCTGGAGGAACCCGAGCACGAGCAGCCCGAGCAGCCACAGCACGCCGACGAGGGCGGTGAGGGCGAGCAGCCACTGGAGGCCGCCGACGGCCCGTTGCCACAGCGGCACACGGTCCGGACCGAGGTCGGTGCCGGCCACCGCCCGGTCGAGCCGGTCGGCCAGCTCCCCTTCCGAGACCTCCACGGTCCGCCGGAGATCGTCCCGCCAGGCCTGCGGCAGCCCCTCTCCCACCACGTCCCGGGCCCGCCGCACCGCCGTCGCCACCCCGGCCAGCTCCACGGGGCCGGCCGGGCCGAGCGAGGTGCGGGCCCGCTCGTCCCCCAGGTGCAGCCGCTCGAGCGGGTCGGGGCGCAGCTTCCGGGTCCAGCGCAGCAGCGGCCAGCCGGTGCGGGCCACGCCCGCGCGCAGCGTCGAGCGTTCCACGGCGGCGGTGACGGCGGGCACGCCCGCGGCGCCGGCGAGCGCCCCGCCGAGGTCGTCGAGCAGGTCGGCCCGGTCACGGCGCCCGAGCCCGGCGTCCGCACCCTCGGCATGGGCGCCGAGCGCGCTCGCCGTCGCACGGACGTCGGCGGTCAGCCGGTCGGTGGCCGCCCGCCGGGCGGCGACCCGGCGGGCCAGCTCGCCGCGGAGCTCGGCGACACCGGCACCCGTCCGGCCGGAGGCGGCCAGCAGCGGGACGGCGCCCAGCCCCTCGCGGTCGAGCAGCGCGCGCAGGTCGGTGAGGCACGCCCGTGCGGCGGCGCCGTCCAGCCGGTCGACCTGGTTCAGGACGACCAGCAGCACGCCCGCGTGCCCGGCCAGCGGGACCAGGTACCGGTCGTGCACCGCGGCGTCGGCGTACTTCTCCGGGTCCAGCACCCACACCAGCACGTCGACCAGCCCGACGAGCCGGTCGACCTCGAGCCGGTGCTCGAGCCGCACGCTGTCGTGGTCGGGCAGGTCGAGCAGCACCAGCCCGTCGAGCGCCGGCTCGGGTGGGTGCCGGTGCCGGCGGGGCACCTCCAGCCAGTCCAGCAGGCGGTCGGCTCCTTCCTCCCCCCACGTGGTCGCGTGCGCCACGCCGGTGGTGGGCCGGCGGACGCCGGGCGTGCTGACCTCGCTCCCGGAGAGCGCGTTGAACAGCGTCGACTTGCCGCTGCCGGTCGCCCCGGCCAGGGCGACCACGGTGGCGTCCCCGAGGGCGGCGCGGGCTCCGGCCTTCCCGAGCAGCGCCCGGGCGCGGGCCACCTCCGGCACCTCGAGCCGCCCCTCGGCGACCTCGACCGCCTCCCGCAGCGCCGCCAGCCGGTCGGCCAGCGGCAGCTCCCGGCGGTTCACGAGTCGGCCCGGCGGGCGGCGGCCAGCTCGCGCACGGCCGCGCGGAGGGCCTCGGCGGTGCCCGGCGCGGGCGCGGCGTCGTCCACCCGGTCGTCGAAGCGCGCCTGCTCGTAGCGCAGCAGCCCGTCGACCCGGCGCTGCAGGTCCTCCCGCGCCCGGTCGGCCAGCGAGCGGACGGCGGCGTCGCCGAACACCGCCTCGAGCACGCGCTGCCCGACGACGGTCGTCCCACCGGCGACGGCGACCTCGCCGCCCAGCAGTCCACCGGTCTGCGCGAAGACGGCGATCATGACGATCCCGCCCGCGCCGTTGATGCCCCACGACAGCAGCCGCGCCCGTGTGCGCTTGTCCCCGCCCTGGTCGCGGACCAGGTCGAGCACGGCGCCCTGCCAGTCGCGGACCTGCGCGGCGGCGGCCTCCGGGAAGTCCGGCGAGACCTGCTCCAGCTCCCGCTCCTCGCCGGTCAGGAGCCGGGCGCCGGCCGGCAGCGCCCGCCAGGCGCCCACGGTGCGCTCCGCGGCCCGGTCGGCCTCGGCGCGCAGCAGGCGCTCGACGCTGCTCTCGAGGGCGTCCTGCAGCCCGTCGGCCGGGGTGGGACGGCCGGTGAGGCCGCTGACCACCCGGTCGCGCAGCCGGCTGACCCCTCCCTGCAACGCGCGCATCCACTCCCCGGTGCCGACGAACTCCTGCCACCGGGCCAGCACCTCACCGCGCAGCAGGGTGCCGCTGCGCACGCCGGCGTCGATGCTCTCGTAGGCCGCCGTGTACGCGGCGGCCGCCGCCGCACGGAGGGCGTCGACGGCCGCCGCCTGCTCCTCGACGGCGGCGGCGACGCCGTCGACCCGCTGCGCCAGGCTGTCGAGCGCACCGGTCAGGGTCTGGCGGACCACCGCGGCACGGGCCTCCTGGTCGGCGGCGAGCCCGTGCAGCCACGCCCGCAGCGGGGCGACCTGGTCCTCCGGCACCCGCCCGTCCACCAGCGGGCGCTCCTCCACCACCACGAGCCGGGCACCGGCCAGCCCGGCCCGCTGCAGCATGCCGTGCAGGTCCGCGGCCACCTCGGCCGCCGCCTCGGGCGGCACCCGGTCGAGGACGACGGCCAGCGCCGTCCCGCGCTCCTGCGCGGTGCGGAGCAGGTCCCAGGGCACCGCGTCGGCGTAGCGGGCCGCCGTCGTCACGAAGATCCACAGGTCGGCCGCCGCCAGGAGCTGCCCGGCGAGCTCGCGGTTGGACTCGACCACCGAGTCGACGTCGGGGGCGTCGAGCAGGGCCAGCCCGGCGGGGAGGTCGTCCCGGACGACGAGCTGCACGGTGCCCGGTCCCCCGGCGCCGCCGGTGACCCGGGCCAGCCCGGGCAGGACGCGGTCGCCGGAGAACGCGGCCACGTCCGCGCGGGCGCAGACCAGGACGGGCGCCCGCGTCGTCGGGCGGAGCACACCGGCCGTGGTGACGGGGCTGCCGACCAGGCTGTTGACCAGCGTGGACTTCCCCGCACCGGTGGAGCCGCCGACGACCGTCAGCAGCGGCGCGTCGAGGTCCCCGAGCCGGGGCAGGAGGTAGTCGTCGATCTGGTCCCGGACGGCCCGGGACGCCCGCGCGGCGGCGTCGCGGGCCGGCGTGGCGAGGCCCAGGGGGCTCGCCGCCAGCCGGTCCCGGACCACGGCCAGGGCGTCGGGCAGCCGGAGCGGCGGGGCGCTCACCCGCGCTCCCCGCCGGCCCTCGCCGTACCTGTGCCCCGGTGCCGGGCCGATGGCGCCCTCGCGAATCCCCTCACGCCGTCATGACTGCCCCGCACGGAGCCGGGCTACCCCCGCAGCCCGGGCGGCGAGTCGTCGGCCTTGCTGGCCCGCTCCTCGCGGAGGGCCTGGAAGACCCGCCGGCGGACGCGGTCCTGGTCCTTCTCCTGGATGTCGGTGAAGCGGATCGACATCACCCAGCGCGCGCCCCGGGCCTGGGTGCGCACCACCTCGGCCGGCGTCCGGATGTCGCCGTCGTCCAGGTGGATGAGGAGGAGGAGCTTCGCGCCGGCCTCGGGCGGGACGCCCAGCCCCTCGAACTCGGCACGGATCCCGGCCTCGCTGAGGTCGATGCTCGAGCCCGTGAGGTCGATCGCCCCGTACTCGGCCTCGACCGGCACCACGATGCGCCCGCGGACCGCCTTGCGCCGCTGGCTGGTCTCGGCCGGGCCGGTGGCCCGCAGCCGCCAGCGGACGACCGCACCGGTCTCGACGTCGACGACCTCGGCCGGCAGGGCGCGCTGGGTGTCCTCGCCCCTCCAGAACACCTCGACGACGTCGCCCACCCGGACGACTACCTGGTCGACGAACTCACCGACCGACGGCCGCACGGAGATGAACTCGTTCTGGACCACCTCCACGCGGGCGGTGACCGAGACACCGCGACCGGAAAGGGTCACCTCCGCCTCGGTCTGCTCCTCCGGGTGGTCCACCCCGGGAACGCTCGTCATGGATCCTCTCCGATCGGTACCGCGGGGGCACGGGCCCGCTCGACCCGCTCCGCCACACCGCGGGAGGCACGGTAGCCCGCGGGCCGGGCACCGGCCACGCCGCCCACCCCCGACGCGCCGCTCAGGCAGCGGGGATTGCGCATCACGACCTGGTCATCGGTCGCCGGGGCATCCACTGCGAGCCCGACCACCCACTTCCACCCCCGAAGGGGCAGCACCGCGACACCCGACGCCCCACCCGGGGCCGGGAACCTGACTGCGCCCCGGTGACCTACCGCTCCCCCGCCGAAAGGCGGTTCCGCCGGCCCTTCGATCGACCGGGCAGTTGTGGTCGCGGACACGCGCGGACGCGCCGCGCGGGACGACCGCAACTGCACTCTCGGTGAGCGAACGCCCTCAGCGGTCGCGGCGGGCGGTGAAGCCGCTGACGAAGTCGCGCAGGCTGCGGGTGGGCCGCAGCCAGGCGCCGTCCGGCGGCAGCGCGTCGAGGCGGACCCGGTCCAGCGGCTCGACGAACGCCCCGGGGACGTCCTCGATGTCGATGAACTCCAGCAGCTCGGAGCTGATCGCGTAGCCGGCGACCTCGCTGAAGGCGACGACGACGACCTGGGTGCCCTCGCGGACCAGCTGCTCCAGCGGTTCGGCGAAGTTGCGCCCGTCCCCGGAGAACACGACCAGCCGCCGCAGCCGGTGGCTGTGCGCCCGCACCGCGATGTGGTCGAGCATGTCCTGGTCGATGTCGTCGTCGGGCTGCGACTTCGGCCGGGCGAACACCGCGTAGCCGAAGCTGCGCAGCGCCTCCACCCACCGCTGCAGCGTGCCCGGCTGCGGCGGGATGTTGGCGAAGACGCACGCCTCCACCTCGGCCGCTCCCGGGGCGCCCGGATCGCCCGCGCCGTCGACGAACCACGCCGCGATCGCGTCGAAGCGGGGCCGCGAGGCGGCGGTCGGGCGGGCTCCGATCACCGTCGACAGGGTCATGTCGATGTTCGGGGCGTCCCAGATCAGCAGGTCCAGCGCCGGCTGCGACCGGTCCTCGGCCGCCGCGCCGGGAGGCGACGGGGAGGGCCCGCCGGGCACGGCCTCCTCGTCGGTCGGGGTGGCGAACTCGGCGTCGAGGCTGTCGGGCACCCGAGCAGTGTGCCGCGCCGGGTCCGCACCGGTGCGCGGCGGGACCGCCGGGGGCGTCGCCGTCGGCCGTGGCGGCCCCGGGGGTGCCGTCGCCCGGCGACGGGTCCGGCGACCGATCACCCGACCTGGGCGGCCGTGCTGGCCGCGACGGCGAGCGCGCAGAGGTCCCCGCCGGCCGCCTGGACCGATCGCACGAAGCGGGGCACCTCCTCGCCGGGCATGGGCTGACCGAGCAGCCAGCCCTGGGCGAGGTCGCAGCCGGCCTCCCGGACCATCCGCAGGTGCTCCGGGGTCTCCACGCCCTCCGCGACCGACTTGATGCCGAGGGTCCGGGTCAGCTCCACGATCGCCGCGAGCACCGCCCCCGTCTCACCGGCCACGGCCCGCTCGGCCGCGTTCAGCAGCGACCGGTCGATCTTGAGCGTGCCGATCGGGAGGGAGAAGAGCTGGGCGAGGGAGGACCACCCGGTGCCGAAGTCGTCGATGGCGACCCGCACCCCGAAGCTCCGCAGCACCGTGAGCTGGTCCTCGGCCCGCGTCGGGTCCTCGGCGACGCTGGTCTCGGTCAGCTCGAGGACGAGCTGGTCGGCCGGCAGACCGGAGTCGCGCAGGGCCACCCGCACGTCGCGGACCAGGGTCTCGGCGGAGAAGTGCCGGGCGCTCACGTTCACCGACATGCGCAGGGGCAGGCCCTGGGCCGCCCACTCGGCGGCCTTGCGCGTCGTCTCCCGGAGCAGCCAGCGGGTGATCGGGATGACCTGCCCGGTCTCCTCGGCGACGGACAGGAAGCTGTCCGGCGGCAGCAGCCCCCGCTCGGGGTGCTGCCAGCGGACCAGCGCCTCGACGCCGTCGACCTCGCCGGTGTCGAGCCGGACCACCGGCTGGTAGTGCACGACGAGCTGGTCGATCGCCTCGCCGCGCAACCGGGTGGCGACCTCCAGCCGCCAGCGCGCCGCCTCGCGCAGCCCCGGGGAGAACAGGTGGACGCGGTCGCGCCCGGAGCTCTTCGCCGCGAACATCGCCGCGTCGGCGTCGCTGAGCAGCTGGTGCGGGTCGCGCACGTCGGAGCGCGACACGGCCACCCCGATGCTGGCCGACAGGGGCACCGAGATGCCCGAGGCGATGAACGGCAGGGTGAAGGTCGCCTGCAGGCGGAAGGCCAGGGCCGCAGCCTCCGCCTGGTCGCAGCCCCGGGCGAGGACGACGAACTGGTCCGCGCCGAGCCGGCCCACGGCGTCGCCGGGCCGAACCTGCTCGGTCAGGCGGCCACCGACCTCGCGCAGCAGGCGGTCGCCGAGCTGGTGGCCGAGGGAGTCGTTGACCGTCTTGAACCCGTCGAGGTCCAGGACCAGCAGCGCGGTGCCGGGGGCGCCCGGCGAGCCCACCGCGAGCGCGTCGGCGATCATGTCCAGCAGCGTGGCCCGGTTCGGCAGCCCGGTGAGCTCGTCGTGTCCCGCCCGCCAGGCCAGCACCTGCTCGCCACGGACCCGCTCGGTGACGTCGGTGTGGGTGACCACGATCCGCCGCGAGTCCTGGACGCGCGCGGCCTGCAGCTGGTACCAGCTGGCGGACGAGCCCAGCTGCGCGGAGTACTCGTACTCGAACGAGCCCGGCAGGCTCTCGGGGGCCTCGGACCGGAGCCGGCCCAGCGCCACGCCGATCGCCTCGTGGTCGGCCGGCCGCAGCCCGCGACCGAGGGCGTCGAGGTAGTCGTCGCCGACGACGCCCGACCGGATGCCGGCGCTCCGCAGCAGTTCGCCGTCGGCGTCCCAGGACCGGTTGGTGACCAGGATCCGGCCGTCCTCGTCGAGCAGCACCGTGGCCGCGGGCAGCGCCTCGATGACGGCGGCCAGTTGCCGCAGCTCGGCGTCGCGCTGCTGATCGGTGCGGTACCGGGCATCGACGTCCCGGAGGAGGACTGCGACGCCGTCCGCATCCGGGAACGTGCGGACCTCCAGCCAGCGCCCCTGCGGCTCGTAGAAGTACTCGAACTGCCGTGGCTGCCCCGCCTGCTGCGACCGGCGCACCTGCTCCTGCGCGAGGGACCCCTTGGCGGCGGGGAAGCAGTCGACGAGCCGCTGCCCCAGCAGCTCGCCCGCCGGTTTCTGGAACAGCCGCTCCGCCGCGGCGTTCAGGTAGACGAAGCGGCCCGCGGGGTCGAGGCGGTACACGGGATCGGGGACGCCGGACAGCACGTCGGACTGCCCGGGCCGGGGGCGCTCGCCGTCTGGTCGCACGCTCCCCCCGCCTCGCCTGCTCGTCGTCCGCGCCGGGCGGAACGTCGGTACGGACCCGTCCGGCAGTGCCGTGGCGCCCGGTGAATGACAACGAGAGTAGTCATGCGGACGGGTGATCAGACAGGGGCGATCGCCGCCCGCTCGACGATCTTCCCCGCGTCCGCCGCGGCCGGCAGCATGCCGAGGACGGCGCCGCCGCGTTCGCCCAGGCGAGAGGCGCAGAAGGCGTCGGCGACCGCCTCGGGGGCATGCCGGAGCAGCAGCGAACCCTGCAGGCAGAGCGCCAGCAGGCCGGCGATCCGACGCGCCCGGAAGGGCAGCTCCTCGGGTTCGCCGAGCTCCGCGTGCAGCCGCTCCACCGCGTCGTCGAAGCGGGCGTCGACGCCCCGGGCGAGCTCGATCTCGGCGGTCACCGCCGCGAGGGTGTCCGAGGACCGCCCCATCGCCCGCAGCACGTCGAGCGCGATCACGTTGCCCGATCCCTCCCAGATGGAGTTCAGGGGGGACTGACGGTAGAGCCGCGGCAGCCCCGAGTCCTCGACGTACCCGTTGCCCCCGAGGACCTCCATCGCCTCGGCGACGACGCCCGGCGTCCGCTTGCACACGTAGAACTTCGCCGCGGCGCCGGCCAGTCGCAGGAAGTCCGACTCGCCCGCGTCGACGGCGGCGGCCAGCCGGACGGCCAGCGCGGTGGCCGCCTCGCTCTCGACGGCGAGGTCGGCCAGCACGTTCTGCATCAGCGGCTGCTCGACGAGCAGCGCGCCGAAGGCCCGCCGGTGCCGCGCGTGGTGGATCGCCTGGGTGAGCGCGGCGCGCACCGTCGCGGCCGAGCCCAGGACGCAGTCCAGCCGGGTCATGTTGACCATCTCGATGATCGCCGGGACCCCGCGGCCCGGCTCACCGACCAGCCGGCCCACCGTGCCGTCGAACTCCACCTCGCTCGAGGCGTTGGACCGGTCGCCGAGCTTGTCCTTCAGACGTTGCACGTGGAACACGTTGCGGCTGCCGTCAGGGAGGACCCGCGGGACGGCGAAGCAGGAGACGCCCTCCTCGAGCTGGGCCAGCACGAGGAAGAGGTCGCTCATCGGCGCGGAGGTGAACCACTTGTGGCCGGTCAGCCGGTAGGAGCCGTCGGGCTGCGGCACCGCCCGCGTGGTGTTGGCCCGGACGTCGGAGCCGCCCTGCTTCTCGGTCATGCCCATGCCGGCGACCAGACCCCGCTTGGCCGACGGCTCGGTGAGCCCGAACTGGTACTCGGTGCTGGTCAGCCCGGGCTCGTAGTCGGCGGCGAGGTCCGGGCTGCGCCGCAGGGCGGGGACGACGGCGTAGGTCATCGTCACCGGGCAGCCGTGGCCCATCTCGTTCTGCGTCCACCCGAGGTAGCCCACAGCGCGCCGCACGTGCGCGTGGGCGGAGTGCGCCGGGGCGGTGGAATGGGCGGTGGATTGCTCGGCCCACGGCGCGCCGGCCAGGCCGTTCCCCACCGCGGTGCGCATGAGGTCGTGCCAGGCCGGGTGGAACTCGACCTCGTCGATCCGGTGCCCGTAGCGGTCGTGGGTGCGCAGCCTGGGCGGGTTCTCGTTGGCCAGCCGACCCCATTCCTGCGCCTGCTCGCTGCCGGCCAGCCGCCCGAGGTCCGCCAGCGACGAGAGCGTGGCCGCATCGGCATGCCGGACACAGGCCTCGGCCAGCGCCGCGTCGCCGGCGATCGGATCGTGCCCGGTCAGTGGCGGGACCTGGTTGGTCACCTCGTGCGTGAACCCCATGATCGGCACCGTACGTGGCGGGGGCGGGCGGCCGGGAGATCCCGCGGACGGCGGGTCAGGCCGGTTCGCGGAGCCGGTCGGCGATCGAGTCGACGGTCTCCACCCGGCCGGTCAGCACGTCGGTGACCAGGTCGACCACCTGCGCGTCGGTGAGGCTCGCCGGCCGGCCGCGCCGCGCGAGGTACACCGCCGTGGCCGCCCACGCGAAGGGCCGGTTCCCCTGCACCAGCGGCGCCGTGGTGGCCAGCGAGTGCAGCAGCGCCGCCGCCCGCTCCTCCACGCTCGGGTAGACGTCGCGGCCGAGGGCGCGGGCCTCCATCCGGGCGAGGGCCGCGCTGAGCAGGCCGAGGTCCCGCACCCGCACATCCGGGCCGACGGTGCGCCGGGCGACCTCCAGGAGGTCCTCGACGCTCAGTCCTGCCATCGGCCCAGCCGGCCCACGGCCCCGGCGTAGCGGTCGAGCTCCTGGTCGATCAGCACGGCGAGCGGCACCTCCGGCTCGTGGGCCCGGATGTAGGCCTCCACCGCACGGCGGGCGACGTCCTGCATCGACGCCCCCTCGGCCTGTGCCCGGCGACGCAGGGCCTCGCTCTGCGCCGCGCTGAGACGAAGCGTCATGGCCACGTGAACGCCCCCCGAACGTGTTCCGGATCGCTCTCGGTCAGGTATCAGAGTGATACCAGACGGCATAACGATCTTGTTACGGTCACTCTGCGCAATCCCCCGGTCAGGTGATGGCGTGTGACACGCCGCACTATTCCGGTCCGAGCCGGGACGGCTGGTCACGGGACGGACCGATTCCTAACGTCCGCGCCATGACGGGGACCACCACGAGCCGGAACGGCGTGCAGCCGTCTCCCGCCCGGTGGTCCTGGCTCCGGCGCACCGCCGCGGCCTGCTTCCTCGGCGCCGGCGCGTACGCCGGCCTCGCGGTCGTGACGGAGGTCGTCGCGCACGCCGACGAACCGGCCGCCGCCACCGCCGAGGCGACGACGCAGGGGGCGCCACCGGCGGAGCCCGGCACGGCCACGGCGTCGTCGACCACCCCGTCCTCGGCCGCCGCGTCCTCCGGCACCGCGTCCTCGACCACCACGTCCTCCACCACGACGGTGACGTCGACGACGCAGACCCGGTCGTCGTCCGGGACGGTGACCACGACGTCGACCGTCGTCCGGAGCTCGTCCGCGACGGCGTCCGTCGCACCGGCGCCGGCGACGGGCGAGGGGGACCCGGCGACACCGCCCGGCGGCCCCGCACCCGCCACCGACCCCGCGACGTCCGGCGGCGGCCCGGGTGCGCCCCCGGCGACGACCCACGCCTCGACCTCCGCCACGGAGGTCACCACGACGACGGCCACGGCCTCCGCCGACGGCGCGACCACCGTGACCACGACGACCCGCACGACGACCGGCCCGACCCAGGGCAGCACGACCAGCGGCACCACGCCCAGCGGCACCACGCCCAGCGGCACCACGACGGACGGCACCGCGACCACCGGCACCACGACGGACGGCACCGCGACGGACGGCACCGCGACGGACGGCACCGCGACCGGCACCGCGACGACCGGGACGGGCGCGGGCTCCGCCCCGTCGACCTGCGCCGCGACGTCCGCCGGCGCACCGGCGACCCCGGCGGCCGCCGGACCGGCCGGCGCCACCCCGGGATGCGTCCCGACCGAGCCCGCCGCCGACCGGCCGGGTGCCCCGGCCCTCGTGGACTGCGCCACCACCCCGCTCACGGTGGCCGCCGCCGGCTCGGCCGCCGCCACCGGTGGTGCGCCCTCGCCGTCGACCGGCGCCCAGCGCACGGCGCCCGCCGTCCCGGTTCCCGCCTCGTCGGCCGCGCCGGTCGTCGGTCAGGTCGTCGAGCAGGCCGTCGAGGCGCTCGACGACGCCTCCGGCCCTGCCGGGCCCGCCCCCGAGCGGCCGGCCCCCACGGCCCCGGCCGCCGCCCTCGGCGGTGCCGGCTGCAGCAGCCAGGGCGCGGGCCCGGGCAGCCCCAAGGGAGCGACCGCCGCGACGGCGGTGCTGGGCTCCCCCGCCGGGATCTCCCTCGCAGTGCAGGACGCCGGCCTCACCGAGCCGGCAGCGGGGTCGCCCACCACCAGGGCGACCGACCCCGCCACGCCGCCGGACTGACGCCGCCGCACCAGCGGCCTGCGCCCGTCCCCGAGGTGTGCCACGGGGGGCACATCACCGACCAAGTGCAGCCGCCCCGCACGTTCACCCACCACTCACCGGCGCGTCACTTCATACCCAACCGTGGCGCGCACACTCGCAAAGGACACGCACACGATGAACCGATCCGTGAGGAACGGACTCGCCATCGCCGGTATGGCCGGAGGAATGCTCTTCCTCGGCCAGGCGGTGGCAAGCGCCGACACCGACGCAGCCGCGTCGGGAGAGATCACGTCCACCACGGCCGGCCACGGCAGCGGTGACGCGACCAGCGTCAACGGCCAGAAGGTCGCGGCCGGCAACGACGTCGAGAACGACGCCAGCACCGGGGACGTCGACGCCGGCGGCGGCACCTCCGCCGTCGGTGTGGTCGCCGGCAACGGCAACACCGTGCACGCAGCCAGCGGCGCGGGCGACGTCGACGCCTCGCAGAAGGTCGCCACGGAGGTCACCGTGGCCTCCCAGGCCAACGGCGGGACCGTGACCGGCAGCAACAACGCCGCAGCGGGCAACGGCGCGACCAACGAGGCCACCGCCACCGGCACCATCGACTCCACCACCACCGGTGGAGCGGGCTACGGCGGCGATGCCACCAGCGTCAACGGCCAGGTCGTCGGCGCCGGCAACGACGTCGACAACGAGGCCGAGACCGGCGACATCGACGCCGGCGGCGGCACCTCCGCCGTCGGTGTGATCGCCGGCAACGGCAACTCGGTCGTCGCCCACAGCTACAAGGGTGACGTCGACGCCTCCCAGCACGTCGACACCACGGTCGACGTCGCCTCCGCGGCCAACGGCGGCCACGTCGCCGGCAGCAACAACGCCGCCGCCGGCAACGGTGCGCACAACACGGCGGACGCGAAGGGTTCCATCGACTCGACGACGACCGGCGGCAGCGGCCGGCACAGTGACTCCGACAGCGCCAACTACCAGCACGTCGGCGCGGAGAACGCGGTCGAGAACGAGGCCGAGACGGGCGACGTCGACGCCAGCGGCGGCGAGTCGATCGTCGTGGTGGAGGCCGGCAACGGCAACACCCTCTACTGCTCGTCGGTGAAGGGTGACGTGACCTGCCACCAGAACATCAACGTCATCATCAACATCATCTCCGAGGCCAACGGCGGCACCGTGACCTGCACCAACAACGCCGCCGCCGGCAACGCGGCGGAGTGGAAGTGCGAGCTCCCCAAGGCCCCGGCGCCGGCCCCGGCTCCGCCGGCCAAGCCGGTGGTCCAGCCCGAGAAGGACTGCCCTGAGGAGGCCAAGCCGGCGTACACCGCGAAGCCCGCGGCTCCGGCAGCCGCCAAGCCGGTCGCCTACCGCCCGGCTGCGATGAACACCTACGCACAGCCCACCGGCCAGCTGGCCTACACCGGCGCCGAGACCACCGCTCCCCTCGCCCTGGGCCTGATCGCCCTGGGTGCGGGTGGTGCTCTCACCCTCGCCGGCCGCCGCCGCACCTCCGCGACGGTGTGATCCACCGGCCCGCCGCCCGGACTCCCCGGGGCGGCGGGCCGGGCTCCATCCCAGGACGTCGCCTGCCGGGGGAGCGGTCCCCTGGCAGGCGGCGCCCCTCGGCACCTCGCCGGACCACCCTCGGCAGACAGGATCCGTGGTGAGCAGCGCAGTCGACTTCGAGAGCCCACCGGCCGACGTCCGGGACGCGGCAGCCCCGCGACGGGGTGACTCCGTCCGCACGCTGCTGCGCGGCGTGGGGCAGACGCTGATCACCATCGGCCTGGTGGCGCTGCTCTTCGTCGTCTACGAGCTCTACGTCACCGATCTGCTCGCCGCGCGCGAGCAGGACCGGCTCAGCGAGCAGATCCAGGAGCAGTGGGCGGACCTGCCACCCGCCGACGCGCCGACCGTCGCCCCGCCGGCCGGCTCCGCCACCCCCGGAGCCGACCCGGCGCCACCGGCTCCGGAGTCGATCCAGGTGGGCCTCGGCGACCCCGTGGCCGTCCTGCACATCCCTCGCCTGGGCGCGGACTACGAGCGCGTGGTGGTGGAGGGCACCGCCCAGGTGCAGCTCGCCCAGGGGCCGGGCCACTACCTGGACACGGCCATGCCCGGCCAGGAGGGGAACTTCGCGGTCGCCGGCCACCGCGTCGGCCGCGGCTCCCCCTTCCTCGACCTGGACCGGATGCGGCCCGGCGACGCCGTCGTCGTCGAGACGGCCAGCACCTGGTACGTCTACCGGGTGCTCGGCGACCCGGCCACGGGGGACTTCGGGGCCGACCCGAGCGGGATCCCCGGCCGCGCCGTCGTGGACCCGGCCGCGGTGGACGTGATCGCCGCCGTCCCGGGTCGTGCGACCGCCGGCCCCACCGAGGGCGCCTACCTGACCCTCACCACCTGCCACCCGAAGTACTCCGCGGCACAACGGCTGGTCGTGCACGCCCGGCTGGACGGCGCCCCGGTGAGCAAGGCCGCGGCCCCGGACGGCCCGCCCGCGCTGGCCGGCTGACCGGCCCTCCCCCTCGATCCACGACCAGGACAGGAGCCCGCTCGCATGTACACCTGGATCTGGCGCCGGCTGCCGGGGAACACCGCGGTCAGGTCGCTGTCCGCCCTGGCCCTGGTGCTGGCGGTCGCCGTCCTGCTGCTGTTCGTCGTCTTCCCCGAGGTGGAGCCCCTGCTGCCGTTCACCGACGTCACCGTCACGGAGTGACCGCGGCGGCCCTCAGGCGGACGGACCACCGAGCAGCGCACCGCGCAGCAGGTGCATGGCCATCGTGACGGACCGCTCCCGGACGGCGGCCCGGGAGCCGGGGAGGCGCAGCGCCCGGGCCACCCGTCCCGCCGGGGTCGAGACGCAGACGTGCACGGTGCCCACCGGCTTGTCCGCCGTGCCCCCGCCGGGCCCGGCCACCCCGGTGATCCCGACGCCGACGTCCGCCCCGAACCGGGCGCGGGCTCCGTCGGCGAGGGCTCCCGCGACCTCCGGGCTGACCGCACCGTGCTCGGCCAGCATCGCGGGCGGGACGCCGAGCAGCTGCTGCTTGGCGGAGTTCGCGTACGCGGTGACGCCACCGAGCACCCACGCCGAGGAGCCGGCGCGCTCGGTGAGGCGCGCCGCCAGCAGCCCGCCCGTGCACGACTCACCGGTGGCGACCGTCCATCCGCGGTCCGCGAACCCCCGGGCGACCAGGTCGTCGAGGGAGGGGCCGGTGGAGAACAGCGTGTCGGCGTACTCGGCCGCGAGGACCGCACCGAGCCGGTCGTAGGCAGGCTGCGCCGACGGCGGGAAGCGGGTGACGATCTCGAGCTCGCCGTCGCGCAGGCAGGTGGTGATCTCCAGGGCGCCGAGCTCGGCCTCGTGCTCGCGCAGCGTCGCGGCCAGCTGCGCCTCGAGCGTGCCCCACAGCCGGACGGTCTCCTGGCGCAGCTCCTCGGCGCCGGCCAGGGCGGTGCGCAGCGACGGCTCGGCCAGCGCGGCGGGCCACATGCCCTGCAGCTCCGCCGGAGGGCCGGGCAGCACGAGGACCGTCGGCCCGCCCCGTCCCGCCGCCGGGGGCACGACCAGCCCCGGCGCGGTGCCGACCGGCTCGAGCACGGTGGCTCCCTCGGGCACCAGGGCCTGCTTGCGGACACCGGCAGCCGTGGCCACCGGATCGGTCCGCCACCCCCGGCGGGCCGCGAGGCGCTCGACGATCGCGGCGATGCGGCGCTCCAGCTCCGGGTCCACCGCCGACGGCCGGCCCTGCACCTCGCCGACCAGCTGGGCGGTCAGGTCGTCGGCGGTCGGCCCGAGCCCACCGGTGGTGATCACCAGGTCCACCCCGGTCCCGGCCAGGAAGGTCAGGGCGCCCCGGAGGTCCTCGGGCCGGTCACCCACGACGACCACGTGCCCCACGTCGACGCCGAGGAGGCGCAACTGCTCGGCCAGCCAGGGGCCGTTGCGATCGGCGACCCGCCCGGTCAGGACCTCGGTCCCGGTGACGACGATGCCGGCGCGCGCACTCACGGCCCCGACCCTAGGGCCGCCGGCCACCGGGGCGCCTGACCGGGCTGCCGGGCGGACGCCGATAGCGTGCGGGGCGGTGGTGGTCCGGACGACGGGCCACCGGAGTGCGCGGCACCGGACGCAGAGGAGGACCCGTGAGCTCGTCCGATCCCCAGCGGCCCGTGGAGCCGGAGGACGGCACCCCGCCGGGAACCCGCGAGGTGCCGGCCACGCAGCCGACCGGCGGGGCGTCCGCCGCGCAGAGCCTGCCGCCGCATCCGGGGGCGATCACCCCGGCCCCGGTGCGGCCGGTCGACGGCCCGGCCCCGACCGGGCCGGTGGACTTCGTCCCCGGTCCGCCGGGCGCCGGCACACCGCCTCCCCCGCCACCGGTGCGGCCGACGCCACCAGGTCCTGCAGGAGGCGCCCCGCAGTCGGATGCCCTGCGCTCGGATGTCCCGCGCTCGGATGCCGCGCCGCCGAAGGCCCCGGCGGCCCCGCCGCAGACGGACGCGCCGACGCGGACGTGGCCGGAGACGCTCGATTCGGACGACACCGCCGCGGAGCGGTCGCGGACGACCCGGGTGCGCCCACCACGGGATCGCCGGACGCTCCTCGGCCTCGGGCTGGCGGCCCTGTCGGTGGTCCTGCTCCAGCTGGGGCTCGCGCTGCGCTGGGACGGCCTCGAGTCCTCCTGGGAGGCCATCCCGCTCTGGTCGGCCTTCGCCACCGGCTGCGCGCTGCTGGCGCTCGCGGCGTTCCTGGCCTCGGCCGCCGCGGGCCGGCTACGGGCGGAGACGGCGTGGCGGACGGCCGCCGGCGGGCTGGTGGGGCTGGCGGCCTTCTGGCTGCTGGTGGTCCTGCCCGTGGTGGCCACCGATCGCGGCTTCCTGCTCACCGCCGCACTCGCCGCCCTCGGCGGGGCGCTGTGGACGGGACCCCGCGACAGGGACTGACCGTCCGGGCTCACCCGTTGCGGCCGTTCCCCCTGCCGTTCCCGCCGGCGTTGCCGTTCCCGTTCCCGCCGGCGTTCCCGTTGCCGTTGCCGTTGCCGCCGGCGTTCCCGTTCGCCCGGCCGTCCCCGGTCCCGGTGGCGTCCTCGCCGGCGGTCCCGCCGCCGGAGACGGCCTCCCCCCC
This sequence comes from Blastococcus tunisiensis, assembly GCF_900112815.1. Classification (GTDB taxonomy): domain Bacteria; phylum Actinomycetota; class Actinomycetes; order Mycobacteriales; family Geodermatophilaceae; genus Blastococcus_B; species Blastococcus_B tunisiensis. Next base: position 100,944 of record NZ_FOND01000008.1, read on the forward strand.
ACCGGCGGTGCCGGCCCCGGGCCCCGGGGCCAGCACCTCCGTCGCGGGCCCGGCCCCCTGCTCCGGCACCGGAGGATCCGCATCGGGCGGGGCCGGGGGCGCCACGGCGTAGGACACGATCACGGTCTGCCCCTGCCGGACGGCGCCGGTGGGGCTGACGCCCGTGACCAGCCCGGGCTCCTGCGCGTCCGTCTCCTCCACCGCTCGCTCGACGGCGAGCCCCCGGGCGCCGAGTTCCGCCTCGACCTCGCCGACCGGCCGTCCCACGAAGTCCTCGGCGACCAGCACCACCGGCGCGGAACCGGCCTCCTCCACGGCCGGCGGCGGAGGGCTGTCGAGGAGCTGGCTCCCGGCCAGCGCGATCCCGGCCCCCGCGACCACCGCGGCCAGCGGCGCCAGGACCCGGACGGCGCGACGCCGCCAGGGCAGCACGACGGGCTCCCCCGCGATGAGCGGCCGGGTGCTCCCGGCGCTCGGCCGGGGGAGCATGCGTCCGGCCAGCACGTCCGTGACGGCGTCCCGGAAGGCGGCTCCGTCGGCGAACCGGGCCGCGGGGTCCTTGAGCAGGGCGCGGTCGACCAGCCGGCGGACGTTCTCCGGCACGTCCTCGGGGAGCGGGTCCGGGGTGTCCCGCACCTGCATGAGGGCGACCTGCACGGAGTTCTCCCCGTCGAAGACCCGCCGTCCGGCCAGGCACTCGTAGCCGATGACCCCGAGGGCGTAGACGTCGCTGGCCGGCCCGGCCTTGCCGCCGGCCGCCTGCTCGGGCGAGAGGTAGTGCGCGGTCCCGACCACCTGGCCGGTCTGCGTGAGCGGCACGCTGGCGGCCGACCAGGCGATCCCGAAGTCGGTGATCTTCACCGTCCCGTCGTCGGCCACCAGGATGTTGCCGGGTTTGACATCCCGGTGCACGACGCCTGCGGCGTGGGCCGCCGCCAGCCCCGAGGCGGCCTGCTGCAGGAGGTCCAGGGTGCGGCCGACGGGCAGCCGTGGCTCGCGGGCGAGGACGTCGCAGAGCGCCTCCCCCTCGACGAGCTCCATCACCAGGTAGGCCACGTGCTCCGGGGCGGCGTCGTCGGCAGGGACCTCGCCGTAGTCGTGCAGCGCGGCGATGTTGCGGTGCGCGAGCGCGGCGGTGTGCCGCGCCTCCGCCCGGAAGCGGGCGAGGAAGGTCGGGTTGCCGGTGTACTCGCTGCGCAGCACCTTCACGGCCACCGGACGGTCCAGCACGGTGTCGCGGGCCCGCCAGACCTGACCCATGCCCCCGGTGGCCAGCAGCGCCAGGAGTTCGTACCGGCCGCCGACGGTGGGCCCGCCGAGCTCTCCCATCCCGTTCCCCCTCCTGCCGCCGGACCGACCTCCGAGCCTGGCACCCGCCGGCGTCCGGCACCTCCCGAGGAGCGGGACGTCACCCGGCCGTGGGCGCTCCCGACGTGGACGGACCGGTCGTCGGCGCGGTCGACGTGGGCGGAGGCGGGGGCGTGGTGGTGCTGCTGCTCTGACCCGGCGACGACGGCGACGTCGACGATGTCGGCGACGACGGCGCCCGGGACGTGGTGGGCGTGCCCGGCTGGACGGACGTCGCGGGGGTGGACGACCGGGGGGTGGTCACGGGTGCCGGCTCGTCGACCGGCACCGGTTCCTCCTCCGGGACCGGCGCCGACCCGCCGTCGGCCGCACCGGTGACCACCGGCCGGTCGGGTCCTCCGCCGTTCGAGGCGCGTCCCGTCGCGTACCGGACGACCACCGTGTCCCCGGCGGTGAGCGGTTGCCCGGCCGGCTCCACGCCGGTGACCCGATCCGGGTCGACGTCGTCGCGGTCCTCGCCGACCGGCTGGACGTCGAGCCCCAGCCGGGTCAGCTGCCGCACCACCTCGTCGACCGGCCGGCCGACGTACTGGGCGGCGTCGAGCACGATGCTGCCGCTGTCCCGCTGCTCGGCGGCCTCGGCGGGAGTGCCCCCGGTGTCGTCGGCCAGCGCCTGCAGCAGGGCGACCGCGATGCCGGCGCCGGCCGCGAGTGCGAGCAGCGGGAGCAGCACCATGGCCGCCCGGCTCCGCCGTGGGCGGGCCGGCGGACGGGCGACCGTCCCCGCCCCCGGGGTGACCGGACCGACCGCCCGGGGCGCGGGGGCGGCACCGGGCGCACGGACCGTCACGGTGGGCGGGAGGGGCGCCAGCGGGCGCCCGGCGCGGACGTCGTCGACGGCCGCCAGGAAGGCCGCCCCGTCCGGGAACCGGCTCGCCGCGTCCTTGACGAGGGCGCGGCCGATCAGCGCGCGGACCTCGGCCGGCAGCTCACCGGGCAGCGGCTCGGGGTCCTCGCGGACCTGCTTGAGCGCGAGGGTGACCGGGTTGTCGCCGGAGAACGCCGGCCGGCCGGCGAGGCACTCGTAGCCGATGAGCCCGAGGGCGTAGACGTCGCTGGCCGGCGTGGCCGGCCGGCCCTCCGCCTGCTCGGGGGAGAGGTACTGGGGGGTGCCGATCACCTGACCGGTCCGCGTGAGGGCGACGCTGCGGGCCGACCAGGCGATGCCGAAGTCGGTGATCTTCACGCTGCCGTCCGGAGCCACGAGGATGTTGCCCGGCTTGACGTCGCGGTGCACCATCCCGGCGGCGTGCGCCTCGCCGAGCCCGAACGCCACCTGGCCCATGAGCGAGAGCGTGGTCTCGGTGCCGAGAGCCCCGTCCCGGGCGACCAGCGCGGACAGCGGCTCGCCCTCGACCAGCTCCATGACGAGGTAGGCGAGCTTCTCCCCCGACCCGTCCTGCGCGCTCTCCTCGCCGTAGTCGAAGACCGCGGCGATGTTGGGGTGGCTCAGGGAGGCGGCGTGCTGGGCCTCGGCGCGGAACCGCGCGACGAAGGTGGGGTCGCCGGTGTACTCGCTGCGCAGCACCTTGACCGCGACCCAGCGGTGGAGGGCGTGGTCGTGGGCCCGCCAGACCTGGCCCATGCCGCCGGCCGCGATCAGCTCGTGCAGCTCGTAGCGGTCACCCAGGCACCGTCGTCCTGGTTCGACCAACGGTGGTCACTCCTTCGGCTGTCCGGCCCTGCTGCGGCAGGCCGCCACGGCGCCGCCCGGTGGGCCGCCCCGTACTGGTCCACCAGACCTCCGTGTCCCGTCCGGGGGCCTGTTACACATGCTGGCCGAGCACCGGAGGGGTACCGGTCGGTCCACGGGTGCGCTCCCGCTCACACCCCGGCGGGTCCGGCGCGCCGACTGCGCTGCGTGCACGGCCGGCCACGACGATCCGCCGCCGACGGGAGTGCGCCCCCACCGGTCCCGGGCGCCGCGGATCGCCGCCTCCTCGAGCCGGCGCCGCAGCGCCCGGGCGCCGGCCTGCGAGCCTCGGGGTCGGCTCGTCGGTCGCACGTCCACCGCCCGGCGACCCGCATGACAGGCTGGAGCGGCAGGGACCGGCCGAGACGAGCAGACGGGACGACGATGTCCGAGACCGTGACCAGGACCGACGACGGCGGGGTGGCCACCCTCACGCTGCTGCGCCCCGGCCTCTCCAGCGCGCTGCGCACCGATCTGCTGGCCGCCGTCACCGAGCTCGCCGCGGACGAGTCCGTGCGCGCCGTGCTGCTGACCGGTTCCGGCCGGGCCTTCTGCGTGGGGCAGGACCTCGCCGAGCACGTCGAGTCGCTGCGCGGGAACGCCGCGACGTCGCTGTCGGTGGTCGAGGACGAGTACAACCCGCTGATCCTGGCCCTGGCGGCGCTGCGGGTGCCGGTCGTCGTCGGCATCAACGGGGCCTGCGCCGGCGCCGGGCTGGGCATCGCGCTCTCCGGTGACCTCCGCGTGGCGGCGGCGGGGTCGAAGTTCACCACCGCCTTCGCCGGCGTCGGGCTGTCCAGCGACTCGGGACTGGCCTCCCGCCTGGTGCACTGCGTCGGCGGCTCCCGGGCGGCGCAGCTGCTGCTCCTCCCCGACCCGTTCTCCGCCGAGACCGCCGAGCAGTGGGGGCTGGTGCACCGCGTCGTCCCGGCCGACGAGGTCCACGACGAGGCGCGCGCCCTCGCCGCGCGGCTGGCCTCCGGCCCGACGGCCGCCTACCGGGCCATGAAGACGGTGCTGGCGACGGCGGCCACCGACCCGCTCGAGGAGACCCTCGCCCTCGAGGCCCGGTTGCAGACGCAGCTGGGCCGGACGGCCGACCACCTCGAGGCCGTGGAGGCGTTCCTCGCCAAGCGCGCACCCGACTTCACCGGTCACTGAGCGCGGCCGAGGCCGCACACGGCGAGAGCGACACGGGTGGGGCGGCCGCGGGACCCGGCCGCGTCCGGGCCGTCGGCTCCCGGATCGCGGGCCCCGGTGCGACGCTGCGGGCTCCGGGAAGGGAGACCATGGCCGATCGCGCATCCGCCGGCCCGCACGGCCCGACGACCCGTCGTCCCCAGGCGGTCCGGCCGCCGGCGACCCGGCCGGCCGGGCGCACACCGCCTCCCCGCCCGGGGGTGACGAGCGACCTGGCCCCGCCGGTCGCCCGCCCGCAGCCGCCCCGCCCGAGGGCCCTCCGCCTGTCGGCCGGCTTCTGGTTCGCCGCCTGCCTCGCCGGGGTGATCGCCCTGGTCGCCACCATGCTGGACGGGGACGCCCTGCGGGCCGACCTGACCGCGACGGCCACCGCCGACAACCCGTCGTCCTCACTCGCGACCATCGAGGACGGGGTCCGGATCACGATCCTCGTCGTGCTCGGCGCGGTGACGCTGCTCGTGGTGAGCACGCTCGTCTGGACGGTCCTCCTGCTGCGCCGCCGGTCATGGGCGCGCTGGGCGCTCCTGGTCACGGGCGTGCTGACGCTGTTCGCGGTGGACGTGGCGCAGAGCCTGGTCGCCGGGGGCGGACGGGTCGACCGGATCGCGTTCGTCGCCCAGGCGGGGCTGGTCGCCCTCGGTCTGATCACCCTCTGGGCCCGGTCCACCCGCACCTGGCTGCGCGCCCGGGAGACCTGAGCGCGGGCCGTCCAGTTCCGCCAGCACGGCCTCGCAGGAATGGACGACGACCGCGATCGCGTCCCGCGTAGCCCGCGGGGCCAGCGGGTCGGCGCCGCGGGCCTGCCACCGGGTGATGGTCTCGACCGCCACCGATCGGAGCTCCTGCTCCGACGCGTGGTCGACCAGGCCGAGCCGGGTGGCCGGTGACCCGCCATGGGCACCGAGCAGACGGCGGGCCTCGGTCCGCAGCTCCGCGGGCAGGACGCCGTCCTCCTCCGACGCCGCGACGAGCGCGAGCTCCACGGGCGCGTGCGCGGCCAGTCGCAGCCGCTCGAGCTCCCGCCACAGCGCGTCGTCGCCCGGGAGCGGAGTGGCCCGCAGCACCGCCTCCACGGTGCGGAGGGCCGCTTCGGCCGTGAGCAGCTCCGAACGCTCGGTGAAGCGCTCGGCGATGTGCGCCTGCAACTGCGCCAGGCCGCTCCGGTGGACGAGCTCCTCGGCCAGGGCACGGGCATCGGGCATCCCGGCCCGGACCAGGGCGATGGACAGCCGGACCCCGAACATGCCCAGGCGCTCGAGCAGCGCCGCCCGCACGGTCGCCGACACGGGCACGGGGGCCTGCGCGCGGCAGAACCGGTCGGCGCTCAGCAGCATCGACTCGACGTCGGCCGGCGGCGCGTGCGCCAGGCTGCGCAGCGCCACGAACTCGCCGTGCCGGAGCGTCCGCCCGGCCAGGGCCAGCAGGCCGGCCACCGGCAGCACGGCCGAGCTCACCGCCTGGACCGCCGGATCCCCGGACATGCGGTGCGCGACCTCGTCGGCGGCGTGCAGCGCGTCCAGCCGGCCGGAGCCGATCTCGTCGGCGCGCGACAGGACGGTGATCGTCGTCGCGGACGACCCGCCCGCGCCGGACCGGGACTGGAAGGCCGCGAGGAAGGACACGTCGTCGGGCTGCAGCTGCCGGGTGAGGTAGACGATCGCGTCGGCGCCGGGCATCCGGTCCTCCTCGTCGAGGAAGGCATGCGTGCGGGCGCTGGTGTCGACCGAGAGCGACGACGTCCCCGGGGTGTCGACGAGGGTCACCGGCTCCAGGTCCGGAGCGGGCCAGTCGACGACGAGCTGGTCCACCTCCTGCGGGGCGGCGCCGGCCAGGTCGAGCTCCAGGCCGCCCGCCACGCGGTGCACCGGCAGCCGGCGTGCCGTGCCGTCCGCGTCCAGCCGGGTCACCCGGGGCACGGCGCCGTGCCGGTAGGTGGTCACCACGCGCGTGCACTCACCGGCGTCCGTCGGGGCGACCCGGGCCCCGACCAGGGCGTTGAGCAGCGTGGACTTCCCGGCCTTCACCCGGCCGACCAGCGCGACCCGCAGCGGCCCGTCGAGGCGCTCCCGCCGGGCGCGCAGCCGGTCGGCCTCGGCCGGGCGCTCGGCGTAGAGCTCGATCGCCGCGTCGAGGAGGGCGCGCAGGCCCGTGGGAGGCGCTCCGGTGCCGGCTGCGCCCCCCGTCACCGCGACGTCACCTGCTGCCCGGAGGCCGCCCGGAGGGCGGGTCCGGACGGTGGCTCCGCCGGGACCGGGGCGGGGGGCGGGAGCAGGCGGTGGGCCTCGGCGGCCAGCCCGTCGAGCTGCTCCAGGCGCTGCCTGAGCACCCGCACCCGGGCGGTGCGCTCCGCGGTCGCGTCCTTGGCCGAGCGCTGGGCCGCCCGCAGGGAGTCGGCCAGCGTCTCCGACATCTGGTCCACGGTGTCGGTGATCAGGTCGCGGAGGGTGCGCTGGACCAGCCGCAGCCGGTCCTTGAGGTGCTTGCCCACCTGGAAGACGACCTCGTCCAGGTGGCGGCGCACGGCGGCCTTGGCCTCGGCCTGCCGGCGCTGCAGCCGCTGGGCCTTGTCGTCGTTGTAGGCCTTCCGCCCCAGCAGCACGCCGGCGGCCAGCGAGATGGGGTTGATCAGCGCCATGCCGGCGAGGCTGGTGACCAGGCCGGTCATCAGCACTCCGGTGTAGGAGCCCCGGACGCCGATCAGGAACCGCTCGCGCAGCTTGAGGTAGCCGTCGTCCACGCCCGGTACGTCGACGACGCCACCCAGGACCTCGGCGGCGTCACCGATGGACAGCTCGGGCAGCGTCGCCCCGCCGTCCCGGGCGAACTGCTCGGTGACCTGCGCGGCCAGGAACTCCGAGCGCTGCTCCGCCCAGACGAAGCTGTCCGCGACGGCGACCCCGACGCGCTGGTCCAGCCACTCGGCCAGCTGCGGCCACATCGGACCGGGGTCGCAGGCGTCGATCGCCTCCTCGGCCTCCCGGGTCACCACCCGCGAGCGGTCGCGGAGGTCGTAGTCGATGTCGGCCATCAGATCGGTGACGCCGTCACCGAGGACCTGCTGCCAGCGCGAGGAGCGGCGGCGGAGCTCGTCGACGGCGTCCCGGGCGGTCTCCAGCTCCTGCACCAGGGCGTCCTTCCCGGTGGGGTCCTCCAGGATGGCCAGCTCGCTGCGGACGGCCATCGACAGGTGCTCGGTGACGCCGGTCAGGTCGTGCACCAGGGACCGCTGCGCGAGCGTCTCCGCCTGCTGCACCACCTCCGTGCGGAGGTAGGTCGTCAGCGGCCCCAGGCCGGACTCCTCGTGCAGCTCCCGGTCGCGGTGCCGGACGGCGAGCAGCGCCAGCGAGGAGGACACCGGCAGCACCGGCGCGTCGATGCCCCGCGCCCGGAGGTGCGCCTGGTCGAGGTCGAGCACGGTGCGCCACCCGGACGTGACGTCGGTCTTGGTGAGGACGCACACCACGTTCGGGCACAGGGCGGCCGCCTGCTCCAGGAAGGCCATCTCGGGAGCGGTGAACTCCTGGGTGGCGTCGCTGACCACGACGACCGCGTCCGCGCTGGGCACCAGGTCCAGCGCGGCCAGCGACCGCACCGCGCCGACGCCGCCCAGCCCGGGGGTGTCGACGATCTCCAGGCCGCCGTCGAGGAGCCGCCGGGGCAGCTCGACCTCCGCCCGCAGGACCGGCCGGCCGGCCGGTGCGTTCCGGAGCTCCGCCATGCGGGCGACCAGCGAGCCCACGGGCACCTCGACCCGGTCGCCGGGCTCCTCGGTCGCCGGATCACCGCCGTCGGCTCCACGGGTGGCCGGGTGGACGAGGAAGGCCCGGGGCTCGGGACCCTGGCGCACCACCGTGGGCACCACCGTGGCGACGTCGTCCGCCACGGCGCAGACCGGCGCCCCGAGCAACCCGTTGACCAGGGAGCTCTTGCCCTTCTTGGGCTCTCCCACCACCAGGACGCGGACGCTGGGGCGCCGCGTGCGCTGCTGCACCAGCGCCAGGCGCCGCACCAGGTCGGGGCGCTCGCACTCCCCCGCCAGCCGGATGGCCCGGTCGATCAGTGACACCGACGGCACGCCCATGTGCCCTCCCCACGGTTGTGTGTCCGGTCTACCACCGGCTCCCGCCCGGGCGCAGCACGTCCCGGGGCCGGGCAACGCGGAGCCCGGCCCCGGGTCCGTGCGGTCCCGGGGCCGGGCTGGTCAGGCGCCGCTCAGAGAGGGGCCAGCGCGTCGTTGTTCTGCGTGTTGCCGGAGAGCAGGTCCACGTCGTTGTTCGAACCGTCGTCGTTGTAGGAGTCCTCGTTGAACGACTCCTCGAACTCGACCTCGACCTCGGTGTACTGGATCTCGGTGTGGTCGATGTCGGTCTCGATGTCGGTCTCGATGTCGGTCTCGATGTCGGTCTCGACGTCGCTGTCGACGACGGCGCCGGGGCTGTCCAGGACGACGTTGTTGTCCTTGACCTCCACCTCGTTGTCGACGACGGCGCCCTGGCTGTCGACGACGACGGTGTTGTCCTTGACGTCGAGGTCGAGGTCGTCACCGACGCTGCCGTCACCCGTCACGACATTGCCGCCGACCTCGCTGTCGACCACGGCGTCCCCGCCCTCGGTGAGGACGACGGTGTTGTCCTTGACCACGACCGCGGTGTTGTCGCCGTTCTGCACGTCTCCGCCACCGATGCTGCTGCCGTCGTCGGCGTAGTTGAGGGTGATGTCGTCGATCTCGACGTCGATCTCGGTGTCCTGGTCGTTGACCGTGCCGCCGTTGGACGCCACCTGGCTGTCGGTGATGTCGTTGTCGTTGACCGTGCCGCCGTTGAACGCGACCTGGCTGCCGGCCCCCGCCGTGACCGAGTTGTCCGTGTTGAACGAGTCCTTGATGTCCACGTCGACGTCCACGTCGGTGTTGCCGCTGTTGAGGTTGACGTCGCCACCGTCGGTGTCGATGTCGTCGCCCACGGCCAGGCCGTTGTCGCCCGCGACGACGTTGTCGTCACCGAAGATGAGCTGGGCGTCCCCGCCGACCCAGATCGCCTTCTCGATCTCGACGTCGACGTCGTTGTAGACGTAGTTGTTCTCGACGTACGTGGTCTCCACGTACTTCACGTGGCTGACGGCAGCGACCTCCTGGCCACCGGTGTGCCCGTGGTTGCCGCCGTGACCACCGTGGCCGCCGTGGCCGTAGTGGTCGTCCCGGTCGTGGTCGCGGTCGCCGCGGTCGCGGCCGCCGCGGTCGTCGTCGTCGCAGTCGTCGTCCCGGACGGGCTTGTAGCCGTGGTCGCGGTCGTCGTTCCGGCCGTGGTCCCGGCCGCCGCGGTCGTCGTCGTCGCAGTCGTCGTCACGGACGGGCTTGTGGTCGTCGTCGCGGTCGCGGTCCCGGCCGTGGTCCTTGTGGTCGCGGTCGTGGTCGCGGTCGTGGTCCCGGCCGTGGTCCTTGTGGTCCCGGTCGCCGTGGTCACGACCGCCGTAGCCCCGGCCGTCGGTGTCGCAGTCGTCGTCGTCCTTGCCGTGGTGCCGGCCGCCGTAGGCCATCGGGGAGGAGTCGGCCATCACCGGCATGAGGGCGTGCACGTCGGCCGGGCTGACGCCGTCCAGGCCGGCGTCGGCGAGGGCGCCTTCCGGGTCCTCCGCGAAGGCCTTCGCGGCCTCCGGGTCGCGGAACAGGTTGAGGATGAAGTCGAGCAGGGTGCTCGCAACGGTGGTCATGGTCGCTCCCGAGCGTTCGAGCCGTCCCAGGTGGCCGGCTGGCGGGAGCAGTCAACGACCGACGGGCACCTCCGCTCATCGGGGAGCACACCGCTTTTCGACGTCGCCGATTAGGGGATCCCCGGTGACCCACCGTTAGGGGCCCCCGGGGTGTCCCCCCGACTTGGGTCCGCGGAGCAACAATCGCCGGGCAGAAGTCCCACTTCCGGCATGTGTCCGGTTAGTTTCCGGCCCAGACCGGTCCGCTATCGCGGAGTCGTCCGGTCGGACGCGCAGGGGGATCTCGTGCACGACGGTGAGTACGGGCTGGGCATCGACATCGGGACCGGGGGAGTGGCCGCGGCGATCTGCCGGGCGGACGCGGACCCCGAGGTCCTTGCTCTCGACGACACGGCGCCACGGGTGCCGGTGGAGGTGGCGGCGGACGGCCGGGTCCGGTTCGCCGGACAGCCCTGGCCCGGGTCGGGCGCCCGCCCGTCCCCCGTCTCCTGGGCGCAGGTGGTGGACCGGATCGGCACCCCCACCCCGCTCCACCTCGGCGACGGGGACCGCCGTCCGGCCGTCGACGTGGCCGCCGCCGTGGTCCGTGCGGTGGTCGACCGCGCGTCCGCCCAGGAGGGGCGGCCCGCGGACAGCCTCGTCGTGGCCGTGCCCCCGTCCTGGGGATCGTTCCGCTGCGCGCTGCTGGCGGATGCGGTGGCCGCGGGAGGCCCCACCGACGTCGCGGTGGTCTCCGCCGCCCTGGCCGCGACGTACCAGCACATCGCCGACGGCGATCTCCGTCCGGACGCCACCACCGCGGTGTACGACCTGGGTGCCGGCACGCTGGACACCGCGGTGGTGGGCCCCACTCCCGAGGGGGAGCTCCACCACGTCGCCGTACCGCCCGCCCCGCTCCGGTGGGGCGGCACCGACGTCGACGACGCACTGCTGGCGCACGTGGGCCCGTGGATCTCCGGGGACGTCCCCGCCGGGACCGTGCGGGCGGCCGTCGTGGCGGTCAAGGAGCAGCTGTCCGTGGACACCGTCGCCGACGCGGATGCGCTCGCCGGGGGTGCGGTGCGGGTGACCCGGGACGAGCTCGAGGAGCTCGTCGACGACGACGTCCGACGGTCGGTGGCCACGCTCGCGGCGACGATCGCCGCCGCCGGGCTGACGGCCGGGGCCGTCGACGCGGTCGTCCTCGCGGGTGGGGCGGCCCGCATGCCGCTGGTCGGCGAGCAGCTGTCCGCGGTGCTCGACCGGCCGCTCGTGGTGGCCGTCGACCCCGAGCTCACGGTCGCCGCCGGCGCCGCGCGGCTCGCGGCGGTCGGCTCCCGGCCGGACGAGGAGCCGCAGCCGGTGGCGGTGCCGCAGGACCCGCCGACCGCCGCTCCCCGGCCGGCGCGGAGGGGACCGGAGGCCGGTGCCGCGCGGGGGGCGCGCCCGCCGGCCGGGCCGGGAACGGCACGGCCGCCGGCCCGCGCCGGAACGCGCGACACCGGCCGGCGGGTCGCGCGCGCGCTCCTGGTGACCGGGATGTTCCTCGGTCTGCTGCTGCTCGGCCCCTCGCTGGCCGCCCTCCTGTCCCCGGAGCCCGGCCCCGCCGGCCCGCCCGAGCAGGCCGCCGAGGCCGCCGAGGCGGTCGAAACCGTCGAGGTGGCCGAGGAGCCCGCCCGGCCCGGGCCGAGCGGCCGCCAGCCCGCGCCGCCGCGGACGGGGACCGCCTTCGACGGTGCCGACGTCCGGGTCGCGGCGCAGGGCCGGCCCGCGGCCCCTTCCTCCGTCGCCCGGGCGACCACCTCCGCCCGGGCCGCCGAGCGGGCCGCCGTCCGGGCGGCATCCGCCGGCACCACCGCGGCTCCGGGCACCACGGCCGCCCGCACGGCCGCGGCCGCCACCACCGCCGCCACCACGCCGGCCGGGACGCCGACCGCCGCCCCGTCGACCACCACTCCGCCGACCACCGCCGCCCCCGCCCCCACGACGTCGACGCCTCCGCCGGCATCGACGCCACCGTCGTCCACGCCGCCTGCCCCGTCGCCGACCCCGACGCCGACCCCGGACCCCGAGCCGACGCCGGCACCCCCGCCCGCGCCGGAGCCCGCTCCCGAACCGGAGCCCGCACCGCCGCCCGCGCCCGAGCCGGCTCCCGAACCGGAACCCGCGCCGGCACCGCAGCCCGAGCCGCAGCCCGAACCGCAGCCCGAGCCCACGGCAGGCCCGGCGCCGACCGACGCCGGCAGCACCGAGGGCGAGGCCACCCCGTGATCGACGTGCTGGTCAGGGAGGGGCTGCGCAGCGCACCGCCGGCACCGTCGGAGCAGGGGGGCCAGGACCCCGCGCCCCAGCCCGGGAGCGTCGTGGTGCAGGGACCGGGCGGCACCGGGAAGACCGTGCTGCTGAACGAGATCGCGAACGGCTACCGGCGCTCCGGGCTCACCGTGATCGACGGGCACAGTGACGCGCACAACGTCTGCTGGTCCCCCGAGACCGGCGCCGGGTTCGCCGTCGTCCTGGACGACGGCGAACGCGTCACCGACGAGACCGCCGACCGGGTGGGCCGGCTGCTGCGCCTCTCCGGCTGCTCGCTGGCGATCGCGTTCCGGCCCGTCCCCCGTCCGCGGGCACTGCGCCGGCTGCTGGACGAGCTGGGCAGCAACCGCCGCACCGTGGTCCTCGGCCACGCCGACCGACAGCTGGTGCACGGGTGGGCGCGGGACCAGCTCGGCGCCGCGGTCCCCCCGGCGCTCGTGGACGCCGTCCTGCACCAGACCGGCGGCCTGCCCGCACTGGTCCACCCCATGCTGCGCGGCCTGGCCCGCACGGCCGCCGGCAGCCGGCCCGACAGCGCCGGCACCGGCCCCGCGGCGCTGGACCCGCGAACCGTGCCCGGCCCCGTGGTCGAGCTGGTGCGGGACGTCGTGGTCGGGCTGGAGGAGGAGACACGCCTCCTGCTGCACTGCGTCGCGGCCGGGGCGCCGCTCGACGAGGACATCCTGGCCGACCTGCTGGAGCTGCCGTCCGGACGGCTGGGGCCCGTGCTCACGGAGGCGAGGGCGACGGGCCTGCTCCTCGGCAGCGGGGCCGTCGTCCCCCTCGTGCGGACGGCGCTGCTCGACCTGACGCCGGCCGACCTGACCCGGTCCGTCCGGCGCCGCCTCCTGGGGCTGCTGGTCGAGCGTGGCGACGAGCCGCTCGAGCTGGCGCGCGCGCTGGCGAGGGGCCGGGTGCGCGACGCCCGCGCGGCGGAGCTGCTGGTGCGGCACGGCAGCAGGGCGCTGACCGCCGATCCCGTCCTCGCCGAGGCACTGCTCGGCGAGGCGGTGGCCACCGGGGCGCCGGCCGGTGGGCTGGCCGCGCGCCGCGCCCTCGCCGCTGCCCTCCGCGGTGGCTTCGACGACGCCCTGCAGTGGGTGGACGCGGTCATGACCGACGAGACGGTCCCGGACCGACCGCGCGCAGCGAGCGTGGCGGCCGCCGTGCTCGCCCGGCGCGGGCTGCTGTCCCGCAGCGCGGAGCTCTACCGCCTCGCCGGTGCCCAGCACGCCGGCTCGCGGGCGCTGGCCCTCCTGGCGACCGGCGAGGTGGAGGAGGCCGCCGCGATCCTGGGGGCGTCCGCGCAGGGGGACGGCGGCAGCTGCCCGAGCATCCTCACCGGCTGCGAGGAGCTGATGGCCCGGGGTGTCCTGCAGTCGCTGCGGTCGGGCCCGGACGCCTGCGCCGACATCGCCGCCGCGCTCTCGACCCTGACCCGCGCGAGCACGCTGCTGGAGCCGATCGGCCGCACGGCCCTGCTGATGGACACCCCGGCCGCCCTGGCCGCCCTCGTCGCCCTGCACAGCGGGGAGCTCGGGGTGGCCGAGGCGGGGCTCCGGCGGGCGGTCGCCGCGGACGTCGGCGGCGCTCCCGACCGTGCCCGCCACCTCTTGCTGCTGGCCTGGGTGGACATGCTCCGCGGCCGGGTGGCGCAGGCACGGGACAACGCGCGGCGCGCGCAGGCAGCGGCCCCGTCGGCGATGGAGCCGCGGGACGAGCTGGTGCTGCACGCCCTGGAGGTCGGCCTCGCCCGGCGCACGGGGGACGGTCCGGCGCTGCTCGCGGCCTGGACGCGCGCCCGGGAGGCGCTGCTGCGGTATCCGATCGACCTGTTCACGCTGCTGCCGCTCGGCGAGCTGATGATCGCCGGGGTCCGGCTCGCCGACAGCGAGCGGATCGCGCCGAACGTGGCGCAGGCGCAGGCGATCCTGGCCCGCGCGGGGGATCCGCAGCTGTGGGCCACGCCGCTGCACTGGAGCGGCGCCCAGGCGGCGATCATGGCCGACGACCCGGCAGCCCTCCGTCCGCACGCGGCCGCGCTGCTGGCGGCCGCCCGCACGAGCCCGTACGCCGCCGTCCTGGCGCGCGCCGGCCGGTGCTGGCTGCGCGTCCTGACCGGGGACATCGATGCGCCGACGGTCGAGAGCACCGCGCAGGAGCTGGCGGCCGTGGGGTTGTCCTGGGACGGATCCCGGCTGGCCGGGCAGGCGGCGGCGCGCACCGTCGATCCCCGCGCCCGGACGGCACTGCTGTCCTGCGCCCGCGCCCTGACCGAGGCCTCGGGCGACGTCGCGCCCTGCCCGGTGCCCCCCACGGCGGAGGGCGGGACCCCCGTGCCGACGGGTGGCCGGCTCAGCGACCGGGAGCGGGAGGTGGCCGAGCTGGTCCTGGCCGGGCAGACCTACCGGGAGATCGGCGCGCGCCTGTTCATCTCGGCCAAGACGGTGGAGCACCACGTCTCGCGGATGCGCCAGCGGCTCGGCGCGAGCAACCGTTCCGATCTCCTGGCCCGGCTGCGCGCCGAGCTGGCTCCGGAGGAGTGAGCACCTCCGGGACGAGTGCACCTGCCGTCGGGGCGAGCTCCCCCACCCGGCGACAGGGCGTCTATAGGGGCCGTCAGCGGCCCCGCTGCAGGGTCCCGCCGCCGGCTCCGTCCCGAGGCTCGCCCCGAGCTTGCGAGGGGTGAGGAGGACGGGGTCCTTCCACGGTGGGGGGCAGCGGGGTCCTTCAACAGCGGGAGAGCAGGGCGCAGGCCGGGCAGACGTCACGCGCGGCGACGGGCCACGCGTCCTCGGTCGACACCCGGGCCAGCGAACCGCACAGCGTGAGCTCGCAGGCGCCGTCCACCTCCGCCGGGGGCCGGTGCACCTCCACGGCGTGCCACAGCGCGGCGGTCGGCCCGTGGGCGCGACTGCGGGCGGCGACGAAGAGGGTCGTCTGCAGCATCATGCGGAGAACGTCGGCAGAGGAGGTTCCCGGGGTTACGGGTGCCCGGCCCGCACTCCCCCGGAGGGGTGAGGACGGCCGGCCAGCGGTGGCCCGGGCCGCAGGGCAGGATGCGGTGCATGGAGCTGACAAAGCACGGCCACGCCTGCGTGGCCCTCAGCGAGGGCGGGCGCAGCGTCGTCATCGATCCCGGCGCGTTCACCGATCCTGCGGCCCTCAGCGGCGCCGGGGCGGTGCTCGTCACCCACGAGCACCCCGACCACTTCGAACCCGGGCGGCTGCGGGCGGCGCTGGACGCCGACCCGGCCCTGGAGGTCTGGACCAACGCGTCCGTGGCGGCGAAGCTCGAGGGGCTCGGTACGCGGGTGCACGTCGTGGGTCACGGGGACGCCGTGACGGTGGCCGGCTTCGACGTCCGGGTCCACGGGGAGCTGCACGCGGAGATCCACCCCGACATCCCGCGGATCGCGAACATCGGCTTCCTCGTCGGGGGGCAGGTCTTCCATCCGGGTGACGCCCTGACCGTGCCGGACGAGCCGGTGCCGACCCTGCTGGTGCCGCTGCACGCACCGTGGTCGCGCACCGCCGACGTCATCGACTACGTCCGGGCCGTGCACGCCGACCAGGCGTTCGCGGTGCACGACGGGCTGCTCAACGACACCGGCCTCACGGTGGTCGGCGGACTGCTGGGCGAGCGCGGGCCCGGCACCGGCACGCCCTTCAGCCGGCTGGCCCCGGGGGACACGGCCGAGCTCTGAGGCCCGCCCGCGTCCCCCGGGGAACGGGTCAGCGGACGGCGCGGTTCGACCGGCCCGCCATGCCCGCGTAGGCACCGACCAGCACGATGGCCGCGATGACCGCCAGCACGAAGCCCAGCACGTTGAGCTCGAAGATGTCCCCGGTGCCGAGCAGGCTGGCGATCCAGCCGCCGATGAGCGCACCGAGCACGCCCAGCGCCAGGGTGGCGACGATGCTGATGGACTGCTTGCCCGGAAGGATCAGCCGGGCGAGCGCACCGATGACGAGGCCGATCACGATGAGGCCGAGGATGTCGAAGAGCACAGCATTCTCCTTCGTTCGACCGGCGCGACCGTCCCGGCGGACGCCGGTGGCACCACGCCGGTGCACGACTCTGCTCCGTACCCGCGAATATGACAGAGATGCGTCATTCCCCCGATCGGGGTGGCCGGAGGACCACTCAGGGGGTATGGGCCGCCGCGACGTGCGCGGGCACCTTGGCCAGCTCGGCGTCGACCGTCCGCTGCACCAGCCGCCGCATCGCCCGGCGCTGGAGGTGCCGGACCACCCGGTTGCCCCCGGCCGGCTCGTGGGTGACGGTCATCGTCACCCGGGTGCCGCCGTCGCCGTTCCCGGCCAGCTCGATCCGGGTGGTCCAGGTCTCGGGGGTGAGCCGCAGCCGTGTCGCCACCACGCGCGGGGGCTGCCACTCGACGATCTCGCCCTGCGGCGCGCCGGCGGCGGGCGCCCCGTCGAGCCGGCCGGGCGCGCAGACGAACGTGGTCCCCACGCCCGGCTCCGCGGGCTGCTCGCCCAGCACGTAGGACACGTCGCAGACCGAGCAGTAGGGCTCGAGCACGGCGAGCGCCTGCCAGACCCGGGCCGACGGCTCGGGGACGTCGCAGGTGCCGGTGGCGGTGGTGGCGGTCACGCGCGGCCGCCGACCGACACCTCGAACTCGACCTGGCTCACGTCGGGGCGCAACCGGGAGTAGCTGTGCACCAGCGGGTGCCCGCTGCTGTCGCGCACCGTCGTCCGGACGACGAGCAGCGGTGACCCTGCGACGACGCGCAGCAGGTCGGCCTCGTCCGGGGCGGCGGTACCGACGTCGACGACGATCCGCGCGGTGGCGAGATCGGCCTGGTACTCCCGGCGCAGGTAGTCGTAGAGCGAGCCCTCGCTGAAATCGGCCTCGACCGCGCCGGGGTAGAGCAGCGCCGGCAGGAAGCTGTGCGCCACGTGGTTGGGCTCGCCGTCCACGCTGCGCAGCCGCTCCAGCTCGACGACGTCCGCCGTGCCCTCGAGCCCGAGCTCGACCGCGACCGACGCCGGTACCGGCACCACCCGCTGGGTGAGCACCTTCGTGCCGACCTGGGCACCCTGCTCGCTCATCACCGAGTTGAAGCCGGCGATGCGGTGCACGAAGCTCTCGCGGTACTCGTGCCGGATGGCCGGCCGGGTCACGTAGGTACCGCGCCCCTGCTCCCGGACGAGGTGGCCGTCGGCGACCAGCCCGTCGACCGCCCGGCGCAGCGTGATCCGGCTGACGCCGTACTCGGCGCACAGCACCGGTTCCGGCGGCAGGAGCGTCAGCTCGGGCAACGCGGTCACCCGGCGGCGGAGGTGCTCGCGGACGGCGAGGTACTTCGGTCCGGATACGGGGCTGACCACGCCCGCAAAGGTACGGGATTCCAAGACGTCTGGTCGTCATGTCGTATGGGACGTCACAGCGGATCCCACCGGACGGGACGAATCCGCGTGGCGCGGGAATCGTCAGGACGTCATGACGTATGGTCGCACCTCGACCATCGAGGGAGAGCTCGTTGCGCATCGGTGTCCTCACCGGCGGGGGAGACTGCCCCGGCCTCAACGCCGTCATCCGTTCCGTCGTCCGCACCGCATCCGCCCACTACGGCAGCGAGGTCCTCGGCTTCCGGGACGGGTGGCGCGGCCTGCTCGAGGACCGGACGACGCCGCTGGACGTCGCCGCCGTCGACGGCCTGCTCACCCGCGGCGGCACGACGCTCGGCTCGGCGCGGGTGGCCCCCGAGCGGCTGAACGCCGAGCTGCCGCAGATGAAGGACGTGCTCGCCACCCACGGCATCGACGTGCTCATCCCGATCGGCGGCGAGGGCACGCTCACCGCCGCCCACCTGCTGTCGGAGGCCGGCGTCCCCGTCGTCGGCATCCCGAAGACGATCGACAACGACATCGACGAGACCGACCTGACCTTCGGTTTCGACACCGCCGTCAGCATCGCCACCGAGATGATCGACCGGCTGCACACGACCGCGGAATCCCACCAGCGCGTCCTCCTCGTCGAGGTCATGGGCCGGCACGCCGGCTGGATCGCACTGCACGCCGGGCTCGCCGCCGGCGCGCACCTCACCCTCGTGCCCGAGGAACCCTTCGACGTCGAGGAGGTGTGCCGGCTGGTCACCGAGCGCTTCGACCGGGGCGACTCGCACGTCATCGGGGTCGTCGCCGAGGGGGCCCACCCGCTGCCGGGGACCATGGACCTGCGCGACGGGGGCCTCGACGAGTACGGCCACCGGCGCTTCACCGGCGTCGCCCAGCAGCTCGGCGAGGAGCTGGAGCAGCGCACCGGGAAGGAGGTGCGCACCACGGTCCTGGGCCACGTCCAGCGCGGGGGCACGCCGACCTCCTTCGACCGGGTGCTGGCCACCCGCTTCGGGCTGCACGCGACGATCGCCGCCCACGAGGGCCGGCACGGCCAGATGGTGGCGCTGCGCGGCACCGAGATCGATCTCGTCCCCCTCGAGAAGGCCGTGGCCCGGCTGAAGACCGTGACCCCGTCGCGCCTGGCCGAGCGGGCCGCCTTCACCGGCTGAGCCGGGCCTGGGCGACATATGCCCAGGTGGCGGAGCCGATGTTGGCGCCCTGCGCCGCGCCGACGGGAGTCCGGGGGCGCACAATGGACTGTCGCCACCGCGCTGCAACCCTCGGCGCGGCGCCGGCACGACGGGGCAGCGGAGGACGAGACGTGACAGAGACGCCGGACTGGCGTGCCCGGAGATGGGCGGCCACCCATCAGCGGATCTACGACGCCGCCATCGAGCTGTTCCTCGAGCACGGCGTCGAGGCGGTGAACGTGGGGCAGATCGCCCGCGGCGCCGACGTCTCGGTGCCGACGTTCTACGCGCACTACGCGTCCAAGGAACACGTCCTCATGCAGCTGCCGACCGCGGAGGAGATGCATGCCCTGGCCGCCGCGCTGCCGGCCGACCGGCCGGTACGGGAGCGGCTGCGGCACGCGGCGCCGCTGTGGTTCAGCACCTGGAGCGCGGAGTACCGCGACGAGCAGCTGGTCCGCTGGAAGATCATCGCCGGGGTGCCGGCGCTGCGGATGCGCGCCGCGGAGTTCGAGCGCGCCACCGCCGGGCTGCTCGGCGACGCGCTCGCCGCCCCCACCGGAGCGCCGCTCCCTGCCGCGGAGACCGTCGTCGTGAACGCCTACCTGGCCGCCTTCACCGCCGGCCTGCTCGCGTGGGCCGACTGCGACGGCCGGCGGAAGCTGGAGGAACTGGTCGACGAGGCGTTCGACGCCCTGTAGGAGCTCACGGTCGCGGAGCTCACGGCCCAGGAGCTCACCGCCCAGGAGCTCACCGCCCCGGCGCCGGCTCAGGCGCGCGGCGACCGCAGCTCGACCACCGTCACCTCGGGCCGGGCGCCCACCCGCATCGGCGGGCCCCAGTAGCCCGCGCCCGACGTGACGTACAGCTGGGTGTCGCCGTGCCGGGAGAGCCCCTCGACGGCGGGCTGGTCGAGCCGGATCGCGTAGTCGAACGGCCACAGCTGGCCCCCGTGGGTGTGGCCGGAGAGCTGGAGGTCCACCCCGGCGGCGCGGGCCTGCTCCACCTGCACCGGCTGGTGGGCCATCAGCACCACCGGCACGCTGTCGTCGCGGCCGTCGAGGGCGGCGTCGAGGTCCGCGGCGTGGCCGGGCACGCCGGAGGACGCCGCCGTCCGGTCGTCGATCCCGGCCAGGTCGACCGACGCCGCACCCCGCCGGATGGCCACCCGCTCGTTGCGCAGCACGTCCACGCCGAGGGTGTCCAGGTGCCGCAACCAGGCGGCGGTGTCGACGAAGTACTCGTGGTTCCCGGTCACGAAGTAGACGCCCTGGGCGCTCACCAGGTCCGCCAGCGGGGCCGCCTCCGCACCGAGCTCCGCGACGTCGCCGTCCACCAGGTCCCCGACGATCGCCACGACGTCCGGGCGCTGCTCGTTCACCAGCTCGACCAGCCGCTCGAACCGGCGGCCGCGGTAGGTGGACGACAGGTGCGCGTCCGAGAACGTGACGATGCGCAGCCCGTCCAGCCCGGGGTCGAGGTTCGCCAGCGTGACCGGGACCCGCCGGACGACGGGCGGCGAGTGGGCGAGGAAGGCGCCCGTGCCGGCGGTCCCCAGCGCGACCGCGCCGGCGGTGACGGCCAGGCCGCGGGCGAGGAACAGCCGCCGCGGCAGGGGATCGGGGGCCGGGGCGGCCGGGTCTGGGGCGGCCGGGTCGCTGACGGCGGGGCCTGGGGCGGCCGGGTCACCGGCCGGGACGGCGCGATCGGCGGCACCTGCGGGCACGAGTGCTGCCCCGACCGGCTCGGGAGCGCGGACCCGCCGCCGGAGGGCCAGGTTCCCGGCCCACCGCACCGGCTCGAGCACGAGAAGGGCGAGGAAGGCGTAGAACGCGACGCCCAGCCAGCTGTACGCCACCCAGTCCAGCGGCGCGGCCGCCTCCAGGGGGAGCGTGCGGCGCAGACCGATCGCCAGCGCCGGGAGCAGCGCGAGAGCCACGGTCAGCTGCGTCAGCCGCCGCCTCGTCCGCCCCGGGCGGGTGGTGCTGCGGACCAGCCGGAACCACAGCCAGCCGTGCAGCAGCAGCATGGCCGTGAGCACCACGGTGGTGAAGCCCAGCAGGGCGATCACCGACACCTGCCCACCCGTCGTCCGGCGCCCGTCACGGCGCCACTCTCCCAGGGAGGGGCGCGGAACCGCGCAGGCCCGCTACCGCGCGGCGCGCTTCAGCGCCCGGCGGAGCCCGGGCTCCCCGGACCAGAACTCCTGCCGCGCCCGATCGGCCCGGGCCTGCTCGAGGGCGTGCAGCAGCCCGTAGGTGAACGCGTTCTCGCCGTCCTCGACCGCGGCCGCGCCCGCCCGCAGGCAGAGTTCCCGGGTGACGACGGTGTCCTGCAGGACCCCGAGCACCTTCTGGATCCGCTTCGCCACCCGCACGATGTCCTTCGCGCCGCCGAGCTCCGGGCGGGCGATCTCGGTGACGTAGCGGACCCCCTTGGCCGCCTTCCGCACCCGGTGCAACGGCTCGTCGTCCTCCGGCGCGCGCTCGGCCTCCTTCAGCCGACGGCGCAGCCGGCGCACCGAGCGGCCGACGGCGTCGCGGAGCACCGGCTCGACCCGCTCGTCGGCCCGCTCGGTGAGCGGAGGGTCGGCGACCAGGCCGTGCAGGGCGTCGAGCAGCCGCAGGTACCGCCGGTCGGAGAGCGTGGCCCGGGCGCGGTCGAGGCCGGCCTGCTCGCCCGCCGCCTGCATCTCCCTCAGCCGCGCCTCGACCGGCCCGAGGACCAGCTCGACGGGCTGCTGGGAGACCAGCTCCCGCAGGTGCGCCAGGGCCACCTCGTCGTCCCGTGCCCGGGACAGCTCGCCACCCAGCCAGGAGAGCTCCGCGCGGAGCGGGTCGGTCGCCTGCCGGTCGAGGACGGTGCGGAGGGCGGCCATCGTGCTCCGCAGCCGGCGGGCGGCGACCCGCAGCTGGTGGACGGCGTCCGGCTGGTCGGTGCGCAGCGCGACGTCCGCGGCCTGCAGCAGGCCCACCTGGTCCGCGAGGGCCGCGGTCACCAGCTCCCCCGCCCGCGGTCCCTTCTTCCGCCGCTCCGGCTGCGGTCGGCCGGTGGTCGCGAGCCGGCCGGCCAGCACCCGGCCGACCTTGGACGCCGACGACGCCGGCCGGGCGCCGGCCGCGAGCAGCCGCTCGGCCACCGCCGCCATCAGCTCCTCGTCCCCCGTCCCGAGCTCGACCTCGATCTCCCGCCAGGTGTGCACCTCGATCGGCTCCCCGGGCACGACGGCCGGCACGGTCGCCGTCACGTGGTCGTCGGCCACCTCGGCCAGCACCTGCCCGTCCCCGTCCCTGAGCCGGCTGACCACCCGGCGGGTGCGCAGCGTGGCCACCGGGGACGTCGGGGCGCCGCGCAGGATGCCGGTGACCGGGGCGGCCAGCGCCCGCGGCGGCTTCTTCACCGCCCGGCCGAGCGGTGCGTGCAGCTCCCTGCGGGCCGCGCCGGCAGGCAGCTTGAGGTGCCAGCCGGCATCGGGACCGCCCGTCCGCCGTCGCAGCGTCACCCGCGCGCGCAGCAGCCGCAGGTCCGACGTGTCGTGGTAGACGGCCTCCAGGTCGTGCTGCACCGGCTCGCCGACCTCCGGGACACCGGCCAGCCCGTCGAGGGCGGGGAGCTCGAAACCCTCCGGGACGTCGTACTTCGCCTCGATCTCGAGGTGCCCGCTGGTCACGCCGTCCTCCCGCCTGGCGTCCGCCGGCGCGGACGCACCCCGACGAACCTAGGTGCCGCGCATGTTCGGCGGCGACCCCGGCTGGGCACCGCACCTCCCGACGGCCGGTCGACGGCAGGCCCCTGGGGAAGGAACGTGCCCATGCTGGACGAGCGGGCGGTGACCGCCGCCATCGGCAGCACCGCGTACGACGCGAACGGCCAGGAGATCGGCACCGTCGAGCACTTCTACGTCGACGACCGCACCGGCGAGCCGTCCTGGGTGGCCGTCACCACGGGGCTCTTCGGCACCCGGCAGTCCGTGGTCCCCGCGCTGGACGCCACCTTCACCGAGGGCGCGCTGCGCCTCCCGGTCGCCGCGGACGCGGTCCGGAACTCCCCGCCCCTGGGCGGTGCGCACCTCACGCCGGACGACGAGGCGCAGCTGCGCCGGCACTACGCCGGCGGGGCCGCCACCCCGGGCGAGCCCTCCGCGGCAGGGCGCCACGCGGCAGGTCCGGACGACGGTGCGATGACCCACGACGGTGCGATGACCCGCAGCGAGGAGCGGCTGGTCGTGGGCACCGAGCGCATCCCGACCACCCGGGCGCGGCTGGTGAAGTACGTGGTCACCGAGGAGGTCCAGATCACCGTCCCGGTCCGCCGGGAGGAGGTCCGGCTCGAGCAGGTGCCGATCGACGCCCCGGCCGACCCGGGCCGCGGCGAGTCCCTGGTGGCCGAGGGTCCGTCCGCGCCGGGGACGCCGGCCGGCCTGCCGGAGGAGGTCGTGCTGCACGCCGAGCGCCCGGTGGTCACCGTCGAGGTCGAGGCGATCGAGCGGGTGCGCATCCGCACCGAGGTCGTGCCGGGGCAGGAGACGGTGACCGGGCAGGTGCAGCGCGAGCGGATCACCGTCGACGAGGATCCCGGTCCGCGCCGGACCTGAGGCGCCTCAGCCGGGCGCCCGGGCGCCCCCGAGCAGCTCGTCGGGCCCGGGGTCGACCAGGACGCGCCCGTCGGCGGCCACGACGACCGGCCGTTCCTGGTCGAGGGCGTCGAGGTCGGCGAGCATGGACCGTGCGGCCTCGTCCTCCGCCGGATCCAGCCACTGGTGGACGATCCCGTGCTCGTCCAGCACGGCCTGCAGCGCGACGCTGGCCGGCCACGCCCGGTCCCCCACCACGCGCAGCCCGGACGCCTTCTCGATCAGCATGGCCCGCCGCAGCAGGAACGCCCGCACGATCACGTCGGCCAGCTCCCCGTCGGCCGCCATGACCTCCCGCAGCCGTCGGACGCCCATCGTGACCACCTCGCCGGGCTCCTCCACGACCACCGACCGGACGGCGCGCTGACCGGCCAGCATGTTCAGCCCGCCGAGGAACCGGCCCGGTCCCACCCGTGAGATCACCCGCTGCGGGGCGCCGTCCGGGGCACTGTCCGGGGCACTGTCCCGGGCGCCGCTCTCGACGACGGCCACCGTCCCGGCCAGCACGACGACGAAGTCCCACTCGGCGGCGCCGCCCCGGACCAGGACCTCGCCCGCCCGCGTCCGTCGACGGCGGCCGGCCCGCCGCAGGACCGCGAGCTGGCGCGCGTCGAGCAGCGGCGTGACCCCGGCCGGATCGGCGGGCCCGTCCGGCCCCTCGACGGCGGGCAGCCGGACCGGGGGCGACTGGGGCGCCGGGGGACGGCGGGGCGCCCGGCCGTCGGGAACCCCGGCGGCGCGCGCGGCCGGCGTCCCCCGCGGGTCCGACCGGAGCAATGCCGCCGCCAGCTCGTCGGTGCCGGCGCGCCCCTGGTGCCGGACGCCGTTGACGAAGAACGTCGGCGTCCCCTCCACCCCGCCGGCCTCCGCCCCGGCCACGTCGTCGCGCACCCGCTGGGCGTAGGTGCCGTCGCCCAGCTCGCGGGCGAACCGCTCCAGGTCGAGCCCGAGGGCCGCGGCGTGGTCGAGCAGGTCGGGTGCCTCCAGCGCGTCCTGGTGCGCGAACAGCCGGTCGTGCATCTCCCAGAACCGGCCCTGCGCACCCGCCGCCTCGACGGCCTCCGCCGCCAGCTGGGCGTGCGGGTGCACCTCCACCAGCGGCAGGTGCCGGAACACGTAGCGCAGGTCGTCGCCGAACCGGTCGCGCAGCTCGGCGACCACTCCGGTGGCCCGGCCGCAGAACGGGCACTCCATGTCCCCGTACTCCACGACCGTCAGCGGGGCGTCGACCGGACCGCGGACGTGGTCGACGCCCGGGTCGACCGGCGGGTCGAGCAGGGACGGCCGAACCGGTGCTGCCCCGCCCCGGCCGAGCAGCCGGAAGAAGAGCGCGCCGAGCGCCGTGGAGACGACGGCCGCGGCCAGGATCCCGACGGTTGCCTCCTCCCTCAGCAGCTCGTCGTCGAACGCGAGGTCGGTGACGAACAGCGAGACGGTGAAGCCGAGCCCGGTGAGCGCGGCGCCGCTCCACACGGCGCCGAGGCTGATGCCGGGCGGCAGCGCACCCAGGCGGGCACGGACGGCGAGGGTGGCGGCCAGCCCGACGCCGACGAGCTTGCCGACCGCCAGGCCGACGAAGACGCCGATGGTGACGGGGGAGGTGAGGGCGCGCTCGAGCAGCGGGGCGTCGAGCCGGACGCCGGCGTTGGCCAGCGCGAACACCGGGACGACGACGTAGCTGCTCCACGGGACGAGGACGGCGCCGATCCGCTCGTTCGGGGAGATGGCGCGCTCGACCGACAGCTTCGCCTCGCGGGCCAGCGCCGGTTCCGGGGACTGCCGGAACGCCCGCGCGAGCGATCCCGCCCGCTCGACCTCGGCCCGCCGTGGCGGGTAGGCGCTGACCAGCAGCCCGAGCACGACACCGCCGATCGTGGCGTGCACGCCGGACTCGTACATGGCCACCCACATCACCGCACCGACGGCGAAGTAGGCCGGGCCCCGCCAGACCTGCAGGCGGGAGAGCCCGATGAACGCCAGCACGCAGAGCCCGGCGATGCCGAGGGCGGCCAGGTCGATCTCGTCGGAGTAGAAGATCGCGATCGCGCTCAGGGCGCCGATGTCGTCGACCACCGACAGCGACAGCAGGAAGACCCGCAGCTGGATCGGGGTGTTCCGGCCGAAGAGCGCCAGCGCGCCGAGGACGAAGGCGGTGTCGGTGGCCATCGGGATGCCCCACCCGACCGCGCCCTCCCCGCCGGCGTTGATGGCCAGGTAGAGCAGCGCCGGGATCGCCAGGCCGGCCACCGCCGCGAGCGCGGGCACGGTGAGCCGGCTGCGCTGGACCAGCTCCCCCATGGACAGCTCGCGGCGCACCTCCATCCCGATCAGGAAGAAGAAGAACACCATCAGGCCGTCGTTGACCCAGTGCTGCAGGTCCATCGCGAGCTCGGCGCTGCCGAACCGGAGGCTCAGCTCGGTGTGCCAGAGCCGTTCGTACGCGCCGCCCCACGGCGAGTTCGCCCAGACCAGGGCCACCACGGTGGCCAGGACCATGAGGCCGGCCCCCGCGACGCCGGAACGCATCAGCCGCCGGGCGGGTGCCGACAGCTGCGCGGCGAGATGCCCTGACCCGGAGCGGCTGGCGCCGGCGATGACGGTCACCCGCGGAACGCTAGGACCTCGATGTTTCCGGCGGGAGACCCAGCCGCCGGCGGACCACCCGACGGGCCACCCCGAGGGCACCCGGATCGTCCTGCAGGACGAAGGTGGCCGCCGCGGCGAGGATGGTGCCGTTGAGCTCGAAGGCCAGCTGCCCGGGGTCCTCGTCGGAGGCCAGCTGCCCCGTCCCGATCGCGTCCGCCGCGAACCCGTGCAGCAGCTGGAGGAAGCCGGTCTGGAAGTCGGCCACCTTCTCCTTCACCGGCCCGGGGCGGGTGCCCATCTCCAGCGCTGCCCCGGCGAAGAAGCAGCCGCCGGGGAACGTCCGGCGGGCCAGGTGGTCGAAGAACGCGTCGCAGACGGCGACCAGCCGGTCCCGGCCGGCCGGTGCGGCCAGCGCGGGCGCGATCACCTCGTCCCGGAAGATCGTGCCCGCCTCGTCGACGGTGGCCAGCTGCAGCTCCTGCTTGGACCCGAAGTGCGCGTAGAGGCCGCTCTTGCTCATGCCCAGCGCCCCCGCCAGGTTGCCGATGGACAGACCCTCCAGCCCGTCCACGGTCGCGAGGGACACCGCCTCCCGCAGGATCGCTCGCCGTGTCCGTTCCCCGTCGGCTCGGGCACGGCGCGCCAGGGGCGGCTGGACGGCGGGCACGGGCATGCAGACAACTTAGCACGATCGGTCGTACTTTCTGCGGCGTCCGTGCGGCTCACCGCACGGCGTCCGGAGGGAGAACGGCCATGGCACAGAAGGCAGTGATCAGCCTGACGACGGGGCTGGAGGACGCGGAGAAGGTCACCGTGGCGTTCCTCGTGGCGGTCGGGGCGGCCGAGACCGGCCGTCAGACCCTGATGTTCCTCACCAAGGAGGCGGTCCGCGTCGCACTGGAGGGCGTGGCCACCGGCACCGCCTGCGAGGGGTGCCCGCCCCTGCGCTCGCTGATGGAGCGCTACGTCGCCGCCGGTGGCAGCTACCTCGTGTGCCCGATCTGCTTCGACGCCAAGGGCCTGGACAAGGGCGACCTGATCACCGGCGCCGAGCTCGGCGGCACCGTGCCGATGTGGAACTGGATCGGCGACGAGGGCGCGGTGACCTTCAGCTACTGACGACCTCCAGTTGCTGACGCCCTGTCAGCTGTTGCTCGCGCCGCGGCGGTCGGGGAGGAAGCGCAGCCGGTCACGGGTGCCGGCCACCTCGGCCGGGTCGACGTCGGCCAGCACCATCGTCTCGACACCGGCCGCGGTGGCCAGCAGCTCCCCCATCGGGCTGATGATCCGGCTGTCGCCGGCGTGCTCGGTGCCGTCGCCGGCCGTCCCGACCCGGTTGCAGCCGACCACGTAGGCCTGGTTCTCGATCGCCCGGGCCTGCAGCAGCGTCTGCCAGTGGGTCCGGCGGGCGGCCGGCCAGTTGGCCGGCACCAGGTAGACGTCGGTGTGCGGTGCGGCCGCCCAGAACACGTCGGCGAAGCGCAGGTCGTAGCAGATGAACGGCGTGATCCGCAGGCCGCCGACCTCGACGGTGACCGGGCCCTCGCCCGCCGAGAACCGCTCGTGCTCGCCGGCGTGGGTGAAGGGGTGCAGCTTGCGGTAGCGGTGCACGGTGCCGTCCGGCCCGGCGAGGACGAAGGAGTTGTAGGGCAGCGCTGCCTCTCCCCCGGCGATCTCCGGACAGCTGCCGCCGATCCACACGCCGTGCTCGGCGGCCTGCCCGGCGAGGAAGCGCGCCGAGGGACCCCCCTCGGGCTCGCCGATCCCGGGTGTCATGGAGAACCCGGTGCTGAAGGTCTCGGTGAGCAGCACGAGCTCGGCCCC
Organism: Blastococcus tunisiensis; assembly: GCF_900112815.1. GTDB lineage: Bacteria > Actinomycetota > Actinomycetes > Mycobacteriales > Geodermatophilaceae > Blastococcus_B > Blastococcus_B tunisiensis. Next base: position 128,812 of record NZ_FOND01000008.1, read on the forward strand.
CGCCCCGGCGGCGTGCGCGACCTGCGGGGCGAGCCGATCGAAGTTCGCGTCCCGGTCCTCCCAGACGATGTCGTGCTGCACCGCGGCGATCCTCACGCCAGCCTCCCCAACCTCTCGACCGCTTCCCCGAGCACCGCGTCGCTCTTGCAGAACGCGAACCGCACCAGGTGCCGGCCCAGGTGCGCGTGCTCCGGGGCATAGAAGACCACGGTCGGCACGGCGACGACGCCGGCCCGCTCCGGCAGCGTGCGGCAGAACGCCAGGCCGTCGCCGTCGGGCTGCACCGGCCGCACGTCCACGGTCGCGAAGTAGGTGGCCGCCGGGCTGATCACCGGCAGCCCGGCCGCGGCGAGCCCCTGCACCAGGACGTCCCGGCGGTACTGGAGGTCGCGTGCAGCGGCGGCGAAGTACTCGTCCGGCAGCCCCAGCCCCGCGGCGACGGCGGGCTGGAACGGGCCGCCGTTGACGTAGGTGAGGAACTGCTTGGCGGTGCGGACGGCGGCGACCAGCGGCGCCGGCCCGCAGATCCAGCCGATCTTCCAGCCGGTCACGTTGAAGGTCTTCCCCGCGCTGCCGACCACGAGCGTGCGCTCGGCCATCCCCGGGAACGTGGCGATCGACAGGTGCTGCCCCCCGTCGAAGACCAGGTGCTCGTAGACCTCGTCGGCGAGCACCAGCAGGTCGTTCGCCACCGCGAGCTCGGCCAGCAGCGCCAGCTCCGCACCGGTGAAGACCTTGCCGGTCGGGTTGTGCGGGGTGTTGAGCAGCAGGACCTTCGTGCGCGCCGTGATCGCTGTCCGCAGGTCGTCGGGGTCGAACGTCCAGGGGCCGGACGGCTCGGTGGGGGACGACGGGGCCGGCGGGTGCAGCGGCACGGGGCGGGCCACGCCACCGGCCATGGCGATGCCCGCGGCGTAGCAGTCGTACATCGGCTCGAACAGCACGACCTCGTCGCCGGTCTCCAGCAGCGCGAGCAGGGTGGCCGACAGCGCCTCGGTGGCGCCGGCGGTCACGAGGACCTCGGTGCCGGGGTCGCGGTCCAGCCCGCGGAACCGCCGGACGTGCTCCGCGACGGCGGTGCGCAGCTCGGGGATGCCCGGTCCCGGGGGGTACTGGTCGGCGGCCGTGCCGATCGCCGCCCGGGCCACGTCGAGCACCTCCGGCGGGCCGGGGTAGTCGGGGAAGCCCTGCCCGAGGTTGACCGACCCGGTGGCCACCGCGAGGGCGCTCATCTCGGCGAAGACCGTCGTCCCGAAGCCCTGCAACCGGGCCGCGAGGTGCGGGACGCGGCTCATGCCGCTCCCTCCAGCGCGAAGCGGACCGTCCGGCCGGCGACGTCGGCCTGCTCCAGCCGCACGCGCACCCGCGTGCCCGGGCGCAGCTGCTCGCCGGTGCAGCGTCCCCGGATCGCCAGGTCGTCCAGCACGACGGTGCCCCGGCCGTCCTCGGCGTCGACGACCACGGCGGAGAACAGCTGTCCCTCCCGGCCGCGCAGCAGCCATGCCTCGGTGGCGTCGAGCACCGCGCGTTCGACGTCCCGGGTCCGCCGGTCCGAGGCCGCCATCAGCGCGGGCAGCTCCGGCAGCGCGGCCCGCAGCCCGGGATCCGGTTCGCGGCCCGCGGCCAGGGCGAGGCAGACCTCGGTGCCGAACCGGTCGACCAGCCGGCGCAGCGGCGCGGTCACGTGCGCGTACGGCGCACCCACCCCGCCGTGCCCGGGCTCGTCGGGCGGCGGACCGTCGAACGCGGTGTAGGCCGCCCCCCGCAGCAGGGTGACCGCCTCCTCGAGGAACGCCGCGTGGCCCGGGCGGGACGGGTCGAGCCCGGCGATGACGGCGCCCGGACCCGCCCCGTCGGGCCAGTCCACCCCGAGCGCGGGGGCGAGCAGCCGCAGCCGGTCGACGTCCCGGGGCCGGGCGGGCGGGAGCGTCCGCAGCAGGCCGACGCCACCGTCCAGCATCAGCATCGCGGCGCACCGGCCGGTGAGCAGCGAGATCTCGGCGTTCCAGTCCTCGACCGGGAGATCACCGCGCAGGACCAGCGTCCACCCGCCGTCGGGGGTGGCCTGCACCTCCTGGTCGGGCGTGCCGAGTTCGATGGCGCCGCGCTCGGCGGCCCGCCGCTGCAGCAGGGCACCGACGGCGGGCAGCAGGGCGAGCGGCCCGGGCAGCGTGCCGGCGTCGGCCTGCGCCTGCACGGATGGGTAGTCCAGCTGCGCGCGGCTGCGCACCCGCGCCCGGCGGAGGTCCACCCGCACCGGCTCCCCGTCGCCGTCGAGGTCGACGGTCCACAGCGCGGCGGCGCGCAGCTCACCGGGCAGCAGGCTGGCCGCGCCCTCGCTGAGCACCGCCGGGTGCAGCGGCGTCCGGGAGTCGGGGCTGTAGAGCGTCTGCCCGCGCCGGCGGGCCTCCCCGTCCAGCGCGCCCCCGAGCTCGACCACCGCGCCGACGTCGGCGATCGCGTAGCTGACCCGGTAGCCGTCGCCCCGGGCAGCGAGGTGCACCGCCTGGTCGAGGTCGCGGCTGCCGACCGGGTCCAGGGTGACCAGCGGGAGGTCGGTGGCGTCGAGCTCGGGCAGCCGCGGCTGCGCCGCGCGGCGCTCGGCCTCGGCGAGCACCGCGGCCGGGAACTCCTCGGGGACGTCGAACTCGGCGCGGATGGCGGCGAAGTCCGGCTCCTCCCCGGCGGCCGCCGGCCACCGGGGCACGCGGATCGGGGCACGGACCATGCAGGGAGCCTGGCAGAGCGGACGGTTCCACGTGGAACGACGGCCCTCCGCACGGCCGGTGGGAGCAGGCGCGCTACGCGATCCGGACGTCCTCCATGCCGTCGGCGGAGACGACGTCGCCGCGGCGCAGCTGGCGGCCGCGCCGCTCCTCGGGCTCCCCGTTGACCCGCACCGTGCCGGAGAACAGCACGTCCTTCACCTGAGCGCCGGTGGGGACGGCGTCGACGAGCTTGAGCAGCTGGCCGAGCCGGATGGTGTCCTCACCGGGGCGGAGCTCGACGGTGCGCATGGTGGTCAGTCTGCCGACCCGACGGGGACCAGCGCGTCACCGGTGCGGACCACGCCGTCGGACAGGACGGCGGCCCGGACGGCGAGCAGTCCGTCGCGCTCGCGGTGGATCGTCTTCAGCACGGTGGTGTCCCGCGCGAGGCCGCCCGGCTGCGGGCGGGTGGTCATCACGCAGCGCGGGATCGGCACGCCCAGCCGCAGCCGGGCGGTGCCGAGGTCGGCCTCCTGACCGTTCAGCCCGTCCTCGCCCTCGCCGTCGAGGACGACGTTGGCCCGGAACCGGCGCCGGTCCCAGCTGCCCAGCGTGCCCGTCGACACCAGCGACAGCCGGATGCGCGGGCTGTCGTGGAACGGCCCCGGGGCGCCCTCCCACTGCAGCCACTCCGCCGGGTCCGGTACCTCCTCGTCCACCGGCGCCTCGTAGGTGGGGACGACGTCGCCGTCCCCGGGCGCCGCGCGCAGCTCCACCCGGCGGCCCAGCCAGGCGGAGAGGGCACCCTCGTCGGTGGTCACGGTGCCGTCGGGCAGGACGACCTCCACACCGCCGCCGGTCCGCAGCCGGGCCGCCCCGAACAGCAGCTCGGGCACCCGGCGGGCGGTGAGGCCCAGGCCGGTGTCGCGGTCGAACAGCGCCCAGCCGCGGTCGCCGGGGATCCCGAGGGGGCCGATCTCCGCCTCGGTCAGCCGCTCCCCCTGCAGCGACTTGACCGGGTAGCGCCAGAGCTCGAGCACCCGCACGTCAGGCCGCCGTCCAGGCCAGCGTCCAGCGGCCCACCCACAGCTCGCCGGGGTCCAGGACGACCAGGTCGTGCCCGTCGGCCAGGGCGTTCGGCGGGCAGCTCATCGGCTCGACGGCGAGGCTGCGGCGGTACTGGCCCGGGGGCAGGTGGTGGCCGCTGTAGACCTGCAGCCAGGGCCAGGCGTCGTCGACGGCGAGCTCCACCGCCCCGGCCGGGCCGACGGCGCGCACCCGCGCCCAGCCGTCCTCGTCGCGGACCAGGTCGGTGAGCGGCACGTCGAGCTCCCGGTCGCCGATCCGGCCCACCGCCCCGTCGAACGGGCGGCGCTCGCCGGTGGGCAGGCCCCCGTCGACGACGAGCTCGGTCCTGGCCGGCACGGAGAGCTCGACGTCGCGCACCCCGCCGTCCCCGGTGGTGCCGAACGCCAGGTAGGGGTGCATGCCGACTCCGACCGGGGCGTACACCGTGTCCAGGTTGGCGACCTCGACGGTGACCGCCAGCTGCCCGGCGGAGAGCCGGTACTCCACCGCCGCGGCCAGCCGGAAGGGGTAGCCGGGGTGCCGCTCGACGTTGGTGGCGACGGTGACCCGGTCGGCCTCGGCGTCCAGCACCGTCCACCGCTGCCAGCAGGCCAGCCCGTGGATGGCGTGCGGTTCCTCCGGCGAGCGGACGTCGAGCTGCAGCGGCTCGCCCTTCCACGTCCACCGCCCGTGCCGCAGCCGGTTGGGCCAGGGCACGAGGACGGCGCCGTTCCAGCCGGCCGGCACCGTGCCCGCCGGGTAGCCGTCGAGGACCTCCCAGTCGCCGGTGGTCAGCCGGCGCGGGCCGCCCCCGCGCAGGTCGACGACGAGCTCGGCGTCCCCGCTGCTCAGCCGCACTTCCGGTTCGGCGTCCGGATCACTCATGGCCTCAGCTCACCACACGGGCATCGGGAGCGCCCGCATGCGCATCGACGTCGGTATCCGGTCCGGGGGAACCGCGCCGGGGCGTGCCCGGGCGCTATCGGTCGAGCAGGCGCTCGAAGAACAGCGAGTGCTCGGCGTCCGGATCGCCGACGTAGGCCCCGAAGGCATCGATCGCCCGGTAGCCGGCCGACGTGTACAGCCCGATCGCCTCCGGCTGCAGCGGGCCGGTCTCCAGGCGCAGCGTGGTCCACCCGCGTTCGGCGGCGGCCTCCTCCAGGGCCGCGAGCACCGCGCGGGAGACGCCGCGGCCACGGGCGGCGGGCACCACGTACATGCGCTTGACCTCGGCCACGCCGTCGCCGAGCACCCGCAGGGCGCCGCAGCCCAGCGGCGTCCCGTCCTCCTCCCGCGCGACGAGGACGACGGTGACGTCGGCCGCCGACGGGTGCGTGCCGGGCTCGTCCTTGCCGCCGTACCGCGCCCGCACCTCCACCTGCTGGTCGGTCGCCAGCCGCTGGACGTCCGGGTCGTCCCAGGCCGCCCGCTGGATCTGCACGGGGGGATCCTGCCAAGCGCCCTCCCGCCGACCGGCATCCCGCCCCGACGGCGTCGTACCGTCCTGGGTACCGCCTGATCCGAGGAGCACCGTGCCGGTCGACCGCGAACTGCCCACCCCCGAGGCCCATGACCTGCTGGCCCTCACCCGCGAGCTGGCCGACGCCGAGCTGTCGCCGAAGGCGGCGCAGCACGAGCGCGAGGAGCGCTTCCCCCGGGAGGTGTTCCGGACCCTCGGGGAGGCGGGGCTGCTCGGTCTGCCGTTCGGCGAGGACGTGGGCGGCGGCGGTCAGCCCTACGCGGTCTATCTGCAGGTCGTCGAGGAGCTGGCCGCCCGCTGGGCGAGCGTCGCTCTGGGCGTCAGCGTGCACACCCTCGCCTGCTTCCCGATCGACCGCTTCGGCACCGAGGCCCAGCGCCGGGACCTGCTGCCGGACATGGTGGGCGGGCAGCTGCTCGGCGCCTACTGCCTGTCGGAGGCGCACGCCGGCTCGGACCCGGCCGCGATGCGGGCCACGGCGAAGGTGGGCGACGACGGCTGGGTGGCCAACGGCGAGAAGGCCTGGGTCACCCACGGCGGGCACGCGGACTTCTACTCCACGTTCCTCCGCACGCCGGACGACGGGGAGCGCGCCATCTCCACGTTCCACCTGACCCCGGACCTGCCCGGCTTCTCCCCCGCCCGCCCCGAGGAGAAGATGGGCCTGACCGGCTCCACGACGGCCGCGATCCGGCTGGACGACGTCCCCGTCCCCGCCGACCGGCTGGTCGGCGAGCGCGGCCGCGGGCTGTCGATCGCGCTGGCCGCGCTCGACTCCGGGCGGCTGGGCGTCAGCGCCGTCGCCGTCGGGCTCGCCCAGTCCGCTCTCGACCTCGCCGTGCGGTACGCCGGGGAACGGGAGGCGTTCGGCCGGCGGATCATCGACCACCAGGGGGTGGCGTTCCTGCTCGCCGACATGGCCGCCGCCGTGGAGTCCGCCCGCGCGACGTACCTGGTGGCCGCCCGGCGGCGGGACGCCGGCAAGGAGTACGGGCGGCAGGCCAGCATCGCCAAGCTGGTGGCCACCGACGCCGCCATGAAGGTGACCACCGACGCGGTCCAGGTGCTGGGCGGCGCCGGCTACACCCGCGACCACCCCGCGGAGCGCTACATGCGCGAGGCGAAGGTCATGCAGATCTTCGAGGGGACGAACCAGATCCAGCGGATGGTCATCGGCAAGGCGCTGGCCCGCGAGGCGGCGGCGGGCTGATCCTCCGGACGGCGGAACCGTGACGTCCGTCAGTGGACCCGGTGGGCCGGTCCGGACGAGACTGGGGGCTCCCGCACCAGGAGAGCAGCCATGCCCGAGCCCCACCTGCGAGCCGCCGACACCGACCGTGCCGCCGTCGCCGACGTCCTCGGCCGGCACATGGCCGCCGGACGGCTGACCGTGGCCGAGTACGACGAGCGGCTGGCCCGGGCGTACGCGGCGAAGACCTACGGCGAACTGGCCGAGCTCACGGCCGACCTGCCCACGGCCGCCCCGGCCGTCCGGCCCGACCCGCTGCCGGCCGTCGGCGGATCCGCACCGGCCCGCCGGCACGGTGGGTGGGACGGCGACCCGCAGTCGTGGCGGTCCTGGGTGACCACGTCGCTGATCGTGCTCACCATCTGGGCCGCGACCTCGCTGGCCAGCTGGGAGTTCCTGTACTTCTGGCCGGTCTGGGTGATCGGCCCGTGGGGTGCGGTCCTCCTCGCCCAGACCCTCACCCGCGGCCGGGACGACCGCTGACACCCGTTCCGCTCAGCCGGGAGCCGGCACCTGCTGCTGCGCCCCGGCGAGTTCGGCGTGGAAGGCGGCCACCAGTCTCTCCGGGTCGGGCAGCACGGTCCGGTCGGTGCCGAAGCCGACCGTGACCTCGCCGGAGAAGCTGAAGACGCAGACGGTCAGGCTCTGATCCCCGCTGCAGGGTGCCCAGCCCACCGCCCCGGCCACCCGCGCGCCGGCGAGCGCCATGGGGGCCGGTGGACCCGGCACGTTCGTGAGCACCCCGACGGCCTTGGCGGCCAGCAGGCGGCTGACCGCGGTCCCCACCAGCGACGGGCTCAGGGCGATGCCGCGCTGCAGCCCGAAGTTCATCAGCGGCTCCCAGCTGTCCCTGATGCGGGCGATCCGACGGCGCACCTCGGGGAGACGGTCGGTGAACGCGGCGGGTCCGTGCGGCAGCACCGCGAGCACCAGGGCGAAGTGGTTGCCCAGCCCGGTCGGCGGCAGCGGGCTCGCCGGGTCGAGGTTGACCGGCACCATCCAGGCGAGGTCGTCATCGCCCGGCACCAGCCTGCGCTCCGGCGGCGCGTCTTCCAGGTAGCGGGCCACCGCCCCGCAGATCAGCGTGGTGCAGACGTCGTTGACGCTGGCTCCGGCCCGGTCGGCGATGCCCCGGAGCGCCGCCAGTGGTACGGGATCGCTCCAGGTCGCGGTCTTCTCGACGCCGACCCGACCGTCCAGCAGTGAGCCCGGGTTGGACCACAGCCCGATCTTCACCGCGCTGCCGGCCGTGTGCAGGAGGCCCACGACCGGACCGGTCCGCCGGCTGCCGCGGTGCACGGGTGCTCGCCCGCCGACCCGTGCGGGCAGCGCGATCTCCGCGCCGTCGGGGTCGAGCGGATCGAGGATGCCCAGCATCACCTGGGTCAGGCGCACGCCGTCGGCCATGGCGTGGTGGTACCGCTGGACCAGCGCGCTGCCGCCGCGGTAGCCCTGCAGCAGGTGGACCGTCCAGAGGGGGTGCGCACGGTCGAGCGGAACACTGCGCTGCGCGGCCACGTAGTCCTCGAGGGCCGCTCGGTCCGCACCGGCCGCCAGCTCCTCGACCAGGACGTGCCGGTCGAGGTCGAAGTCGGGGTCGTCGGCCCAGTGCCCCCATCGGACCGGTCCTCGGTGCAGCACCGGCCGCTGCCGGAAGACCGGATACCGGTCGACGACGCGCTCGACCAGGAGCGCCCGCAGTCGATCCGGGTCCACCGGCGTCGTCGTCCACAGGACGGACGTGATGGCCATGAGGTTGTCCGGCCGGTCGAGCTCGAGCCAGATGCTGTCCTGCGGTGTCATGGGACGACGACCCATGGGTGCCTCCGCGTCCGACGGTGCGCCGACCTCGGCGCGACACCGGCCGACCCTCGCCGGTGGACCACTGAGCCACCAGGCACGAACTGCCCGCGGTGGACCGACGGAGGTCCCGCGGCGGCGCACCCGGAACGCAGAAGAGCGGCCGGGTGACCGGCCGCTCCTGGTCGAACTGGGTGGGCAAGGGGGGAGTTGAACCCCCACGTCCTTTCGGACACACGGACCTGAACCGTGCGCGTCTGCCATTCCGCCACTTGCCCTGGCGCTCGACGAGATTAGCAGTCGGGGCGCCGTAGCCCGGCCGGGGGGTGGGTCGTTGCCCGTCCGTGTCAACTGTGTGCGGGGAGTCGCGGGTTGGCGGCCGGTCCGCCGGGCACGTCCCGGCTACGATCACTGGCGGGAAGACGGGACGACCAGCCGAGCGCAAAGGAGCGACTGTGGGCGTGCTGCAGCGCTTCGAGCGACGCCTCGAGGGCATGGTGGGGCTGGCGTTCGCCCGTCTCTTCAAGGGCAAGGTGCACCCGGCCGAGATCGCGAAGGCGCTGCAGCGCGAGGCGGACGAGCAGCGGTCGATCATGGGTGAGGGCCGCGTCCTGGCACCCAACGTCTACGTCGTGACCCTCGGGCCCACCGACTTCGAGCACCTCGGCCAGTGGTCGGACCAGCTGGCCGGCGAGCTGGCCGACATGGTCACCGAGCACATCGACGACGAGGGCTACCAGGTCTTCGACAAGGTGACCGTGCACCTCGAGCAGGACACCGACCTGCCGACGGGCGTCTTCGAGGTCAGCTCGCACGTGGCCGACCCCGCCCGCCCGCCGTCCCGGGACGACGTCGCGGCGGTCGCTCCCCCGCGTCCGGTGACCGGCGCCCACCCGCCGCTCCCCCCGCTGCCCCCGCTCCCGCCGCTGCGCGGCCGGGTGGCCACCGACACCGGCAAGCAGGGGCCCTCGTTCAGCGGCCGCGCGGGCCAGCGCCCCGGCGTCACCCACGTCCTCGTCGTCGACGGCCCCGGCACCCGGCACGAGCTCACCACCGGCCGCAACGTCATCGGCCGCGGCACCGAGGCCGACATCCGCCTCCCCGACACCGGGGTCAGCCGCAAGCACGTGGACGTCGTCCTCGACGGCGGCACCGCGACCGTCGAGGACCTCGGCTCCACCAACGGCACGCTGGTGAACGGCCGTCGCGTCACCCGGCACGCGCTGTCGGACGGCGACGTCATCCGGATCGGCCACTCGGTGCTGGTCTACCGGCAGGACGGCCAGTGATCGGGCTGGTCCTCCCGTGACCGGGTTCGCGAGCGCACCCGGAGACCCAGCAGTGCGCGCGGCGTCCGCGGGCGGGGCGGGCCCGTGAGCGAGATCGTGCTGCAGGCCTTCCGCTTCGGGTTCCTGCTGCTGCTCTGGCTGTTCATCTTCGCGGCCTTCCGCGTGGTGCGCGCCGACCTGTTCGGCGGCCGCACCGGGCGGGTGGCCTCCGTGCCGCCCCGGGCGGCCGCGAGCACCGGTCGCAAGCGCGGCCAGCGCAGCCCCAAGACCCTGGTGGTCACCGCCGGGCCCCTGACCGGCACGAAGATCACCCTCGGCGACCAGCCGATCCTCATCGGCCGCGCCGACGACTCGACGCTGGTGCTCACCGACGACTTCGCCAGCTCCCGCCACGCCCGCCTGACCAACCGCGGCGGGCAGTGGTACGTGGAGGACCTCGGATCCACCAACGGCACCTACCTCGACCAGCAGCGCGTGCAGGGCCCCCTGCTGGTGGGTCCCGGCCAGCCGATCCGCATCGGGCAGACTGCCCTGGAGCTGCGCACGTGAGCACACGTGCCGGCTCCGTCAGAAGGACAGCCATCGGGCGCACACGCCCCCCGAGCGCCAGCGAGGTGGATGCATGAGCCTCGTCCTGAGGTACGCGGCGCGCTCGGACCGCGGCCTGATCCGCGGCAACAACCAGGACTCCGTCTACGCCGGCCCCCGCCTGCTCGCCGTCGCCGACGGCATGGGCGGGCACGCGGCGGGCGACGTCGCCAGCAAGGTCGTCATCGCCGCGCTGGAGCACCTGGACGAGGACACCCCCTCCGGTGACATGCTGCAGGCCCTGCGCGAGGCGGTCTTCGAGGGCAGCGAGCACCTGCGCGAGGTCATCCGGGAATCCCCCCAGCTCGAGGGCATGGGGACGACGCTGACCGCGATCCTGTTCGCCGGCGGCCGGCTCGCGCTGTGCCACGTCGGCGATTCCCGGGCCTACCTGGTGCGCGACGGCCAGCTCTCCCAGATCACCCACGACGACACGTTCGTGCAGACGCTGATCGACGACGGCCGGATCACCGCGGAGGAGGCCAACAGCCACCCCCAGCGGTCACTGCTGCTGCGCGCCCTGAACGGGCAGGAGGTCGAGCCCGACCTCTCGATGCGCGAGGCGCGGGACGGCGACCGCTACCTGCTCTGCTCCGACGGCCTCTCGGGCGTGGTCAGCGAGGAGACCCTCGCCTCCGCACTCGAGGACCCGGACCCGCAGTCGACCGCGGACCGGCTGATCGAGCTCGCCCTGCGCAGCGGCGGCCCGGACAACATCACCGTCATCGTGGCCGACGTCGTCGAGGAGAGCGGCGGCCGCGGCCGGGTGGACCCCGTCATCGACGGCGCTGCCGGGGACAACATCGGCCAGCGCGAGGTGGACAACCGCTCGGCCGCCGGCCGGGCCGCACTCGCCGATCCCCATCCACCGTCCCCACCACCCAGCACACCGCCGACGGGCGGCGGCCCCTCCGCCCGCCGCCGCCCGCTGCGACTTCTCCTGGTGGCGGTGGCAGCCCTCGTCGTGCTCGTCGCGGGGGCTGTCGGTACGTACGTGTGGGCCCTCGGCCACTGGTTCGTCGGTGTCGACGCCAGCGGGGACGAGGAAGAGGTCGCCGTCTTCCGCGGCCTGGACGTCTCGCTGGTCGGCTTCGACTTCTTCGAGCTGGACCACGTCAGCGGCATGTCGGTCGCCGACCTCACGCCCGCCGCGCGCACCCGGGTCCGCGGCGGGATCACCGCCGACGACGAGCGGGACGCGGCCCAGATCCTGTCCCGGCTGCGCGACCAGCGGCTGCCCCTGTGCCCGTCACCCGAACCCGAGCCCGCCACGGCCACGCCCACGGCGCCCGCGCCCGCCGACACGCCGGGTGCGCCGGTCCCCACCGAGCCCGCTGCCGGCGACGGCGATCCGGCACCGACGACGTCGGCCCGGCCCACGGCGTCGTCCGAGCCGGGGGAGAACTGCCGGGAGGCCGGCTGATGGCCGGCCCGGCGACCGATCCCCGGTCCGCCGCCGTCGCCGGCGACCCGCCGCGGCGGCGGAACACCGAAGCGGCGCTGCTCGGCTTCGCCGTGCTGATCACGGTCGTGGCGCAGGCCATCGTCGACCTCACCATCACCGGCTCGCTGCGGCCGGAGATGGCCGGCTTCAGCGCGTGGATCACCGCTCTCTGGGTCGTCGCCCACCTGGTGATCCGCCGGTGGGCGCCCTACGCCGATCCCCTGCTGCTGCCGGCGGTGGCGTTGCTGGTCGGTCTCGGGCTGACCGTGATCCACCGCCTCGACCTCGCCGCCGAGCAGGTCGAGAGCGACATCACCCGCGAGGACGCCCCGGTCCAGCTCGTCTGGGCCACCCTCGGCGTCGCCCTGTTCGTGGCGTTCCTGGTGTTCGTGCGCGACCACCGCACGCTGTCGCGCTACGCCTACACCCTGGCGCTGGCCGGGCTCGCCCTGCTGGCACTGCCCGCCCTGCTGCCGGCCTCCATGTCGGAGGTCAACGGCGCCAAGATCTGGATCCGGGTGGCCGGCTTCTCCATCCAGCCGGGCGAGTTCGCCAAGATCTGCCTGATCGTCTTCTTCGCCGCCTACCTGGTCGACAAGCGCGACGTCCTGGCGCTGGCCAGCCGGCGGGTCGCCGGCATCGAGCTCCCCCGGGGCCGCGATCTGGGCCCGGTGCTCGTGGCCTGGATCCTGTCGATCCTCGTGCTGGTCTTCGAACGCGACCTGGGCAGTTCGCTGCTGCTGTTCGGCATCTTCGTGGTGATGCTCTACGTGGCCACCGAGCGGTCCAGCTGGCTGCTCATCGGCGTCGGTCTCTTCGCCGGCGGGGCCTTCCTGGCCTACCAGATCTTCGGGCACGTGCGGGCCCGCGTGGACACCTGGCTGGACCCCTTCGCCTACCAGGACGGCGCGGGCTACCAGCTCGTGCAGTCGCTGTTCGGGCTGGGCACCGGGGGCATCTTCGGTGCCGGCCTCGGCGGCGGGCGCCCCGACCAGGTGCCGGTGGCCAAGAGCGACTTCATCGCCTCGGCGGTCGGCGAGGAGCTCGGCCTGTTCGGGCTCGTCGCGGTGATCATCGTCTACCTGATCCTCGTGGAGCGCGGCCTGCGCACCTCCCTCGTGGTGCGCGACGCCTTCGGCAAGCTGCTGGCCGCCGGGCTGGCCTTCGCCGTCGCCTGGCAGGTCTTCGTCGTGCTCGGCGGTGTCACCGGGCTGCTGCCGCTCACCGGGCTCACGACGCCCTTCCTGGCCTACGGCGGTTCCTCCCTGGTGGCCAACTTCGTCCTGGTGGCCGTGCTGGTCCGGATCAGCGACGCCGCGCGACGGCCGGCCACCCCGCACGCGGCCCCGCCGGTGCGGCTCGGTGACGCCCCCACCGAGGTGGTGACGCCGTGAACGCGCCGCTGCGCAAGGTCGCCATCAGCGTGCTCGTGCTGTTCACGCTGCTGATCCTCAACGTCAACTACATCCAGGTCGTCCGCTCCGACGATCTGCGCAGCCGCACCTCCAACACACGAGTGCTGGCCGCCCAGTACGACCGGGAGCGCGGCGCGATCGTCGTGGAGGGCACCGCGGTCGCCGAGTCGGTGCCCACCGACGGCCGGCTGAAGTACCTCCGCCAGTACCCGCAGGGCGAGTTGTACGCGGCGGTCACCGGGTACCACTCGCTCATCTACAACAACTCCCAGCTCGAACGCGTCGAGAACGACGTCCTCGCCGGTTCCGACGGCCGGCTGGCGCTCCGGCGGCTGGCCGACATGTTCACCGGCCGGGACCCGGCCGGCGGCGACGTCGTCCTCACCCTGGACCCCGCCGTCCAGGAGGCCGCCATGGCCGGCCTCGAGGGCGTGACCGGCGCGGTCGTCGCGCTGGACCCGGACACCGGCGCCATCCTGGGCATGGCCAGCACCCCCAGCTACGACCCGACGCTGCTCTCCAGCCACGACCCGGCCGCGATCCGGGCCTACTGGGACGAGCTGGAGGCGGCCGAGCGCGACCCGCGGCTCAACCGCGCCATCGGCGACAACTACCCGCCCGGCTCGCTGTTCAAGGTGATCGTGGCCGCGGCCGCGCTGGAGGACGGGCTCACCCCCGAGTCGGTGGTCCCGGCGCCCGAGGAGTTCCCGCTGCCGGACAGCTCGCGGACGATCCCCAACTTCGGCGGCTCGGCGTGCAGCCCGAGCGGCGAGCAGTCCCTCATCGACGCGCTGACCATCTCCTGCAACACCGCCTTCGCCGCTCTGGGCATCGAGCTCGGCGAGGACCGGGTCCGGGAGATGGCCGAGGCGTTCGGGCTGGACGGCGAGGGGTTCGAGATCCCGCTCCAGGTGGCGCCCAGCGGGATCGGCGACATCGTGGACGACGCCGCGCTGGCCCAGACCGCCATCGGCCAGCGCGACGTCCGGATGACGCCGCTGCAGGCGGCGATGATCGCGGCCACGGTGGCCAACGACGGGGTCCTCATGAAGCCGTACCTGGTCGACCAGGTGCAGGCGCCCGACCTCACGGTCATCGACTCCACCGAGCCGGAGGTGTGGCGGGAGCCGATCTCGGAAGAGGTGGCGAACCAGCTCACCGAGATGATGACCAGCGTCGTCGCCGAGGGGTCGGGCCGGGCCGCGCGGATCGCCGGCGTGCAGGTCGCCGGCAAGACCGGGACGGCACAGGTGAGCGACGAGGTCGCCGACCACACCTGGTTCATGGGCTTCGCCCCGGCCGACGACCCGCAGATCGCCGTCGCGGTGTTCGTGGCCAACGGCGGCGGTACCGGCGGCGAGCGTTCCGCGCCGATCGCCCGCCAGGTCATCCAGGCCTACCTCGACGGGCAGGGCGGCTGATGGCGCTGTCCACCGGGAGCCTGCTCGCCGGCCGCTACGAGATCACCGCGCCGATCGCCGTCGGCGGGATGGGCGAGGTCTGGAAGGCCCGCGACCAGGTCCTCGACCGGATCGTCGCGGCCAAGGTGCTCAAGAGCGAGTTCACCGGCGACCCGAGCTTCCTGGCCCGCTTCCGCAACGAGGCCCGGCACACCGCGGCGCTCACGCACCCGAACATCGCCTCGGTGTTCGACTACGGCGAGACGGTCGACGACACCGGCACCCAGCAGCTGGCGTTCCTCGTCATGGAGTTCGTCGAGGGCCAGCCGCTGGTCCAGATCCTGCACGAGGAGGGCGCGCTCCCCGTCGACTGGACGCTGCACGTGCTCAGCCAGTCGGCCGACGGGCTGTCGGCGGCCCACCGCGCCGGCGTCGTGCACCGCGACATCAAGCCGGGCAACCTGATCGTCCGCCCCGACGGCGTGGTGAAGCTGACCGACTTCGGCATCGCCCAGGCCCGCGACGCCACCCCGCTGACCCGGACCGGCATGGTCGTGGGCACGGCCCAGTACCTCTCGCCCGAGCAGGCGCAGGGCATGGAGGTCACCGCGGCCTCCGACGTCTACTCCCTCGGGGTCGTGGCCTACGAGTGCCTGACCGGTGCCCGCCCCTTCGACGGGGCCTCCCAGGTCGCCATCGCCCTGGCCCACATCAACCGGCCCCCGCCGCCGCTCCCGGCCCACGTGCCCCCCGCCGTGCGGCTCCTCGTCGAGCGCGCGCTGGCGAAGGACCCGGGCGACCGGTTCCCCGACGGCGGCGCGTTCGCCGAGGCGATCCGCCGGGTGGCCTCCGGCGGCACCCTGACGCCGGTCGCCGGGCCGGCCACCGCGCCGACCCAGGTGGTGGCGGCCGGTGGGCTGGCGGAGGCCCGTACCCAGGTCATTCCGGCCACGGGCCCCGGGACGGCGGCCGGGACCGGGGGCCCGCGGACCGGCACCTCCGGGCCCATGCCGCCGTTGCAGGCACCGCCGGAGGACGACGACTGGTACGCCGACGGGGACCGGCCCGACGGCCGCGACCGGCGGCGGACGTGGGCCTGGCTCGGGGCCGCACTGGCCCTGGTGCTGCTGCTCGGTGGCGGCGCCTGGTACCTGCTCACCAGCGGCGACCGGGGCGACGACGGGACCAGTGCCGCCCCGACCACGTCCTCGGTCTCCACCTCCGCCGACCCCGCGGACGTGGTGCTGGACCCGGCCGCCTACGTCGGCCGCCCGGTCGAGGACGTCCGCGCCGAGCTGGAGGAGGCAGGCCTCGTGGTCCTGGACCCGGTGGCCGCCGACGCGACCCAGCTCGCTGCGGCCGGGCAACCGCTGGACGCCGGCGACGTGGCGGACCTGAGCCCCACCGGGACCGTGCGCGCGGAGACCGAGGTGACCCTGTACGTCGCCGAGGATGCCTATGCCCCGGAGGAGGACGACGAGGAGGAGGAGCCGCCCGCGCCCGAGACCTCGGCCGCACCCACCACCCCGCCCTCCAGCGCCCCCTCCACGCCCCCGAGCAAGAGCCCCACGGGCAACGACACGGGCGCCGGCACATCGACCTCGACCCGCGTGGAGCAGGGCACGTCCGGGCCGCCCGAACCGACGGGAGGCCCCTCCACGCCCACGGGAACCGCCGATCCTGAGGCTGCTGGGGAGGACGGTGCGCCGTGATCGTGGCCGTCTCCGCCTCCCCGGGAACGCCGGGCCGACCGACTAGGCTCGCCGACGGCTCCCTGCCCGCTGGAGCCCCCGCCTGGCGGGGGATCCGCCCGCTCGCCGAGGCCCTCGCCCGGACGACGCACCGCCCCGCCCGAGAGGACCTCCGATGACCACGCCGCAGGTGCTCGGCGAGCGCTACGAGATCGGTGGCGTGCTGGGCCGCGGAGGCATGGCCGAGGTCCACCGCGGCCGCGACCTCCGCCTGGGCCGCGAGGTGGCCGTCAAGGTCCTGCGCCACGACCTGGCCCGTGACCCCTCCTTCCAGGTGCGCTTCCGCCGTGAGGCCCAGGCCTCGGCGTCGCTCAACCACCCGGCGATCGTGGCCGTCTACGACACCGGCGAGGACCGCACCAGCACCGGCGCGACCCCCTACATCGTCATGGAGTACGTCGAGGGGGAGACCCTGCGCGACGTGCTCCGCCGCGAGGGCCACCTCTCCCCCGAGCGGGCGATGAGCCTGTCGGCCGACATCTGCGGGGCGCTGGACTTCAGCCACCGCAACGGCATCGTGCACCGGGACGTGAAGCCCGGGAACGTGATGATCACGCCCCAGGGGACCGTCAAGGTCATGGACTTCGGCATCGCCCGGGCCGTCTCCGACTCCGCCGCCACGATGACCTCCACCGCCGCCGTGATCGGCACCGCGCAGTACCTCTCCCCCGAGCAGGCCCGCGGCGAGAGCGTCGACGCCCGCTCGGACGTCTACTCGCTCGGCTGCATGCTCTACGAGCTGGTCACCGGCGCGCCGCCGTTCACCGGCGACTCACCGGTCGCGGTGGCCTACCAGCACGTGCGCGAGGACCCGAAGCTGCCGTCGTCGATCAACCGGGAGATCCCGGCGGAGCTCGACGCCATCCTGCTGAAGGCGATGAGCAAGAACCCGGCCAACCGCTACCAGTCGGCCGCCGAGATGCGCAACGACCTGCTCCGGGCGCTGGCCGGCCAGCGGGTGGAGGCCACCCCGGTCATGGGGGACGCCGAGAAGACCGCCATCATCGGCGCCCCCGTCGGCGGCTCCTACGGCGAGGACGGCTGGGACGACGAGGACGAGGCGGAGCGCAAGCGCCGCAAGCGCCGGCTCATCGCCATCGTCTCGGTCGTCGCCGTCCTGCTGATCGCCGGGGCCATCGCCATCGCCGTCGCGATGAGCGGCGGCGGACAGGAGAACGACGCCACGACCCGGGTGTCCGTCCCGCCGCTCATCGGCCTGCCCGAGGCCGACGCCCGCCTGGCGATCACCGAGGCCGGCCTCGAGGTCGGCGAGGTGACCCCGCGGGAGACCGACGACCCCGCCCAGGAGGGGACGGTGCTGGAGTCCAACCCCGCCGCCGGCGCGCAGCGCGACGAGGGCACCGAGGTCGACCTGGTGGTCGGCGCCGCCCCGGACACCATCACCGTGCCCGACGTCATCGGGTTCGACGAGGCACAGGCCCGGGCCGCACTCGAGCAGGCCGGCTTCACCGGCAGCATCAACACCCGCGAGGTGGACTCCCTCGAGGAGGAGGACACGGTCGCGTCGGTCGACCCGGCCGTCAACGCCTCCGCCGCACGGGACCAGACGATCACCCTGGGGTTGTCCAGCGGCACGATCGACCTGCCCGACGTCACCGGCCGCAGCGAGGCCGAGGCCCGCGCCGCGCTGACCCAGGCCGGTTTCCGCGACGTGCAGATCACCACCGAGGAGGTCGACGCGGCCCAGCCGCCCGGCACCGTCGTCGCGACGACGCCCGGCGCGGCCACCCCGGCCGGCAGCGACACCCGCATCGTCCTGCAGATCTCCGGAGGGCCCGCCGACATCACGGTGCCCACGTCGATCATCGGCCAGACCGAGCAGCAGGCCCGGCAGACGCTGCAGACCGCGGGCTTCACCGGCACCATCACGGCGGAGCCCGTCCTCGCCGAGGCCGGGGAGACGCCCGGGAGGGTGGCCGACAGCAGCCCGGCGCCCGGGACGGCGGTGCCCGCGGGTCAGGCGATCACGCTGTACATCGCCCAGGCCGCTCCCACCACCCCCGACGACTGAACCCGGCCACCGAACGACCGAAGGGCTCCTCCCGCGCCGGGAGGAGCCCTTCGGTCGTTCCGGGGGCGGGTCAGGCGGTGGCGGCCGTGAGCCGCCGGACGGCGGCCGAGGCGGCCTCCACGACGGCCGGATCGGTGGGCAGGCCGCAGGTCGCCAGCCAGGTCGCCAGCATGCGGTGCCCGCCCTCGGTGAGCACCGACTCCGGGTGGAACTGGACGCCCTCGATGGGCAGCTCCCGGTGCCGGAGGGCCATGACGATCCCCGACGGGGTGGTCCCGGTGACCTCCAGCTCAGCAGGCACCGTGCCCGGGTCGACGGCCAGCGAGTGGTACCGGGTGGCGGTGAACGGCGACGGGAGCCCGGCCAGCACGCCCTCGCCCTCGTGCACGACCTGGCTGGTCTTCCCGTGCAGCAGCTCGGGCGCCCGGACCACCACGGCCCCGAAGGCCTCGGCGATCGCCTGGTGCCCGAGGCAGACCCCGAGCACCGGCGTCCCCGCCTCGGCCGCGGCCCGCACCATCGGCACGGTCACCCCGGCACCGGCGGGCGTGCCCGGGCCGGGGGACAGCAGCACACCGGCCAGGTCGAGGTCGGCGAGCTCGTCGACCTCGACGGCGTCGTTGCGGCGCACGATGCATCGGACGCCGAGCTGCCCCAGGTACTGGACGAGGTTGTAGACGAAGCTGTCGAAGTTGTCGACGACGAGGATCGGGCGGTCGGCCGCTGTGGTCACGCTCGAGTTCCTCTCGTCCCGGGGCTCTCCACCGTGGGAGCCGGCTCAACCGGAGGTGGCGAACTCCAGGTCCAGGGGCCCATCGTAGGCGGGCAGCTCCACGACCGGCCGCTCGCGCACGGTGAAGGTGAGCCCGAAGGCGTCCACGGCCTGCTGGAACACCGCCACCTGGGGCGAGGCGGCCAGCTGCGCCCGCACCGCGGCCGGGTCGGCGATCGCGGTGACGACGAAGGGCGGGGAGTAGGTGCGCCCCTGCAGGAGGAGGGTGTTCCCGACGCAGCGCACCGCGCTGGTCGCGATCAGCCGCTCGTCCATGATGGCCACCCCGTCGGCCGCCGCCGCCCACACCGCGTTCACCACGGCCTGGACGTCGGACTGGTGGATGACCAGGTCGTCGGCCCGGGCGTTCATCGGCCTGCTGCCGTCGGGCCGGGTGGGGGCGTCGTCCAGGGTGATGACCACACCGGGACCGCTCAGCGGCACCAGCGCCGCGGACAGCGCGCCCGCCTGCCCGGCGCTCTGCGCCGCGGCCACGTCGCCGTCCCGGGACGCCACCTGCCCGGTGAGCCGCTCGACCTGGCGCTGCAGGTCGCCCAGCTGGTCGGCCTGCTCGGCGATCACCCGGTTGCGCTGGTCGATCAGCTCGGACAGCTCGGTGATCTCGCCCGCCCGCAGGTCGGAACCCTGGGCGGTCCGGCCGGAGGTGGCGAACAGCAGCCCGGCGAGCAGGGCGACGACGGGCACGAGCACGCGCCAGGGGGAGATCCGGCGCCCGGCGAGGCCCCGCCCGGGCAGCAGCGACCGGCGCACGGTCACCTCCTCGGGGGGAACTCCTGCGGCCGAACGGCATGGTCCTCGGCTCCGACGTCCCCCGTCAGCTTAGGCTGGGGACAGTTCCGGCCGGGGGTGACAGCCCGGCCCACGGAAGGGAGTCCGCCCGGTGCCCAAGTCCAAGGTCCGCAAGAAGTCGGCCTACACGCCCCCCGAGGGGGTTCTGCAGACCCGCTCGTCGCAGGCCCGCGCCCTGCAGCCCAGCCCCCGCTGGTACGCCCCGGTGATGGTCGGGCTGATGCTCATCGGGTTGCTGTGGATCGTCGTCTACTACGTCGCCGGTGACCAGATCCCGTTCATGGTCTCGCTGTCGGCCTGGAACTTCGCGATCGGCTTCGGCGCGATGGTCGCCGGCCTGATCATGTCGATGCGCTGGCGCTGAACGGCCCTGTCCGGAGGCTCGCCGCGAGCCTGCGAGCGGTGAGAAGGACAGGGTTCTTCCACTGCGCCCCCACTCCTCGCACGCTCGGAGCGGCCCTGCAGGAAGGCCGGCCGAGGCCCTCGTCCCCATCCGGGGACGGGGGCCTCTGTCGTTCCGACGGCCCTTCCCCGGCACGAACTGCGCACGCCGGGCGGCCGGTGCACCTTCTGTGCACAGCCACCAGCTCCGTCCACAGGTCGACATGGCGCTCCACCCCCAGGGTTGTCCACCGAGTGTGGAGAGACGGAACGGACCCGGACTGCCCTGACCTGCGGAAACACCCCGGATGGGGCGGATGTGACAGGAGCACCACCCGGGTAACTACAGCTGTGTGAGTCTGTCCCCAGCTGTGCATGGGCCTGTGGACGTGTCGACAAACACCCAGGACCGGGGCGGTCACCGGCCTCCCTGCGGGCGGCCGACGCGCCGCGGCGCACGGGAGGCCGGCCCGCTGCGAGGTACCGGTCCGTCCCCCGGCGCTGGGTGCGCACGCCGGCCCCCGGGCCCGGAGACGCCGCAGGGCGGCCGTCCACGGGGGACGACCGCCCTGCGGGCCGGGAGCGGGATCAGGCGTCGAGGAGCTCCAGGACGGTGGCGTTGGCCATCCCGCCGCCCTCGCACATCGTCTGGAGGCCGTAGCGGACACCGTGGGCCTGCATCTGGTGGACGAGGGTGGTCATGATGCGCGCACCGGAGCCACCGAGCGGATGGCCGAGAGCGATCGCCCCGCCGCGCGGGTTCAGCCGGGCGGCGTCGGCACCGATGTCGGCCAGCCACGCCATCGGCACCGGCGCGAACGCCTCGTTGACCTCGTAGATGCCGATGTCGTCGATCGACAGCCCCGAGCGGGCGAGCACCTTCTGCGTCGCGGGGATCGGCGCGGTCAGCATGATCACCGGGTCGTCGGCCGCCATCACGGTGGTGTGGATCCGCACGATCGGGGTGAGGCCCAGCTCGCGGGCCTTGTCGCTGGTGGTCACCAGGAGCGCGGCGGCGCCGTCGGAGATCTGGCTGGCGTTGCCCGCGCTGATGACGCCGTCCTCCTTGAAGGGGGTCTTGAGCGAGCCGAGCTTCTCCAGCGTCCCGCCGGGGCGGATGCCCTCGTCGGCGCTGACGACGGTGCCGTCGGGCGTCGTCACCGGGGCGATCTCCTCGTCGAAGGCGCCGTCGGCCTGGGCCTTGGCCGCCTTCTCGTGCGAGGCCAGGGAGAACTCGTCGAGCTGGGTGCGCGAGAAGCCCCAGCGCTCGGCGATCATCTCCGCCCCGACGCCCTGGTTCGGGTAGACCCCGTCGTAGCGGTCCATGTAGCGCGGGCCGAGCGGCGTGCCCGCCGACCCGTCGCCGCGGGCCGCGCCCATCGGCACCCGGCTCATCGACTCCACCCCGCCGGCGACGACCACGTCGGCCTGCCCGCTGATCACCGTCGCCGCGGCGAAGGCCACGGCCTGCTGCGACGACCCGCACTGGCGGTCGATGGTCGTCCCCGGCACGCTCTCCGGCCAGCCGGCCGCCAGCGGCGCGTTGCGGCCGATGTTGAAGGTCTGCTCGCCCACCTGGCTCACGCAGCCCCAGAACACGTCCTCCACGACGGCCGGGTCGATCCCGGACCGCTCGGCGAGGGCGGTGAGGACGTGCGCGGACAGGTCGACGGCGTGCACGCCGGAGAGGCCGCCTCCCCGCTTGCCCACGGGCGTCCGGACGGCGGAACAGATGACGGCATCTCGCATGGTCGCACTCCTCGACGACGGTCCGGGCGCCGAACGGTCAGCCCTGACCGATCGTAGAACGCGGGACCGGTGGCAAGCTCCCGGCATGACGTGGTCACCGCCGACCTGGGACGTCGCGGCCACGGCGGCCCTGGGCCTCCTCCTGGCGGTCGGCGTCCCGTTCATCGCGGACACCCCCGGCCGCGTGCTGCTGGCCGGCGCCGCCGTCCTGCTGCTCGGCTCGGTGCTGCGCGACCTCGTCGCACGTCCCCGGCTGGCGGCGGACGCCGACGGGGTCGTCGTCCGGAGGCTCACCGGCACCACCCGGCGGCCCTGGGGAGCGGTGCGGGTGCGGGTCCGGGAGGTCCGCCGGCTCGGCCTCCGGGGCGGGACGCTCGAGCTGGACGGCTCGACCGGCCCCGACGACGACGGCCCGCTGGTGGTGCTGGGGCGGCGGGACCTGGGCACCGCTCCGGCATCGGTGGCCCGTGCGCTCCGGGCGCTGGACCCCACCGGCGGCTAGAGCCCCAGCACCGTCAGCGTCGGCACCGTCAGGGCGACGACCAGGAGCAGCACACCCAGCGCTGCCAGCGCAGGGATCTGCACGGACCCGCGCCGCCGGGTCACCACCAGGATGCCGGCGGCCAGCGCGCCCGCGACCAGGCCGCCGAGATGGCCCAGCAGCGAGATGCCGGGCAGGAAGCTGATGAAGACGTTGATCAGCAGGAGGGTGAGCAGGCCGCGCAGGTCCTCCCGCCGGGCCACCATGAGCACACCCAGGGCGCCCAGCAGGCCGTAGATCGCCGCCGAGGCGCCGGCGACGGGGACGCGGGGGTCGCCGAGCAGCTGGATGGCCGCCGCCCCGCCCAGCGCCGAGACGAGGTAGAGCGACAGGTACCGCCAGGCCCCGAGCCGTCGTTCCAGCTCGGAGCCGAACAGCAGCAGCGCCAGCATGTTCATCGCCAGGTGCACCGGGCCGATGTGCAGGAACGCGGCGGTGAGCACGCGCCACCACTCGCCGAACAGGATGACCCCGAACGGCCACTGGGACAGCGCGTCGAAGACCGGCGACGCCGAGTTGTCCAGCGGGGAGCGACCGACGGTGAGGGCCGACAGCGCGGTGACCAGGAACATCGCGACGTTCGCCGCGATCAGGCCCAGCGTGACGACGCCCCAGCGGCGCCCGGCAGCCCGCAGCCCGCTGCCCCGCCGGACCGGTCGGACGGCGGCCTGCCCCTCGCGGACGCAGGCGGGGCACTGGAACCCCACCGAGGCGGGGACCATGCACTCCGGGCAGATCGGCCGGTCGCACCGCGTGCAGGAGATGCCGGTCGGCCGGTCCGGGTGCCGGTAGCACGCGGAGGGCCCCGTCCGGCCCACCCCCGGCTCGCTCGGGGTGGGTCCGGGGACAGGGCCGTCCTCGGCGTTCGGTGTCAGCTTCGCTGCACCTCGACGGACTCGATGACGACGTCCTCGACCGGCTTGTCCCCGCGGGCGGTGGGCACGGAGGCGATCTTGTCGACGACGTCGCGGCCGGCCTGGTCGGCCACCTCGCCGAAGATGGTGTGCTTGCGGTTCAGGTGCGGGGTGGGTCCGACGGTGATGAAGAACTGCGAACCGTTGGTGCCCGGGCCGGCGTTGGCCATCGCCAGCAGGTACGGGCGGTCGAAGGACAGCTCGGGGTGGAACTCGTCGCCGAACTGGTAGCCGGGCCCACCGAAGCCCTGACCGAGCGGGTCGCCGCCCTGGATCATGAAGCCGGAGATGACCCGGTGGAAGATCGTGCCGTCGTAGAGCTTGTCGGTGGTCTTCTGGCGCGTCTCGGGGTGCGTCCACTCGCGGGCGCCCTCGGCCAGGTCGGCGAAGTTGGCGACCGTCTTCGGCGCGTGGTCCGGGAAGAGGTCGACGGTGATGTCGCCGTGGTTGGTGTGCAGCACCGCGCGGCGGGCGGGAGTCGATTCAGTCACGCCTCCACTCTGCCACCGATCCGCGGGGCACGACCGGCCGGTCCGGCGCGGTGGTCCGTGGGGGACCACCGCGCCGCCGTGCCGTTCCTCCCCGGTTGCCGCTACGGTGCGGCCGACGCACTCCCCGCCCGGAGGTCCGCCATGACGGTCGACGAGACGCCCCCGGACACCGGCTTCCTCCGGCCCGCCGGCCCGTCGCCGGGCGCGGAACGCCTGTTCGCCGAGGACCGGCGGGACGTCGGGTACGTCATGAACCTCTCGCACGTCTGGGCGCACCAGCCGGACGCGCACGACGCCTTCATGGACCTGCTGGGGCAGGCGTCAGCGGCCGCCGGCCTGTCCTTCCGGCAACGGGCCGTCCTGGTGGCCGCGTCGGCGGGTGCCCTCGGTGACCCGCACTGCTCGCTGGCCTGGGGAAAGCGTCTGGCGGAAGAGGTGGGCGACGACGTGGCCGCCGCGGTCCTGCGCGGGGAGGACGGTGGGCTGACTGCTGCCGACGCGGCCCTGGCGCGGTGGGCACGGCGGCTCGCCCGGGATCCGAACGGCACGACGCCGCGAGATGTCCAGCAGCTGCGGGACTGCGGTCTGGACGACGCGCAGATCGCCGCCATGACGCTCTACGTCGCGCTGCGGATCGCGTTCTCGACGGTGAACGACGCCCTGGGCGCCCGTCCCGACCGACGCCTCGTCGAGGCTGCTCCTGCCGCGGTGCACAGCGCGGTCTCCTACGGCCGGCCGACGGCCGCCGGGGACTCGCAGGCCTGAGCGGCCGGAGGGTGGAGGGTGGAGACGAGGGGAATCGAACCCCTAACCCCCGCCTTGCAAAGGCGGTGCTCTGCCAATTGAGCTACGTCCCCGGGTGACCGCTCGCGGCGGCCGGTGGCTCAGCGGGTGGTGGGCGTGCTGACCGCGTCGGGGCCCTTGGTGGCCTCGTGCCACAGGTCGGACTCGGCCTTGCCGCTCGACCGCTTCCGGATGGCCGCGAGGGCCCCGGCGGCGACGGCGGCAAGTGCCAGCTTCTTCAGCACGCGCGGTGCCTCCTCGACCGGTCGGCGCCGGAGGCTCGTGCTACCGGCGAGCGTGCACACGGGTGGGCCTGGGAGGACTTGAACCTCCGGCCTCATCCTTATCAGGGATGCGCTCTAACCGCCTGAGCTACAGGCCCGTGAACCTCGAACAGCGTACCTGGCGACGCGCACGTGCCAGCAGGCGGGTCCTTGCTCAGTCCCGCTCGGACAGGGTGAGCTCCAGGCCCCCGACGAGGTCGGAGCAGAGGTTGTAGATGAAGGTCCCGACGGTGCAGAGGGCCGTCATCAGGACGATGTTGATCGCCCCGATGATCGCCGCGCCGCCGAAGACCAGGCCCGCAGTGACGACGTCGCCGTCGCTCTCGGAACCGGACGCCGAACCGATCTGACCGAAGAGGTCGTTGAGGGTGTCGAAGACGCCCAGGCTGCTGAGCACGCCGTAGAGGACGCCGACGGCCACCATCCAGATGAAGAACAGCGCGATCGACAGGACGAGCGAGATCTTCAGCGCCGACCAGGTGTCGATGTGACGCAACTGCAGCCGTGCCCGGCGGGGACCGCGTCCGCCCGGTCGCGACGGCATCCGCCCTCGGAGACCCCGTCCGCCCGCGGCCGTCTCGGAGGCGGCGCCCGCGGACGCGCCCTTCCCGGCGTCGGTCGCGTCCGTGGCTGCGCCCGTGCCCGTGGCCTTGCTCGTGCCCGCGTCCGCGGGAGCGGCCGTGCTCGCCGCACCCGTCGACGAGCCGGGGGCCGGCACGCCGGCGCCGGCCTTCGGCGCCCCTGCGCCCTTGCCGGCCGGCGCGCTGCCGGCGGGCTTCTGCGCGCGCTGGGTGCCCGTGGTCGGGATCGACTGCGTGCCCGTGGGGATGCGGCCGGCGTCGTCCGGAGCGGCGGTCGGGGTGCTGCCCTTCCCGCCCGCTCCGGCCGTGCCGGCGCCGTCCCCGGCGGTGGAATCGGTGCGCACCGAACCCTGCGTCCGGTCGCTCATGCCAGTTCCCCCATCCCCGGGCGGCGCGTGCCGCTCCCCAGCGTGGCCGGGACGGTCACGCTGTGATCTCCGTCCAGATTAGGCGTCGGGCTCGTCGTTGTCCGTCGTCCGGGCGATTGCCACGATCGACACGTCCTCCGGCAAGTTCATGAGCTTGACGCCCATCGTGGCACGGTCCTTGTTGTGCCGCACGCCGTTCACCGGCGTCCGGATGACCCCGCCACCGGAGGTGATGGCGTAGAGCTCGTCGCCGAGGGTGACCGCGAGGGCCCCGACGAGCGCTCCCTTGCGGGCCTTCGGATCGGCCGTGAGCACGCCCTTGCCACCCCGGCCCTGGTTCGGGTAGTTCTCGATGCCGGTCCGCTTGGCGAACCCGCGCTCGGTCGCGACCAGGACGTCGACGCCCTCCTGCACGACCATCAGCGACAGCAGCCGGTCGTCCTCGGACAGCGAGATGCCGCGGACGCCCTCGGTGGCCCGCCCCATCGGGCGCAGCGCGCCGTCGTCGGCGGTGAACCGGATCGACATGGCCTTGCGGGTCACCAGCAGCAGGTCGGACTGGTCGTCGATCAGCTGGGCACCGACCAGCTCGTCGCCCTCGCGCAGGTTGATCGCGATGACGCCGCCCTGGCGCGGGGAGTCGAAGTCGCCGAGCCGGGTCTTCTTGACCTGCCCCTTCGCCGTGGCCAGGACCAGGTACGGCGCGACGCCGTAGTCCTTGATCTGCATGACCTGGGCGATCTTCTCGTCCGGCTGGAACGCCAGGATGTTCGCCACGTGCTGGCCGCGCGCGGTGCGGTTGGCCTCCGGCAGCTCGTAGGCCTTGGACCGGTACACGCGGCCCTTGTTCGTGAAGAACAGGATCCAGTCGTGGGTGGAGCCGACGAAGAAGTGGTCGACGATGTCGTCCTGCTTCAGCTGTGCGCCCATCACGCCCTTGCCGCCGCGGCGCTGGGAGCGGTAGAGGTCGCTCTTGGTCCGCTTGGCGTAGCCGGTGCGGGTGATGGTGACGACGACCTCCTCCTCCGCGATGAGGTCCTCCATCGACACGTCGCCGTCGTTGGCGACGAACTGGGTGCGGCGGTCGTCGCCGTACTTCTCCACGATCTCGGCCAGCTCGTCGTGGATGATCTGCCGCTGCCGCTCGGGCGAGGCGAGGATCGCCTCGAGGTCGGCGATCTCCCGCTCGAGCTCGGCCAGCTGGTCGATGATCCGCTGGCGCTCCAGCGCGGCCAGCCGGCGCAGCTGCATGTCCAGGATCGCGACGGCCTGGATCTCGTCGATGTCGAGCAGCTCCATCAGCCCGCCGCGGGCGGCGTCGGCCGACTCGCTGTTGCGGATGAGCGTGATGACGGCGTCGAGCTGGTCGAGTGCCTTGGCCAGGCCGCGCAGGATGTGCGCGCGCTCCTCGGCCTTGCGCAGCCGGTACCGCGTCCGCCGCTGGATGACCTCGATCTGGTGGTTCACGTACTCGCGCACGAGCTCGTCCAGGCGCAGCGTCCGCGGGACGCCGTCGACGATGGAGAGCATGTTGCAGCCGAAGGTCGTCTGCAGCTGGGTGTGCTTGTAGAGGTTGTTCAGCACCACCTTGGCCACGGCGTCCCGGCGCAGCGTGAACACCAGGCGGCGGCCGACGCGGTCGCTGGACTCGTCGGCGATCTCGCTGATGCCCTGCAGCCGGCC
Organism: Blastococcus tunisiensis; assembly: GCF_900112815.1. Lineage (GTDB taxonomy): Bacteria > Actinomycetota > Actinomycetes > Mycobacteriales > Geodermatophilaceae > Blastococcus_B > Blastococcus_B tunisiensis. The sequence continues at coordinate 156,393 of NZ_FOND01000008.1, forward strand.
GTCCTTGACCGCCTCGGCGATCGACTCGGCCAGGTTGTCGGGGTTGACCTGGTAGGGCAGCTCGGTGACGACCAGCTGCACCCGGCCCCGGGAGTCCTCCTCGACGGTGACGACGGCGCGCATGCGCACCGAGCCGCGGCCGGTGCGGTACGCGTCCTCGATCCCGTCGCGGCCGACGATCAGGCCGTAGGTCGGGAAGTCCGGGCCCTTGATCCGCTCCATGCAGGCGGCGAGGGCTTCCTCGGCCTCCGCGTCGGGGTGGTCGAGCATCCAGAACACCGCCGCCGCGACCTCGCGGAGGTTGTGCGGCGGCATGTTGGTCGCCATGCCGACGGCGATGCCGGCGGAGCCGTTGATCAGCAGGTTGGGGATGCGCCCCGGCAGGACCAGCGGCTCCTGGTTCTTGCCGTCGTAGTTCGGCTGGAAGTCGACGGTCTCCTCGTCGATGTTGGCCAGCATCTCCATGGCCAGCGGAGTGAGGCGGGCCTCGGTGTACCGCATGGCGGCCGCCGGGTCGTTGCCCGGGGAGCCGAAGTTGCCCTGGCCGTCGACCAGCGGATAGCGCATCGACCAGGGCTGGGCCAGCCGCACGAGCGCGTCGTAGATCGAGCTGTCGCCGTGCGGGTGGTAGTTACCCATCACCTCACCGACGACGCGGGCGCACTTCACGTAGCTGCGGTCGGGGCGGAAGCCCTGGTCGTACATGGCGTACAGCACGCGGCGGTGCACCGGCTTGAGGCCGTCGCGGACCTCGGGCAGGGCGCGGCCGACGATCACCGACATGGCGTAGTCGATGTAGCTGCGCTGCATCTCCTGCTGGAGGTCGACCGGCTCGATGCGGTCGCGCGCGGGGGTCTCGGTCACGGTTCAGATCTCCAGGGTTCAGCGCACGGTGCGGGATGACGTCGCGTCAGGGCCCCTCGCAGGGTCCCGCTGCGAGCTCGCGAGCAGTGGGGGACGAGGGGGTCCTTCATCAGACGTCGAGGAAACGGACGTCCCGGGCGTTGCGGGTGATGAAGCTGCGGCGGGCCTCGACGTCCTCGCCCATGAGCACGCTGAACAGCTCGTCGGCCGTCGCGGCGTCCTCGAGGGTCACCTGCAGCAGGATGCGGGTCTCGGGATCCATGGTCGTCTCCCACAGCTCCTTGGCGTTCATCTCGCCGAGGCCCTTGAACCGCTGGATCGCGTCGTCCTTGGGCGGCTTGCGTCCCTCGTCCATCGCGGCCTTGAGGACGGCGTCCTTCTCGCGGTCGGTGTAGACGTACTCGTCGGCCACCTTCCCGCCCCACTTGATCTTGTACAGCGGCGGCTGGGCCAGGTAGACGTGGCCGGCCTCGACCAGCGGCCGCATGAAGCGGAACAGCAGGGTCAGCAGCAGGGTCCGGATGTGCTGGCCGTCGACGTCGGCGTCCGCCATCAGGATGATCTTGTGGTAGCGGAGCTTCGACAGGTCGAACTCGTCGTGGATGCCGGTACCGAACGCGGTGATCATCGACTGGACCTCGTTGTTCTTGAGGACCCGGTCGATGCGCGCCTTCTCGACGTTGATGATCTTCCCGCGGATCGGCAGGATCGCCTGGAACATCGAGTCGCGGCCGGACTTGGCCGAGCCACCGGCGGAGTCGCCCTCGACGATGTAGACCTCGGAGCTGCGCGGGTCGGTCGAGCGGCAGTCGGCGAGCTTGCCCGGCAGCGAGTTGTTGCTCAGCAGACTCTTGCGGGCCAGCTTGCGGGCGTCCTGCGCGGCGCGGCGGGCCCGCGCGGCCGACGAGGCCTTGTTGATGATCATCTTGGCCTCGGTCGGGTTGGCCTCGAACCAGTGCCCGATCTGCTCGTTGCAGACCCGCTGCACGAACCCCTTGACCTCGGTGTTGCCGAGCTTGGTCTTGGTCTGGCCCTCGAACTGCGGGTCGCCGAGCTTCACCGAGACGATCGCGGCGAGTCCCTCGCGGATGTCCTCACCGGTGAGCTTCTCGTCCTTGCCCTTGAAGAGCTTCTTCTCCTCGGCGTACCGGTTGACGATCGAGGTGAGCGCCGCCCGGAACCCCTCCTCGTGCGTGCCGCCCTCGTGCGTGTTGATGATGTTGGCGAAGGTGTAGACCGACTCCGAGTAGGCCTCCGACCACTGCATCGCCACGTCGATCGACATGGCCATGTCGTTCTTGCCGGTGCCCTCGGCGGAGAAGCTCACGACCGACTTGTGGATCGGCGACTTCTTCGCGTTGATGTGCGCGACGTAGTCGATCAGGCCGGCGTCGTACCGGTAGGTGACCTCGGTGGGCTCGAACGCCTCGTCCTCGGCGCCGGCCTCCGGTGCCGCCTCGGCGAGGGTGATCTCGTCGGCCAGGCCGGACTCCGCCTTGCTGTGCCCCGGGCGCTCGTCCCGCAGGACGATGGTGAGGCCCTTGTTGAGGAAGGCCATCTCCTGCAGGCGGCGGTTGATCGTGTCGAACGAGTAGCGCGTCGTCTCGAAGATGTCGCCGTCGGCCCAGAAGGTGATCGCCGTGCCGCGCTTCTTCGTGGGGCCGACCTGCTCGAGCGGGCCGGGCTTCGCGTAGGCGTAGCTCTGCTTCCACTCCGTCCCGTCGCGCCAGACCTGGACGTCGAGCCGCGTCGAGAGCGCGTTGACGACGGTGACGCCGACGCCGTGCAGACCACCGGAGACGCCGTAGCTCTTGCCGTCGAACTTCCCGCCCGCGTGCAGGACGGTCATGATCACCTCGACGGTGGGCCGCTTCTCCACGGGGTGCATGTCCACCGGGATGCCACGGCCGTTGTCCTCGACCCGGACGCCGCCGTCGGCCAGCAGGGTCACGTGGACCCGGTCGGCGTGCCCGGCCAGCGCCTCGTCGACGGAGTTGTCGACGACCTCCCACACCATGTGGTGCAGGCCGCGCTCGCCGGTCGAGCCGATGTACATACCGGGGCGCTTCCGGACCGCCTCAAGCCCCTCGAGGACGGTGATGGAGCTGCCGGAGTAGGCGTTCTCGGTCTGCGGTGCTGCGACCACGTGGGGCCTTCCTTTCGCGCAACCGGCACGCGGCTCCCCGGTGCTCACGGGGGGCGACGCGCAGAACGGCACTGGCCCCTCGGGGGCGCAGAACGACGCTGGGCCGGTTGCTGGCGGTTTCTGCTGTCGAGGATACCGGGTCCACCGACAGGAATGACGTCGTCCACGCCCTGACGTCGTGTCTGAGGCCCTTCCGGCTCCCTCACCACCACCTGTCCTGCCCCTGGGCGGGACACGCCGTCCTCGAACGGCTGGGGCGCCCGCGGCGAGATCCGGGCCCGGGGAGCCCGGTGGAGGACGCCGCCGAGACCGTCGCGGGGCGCGCGCCGGTGGTCGGACGGGCCGACACTCGGGCACATGGCCCCCGATGCGACATCGCCGTCCACCGCACCGAAGCTCTGCCTCGTCACCGGCGCGACCGGCTACATCGGTGGCCGGCTGGTTCCCGAGCTGCTGGCCGCCGGGCACCGCGTGCGGGTGATGACGCGCTCGCCCGAACGGCTGCGCGGCCGGCCGTGGGCCGACCGGGTGGAGATCGCGCAGGCCGATGCCACGGACGCCGAGCAGGTCGCGGCGGCCTGCGCCGGGGTGGACGTCGTCTACTACCTGATCCACGCACTCGGCGGGGGCGGCGCCTTCGAGGACGCCGACCGGCGCTCCGCGGAGATCATGGCGCGGGCGGCGAAGGAGGCCGACGTGCGGCGCCTGGTCTACCTCGGGGCCCTGCGGCCGCAGGAGGAGGAGCTGTCCGCGCACCTGCGCTCGCGGACCGAGGTCGCCGACATCCTGCTCGCCTCGGGGGTCCCCACGGCCGTGCTGCGCGCCGCCATCGTGCTGGGGTCGGGCTCGGCGTCCTTCGAGATGCTGCGCTACCTCACCGAACGGCTGCCGGTCATGGTCACCCCCCGCTGGGTGCACAGCCGGATCCAGCCGATCGCCGTCCGGGACGTGCTGCGCTACCTGGTCGGCTGCAGCCGGCTGCCCGCCACGGTGCACCGGACCTTCGACGTCGGCGGACCCGACGTCCTGGACTACGCCGAGATGATGCAGCGGTACGCCGAGGTGGCCGGGCTCCCCCGCCGCCGCATCCTGCCCGTCCCGCTGTTCTCGCCCTCGCTGTCCAGTCACTGGGTGGGCCTGATCACGCCGGTGCCGGCAGGGATCGCGCGCCCGCTGGTGGAGTCCCTGCGCAACACCGTCGTCTGCACCGAGCACGACATCGCCGAGCACGTCCCGGATCCGCCAGAGGGGCTGCTCGGCTTCGACGACGCGGTGCGCCTGGCGGTGGCCCGCGTCCGCGACTCCGCCGTCGCCACCCGGTGGTCGGGCGCGTCCGTGCCCGGCGCGCCCTCGGACCCGCTGCCCACCGACCCCGACTGGGCCGGCGGCAGCCTGTACGTCGACGAACGCACGCAGCGGACCGCGGCCGACCCCGGCGCGCTCTGGCGGGTGGTCGAGGGGATCGGCGGGGACAGCGGCTGGTACTCCTTCCCGCTGGCCTGGCAGGTGCGCGGGCTGCTGGACCGGGCGATCGGCGGCGTGGGGCTGCGGCGCGGACGGCGGGATCCGGCGAGGCTCTACGTCGGGGACGCCCTCGACTTCTGGCGAGTGGAGGAGCGGGAGGAGGGCAGGCTGCTGCGGCTGCGCGCCGAGATGCGGGTGCCCGGGCTGGCCTGGCTGGAGTTCCACGTGGAACACGACGGCGAGGGCGGCGCCGACGGCCGGACGACCGTGCTGCGTCAGCGGGCGACGTTCGCGCCGCACGGGCTGGCCGGGCACGCCTACTGGTGGGCGGTGGCCGCGTTCCACGGGATCGTCTTCGGTGGGATGGTCCGGGGCATCGCCCGCGCCGCCGAACGCGCCGGCTGATCCCGCGGCGTCCCCCCGCACCGACCGGCGTCCCCACTCACCGCCCGGGGTCCCCACGCACCGTCCGGCGTCCCCTCGCACCGACCGGCGTCCCCCCGCACCGACCGGCGTCCCCGCGCACCGTCCGGCGTCCCGCCAACCGTCCTCCCTCACCGCACGGCGTCCTCCCCCACCGCGGGCCACGAGGGAGGACGCGCCATGATCAGGTTCGCTGATCATGGCGCGGGGGGCTCACACGAGGAGCTGGGCCGTCGCCAGTTCCCGGTACAGCGCGCTGCTGTCCACGAGCTCCCCATGGGTGCCGCGGGCGACGACCCGACCCTGGTCGAGCACCACGATCTGGTCGCTGTCGAGCACGGTGGACAGCCGGTGGGCCACGACCAGCAGGGCCCGGTCCGCCGAGGCGGCGGCGAGGGTGTCCCGCAGCAGCCCCTCGTTGCGGGCGTCGAGGCTGGCCGTCGGCTCGTCGAGCAGCAGCAGTTCCGGCCGGGCCAGCAGGGCACGGGCGATGGCCAGGCGCTGGCGCTCGCCGCCGGAGAGCAGCACCCCCTCGTCACCGACCAGGACGTCGAGCCCGCGGGGTGACCGGCGCACCACGTCGGTCAGGCCCACGTCGGCCAGCACCGCCCACAGCTCGGGGTCGGTGGCGTCGGGCCGGGTGAGCAGCAGGTTGTCCCGCACCGTCCCGGCGAGCACCGGCGCCTCCTGCTCGACGTACCCGAGCCGGGCCCGCAGCGCCGCCCGCGGCATCTCCCGGACGTCGGTCCCGGCCCAGCGCAGCACGCCGCCGCTCACCGGGTAGAAGCCCTCGATCAGCGCCAGGATCGTGGACTTCCCGGCCCCCGACGGGCCGACCAGCGCCACCCGGCTGCCGGCGGGCACCTCGAAGGAGACGTCGCTGAGCACCTGCGTGCCGTCGGGGTAGCCGAACGAGACGTCCTCGAGCCGCAGCAACGGGGCGCCGGACGGGGGGACGGCGGCGGCTGCGGGTCGCTCGGGGTGCGCGTCGTCCTCGGGTTCGAGCGCCAGGATCTCCTGGATCCGGGCCAGTGCCCCGAGACCGGTCTGCAGCTGCGTCCAGGCGCCGATCGCCTGCCCCAACGGCATGACCAGCAGGAACAGGTACAGGATGAACGCGACCAGCTCCGCGACCGTGATCGATCCGCTGGCCACGCGGTACCCGCCCACCCCGAGCACCGCCAGGAAGGCGCCCTGCACCGCGATCGACCCGGCGGGTGACACCAGGGCCTCGAGCCGGGCGACGCGCACGCCGGCCGCGTAGGCGCCGGCTGCGCTGGCACCGACGGACTCGACCTCCCGGGCGGTGGCACCGCTGGCGCGGATCGTCCGGACCGCCGACAGGGCCCGCTCCACGGCGGCGGTCATCGCGCCGACCTGTTCCTGCGCCTGCCGGGAGAGACGCCGGACCCCCCGGGAGGCCAGCACCGCGGTGGTCACGCCGACCGCGACCGAGGCGACCGTCAGGAGCAGCAGCCAGCCGTCGACCAGCGCCATCGCGATCACCGCCCCGACCGCGAGGACGACGGACCCGACGACGTCGACGACGCCGGAGGTGACGGTCGCCCGGAGCAGCGTGGTGTCGGCGCCGACGCGGGACATCAGGTCCCCCGTGCGCCGCCGGTCGTACTCGGCCACCGGCAGCCGCAGCAGCCGGTCGGCCAGCAGCTGCCGGGTGGTGAGCACGACCCCCTCGCCGGTCCGCTGCAGCAGGAACTGCTGGAACGCCGACAGGGCCGAGGCCAGGAGCAGCACGACCACCAGGACGGCGACGGCCGGCAGCAGCGGGTCCCCGGAGCCGACGACACGGATCACCCGGGCGACCAGCGCCGGCTGGGCGAGCGCGGCGGCCGCCGCCACCAGGGAGAGCGCCGCGGCCGCGGCCAGGCGCCGGCGGTGCGGCCGCAGCAGGGGCAGGAGCTGCCGGATCCCCGCAGCTGCGGAGGGCTCGGCGCCCCTGTCGGGTGGGGCGGAGGCGGTCAGCGGATCGGCCGGGTCAGACGCCGGCGGCGAGCGCGGCGACGATCGCCGTCAGCAACCGGGCGTGGTGCTCGATGAGCTGCGGCCGGTGACCGTCCGGCCGGACCGCGGCGACGTGCCCCGCACCGGTCCAGAACTCGTCCCCGTCGTCGGTGCCGAGCAGCAGGCCGTGGACGGCGGGGTCCTGGGCCAGCCGGCGGACCTGGGGCCCGTCCTCCGCCGCCAGCAGCTGCCAGCGCCCGTCGAACGCCTCGTCGCCGCTGAGCAGGGGGACCAGCCCGGTGGTGCCGTGCTTCCACAGCCGCGCCGGCGACAGCCGGAACACCGGGACGGCGCCCAGCAGCGGCGCCGCGGTGATGGCGTGCGTCGCCACCCACTGCCGCCCCGACGGGTACACGACGTCGAAGGCCACCAGCTCGACGGCGCCGGCGCGGCCCCGCAGCACCCCGGCCGGGCGCGCGTCCTTGCCCGGCCGCACCGGCGCGCTGGCCAGCAGGTCGATGAGCGCGGCGTCCTGGGGCCCGCTGCCGTCGGACACCGTCCAGCCGTGCTGCAGCGCCCAGCTCTGCGCCCCGAGCTGGTCGCCCTCGTAGCTGAACGCGCGCTCCATCTCGGGGTCCCGGGTCCGCGGCCGGGAGCCGAACAGCCCCCCGCGCTGGCGCTCCGGGGCGTCGGTCGGCGAGGGCGGCGGCGCCCAGGACGGGTCGACCTCGGACCGCCGCTCGCGGTCGGGGTCGGACCGCCGCTCCCGGTCGGGTTCGGCCGCGGGCAGGTCCCACCCCGGCGGCTGCCAGCCGGGGCCCTGAGCGGTGTGGTCGCCGTCCCGGGGCTGCCTGCGCCGGTCGGCGAAGTTCGGTGGATCGGCCGGCTCGTCGCCCGAGAGGTGGGCGGGCTCCTGCCAGTCGCTGCCGTCGTCGGCACCGTCGCGGTCGCGGGGGCTGCTCATCGCTCCATCGTCCTCCCGGCGCCGTCCGGACCTCCAGCGAGGCCGGGGTGGCGCCTATCCGTACGTGTCCCGCGGCCCCCGGCCGCGCACGGAGCGCGGACCCTTCTTCCAGCTCGGGGCCGTCGGACCGACAACGCGCAGCCGGGTCACGACGTCCCCGCCGACCTGCGCGCGCAGCTTGCCGAGGATCGAGGGCGCCATCAGCGTCAGCTGGGTGGCCCAAGCGGTCGACTCCGCCTCGACGAGCAACACCCCCTCGGTCAGGCTCCGCGGCGCGCAGTGCTCGGCGATGTCGGGGCCGACGAGCGCCGACCAGCGGCCGAACACGGCGCCGATCCGGGTGCGCTCGGACCAGTCCTGCTCGGTGACGAGGGAGTCCACCAGCCGGCCCAGGGGCTGGGGGTCGTCGGCGCCCGGCCCCGCCCCGGTCCACTTCCGCCGCGGCCCGGCGATCCGCCGGCGGGTCGGCTGGGGACGGGCGGCGGAGGCGGCCCGGGCGGCCTCGAGTGCGGCCCGGGCGATGTCGCTCGGCCGGGCGGGGCGCTCCTCCGTCACGAGGCCTCCTCCGCGGCCGCGGTCCCGTCCTTGACGAGCAGCGCGTACCCGCCGCCCACCTCGACCCGCGCCCCGCGGAGTTCCTCGGGCACGTCGTCGAGCACGGCGGCGGTGATCAGGGTCTGCTCCGCGGAGCCCGCCACCGCGGCCAGTGCCGCGCGCCGCTCGGCGTCCAGCGTCGCGAAGACGTCGTCCAGGATCAGGACGGGGTCCTCGCCGTCGCCGCGCAGCAGCGCGAACGTCGCCAGCTTCAGGGCGAGCGCCAGCGACCAGGACTCCCCGTGGCTGGCGAACCCCTTGGCCGGCGAGGGCCCCAGGTGGAGCACGAGGTCGTCGCGGTGCGGGCCGACGAGCGTCATCCCCCGGTCCAGCTCGTCGCCCCGCCGCTCGGCGATCCGCTCGCGCATGGCCGCGGTCAGCTCGGCGGCCGAGGGCACCGCGGTCTCGGCGGTCACCGCCGTGCCGTCCCCGGCGAGCGGCACGGTCGAGGAGTACCCGAGCCCGGCGACGGCCGCCTCCGCTCCCGCCACCTCGGCGTAGGCGCGGGCGACGTGCGGCGCCAGGTCCGCGATCAGCCGGCGGCGTGCGGCCAGCAGCTGCCCGCCGGCGTCGGTCAGGTGCGCGTCCCAGACGTCGAGGGTCTCGATGGCCTTGCCCCGGGCCAGGCGCGCGGTCTTCAGCAGCGCATTGCGCTGCTTGAGGACCCGGTCGTAGTCCGAGCGCACGCCGGCCAGCCGCGGCGTGCGGGTGACCAGCAGCTCGTCGAGGAAGCGGCGGCGCTCGGTCGGGTCGCCGCGGACGAGCGAGAGGTCCTCCGGGGCGAAGAGGACCGTGCGGACGAGGCCGAGCAGCTCCCGGGGCCGGGGCAGCGGGCCCCGGTTGACGCGGACGCGGTTGGCCCGGCCCGGGTTGATCTCGATCTCCACGAGCAGCTCCCGGTCCCCGCTGCGCAGGGCCGCCCGGACCACCGCCTGGCCGTCGCCGTGCCGGACCAGGGGCGCGTCCCCGGACACCCGGTGGCTGCTCATCGTCGCCAGGTAGCCGACCGCCTCGACCAGGTTGGTCTTGCCCTCCCCGTTGCGGCCGACGAACACCGTGGGGCCGGGCCCGAGCGCCAGGTCGACCCGCTCCCAGCTGCGGAACGACCCGAGCTGCAGATGCCGGACGTACATGTCAGGACCGGCCCCCGTGCAGGGCCCCGCCGCGAGCCTGCGAGTGGTGGGGGGCAGGCGACGTGCTGGACCAGCCCCCGTGCAGGGCCCCGCCGCGAGCCTGCCGCGGGTGGGGGGCAGGTGACGTGCTGGAACGGCCCCCGTGCAGGGCCCCGCCGCGAGCCTGCGAGTGGTGGGGGGCACGGGGGTCCTTCGTCATGCCGGGCGCTCGGCCTCCTCCGCCTGGACGGCGCGCACGGAGTGCCCGCCGAACTGGTTCCGCAGCGCCGCGACCGCCTTCATGGTCGGGGAGTCGTCCTGGCGGGAGACGAAACGGGCGAACAGCGACGCCGCGATGGTCGGCATCGGGACGGCGTTCTCGATGGCCTGCTCGACGGTCCACCGGCCCTCGCCGGAGTCCTCGGCGTAGCCGGTGATCCCCTCCAGCTCCGGGTCCTCCTCCAGCGCGCGGACGAGCAGGTCGAGCAGCCACGAGCGGATCACGGTGCCCTGCGTCCACGATGCGATGACCCCGGGGACGTCCTCGATGAGGTCGACGGCGGCCAGCAGCTCGTACCCCTCGCCGTAGGCCTGCATCAGCGCGTACTCGATGCCGTTGTGCACCATCTTGCTGAAGTGCCCGGCCCCGACGGGGCCGGCGTGCACGAAGCCCGCGCCGGGGAGTTCCTGCCCGGACTCGTCGTGCGGCGCCGGCGGCTTCAGGGCGTCGAAGATGGGCTGCGCCGTGGCGACGTCCTCCTTCGTCCCGCCGACCATCAGCGCGTAGCCGTTCTCCAGGCCCCAGACGCCGCCGGAGACACCGGCGTCGATGTAGCCGACGCCCTTCTCCCGGCACAGCACGTCGTGCACCTGGTCGTCGGTGTACTTGGAGTTGCCGCCCTCGATGATGACGTCGCCCTCGCCGAGCAGCTCGGCCAGTTCCTCGACGGTGGACCGGGTGGGCTCCCCCGAGGGCACCATCACCCACACCACCCGCGGCGAGGGCAGCGACTCCACGAGCTCGGACAGGCTCTCGACGTCCCGCTTGCCCGGCGAGCGGTCGTAGCCGACCACCTCGTGGCCCGCGCGGCGCAGCCGTTCGGCCATGTTGCCGCCCATCTTGCCCAGCCCGATCATTCCCAGCCGCACGATGGCGTCCCCTCTTCGCGGATTGTGGATGTCCTGCTCATCGTGCCCGGCGGACGGCCTCGCCGCAGGTGCCCGCCCCGTCCCGAGGCTCGAGGCAATCAGCCGGGCAGCCGCACCGGCATGATCAGGTAGCGGTAGCTCCCCGGGCGCTCGGCCGGCTTCGCCGGCTGCCCGTCGTCGTTGGCCGCGGGCTCCTCGACGCCGGAGAGCACCGCCGGCTTCAGCGGGCTGGTGAAGTCCATCCGCGCCCGGTCGCTGTGCACCGCGGCCAGCCCGTCCAGCAGGAACGTCGGGTTGAAGCCGATGGTGAGCGGCTCGCCGTCGAACTCGACGTCGCACCGTTCCTCGGCCTGGCCCTCCTCGTCGCTGCCGCCGGCCCGCAGGGTGACCTGGCCGGGGGTGAACTCGCACCGCAGCGGCGTGCCCCGCTCGGCGACGAGGGCGACCCGCTTGGCCGCGTCGGTGAACAGGCCCACCGGCAGCGTCGCGTGGGCGTTGGACTCGTTCGGCATGATCGCGCGGTACTTGACGAACTCCGCGTCGAGCAGCCGGGTCGTGGTCTGCCGGTCCTTGCCCGAGAGGCCCAGGATGCCCTCGCCGGAGCTGCCGGAGGCGAGCGAGAGGACGATCTCCGGCCCGCTGGTCAGGGTCTTCGCCGCGTCGGCCAGGGTGCGGGCGGGCACGAGCACCGCGGCCGACACCCCGGACGTCTCCGGGCGCCAGGCGAACTCGCGGACCGCCAGCCGGTAACGGTCGGTGGCGGCGAGGGTGATCAGGTCGTCCTCGATCTCCAGGCGGACCCCGGTGAGCATCGGCAGCGTGTCGTCGCGCCCCGCGGCGACGGCGACCTGCCCGACCGCCTCGGCGAAGACGTCGCTGTCGACCAGGCCGGCCGAGGACGGCATCGAGGGCAGCGACGGGTAGTCCTCGACCGGGAGCGTCGGCAGGCTGAACCGCGCGTTGCCGCAGGTGAGGGCGAGCCGGGGCCCGTCGGCGGTGATCTCCACCGGATGCGGGGGGAGCGCGCGGGTGATCTCGGCCAGCAGCCGGCCCGGCACCAGGACGCGGCCGCTCTCGGTGGCCTGCACGTCCACCTCGGCACGGGCCGACACCTCGTAGTCGAACCCGGAGACCGACAGCTGGTTGCCGTCCACCTCGAGCAGGATCCCGGCCAGAACGGGGACCGACGGTCGCGGCGGCAGGCTGCGCGCCGTCCACGCGACGGCGTCGGCGAGCACCTCACGTGTCACCCGGAACTTCATCTCTCGACCCACCCCAGCTCAGCTCCGGCATCCCGCTCGCGGGGACGCCTGTTCCCGGACCGGCAGCGGGACCCGGAGGCCGCCCGATGCCGGTGCGGTGCTCATGGTGCCTGCTGCGGTCCCCCGGGGGGAAACCCTGGTCCCCCGATGAGGCTGGAACGTCCTCTCGGCCGATCCTCTCCCGCTGCCGTCGTGGCGGGAACCCCGGCGCTGTTCCGAGCAGGGCACGAGTCCGGTAGGGGGCACCTCGGATCGGGCCTTCCCCACCCAGAGTGTGGTTCGAGAATCTCCGAGATAACTCCCTCATCCTCGTCATCACAGGTGTGGAAGCTGGGGAACGAGGCCCTTTCCGCAGGTCAGGACCCGAACGGGCCTGTTGGCCCGCTGTGGGCGGTCACCGTCGAACTGTTGTCGACACGTGGACATCTCGATGGTTGTTCACCGGCGCCGGGCGACGTCCACCGCCTGTCCCCTGCCTCTCCCTGCGCCATCCCCAGGCCGTGCCCAGGCCCGGAGGGACGCCGGACGGGGGACGGTGCGCGAGCCAGGCGTACGGCCCCTATACCTGCAGGTCAGGTGCCGTGTCCAGGTGCGGACGGTGATCGGGCCGGTGCGATGCCGGAGGCGGTCCGGTGACCACCGGTGACCCGGCGGGCACGAGATCTCCCCAACCTGTGCACATTCCTGGGGACAACTCGTCGACGAGTCGAGGACGGTGACCGGCCGGGTACCGGCAGCTACCGCGTCCGGTGAGGGGTCCGCCGGTGTCGACTTCTGTCCACGGCTGTGGACAAAGCGGAGGACAACTCTTCTGTCGTCCTCCGGACGGCACCGCGGGCTATGACTTCGTCGTCCTCCGGACGACACCGCGGCCAGGTGCCGTTCCCGGCTGGGCTGAGCCGTTGCCCATGTCCCGATCGGGAGGTCCTCCGGACCCCCGCGATCGGTCCACCCCAGCTGCCTGCCGTCCCCGACCAGGCACGCGGTCACGAGGTGCCGTCCCAGCGGCACGGGGGTGCTCCGCCGCGCAGTCGGACCCTGCCCACTCCGGTGGGCAGGGTCCGACTGTCGAGCCCGTGCCCATGTCCCGGCTCGGCGGGTCCTCCGGGCCGCCCTGTGACCGATCCATCCCGGGCGATGACTCTGTCGTCCTCCGGGCGGTGCGGTCCGGAGCAGCCCCGTCGAGGGCACCGCCCGGGCCTGTGCGGGGTGGGGAGGACGGGGTCCTTCTACTGCCGGGCGCGGCTCTTGATCCGGGCGGTGAGCTCGGTGACCTGGGTGTAGGTGGCCCGCCGCTCGCTCATCAAGTTGGTGATCTTCTTGACTGCGTGCATCACCGTGGTGTGGTCCTTGCCGCCGAACGAGGCACCGATCCGCGGCAGGGAGAGCTCGGTCAGCTCCCGGCACAGGTACATCGCGATCTGACGGGCGTTCACCAGCGTCCGGCTGCGGTTGGAGCCCTGCAGCTCCTCCATCGTCACGGAGAAGTACTCCGCGGTCGCCGCCATGATGATGGCCGCCGTGATCTGCGGGCCCTGCTCGTCGCTGATCAGGTCCTTGAGCACCAGCTCGGCCAGCGGCAGGTCCACCTGCTGCTTGTTCAGCGACGCGAAGGCCGTCACCCGGATCAGCGCGCCCTCGAGCTCGCGGATGTTGGTCTGCACCTTGCTGGCGATGAACTCCAGCACCGCGTCGGGCACCTGCAGCCGCTCGCCCCAGGCCTTCTTGCGCAGGATCGCGATGCGGGTCTCGAGGTCCGGCGCCTGGACGTCGGTGATCAGGCCCCACTCGAAGCGGGTGCGCAGCCGGTCCTCCAGCGTCGTCAGCTTCTTCGGCGCACGGTCGGAGGTGATGACGATCTGCTTGCTGGCGTTGTGCAGCGTGTTGAAGGTGTGGAAGAACTCCTCCTGCGTCCGCTCGGCGCGCTCCAGGAACTGGATGTCGTCGATCAGCAGGAAGTCGATGTCCCGGTAGCGGCGGCGGAAGTCCTCGGCCCGGCCGGAGTGCACCAGGTTGATGAACTCGTTGGTGAACTCCTCGGTGCTGACGTAGCGCACCTTGACGTTGGGGAACATCCGCGCCGCGTAGTGCCCGATGGCGTGCAGCAGGTGGGTCTTGCCCAGGCCGGACTCGCCGTAGATGAACAGCGGGTTGTAGGCACGGGCCGGCGCCTCGGCCACCGCGACGGCCGCGGCGTGGGCGAACCGGTTGCTGTTGCCGATGACGAAGCTGTCGAAGACGTACTTGGGGTTCATCCCCGGGTCCAGGCCGGCCGGGCGTCCGGCGTCCGGCCGTCGTCCCCGGCCGGCACCGCCGCCGCGCCCCGCCCGCTCGCCGTCGCCGTCCCCGCCGCCGGCGAGGTCGAAGGGCAGGACGTCGGCGGGGCGACCGTCATCGGATCCGCCCCAGTCGCGGCCGTTGGGCTGGCTCCCCCACGTGGTGGCCCAGTCACCCGGCGCCCCGCGGTCGACCGGCGCCCGGTCGGCCGGGCGGAGTTCGCGGACCTCGGAATCGGCCCGTGCCGGACGTTCGTCGAGACCGTCCCGGTCCCAGGGCGCGGAACCGACCGCGTCGGTCCGGACACCGAACGCGCTCCGGCCGTCGTCCGCGCGGTCGCGACTGGCGCGGTCCTCCTCGGCGCGCTGCACCTCGGCCGCGGTCCAGGGGCGTCGCGTCGGCTCCTCGTCGCGCGCCTCGGCCGGGGGCTCCGGCGGGGCGTCCTCCAACTGGACCGCCACCCGGATGTCGCGGCCGAACTGCTCCGACAGCGCTTCGGCGAGCACCCGCCGCATGCGGGACTCCAGCACGGTCTGGGTGAACTCGTTGGGTGCCGCGAGGACGGCGGTGTCCTCGAACAGGCCCACGGGCCGCGTGAGGTTGAGCATCGCGTTCTGCTGAGGGGACAGGCTCGTCGCCAGCCGCTCGCGGATCTGGTCCCAGACGGTCGCCAGGTCCAGCGTGGCATCGGCCATGCCGCTTCTTCCTCCCCATCGACGTCGACCCCGGTCGCCCGTCCGTCCTCCGGCGTCCCCCGGTGGTGCCGCCCTCCGCGGTCCCCTGCCGGACCACTCGGCTGTGGATGCGCGGGCGCATGTGTTCCACACCGGTGTCCACAGGCTGTGCACGGTCGGCGACAGCTGTTGCCGGGTCGCGCGCCGGAACCGGCGCCGATCGGCATCTCTGCAGGTCGCGGGCCGGTTGGGGCAGAATTCTGGACGGTTCGATGGTCGGCTGACCGACGGGATCGGCCCGCACGGCGGACCCTGGGGTCCGACGTGGAGCGACGGTGACGCTAACAGCCCCGTCCACAGCCCGGCAACGCTCGGGTGGGCCGCCGCGGCGCGTCGACCGCGGCGTGCCGACACCGCCGGACGGCCCGCCGGAGGGATCATCGGCGGTCGGGATCCGCCCGGCCTCCGGTCCGGTCGCTTCCTCGGCTATGCTGACGGGAGTCTGTGGACGGTTCCGGCCGCCTCCTGCACCCGCGCGGTACGGCCGTGCAGGTGGGAAGGCGGGTGAGCCGCTCCGCAGTGACCAGCTTCCGGGGTCGTCGGGATGCGGCACATCGTCGTCCGTCCAGGCCCCCGCGCAGGCCCACCCACCGGCGGGTCTGCACCGCCGATGTCGTGTAGTGGGAGTACCTCGTGAGCAAGCGCACGTTCCAGCCGAACAACCGCCGACGGTCGAAGACCCACGGCTTCCGGCTGCGGATGCGGACCCGCGCGGGCCGGGCGATCCTCGCCGGTCGTCGGCGCAAGGGTCGCGAGAAGCTCTCCGCCTGACGTGCTGCCCGCGCAGGCACGCCTGCGCCGGCGTCCGGAGTTCACCGCGGTCGTCCGGTCCGGCAGGCGCGCCGGGCGGCCGACCATGGTCCTCCACTACCTCTCCGAACGGCCTGCACAGGCCGTGACTCCGTCGTCCGCGGGTTCGCCCGGTCCGGGGACCGCCCCGGGTGCCCGCGTGGGGTTCGTGGTCGGCAAGGCGGTCGGCAACTCGGTGGTCCGCCACCGGGTGACCCGTCGGCTGCGTGCCGTGGTGCGCGACGAGCTGCACCGGCTGCCGTCCACCGCCGATCTCGTGGTCCGGGCGCGGCCGGAGGCCGGGACGGCGACGTCCGCACTGCTGCACCGGGACCTGTCGTCCGGACTGGACCGGCTGCTGGGCGAGCAGGCCCGGCGATCATGATGCGGCGCGCCCTCCTCGCGGCCATCCGCTTCTACTCGCGGGCGATCAGCCCGGCCCTGCCCCCGCGCTGCCGCTTCTATCCCACCTGCAGCGCCTACGCCGCGGAGGCCGTCGAACTGCACGGCGCCGCGAGGGGCACCTGGCTGGCCCTGCGCCGGCTCGGGAAGTGCGCCCCCTGGCATCCCGGCGGCGTCGACTTCGTCCCCGCACGACGGTCGGCGACCGGAACCGCAGAGGTCAGCCGCTCGTCGAGCACTGCAGCGTCGCCGTCCCCGGACGACGACAGCGAGCCGTCCGCCGCCCGCCGTCCCCACCGAGCCGCCCCGCCGGATCCCCGCCGGGCGAACGAGGAGTCCTCCGTTGCTTGACTGGCTGTACACCGGCATCTCCTGGGTGATGGCGCGGTGGCACTCGCTGTGGGACACGGTCTTCGGCAACCCTCCCGCGGAGACCGCGCTCGGCGGGTTGTCCTGGGTCCTCGCGATCGTCTTCCTCGTCGTGACGATCCGGCTGATCCTTTTCCCGCTGTTCGTCAAGCAGATCAAGTCGCAGCGGGCGATGCAGGAGCTGCAGCCGGAGCTCGCCAAGCTGCGCAAGCAGTACGGCAGCGACCGGCAGGGCATGGCCGTCGCCCAGCAGGCGCTGATGAAGGAGCGCGGGGTCAACCCGCTGGCCGGCTGCCTGCCGATCCTGCCGCAGATCCCGGTGTTCCTGTCGCTGTTCCACGTCCTCCGGCGGCTCGCCCCGGACAAGCCCGGCCTCTACAGCTGGTCCGACGAGCTGACCGACCAGGCGGCGCGCGCCCAGCTGTTCGGCGCCCCGATCTCCTCGTCGTTCAACATGAGCGGCGCCAAGGAGACGGCGATCCTCGACATCGCGGGGGTCACCTACACCAACATCCGCATCGTCGCGTTCGTGCTGATCGTGATCATGTGCTTCACGACCTACTACACGCAGAAGCAGATCATGAAGCGCTCCGGCCCGGTCGAGGGCCAGGCCGCGATGGTGCAGAAGATCCTGCTCTACGTCATGCCCGCGGGTCTGTTCGTGTCCGGCTTCCTCTTCCCGATCGGCGTCCTCCTCTACTGGTTCACCAACAACCTGTGGACCCTCGGGCAGCAGTTCTTCATCCTGCGCAAGATGCCCCCGCCCGGGTCCGACGCCGCCAAGGCCAAGGCCGCCGGGGACAAGCCGGCCGTCGACCCGAAGACGCTCGCCCCCAAGCCCGGGGCGAAGCCGGTCCGCCCCAAGGGCGGGCGCCCGGTGGCTCCTCCGGCCACGGATGCGCCCACCGGCGACGGTGCCGCTGACGGGTCCGCGTCGCCGAACGGCGGCGCGGCCAACGGCCGGCCGCCGGGCAAGCAGTCACCGGGTGGTGCGACCAGGGCAGGCCAGTCGCCGCCGAACCGGGGCAAGCGCAAGCGGCGCTGACCGCGCACCGGCGTCGCGCCCGACGCCCCCTCGACCACCGGGTCCGCCCGGCCGCCCGCACCGACCTGGGAGGAACTCCATGAGTGTCCCGCAGCAGCCCGAATCCACGTTGACCGCCGAGGCGACCAGTGACGCCGTCCTGAGCCCGGCCGACGGGGGCGAGGGGTCCGCGGACCCGGCGCTCCCCCAGGCGGACGCGGCCAGCGACGACGCCGTCGTCGACCCCGTGGCCAATGGGGCGGAGGAGGACGACGAGGCGGACGAGGACGGTGCGGACCTCCTCGTGCGCGAGGGCGACGTGGCCGGTGACTACCTGGAGCGTCTGCTCGACATCCTGGACAAGGACGGCGACATCGACCTCGACGTCGAGGGTGATCGCGCGTCGGTCGCGATCGTCGGCGGGAAGCTGACGGATCTGATCGGCCCTGACGGCGCCACGCTGGAGGCGCTCCAGGAGCTCACGCGGCTGGCTGTCGCCCAGTCCACGGGCGTGCGCAGCCGGCTGATGCTGGACATCGGCGAGTTCCGCGCCAAGCGCCGTGCCGACCTCACCGCCCTGGCCGGCGACACCGCACGCCGGGTGTCCTCCAGCGGCCAGCCGGAGCGGCTGTCCCCGATGAACCCGTTCGAGCGCAAGGTCGTGCACGACGTGATCGCCGGGGTGCCGGGGGTGCACAGCGAGTCCGAGGGCGAGGAGCCGAACCGCCGCGTCGTGGTCCTGCCCGACAAGTGACGGACGCGTGAGCGGGCTCGCGGGTCCACCAGCGGGAGCGCCGCGCGTGCGCAGGCAGTCGACCATCGCTGGCGAGGAGGCGGCATGAGCGATCCGGGGTCCGTCGGAGACGGGGGCGTACCGCCCACGCCCGCGGTCGCGGAGGAGCTCTTCGGCCCGGCGTTGCCGGTGGTGGAGCGCTACGTCGTGCAGCTGGCGTCGGAAGGAGTCCTCCGTGGCCTGATCGGGCCGCGCGAGGTCCCGCGCCTCTGGGAGCGCCACGTCCTCAACAGCGCCGCGGTCGCCGAGGCGGTGCCGCCCGGCGCCCGGGTGGTCGACGTGGGTTCGGGCGCTGGTCTCCCCGGTATCCCGCTGGGGCTGGCCCGGCCGGACGTGTCGCTCACCCTGGTGGAGCCGATGGCCCGGCGGGTGGAGTTCCTCGACCAGACCGTCGCGGACCTCTCCGCGGTGGCCGGGTCCGCACTCGCCTGGCGGATCGTCCGGGGCCGGGCCGAGGAGCGCTCGGTGGCCACGGCCGTCGGACCCGTCGACGTGGTGACCGCCCGGGCGGTCGCTCCGCTGCCCCGGCTGATCGGCTGGTGCCGGGGGTTGATGCGCCCGGGCACCCAGTTGGTCGCCCTCGTCGGCGCCCGCACGCTCGACGACCTCTCGGCGATGGTCCCGGAGCTCGAGGCCGCGGGGATGCGGGACATCCATCCGCGGGCCGTCGGTGCGGCGCTGGGGGATGCTGCCACTACCGTGGTGGTCATGACGCGTGGAGCACGGTGACGGCGCTCCCGCTGCACCCCACGATCCGCTGTTCCACGTGGAACAGGTACAGCCACACGACCCCGTTCCACGTGAAACGGCTCGGTACGGTGGAACAGTGCTGCAGGAAGGACCCGCGATGACCGACCCCGGCGAACGGCTGCGCAGCAGTCTCGCGGCCGACCAGTCGTCCTCGGCGTCCTCGGCGTCCTCGGGCGGTGCCGCCGACTTCGACAGCCCGATCGCGATGGAGGCGCTGCGCGCCACCCGCGTGCTGCACGCCGCGGACCAGGATCCCTTCCCGGTGCCGAGCCGGATCCGCGTCATCACCATCGCGAACCAGAAGGGCGGGGTCGGCAAGACCACGTCGACGGTGAACCTCGGGGTGGCCCTGGCCCTCTACGGGCTGCGGACCCTGGTCATCGACCTCGACCCGCAGGGCAACGCCAGCACCGCCCTCGGGGTCGAGCACACCGTGGGCACGCCGTCGGTGTACGACGCCCTCGTCGGCGACAACTCGCTGGGTGAGGTCGTACACCCCACGACGGCGAGCCCCAAGCTGCTCTGCGTGCCGGCCACGATCGACCTGGCCGGGGCCGAGATCGAGCTGGTCTCCGTGGTCGCCCGGGAGCACCGCCTCCGCCGGGCGATCGAGGCCTACGTCCACGAGCTGCCACCCGAGCAGCGGCCGCACTACGTGCTGATCGACTGCCCGCCCTCGCTCGGGCTGTTGACCCTCAACGCGCTGGTCGCCGGCGACGAGGTGCTCATCCCCATCCAGTGCGAGTACTACGCGCTGGAGGGCCTCGGGCAGCTGCTCAACAACATCGACCTGGTCCGCCAGCACCTGAACCCCGGCATCTCGGTCCGGACGATCCTGCTCACCATGTACGACGGGCGCACCAAGCTCGCGGACCAGGTCGCCGACGAGGTCCGCAACCACTTCGGTGACCTCGTGCTCCCCGCCGTGATCCCGCGCAACGTCCGCGTGTCGGAGGCGCCGGGCTACGGGCAGTCCGTGCTCACCTACGACCCGGGCTCCCGCGGATCCACCAGCTACGTCGAGGCGGCCAGGCAGCTCGCCGAGCGTGGCGTGGACCTCCCGCCGCTGGAACGCTCCGGGCTGGCGGGAGCCAACGGTGCTCCCCCGGTCACCGCCCAGTCAACGGTCAGTGCGCAGGACAGTCAGTGAGCAACCCACGGGTGAGCGGAGAGCGGTCATGAGCAAGCGTGGCGGTCTGGGCCGGGGCCTCGCTGCCCTCATCCCCACCAGCGCTCCCGAGACGGAGCGCCCGTCCCCCGCACCGGAACCGGCCGCAGCTCCGGCGGTGTCCCTGGTGCCCTCGCCGGCCGCCGACGAGCGGGACGGCACGACGGACGCTCCGCCCGCCATGTCGGTCCCGGCCTTCGGCACGCCCGTCGCCCCGGTGACACCTCCCGACGACGACGGGGCACTCGGCGTCCCCGGCGCGCAGCTTCGCGAGGTGGCGGTCACCTCCGTGGTCCCCAACCCGAAGCAGCCGCGGCAGGTCTTCGACGACGAGGCGCTGGAGGAGCTCACGCACAGCGTCAAGGAGTTCGGGCTGCTCCAGCCGATCGTCGTCCGGGAGAACGTGGGCTTCCCGGGGGAGGGCACCAGCTACGAGCTGATCATGGGCGAGCGGCGGCTGCGGGCCGCCCGCGCAGCGGGGCTGGAGACCGTGCCCGCCATCGTGCGGGACACCACGGACGACGCCATGCTGCGCGATGCGCTCCTGGAGAACATCCACCGC
This sequence comes from Blastococcus tunisiensis, assembly GCF_900112815.1. Taxonomy (GTDB): domain Bacteria; phylum Actinomycetota; class Actinomycetes; order Mycobacteriales; family Geodermatophilaceae; genus Blastococcus_B; species Blastococcus_B tunisiensis. Next base: position 177,201 of record NZ_FOND01000008.1, read on the forward strand.
GTCCAGCTGAACCCGCTCGAGGAGGCGGCCGCCTACCAGCAGCTGCTGGAGGAGTTCGGCGCGACCCACGAGGAGCTGGCCAGCCGGATCGGCCGGAGCCGGTCGCAGGTCACCAACACCATCCGGCTGATGAAGCTGCCGGTGAAGGTGCAGACCCGCGTCGCGGCCGGGGTCATCTCCGCCGGCCACGCGCGTGCGCTGCTCGGACTGGCCGACGCCGAGGCGCAGGACGCCCTGGCGACCCGCATCGTGGCCGAGGGCATGTCGGTCCGCGCGACCGAGGAGGCCGTGGCGATGGCCGCGGCAGAGCGCCCGGCGGCCAAGCGCCGTACCCGGAACATCAGCGCGCCGGGTGTCGAGGAGCTGGGCTCCCGGCTCTCCGATCGCTTCGAGACCAAGGTCAAGATCCAGATCGGCCGCTCGAAGGGGAAGATCGTCGTCGAGTTCGGCTCCGTCGACGACTTGCAGCGGATCATCGGCGTCATGGCCCCGGAGATCACCGGGCGCCGTCCGGAGGGCTGATCAGCCGTCACCAGCGAGAAAGGCCGGTTTACGTCACTGACGTAAACCGGCCTTTCTCGTGCCGCTCGGATCGGGGTGGTGGGAGGAGGCGTCAGCGCGCCGATCCGGCGCGCCGGGCAAGCAGCTGGGCCAGGACGTCGCCGAGCTCGTAGCCGGCGGTCTCGACCGACATCGGGAACATCGAGGTCTCGGTGAGTCCCGGCGACACGTTCACCTCGAGGAAGTGCACCTCGCCGTCCGGCGTGACGATGGCGTCGGTCCGGGACAGGTCGGCCAGCCCCAGGACGCGGTGCACCGTGACGGCGAGCTCGGCGGCGCGGGCGGCGACGGCGTCGGAGACCCGGGCGGGCACGTGGTACTCGGTCAGCCCCGGGGTGTACCGCGCGGTGTAGTCGAACACACCCGACGCCGGCACGATCTCGACCGCCGGCAGCGCCTGCGGACCCTCCCCCAGGTCGATGACCGAGATCGCCAGCTCCACCCCGTCGACGTAGCGCTCCACCATGACGGAATCGCCGTAGGCGAAGCAGCTGACCATCGCCGCGGGCAGGTCCTCGACGTTGCTGACCTTCTGCACCCCGAGGGCCGACCCGCCCGACGCCGGCTTCACGATCAGCGGCAGCCCGAGCCGGGCGACCATCAGATCGAGGACGGCGCCGGCACCGAGCTCGCGGAAGGTGCTGTGCGGCAGCGCCACCCAGTCCGGCGTCGCGGCGCCGGCTGCCCGCACCACCGACTTGGCGGCCGGCTTGTCCCACGCGAGCCGGCAAGCGGCGGCCGGGGAGCCCACGTACGGGACACCGGCCAGGTCGAGGACCGCCCGCAGGGCTCCGTCCTCCCCCGTCGCTCCGTGCAGCGCGATGAACACCGCGTCGGTCGGGGAGGCGGCGAGGCCGGGGAGCAGGTCGGCGTCCGCGTCCCGGATCTCGGCGTCCACGCCGGCCCGGACGAGCTCCTCCCACACCTGGGTGCCCGAGGACAGGCTGACCTCGCGCTCGAAGGTCAGGCCACCGCTGAGGACGACCGCGCGCAGGCCGGAGTGGTCGGCCGCGCCGGACGCGGGGGTCGTCGCCGTCGGCCGTCCGGCTGAGGGATGGGTCATGCCCGTCCGTCCTCGTAGGTGTCGCTGTTGGCCGGCCCGACGATGGTGCCGGAGCCGCTGAACGGGGCGTCCGCCCCGGCCGCGGGGCGGACGGCGCGGAAGCTGCCGGTGTCCACGGCGTCGAACGTGGAGTGCAGGTCCAGCTCGGCCTCGATGACCCGGGCCAGCCGGCGCACGCCCTCCCGGATCTGGTCCGGTTCGGGGTAGCAGTAGGACAGCCGCATGAACTCCCGGCCGCTGCCGTCGGCGTAGAACCCGATACCCGGTACGTAGGCCACCAGCGCGTTCACCGCGCGGGGCTGCATGAGCTTGGCGTCCAGACCGTGCGGCAGCTTCAGCCACACGTAGAAGCCGCCGTCGGGGCGGGTCCAGGTGGTGCCGGCCGGCATCAGCGTCTCGAGCGATTCCAGGGTGGCGTCCCGGCGCTCGCGGTACAGCTCGGTGAACAGCTTGATCTGCTCCCGCCAGGGCTGGGTGTCCAGGTACCGGGCGACGGCGTACTGGGTGAGCGACGGCGGGCAGAGCACCTGCGCCTCGGTGGCCAGGACCAGCTTCTCCCGGACGGCGAGCGGGGCGAGCACCCAGCCCACCCGCAGGCCCGGGGAGAAGGTCTTGGAGAACGAGCCGAGGTAGATGACCCGCTGGGAGTCCCGGGCGCGCAGCGCGCGCAGCGGCTCGTGCTCGAAGCCCAGCAGGCCGTACGGGTTGTCCTCGATGACGAGCAGGTCGTGCCGCTCGGCGATGGCCATGATCGCCTCGCGCCGCGGCTCGGTCAGCGTGACGCCGGCGGGGTTGTGGAAGTTCGGCACGGTGTACAGGAACTTGACCCGGTCCCCGGCCGCCCGGCAGGCGACGAGCGCCTCCTCGAGGGCCTCCGGGATCAGCCCGTCGTCGTCCATCGCGACGTGCCGGACCCGGGCCTCGGCGGACTGGAAGACGCCGAGCGCGCCGACGTAGGACGGGGCCTCGGCGAGGATCACGTCGCCCGGGTCGACGAAGACGCGGGTGACGAGGTCGAGCGCCTGCTGGGAGCCGACGGTGACGACGACCTCGCTCGGTGAGGCGTCGGTGATGCCCTCCAGGGCCATGACATCGCAGATCCGCTCGCGCAGCCGCGGGTCACCCTGTCCGGAGCCGTACTGCAGGGTCTGCGCGCCCATGCCGGAGACCAGCTCGCCGATCATCGAACCGACGGCGTCCAGCGGCAGCGCCGTGACCGCGGGCATGCCGCCGGCCAGGGAGACCACCTCCGGCCGGCTCACGACGGAGAAGAGGGCGCGGATCTCCGAGGACTTCATGCCGTGGGTGCGTGCTGCGTACCGGTCGGCCAGGGGGTCCAGCCGCGGATGCCGCGGGACGACGTGGGGATGCGCACCGTGCGTCAGGTGCGTCCCCGGCTGACCGGGACCGGCGGGTGGGCCGGGCGGAGTGGTGGGCACCTTCACGAGTGTAAGGACGTGGCGACCGAGCGGGACCGGGCCTCCCGCCCCGAGTGGACTGCACCACCGGCCGTCCGCCGGACGACGAGGCGGCCAGGAACCGTCAGATCCGCTCCGGCAGCACGAAGGTGCCGGTCTGGAGGTCGGCCTCGGCGGGCAGGTAGAGCCGCTGGACGGCGGCCAGGACGGCGGAGGCGACGGCGCTCCGGACGCGGGCGTCCAGCAGGAGCAGCCGGTCGACCGGGTGGGACAGGTAGCCGCAGTCCAGCCGGACCGCCGGCATCCGGGTCATCCGGAGGGTGCCCCAGGTCTTGGGGTGCGAGCCCAGGTCGAGCATGCCGGTACGGGCGAGGACCTCGCGGCGCGCGAGGTTGGCGAACTGCTCGCCGACCGTGGAGGAGGCGCCGGAACCGGTGCCGTAGTAGTAGCTGGCCACGCCGCGCGCGTGCTCGGAACCGTGCGAGTCCAGGTGCAGGGCGATGAACAGGTCGGCGCGGGCGTCGTTGGCGAAGGCGGTGCGCTCGGCCGCCGACGGGTTCTGGTCCCTGCCGCGCGTGAGGTACACCCCGGCCCCGGCCGCGGCGAGCCGCCCCTCGATGCGCGAGGCCAGGTCGAAGACGAGGTCGGACTCGGTGGTCTCCCCCTGGGTGTAGCCGGCGTCCTCGCCGCCGTGGCCCGGGTCGACCACGATGCGGCGGCCGATCAGGTGCGGCCCGCTCTCGACGAAGGAGGCGCTCTGCCGGAGGAGCTGCGGCCGCCCGCCGGTGACCTTGCGGCCGAGCTGGCGCAGGGCACGGAGGGTCGCCGGCCCGCACGTGCCGTCGGAGGTGAGGCCGTAGTCGCGCTGGAAGGCCCGGAGGCCGCTCTCGGTCCCGGGCCCGAAGACCCCGTCCACCGGTCCGGCGTCGTAGCCGAGCTCGTGCACGCGCTCCTGCAGGGTGATGACGTCGTCGCCGCGGACCGGTCGCTCCGGGTCGTAGCGCAGCAGCCGGTCCCCCAGCGACCAGCGGGCCTCGTTCAGGGCCCGGTAGGTCTCCTCGCCGACCCGCCCGTCCACCGACAGCCCGCGGTCCTGCTGGAAGTGCCGGACGGCCAGCTCGGTGGCCTGGTCGTAGACCGCCGAGTCCAGCGCCACGTCGGGAAGGGTGGCCATGGCGTGCGGCGGGCGGGGGACGGCGGTGCCGTCGACGTCCGGCAGCAGGCCCAGGCTTCGTAGCGCCGTCTGCACGTCCGCGACGGCGGCACCACGGTCCCCGAGCCTGAGGATCTGCATGCGGCTGTCGGCTCCCATCGTGTCCTGATTGTCGTCCCCCCGGCCGTTCCCGGCCCAGCGGGGGTGCATCCGGACGAAGGAGGGCCCACCCGGCGAGGGCCCCGCTGCCCCCGCCACTCGCGCGCTCGCGGCGGGGTCTGCAGTGGGGCCGATCCCGGATGGGCCCGTTCGTGACCCGGCGTCACCGGGCCTGGCGGCTCAGAGGTAGTCGGCGAGGTCGTTGAGGATCGCGCCCTTGGGCTTGGCGCCGATGATGCTCTTGACCGGCTTGCCGCCCTGGAACACCGTCATCGTCGGGATCGACATGACCTGGTAGTCGCGGGCGATCTGCGGGTTCTCGTCGATGTTGAGCTTGGCGATCGTGAGCTTGTCGCCGTGCTCGGCGGCGATCTCCTCGAGGACCGGGGCGACCATCTTGCAGGGGCCGCACCACTCCGCCCAGAAGTCCACGAGCACGGGCTTGTCGCTGCCCAGCACCTCGTTGGCGAAGCTGGTGTCGGTCACCGTGACGGTGTTGCCTGCCATGGGTCGTTCTCCCTTGTCTCGGCTTGCTGGAGTGCCTGTCGGGGTCAACCGACGGGCGGGTGGATGTATGCCCGGGCGGGCGCCTCAGCGCTCGTCGAACGTGTCGGCCAGCCAGCGCTCGGCGTCGATCGCCGCAGCGGCGCCGGTGCCGGCCGAGGTGATGGCCTGCCGGTAGATGTGGTCGACGACGTCGCCGCAGGCGAACACGCCATCGATGTTGGTGCGGGTGGACGGGTGCTCCACCTGGATGTAGCCCTCGTCGTCGAGCTTGAGCTGCCCGGCGAACAGCTCGCTGCGCGGGTCGTGCCCGATCGCGACGAACAGGCCGCTGACCGGCAGCGTCTCGGTGCCACCGGTGGCGGTGTCGGTCAGCTCGACCGCCGAGACGGTGGAGTCGCCCAGCACCTCGGTGACCTGCTTGCCCAGCGCCCAGCGGATCTTGGCGTTGTCCTGCGCGCGCTTCTGCATGATCTTCGAGGCGCGGAGCTCGTCGCGCCGGTGCACCACGGTGACGCTCTTGGCGAAGCGGGTGAGGAAGGTGGCCTCCTCCATCGCCGAGTCGCCGCCGCCGACCACGGCGATGTCCTGGTCGCGGAAGAAGAAGCCGTCGCAGGTGGCGCAGGCGGACACGCCCCGGCCGAGGAGGCGCTGCTCGTTCTCCAACCCGAGGTACCGGTACTTCGACCCGGTGGCCACGATGACGGCGTGGGCGCGGAAGACCTCGCTGCCGACCTTGACGATCTTGGGCTCGGCGGTCAGGTCGACCTCGGTGACGTCGCGCGGCTCCAGCTGGGCCCCGAACTTCTCCGCCTGCGTCCGCATGTCGTCCATCAGCTGCGGCCCCTGGATCCCCTCCGGGAAACCGGGGAAGTTCTCCACCTCGGTGGTGGTCATGAGCGCACCGCCGAACTGGGAACCCTCGAACACCAGCGGGTGGAGGTTCGCGCGGGCGGCGTACGTGGCTGCGGTGTAACCAGCCGGGCCGGACCCGATGATGATCAGGTCACGAACACCGTCGTGCTCGGCGGGCGGGATCACGGGATCCTCGATCTCGCCCGTCGTCACGGCGGGACCGGGGGTCGGGAAATCAGTCACGGGCTGCACAACCACCGATCGTAGGGGTCGCATTCCCCGCCGCGCTGCCCCTTGCCGGTGGCTGCACCGCGCCGGGGCACCCCCCGTGCACCCCGGCGGCGCGGCTCCGGACCCGCGCGCGCCAGGAGGAGGGAAACGCTCAGCCGGCTGCCTGGACGCTGACCTCGGCGATCTCGGCGGCGAAGCCTCCCTCGCTGGGCACCAGCCCGGTGAGCCAGACCAGCACGTAGCGGGCGGTGACCGGCTCGTCGAACGCGAGCTGGGTCTCGCCCTGGAGCTCGCCCGACGCGGCGACGTCGTAGGCGGCCACGGCCTCGCCCGCGGACTCGGCCGTGCGGATCTCGAACGTGGCGCCGGCCGACGGGCTGGTGACGGTGACCGCGCCGAGCTCCTGGGCCGACCCCAGGTCGAGCAGCAAACCGACGCCGTCCTTGAGGTTGCCGAAGGCCGGGGAACCCCGGTACTCGTACGTCGACCAGGCGGTCGCGGGGTCGCCGTCGAAGGCGAGCTCGACGCTGCCGGGGTTGTCCGGGTCGCCGTCGCCCTGCGGGTCGAACACGTCGCCACCGGCGATCGCCACGGCTGCGCCGGGCTCGACCGTGCCGGGCTCCGCGGAGCCCCCGGCGGGTGCGCTCGCCGACGGGGTGGAGCCCGGGGTCTCGTCGACCTCCCCCGCCACCGAGATCACACCCTTGCCGAACCACCAGGCGAGACCCACCACCACGAGCAGGGCGAGCAGGGGCAGGCCGATGACCACCAGACGGTGCCGTCGGGCACCGTCCTCCTCCTCGTCCCCGGCGAACGGCCCGTCGTCGGCGTTCCCCGCCTCGAGGACGGCGAAGTCCTCGTCGTCGCGGTCCGCGGGGCCGGCGAACGCCGAGCCGGCGTAGGCACCAGCCGCCGGTGCGACCGAGCCGGCGGCGATGGTGTCCCCGCCGACCGCTCCCGGGGCGACGGCCGGATCGGTCCCCGGCCGAACCGGCGGGACCGGGGGCAGGGTCTGCGGGTCGAGGCGGACCGGCTCCGCGTCGGCATGGCGGGGTGCCGCGTCCACCGCGTGGTCGGCCTGGTCGGGGCGGCGGTCGCGCAGGCGGCGCAGCCAGCCGCTGTCGGTCTCCTCGGCCCGTGCCGCCGCCGACATCGGCCCCGGACGGGAGCGCTCGGCGAGCAGCGCGGCCATGGCGGCGACGCTGGACAGGCCCTGACCGGGTTCGCTCGAGCGGGCCCGGCGGACCAGTGCCACCAGGTCCGACGGCCCGGTGAGGCGCCGAGCGCCGGGCCGGGCCGGGTCCAGCCCGGTGAGGCACGCCTCGAGCAGCGCGCCCAGCGCGGCGATGTCACCGTCGATGGTGCCGGTGGCGGCGGGCACGGCCCGCAGCCCGACCAGCCCGTTGGGCCGGAGCACCACGTTCTCGGGGGTGAGCCCGCCGACGGCGAGGCCGACGCGGTGCGCCTCGGCGACGCCCTCGGCCAGGCGGCGCAGGACGGTCCGGACCTCGCGGTCGGGCAGCGGACCACGGGTGAGCCGCTCGGCCAGAGTCTCGCCGTCGATCCACTCGTTGACGACGTAGGCGGCGCCGCCGGGCACCATGTCGCCCCCCGGCCCACTCCCGATGCCCTCCGAGGCGTCGTAGACCATCGCCAGCGCCGGGGTGGCCAGCCCGCCGGCCGTGAGGGCCCGGGTGATCCAGGCGTGCGCGGCCGGGCCGGCGGGGGTGTGCACGCGGATGGCGACGTCGCGGTTGAGGACGCGGTCCTTGGCGCGCCAGCACTGGATCGCGCCGGTCGGCGTCGGCTCGTCGGGGCCGATCCGGTCCAGGGGCCGGTAGCGGTCGGGCAGCCCGGTGGTCGTCGACGTCATCGACACTGTCGACCCCCTGTCCTGCTGCGGCCGCCGGCGCGTGCGCTCCGACGGTGGCGACGTGTCCCGCGAGGGATCGGTCATCCGCGCCCCTTCCGTCCCCTGAGTGCTGCCAGGGGCTCCCGGATCTCGGGGACGCGGGCGATCACAAGACCTGCGAGGGCCACGCCGCCGATCACCACGGTACCGACCAGGACCGTCACGAGCGACCCTGTGGGGGACGTGCCCACGAGGTCGTCGGTCACGTTCCGGACAAGCCAGCCCACGAGGCCGGCGGCGATCGAGACGGCGGCCATGCGCAGCAGGGGGCCGAACGTCGCGCGGGTCTGCAGGCCGCCCAGCCGGCGCCGCAGCGCGAGGTCGCCGATGACCCAGCCGGCCACGTAGGTGACGCCGGTGACGAGCATCAGGCCGGCGACGACGTGCTCCGGTTCGACGACCGCCGGGACGAGCAGCAGCAGCGGCACGCGGACGGCGACCATGCCGAGCTGGATGAGCGTCGGCGTCCGGGCGTCCTTCATCGCGTAGAAGACCCGCAGCTGCAGCAGCGTGACGGCCATCGGCAGCAGCCCGAAGGCACCGATGGCCAGCGCCGTACCGATCCCCTCGGCCTGCTCCACCGTCGTCTCGCCGCGCGCGAAGGCCAGGATGCCGAGCGGGGGACCCAGCACGACGAGGACGGCCGTGACGGGCAGCAGGCCGAGCGCCGACAGCCGGGTCCCGAGGGAGAGGTCCTCGATGACGGCCGGGGAGTCGTGCCGCGCGGCGGCCCGGCTCATCCGGGGCAGGAGGGCGGTGAGCAGCGCGACGCCGATGATCCCGTAGGGCATCTGGAACAGGAGGCTCGCGTTGGCGAAGGCGAGCGACCCGAGCCCGCCCTCCCGACGGGCCTCGTTGGCGATGCGGATGGCCACGGCGACCCCCACGGCACTGATGCCCGAGTAGGCGACGACCCACAGGCCGAGGGTCCCCGCCTCCCGCAGCCCGGTGTTCTTCAGCCCCCACCGGGGCCGCAGCGGCACGCCCACCCCGCGCAGCAGGGGCAGCAGCACCAGCGCCTGCACCGCGATGCCCAGCGTGGTGCCGATCCCGAGCAGCCACACCTGGAACGGCGTGATGGTCAGCGGCGTGAGCTCGCCCGGACCGCTGGCGGCGAGGAAGAGGAGGCCGGTCGCGATGACGACGACGTTGTTCAGCACCGGCGCCCAGGCGGGCGGCCCGAAGACCCCCCGGGAGTTGAGGATCGCCTGGGCGAGGGCGCCGACCCCGTAGAAGACGATCTCGATCAGCAGGATCCGCGCCAGCCAGTTGGCCAGCTGCACCTGCTCGGGATCGTCCTGGATGCCGTAGAGCCGGGTCAGCAAGGGCGCGGCGAGCACGGCGAGCGCCGTCACCACCACCAGACCGCTGAGGGCGATGGTGCTCAGCCGCTGGGCGTAGGCGGTGCCACCGTCCCGGTCCCGTTCCTGCGCGTGCACCAGCAGCGGGACGACGACGGAGGCGAGGACCCCGCCGAGCAGCAGCTCGTAGACGATGTTCGGCAGCGTGTTCGCCGTGTTGTACGCGTCGCCGACGGCCGCCACCCCGAGCGCGGCGACGAGCACCATCGTGCGGAGCAGACCGGTGATCCGGGAGACCAGGGTGGCGACCGCCATCGTCCCGGCGGCGCGCAGGATCCCGCCCGCCGCGCCGGCAGCACCCTCCCGCTGGTCGGCCTCCTCCTCGGTCTCCGCTGCCGGCCCGCGCGGGACGGGCGGCAGCACCGTGATGACCTGGGTGTGGCTGTCGTCGGCGGCCGGCACCCACCGGTTGCGCAGCGGCGGGAGCGGCGGCACCGGGCGTGCGGCCGGCCGGGCGGGCGGCAGCGGCGGCACCGGTGGGGGGGCGGGCGTCAGGGCCGCGGACGCCGGGTCCGCGAACGGTGCCGAGGGCGGGGGCGCGGCGCGGTAGGGCGGTGGCGGCAGCGCCGTCCCTCCGGTGCGGCGGGAGGGTGCCGGCGGCGGCACCGGTGGCCGGCCGGCGCGCACCTCGTCGGCGGGGCGCCCGCGCAGCTCGTCGGCGGGGTGTCCGCGCTCCTGGTCGGCGGGGCGCCGGCGTTCCTCGGCGTCCGGGCGCTCGTGCCCGGGGCCGGAGGTCACACCGGGCTCCGGTTGGGGGACTCCGGCAGTGCGGAGTCCTCGGGCCGATCGGCGCGCCCCCCAGCGGCGGCCGCACGCCGCCGCAGCACGAAGCGGACCAGCCGGCGCAGGAAGAGCAGCCCGAGCAGCGCTCCGGCGCCGACGGTGATGATCAGCGAGATCAGCCCGTACGCGGTGCTCTTGACCTGCAGGGAGATCTCCCGGCCCAGGGGGGTGCCATCGGGGGTGGTCAGCTGGGCGCGGACGGTGAACCCACCGGCCTGCTGCACCTGCGTCGGCACCTCGATGGTCGAGCGCTGCCCCGGTGCCAGCGTCTGGGGCTCGACGGTGCCGATCGACAGCCCACGGCTGCCGCGGGTGCGCACGTCGAGCAGCACCTCGACGGTCATCGGGAGGTCGTTCTGCACGGTGAGCACGAGGGGTGCGTCGCTGGAGCCGAGGCTGTAGGTCCCGTCGGCCGGCGCCAGCAGGGTCACCCGGTCGTCCAGCCGGTCCAGGGTCGCCCGCAACCCCGCCGCCACGTCGCGGAAGTCCTCGGGTTCGTCCCGCCGGGTCGCCGAGGCCGCGCGGGAGATCGCCGCGTCGTAGCTGCGCATGGCGGTCGCGACGTCCCCGACGACGGCGCCGGCCAGCTGCTCGCGCATCGCCGTGGCCGCCACGACGTCGGCCAGACCGGCGGGGTCGAGGGCGGGGCCGCCCTCCGGCCCGGTCAGGTCCCCGGCGGCTGCGGGTGCGGTCGCGGACAGCTCGGCGAGCGTCGTGGGGCGCAGCCACGGCAGGCCGGCGGTGTCGGCGATCATCGCCCCGGCCCCCTCCGGCCCGGCGTCCACCTCGTGCGGAGGGGCCACCAGGACGGTCTGTTCGCTCCCCGCGGCGGCCTGCGTGGTGAGGGCCGCCAGCTCGGCCAGGTAGCGCTGCTCGGCCATCCGCGGCCCACCCGGCGTCTCCTCGGCCGCTCCGGCGAGTTCGCTCAGCGTCGAGTCGGCGACCAGGGCGGACAGCGGTCCGACGGTCGTGGCGAGGGTGGTCCGTGCCGCGGCGGTGGGGTCGGAGAGCCCGGCCGCGTCGTCCCCCTCGGAGAGCCCCCCCGACCCCACGACGACGGTCTCGACGCCGCCGTCCTGAAGGACCGGCACCGTCTCCGGGCGGAGCGAGTTGCCCGGTGCCCACAGCAGATCGGTGCGCGGCTCCACGCCGAGGGCGTCGGCGATGATCTCCGCTCCGGCCCCGTTCCCGGACGGATCCGGTGCCGGTGCCGGTGCCGACGGCGTCGCGCTGCCGGAGGTGGCCGACGAGCCGTCCTCGGCGGCGGTCGTTCCAGGCGGGTCCTGGGCCGTGCCCTCCGGGGTGCCGGGGAGGCTGCGGGTGAGCACCTCGGGTACGCCGGCACCGGTGAGGGCATCGGCGTCGACGTCCCCGTAGGGCAGGGCGACGACGGGATGCTTCGCGGCCACGTCCCGCAGGCGTCCGAGGAAGGAGGCGGCCTCCTCCGTGCCGGTTCCCGGCCGGCCGTCGACCTCGTAGGGCCCCGCGGCCATGAGCTGCAGCTCCTCGACGAGCGCGGGGTCGACCGCGAGCGCCACCCGGAGTGCCGGCGGGACGGAGCTGCCGTCCTCGGTCGTTCCTCCGGGGAGGCGCTCGACGACCGCGAGGGCGCGGTCGAGCCGGCCCCCGGCGCTGATCGACTCGGTCAGCCCGTCGTCCCGGAAGCCGCCGGCCGCCGTCCGGTGGGACGACTCGACGATCGGCCACAGCCAGGCGACGGCGGTGCGCGCGGTGGGCGCGGTCGGCTGCTGGATGACGTAGCTCGGCAGCTCGCCCACCCGCTGGTCCAGGCCGTCGACGACCCCGTTGACGTTCAGCAGCACCGGGTAGACGCCGTCGGCGCTGAGCTGCAGCTCCTCGGACGGCACGGTGTAGCCGAACTCCAGCTCGTCCCCGGGCGCCAGCTCGCCGGGGACGTCCTGGAAGGGGGCGAGCACGGCGGTCGCGGGGTCGGGGTCCCGCTGGTGGCCGGCGAGCTCGTCGCGGCTGGTGAGGACCCCGCCGCGTTGCAGCCGCACGCTGAGATCGGTGATCGGCGCCGACCCGGTGTTGGTCAGGGTTCCGGTGACCGTGACCAGGGAGCCCGGGGTGATGGTGCGCGGCTCGAACCGGCCGATCTCGATGCTGACCGGCCGGTCGGGGTCGACCGCCTCGTCCTCGGCGGTGGCCGGCTCCCCTGGCGCGGCGAGCACGTGCCCGGTCACCGGGGCGGCCGCTGCGGTCGCCGGTCCGCTCAGCGCGACCAGACCGAGCGCCGTGGCGAGCACGGGGACGACGGCGGCACGCGACAGCGCCGTCCGCGTCATCGACCCTCCTCGCGGGCGCACGTCGGCCGGGTGACGCGGATCCGCGCGGTGGCTATCTGGACCTCGCAAGCTCGCTCAGGCGCTGTCCGCCAGCAGGGCCGGTGCGCGCTCGACCAGTGCTCGCTCGTCGGCGTAGGCCAGGCGTCCGCTGAGCTCGTCGAGCGGGACCCAGGCGACCTCGGTCACCTCGACGTCGGCGTCGGAGAGCGCTCCGCCCGTGGCCCGGAGCAGGAAGTGGTGCACGGTCTTGTGCACCCGGCGGCCGTCGGCCACGAACCAGAAGTCGATGATCCCGAGCGGGGCGACGACCGCACCGATGATCCCGGTCTCCTCCGCCACCTCGCGGACGGCCGTGTCCTCGGGCGTCTCGCCCGCCTCGATGTGGCCCTTCGGCAGCGACCAGAGCAGCCGCCCGCGGCGGTCGGTGCGGCCGATGAGGGCGGCACGGGGCCCGGTCACACCGTCGTCGGCCACCACCAGGCCCCCGGCAGAGGTCTCGTCGACCCGGCGGAGCCGGCGGCCGGGGCGTCCACGCCCGCCCGTCCCAGCCATGTCAGCAGGGTAGCGCGAGTCCGGCGACAGCCCGGTGAGCATCGCAGCGAGGGACGAGCGAGGAGCGGAGCGGGGCGTGGAGCCGGACGGGAGGTATGGCCGGCGACAGCCCCGTGAGCATCGCAGCGAGCGCGGGGCCGAGGGCGGTCCGGCACCGCACTACTCTGGCTGGTCGTGTCCGCCACCCCCTCGAGTCCGCCTGACGTGCCACCGGTCCCCCCGGCGGTCCAGGAGACCGTCCGGGAGCTGGTCGACCTCTCCCCCGTCCTGGCCGACCTCGGCCGGCGCTTCGCCGCCGCGGGCCACGAGATCCACCTCGTGGGCGGCTCGGTGCGCGACTCCCTGCTGGCAGCGGGGTCGGGGGGCCGCCGGGTACCCGGTGACCTGGACCTGACCACCGACGCGCGGCCCGAGCAGATCCTGGGCCTCCTGTCGGGCTGGGCCGGTTCCACGTGGAACACCGGGATCGCCTTCGGCACGGTCGGGGCCGAGATCCTCGGGGTGCGCGTCGAGATCACGACGTTCCGCGCCGACCGCTACGACCGGGAATCCCGCAATCCGGAGGTCGCCTGGGGCGAGTCGCTGGTCGACGACCTCGTCCGGCGCGACTTCACGGTCAACGCCATGGCCGTCTCCCTGGGGCCCGACCGGACGGTCACCGATCCCTTCGGCGGACTGGGGGACCTGCTGGCCGGCCGGCTGCGGACGCCCGGCGCGGCGGCGGACTCCTTCGCCGACGACCCGCTCCGCATGCTGCGGGCGGTCCGGTTCGTCGCGCAGCTGGGGCTGACGCCGGTCGACGACGTGGTCGAGGCGATGACCGCGATGTCGGGCGAGCTGTCCCGCATCACCCCGGAGCGGGTGCAGGCGGAGCTGTCCAAGACGCTGCTGCAGGACGCGCCGCGCGCGGCACTGGAGCTGTTCGTCGGGACCGGCCTGGCCGACGTCGTCCTCCCGGAGCTCTCGGCGCTGCGGATGGAGATCGACGAGCACCACCAGCACAAGGACGTCTACACGCACTCGCTGACCGTGCTGGACCAGGCGATCGCGCTGGAGAAGGCCGATCCGGACTCGGGCTCCCCCGACCTGGTGCTGCGCCTGGCCGCCCTGCTGCACGACATCGGCAAGCCGGCCACCCGCCGGCACGAGCCACGGGGGCGGGTCTCCTTCCACCACCACGAGGTGGTCGGCGCCAAGCTCGTGCGCAAGCGGCTGACCGCGCTGCGGTACCCGAAGGACGTCATCGAGGCGGTCTCCCGGCTGACCTTCCTGCACCTGCGGTTCCACGGGTACGGGACCGGCGAGTGGACCGATTCCGCGGTGCGCCGGTACGTCACCGACGCGGGTGAGCTGCTCCCCCGCCTTCACAAGCTGGTCCGCTCGGACTCCACCACCCGGAACCGCAGGCGGGCCGCGGCGCTGTCGGCCACCTACGACTCGCTGGAGCAGCGGATCCGGGAGCTCTCCGCCCAGGAGGACCTGGCGCGGGTGCGGCCGGATCTGGACGGGAACGCGATCATGCAGTTGCTGGGCATCGGACCGGGGCCCGAGGTAGGGCGTGCCTGGCGGTTCCTCAAGGACCTGCGGCTCGAGCGGGGTCCGCTCGAGCCGGAGGAGGCGGAGTCCGCGCTGCTCCGCTGGTGGGCCGATCGGCAGGGCTGAAGCCGGCCGCACCGAGCGCGCCGGGCTCCAGGACACGCGCCCGTGTGCCGACAATCGGAGCGTGTCCCCGTCCGACCACCCCGAGCAGCCCCTGGGCGGCGCCGGCCCGGTGCCGAGCTCGCCGAGCGGCCGCGTGCCGCAGTGGGTGCTGGACGAGGCCGCCGGGCTGCGCGTCGAGCCGATGCCCTGGCGCGGCCCCGGCCTGCCGCCGTCCGCACCTCGCCGCCGGCGGGGTCGCCGGGCGCTGCGCGCACTCGTCGTCGTCCCGTCGGTCGTCCTGCTCATCCTGGGCGCCGCGGTCCTGGTCGGACCCGGCTCGTGGCCCTGGACGGCGGTCGATGCCGCCCTGCCGTCGGCCGTGCCGACGGCGACCGCTCCGCCACCGACGTCGCCGCCGGACCGCCCGACGGCCGGCCAGGAGTCGGCGCGCTCCCCGCTCGGGACCCCGCCACCTCCTCCGGCGGAGGGCGGCTCGCACGGGTTCATCGCCCTCCAGGCCGACGGCGTGACCCCGGTGGCCTACGACCCGTGCCGGCCGGTGCACTACGTGGTCCGCCCGGACAACGCGCCGCCCGGCGGTGAGGAGGTCGTGCACGCGGCGTTCGCCCGCCTGTCGGAGGTGACCGGTCTGCGGTTCGTGCACGACGGCGGCAGCGCCGAGCCCGGCACGCTGGAGCGGCGGGTCTTCCAGCCGGAGACCTACGGCGACCGCTGGGCACCCGTGCTCGTCGCCTGGGAGACCGAGGAGCAGAACCCCGCGCTGGTCGGCGACACCGTCGGCCAGGCCGGGAGCGTGGCGGTCTCCCTGGGCGACGGTCCGCAGGTCTTCGTGACGGGGACGGTGTCCCTCGACGCCGGTCGGATGCCGGAGATCCTGTCCTTCCGGGACGGCGCGACGACGGCGCGGGCGATCGTCCTGCACGAGCTCGGCCACCTCGTCGGCCTCGGGCACGTCGAGGACGAGCAGCAGCTCATGTACCCGGAGGCGCGGCGCGAGGTCCCGGACTTCGCCGCCGGCGACCTCACCGGCCTGGCCGCCCTGGGGCGGGGGCCGTGCGTCCGGGAGCTCTGACCGCGGCCCGGTGCTTCCGGGCCGGGCGTCAGTGCTTCCTGGTCAGGCGCAGGTAGGTCACCGCAGCGACCAGGTAGCCGGATGCGACCACCGCGGGCACCAGCGCGGAGACGCCCGACTCGGGGAGGGTGACCGCGCCCAGCACCAGGGCGAGCACGAAGGTCATGTTGAACAACGTGTCGTACACCGAGAAGACCCGGCCGCGGTAGTCGTCCTCGACGGTCTCCTGGAGCGTGCTGTCCACGCAGATCTTCACCGCCTGCGCCACGAAGCCCAGCAGCAGCCCCACCAGGACGACGGCACCCGGGGTCACCCACACGGCGAGTGCCACCTGCGCCCCCGCGCCGCCGGTGAGGGCGACCGGGATCCACCGCCGGATCCCGATGCGCCGCACGGCCGGTGGCGTGACCAGGGCCGCGAGCAACGTGCCGGCCGCGGCGGCGGCCACGACCTGCCCCAGCCCGAGGATGCCTCCCGGGAACAGGCCGCCGCCGTCGAGGAAGGTGTTGCGGTAGATCAGCAGCGTCATGAGCGTGAAGACGCCGTAGCAGAGCCGGTGCAGGCCGATCGCCAGCAGCGCGGCGGCCGCCGGCGGACGGGCGGCCACGTGCCGTGCCCCGGCCACCATGCCGAGCAGGGTGGCCCGGACCGTGGCGCCCACCGACTCGTGGGCAGCCACCATGTGGTCGGGCCCCAGGTGCTCGCGGGAGAACCCGCTGACGACGACCGACGCCACGAGGTAGGGGACGGCCGCCGCCAGCGCCATGAGCGCGTACCCCGGGTCACCGGAGCCGGTCGCCTCCAGCGCGAGGATCGCGGCCGCCCCGCCGGCGACCGTCGAGACGCCGCCCGCCGTCGTGGAGAGGGCGTTGGCCGGTACGAGGAGCAGTTCGGCGGTGGTGTGCGGCAGCCCCGCGGACAGCGCGGAGAGCACGAGCCGGTTGACCGAGAAGACGGCGAGTCCGGCGGTGTAGAAGCCGGTGCCCTCGACACCGCCGAGGATCAGCACCGCCACGACGGACACCAGCCCGGCGCGGACGACGTTGGCCCGCAGCAGGACCTGGCGGCGGCTCCAGCGGTCCAGCCAGACCCCGGCGAAGGGCCCGACCAGCGAGTAGGGCAGCAGGAGGACGGCGAAACCGGCGGCGATGTCCAGCGGATCGGCGGCCCGCTGCGGGTTGAACAGCACGGTGCCGGCGAGCGCCGCCTGGAAGACGCCGTCCCCGAACTGGGAGAACAGCCGGGTGAGCAGCAAGCGGCGGAAGTCGCGCCGGGAGAGCACGAGCCGGACGCTCGTCCCCACCACCGGCACGTGATCACCCTAAGGGCCCACCGGTTCCCGCCGACGGCGCACGATCGGGCGCCATCGGGCGCGGGCGTGGGGCACACTGGTCGGCGATGACCGCGGTCCCCTCGCCCGATCCCGAGTCCGGTCCGCCCACGCGGCCCGTGACCGGGCGACCTGCGCCCGCCGTCCCGGCGCTGTCGATCGGGCGCATCGGCGACGTGCATCCCGGAGCGCTGCTCGTCGCGATGCCGGCGCTCACCGACCCCACCTTCGCCGGCACGGTGGTCTACGTCCTCGACCACTCCGAGACCGGCTCGCTGGGCGTCGTCCTCGGCCGTCCGAGCCAGGTCGAGATCCGCGACGTGCTGCCCGGCTGGTGCGACCTGGCCGTGGCACCGGGGGTCTTCCACGTGGGGGGCCCGTGCGAGACCGACACGGCGCTGTGCCTGGCCGTCTGCCCGGGCGCGCCGGCCCCGGTGGAGGAGAGCCCGCTGCGGCGGGTGGCCGGGAACGTGCACCTGGTCGACCTGGACAGCGACCCGGCGGACCTGCAGGAGGAGCTGAGCGGCCTGCGGGTCTTCGCCGGGTACGCCGGCTGGTCGGCCGGCCAGCTCGCCGACGAGATCTCCGAAGGAGCCTGGGCCTGCGTCCCCGGGCGTCCGGAGGACGTGCTGTGCCCGGCCTCGGGGCCGGAGCTGTGGCGCACGGTCCTCGGCCGGCAGACCGGCCGCCTCGCCGTGCTCTCGACTGCCCCAGCAGACCCATCCGTCAACTGAGGCTCCCCGACGCGCGCAGGATCTGGTAGGAAGTAGCCCGAGAGAGGGCGGTCTGGGGAAGAGACCGCCCTCTCTCGCTGTCCGTGGCCCCTCTGCAGGGGCAGCGGGGTCCTTCGTCAGATGCCCAGGGCCGCCGCGACGTCCGGGTGGTCCGCCGCCGCCGCCGTCTCCTCCGCGGCCGGCAGGTCGATCGGGCGCATGCCGTGCCCCGAGAGCGTGACGGTGACGTCGAAGCCGCCGTCGGCCAGCGGGGTCACGAACTGGGTGAGCACGTCCTCGGCGGCGTCGACCGCGACGGTCCGGTCACCGGGCACGCCGAAGAGCGTGGTCAGCCGGCTGTCGATGGAGCGCTGGCCCTGCCACGTGTAGTCGCCGTCGAGGAAGGCCCGGGGGTCGTCGGCCCGCCGTGCCGACAGGTTCAGCAGCACCTCGGTCAGCACGTCGAGGAGCAGGGGGGCGCCGTCCTCGGACCCGAGGGTGACCGGACGGCGGAGGTACGTCACAGCCGGGACGCCGCCCGCGGCGAGCGCGTCGGTGAGCCCGGGGACGTCGCCGACCCAGACCTCCTCGTCGGTGAAGAAGAGGGTGCGGACGTCGTCGTCCCGGCCGTCGTCGAAGCTCGTGACCACCTGCGCCCGGCCGACCTCGTTGCGGAAGTCGACGGCGCCGGTCAGCGTGAGCAGCTCGCCGTCGCCGTAGGGGGCGGTCACCACGAAGTCCGCGCCGCCGCGCTGCTGGTTGCGCTGCAGGAGCGCCGACAGGACCTGGGCCTCCTCCTCGGTGACCGGGTCGCCGGCCGTGCGGTCCAGCCCGCTGTCGCCGGTGCACCCGGTGACCAGCGCCATCGCCAGGCCGGCCGAGAGCAGCAGCCGGGCGGCACGGGGAGGCATGCCGTGCAGCGTAGGCACGCCGGCCGCCGGACCGGGGACGACGCACGGGCCCGCGTCCTCCGGGGAGGACGCGGGCCCGTGCGGGTGGTGCTGGTCGTTCAGCGCTCGATGTCGCCCCGGATGAACGCCTCGACGGCGTCGCGGGCCTCGCTGTCGCTGTACTGCACCGGCGGGCTCTTCATGAAGTACGACGACGCGGACAGGATCGGGCCACCGATCCCCCGGTCCTTGGCGATCTTCGCGGCCCGGACGGCGTCGATGATGATGCCCGCCGAGTTCGGCGAGTCCCAGACCTCGAGCTTGTACTCCAGGTTCAGCGGGACGTCGCCGAACGCGCGACCCTCCAGGCGGACGTAGGCCCACTTGCGGTCGCTCAGCCACGGCACGTGGTCCGACGGGCCGATGTGCACGTTGCCCTTGCCCATGTCGCGGTCGACCTGGCTGGTGACCGACTGGGTCTTCGAGATCTTCTTGGACTCCAGGCGCTCGCGCTCGAGCATGTTCTTGAAGTCCATGTTGCCGCCGACGTTGAGCTGCATCGTGCGGTCGAGCTGCACCCCGCGGTCCTCGAACAGCTTGGCGAGCACACGGTGGGTGATCGTGGCGCCGACCTGGCTCTTGATGTCGTCGCCGACGATCGGCACACCGGCCGCGGTGAACTTGTCCGCCCACTCCTGGGTGCCGGCGATGAACACCGGCAGGGCGTTGACGAACGCCACGCCCGCGTCGATGGCTGCCTGGGCGTAGAACTCCGCGGCCTCCTGCGAGCCCACGGGCAGGTAGCAGACGACGACGTCGGCGCCGGACTCCCGCAGGGCCGCGACCATGTCGACCGGCTGGTCGTCGGACTCCTCGACGATCTCGCGGTAGTACTTGCCGAGCCCGTCCAGCGTCGTGCCGCGCTGCACGGTCACGCCGAGCGGCGGGACCTCAGCGATCTTGATGGTGTTGTTCTCGCTGGCGACGATGGCCTCGGAGAGGTCACGGCCGACCTTCTTGGCGTCGACGTCGAACGCGGCGACGAACTCGATGTCGGACACGTGGTACTCGCCGAAGCGCACGTGCATCAGGCCCGGCACCGACGCGGTCTCGTCGGCGTCCTTGTAGTACTCCACGCCCTGGACGAGCGACGCCGCGCAGTTCCCGACGCCGACGATGGCGACCTTCACTGACCCCATGGATTCTCCTTCTCCCTGGACCCCTGGGGTCCGGTGGACGCGGACCGGGTGCGGTCCGCGGATGACTGGCGGGGGGCGTCGGGCGCCACTGCTGGACCCGTCGACTCCCGATGTCCGGTGTCGACCAGCTCTCTGTCGATCAACTCGGAGAGCCAGCGGACCTCGCGGTCCACCGACTCGAGGCCGTGCCGCTGCAGCTCGAGGGTGTAGCGGTCCAGCCGCTGACGGGTCCTCGCCAGTGAGGCCCGCAGGCCCTCGCGCTGCTGCTCGACGGTGCGGCGGCGGCCCTCGAGGATCCGCAGCCGCACGTCGGAGGCGGTGTGCCGGAAGAAGGCCAGGCGGACACCGAAGAGCCCGCCGTCGTCGTAGGCCTCCGGGCCGGTCTGGGTGACCAGCTCGTGGAAGCGCTCCTTGCCTTCCGCGGTGATCTCGTAGACCACCTTCCCGCGCCGGCCGGTGAGCGGCGGTGCGTCGGCCGGCAGCAGCGCGTGCGGATCGGGCTCGTCGGTGGAGATGAGCCCGGCCGCCCGCATCCGCTTGAGCGCGGGATAGAGCGAACCGTAGGAGATGCTGCGCATCCCCCCGAGCACCTCGGCCAGCTGTTTGCGCAGCTCGTAGCCGTGCATCGGCGACTGGTGGAGGAGGCCGAGGATGGCGAACTCGAGCATCCCGACTCCTTCCGCCGATGGTCCCGGTGCGACGGGACCGACCGTCCCGATGTATCGAGACGATACATCGAGATGTGCAGGTGCGGACTCCGGGCGCCGCGGGCTGGTCCGGGTGGTGCCTCCCGGGTCGGCGGCCCCGGGGGAGATCCGCGCGACGGGAGGACCGGCCGGCGGGCACCGCGCACGGGCCCGCGGCGGTCCCTGCCGCGCGGTCCGACGGCCCGGCGGAGCGGCGGACGGCGATCGGCCGCGGTCCGAGCCGGAGGTGTCGCCGCGTTCTTGCGTACATTGGCCGCCGTGCCCGGACGTCGATCCGTCGTGGACTACTCGCTGCAGCGGCGAGCTGTGCTCGCCGACGTGTACGCGGGCCGCACGGGTCTGTTCGAGGTCTGCGACGCCAGTCCCTACCTCTCCCGGGCGGCGAAGTACCACGGCGAGGTGACCTCGGTCGCCTGCCCGGTCTGCCGCAAGGAGCGCCTGACACGGGTGAACTACGTGTACGGCGACTCCCTCGGGCCGACGTCCGGGCAGGCCAAGACAGAGGCCGAGCTCGCCCGGATGGACGCCGCACAGGAGGAGTTCACGGTGTACGCCGTCGAGGTGTGCCGCAGTTGCGGCTGGAACCATCTCGACGCCTCGTACGTCCTCGGTGCCGAGCCCGTTCCGGGGCAGCAGCCCCGCCGGGGACGCCGGCGGGCCGCCACGGAGTAGCAGCCGGGGTGGGGGCGGGCAGCCGTCCCGTCGGCCCCGTCCGTCGCAGCAGCCCCAGCGGGGCACCGCTGAGGGGGGTCCTCCCCCGCTGCCACAGCTGGAGACGTCACGCTCGACACCGCGCCAGACACCGGCCGGACCGGCACCTCGGTCCGCCGACCAGGTTTTCGACGACAGAGAACTGTCAGAGAGGGGTTCCGCGTGCCATCACACGACGAGACCTCGCCCGTGGCGCCGCGCGCCGGATCGGTCCGCCGTCCGTCACCGGCCCGGACCCGCAGCACCGGCGGGGGTGGCGGCCGCGGATCGGGCCGCCCGCCCGCGGGGGGCCGGGCACGCACGACGGCGTCCCGGACCGGCACCGGGGCGCCGCAGCGCCCGGCCGGCAGCCGGCCGACCGGCGCCCGCCCCGCGGCGAAGAAGGGCAGGCCCGCCGGGTCGAAGGGTGCGCGGACCAAGAAGCAGCGGCGCAACCGCCGGCTGAAGATCGCCGGTGGCCTCATCGGCGGACTGCTGGTCCTGCTGGGTGTCTTCGTCGGTGTCGTCTACGCCAGCACCGAGGTGCCGAGCCCCGACTCGATCACGACCTCGCAGACCACGGTCATCTACTACTCCGACGGCCAGACCGAGATGGCCCGCCTCGGGGACGAGAACCGGACGAACGTCGCGCTCGACCAGATCTCCGAGCCCGCGCAGAACGCCGTCCTCGCGGCGGAGAACCGCAGCTTCTACTCCGATCCCGGCATCTCGCTGACCGGCATCATCCGGGCCACGTGGAACAACCTCACCGGCGGCTCCACCCAGGGCGGATCCACGATCACCCAGCAGTACGTGAAGAACGCGATCCTGCAGAACTCCGAGCAGACGTTCAGCCGGAAGTTCCAGGAGCTCTTCCTGTCGATCAAGCTCGACAACAACTACACCAAGCAGCAGATCCTCGAGAACTACCTCAACACCATCTACTACGGCCGCGGCGCCTACGGCATCGAGGCGGCCGCCAACACCTACTTCGGCGTCCCGGCCGCGGAGCTGACCGCGGAGCAGGGCGCGGTGCTCGCCGTCCTGATCCGGAGCCCCTCCCGCTACGACCCCGAGGTGAGCCCCGAGGACGCCCAGGACCGCTGGGGGCGGGTGCTCGACGCCATGGTCGAGGAGGGCTGGCTGTCCGCGGAGGAGCGGGCGGCCGCGGTGTACCCGACGGTGCTGCCCAAGGCCGGTTCCTCCCTGGGCCTCCCCGGCGGCCCCGAGGGGCACATCGTCAGCCAGGTCCTCGACGAGATGGAGGCCGAGCACGGCTACGACGAGCAGCAGGTCCGCGCCGGCGGGCTGCGGATCACCACGACGGTGGACAAGGGGACGCAGGACGCCGCGATCGCCACGGTGAACGACGTCATGGGCGACGAGGACCCGAAGCTGCGCGAGGCCCTGGTCGCGATCGACCCGCGGACCGGCGGCGTGGTGGCCTACTACGGCAACGAGGTCAGCCGGAGCGAGGACCCCGCGGTGGACACCACCGACTACGTCCAGGCCCTCAAGCCCCCGGGTTCCTCCTTCAAGCCGTACACCCTGGCGGCCGCGCTGCAGCAGGGCATCAGCGTCGACGCCCGCCGGGACGGGACGTCCCCCCAGGAGTTCCCGGACCGGCCCGGCCAGGAGGTGGTGAACTCCGGCAACGCGCAGTGCGCGGCGTGCACGCTCAAGGAGGCGATCACCCGCTCGCTCAACACCACCTTCTACGGCCTGGCCTACGAGGTGGGACCCGAGCGGGTGGCCGAGGTGGCCCGTGCCGCGGCCGGCATCCCGGACACCTGGGACGCGGCGGACCCGACGGTTCCCGAGGGTCTCGGGGGCTACGAGTCGCTGAGCGTCCCGGGGACCGACGACACCGGTGGCTCGATCGGTATCGGTGAGTACGCCGTCCGGCCGATCCAGCAGGCCGCCGGCTTCGCCACCTTCGCCGCCGGCGGCGTGTACCGCCCGCCGCACTTCGTCGCCTCGGTCGCCGACAACACCGGCACCGTGCTGATGACGGTCGACCCGGCCGCCGATGCGGTGCAGGCGGTGCCGGCCGACGTGGCCAACGACGTCACGTTCGCCCTCCGGGACGTGGCCAGCTCCTCCGACCGGGCCCTGGACGGGAGCCGCCCGGTGGCCAGCAAGACCGGCACCCAGGGCCTGGACCGCGAGGACAACTCCGACGCCTGGATGGTGGGCTACACGCCGTCGATCTCCACCGCGGTGTGGGTGGGGACGCAGGGCACCGAGGCCATCGAGGACGCCCGCGGGCGGATCGTCTACGGCTCCGGACTGCCCGGTGAGATCTGGCAGCAGTTCATGAACACCGTCCTCGAGGGGTCGCCCGAGGAGGACCTGCCCGACCGGGCGATCATCGAGGGGGACACCGGCGAGGGCGTGCCGGAACCCGAGCCGGAGCCCGAGCCGGAACCGGAGCCGCAGTTCCCCGACGCGAACGGCAACGGGGTCGACGACCGCACCGAGTTCCCCGACGCGAACGGCAACGGGGTCGACGACCGCACCGAGTTCCCGGACGTGAACCGGAACGGGGTCGACGACCGCACCGAGTTCCCCGACGCGAACGGCAACGGGGTCGACGACCGCACGGAGCAGCAGCCGCCGGGCCAGGACGACGACGGCGACG
Organism: Blastococcus tunisiensis; assembly: GCF_900112815.1. GTDB lineage: Bacteria > Actinomycetota > Actinomycetes > Mycobacteriales > Geodermatophilaceae > Blastococcus_B > Blastococcus_B tunisiensis. The sequence goes on from NZ_FOND01000008.1 coordinate 200,963, forward strand.
GCGACGACGCCGAGGGCGTGCCCGGCCTGCCCGGCTCACCGGGCACCCCCGGTCAGGGCCCGGGTGGCCCGGGCGGACCGGGCGGCGGCGGCTGAGCCGATCGCCGATCGCGATCCCGCACACTGGGCGGGTGAGCAGCACGTCCACGGACCCCTCCGGAGCACCTCCGGAGGGGTCCGTGCTCGTTCCACGTGGAACGAGCGACCCCCCCGGCCCGGACCGGGTGATCCCGTCGTGGGCCGATCCGGTGGTCGCGCAGGCCAGCGAGGCGGTGGGTGGCCCGTGGGGCCGGCACGCGGTGACCGGCCGTGCCCGGTTCTGGACGCCGCTGCGCGTCTGCCTGCTGTTCGCCACGGTCGTCCTGGCCGTCGCCTGGGCCAAGCAGGCGCCGTGCTCGGCCGGTGACTGGAGCGGCTCCCGCCAGTACACCCACTTCTGCTACTCCGACGCGGTGCCGCTGTTCGGCGGCTACGGCCTCGGCGACGGCGCACTCCCCTACCTGGACACCCGGGTCGAGTACCCCGTGCTGACCGGCGCCGTGATGGCCCTGGCCGCCGCCGGGGCGCGGCTGTACGCCTCGGCCGCCGAGGCGGTGGGCCTGCTGCCCGACGTCCCCCTCGTGCAGGGCTTCACCGCACTGACCGCGCTGCTGCTGTCGGTGTGCGCGCTGGTGACCGTCCGCGGCGTCCTGGGACTGGCCGGCCGCCGGCCGTGGGACGCCGCGATGGTCGGGCTCTCCCCCGTCCTGCTCGTGCACGCCTTCACCAACTGGGACCTGCTGGCCGTCGCGTTCGCCACGCTCGGGATGCTGGCGTGGGCCCGCAACCGTCCGGTGCTCGCCGGGGTGCTCCTCGGGATCGGCATCGCCGCGAAGTTCTACCCCCTGCTGCTGCTCGGCGTCCTGTTCGTGCTCTGCCTCCGGGCGGGCCGGCTGGCGACCTGGGCCACCACGACGGCGGCCGCGGGGGTGGCGTGGGCCGCGGTCAACCTGCCCGTGGCCGCTGCCGCCCCGGACGAGTGGGCCTGGTTCTTCGTGTTCAGCCGGGAGCGGCAGGCCAACCCGGAGTCGATCTGGAACATGGCCCTGCACGCGACCGACTCCCGGATCCTCGACGGGCCGCTGGCCGCCGGGCAGCCGCCGTCCGTGCTGAACGCGGTGGTCACCGGATGCCTGCTGGCCCTCGCCGCGGGCGTCGCCTGGCTGGCGCTGGCCGCCCCGGTCCGCCCGCGGGTGGCCCAGCTGGCCTTCCTGCTGGTCGCGGGCTTCCTGCTGCTGAACAAGGTGTGGAGCCCGCAGTTCTCGCTGTGGCTGCTGCCCCTGGCAGTGCTCGCCCGGCCACGCTGGCGGTCGTTGCTGCTGTGGCAGGTCACCGAGGTCCTGGTGTGGGGGGTGACGATGCTGCACTACCTCGGCACGGACAACCGCGGCATCGAGGTCCAGTGGTTCTTCTTCGGGGTCCTGCTGCGCGACGTGGCCGTCGTCGTCCTCATGGCGCTGGTCGTCCGCGACGTGCTGCGCCCCGACGGCGACGTCGTGCGGGCCGGCTGGCCCGGCGTCGACGACCCGGCCGGTGGCCCGCTCGACCACGCCCGCGACCGCCTGACCCTGCGACGTCGCGCCACGATCAGCTCACCTGATCGTGGCGCGTCCTCCCTCGGCGCAGACCGTGGGGGAGGACGCCGCGAGGTGAGGGAGGACGGGCGCTAGCTCAGCGCCTGGCGCAGCAGGGTGATCTCCCCGGCGTGCGCGGACGCGTCCCCGGGGGTCTCGAGGACGACCGGGCAGTCGGCGGCCCGCGCCACCTCGACCAGCAGCTCGGTCGGGATCTCGCCGCCGGCGAGCGGGGCGTGGCGGTCGCGGCTGGAGCCGTGCGGATCACGGCTGTTGTTGAGGTGGACCAGGTCCACCCGGCCGGTGATCGCGCGGACGTCGTCCACCGCGGTCGCCAGGTCCCAGCCCGCCGCCCAGGCGTGGCAGGTGTCCAGGACGAACCCGGCGCCGAACTCACCCACGGCGTCCCAGAGCCGGGCGATCGCGTCGAGGTCACGGGCCATGGCGTTGCCGCCACCGGCGGTGTTCTCGATGTAGAGCGGCACCGGGAAGCCGCCCTCCTCCGCCTGCCGCGCGAAGGTCTTGCGCCAGTTGTCGAACCCGACGGCGGGGTCGTCCTGCGCGAGCACGTGGCCGCCGTGCACGACCATCCCCCGCGCACCGACCGCGGCGGCCGCGGCGGCGTGCGCACCGAGCAGCTTGCGGCTCGGGATGCGGATGCGGTTGTTCGTCGTCGCCACGTTGAGCACGTACGGCGCGTGGACGACGACCATCACGTCCCCGGCCATCAGGTCCGCGGCGTCCGGCCGGGGCTTCGGCGCCTTCCAGCCCTGGGGGTCGGCCAGGAAGAACTGGACGCCGTCGGCGTCCATCTCCGCCGCGCGGGCGAGGGGCCCGCCGTCGTCGAGCTCGTTCTCCTCGGTCAGGCCGGGGCCGACGTGTACGCCGATCGGGTGTCGGGCGGGCGGGGGAGTCATGGCCGCCGACCCTAGTTCTTCGGCAGGATCAGGTTTAACCGTAACTGCGATCACACATCATCGTTGGTGCAGCGGGACGGGGGTCACCCGCCGGTAAGAGGCGGTCCTCAGCACACACGGAGGTAGAGCAGACGATGGCAACCGGTCGGATCCGTCGAACCGCGACGCGCGGAGTGGCAGTCGCCGTGCTCGGCTGGCTGGGCGTGGCCGCGCTCTCCGTCCTCCTGGCCCCCGGTGCCGCGGCAGCCCCCTCCGCGACGATCGAGATCAGGAACCTCACCCCTCCGGTGGCCAGCGTGGACCCCGGCGGCACGGTCACGTTCGTCAACAAGATCCCGGCGCAGAACAAGACGGGCATCAGCCTGCCGCTGGTCGGCGGCGTGTCCGCCACCGTCTACACCGACGTGGCGGTGACCTTCTTCGGGCAGGAGCGGAAGCTGGCCCCGGACCAGAGCGCGTCCTGGACGTTCTCCGCGCCGGCCACGACCGGCACGATCACGTACACCTACCGGATCGTCCCGCAGTCGGGGCTGGCCGTGAACCTCGTCAACCAGGTGATCAACACCGTGGCCGCCGGCCTCCCGGCGCTGCCCGCCCCGACGCCCTACGTCGTGCAGACGGTGCTCCCCGCGGTGCCCAACCTGCCGAGCGTGGGGGTCCCCGCGCTGCCCCAGGTGACGGTGCAGCTGCCCCCGATCCAGGCGCCGACGGTCCCCACGCCCGGCACGGACTCCCCGGCTCCGGTCCCGGCCCCCGGCGGCGGGACCGGAGCCCCCCAGGGGCAGGCCCTCCCGCCGACGCCGGGCGACGCGTACGCCTACGACACCGGTGCGGCCGCCCCGCGCATGGCGCCCTCCGACATCGTCGCCGCGGCGGCCTTCGACCCCGCGCGCTACTTCATCCCGGGGGAGAGCCTCGGGCGGCCCGACGGCACCTCCGGGAGGGGTTCCGGTGGGGTCGCGGGCAGCTACGACGGCGCCTCGGTGCCGGTGTTCGGGCAGCTGGCCGGCCTGGACGGGACGACGTTCGAGGACGGCGACCCGGTGGTCGAGGCGTCCTCGGGGCGGGCGGCCGCGCAGACGCTCCCGGCGGCCGCGCTGGCCGCCGTCGTGGCGCTCGCCGCGGTGACCGCGGCGCTGGTCCGCACCCACCAGGCCGCCCGCGCCACCCGCTGACGCCCGGCCCCCGTCCAGGGGCCCGCCCCGAGCTCGCGAGGGGTGGGGAGGACGGGGGTCCCTCGTCTGTGGACCGCGGGGCGGCGGGGGTGACCGCCGCTGGTAGCCTGGGTCCGCGCGTTCCGGCTCTCGTCCGAGTTGGCCGGGGCGCGCGACGCATGTACGACCCTCCTGCTGCAGATGTACTGCAGCCGCCAAGACCAGAGGAGGTGGGGTTTCTCCATGCGCAACTACGAACTGATGGTCATCCTCGACCCTGAGCTCGAGGAGCGGACGATCGCTCCGTCGCTCGACCGGTTCCTGACCGTCGTCACCAAGGCCGGTGGCACCGTCAAGACCGAGATCTGGGGCCGTCGTCGGCTGGCCTACGAGATCAAGAAGCAGGTCGAGGGCATCTACGCGATCGTCACGATCGAGTCCGAGCCCGCTGCGGTCGCCGAGCTGGACCGCCAGCTGAACCTCAACGAGTCGGTGCTCCGCACGAAGCTGATGCGCCCCGAGGTCCACTGACCATGGCCGGCGAAACCGTCATCACCGTCATCGGCAACCTGACCGCCGATCCGGAGCTGCGCTTCACGCCGTCGGGCGCCGCCGTCGCGAACTTCACCGTCGCGTCGACCCCGCGCACCTTCGACCGCCAGACCCAGGAGTGGAAGGACGGCGAAGCGCTGTTCCTGCGCTGCAACGTCTGGCGCCAGGCCGCGGAGAACGTGGCCGAGTCGCTGACCCGTGGCTCTCGCGTCATCGTGAGCGGCCGGCTCAAGCAGCGCTCCTTCGACACGAAGGAGGGCGAGAAGCGCACCGTCATCGAGCTCGAGGTCGACGAGATCGGCCCGTCCCTGCGCTACGCCACCGCGAAGGTCACCAAGGCCTCGCGCGGTGAGGGTGGCGGCGGCTTCGGTGGCGGCGGCGGTGGCGGCTTCTCCGGCGGCGGTGGTGGAGGCGGTGGAGGCGGCGCGAGCGACCCGTGGTCGACGCCCGCCGGACCGTCCGACGAGCCCCCGTTCTGATCCCCCTCATCTGATCTACCTGGAGAACCCCGGTGCCCAAGCCACCCATTCGCAAGGTCAAGAAGAAGGTCTGCCAGTTCTGCAAGGACAAGGCGACCTACATCGACTACAAGGACACGACGCTGCTGCGGAAGTTCATCTCCGACCGCGGCAAGATCCGTGCCCGCCGCGTCAGCGGCAACTGCAGCCAGCACCAGCGTGACGTCGCCGTGGCCGTGAAGAACAGCCGCGAGATGGCACTGCTGCCCTACACCTCGACGGCGCGCTGATCATGAGCACGATGAAGCTGATCCTCACCCAGGAGGTCACCGGTCTCGGTTCCTCCGGCGACACCGTCGAGGTCAAGGGCGGCTACGGCCGCAACTACCTCCTGCCTCGCGGGCTGGCCATCCAGGCCACCCGTGGCGCGCAGAAGCAGATCGAGTCGCTCCGCCGGGCGCGTGCCGCCCGCGAGGTGGCCTCGCACGAGGACGCGCAGGCCCTGGCCGGCCGGCTGTCCGGTCTGTCGGTGCAGGTGCCGGCTCGCGCCGGTGAGGGTGGCCGCCTGTTCGGGCGCGTCACCACCGCCGACGTCGCCGCCGCGGTCACCGCCGCCGGTGGCCCGGAGCTCGACCGCCGCCGGATCGAGCTGCCGAGCAGCATCAAGACCACCGGGGAGCACACCGTCACCGTGCGGGTGCACCCCGAGGTCTCGACCCAGCTGACGATCGAGGTCGTCGCCGGCTGAGAAAGGACCCCCTCGCCCCCCACCGCTCGCACGCTCGCGGCGGGGCCCTGCGAGGGGGCCGTTCCATCGCGTTGCGAGGGGCGTCGGACTCCGGTCCGGCGCCCCTCGTGGCGTCCACGGGCCGGTCACGCGACCGCGGTGGCCTCGAGTTCCACCATCAGTTCCGGGAAGGCGAGCCGGCTGATGCCCAGGAGCGTGCTGGTGGGCTTCACTCCCTCCCGGCGGAACCGCTCCACCACGGAGCCATAGCAGGCGAAGAACGCGTCGACGTCGGTCGTGTAGATGTTCAGCTGCACCACGTTCCCCAGACCCATGTCGCCTCCGGCGAGGACGGCCTCCAGGTTGTCGAGCGCCATCGCCACCTGGGCGGCCATGTCGCCGGCGTGCTGCGGCCTGCCTTCGGCCGACATCGCCGTCTGACCGGAGCACACCAGGACCCGGGTGGCCCCGGTGACCAGCTCGGCCTGGTTGAAGCCCATGTCGACCGACCACTGCCACGGGTTGACCGCTGTCCGGTTGAGCGTCATGCCCACTCCCTCCTCGGCCGTCGCGCCCGCGCGCGACGGGGCCACCGATGGTGGCGTCCCCGGCGTGGGCGTGGGGTGTTCCCGGGCACGGTCCGTGCGGACCGGTGGACCGGCCGTGGCACCCGTGGGCGGCGCCGGCCGGGCGGCTGTGACACGTGGTGCGCCGCTCGGAAAATTGTTCTGCACTTTCTCCCGTCCACAGCCCGTGGGCAGCGTTCGTGCAGGTGACCGGGGGGAGGACGGCGGTTGGCCGGCACGTGTCCCCCGACGTCTCCACATGTCGACAGGCGTGAATCCACCGACTTGTCCACAAGTTGTGCAGATCGGCGTGCACACCGGTGTTGGACGCACCCCCCTCCGGCTTCCTAACGTCCTCCCCAGCTGCCGCCGGGCGCCGAATCCGGCTCGGTCCCTCCGTGGGCCCCGTCCAACTTGTCAGTGCCCGGCGGTAGCAATGACCCGAACACACGTTCGGTCCGGCGGTGCCCGCCGAGCTCCGGCTTCCCCTCGGAGTGGTGGTGCGGGCGCGCCTGCGCGAGATGGAGGAATACCCGTGGCGGTGGCCGACGACTTCAGCCGGCCCTCAGCGACGGCGCCGGCCTACGACCGGCAGCCGCCGCAGGACATCCCCGCCGAGCAGTCCGTGCTCGGCGGCATGCTGCTCAGCAAGGACGCGATCGCCGACGTCGTCGAGGCGCTCCAGGGCCCCGACTTCTACCGGCCCGCGCACCAGGTCATCTTCGACTGCGTCCTCGACCTCTACGGCCGGGGTGAGCCGGCCGACGCGATCACCGTCGCCGCCGAGCTCAACCGCACCGACCAGCTGTCCAAGATGGGTGGCGCGGTCTACCTGCACACCCTGATCGCCTCCACGCCGACGGCGGCCAACGCGGGCTACTACGCCGCCATCGTCGCCGAGCAGGCCGTCCTGCGGCGCCTGGTGGAGGCGGGGACCCGCGTGGTGCAGCTCGGCTACGGCGCGGCCGGCGGCAAGGGCGACGTCGACGACATCGTGGACCGGGCGCAGCAGGAGATCTACGACGTCACCGAGAAGCGGATGAGCGAGGACTACTCGCGCCTCGAGGACATCCTGCAGCCCACCATGGACGAGCTGGACGCCATCGCCTCCCGCGGTGGCGTCAGCCGCGGCGTCCCGACCGGCATCCGCGACCTCGACGAGCTCACCAACGGCCTGCAGGCCGGGCAGATGATCGTCATCGCGGCCCGTCCCGGTGTGGGCAAGGCCCTGGCTCTGGACACTCCGATCGCCACGCCGGACGGTTGGACGACGATGGGCGAGGTCGCCGTCGGTGACCGCGTCATCGGCTCTGACGGTCGGCCCACGACGGTGGCCGCCGCCACCGACGTCATGACCGACCGCCCGTGCTACGAGGTGCACTTCTCCGATGGGTCGGTCATCGTCGCCGACGCCCAACACCAGTGGCTCACCGAGACGCGCGCCAGCCGCCAGTCGGCCCAGGCCGCGGCGACGGGCTACAACCGCTATCGCAATCAGAAGACATTCGCCGAGGTGCGCACGACCGAGGACATCGCCCGGACCGTGCGGTGCGCGACGAAGGACGCCCGGCTCAACCACTCCGTGAAGAATGCGGCCCCACTGGACCTGTCACCGGCCGATCTCCCCGTACCGCCCTACGCGCTGGGTGTGTGGCTGGGCGACGGCACCTCTGCGGCGGCGCAGTTCACCAGCGCAGACCCGGAGATCGCCCTTCACATCGAGAGCGAAGGCCTGGTCGCCCAGCCCGCGGGCGTGGACCGCCGTTACTCGCTGCAGCTCCCGCCACGCGTCTGGACCGAGGACCGCACCTGTCCGATGTGCGGTGAGCGATTCGTCCCGGCGACGTCGCAGGTGCAGACGTGCGGGAAGACCTGCGGCGGCGCGCTGCGGGCGGCCGGCGGCGTCGGGCGGCAGGCTTCCTGCCTGGACTGCGGGGGTGCATCCTCCGGCATGGCGCAGTGCCAGGCCTGCCGTGACGATCACGGCACGGTCAAGGCGCTCCTCCGTGGCCTCGGCGTACTCGGCGACAAGCACATCCCGACGCGCTACCTGCGGGGCTCCATCGCCCAGCGGAGGGCGTTGCTCGCCGGCCTGCTCGACACGGACGGAACCGTCGCGCCTAGCGGCGTGGTCCAGTTCGCCGTAACCAGCCGGCGACTGGCCGAGGACGCCCGGGAGCTCATCGCGAGCCTGGGCTACCGCGTGCGGCTCAGCACGAAGCCGGTGCGCGGCCGCACGGAGAACTCCTCCACCTGCTTCACGCTGACCTTCAGCACCGACGACGAGGTCTTCAAGCTTGAGCGGAAGAAGCTGCTGCACAAGGAGCGCGGGGCTCGGACCTTCACCTCCCGGGGCAGCCGGTTCATCACCGACGTGCGCGAGATCCCGTCGGTGCCGGTGCGTTGCATCCAGGTCGATGCGGCGGACCACCTCTTCCTCGCCGGCCGGAGCTTCATCCCGACCCACAACTCGACGCTGGGTCTGGACATCGCCCGGTCGGCGTCGGTCAAGCACCACCTGCCCGCCGCCATCTTCAGCCTGGAGATGAGCAAGCACGAGATCACCATGCGTCTGCTGTCGGCCGAGGCGAAGGTGCCGCTGCACCACATGCGCGCCGGCTCGCTGTCGGACGAGGACTGGTCGAAGCTGGCCCGCCGGATGGGCGAGATCGCCGACGCGCCGCTCTACATCGACGACTCGCCCAACATGACGATGATGGAGATCCGGGCAAAGGCGCGGCGGCTCAAGCAGCGCAACGACCTCAAGCTCGTGGTCATCGACTACCTGCAGCTGATGACGTCGGGCAAGCGGGTGGAGAGCCGTCAGCAGGAGGTCTCGGAGTTCTCCCGTGCGCTGAAGCTGCTGGCCAAGGAGCTCGAGGTCCCGGTCATCGCGATGTCGCAGCTCAACCGTGGCTCGGAGCAGCGCCAGGACAAGAAGCCGATGCTGTCGGACCTGCGTGAATCCGGCTCGATCGAGCAGGACGCCGACATGGTCATGATGATCCACCGCGAGGACATGTACGAGAAGGAGTCCCCGCGAGCCGGCGAGGCCGACATCATGCTGGTGAAGCACCGCAACGGCCCGACCGCCAACGTGACCGTCGCCTTCCAGGGTCACTACAGCCGCTTCGTGGACATGGCCAACTAGCGCTCGGAACTCCACCCCCAGGAGGCCCGGGACCGCGCCGGTCCCGGGCCTCCGCTGCTCGAGCAGGCCTCGGGAAGGGGCGTCAGCCTCGGGTAGGGGCGTCAGGGCTGGGGCGTCGGGGCTGGGGCGTCGGGGCCAGGGCGTCAGGGCTGGCGCGTCAGGGCCGGGTCGTCGGGGCCGGGTCGTCGGGGCCGGGTCGTCGGGGCCGGGTCGTGAGGGCTGGGGTCTCAGGGACCCGGCGCTCAGGACTCGAGCATCCAGGGTATCGTCCCGGCGACCGGGTGGAAGCCCATCCGCTCGAGGATGGGCCGGCTGGCGGGCAGCGCGTCCACCTGCAGGTAGTGGACGCCGCGGTCCCGGGCAAGGACGGCGCGATGTCCCACCAGGGCACGGAACACGCCTCGGCCGCGCCATTCGGGCAGCGTGCCGCCACCCCACAGGCCGGCGAACTCGGTGCCCTCGTGGAACTCGATCCGGCCGGCCGAGACGGCGACGTCCCCGGCCCACGCAACCACCGCCTCGACCGGCCGCGGCCGCAGCCGCAGCGAGGCGCGCACCGCCTCGGCGGTGCCCAGGTGCACGGACCCGAACACCGTCCGCTGGACGTCGACCATCGCCGCGATCCCGGCGTCGTCCGTCACGGCCGCCAGGCGCACCCCGTCGGGGGCGGCTACGGGCAGGTCGAGCTCGGCGACGTCGGCGATCATCACCGTCTCGGCCGGCTCCGCCCGCAGGCCGGCCGCTCGCAGGCGCTCCGGCAGGTCCGCGGGACGGTCGTGCGAGTACAGCTTCCACTCCAGCGACCCCGCGGCCCGGGCGATCTCCGCGGCGATCACCGCGTCGGCGTCGGCCTCGCTCAGGTCGCTCCAGACGACGGCGGCCCACCGGGAGTCCGTTCCTACCGTGCGGGTCACGCGGGTCGTGCACTCCACCCGGGTGCCAGGCCCGGCGACGGGGCGCCGGCGCATCTGCTCGTCGAAGGCCGCGAGTGCGGCAGGAACGTCCACGGCGGCATCCGAGCAGCCGGGCGGTGTCGGCGGCAAGGGAGTTCCGGGTTCGGCGGACGTCGGCCACTCCTGGTTCCACGGGAAACATGGTCCGGGAGCCCGGCTAGCGTGCCCTGGTGCCCACCGTCGAACGCGAGATCACCGAGCCCGTCGACCTCTGCGGCCCCGACGGGAGGCTCGACCCGTCAGCGGTGGGCTGGACGCGTCGCCCGCTGCACCGGGCCAACGTGCGCGGCTGGGGACGCACCAAGCGCTGGGAGTACTGGGGCGTCGCCACCCCCACGCACGTGGTCGGGCTCGTCCTCTCCTCGCTCGACTACGCCGGGGTGCACAGCCTCTACCTGCTCGACCGGCGCACCGGGCGGGAGATCGTGCGCGAGGCCGTCGTCCCGCTCGCCCGGGGAGCCGTGCTCCCGGACCGCAGCGGCGTCGGGACGGCGTCGGTGCGCACCCGGGCGCTGTCCCTGGAGTTCGCGACCCGCGCGGACGGAGTGACCCTGCGGGCGGAGGCCGACGACGTGCTCGTCGACCTGGCCGTCGTCCGGCCGGCGGGGCAGGAGTCGTTGGGTGTGGTCGTGCCGTGGAGCGCGCGGCGGTTCCAGTACACCGTGAAGGACGTCGCCCTGCCGGTGACCGGGCGGCTCGTCGTGGCCGGCGAGGAGGTGACGGTCGAGGGGCCGGCGGCGTTCGCCGTCCTGGACCACGGCCGGGGGCGGTGGCCCTACTCGATGACGTGGAACTGGGCGGCCGGGAGCGGGCCGGGCGGGAACGGGCTCACCCTGGGCGGGCAGTGGACCGACGGCACCGGGATGACGGAGAACGCGGTGCTCGTCGAGGGCCGGCTGCACAAGGTCGGCGCGGAGCTGCGCTGGGAGTACGATCGCACGGACTGGCTGCGGCCCTGGCGGATCACCGGCGGCGGCCTCGACGCCACGGTCACGCCGTTCCACGAGCGGAGCGCCCGGACGAACCTCCTGGTGGTCGCGTCGGAAACCCACCAGTGCTTCGGCGAGTTCACCGGGTGGGCGACCACGGACGACGGTGCGCGGGTGTCGCTGGACGGGCTGACCGGCTGGGCGGAGGAGGCCCGCAACCGCTGGTGAAGCGGGCGCAGTGGACCGCAGAGGCCCAGAACCATGACGGTTCCGGGCCTCTGCGGTGCAACGCTCCGGTTCGTTCAGGCGGCGCGGGACAGCTCGCGCCGGACCTTCTTGCCGCCGGTGGTCATCCGGACCAGCTTGACGACCTGTGCCGGGGCGTTCTTCGGCGTGGTCTCGGCGAGCCAGCCGTTGGGCAGCGACAGCCGGATCACCTTGTGCCAGGCGCTGGCCACCTGCTTGTAGAGCGGGGCCGAGTGATAGGTCAGCCCGTAGCGGTCGAAGATGTCCTTCACCTTGGGGGCGATCTCGGCGTACCGGTTGCTGGGCAGGTCGGGGAACAGGTGGTGCTCGACCTGGTGGCTCAGGTTGCCGGTCATGATGTGCATGGCCTTGCTGCCGGAGATGTTCGCCGAACCCAGCATCTGGCGCAGGTACCACTCGCCGCGGGTCTCGCCCTCGATCGAGCTCTTCTCGAAGGTCTCCACCCCCTCGGGGAAGTGCCCGCACATGATCACCGAGTGCGACCAGAGGTTGCGGACGACGTTGGCGGTGAAGTTCGCCGCCAGGGTGGGCAGGAACGACGGGCCGGACAGCGCCGGGTGGATGACGTAGTCCTTGGTCGCCTGGTTGCGGATCTTCTTCAGCACCTGCTTGGCGGCGGCCCGGAACTTCGGGTCGTTGCGGCGCTTCTTGGTGGCCAGGTTCTTCCCCAGCTCCAGGTCGTAGGCCGCGATGCCGTACTCGAAGAAGCAGGCGTTGACGAAGTTCCAGAGCGGCTGCGCCAGGTAGAGCGGGTGCCACTTCTGGTCCTCGTCGACGCGCATGATGCCGTAGCCGAGGTCGTTGTCCTTGCCGATCACGTTCGTGTACGTGTGGTGCAGCTCGTTGTGCGAGTGCTTCCACTGCGCGGCCGGGCTGGCCATGTCCCACTCCCACGTCGTGGAGTGGATCTTGGGGTCGCGCATCCAGTCCCACTGGCCGTGCAGGATGTTGTGCCCGATCTCCATGTTCTCGAGGATCTTGGCCAGCGACAGGCCGGCGGTGCCCACGAACCAGGCCGGCGGGAACATCGAGACCAGGAGCACGGCGCGGCTGCCCAGCTCCAGCTTGCGCTGGACGTCGATGACCCGGCGGATGTACTTGGCGTCGTCCTCGCCCAGGCTGTCGCGCACCTCCTGGCGGATGGTGTCGAGCTCCTTGCCGATGATCTCGATGTCCTCGGCGGACAGGTGCGCGATCGGGTTCTCGGGCTTCTTCTGCAGAACGGTCATGGATCCGTCTCCTGAGTGTCGGGGCGGTCGGTGGTCGGGGAGCTGGACTCGGCTCGGTGGTCGGGGAGCTGGACTCGGCTCAGTGGTCCACGGTGCACGCGCCGGCGGCGGCGCTCACGCAGGTCTGGACGAGCACGCCGTCGCCGGGTGCGGCGACGGTCAGCTCGCCGTTGCGCAGGTCGCGGACGGCGCCCTCGCGCAGGGGGAGGACGCAGCCGTAGCAGATGCCCATGCGGCAGCCGCTCGGCATGAGGACGCCGGCCTCCTCGGCGGCGTCGAGGATCGGGGTGGCCCCGTCGGCCTCGAGCGTGGTGCCGTTCTTGCTGAAGGTCACGGTGCCGCCCTCGCCTGTGACGACGACGGAGGGGCGGAAACGCTCGGTGTAGAGCCGGTCGGCGAGGCCGGCTTCGGCGAAGTGCTCCTCCAGCGCCTCGAGCATCCCCACCGGGCCGCACGCCCAGGTGGCGCGCTCGTGCAGGTCGGGGACCAGTTCGGCGATGGAGCGCGCGTCGAGCATCCCGGCGCTGTCGGTGTGCTGCTCGATCAGCCGGATCCGGCCGTCGGCGGCCATGCGGCGCAGCTCGTGGCCGAAGACGACGTCGTCGGCCGTGGGCGCCGAGTGCACCAGCACCACGTCGGTGAGCTCGGGGTGGTTGCGCAGGATGCCCATGACCGGGGTGATGCCGGACCCGGCGGTGACGAACAGCGCCTTCTCCGGACGCTCGTCGGGCAGGCAGAACTCGCCGGCCGCCTGGTCGAGCTGGACGATCGTGCCCGGCCGGGCACGGTGCACCAGGTGGTTGCTGACCTTGCCCCCGGGGATGGCCTTGACGGTGACGCTGATGCAGCCGTCGTTCCGGGTGAGGTCCGAGGTCAGCGAGTAGGCGCGCCACTGGCGGACGCCGTCGACGTCGATGCCGATCCGGATGTACTGGCCGGGGCGGTGCGGGCGCCAGCCCCGGCCCGGGCGGAGAACGATCGTGGCGGCGTCCCGCGTCTCGGGCCGGATCGCCTCGATGCGGCCGCGCAGGTCGGCGCCGGAGCGGAGCGGATCGACGAGGTCGAGGTAGTCGCTGGGGAGCAGGGGCGTGGTCACCAGCTCGGCGAACCTCAGCACGCGGTCGCGCAGGGCGACGCGCGGCGCAGCCGTGGTCGGACGCGGATCGGTGGTCGTCATACATAGAGACTTGTCCAGCCCAGGGCGTAGATACCTGTGTGACGGACGTGAATCGGTCGGTAGGTTCTGTTCCCTGCGAACAAGAGGGGTGGCATGACGACCGAGCCGACCGCGATCCCCGGGGACGTCGCGCGCGCCATGCGGGACGACCTGTCGTCGGTCGCCGAGCGCACCGTCGCCGAGATCATCGTCGAGGTGCCGAGCTACGCCGACGCGTTCACCGGGAGGATGGGCCAGAAGATCGGCAACGCCGTGGAGCTGGCGCTCGGCGGGTTCCTCGAGCTGGCCACCGCGAGCACCGGCGCGGACCCGAGCACCCCCATCGGCCCCGCGCTGGCGGCCGCCTACGACCTGGGCCGCGGTGAGGCCCGCAGCGGCCGTTCCATGGATGCGCTGCTGGCGGCCTACCGGGTCGGTGCCCGCATCTCCTGGCGGGAGATGAGCGCGACCGCGGTGGCCGCCGGGCTCTCGGTGGAGCAGCTGGCGCGCTTCGCGGAGCTGGTGTTCGCCTTCATCGACCAGCTGTCGGCCGCCAGCGTGGCGGGGCACGCCGACGAGCTGGCCACGACCGGGCGGGTCCGGCAGCGCTACCTCGAGCGGCTGGCCGCCCTGCTGCTGACCGGGGCCGCTCCCGAGGACCTGGCGGCCGCGGCGGAACGGGCCGACTGGGCGCCCCCGCGGACGCTCACCGCCGTGCTGCTGCCGGAGGGGAAGGTCCGCGGCGCCATGGTGTCCCTTGACGGGCGGACGCTGCGGGCGGCCGACGACGTCCGGGACCCGTCCGGCGCGGGGGAGCTGGTGGTGCTCCTCGTGCCCGACGCCGAGGGCCGGTCGCGGCCGGCGCTGCTCCGCTCGCTCGACGGGCGGGACGCCGTCGTCGGCCCGCCGCGGCCGTGGACGGAGGCGCAGGGTTCCTACACGCGCGCCCTGCGGGCGGTGCAGCTGGACCTGGTGGCCGAGGGCTCCGAGCCACTCGACACCGAGGCCCGGCTGGCCGATCTCGTGCTCCGGGCCGACGAGCCGGCGTTGGCGGACCTGCGGGCAAGGGTGTTGGCTCCGCTGGACGAGCTCTCCCCGGGGGCGCGCGAGAAGCTGACCGAGACGCTGCGTTCCTGGCTGATGCACCACGGGCGCCGGGACGCGGTCGCGGGCGAGCTGTTCGTGCACCCGCAGACGGTGCGCTACCGGATGGGGCAGCTGCGCGAGCTGTACGGGAAGCGGCTGGAGGAGCCGCGGACCGTGCTGGAGCTGACGCTCGCCCTGGGCGTCGCACCCGGACCGCCGTCGGCAAGGATCGACCCGTGACAGCCGGCGTCCTGATCGTGCACGGCTGGGAGAACCGGCGCCCCGAGGGGCACTGGCAGCGCTGGCTCGCGGGGGAGCTGGCCGACCGCGGGCTCGCAGTCCGCTATCCGCAGTTCCCGGAGCCGGACGAGCCGGTCCTCGCCGACTGGACGGCGCTGCTCCGCGACGAACTGGGCCGGCTGGACCCGGGGGGCGAACGGATCCTGGTCTGCCACAGCCTCGCCGTGCTGCTGTGGTGGCAGGCAGCGCCGGCCCTGGGTGCGCTGCAGCCGGACAGGGTCCTGCTCGTGGCCCCGCCGTCGGCCGACGTGCTGCGGTCCCATCCCGCGGTGCGGGCGTTCGCGCCGCCCGGCATCGAGGGCGCGGCCCCGGGCGACGACGTCCGCGGACGCGTCCGTCTGGTGGCCGCCGATGACGACCCGTACTTCCCGGGCGGGGCGGCACCGTTCTACGCGGACCGGTTCGGCCTCGACGTCGACGTGGTGTCCGGGGGTGCGCACCTGGACCTGCCGGCGGGTTACGGCGCATGGCCGGCGGCGCTGGACTGGTGCCTGGACCCGTCGGTACGCATCTCCGGGAGGCGGTCGTGACGGTGGATCTCGCGCGGGCGGCTGACTTCCTGGCGTCGTCGGCGCGGGTCCTGGACCGGCGGAGGTTCGACCTGCTGTTCGGGGACGGCGAGCCCGCCGCGGTGCCCGCCGCGGTGCTCGCGGCGGTCGATGCGTACCGCAACCCCGACGGCGGCTACGGGTGGGGCCTCGAGCCCGATCTCCGGTCGCGCACCAGCCAGCCAGGAGGAGCGCTGCACGCGCTCGAGGTCTTCGCCGACGTCGCGCCGGTGCTGACGCCCCGCGCGGTCGAGCTGTGCGACTGGCTGGACGCGGAGACGCTGCCCGACGGCGGGCTGCCGTTCGCCCTGCCGGTGCCCGACCCGGCGGCGTGCGCGCCCTTCTGGGCCTCGGCGGACTCCGGGACGTCGTCGCTGCAGATCACCGCGGTGGTGGCCGCGACCGCGCACCGGGTGGCCTCGGCGGATCCGGCGGTCGCCGGGCACCCCTGGCTGGAGCGGGCCACCGGCTACTGCCTGCGCGCCGTCCGGGACCTCGGGCCGGAGCCGCACGCGATGGTGCTCGCCTTCGCCGCCCAGTTCCTGGATGCCGCAGCGCCCGTCTCCCCCGAGGCCGGCGGTCTCGTCGACGTGCTGCGCCCGCACGTGCCCGCGGACGGGCTGCTGCACGTGGCCGGTGGCGCCGAGGACGAGTTCATGCGGCCGCTGGACATCGCGCCGCTGCCCGGTGGCCCGGCCCGGTCGCTGTTCGCCGCGGGGGTGGTGGACGCCGAACTCGAGCGGCTCGCCGCCGGGCAGCTGCCCGACGGCGGGTGGGGTGTCGACTTCGGCAGCTTCTCCCCCGCCGCGACCCTGGAGTGGCGCGGGCACCGCACGGTGCAGGCGCTGACCGTCCTGCGTGCCAACGGGGTGCTCTGAGCCGCCGGCGATTCACGGCGGCATGTCATGCCGGTCACAGGTTCCGCGCAGCTTCTCCCTCCAGCGTGAGCCGTGATCGACCCGACGCGGGTCGACCGGACACGACGGAGGACCGGACATGGACGACGACACGATGCAGGAGCCTGGGCGACCGGACCGTGCTCGGCGGGGTTGGGCCCGCTCGATCGCCCTGGTCGGTGGCGGGCTGGTGGCCGGCGGCATCCTCGCCGGGACGCTGACGGCCACCGCCGCGACCGACGAGGGCACCGCGGACGACGAGGGCGCCGCTGCCGACTGCCCCGGGGGGCGTGGGTCCGGCGGACCGTTCGGGGACGAGGAGGCGCTCACCGGTGACACGGCCACGTCCGTCGAGGAGGCGGTGCTGGACGAGTACCCGGACGCCACGGTCCGCTGGCTGCTGACCGATTCCGACGGGGCCTACCAGGCGCTCGTCCTGACGGCGGACGGAGAGCGCCTGCACGTCGAGCTCGACGAGTCGTTCGCGATCACCGACACCGAGGCCCACGCCGCCGGCAGCGGCCGGGGTCCCGGCCGCGGGTTCGGCCACGGCCACGGCCACGGAGGGTCCGACGAGGGCACCACGGATGACGGCACCACGGACGACGGCTCGGCGGACTGAACTGCCGGGACCCAACCACCGGGGTGGAGCAGGGGCTGAACCACCGAGGCCGAACCACCGGGGTGGAGCAGGGGCTGAACCACCGAGGCCGAACCACCGGGGCCGAACTACCGGGGCTGAACTACCCGGGCTGAACTACCGGGGTGGAGCAGGGGCTGAACCACCGGCGGTCCATTCGGGTTGATCACGGGCGGGCGCACGACCGGCGGTGACTGGCCGGTCGTGTGTCCTGTCCGCGCGTCAGTGCATGGGCCTTGGTGCTCGGGGGACGGAAGGCTCCGCCCGTTCAGAACGGTGGCGGGTCGTCGTCGGGCTCGTCGGGGTGGTCGTCCGGTGGTGGGTCGGGGTCCGGCTGTGGGGGTGGGCGGAGGCCGGGTGGTCGGGTGGTGCGGGTGATGCCGGACGGGCTGGTCACGTGCAGGGTGCCGTCGGGGTCCATGCGGAAGGTCCAGCCGCGGGCGAAGGTCTTGAGCCGGTGGTGGGAGCGGCACAGGCAGCAGAGATTGGTGCAGGTGGTGGCTCCGCCGTCGGCGTGCGGGATGACGTGGTCGTGGTCGGCCCAGCCGGCGCGTTGCCCGCAGTTGGGGGTGCGGCAGCGTCGGTCGCGGGTGCTGGTGAACCGGTGCTGGGCGGCGGTGGGTTCGTAGGCGTCGGTGGCCGGTGGCATGCCCAGCACCGGGCAGCCGCACCCCGCCGCGGAATCGCCAACGGAATCGCCCGTGGCGTCGCGGCCG
>NZ_FOND01000042.1 GCF_900112815.1 Blastococcus tunisiensis
TGTCTCGCCCCGAGTTCAGTGGAGACTCGGAACTGACGCGGCGACGGTAGTCGCCACGGGGTTGTGCCGGTAGAAGTGGTCCTCGTGCTCGGCCGGTGGGATCAGGCCGATCTCGCCGTGTAGGCGTCGGTGGTTGAACCAGTCGACGTACTCGGCGACGGCGATCTCGAGGTCGTCGATGCCCTTCCAGGGGCCGCGGTTGCGCACGAGTTCGGCCTTGAAGAGGGAGTTGAAGGCCTCGGCGAGGGCGTTGTCGTAGGAGTCGCCGGTGGAGCCGACCGACGCGACCGCGCCGGCCTCGGCGAGGCGCTGGGTGTAGCGCACGGCGACGTATTGAACGCCCTTGTCCGAGTGGTGAATCAGGCCGCCGAGGTCGCGGCCGGTCCGTCGGCGGGTCCAGATGCCCATCTCCAGCGCGTCCAGCGCGAGGTCGGTGCGCAGCGACTTCGACAGCTGCCAGCCGACCACCCTGCGGGAGTAGACGTCGATGACGAAGGCGGCGTAGACCCAGCCGGAGAACGTCCGGCAGTAGGTGATGTCGGCAACCCACAGCTGGTCCGGTCCGGTCGCGGTGAACGCCCGATCGACCAGGTCCGGACGGGTGTCCGGGCCGGTGCCGGGCACGGTGGTGCGCGGACCCTTGGCCCGCGTGATGCCGCGCAGGCCGGCGGCGCGCATCAGTCGCTCGACGGTGCAGCGAGCCACGGCGTGGCCCTGTCGACGCACTTCGGCATGGACCTTGCGGGCGCCGTAGACGCCGTAGTTGTCGGCGTGGACCTTCTCGATCACCGCGGTGGTTGCGGCGTCGGTGACCGCCCGCGCCGACGGCGGCCGGATGCGGTGGGCGTAGTAGGTGCTCGGGGCGATCTTCGCGCCGGCCTCGGTGAGGACGCGGCAGATCGGCTCGACCCCGTATTCGAGCTTGTGCTGATCGATGTAGTCGACGATCAGCGGGAGGGGCGGTCGAGCTCCGCCGCGAAGAAAGCCGACGCGCTCTTCAGGATCGCGTTCGCCCGGCGCAGCTCCCGGTTCTCCCGTTCGAGCTCGGCCAGCCGAGTGGCGTCATCGGTCGTTGTCCCGGGCCGGTGCCCCTCGTCGACCTCGGCCTGGATGACCCAGTTGCGCAGCGTCTCGGGGTTGATGCCCAGCTGCTCGGCGATCCGCTTCAACGCTCCAGTCCGAGTGGCCGGGTCACGCCGGGCGTCGACCGCCAGCCGGATCGCCCGCTCACGCAGCTCGTCGGGGTACTTCCTCGGTGCCGCCATGACTCTCATCCTCACGTGGATTGAGAGCCTCCATCAAACCCGGGGCGAGACA
>NZ_FOND01000011.1 GCF_900112815.1 Blastococcus tunisiensis
GCCTGGGCCCACCACCACCGAGCCCCGGCTACCGGCCCACCGACCCCCTCCAGCGCTACGTCCGCGCCCGCGACCGGCGCTGCCGCTTCCCCGGCTGCCGCGCCCGCGCCGACCGCTGCGACCTCGACCACAACACCCCCTACCCCGCCGGCGCCACCAGCTGCGACAACCTCTGCTGCCTGTGCCGCCACCACCACCGACTCAGCCACCAGGCACCCGGCTGGACCATGCGCCGCCTGCCCGACGGCGGCATCGAATGGACCACCCCCGGCGGCGACCGGATCACCACCCACCCACCCCGCTACGGCACCGAGGACCCACCACCGCCACCGGCCGACCCACCCCCGCCGCCCACCCTCCGCGAATGCCTCCTCGATCGCCCCACCACCGAGGAACTGCGCGCACAACTCCGCGCCGACCCCGCACCCTTCTGACGGCGAGCGCGCGGCCACGGTGAACGCGCACGGCGCCGGCACCCCGCGAGGCGGGGGCCGGCGCCGTGTCGGTGCAGAGCGGGTGCGGAGCGGGGAGCTACTGGGCCTTCGCCAGGGTCCCCAGGTAGAGCTCGATCACCTTGGGGTCGTGCATGAGCGACTCACCGGTGTCGGTGTAGGCGTTCCGCCCCTGGTCCAGCACGTAGCCGCGGTCGCAGATCTGCAGGCACCGGCGGGCGTTCTGCTCCACCATGATGATCGAGACGCCGGTGGCGTTGATCCGGCGGCAGCGGATGAAGACCTCGTCCTGGTACGCGGGGGAGAGGCCGGCCGACGGCTCGTCCAGCAGGAGCACCGACGGGTCCATCATCAGTGCCCGGCCCATCGCCACCATCTGCCGCTCGCCGCCGGAGAGGGTCCCGGCCTTGGACTTGCGGCGTTCGCCGAGGAGCGGGAACAGCTCCACGACGTAGTCGAAGCGATCCTTGAACGTCTTCGGCCGCAGGTACACGCCCATCTGCATGTTCTCCTCGAGCGTGAGCGAGGGGAACACGTTGTTGTTCTGCGGGACGTAGCCGACCCCCATCGACACCAGCCGGTGAGCGGGCGCCGAGGTGATGTTCTCGCCCCGCAGGGTCACCGATCCCGACCGGACGGGGATGAGCCCGAACAGCGCCTTCAGCAGGGTGGACTTCCCGGCGCCGTTCGGCCCGATGATGCCGACCAGCTCGCCGTCCTTCAGGTAGAAGTCGCAGCCGTTGAGGATGTTCACCCCGGGCACGTAGCCGGCCAGCAGCTCGTCGGCCCGCATCAGGGCACCCTCGGCGAGCTTGACGTGCTCCTCGCGCGTCGCGGCCTTCTCGGCAGGGGTGAGCGGTGCGGTCCGAGCGTCGCTCGCCGGCGTCTCGTCGGGGGTGACCTCGGCGGGACCGGTGCGGTCGTCCACCGGCCGGTCGAACTCGTACTCCGGGTTGGTGCTCTCGCGCGGGTCCGTCATCGGTCCGTGCCCTTCGGGTTCTTCGGCCGGTCGGAGCTCAGGACGTCGCCGCCGGAGCGTTCCTGCCGGGCGATCGTCTCCTCGGCCTCGGCGAGGACCTGGTCCTCCTCCTCGGCGCTGAGCGGGGCGTCGTGGTGGGCGCCGAGGTAGGCGTCCACCACGGCCTGGTTCTGGCTGATGGACTCCGGCGGCCCCTCGGCGATGATCTTGCCCGCCGACATGACCACGACCCAGTCGCTGATGTCCCGGACGACGTCCATGTCGTGCTCGACGAAGATCACCGTCATGCCCTGCTCGCGCAGGTCCTTCACGTGCCCGAGCAGGCTCTGGGTCAGCGCCGGGTTCACCCCGGCCATCGGCTCGTCCAGCATGACCACCTGCGGGTCGCTCATCAGCGCGCGCGCCATCTCCAGGAGTTTGCGCTGACCCCCCGAGAGCGTGCCGGCGAAGTCGTCCTTCTTGGTGTCCAGCTTGAACCGCTGGAGCAGGTCCATCGCCTTCTCGGTGTTGGCCTTCTCCTGCGCCCGCCACGTGCCGGGCACCAGGGCGCGGAAGAAGCTCTCGCCCTTCTGGTCCTGGGCCCCCAGCAGCATGTTCTGCAGCACGGTCAGCCGGGACAGCGCCTTGGTCAGCTGGAAGGTCCGGACGACGCCCATCCGCGCCACCTGGTGCGGGGAGAGCTTGCCCAGAGACTTCCCGTTGAACGACCAGGTCCCGGTGTCCGGCTGGTCGAATCCGGTCAGCAGGTTGAACAGGGTCGTCTTGCCGGCACCGTTGGGCCCGATCAGCCCGGTGATGCCCCCGCGCTGGATCTCGAGGTGGTCCACCGAGACGGCGGTCAGACCGCCGAAGGTGCGGGTCACGCCGTCGACGACGACTGCCGGGTCCGGCTTGGCGACACCGATCTCCCAGGGCAGGTCGCGCAGGGCGATCTGGGCGAGCCGCTGGGGGGTGTCGCCGCTGGCCCACCCGCCCTCCTGCCCGGGGCGGTAGCCCTGCGGGGACCCACCGGACGTCCCTGCCCCGGAAGCCGTCGCACCGTGCGGTGTCGGGTCAGCGGGCATCGAGCATCACCTCTCGTCGATCGCCGAAGATCCCCTGGGGCCGGAAGATCAGCAGCAGCATCAAGCCGACCCCCACCAGGACGAAGCGGATCTGCGCCACGTCGGTGGAGGAGAGCAGGTCCTCGGGGATGACCCCGTTGCTGATCAGCAGCCGGAGACCGGTGTCGGCGAACTGCAGGATGAACAGCAGCAGCATGGCCCCGATGACCGGCCCGAGCACCCGGGCCGCGCCGCCGAGGATCAACGCGGCATAGGCGAGGAACGTGTTGGCGTTCTGGTACTGGTCAGGGATCGCCGAGCCGGTGCCGACCGCATAGACCATGCCACCGAGGGCACCGAAGACGCCGCCGAGCACGAGCGCCTGCATCTTGTAGACGTAGACGTTCTTGCCCAGGGAACGGACGGCGTCCTCGTCCTCGCGGATGGACTTGAGCACGCGGCCCCACGGGCTGCGCATGAGAGCGAACACCAGCAGGCTGCCGAGGATCACCAGGATCCACCCGACGAGGGCGACCCAGAGCTCACCCCCGGACCACGAGGTGCCCAGGATGCTGTACCGCCGGCTGGTGTTCCACGGCGCCAGGGCGATGAAGTCACCGTTGAACGCCGACAGGCCGCGGGTGCCGTTGGTCACCGGCGTCGCCGACACCGAGCGGAAGAGCAGGCGCAGCCCCTCGGCCGTGGCGATCGTCGCGATCGCCAGGTAGTCCGCCCGCAGCCGCAGCGTCGGGAGCCCCAGCAGGAGGGCGAGGACGACCGCCGCCAGGATGCCGACGAGCACGCCGACCCAGAACGGCAGGCCCCACTTGCTCACCGAGATGGCGATGCCGAAACCGCCCAGCATCGCGAACGCGATCTGGCCGAAGTTCAGCAGGCCCGCGTACCCGAACTGCACGTTGATGCCGATGGCCAGCAGGGCGAAGAAGATCGCCTGGAAGCCCAGTGCCGACTTGCCGGCGACGGCGAGTGCGTTGAGGAGATCGGCCATCGGTCAGCCCACCCGCGCTCGGCTGCCGAGGATGCCCTGGGGCCTGATGACGAGGATGACGATCAAGAGCAGCAGCCCTCCGACGTACTTCACGTCATTCGGAATGACGAGGGTCGACATCTGCACGAACACGCCGACGATGAGGCTGCCGACCAGGGCGCCGTACGCCGTCCCGAGACCGCCCAGCGTGACGCCGGCGAACATCAGGAGCAGCAGGCGGAAGCCCATGTCCCACTGGACCTGGTCGGAGAGGCCGAGCAGGACGCCGCCGAGCGCCGCCAGCGCCCCACCCATCATCCAGACGAACAGGATGACCCGGTTGACGTCGATGCCCGACGACGCGGCCAGGTCCCGGTTGTCCGACACCGCCCGCATCGCCTTCCCGATCTTCGTGCGCTGCAGCATCACCGCGACGAGCAGCAGGACGACGACGGAGATGACGATCGAGTAGAAGTCGTTGTCGGTCATGGTGAACAGGCCGTAGTCCTGCGCGCGACCGCTCTGGGCCCCCTGGAAGGGGCTGGACCGGCCGCCGTAGACGACCTGGACCAGGTACCGCAGCAGCAGCGACAGCCCGATGGAGACGACGAGCGCGGCGATCAGCCCGGTGCCCCGGCGGCGCAGCGGCCGCCACAGGCCCAGTTCGTTCAACGCCCCGACCGCCGCCCCCACGAGCATCGCCAGCAGCGTCGCGGGGATCAGCGGAACGCCACCCTGCACGTTGATGTACCAGGCGGCGACGGCCCCGATGGTGACCAGCTCGCCGTGCGCGAAGTTGGTGAGGCCGGTGGTCCCGAAGATCAGGGACAGCCCGACCGCGGCCATCGCGATCAGCAGGCCGAAGCGGATGCCGTCGACCAGCAGCTGGACGGCTCGCACGCTGCCGCCGCCGGAGTTGCGGCTGCCGTCGGTCAGCCCGATCAGCACCGCCTGCCGCCGGCCCTCGTCCACGGTGACCGTCCGGCTGTCGCCGGCCGCAAGGGTGACCCCGTCGGGGAGATCGCCCTCGTCGATGGTGACGACGTACTGGCCCGGTCCCGGGAGGTCGACCGACCAGCGGCCGTTCTCGTCGGTCTCGACGCTGTCGATCTCGTCCCCGTCGGCCGTGGTGACCTCGACCTGCACGTCCTCGATCGGACCGCTGAGGCTGGTCTGCAGGGTGCCGTTCAGCACCTCGGTCGCCTCGGTCTCCTCCGTCTCCGCGTGGGCCAGGCCCGGCGCAAAGGCCGCGAGGCCCAGGCCGAACGTCAGGACCAGCAGGAGCCGGACGACGACGCGGTGCCCGCTCGGTGGCCGACCGCGACCTCTCGGTCGCTGCGGGGACCCGGTGGGTCCCGATCGTCGACCGTGCCGGCGGGCACGGTTTCCCGCGTGCGTCACTCGACCTCCCAGGGCGGATGAATTGAGCACGGACCCTAACCCCCTTGTGTTGCTCCACCGTCTCTTCGTGCTGACCTGTGACCTTTCCGCGACACGCCGCGGTGGTAACGGTCCGTGTCGTTGCGGCGCGTCGGCGTGATCAGGGCAGCTCAGCGGTGCAGTCTTCGCCCACGTCCAGGGGAGGCTCCCGTGCCAGGTTCCGGTCCGCGGTCCCGTGTGGTCACCCGCACGGCACGAGCGGGGGATCTGCCCGCCGTCCTGGCCCTGGTCCGGCAGCACCGCGCCGACGCGCACGCCGAGGACGTCCTGACCGGTCACGCGCCGCTGAACGCGGCCGCGTCCGGGTTCCGCCGGCTCCTCGAGGACCCCGGTCACCGGGTGGTCCTGGCCGTCCTGCCCGGGCCCTGCGCGGCCGACGGCGGCGCGACCGGCGAGCTGGCCGTCGGTCTGGCGGTCCTGGGCCTCGACCCGCTGTCCCTCGTGCTCGGCAACCCGCAGGTCACCGTGGACACGTTCGTCGTCCACCGCGAGCACCGCCGCCGCGGGGCCGGTGCCGTCCTCCTGGCATCTGCCGCCGACTACGCCCGGGAGAACGACGCGGCGCACGTGGTGGCCGCCGCCGGCGGGCACGAGGCCGAGCGGCAGCGGTTCCTGGCCCGCATGGGGTTCGCGCCGCTGACCACCCGGCGGATCGTCACGGTGGAGTCGCTGAGCCGTTCCCTCGCGTCCTGGGAGCGCGGCGGCTACCCGGTGCCCGGCCCGCGGCGCGCCTCGGCCGCCCGGCGGCGCCCGGTCCCGCGGCGGCTCACCGCCTGAGGCCCCTCGAGGGGGTCGTTCGTCAGGCCGGCAGGATCATGCAGGTCAGCCGGGCGCTGGCCGTCGTGCTGCCCGACTCGTCGCTGACCTCGATCAGGAACGTCGCGAGCGTCCGCCCGCGGCGCACCGGCGTGCAGACGGCCGTCACGACGCCGGACGTCGCCGCCTTGACGTAGGTGGCGTTCAGCTCGATCCCCACGGCCCGCCGGTCGGGCCCGGCGCCGATCGCCGCGGCCCACGAACCGATCGTCTCCACCAGCGAGCAGGTGGCGCCGCCGTGGAGCAGGCCGAAGGGCTGCTCGTTGCCCTTCACCGGCATCGTGGCGACGAGCCGGTCCGGGTGGAAGTCGACGATCTCGATGCCGAGCTTGTCGTCGAGCGGGCTGAAGCCCTCGGTCGGCATCCAGTCGGGGCGCGGAGTGGTCACGCAGGCACCGTATCGACGTCGGTACCCCCACATAGGATCGGCTCCGATGTCAGCGCCCAGCACCGCCGCCGCCCCGTCCGCCGCCGCCCCCACCTCCGGGGATCGGCCGCGCCTGCTGCTCCTCGACGGCCACTCGCTGGCCTACCGGGCCTTCTTCGCGCTCCCGGTGGAGAACTTCTCCACGACGACGGGGCAGCCGACCAACGCCGTCTACGGCTTCACGTCGATGCTGATCAACATCCTGCGCGACGAGAAGCCGACCCATCTCGCCGTCGCCTTCGACGTCGGCCGCAAGACCTTCCGCAGCGAGATCTTCGCCGAGTACAAGGCCAACCGCGCCGAGAGCCCGACCGACTTCCGCGGGCAGGTCAGCCTCGTGCAGGAGGTGCTCGCCGCACTGCACGTCCCGGTCATCACCGCCGAGGGCTACGAGGCCGACGACGTCATCGCCACGCTCACCGTGCAGGCCGTCGAGCAGGGCATGGACGTGCTGATCGGCACGGGCGACCGCGACGCCCTCCAGCTGGTCAACGAGCACGTCACGGTGCTCTACCCGCGCAAGGGCGTCTCCGACATGACCCGCTTCACGCCGGGGGAGGTGGAGACCAAGTACGGCCTCACCCCGAACCAGTACCCCGACTTCGCCGCGCTCCGTGGCGACCCGAGCGACAACCTGCCGAGCATCCCGAGCGTCGGGGAGAAGACGGCGGCGAAGTGGATCCGCGAGTACGGCTCCCTCGACGCGCTCGTCGACCAGGTCGACACCGTCAAGGGCAAGGTCGGCGAGAAGCTGCGCGAGCACCTGAGCTCCGTGCTGCAGAACCGCCGGCTCACCGAGCTCGACCGTGCCGTCCCGCTCGAGCTGGGCCCGGCCGACCTCGCCGTCCGGCCCTGGGACCGCAACGAGGTGCACACCCTCTTCGACAACCTGCAGTTCCGCGTGCTGCGCGACCGGCTCTTCGCCACGCTGACCAGCGCCGAGCCCGAGGTCGAGGGCGGCTTCGACGTCGCCGAGGACGAGGTGCCCGCCGGCGGCCTGGGGGAGTGGCTGCAGGCGAACGCACGCACCGGCCGGACCGGTGTCATCTTCCGCGGCACGTGGGGCCGGGGCGCCGGCGAGCTGACCGGCCTGGCCCTCGCCGCCGGGAACGACCACGCCACGTTCGTCGACCTCGGCCCCGGTCTCGACGCCGCCGACGAGCAGGCGCTGGCCGCCTGGCTGGCCGATCCCGCCGCGCTCAAGGTGGTGCACGAGGTCAAGGGCCCGCTGCTGGCGATCTGGGCGCGCGGCTGGGAGCTCGACGGCCTCATCAGCGACACCGCGCTGGCCGCGTACCTGGCGGCGCCGGGCCAGCGGTCCTTCGACCTGGGCGACCTCGCCGTCCGGTACCTGCGGCGCGAGCTCAAGGACGCGGCCGAGCCCGAGGGGCAGCTCACCCTGGACGGTCTCGGTCCGAGCGAGGACGACGTCGCGCGGGAGGCCGCGCACGCGGACGTGCTCAAGGCCGTCGCGGTCAACGACCTGTCCGACGCGCTCGAGACCGTGCTCGGCCAGCGCGGCGGCGACGCGCTCCTCGGCGGCATCGAGCTCCCGCTCACCCGGGTGCTCGCCGCCATGGAGTACCGGGGGATCGCAGCCGACCTGGACTTCCTGCACGACCTGCAGAAGGAGTTCGCCGAGGCCGTCACCGCCGCGGCCGCCGAGTGCTACGCCGTCATCGGCCGCGAGGTGAACCTCGGCTCGCCCAAGCAGTTGCAGGCGGTCCTGTTCGACGAGCTGGGGCTGCCCAAGACGAAGAAGAACAAGACCGGGTACACGACCGACGCCGAGGCGCTGACCTCGTTGCTGGCGACCACCGGCCACCCGTTCCTGGAGCACCTGCTCCGGCACCGCGACGTCACCCGGCTGCGCACCGTCATCGACGGGCTGATCCCGATGGTCGACGACGCCGGTCGCATCCACACCACGTACCAGCAGACGATCGCGGCGACGGGCCGGCTCTCCTCGACCGACCCCAACCTGCAGAACATCCCCATCCGCACCGCCGAGGGCCGCCGGATCCGCCAGGCGTTCGTGGTCGGCCAGGGCTACGAGTCCCTGATGACGGCGGACTACAGCCAGATCGAGATGCGGATCATGGCCCACCTCTCCGGCGACGAGGGACTCATCGAGGCCTTCACGTCGGGGGAGGACCTGCACTCGTTCGTCGCCTCGCGCGCCTTCGACATCCCGATCGAGGACGTCGACCCCGAGATGCGCCGCCGGATCAAGGCGATGAGCTACGGCCTGGCCTACGGGCTGTCGGCCTACGGGCTGTCGCAGCAGCTGCGCATCACCCCCGAGGAGGCGCGCGGCCAGATGCACGCCTACTTCGAGCGCTTCGGTGGCATCCGCGACTACCTCGACACGGTGGTCGAGGAGGCCCGGCTGACCGGCTACACCGAGACCACCCTGGGCCGGCGCCGGTACCTGCCCGACCTCACCAGCGACAACCGGCAGCGCCGCGAGATGGCCGAGCGGATGGCGCTCAACGCCCCCATCCAGGGCTCGGCGGCCGACGTCATCAAGGTGGCGATGCTCAACGTCGAGAAGGCGATCGCCGCCGAGGGGCTGACGTCGCGGATGCTGCTGCAGGTGCACGACGAGCTCGTGCTCGAGGTCGCGCCGGGGGAGAAGGAGCAGCTCGAGGAGCTGGTGCGCCGGGAGATGGCCGGCGCGGCCGACCTGTCGGTGGCGCTGGAGGTGTCCGTCGGCTTCGGCCGGACCTGGAACGACGCCGCGCACTGACCCCCAGCGGCTCGTCCCTGCCCGGGCCGCCGCAGCGTTACAGGCTGGTGTCGATCCCCGCCCGGGGGCCGGGCCGATGTGTCAGGCCGAGCCCCGCGGTCCACATCCGCTGCATGGCCTCTCCCTCCTCGTCCGGCCCCGCCGATCCGGCGATGCCCACCTGGCTGGTCAGATCGGCCGCCGTGGGCGGCCGGCTGCTCGTCCTGGCGGTCCTCCTGTGGCTCCTCGCGGGGTTCGCCGTCAAGGTGACGCTGCCGCTCGTGACCGTGCTGATCGCACTGCTGGTCGCCGGCGTGCTCGCGCCGGTGGTGGAGTGGGCGCAGGGCCGGGGGGCGCCGCGCTGGCTGGCCGCGGGAGCAGCCGTCCTGCTGCTCCTCACCGTGCTCGGTGGCGCGGCCGTCGGACTCGGCGCGCGGATCGTCGAACAGCTGCCCCAGCTGCGCGAGCGGTTCCAGCAGGTCTCCTCCGACCTGTCCCAGCGGTTCGGCATCGAGCTGCCGAGCTTCGGGTCGGGCGGTTCGGGAGGCTCGGGCGGGGCGTCCGGGGGGTCCGGGGGCGGGACCAGCGCAGCAGACCTGCTGGGTCCGGCGCGGACGGTGGCCGAGGTGCTGATCGCGGCATTCCTCGTCGTCGCGCTGACCTACCTGTTCCTGCACGGCGGGCCCGGGATGTGGCGCTGGCTGCTGGACCGGTTCGCGGGGCGGGCCCGCGAGGACGTCGACGCCGCCGGCCGGGCCGCCTGGACCACCGTCGGCGGGTACGTCCGCGGCCTGACGATCGTCGCGCTGTTCGACGCGGTGGGCATCGGTGCCGGTCTGCTGCTCCTGGGCGTGCCGCTGGCGCTGACTCTGGCGGCGCTGCAGTTCTTCGCCTCGTACATCCCCACGATCGGGGCCTTCGTCGCCGGCCTGGTCGCCGTCGTCGTGGCCTACGCGTCCGGCGGCCTGGTCACGGCAGCGCTCGTCCTGGGGCTGGTCGTGGTCGTCCAGCAGATCGGCAACGACGTGATCGAGCCGTACGTGATGAAGAACCGGCTGCCCCTGAACGCCGCGACGATCCTGATCGCCGTCACGGCCGGCGGGGTCCTGTGGGGGATCGCCGGCGCCCTGCTGTTCGTGCCGCTGGCCGCGGCCGTCTCGGCAGCCGCGCAGGAGCTGTGGGTGCGGCACGGGCGACGGCCGATCGCCGGAGGCTGAGCCGGTCAGGCGGGCGTGGTGCAGCTGAGGATCAGCGTGCCGGGGACCAGCGCGCCGCGCGCGGGGCTCCACTGGCCCCAGTCCTGCGTCCGGCCGGGCGTCCACTCCGGCTCGATCAGGTCCGCGAGCACCAGACCCGCTGCGACGACGGCCCGGACCCAGTCGCCGACCGTCCGGTGGTGCTCGACGTACACGGTCCGTCCCGCACCGTCGGTCTCGACGTAGGGCGTCCGGTCGAAGTAGGAGGAGACGACCCGCAGGTCCTCCGGGTCGGGGGAGTCGGGGAAGGGCCAGCGCATCGGGTGGTTGACCGACGCGACGAAGCGGCCCCCCGGCCGCAGCACCCGCGCCACCTCCCGCAGCGCCCCCTCGACGTCGGCCACGAAGGGCAGCCCGCCGAAGGCCGAGCACACGACGTCCAGCACGCCGCCGGCCAGCGGCAGCCGGCCCGCGTCGGCCTGCAGCAGGGGGACGTCGATGCCGGTGGAGCGGTTGAGCCGGGCGGCACGGTCGAGCATCCCGGCGGACAGGTCCATCGCCAGGACGTCGGCGCCGGCCGCGCGAAGCCAGCGGGCACAGGGCGCGGAGCCGCAGCCGATCTCCAGCACCCGCCGGCCGGCGACCTCGCCCAGCAGGTGTGCGTCGGCCTCCCGCAGCCCCTCCGGGCACCAGAGGAAATCGGCATCGCCGAGGTCGGCACCGTGCTCGGCCAGGTAGGCCGGCGCCGCCGCGTCCCACCACCGGCGGTTCGCCCGGACGGACTCCTCGTCCCCGGCGGGACGGCGGGCGACGCCGCCGGCGGCGGGGTAGCCGTCGCTCCCGAGCGGCAGGGGCGGCGGGATCCGGTTCATGACGCGCCGATCGTGACACGCGGGCGGGCGTCCCGGACCGCGCACCCAGGTGGACCCGGCGGTCCCGGCGTCCGTACGATGGGGAATGCGCCAGAGGTCTGTCGTGGTTTTCCCCACACGGGAACGCCAGAACCGGCTCTCCCCGCTGATCATCCCCGTGGTCACCGACCGCGGGTCGTCCTGTCCCTACGCATAAACCGTCCGGAGCAACCAACCACATGACCTCCACTCAGGTCCGTCCTTCCAGCACCCCCCAGGTCGCCATCAACGACATCGGTTCCGCCGAGGACTTCCTCGCGGCGATCGACCAGACGATCAAGTACTTCAACGATGGCGACATCGTCGAGGGCGTCATCGTCAAGGTCGACCGGGACGAGGTGCTGCTGGACATCGGCTACAAGACCGAGGGCGTCATCCCCTCGCGCGAGCTCTCCATCAAGCACGACGTCGACCCGAACGAGGTCGTCAGCGTCGGCGACGAGGTGGAAGCCCTGGTCCTCCAGAAGGAGGACAAGGAAGGGCGGCTGATCCTCTCCAAGAAGCGCGCGCAGTACGAGCGCGCCTGGGGCACGATCGAGGCCAAGAAGGAAGCCGACGAGGTCGTCACCGGCACCGTCATCGAGGTCGTCAAGGGCGGCCTCATCCTCGACATCGGCCTGCGCGGGTTCCTCCCCGCGTCGCTGGTCGAGATGCGGCGCGTCCGCGACCTGCAGCCCTACGTGGGCCGCGAGCTCGAGGCGAAGATCATCGAGCTCGACAAGAACCGCAACAACGTCGTCCTCTCCCGGCGCCAGTGGCTGGAGCAGACCCAGTCCGAGGTCCGCAGCGAGTTCCTCAACAAGCTCGCCAAGGGCCAGGTCCGCACGGGCGTCGTCTCCTCGATCGTCAACTTCGGTGCGTTCGTGGACCTGGGTGGCGTCGACGGCCTGGTGCACGTCTCCGAGCTGTCCTGGAAGCACATCGACCACCCGTCCGAGGTCGTCGAGGTGGGCCAGGAGGTCACCGTCGAGGTCCTCGACGTCGACCTGGACCGCGAGCGGGTCTCGCTGTCGCTGAAGGCGACGCAGGAGGACCCGTGGCGTCAGTTCGCCCGGACCCACCAGATCGGTCAGGTCGTCCCGGGCAAGGTCACCAAGCTCGTCCCGTTCGGTGCGTTCGTGCGCGTCGACGAGGGCATCGAGGGCCTGGTGCACATCTCCGAGCTGGCCGAGCGTCACGTGGAGATCCCCGAGCAGGTCGTGCAGGTCGGCGACGAGATCCTCGTCAAGGTCATCGACATCGACCTCGACCGCCGGCGCATCTCGCTGTCGCTCAAGCAGGCCAACGAGGGCGTCATCGGCGACGAGGAGCAGTTCGACCCGGCCGCCTACGGCATGGCCGCCTCCTACGACGCCGAGGGCAACTACCTCTACCCCGAGGGCTTCGACGCCGAGACCGGCGAGTGGCTCGAGGGCTACGACGAGGCCCGCGAGACGTGGGAGCGGCAGTACGCCGAAGCCCAGGCCCGGTTCGAGGCGCACCGCAAGCAGATCGCGGCCGCCAAGGAGGCCGACGCCGAGGCGGCGGCCGGTGGCAGCTACTCCAGCGACGACGTCGCCGGTCCGGACGCTCCGGCGGCCAGTGGCGGCGGCGGCGGCACCCTGGCCAGCGACGAGGCCCTGGCCGCGCTGCGGGCCAAGCTCGCCGGCGGTGAGTGAGTAGCAACGCCTGAACGCCAGAGGCCCAGGACCCCCGTGGTCCTGGGCCTCTGGCGTTCGGCGCCCGTGTGCAGCCATGGGAAAGGGCCCGTGGACGTGCGTCCACGGGCCCGGCCCCGTTCAGGGCCCCGCCGCGAGCGTGCGAGTGGCGGGGGGAACGGGGTGTTTCTCTACAGGCTGAGGATGATGGCGAACGCGGTGCGCGGGCGACCGCCGTTGCCGGCCAGGAACGTCCAGGTGTGGCGCCCGGCCGGCGGCGCCTGGAACAGCCACTGCAGGAACGTGTTGCGCCGCGGTGCGGCGGGGCGCTGGAACTGCATGCGCTCGCGGACGGCGGGGATGTCGGCGCAGCGGACCCCGGTGGTCGAGCCCAGGCGGTGACGGGCGGTGCCCTGGCGGCGGGCGGCGCGCGTCGAGGGGGGTGCGTCAGCGGCGGTACGGGACATGTCGGGTTCTGCCTCTCTCGGCGGGGGAAGATCGCCGGGACGGACGTTATGCGCGTGACGCGTGTGACTGGTGCGACGCGCCGGACCGGACGGGGCGGTGTTATCCGGCCGTGACCTCCGGCGCCCCGGATCGGCGTCGTGCGGCCGACTACTGTCCGGTCGTGCTGCGCATCGGACTGACCGGAGGGATCGGCTCGGGCAAGAGCACCGTCTCGGCCCTGCTCGCCGAGCGGGGGGCGGTCGTGGTGGACGCCGACCGGATCGCCCGCGAGGTGGTCGAGCCGGGGACGCCCGGGCTCGCGGCGGTCGTCGGCGCCTTCGGCACCGGGATGCTCGCCGCCGACGGGTCCCTCGACCGCGCGGCGCTGGCCGCGGTCGTCTTCGCCGACCCGGAGGCCCGGCAGCGCCTCGACGGGATCGTCCACCCACTGGTGCGCGCCCGGTCGGCCGAGCTGGCCGCCGCGGCGCCGGCCGACGCCGTCGTGGTGCACGACGTACCGCTCCTGGTGGAGACCGGCCAGGCGTCCTCCTACGACGTGGTCGTGGTCGTCGAGGCCGATCCCGCCGTACGGGAGGGCCGGCTCGTCCAGCGCGGTCTCACGGCGGAGGACGCGCGGGCCCGCATGGCCGCCCAGGCGTCCGACGAGCAGCGCCGGGCGGTGGCCGACGTCGTCCTGGACAACAGCGGGACGCTCGAGCAGCTGGCCGGGCAGGTCGACCGGTTCTGGGCGGAGCGTGTCGCTCCGGTGACCGGATGAGCCCGCCGGCCGCATCGCGCGCGGAGGCGCCGGAGGTGGCCCGGGGACGGTCGGCCACCTGGACCGCCCTCGTGCTGGTCCCCGTCGGTGCCGCCGTCGTGTTCATGCTCGACACCGACGCCGAGCCCGCGGTCCAGGGGCTGCTGGCGTCCCTCGCCGCGCTGCAGATCATGCTCGCGCTGTACTGGAAGCGGAGCCGCACGCGGCAGCGCTGACGTCCGGTCCCGGGAATGGCGAGAGCCCCAGGTCGGTGACCTGGGGCTCTTCCTGTGGGCGATACTGGGATCGAACCAGTGACCTCTTCCGTGTCAGGGAAGCGCGCTACCGCTGCGCCAATCGCCCGTTCCGGCCTCGCGACCGGACCCTCCTCCGCGCTCGTGCTCCGCGGAGGAGACGAGGTGGAGACGGGATTTGAACCCGTGTAGACGGCTTTGCAGGCCGTTGCCTCGCCTCTCGGCCACTCCACCGCACGCGGGCGCCAGTCTCTCGACCAGCGCCCGAGGTTCCGAGCGGACGACGGGATTCGAACCCGCGACCCTCACCTTGGCAAGGTGATGCTCTACCAACTGAGCCACGTCCGCGTTGCGTGGAGAACTCTAACCGACGGTCTCGAGCGCTCCAAGCAGGGGGGTCCGATCGGCGCTCCGCGACCGGACGGCCGACCCGAACCCGCAGGTCAGTGCCCCGACGCGTCCGTCCCGCCGTTGGACAGCAGGACCTGCAGCTCGTCGTCGAGGTCGAGCAGCTCGCTCTCCGAGCCGGAGGGGACCAGCGCCTCGGTGTGGCGCAGGAAGGCCGCCACGGTCGCCCGCGACAGCTCGAAGAGCGCCTCGCCCGAGGGGGCGCGCAGGTGCAGGAAGAGCACGTCGGTGGCCGCGTTCGCCGGCCACAGCCGCACGTCGCCCTCGCCGGCGGGGGCCTCGAGCCCGGCCTGCAGCAGCTCGCGGCTCAGCAGCCAGGCGATCCCGCCGTCGTCGAGGTCGACGACCGCGTAGCCGTCGCCCACGTCGCCGAAGGCGATGCGGACGGCGAAGGGGTCGGCCGCGTCGTAGCAGAGCAGAGCCGGTACCTCGGTCCACGACTGCGGGCCGACCAGCTGGAGGGTGAGAGGGGACGAGTACCCGGGGGTCCAACCGCTGCGCATGTCAGGTCAACGACCGTCGGTTCTCGAAGTGACGTGGCATTGCACTTCCTTCACATCCGTCACACCCGTCGCACGGGCAGGGCAGGTCCGAGCTGCTGTCGCACCCTGTGATGCCCGGGCGGACGCCCGGTGAACCGCGGGACGCCCAGGAATGAACCGCTGGGGCAGGAGTGACGAACGGTGCGTGTGATCATGGGAGCCGTGACCTCCCGGGTGCGTCCTGCTGACGACCCGGCGGGGGATGCCGACGTCCTGCGCCGCATCCGGGCCGGCGACCGGTCCGCCGTCGACGACCTGTACGCGCGGTTCCGCCGTCCGGCGTTCGCCCTCGCCCGCCGGATCCTGGCCGACGACGCCCTGGCGGAGGACGTCCTGCAGGAGGTGTTCCTGAGCGTGTGGCGGGACCCGGCCGCCTTCGACCGCGGGAAGGGGAGCGTGGCCTCCTGGCTGCTCGCCGTGGTCCACCACAAGGCGGTCGACGCCGTCCGGCGCGAGGAGTCCCAGCGGCGCCGGCAGGCACGCGCCGAGGACGAGCTGGTGCTGGACGCGCCCATGGCCGCGCGGGACGTGGAGGACGACGCGTCGTCCCGGATGGTCGGCGAGCAGGTGCGGGCGGCGCTGGGTCTGCTCTCCCAGCCGCAGCGCGAGGCGCTCACGCTGGCCTACTACGGCGGGTACACCCAGCGCGAGGTCGCTGCGCTGACCGGGACCCCGCTGGGCACCGTCAAGACCCGCATGCTCGCCGGTATGCGCCGGCTCAGGAAGGAGCTCGGCGGCCCCGCCGGCGCCGGTGCCCTGGGTGAATTCGCGGCGGCAACGGAGACGGCCGCAGGGGAGACGCAGCCATGAACGCCGATCACGCCCGGTTCGACGAGCTGGCCGTGGGCTGGACGCTGCACGCGCTGGAGCCCGAGGACGAGGCGCAGTTCTCGCGCCACCTGGCCGGTTGCGCCCGCTGCGCGGAGACCGTCGCCGAGACCACCGACGTGATGGGTTCCCTGGCCGCCGGCCTGCCGGCGGCCGAACCGTCGGACGCGCTGGGGGAACGGCTGCGCGCCGCTGTCGCGTCCACGGAGCAGGTCGGGCCGGTCGCCGTTCCCGGGCCGTCGACCGCTCCGGCCGTCCCCGTGCCTCCCGTGCCCCCCGCGGCCCCGGCGCCGCGGTCCCGCGCCCTCCCGCTGGCCCTGGTCGCCGCTGCCGTCGCCGCGGTGCTCGGCCTGGGGATCTGGAACGTCGGCCTGCGATCCGAGCAGGCGGAGCTCAGCGCCACCCTCGCCGAGCAGCGGGACGTCGTCGACGCACTGCTGACGCCGGGGCGGGCCACCGTCGCCACGCTCGACGACGAGGGAGGACCGGTCGCCACGGTGGTGGCGCGCGAGGACCGCGTGCAGGTGGTCACCTACGGCCTGCCGGCCAACGACGCCGCCGACACCACCTACGTGCTGTGGGGGCTGGGCGCCGATGCGCCGACACCCCTGGGCCCCTTCGACGTGGAGGGGTCACAGATCGCGGTGGAAACCGTAGGCTCCGAGGGGACCGGTCTCGACGGCTTCGCGCAGTACGGCATCAGCATCGAGCCCGGGCGGGAGGCTCCGTCGGAACCGACGGAGGTGGTGGCGACCGGGCAGGTGACCAGCTGAGCGATCAGGAGACGGCGTGCCCGCCGGAGCGCCCGGTCGCCCCGGCGTTGACGGCATGGCCCGGAAAGGGTGAGACCGCCCAGGAGCGGGTCGCCCGGTACGACGCCGACGACGTCAACAGCCTGCGCGAGCGGGTGGCCGACACCGCATGGCGCCGACGGCTCGCCGTGCGCCGCAGCCTCAACCACGGCTACCGCATCGCTGTGGGGGTCGTGGGCGGGCTGATCGTCGCCGTCGGCCTCGTGACGATCCCGCTGCCGGGGCCGGGCTGGCTCACCGTTCTCGCCGGCCTGTTCATCCTGGCCACGGAGTTCACCTGGGCCGAGCGGCTGCTGGAGTACACCAGGAAGCACGTCAAGCGCTGGACGGACTGGGTGGCCGCGCAGCCGGTGTGGGTACGGCTGCTGATCGGCGTGGCGACGGCGGCCTTCGTCTACGGCGTCCTCGTCGTCAGCCTGCACCTGCTGGGGGTGCCGGACTGGGTGCCGGGGTGGGTGCCGCTCTGGCGGTGACCTTCTGGCACAATCGGATCCGCGGTCGTCGAGGCCGCACCGGGCGATTGGCTCAGTGGTAGAGCGCTTCGTTCACACCGAAGAGGTCACTGGTTCGAACCCAGTATCGCCCACAGCAGGAGGCCCGGTCCGCGTGCGGACCGGGCCTTCGTCCGTCCTGGCGGCGGCACGGCTCGTAGGGTCCGGGCATGACGACGCCCGGAGTCCGGCCATGACGCTGCCGACCACGTGCCCGCGGTGCGGCGGTGCGGTCCGGCGCGGGGACGTCGCCGGGCAGGGGGTCTACCTCAACTGGATCCCGGAGGGCGAGTCCGTCGGCTGGACGACGCTGGGCAAGGAGCACCTGGCGACCGGCAGCGTCGTGCGCCCGCCGCTGCTCCCGGCGGTCCGCTGCGGCACCTGCGGGCTCGGCGTCTTCGAGGCCTGAGCCACCGGCTCAGGAGGCGGGGCCGTACTCGACCACCCGCACCATCCCGTCCTCCATGTGGTGGTGGTTGTGGCAGTGGAACAACCACCGTCCCGGGTTGGTCGCGAGGAAGTCGAACGTCACCTCCCCGCCCCGGGCGGGGACGGCGACGGTGTCCTTCACCGGTCCCCGCCCACCGGCCGTCAGCACCTGGAAGTGGTGGCCGTGCAGGTGCATCGGATGCCACTTCGCGCTGGTGTTGCGCATCGTGAACCGCACCCGTTCGCCCTCGGCCACCGGCAGCGGATCGGCGTCGGGATAGCTCTGCCCGCCGATCTCGGTGCCGGACAGGACCAGGTCGTACTGCCGGTCCGGAGGTCCGGCGGGCAGGTCCAGGGGTTCGCGGGCGAGCAGGTCGCCGTACTCCGCCAGCCGCCCGGCCAGCTCGGCCGGCCGCTCGGCCACCGCCGGGGCGCGGGACGCGTCGCTGCCGGTGTACCGCAGCAGTGCCCGGCCCCATCCGCTGCGGCCCTCCGGCTGGACGGCGATCTGCCACACGCCGCCGTCGGGCCGGTCGGCGTCGACGAGGACGTCGTAGCGCTCGCCCATGCCCAGTCGCAGGGCGTCGACGGTCACCGGTTCCACGGCCATGCCGTCGGTGTGCGTGACCGTCAGCCGGTGGCCCGCGATCGCGAAGCGGAAGCCGGTGTCGGCGGCCACGTTCATCACCCGCAGGCGCAGCCGGTCGCCGCGCCGTACCTCGACGACGGCCGCGTCCTCCGGTGGGCGGCCGTTGACCAGCAGCAGCGGGTAGGACCGCCCGCCGAAGGAGACGGTGCCGGCCGCGTCGTCGGCGGGGGCCTCCGCCGGGTCGGCGTGGCCGGTGTGGCCGTCCAGGCCGTCCCGCCAGTCGTCGAGCATCAGGGTGTGCTCGCGGTCGTAGGCGAGCTCCTCGGTGCGCGGCTCCACGATCAGGGGCCCGTAGAGCCCGCGGTCCAGTTGCATGCCGACGTGCGCGTGGTACATGAACGAGCCGGGGACCGGGGTCCGGAACTCGTAGTCGAAGCCCGCTCCCGGTGCCACCGGGTCCTGGGTGATCCCGGGGACCCCGTCCATCCGGTTCGGCGGTGCCAGCCCGTGCCAGTGGACCGTGGTGCCCTCCGGCAGCTCGTTGGCCAGCCGCACCCGCAGGGTGTCCCCGGCCCGGAGGCGGATCTCCGGGCCGGGGACGGTGCCGTACCCCCAGGTGGGCACCGCTCGGCCGGCCAGGTCCACCCGCATCGGGGCGGCCCGCAGCCGCAGGCCCGCCGGGGCGGGCGGCCCCGGTGACGACGGCGCGGGCCCCGGGCAGCCGGTGAGCAGGGTCAGTCCCGCGGCCCCGGTCAGGGCGAGGAACCGGCGCCGGCTCACCGGCCCGCGGGGCTCGCGACTCATCCGACGGTGAACTCCGCGACCATCCCCAGGGTGAAGTGCGGCGGGCCCTCGCCCTCCTGGTGGTGCGTGGTCCCCTCGGGCACGAAGCAGACCGCGGCGTAGCGGCCCGGCTCCAGCTGCAGGAACGTCGTGTCCGACGACCCGGGCTCGGCGAACGCCGCGCCGGTGAAGGTCACCATGCTCATGGCCTGCTCCTCCGGCAGCACCAGCAGCTCCTCGACCGGCATGGTGACGTCGTCGTCGATCCGTGCGAGCCCGATCTCGTGCAGCTCCTCGCCCTCGTTGTGGAAGGTCACGGCGACCGTGCCGGCCTCGATGCTGTCCGGGATGCCCTCGAACTCGTAGTCGACCCCGGTGGCCTCGAGCTGCTCGTAGCCGCACTCGGCGAGCATGTACTCGTCCATCGCGGCGTCGGCCTCCTGGAACTCCGGGCCGTCGAGCGCCCCGATGTCGCCCGTCGAGGAGGCCTCCCGGGCCAGGGCGGCCGCGGTGCCGACGTCGCCGGCGATCTCCTCGGGTGCGGTCTCCTCGACGCGCTCGAGCAGCGGGTCGACGCGGCCCGCGAACTCCGCCAGCGCCGCCTCGATCTCGGCCGGCGTCGCCGTCTCGAACTCCACGTCGGGGCCCATGCCGAAGGCGGCCTCGACCGCCACCGCGGCGCTGCAGAACTCCGCCGGGTCCGCCTCGGTCCCGGACGCCTCGGTCCCGGACGCGTCGGCCCCGGCCGCCCGGGTCTCGGTGTCCGGGTCGTCCGATCCGCAGGCCACCATCGTGGCCGCCAGCGCCAGCGAGGCGCCCCCGAGGACCAGGCGGCGCACCCCCCGGGTGCCTGTGGTGCTGCGCATGCTCTCCAACCTCTCTGCCAGGTGGACGGCGGTCGCCGGCCACGTCGACGGTGCAGATTCGCGAGGAGGAGGCGGGCGTGGGGACGGCGGATACGCGCGATCCGCCGGCCGGCCGAGGCCGTCTCGCGAGCCGTCACCCGGCGTCGCGGGCAGCGCCGGATCCCGTGGGACGGCAGCCGGCCGGGGCCACCCCGGTACGGTCCGGGCATGACGTCGGGGGAGCCTGTGGGCCGGGTCGGGGAGATCTGGCTCTACCCGGTGAAGTCGCTGGCCGGCACCCAGGTGGCCGCCGCCGACATCGGCCCCGACGGGCTCTCCGGGGACCGGGCGTGGACCGTCGTCGCCGGGGACCGGCCGGTGCGCGCCAAGGACGCCCCCGTCCTGGCCACGCTCGCGCCCGCCGATGCCGACGCCGCGACGCTGAGTGCCGCACTCGGCCGGCCGGTGCGCCTGGAGCCGCTCCCCCCGCAGCCGGGGACCGCACCCGTCCACCTCGTCTCCCGGGCGGCCATCGCGCGCGCCGCGGCCGGTGAGATCCCGGAGGGCTGCTCGGCCGAGGATCCCCGCGCGAACCTCCTGCTGGACCTCGACGGCGACGAGCGCACGTGGGTCGGCCGGGATCTCCGGGTGGGCGACGCCGTCCTCCGCATCTCCCGCACCCCCCGGCACTGCCTGGGCGTCTACGCCGACGTCGTCACCCCCGGCGCGGTGCGCACCGGGGACCGGGTCGCGCTGATCTAACCTCCCGGCATGCGACGCAGCCTGGCCTCGCTGGTCCCCCTGGTCCTGCTCGTCGCGTGCTCCACCGACCCGGTCGGTGCCCCCGCGTCGTCGCCGCCGTCGACCTCGGCCCCGTCCACGGCGCCCGCTCCGCCGGCGCCGCCGGAGAGCTTCACCCTCGTGGCCACCGGCGACGTGCTGATCCACCAGGACCGCGCGCTGACGACCGGGGCGCAGCAGCCGGACGGCTCCTACGACTTCTCGGCCGTGCTGGCGCCGGTCGCCCCGCTGGTTGAGGCCGCCGATCTGGCGATCTGCCACCTCGAGACGCCCGTCGCCCCGGCCGGCGGCCCCTACCGGGGGTACCCGAGCTTCGCCGTGCAGCCGGCGATCGTCGAGGCGCTGGCCGGCGCCGGGTACGACGCGTGCTCCACCGCGTCCAACCACTCGCTGGACGCCGGGACCGAGGGGCTGGTCCGCACGCTGGACACCCTCGACGCCGCCGGGCTGGCCCACGCCGGCACCGCGCGCACCGAGGCGGAGGCCCTCGAGCCGACGGTGGTCGATGCGGGGGGCGTCCCCGTCGGGCTCGTCGCCGGCACCTTCTCCCTCAACGGGGTGCCCCTGCCGGCCGGGAGGGAGTGGTCGGTCGATCTCGCCCCGGCGCCGGACGTCGACGGGATGCTGGCGGCCGCCGCCCGCGCGCGGGCAGCCGGTGCCGAGGTGGTCGTCGCCGCCCTGCACTGCTGCCTGGAGTACCGGCACGACCCCACCGAGGCGCAGGTGGCCGCCGTCGAGGCGCTGCTCGCCTCGCCGGACGTCGACCTCGTGCTCGGCCACCACGCGCACGTCGTCCAGCCGTTCGAGGAGATCGCGGGGGAGTGGGTGGCCTACGGGCTCGGCAACCACGTCGCCGAGCACGCCACCCGGGGTTACCCGACCGAGGACTCGGTGCTGGCCCGGTTCACCTTCACCCGCGGGGACGACGGCCGGTTCACGGTGACGACGGCGCAGGCGGTGCCGCTGGCCATCGACGTCGGCGGGGACTCGGTGACGGTGCGGCCGGCCGACCCGGAGACCTATGCCCGCGTCGCCGACGTGCTCGACCGCCGGGGCGGCGTCGCGGCGGGCCTGGAGGTGGTCCCGCACTAGGCTCGGGGGGTCCGTCCGCCGACCCCTCCAGGAGTTCTCCGTGTCCACCCCGCCCTCGCCGACCGCCGTACCCCCGATCCGGGTGCCGGCCGGGACGACGGCGATGCAGGCGCTCAAGGACGCCGGGATCCCGCTCAAGGGGCCCGACGGCGCCGTGGTCGTCCGCGACGTCGCCGACGGCGAGCTCAAGGACCTGGCCTGGGCCCCGGACGCCGACGCCGAGGTCGAGCCCGTCCCGGCCGCCAGCGCCGACGGCCGCGCGGTCATCCGCCACTCGACCGCGCACGTGCTGGCGCAGGCCGTCCAGGAGCTGTTCCCCGGCACGAAGCTCGGCATCGGCCCGCCGGTGGAGAACGGCTTCTACTACGACTTCGACCCCGAGCGGCCGTTCACCCCCGAGGACCTCACCGCCCTCGAGAAGAAGATGACCGAGATCGTCCGGGCCGGGCAGAACTTCTCCCGCCGGGAGATCAGCGACGCCGACGCGCAGGCCGAGCTCGCGCACGAGCCCTACAAGCTGGAGCTGATCGGGCTCAAGGGCGGTGCGGGAGACGTCGCCGAGGGCGCCGACGTGGAGGTCGGCGGCGCGCAGCTGATCATGTACGACAACCTCGACCCCCGCACCGGCGAGCGGCTCTGGACCGACCTGTGCCGCGGCCCGCACGTGCCGCGCACGAGCACCATCCCCGCGTTCAGCCTCACCCGCAGCGCCGCCGCCTACTGGCGGGGCAGCGAGAAGAACCCGCAGCTGCAGCGCGTCTACGGCACCGCCTGGGAGAGCCGGGACGCGCACAAGGCCTACCTGGAGCACCTGGCCGAGGCCGAGCGCCGCGACCACCGCCGGCTCGGGGTCGAGCTGGACCTGTTCAGCTTCCCCGACGAGATCGGCTCCGGGCTGCCCGTCTTCCACCCCAAGGGCGGGGTGATCAAGCGGGAGATGGAGGACTACGTCCGTCGCCGGCACCTCGAGGAGGGCTTCGACTACGTCGGCACCCCGCACATCAGCAAGAGCGGGCTGTTCGAGACCTCCGGGCACCTCCCGTACTACGAGGAGACCATGTTCCCGGGCATGGAGCTGGACAACTCCACGTACTACCTCAAGGCCATGAACTGCCCGATGCACAACCTGATCTTCCGGTCGCGCGGGCGGTCCTACCGCGAGCTCCCGCTGCGGCTGTTCGAGTTCGGCTCGGTCTACCGCTACGAGCAGTCCGGCGTCGTCCACGGCCTGACCCGGGTGCGCGGCTTCGCCCAGGACGACTCGCACAGCTACGTCACGCCGGAGCAGGCGCCGGGGGAGATCCGGCACCTGCTGGCCTTCGTGCTCGGCCTGCTGAGCGACTTCGGGCTCGACGACTACTACCTGGAGCTGTCCACCCGCGACGGGTCCGACAAGTTCATCGGGTCCGACGAGGAGTGGGCGGTCGCCACCGCCGTCCTCGAGGAGGCGGCGAAGGAGACCGGCCTGGAGTTGGTGCCGGACCCGGGCGGGGCGGCCTACTACGGCCCGAAGATCTCGGTGCAGGCGCGCGACGCCATCGGCCGCACCTGGCAGATGTCGACGATCCAGTACGACTTCAACCAGCCCGCCCGGTTCGGCCTCGAGTACACCGCGGCCGACGGCGGCCGGCAGCAGCCGGTGATGATCCACTCGGCGAAGTTCGGCTCCATCGAGCGGTTCTTCGGGGTGCTCACCGAGCACTACGCGGGCGCCTTCCCGGCCTGGCTGGCGCCCGTCCAGGTCGTCGGCATCCCGGTCACCGACGAGCAGGTGCCCTACCTGGCCGACGTCGCGCTCAAGCTGCAGCAGCGCGGCCTGCGGGTGGAGATCGACGACTCCGACGACCGGATGCAGAAGAAGATCCGGACCGCGAGCAAGCAGAAGATCCCGTTCGTGCTGATCGCCGGGGCCACCGACGCCGAGGCCGGCGCCGTCTCCTTCCGCTACCGCGACGGCAGCCAGCGCAACGGCATCCCGGTCGACGACGCCGTCGAGCAGGTCGCCGCGTGGATCGCCGCCCGGTCCAACCTCGACCCGTCGGCGGACTCATGGGGATGAGCGACGACGGCCCGGGGACGGCCTTCGAGCACCTCTGGACGCCCTACCGGATGGCCTACATCCGGGGCGAGGGCAAGCCCACCGGTGCCCACGACTGCCCGTTCTGCGTGATCCCGACGATGGACGACGAGCAGGGGCTGGTCGTGGCCCGGGGGGCGACGGTGTTCGCCGTCCTCAACCTCTACCCCTACAACGCCGGGCACCTGATGCTGGTCCCGTACCGGCACGTGCCGGACTACACCGACCTGACGCCCGCGGAGGTCGCCGAGCTGGGTACCTTCACCCAGACCGCGATGCGCACGGTGCGGGCCGTCAGCGGGGCGCACGGCTTCAACATCGGCATGAACCAGGGGTCGGTCGCCGGCGCGGGCATCGCCGACCACCTGCACCAGCACGCCGTACCCCGCTGGGGCGGGGACACCAACTTCATGCCGGTCATCGGCCTGACCCGTGTGCTCCCGCAGGTGCTGCGGGAGACACGGGCGCTGCTCGCCGAGGCCTGGGCCGACCAGGCCGTCCCGGTCGGGGAGGCCTGAGTGCTCGGCAGCAACGCGCGCCCGGCCGTCGCGCGCTTCTGGGGGCCGGTCGTCGCACGGCTGGCCCGGGCCGGGGTCACCCCGGACATGGTGACGATCACCGGCACCGTCGGCGCGGTCGTGTCCGCGGTGTTCCTGATCGGGAACGGCTGGCTGTTCTGGGGCTCGTTCGCCGTCACCGTCTTCGTGCTGCTCGACATGCTCGACGGCGCGCTGGCCCGCGCCCGCGGCGGGGGATCGGTCTGGGGCGCCGTCCTCGACTCCACCGGTGACCGCGCCGCCGACGCGGCGATCTTCGGCGCGCTGGTCTGGTGGTACTCCGGGGACGGCGACAACCGCCTGCTCGTCCTGCTCGCCCTCCTCTGCCTGGTGCTCGGGGTGCTCACCTCCTACATCAAGGCCCGCGCCGAGGGCGTCGGCCTCGCGTGCGACGTCGGCGTCGTCGAGCGCACCGAGCGGCTGATCCTCGTCCTGGTCGGTGCCGGCTTCACCGGGCTGGGCATCCCCTACGCGGCGCACGTGGCGCTCTGGCTGCTCCTGGCCGGCAGTGCGATCACCGTCGGCCAGC
Source organism: Blastococcus tunisiensis (assembly GCF_900112815.1). GTDB lineage: Bacteria > Actinomycetota > Actinomycetes > Mycobacteriales > Geodermatophilaceae > Blastococcus_B > Blastococcus_B tunisiensis. The sequence continues at coordinate 24,859 of NZ_FOND01000011.1, forward strand.
GGGTCGCCGCCGTCCACCGGGCCGCCGCGGGCCGGTCGCTGCCCGTCCCCCCACCGGCGCCGTGAGCCAGGCCCGCACCGCGGTCGTCGCCCGGCTCACCGACCTCGGGTTCGCCGCCGGCTGGCACGCCGTCCGGCTGCTCCCCGAGCCGGTCGCCCGGGGAGCGTTCGACCGGGCCGGTCGCTGGGCGGCCGGACGCGACGGCAGGGGCACCCGGCAGCTGCGGGCCAACCTCCGCGTCGTCACCGGGGGCCGGCTGAGCGAGGCGGAGCTGGGCGAGCTCACCGCCCGTGCCCTGCGCTCCTACGCCCGCTACTGGCAGGAGGCGTTCCGCCTGCCGGCGATCAGCAGCGAGCGCATCGTCGCCGACACCGAGGTCGTCGGGGTCGAGCACCTGGAGAAGGCCCGCGCGGGCGGGCGGCCGGTGATCATGGCGCTGCCGCACAGCGGCAACTGGGACGCGGCCGGGGTGTGGTTCATCGACTGGCTCGACGGGCCCTTCATGACCGTCGCCGAGCGGCTGCGGCCCGAGTCGCTGTACGAGCGCTTCGTCGCCTTCCGGGAGTCGCTGGGCTTCCGGGTCGTCCCGCTGACCGGCGGGCCCCGGCCGAGCACGGAGGTGCTCCGCGACTGGCTGGCCGATGGAGGGGCCACCTGCCTGCTGGTGGACCGCAACCTCGGCAGCGGGGGAGTGCCGGTGGAGTTCTTCGGCCGCACCGCGACCCTGCCCGGCGGCGCGGCGCTGCTGGCCGACCGGACCGGCGCCGCGCTGGTCCCGGTGGTCTGCCAGTTCACCGGGCGCGGCTGGCGGCTGGTGTTCGCGCCCGAGGTGCCGGTGGCGGGCGACGGCCGGCTCCGGGACCGGGTCACCACCGCCATGCAGGCCGTCGCCGATGCCTTCGCCGCCGCGATCGCCGGGCAGCCCGAGGACTGGCACATGCTGGGCCGCATCTGGGCCGACGTCCCCCCGGACCCGCCCGCCCGGCCGGGTGCCGGCGCTCCTCCGACCCCGGACGGCCGCTGATGCGCATCGGCCTGGTCTGCCCCTACCAGTGGGACGTCCCCGGCGGGGTGCAGTACCACGTCCGCGACCTGGCCGAGACGCTGCAGGCGCTGGGCCACCACGTCGAGGTCCTCACCCCGGCCGAGCACGAGGAGTCGCTCCCGCCGTACGCGACCTTCGCCGGCCGGACGGTGCCGGTGCCGTACAACGGCTCGATGGCCAGCCTGCAGTTCGGCCCCGTGTCTGCCGCCCGCGTGCGCCGCTGGCTGCGCGACGGGCGTTTCGACGTCGTCCACGTGCACGAACCGGCGTCGCCCTCGGTGTCGCTGCTGGTCTGCATGATCGCCACGGGGCCGGTCGTGGCCACCTTCCACGCGGCGACCACCCGGTCCAAGTGGCTGGCGGCGCTCGCCCCGATGGTGCGCCCCTGGCTGGAACGGGTCAGCGGGCGGATCGCGGTCTCCGACTTCGCCCGTCGGCTGCAGGTGGAGCACCTCGGCGGCGACGCGGTGATCATCCCGAACGGCGTGCACGTCGACGCGTTCACCCACGGACCGGGCCTGCCCGGTATCACCCGCGGCGTCGACGGGCCGACCATCGGCTTCCTCGGCAGGTTCGACGAGCCGCGCAAGGGGCTGCCGGTGCTGCTGGAGGCGATGCGGACCGTCGTCCGGCAGCACCCCGGTGCCCGGCTGCTGGTCGCCGGCCGGGGGGACGCCGCCGAACTGGACCGGCTGATCGGTCCGGACCTGCGCCCGCACGTCGCCCTCCTCGGGACGATCTCCGAGAAGGAGAAGGGCGCGTTCCTGCGGTCGGTGGACGTCTACTGCGCGCCGAACCTGCTGGGCGAGTCCTTCGGGGTCATCCTGATCGAGGCGCTGGCCGCCGGGGCGCCGATCGTGGCCAGCGACCTGGACGCCTTCGCCCGGGTGCTGGAGGACGGGAACGCCGGTGTGCTGGTCCGGCGAGGTGACGCCGCCGGCCTCGGTCGCGCCCTCTGCGACCTGCTCGCCGACCCCCGGCGCCTCGCCGAGCTCGCCGCCCGCGGCCCGGTCGCGGCCGCGGTCTACGACTGGCAGGTCCTCGCCCGCCGCATCCTGGCCGTCTACGAGACCGTGGTGCTCCCGGACGGCGGTGCGGTGACCGCGACCGACGAGGACCACTTCCCGGGCGTGCCCCCGGCCCGCCGCCAGCTGCGCTCGTCCCCACGGCGATGGGCGCCCCGCTAGCCTGACGCCCCGTGACGCCCGATGCCTGGTTGCTGGTCGGCGGCGTCCTGGCCGTCCTCCTGCTCGCGTGGGTGGGCTGGACGCTGCGGCGGCTGACCCGGCTCGAGGCCCGGGTGGAGCGGGCGTGGGCCGCGCTGGACACGCAGCTGCGGCGGCGGGCGGGGCTGGCCGAGCAGCTGGCCCGCGACCACCCCGCCGCCGTGGGGCAGGACCGGGCCCCCTACCTCGCCGCCTTCGCGGCGGACGCGCGGGACCCGGTCGACGGCGACCGGGAGCTGTCGGAGAACGCCCTGGGCCGGGAGCTGCGCGAGCTGCCGGCGGACCTGCCGGGCGTGCCCGCCGCGCTGCAGGCCGACCTCGCCGGCACCGCCACCCGCGTGGGTCTGGCCCGCCGCTTCTACAACGACGCGGTCCGCGACACGTGTGCGCTGCGGGGGCAGCGGATGCCGCGGCTGCTCGGCCTGCACGGCCGCCGGCCGCTGCCCCGCTACTTCGACATCGACGACCGGCTCCACCAGGTGGCCGGTGCCGGACGGGGCGGGAGCTGACCCGCCGTAGGATCGGGGGCTCCACGACCGTCCGTCGACCAGAGGCAGCCCCCGTGTCAGCGCAGAATCCCTCCACCGGCACCGACCGCGTCAAGCGCGGCATGGCCGAGCAGCTCAAGGGCGGCGTCATCATGGACGTCGTCACCCCCGAGCAGGCGACGATCGCCGAGGACGCCGGCGCGGTCGCCGTCATGGCGCTGGAGCGGGTGCCCGCCGACATCCGCGCCGAGGGCGGCGTCTCCCGGATGAGCGACCCGGACATGATCGACGGGATCATCGCGGCCGTCTCCATCCCGGTGATGGCCAAGGCCCGGATCGGGCACTTCGTCGAGGCCCAGGTGCTGCAGGCGCTGGGCGTCGACTACATCGACGAGTCCGAGGTGCTCACCCCGGCCGACGAGGCGCACCACATCGCCAAGAGCGAGTTCACCGTGCCGTTCGTGTGCGGAGCCACCGACCTCGGCGAGGCGCTGCGGCGGATCTCCGAGGGCGCCGCGATGATCCGCTCGAAGGGCGAGGCGGGCACCGGCAACGTCGTCGAGGCCACCCGCCACATGCGCTCCATCCGTGCGGGCATCCGGGCGCTGGGCACGCTGGACGAGACCGAGCTGTTCGTGGCCGCCAAGGAGCTGCGGGCGCCGTACGACCTGGTCGCCGAGGTGGCCCGGCTGGGCAAGCTGCCGGTCGTGCTGTTCACCGCCGGCGGCATCGCCACCCCGGCCGACGCCGCGATGATGATGCAGCTGGGTGCCGAGGGCGTGTTCGTCGGCTCGGGGATCTTCAAGTCCGGGGATCCGGCCCAGCGCGCCGCCGCGATCGTCCAGGCGACGACCTTCCACGACGACCCCGACGTCATCGCCAAGGTCTCCCGCGGCCTGGGCGAGCCGATGGTGGGGATCAACGTCGCGACGCTGCCGGAGAGCGAGCGGTACGCCACCCGCGGCTGGTGACCGGCCTCGCGTCCGCCGGACGCATCGGTGGATTGGACGTCGCACGCGGGCTCGCCGTCCTCGGCATGTTCGCCGCCCACATGCGGGTCGGCGGCGAGCTGCACCCCGATCCGGGGACCTGGTCCGGGCTCGTCGACGGGCGCTCGTCGATCCTCTTCGCCACCCTCGCCGGGCTCTCGGTGGCGATCCTCTCCGGGCGCACCCGACCGCCCGACGGCCTGGACCTCTCCCGGGTCCGGCTGCGGATCTTCGTCCGCGCCCTGTGGGTGTTCGCGATCGGCTGGGCCCTGCAGCAGCTGGACACGTTCGTCGCGGTGATCCTCGGCGTCTACGGGGTGCTCTTCCTCCTGGTGCTGCCGTTCCTGCGCTGGCCGGTGCGCCGGCTGCTCGCCACCGCGGCCGTCGTCGCGGTGGCCGTCCCGCCGCTGCTGGTGGTCCTCGGCCAAGCGCTCACCGTGGCCGGCGTGGAGGGCGCGCTCGTCCCGTCGCTGCTGGTCACCGGCTACTACCCGGCGCTGCTGTGGATCGCCTTCGTCCTGGTCGGCCTGGCCGTGGGGCGGCTCGACCTGGCCTCCGGCGCGGTGCGCCGGACGCTGGCGGCCTCCGGCGCGGCGGCCGCGGTCGTCGGCTACGGCGGCGGCTGGCTGAGCACGCGGCTGCTCGCCGACGGCGTGCCGTCGGCGGGGCCGGAGACCGGCTTCGCCGTCCCGGGCGTGCTCGACGTCCGCTGGCTGACCGGCGCCGAACCGCACAGCGGGACGACCTTCGAGGCCGTCGGCTCGGCCGGGTTCGCCGTCCTGGTGCTGGTGGCCTGCCTGGTGCTGGCCGAGCGGCTGCCGCGGGCGACCGCGCCGGTCGCCGCCGTGGGGGCGCTGGCGCTCACCGTGTACACCGTCCACATCCTGGCCATCGCGCTCCTCCTGGAGGTCGAGCCCGGTGCGGCGGAGGGGCCGGTCGCCTGGCTGTGGTTCGCCGCGTCCGCGCTGGTCGCCGCCCTCGCGTGGCGGCGGGTGGTGGGCCGCGGGCCACTGGAGTGGCTGCTGTCCTGGACGTCGAGCCGGGCGGCCGGCCTGGCTCCGCGGGCCCCGGCGGCATGAGCGCCGTCGACCGTCCGGTCATCGGGGTCCTCGCGCTGCAGGGGGACGTGCGCGAGCACCTCACGGCACTGGCCGCCCTGGGCGCGGAGCCGGTGGCGATCCGCCGTCCCGCGGAACTGGCCGCCGTCTCCGGCGTGGTGCTGCCCGGCGGGGAGTCGACGACGATCGCCAAGCTGGCCGACCGGTCGGGCCTGCTCGAGCCGCTCCGGGCCGCGGTGCGGGGCGGGCTGCCGGCCTACGGGTCCTGCGCCGGGATGATCCTGCTGGCCGACCGCATCCTCGACGCGCCTCCCGACCAGGAGACGATCGGCGGGCTCGACGTCACCGTCCGCCGCAACGCGTTCGGCCGGCAGGTCGACTCCTTCGAGTCCGAGGTCGACCTCGGGCTGGCCGGCGGCCCGCTGCACGCCGTCTTCATCCGCGCCCCGTGGGTCGAGGAGGCGGGCGACGGGGTCCAGGTGCTCGGGCGGGTCGTCGGGGGAGACGCCGACGGTAGGATCGTCGCCGTCCGCCAGGGGAACCTGGTGGCCACGAGCTTCCACCCCGAACTCACCGGGGACCGCCGGGTGCACGCGCTGTTCGTCGACATCGTCCGCGCTGCCCCGGCCCAGCAGGCCGGCCTCGTCGCCGGGACCGAGGAGGATTTCGACTCATGAGCGGCCATTCCAAGTGGGCGACGACCAAGCACAAGAAGGCGGGGATCGACGCCAAGCGCGGCAAGCTCTTCGCCAAGCTGATCAAGAACATCGAGGTCGCCGCCCGCACCGGCGGTGGTGACCTCTCCGGCAACCCGACGCTGTTCGACGCCGTCCAGAAGGCGAAGAAGAGCTCGGTGCCCAACGACAACATCGACCGCGCCGTCAAGCGCGGCGCCGGGCTCGAGGCCGGCGGGGTCGACTACCAGGGCATCACCTACGAGGGCTACGCCGCCGGCGGCGTCGCCGTCCTCATCGAGTGCCTGACGGACAACAAGAACCGCTCGGCCATGGAGGTCCGCACCGCCATGACCCGCAACGGCGGCTCGATGGCCGATCCGGGCTCGGTCTCCTACCTGTTCTCCCGCAAGGGCGTCGTGGTGGTGCCGAAGGCCGACGGCGCCGACGAGGACAGCGTGCTCATGGCGGTCCTGGACGCCGGTGCCGAGGAGGTGCGCGACCTCGGGGACACCTTCGAGGTGGTCAGCGAGCCCGGCGACCTGGTCGCCGTCCGCACCGCGCTGCAGGACGCCGGCATCGACTACGACTCGGCCGAGGCCGGCTTCGTGCCGAGCGTGACGGTCGAGCTCGACGAGGACGGCGCGGGCAAGGTCTTCCGGCTGATCGACGCGCTCGAGGACCTCGACGACGTGCAGAACGTGTACGCGAACTACGACGTGTCCGACGAGGTGCTCGAGAAGGTCGGCTGAGGCCCCCGTCGGCGCCCCGTCCACCCCGCTCGTCCCACCCGCCCCGGCGGTCCGCGCGCGCCCCGGGCGGGCCGGAAACCCCTGGTAGCTTCCCGGCGCAGGCGTGCGAGCCCTGCGCAGGCGAACGCGGGGGCGTGCGGGTATGGCGGCGAGGAAACGGTCGCGGGGCGGGCGTGCCCTTCGGGGGCTGGTGCTGGCGGCCGTACCGCTGCTGGTGATCGGCGGCTGGTCCGCGCCGGCCGACCGCTCCGCCGCCGTCGCCCTCGTTGCTGACGCGGCGGCCGATCCGCTGCCGCCGGCCCTGGCCGCGCCGGTGGCGGCCGACCCGTCGCTCCTCCGGGTCGCCGTCCCGCTCGGCTACGACACGGCCACCGCGCGCGCGGCCCGCGCCGCAGCCGCGGCGGCCGAGGCCGCGGCCGCCGCCGAGGCGGCCGCCGAGCAGACCAGGGCGGCAGCCGCGGCGGCGACCCGCGCCGCCGCCCCGGGGAACCGGGGCTCGGCCACCGACTCGGTGGCCGCACCGGCCCCGTCCGGGCTGCCGCTGGGTGTCGACCCCGGTCCGTCGCGGCAGGTCGTCACCGTGGTCGCGCCCACCAGCGGTTCCACCACCGCCACGGTCACCGCCTGGGAGCGCGGTCCCGGGGGGTGGGTGGCGGTGCTCGGCCCGATCGCCGCCCGCGTCGGTTCGGCGGGGGTCGGCCGGGCCAGCGAGACCAGCACCCGGACGCCGGCGGGCACCTTCTCCCTCACCGAGGCCTTCGGGCGGGCGGGGAACCCCGGCAGCGGGCTCCCGTACCGCGTCGTCGACGGCGACGACTGGTGGGTGTCGGACGTGCACAGCCCCCGCTACAACCAGTACGCCGAGTGCGCCCGCGGCACCTGCGACTTCGCCGAGGCGGCCAGTGAGAACCTGGCCGAGGAGCCGGCGTACCAGTACGCCGCCGTCATCGACTACAACCGCGGCGGGACGCCCGGCGCGGGCTCGGCCTTCTTCCTGCACGTCAGCAACGGGGCGGCGACGGCCGGCTGCGTCGCCATCGACGCCGGTAGCCTCGTCAGCCTGCTGCGGTGGCTCGATCCGGCCGCCGGGCCGGTGATCGCGATCGGGGTCGGCTGAGCTCCCCGCGTGTTGCGGGGCGCTTTCCGGGCGCCCGGCGATTAGCGTGGGTCGAACAGGCGTTCGGTCGGCGGGGAGGTCCAGTCATGCGGGTGCTCGGCATCGATCCGGGCCTCACCCGGTGCGGGTGGGGGGTCGTCGACGGCCGTCCCGGCGCGCGCCCGACGGCAGTGGGGGTCGGCGTGCTCCGCACCATGGCCGAGCTCGACCTCGAACTGCGGCTGCTGGAGCTGCACACCGCGGTCACGGCCCTGCTGCGGGAGCACCGGCCCGACGTGGTGGCGATCGAGCGCGTGTTCACCCAGAACAACAAGGGCACCGCCACGGGGACGGCGCAGGCGGCCGGGGTGGCCGCACTGGCCGCCGCGCAGGCCGACCGGCCGGTCGCGTGGCACACCCCGAGCGAGGTCAAGGCCGCCATCTCCGGCAACGGCCGCGCGGACAAGGAGCAGGTCACCCTCATGGTCACCCGGGTGCTCGGGCTCGCCGAGGCACCGCGGCCCGCCGACGCCGCCGACGCGCTCGCGCTCGCCGTCTGCCACGCCTGGCGCGGCCCGGCGCAGCAACGGCTGCGGGTCGCGGCGCTCGCCGGTGGCATCGGCGCACCCGTCGTGCAGCGGACGCTGCCCCGCTGGACGGGGATCAGCAAGTGATCGCCTCGGTCTCCGGACGGGTGGCCGCGGTCTCCCCGGACGGCGCGGTCGTGGAGGTCGGCGGCATCGGTCTCGCCGTCCAGTGCACGCCCGGCACCATCGCCCGCCTGCAGGTGGGGGCGGACGCGCGGCTGTCCACGAGCCTCGTCGTCCGCGAGGACTCGCTCACCCTCTACGGCTTCGCCGACGACGACGAACGGCAGCTGTTCGAGCTGCTGCAGACCGCCAACGGCGTCGGGCCCCGGCTCGCCCAGGCCGTGCTGGCCATCCATCCACCGCGCGAGGTGCGTCGCGCGGTGTCCATGGCCGACGTCAAGGCGCTCATGCAGGTGCCCGGGATCGGCCGGAAGGGCGCCGAGCGGCTGATCCTCGAGCTGCGCGACCGGCTCGGCTCCACGACCTCCGACATCTCGCTCGACGCGCCCGCCGGCCTCCCGTCGGTGACACCCGTCGCGCCGTGGCGGGACCAGCTGACGTCCGCGCTGGTCGGGCTCGGCTGGTCGGCCAAGGAGGCGGACACGGCCCTGGGCCAGCTCGCCCCGGTCGCCGACGAGCAGATCGCCGCGACCGGCTCGGTCGAGGTCGCGGTCCTCCTGCGGCAGGCGCTCCAGCTGCTCGGCAGGTCCTGATGTCCTCCTTCGACCGGCCGCTGGCCGGGGAGATCGACGAGGGACCGGGCCAGGACGCCGGGGTCTCGCCGCTGGCCGGCGACGAGGAGCGGGTGGTCGAGTCCGCGCTGCGGCCGCACTCCCTGCACGACTTCATCGGCCAGCCCAAGGTCGCCCGCCAGCTGGCCCTGGTCCTCGAGGGCGCCAAGCGCCGCGGCCGGCCGCCGGACCACGTGCTGCTCTCCGGGCCCCCGGGGCTGGGCAAGACCAGCCTCGCGCTCATCATCGGCTCCGAGCTCGGCACCTCGGTGAAGATCACCAGCGGCCCGGCGATCGAGCGCTCCGGGGACCTGGCGGCGATGCTGTCCAACCTGGCACCCGGCGACGTCCTGTTCATCGACGAGATCCACCGCATCGCCCGGCCGGCCGAGGAACTGCTGTACATGGCGATGGAGGACTTCCGGGTCGACGTCGTCGTCGGCAAGGGGCCCGGGGCGACCGCTATCCCGCTGGAGATCAGCCCGTTCACGCTGGTCGGCGCCACCACGCGGGCCGGCCTGCTGACCGGCCCGCTCCGCGACCGGTTCGGCTTCGTCGGCCAGATGGAGTTCTACGAGGTGGGCGAGCTCCAGCAGGTCCTGCGGCGCAGCGCCGACCTCCTGGGCGTGGAGCTCACCGAGGAGGGGTCGGCGGAGATCGCCGGCCGGTCCCGGGGCACGCCCCGCATCGCCAACCGGCTGCTGCGGCGGGTGCGGGACTACGCCGAGGTCGAGGGCGACGGCCGGGTCACCCGCGAGGTCGCCCAGGCGGCGCTGGCGCTCTACGACGTCGACGTGCTCGGCCTGGACCGGCTGGACCGGGCGGTGCTGGAGGCGCTCGTCGTCCGCTTCGGCGGCGGGCCGGTCGGCGTCGCCACCCTCGCCGTCGCGGTGGGGGAGGAGCCCAACACCGTGGAGGAGGTCTGCGAGCCGTTCCTGGTCCGCGCCGGGCTCCTGGCCCGCACCCCCCGCGGGCGGGTGGCGACGGAGGCCGCCTGGCACCACCTCGGCCACCCGCTGCCCCGCGGCGGGGCGCTGATCAGCGGAGCCGGTGGAGCCCTCGGCGGCGGGACCGGCACACCGACGACCCCGGGTCCGTCGTCAGAGCCGCTGTTCGGCGCATAGACTCCGCATCGCTGGCGCGCAACTCGTCCGGCCGCGGCCGTGCGCGTCCCGTCCGGTCGCCCGTGGGCCGTGCAGCATAGATGACCGAGGCATTCGAGCGGACCCGTCCCGGGCCCGCACCCACCGCGGAGTGCGACGCGCGGTAGAGAGGCACACCTGTCGTGGAGCAGTACTTTCCGATCCTCATGCTGGCCCTGCTGGCGCTCGTCCTGTTCGTCCTCCCGGCCCGGCAGCGCAAGCGCATGCAGGCCCAGCAGCAGGAGATGCAGAACTCGCTGACCGTGGGCACGCCGGTCATGACCACCGCCGGGATGCACGGCACCGTCGCCGGCCTCGCGGAGAAGACCGTGGACCTCGAGATCGCGCCCGGCGTCGTCGTGACCATGGCGCGCCCGGCGATCATGGAGATCCGCCGGCCGCTCGGCGCCGTGGACGGCGACGGCACGGACTCCGGTTCGTCCGGCACCACCGGCGGACGGCCGGCCGACGGCACCGTCTGAGCCGGGGGACCACCGTGGCCAACCGTTCGCTGCCGGCAGGCCGGTACTTCGCCGCCTTCCTGCTGATCGTGGCGATCATGTACTCGCTCATCTACCTCACCGGCAGCACGCGCACCCCGCAGCTGGGGCTGGACCTGCGCGGGGGCACGACGGTGACGCTCACCGCCCGCACCCCGGACGGGCAGGCCCCCGCGCAGGAGGACCTGGAGCTGGCCCGGCAGATCATCGAGCAGCGGGTCAACGGGCTCGGCGTGGCCGAGGCCGAGGTGGTCACCGAGGGCGACGCCAACATCGTCATCTCGGTGCCCGGGGACGACGGGGACCAGGCGCGCGAGCTCGGCCAGACCGCCCAGCTGCGCTTCCGTCCCGTCCTGCAGGGCCCCGAGCTGGTCACTCCCGCGACGGAGGACGCCGAACCGACCGACGGGGCGGAGCCGACGGACCCGGCCGAGCCGACCGAGCCGACCGACGAGGCCGAGTCGTCCGACGAGGCTGCGCCCGGTGACGCCGTGACCGACCCGGGGACCGACGAGTCGGCCCCGCCCGTGACGCTGGAGCAGGCGCAGGCCGAGTACGCGACGCTCACCTGCGAGCCCGAGTCGCCGGGCTCGGTCGACCGGCCCGGCGACTACATCGCCGCGTGCGGTGAGGACGGGGCCGCCAAGTTCCTCCTGGGCCCCGCGGTGGTCGAGGGGACCAACATCACCGACGCCGGGGCCGGCACGGTCTCCGGGACCGGCGAGTGGGTGGTCAACCTCGACTTCGACAACGAGGGCTCGGCGGCGTGGGCGGAGTACACGGCGGCCAACGTCGGCAACTCCGTGGCCATCACCCTCGACGGTCAGGTCATCTCCGCGCCGAGCATCAACAACGCCATCACCGGCGGTGGCACCGAGATCCGCGGCAGCTTCGACCAGGAGTCGGCCACCGAGCTGGCCAACCAGCTCAAGTACGGCGCGCTGCCGCTGAGCTTCACCCAGGCCACCGCCCAGTCGATCTCCACCGAGCTCGGCGCCGACCAGCTGCGGGCCGGCCTGATCGCGGGTGCCCTCGGGATCGGCCTGGTCTTCCTCTACTCCGTGCTGTACTACCGGCTCCTCGGCCTGGTGATGATCGCCAGCCTCGTCCTCTCCGCCGTCGTGGTCTACGCCGCACTGGTGCTGCTCGGCCGGGAGATCGGGTTCACCCTCAGCCTCGCCGGCATCGCCGGCTTCATCGTCGCGCTCGGGATCACCGCGGACTCCTTCGTCGTGTACTTCGAGCGGCTCAAGGACGAGATCCGCGAGGGGCGCAGCTTCCGGTCCGCGGTGCCCCGGGCCTGGGTCCGGGCCCGCCGCACGATCCTCTCGGCGGACGCGGTGAGCTTCCTCGCCGCGGCGATCCTCTACTGGCTGGCGATCGGTGACGTGAAGGGCTTCGCCTTCACCCTGGGCATGTCGACCGTCCTGGACCTGGTCGTCGTCTTCCTCTTCACCCACCCGCTGATGACGGTGCTGTCCCGGTTCAAGTCGTTCGGCAGCAGCCGGTTCTCCGGCCTGGGTCGGGTGGAGCACACCCGGCGGCCGTCCGCCGGCGTTCCCGCCGGCCGCGACCTCGTCGGGGCCGGGGCCGCCGCCTCCGGCGCCACAGCCCTGGACAGGAGCCGTTCATGACCCGGGACGACGAGACCCGCGCGCCCGAGGAGGCCGATCCCACCGTGGGCAGCGACGCCGACGAGCAGCAGGACGCCGACCGCGTGCTGGCCGACGCCACGGAGTCGGCCGACGAGCAGTCCCTCCAGGACGCCGGGCTCGCGGAGGGCGGCCGGGGTGCGCGCCGGGAGGGCCGCCGGTTCGCCGGCCTCGGCCACCGGCTCTACAACGGCGAGGCGGGGCTGGACGTCGTCGGCAACAGCCGGCTGATCTACCGCATCACCGCGGTCGTCCTGCTGCTCTGCGTGCTGTCGATGGTCGTCCGCGGCTTCAACTTCGGCATCGACTTCGCCGGCGGCAGCAGCTTCCGGCTGCCGGGCGGCGAGCAGCAGCTCGAGCAGGTGCGGGACGCGGCGGAGGAGGCCGGGGCCGAGGTGTCCACCGCGCAGATCGTCGGCGGCGACACCGTGCTCCTGCGCACCGGGACGCTCGACAACGACACCGAGCGCGCCGTCGTCGCGGCGGTCGCCGAGGCCGCCGGGGTGCAGCCCGACCAGGTCAGCCCCGAGTCGGTCAGCGCCGAGTGGGGCGCGGACGTCACCGACCAGGCGATCGTCGCGCTGGTGGTGTTCCTGGTCGCGGTGACGCTCTTCCTCGCGGTGCGCTTCCAGCCGAAGATGGCCATCGGCGCCATGGCCGCCCTGGTGCACGACATCCTCGTGACGGCCGGCGTCTACGCCCTCGTCGGCTTCGAGGTGACGCCGTCCACGGTGATCGGCTTCCTCACCATCCTCGGCTTCTCGCTGTACGACACCGTCGTGGTGTTCGACAAGGTCGACGAGAACGTGCGCGACCTCGAGCGCAGTGCCCGCATGACCTGGAGCGAGGCGGCCAACCTGGCCGTGAACCAGACGCTCATGCGGTCCATCAACACCTCGGTGATCGCGCTGCTGCCGGTGGCCGGCCTGCTGTTCGTCGGCGCCGGGCTGCTCGGTGTCGGCACGCTCAAGGACCTCGCGCTGGTGCTGTTCGTCGGCCTCGCCGCGGGGACCTACTCCTCGATCGTCCTGGCGACGCCCGTCGTCGCCGACCTCAAGGAGCGGGAGCCAGAGGTGCAGGCCCTGCGCCGTCGCGTCCAGGCCCGCCGTTCCTCGGCCGCCCGCCAGGGCGGGGCCCGCACCGGCCCCCCACGCGGGCCGGTGGCCAGCGCCCGGCGGGCCCGGCCGGCCGGAGGCGGCGTCGCGGTCGCCGAGCTGCCCGACTCGGTCGAGGCCGACGTCGTCGTCGAGTCCCCGGCGTCCGTGCGCCGCGAGGTGGGCGCACCGGCGGTGCCCCCGCGTCCCGGCGCCCGGCCGCAGCGTCCCGACGGCAAGGGTCCGCGCGGCGGGAAGAGGCGCCGGTGAGCGCCGCGCCCGTGACCGGCGGGCCCGGGGCGGGGGAGATGCCCCTCGACGAGCTGATCGCCTCGCTGACCGTCGATGTGCCGGACCACCCCGAGCCCGGCATCCTGTTCCGCGACCTGACGCCGGTGTTCGCCTCCGGGCCGGCCTTCCGGCGGATGGTGGCGGGGCTGGCGGCGGCGGCGGCCTCCGATCCGCGGGCGGCCGCCGTGGCCACGTCGGCGGGGCGCGACTTCGACGTCGTCGTCGGCGTGGAGGCGCGCGGGTTCCTGCTCGCGGCCGCGGTCGCCTACGACCGCGGGGTCGGCGTCGTCCCGGTCCGCAAGGCCGGCAAGCTGCCGCGGGAACGCGTCGCCGCCGACTACGCGCTCGAGTACGGGACGGCCACCCTGGAGCTGCACTCGGACTCCATCCGGGCCGGCGCGCGGGTGCTGGTCGTCGACGACGTGCTGGCCACCGGTGGCACGCTCGGCGCCACGGTGGAGCTGGTCGAGCGGCTCGGCGGGGTGGTCGCCGCGGTGTCGGTGGTCGTCGAGCTGACCGCGCTGGGTGGCCGCGAACGCCTCGCGCCGCACACGGTGCACGCGCTCTGGGCCACCTGACCGGCAGGGGGCACCCCCCTCGTCCGGGGTCGTCCGGGGCGAGGAGGCGCGCGCTCCGGCTAGCATGGAGCGGGTCATCCCTCCTCGACAGGGCAGGAGTCGCCGTGGCCTCGGACGTAGCCGCAGAGGCGGCTCGCGCGCGGCCGGACCAGGCCGCGGTCGAGGAGGCCGCAGCGCCCGGCGGGCCGCCGGAGGCCGCTGCGCCGACCCGTGCCCCGCTGCCGGACCGGCCCGCGGTCCGGCGTCCGGACGACGTCGCCCCCGAGGCCGGGGACGGCGACGCGCCCCGCCGCCGGGTCCGCGACCGGCTGGCCCGCCGGATCGTGGCCAGCCCGCGCACCCCGGTCGTGCGCCCGGTGCTGGAACCACTTGCCTCCCTGCACCGGCAGAGCCACCCCAAGGCCGACCTGGCCCTGCTGCAGCGCGCCTACGACGTCGCGGAGGCCGCGCACGCCAGCCAGAAGCGCAAGAGCGGCGATCCGTACATCACCCACCCGCTCGCCGTCGCGACCATCCTCGCCGGCCTGGGGATGGACACCACGACCCTGGTCGCCGCCCTGCTGCACGACACGGTGGAGGACACCGGCGTCACCCTCGAGTCGATCACGGCCGACTTCGGCTCCGAGGTCACCCACCTCGTCGACGGCGTCACCAAGATCGACAAGGTCAAGCTCGGGGATGCGGCCCAGGCCGAGACGATCCGCAAGATGATCGTGGCGATGGCCCGCGACCCCCGGGTGCTGGTCATCAAGCTGGCCGACCGGCTGCACAACATGCGCACGCTGCGCTTCCTCCCGCCCGAGAAGCAGGAGAAGAAGGCGCGCGAGACCCTGGAGATCCTGGCTCCGCTCGCCCACCGGCTGGGCATGAACACCATCAAGTGGGAGCTCGAGGACCTCGCGTTCGCCACCCTGTACCCCAAGCGCTACGACGAGATCGTGCGGCTGGTCGCCGAGCGGGCACCCTCGCGCGACACGTACCTCGCCGAGGTCACCACTACCGTCCAGGAGCAGCTCAAGGCCGCGAAGATCGAGGCCGTCGTCACCGGCCGGCCGAAGCACTACTACTCGATCTACCAGAAGATGATCGTCCGCGGCCGGGACTTCACCGACATCTGGGACCTCGTCGGCATCCGCATCCTGGTCGACTCGGTGCGCGACTGCTACGCCGCCCTGGGCATCATGCACGCGCACTGGCAGCCGCTGCCGGGCCGGTTCAAGGACTTCGTCGCGATGCCGAAGTTCAACATGTACCAGTCGCTGCACACGACCGTGATCGGGCCGCACGGCAAGCCGGTCGAGCTGCAGATCCGCACCCACGACATGCACCGCACGGCCGACTACGGCATCGCCGCGCACTGGAAGTACAAGGAGAGCGCGCGGGCCGGCGGCAAGCCCCGCGCCGGTGAGTTCGGTGCGCCGCCCAAGGTCGGCTCACCCGACGACATGCTCTGGCTGCGCCAGCTGCTGGACTGGCAGCGCGAGGCCCAGGAGCCGGGCGAGTTCCTCGAGACGCTGCGCTACGACCTCGGCCCGCAGGAGGTCTTCGTCTTCACGCCCAAGGGCGACGTCATCAGCCTGCCGGGCGGGTCGACCCCCGTCGACTTCGCCTTCGCCGTGCACACCGAGGTGGGCTACCGGACCATCGGCGCGCGGGTCAACGGATCGCTGGTGTCCCTGGACAGCACGCTGTCCAACGGCGACGTCGTCGAGGTCTTCACCTCCCGCTCGCCCACGGCCGGTCCGTCCCAGGACTGGCTGCAGTTCGTCGGGTCGTCGCGGGCCCGCACGAAGATCCGGCAGTGGTTCACCAAGGAGCGGCGGGAGGACGCGGTCGAGGCCGGCAAGGAGGCCCTGACCCGCGCCATGCGCAAGGCCGGGCTGCCGCTGCAGCGGCTGCTGGGCGGGGAGGCGCTGTCCACCCTCGCCAAGGACCTGCGCTACGCCGACGTCACCGCCCTGTACGCCGCGGTGGGGGAGAGCCAGATCTCCGCCGCCTCCGTGGTCGAGAAGCTCATCACCGCGCTCGGCGGCAGCGAGGGGGCGGCCGAGGACATCGCCGAGACCGCCATCCCGACCCGCCGGACGGTGCCGCGGCGCAGTTCCGGTGGGGACCCGGGGGTCGTCGTCCACGGGATGAGCGACGTCTGGGCCAAGCTCGCTAAGTGCTGCACGCCGGTACCCGGCGACGACATCCTCGGCTTCGTCACCCGCGGCGGGGGAGTGAGCGTCCACCGCACCGACTGCACCAACGCCGCCGACCTGCAGCGCAAGCCCGAGCGGCTGGTGGAGGTCGAGTGGGGCTCGCAGCCGGGGTCGATGTTCCTCGTGGCGATCCAGGTCGAGGCGCTGGACCGGCACCGGCTGCTCTCCGACGTCACCAAGGCGCTGGCCGACGAGCGGGTCAACATCCTGTCCGCCTCGGTGCAGACCAGCCGCGACCGGGTGGCGATCAGCCGGTTCACCTTCGAGCTGGCCGACCCCGCCCACCTGGGCGCGGTGCTGCAGACCGTGCGGAACGTGGACGGCGTCTTCGACGTGGAGCGCGTCACCGCCTGAGGAGGGGCCAGCCTTCCCGGCGATGATCACCGGCGGATGGCTGCCCCGTGCGGCGTGTCGGGCAGCCACGCGCCGATGATCATCGGCGTCGAGGGTTCTCAGCCGACGACGGCCATGTCCTGGATGGTGACCGGGATCGCCGGGGCGCCGTCGCCCTCGGCCTGGCCGCCCTCGATGCCGCCGGCGGCGACCTGGTCGAGCACGGCCAGCCCGGCCTCGTCGACGGTGCCGACGACCGTGTACTCCGGGGGCAGCTGGGTGTCGACGAAGGTCAGGAAGAACTGGCTGCCGGTGGTGTTCGGCGCGCTCGTCTTGGCCATCGCGATGGTGCCGCGCGGGTAGGTCGTGCCCTCGGTGACCTCCTCGGCGTACTTGTAGGTCGGGCCGCCCGAGCCGGTGCCGGTCGGGTCGCCGCACTGCAGGACGCCGAAGCTCGGCTGCACGACCAGCCGGTGGCACGGGGTGTCGTCGTAGAAGCCCTGCTCGGTCAGGTACGTGAAGCTGGCCGCGGCGCAGGGGGCCAGCGCGCGGTCGAGGGTGAGGCCCAGCGTCCCCTGGTCGGTGACCATCTGCACCGGCACGGTGCCCTGCGCCGGGGTGGCCTCGGGCGAGGGCGGGGTGCCGACGTCGACCAGGTTGGGGTTGCCGGACTCGTCCGGGGCGTAGGTGCAGCTGACCGTGCCGTCGGCGTTGGTCGACGGCGCGGCGGCGCTGGTCGGCGTGCCCGCGGGCCCGGGGTCGGCGGTGGGATCGGTGTCGTCACCGGTGAACACGCCGCCGATCAGCAGGGCCAGCAGCACGACCACGGCGGCGGCGACCGCCCCGGCGACGATGCCCACGTTCCGGCGCCGCTTCTTGGCCTGCTCGGCGCGGCGCTCCAGCTGGCGCTGCAGGTGTCGCTGGGCGGCCTGGCGCCGCTGCTTGTTCGTGGGCACGGTGCGGTACTCCTCGGGCGGACGAGAAACGGGGCGGGCGCGGTCGGCGGGGACGCTGCGCCCGCGGCTCGGCGGCGAGTCTAGGTGGCGGAGCTGCCGGTTCCCTGGCGGCGCCCGGGGGGTGATGCCCAGCCGCGTAACCTGCACGGGTGCTCATCCGCTCCTTCCCCGCCGGCGCGTTCGGCACCAACTGCTATGCCGTGGCCTCCGGGCCGGGGCAGGAGTGCGTGGTCGTCGACCCGGGCATGGACGCCGTCGAGCCCCTGGCCCGGATGCTCGCCGACGACGGGCTCAAGCCGGTCGCGGTCGTCCTCACCCACGGGCACCTGGACCACACGTTCTCGGTGCTGCCGGTGTGCGAGGGCTACGACATCCCCGCCTACCTGCACCCGGCCGACAACGGCATGCTGTCCGACCCGGCGCGGTGGCACGGCCCGCAGCTCGCCCCGCTGATCACCGGCGTCCGGCTGCCCGACCCCTCCGAGGTGCGCACGCTCGACGACGGCGCGGTGCTGTCCCTGGCCGGCGTCGACCTCACGGTGCGGCACGCGCCGGGCCACACGCAGGGCTCGGTGATGTTCTCCCTCGACCTCGGTGAGGCGCCCGGCCTGCTGACCGGCGACGTGCTGTTCGCCGGCTCCGTCGGCCGGGTGGACCTGCCCGGCGGGTCGTGGGACGCGATGCTCACCTCGCTGCGCGACGTCGTCCTGCCGCTGGACGACGAGACGGTGGTGCTCCCGGGGCACGGTCCCGCGACGACGGTGGGGCGGGAGCGGGCCACCAACCCCTACCTGGCCGAGGCCGCGTCCGCGCCGAAGGGCCGGGGGCTCTGATGGACCTGCGCGCGCCCAAGGGCACGTTCGACACGCTGCCGCCGGACTCCGCCCGGTTCCTGGCCGTCCGGGACACGCTGACCGCACCGCTGCGGCGGGCCGGCTACGGCTACGTCGAGACGCCGGTGTTCGAGGAGACCGCCGTCTTCTCCCGCGGCGTGGGCGAGTCCACCGACGTGGTGACGAAGGAGATGTACACCTTCGACGACCGCGGTGGCCGCTCCCTCACGCTCCGCCCCGAGCTCACCGCGGGCCTGATGCGTGCCTTCATCGAGCACCGGCTGCACGACGGGGCCCTGCCGGTGAAGCTGTGGACGGTCGGGTCCGCCTTCCGGTACGAGCGCCCCCAGGCCGGCCGGTACCGGCACTTCACCCAGGTCGACATGGAGGCGCTCGGCGTCGACGACCCGGCGCTGGACGCCGAGGTGGTGGCGCTCGGGGTCCAGGGCTTCCGCGACCTCGGGCTGACCGACTTCGAGCTGCTGCTCACCTCGCTCGGCGACGCCACCTGCCGCCCGCAGTACCGCGAGCTGCTCGTGGCGTTCCTCGAGAAGCTCGACCTGGACGACGACACCCGGCGGCGGGCGGCGATCAACCCGCTGCGGGTGCTCGACGACAAGCGGCCCGAGGTGCAGGCCCAGCTCGACGAGGCGCCGCTGATGGTCGACCACCTCTCCGACACCACCAGGGCGCACTACGACGCCGTCCGGCAGCACCTCACCGACCTCGGGGTCGCCTGGACGGAGGCCCCCCGGCTGGTCCGCGGCCTGGACTACTACACGAAGACCACCTTCGAGTTCGTGCACTCCGGCCTCGGCGCCCAGTCGGCGATCGGCGGCGGTGGCCGCTACGACGGGCTGTCGGCCGCGCTCGGCGGTCCGGACGTCTCGGGCATCGGCTACGCCGTCGGCGTCGACCGAACGCTGCTGGCCGTCCAGGCGGAGGGCCTCGACATCGGGGCGACGGCGGGCGTGCAGGCGTTCGTCGTCCCGCTCGGTGCCGAGGCCAAGCGGCTCGCCGTCCGGCTGGTCGGGCAGCTGCGGTCTGCGGGCATCTCCGCCGACACCGTGTACGGCGACCGCGGCCTCAAGGGCGCGATGAAGGCGGCCGACCGCTCGGGCGCCTCGCACGTCGTCGTCGTCGGCGACCGCGACCTGGCCGAGGGCGTGGGGCAGCTCAAGGACCTGCGCTCCGGCGAGCAGCACGCGGTCCCGGTCGGTGAGCTGTTCGAGCGGCTTCGTGAAAGCGTGGAGGGGTGACTTCTTCGATGGAACAGCGGCCGCTGGGGCGGACCGGGGCAGACGTCAGCGTGATCGGGCTGGGGACGTGGCAGCTCGGCGGTGACTGGGGGGACGTCGACGACGACGCGGCCGCCGAGGTCCTCGACGCGGCGCTCGACGCGGGGGTGACCCTGCTCGACACCGCCGACGTCTACGGCGACGGGCGCTCCGAGGAGCGCATCCGCCGGGCGCTGGTCACCCGCGACGACCGGCCGTTCGTGGCCACCAAGGCCGGGCGCCGCGCCCACCCGTTCGAGGCGGCGCAGTACACGCCGGAGAACCTGCGGGCCTGGATCGACCGGTCTCGCCGCAACCTCGGCGTCGACACCCTCGACCTCGTCCAGCTGCACTGCCCGCCGACCGCGGTGTACTCCGACCAGCGGGTCTACGACGCCCTCGACTCGTTCGTCGAGGACGGGGCGATCGCCGCCTACGGGGTCTCGGTGGAGACCGTGGCCGAAGGCCTGACGGCGCTGGAGCACCCGGGTGTGCAGACGATCCAGGTCATCCTCAACGTGTTCCGGCGCAAGCCGCTGGAGGAGCTGCTCCCCGCCGCGGCGAAGGCCGGCGTGGGCATCCTCGCCCGCGTGCCGCTGGCCAGCGGCCTGCTCACCGGCAAGTACGACGAGTCGACGACGTTCGCCGCCGACGACCACCGGAACTTCAACCGCAACGGCGAGGCCTTCGACGTCGGCGAGACCTTCGCCGGGGTGCCGTTCGAGGTGGGCGTCGCCGCCGCGCGGGAGGTGGCCGAGATCGCCGGTGACAGCGTGCCCACCGCCGCCTTCGCGCTGCGCTGGGTGATCGACCAGCCCGGCGTGACCACCGTCATCCCCGGCGCCCGCAACGTCACCCAGGTGCGCGGCAACGTCGCCGCGGCCTCGATGGCGAACCTGTCCGACTCCCAGCTCGCCGACCTCGAGCGGGTGTACGACGAGCGCATCCGCGCCCACGTGCACGACCGCTGGTGACCCCGCCCTCCCCTTCGAAAGGCACTGCCTTGCTCCGCACCCACGACGCCGGAACGCTGCGCGCGTCCGACGCCGGCACCACCGTCACCCTGGCCGGCTGGGTGGCCCGCCGCCGCGACCACGGCGGGGTGGTCTTCCTCGACCTGCGCGACGCCTCCGGGTACGTGCAGGTCGTCGTCCGCGAGGAGGAGGCCCACCACCTGCGCAACGAGTACTGCGTGCTCGTGACCGGTGAGGTGCGCCGCCGGCCGGAGGGCAACGAGAACCCGGAGCTCCCGACCGGCGAGATCGAGGTCGCCACCTCGAAGCTGGAGGTGCTCTCCGCGTCGGCGCCGCTGCCGTTCCCCATCGAGACCGACCAGGCGGCCTCCGACGACGTCCGCTACCGGTTCCGCTACCTGGACCTGCGCCGTCAGGGGCCGGCGTCGGTGCTGCGGCTGCGCTCGGAGATCAACCGGGTGGCCCGGGCGGCGATGGCGCGGCACGGGTTCACCGAGGTGGAGACGCCGAACCTGACCCGGTCCACGCCCGAGGGGGCGCGCGACTTCGTCGTCCCCGTCCGGCTGCAGCCGGGCAAGTGGTACGCCCTTCCGCAGTCGCCGCAGCTGTTCAAGCAGCTGCTGATGATCGGTGGGCTGGAGCGCTACTACCAGATCGCGCGCTGCTTCCGGGACGAGGACTTCCGCGCCGACCGCCAGCCGGAGTTCACCCAGCTGGACTTCGAGATGAGCTTCGTCGACCGCGACGACGTCCTGGCCGTCGTCGAGGACGTCGTGTCGGCGCTGTGGCGGGAGCTGGCCGGGCACGAGGTCGGCGAGATCCTGCGGATGACCTACCGCGAGGCCATGGACCGGTTCGGGTCGGACAAGCCCGACCTGCGCTTCGGCCTGGAGCTCACCGAGCTGACCTCCTTCTTCGCCGGCACCCCGTTCCGCGTGTTCCAGGCGCCCTACGTCGGTGCGGTCGTCATGCCCGGCGGCGGCTCCCAGCCGCGGCGCGCGTTCGACGCCTGGCAGGACTGGGCCAAGTCCCGGGGTGCCCGTGGCCTGGCCTACGTCACGATCGCCGAGGACGGCGAGCTCGGCGGGCCGGTCGCCAAGAACATCTCCGACGCCGAGCGGGCCGGGCTGGTCGAGGCCGTCGGCGCGAAGCCGGGGGACTGCGTGTTCTTCGCCGCAGGCCAGCGCCGCACCTCCCAGGAGCTGCTGGGTGCCGCGCGCAACGAGATCGCCCGCCGGCTGGAGCTGATCGCGCCGGGATCGTGGTCGTTCCTGTTCGTCGTCGACTTCCCGATGTTCGAGGAGACCGAGGACGGCTCCTGGACGTTCATGCACCACCCCTTCACCTCGCCCACGCCGGAGTGGCGGGAGCGGTTCGCCGAGGACAAGGGCAACGCGCTGTCGGACGCCTACGACCTCGTGGTCAACGGCAACGAGCTGGCCAGCGGATCGGTGCGTATCCACGACGCCGACCTGCAGGAGCGGGTGTTCGAGACCCTGGGCATGTCGCGCGAGGAGGCCCGCGAGCGGTTCGGGTTCTTCCTCGAGGCGTTCGCCTTCGGGCCGCCGCCGCACGCCGGTGCCGCGCTCGGCTGGGACCGGCTCACGGCGCTGCTGGCCGGGGTGGAGTCCATCCGCGAGGTGATCGCCTTCCCCAAGACCGGGGCCGGGTTCGACCCGCTCACCGGGGCGCCCACCCCGATCACCGACGCGCAGCGCGCGGAGGCGGGTATCGACGCGAAGCCCGAGGAGCCGGCGCTGCCCGGCCAGCCGGGTGCGCCGGGACCGAGCGACCCGACGAACTGAGGCTCATCCGGAGTTGATCATCGGCGGATGGCCGTGCCGGTCGGCGTGTCGGGCAGCCACCCGCCGATGATCAACTGACGTCCGGGGCACGGTCCGGCCGAGGCCGCCGGGCTGGTCGGTGGCCGCGCCGGTAGTTTGCATCGCATGCCGCTGCGTGCCCGCACCCTGCTCGGACCCGGACCGTCCAACCCGTACCCGGAGGCGACCATCGCCCTCGGGCAGCCCCTCCTCGGACACCTCGACCCGGTGTTCCTCGGCGTCCTCGACGAGACCTCCGAGCGCCTGCGCCAGGTCTTCGGGACGGCGAACCGGCGCACCCTCCCGCTGTCGGCCACGGGATCGGCCGGCATGGAGGCCGCCTTCGTCAACACCGTCGGCCCCGGGGACGTCGTCGTCGTCGCGGTCAACGGGCTGTTCGGCCAGCGCATGGTGGACGTCGCCTCGCGCTGCGGCGCCGAGGTGGTCGCCGTGGAGCACGAGTGGGGGCAGCCGGTCGACGCCGAGCGCGTGCTGGCCGCCCATCCCGCGCCGAAGCTCATCGCCGCCGTCCACGCCGAGACCTCGACCGGGGTGCGGTCGGACCTCGAGCCGCTGGCGGCCGGCAAGGGCGACGCGCTCCTCCTGGCCGACTGCGTGACCTCGCTGGGCGGCATCCCCGTGCAGCTGGACGACTGGGGGGTCGACCTGGCGTACTCCGGCTCGCAGAAGTGCCTCGGCGTGGCCCCCGGGCTGGCGCCGTTCACCATCAACGACCGCGCCTGGGAGCGGCGGATCGAGAAGCCGCAGAGCTGGTACCTCGACCTGGGCCTGCTCGGCGGGTACGCGGGCGAGGCGGCGGGCGCGGGGCGGACCTACCACCACACCGCGCCCACCGGCATGGTCGTGTCCCTGCACGCCGCGCTGGGCCGGATCCTCGAGGAGGGCCTGGACGCCGTCCACGCCCGCCACGCCGAGGCCGGCCGGCTGCTGCACGAGGGGCTGGCGCAGCTGGGGCTGGAGCTCTTCGCCGCCGAGGGGTTCCGGCTGCCCGAGCTGACCACGGTGAAGGTCCCCGACGGCGTCGACTCGGCCGCCGTGCGCAAGGAGCTGCTCGAGCGCTTCGACGTCGAGATCGGCGGGGGCGTGGGCCCCTACGCGGCGACGGTCTGGCGGATCGGCCTCATGGGTCCCAACGCCGCACCCGACAAGGTCGCGCTGGTGCTGGCCGCGCTGAAGGAGCTCCTGGGCCGCTGAGCGCGGTACTTCCCGTTGATCATCGGCGGGTGGCTGCGACAATCGGCGTGTCGCGCAGCCATCCGCCGATGATCACCGTGCATCAGGGACGCCAGCCTCGGCTGAGCAGTGCGCGCCGAGTGCGGTCGAGGACCACCGCCGGGCCCCGGACGTGACGAGCCGCGAAGCGCAGCGTCAGCCAGCCGTCGGCGGCCATGAGCGAGTACCGGTCGACGTCCCGCCCGAACTGGTCGGCGTCCGCGTGCTGCCGGCCCTCGTACTCGAGCGCGATCTTCCACTCCTCGTAGCCGAGGTCGGCATGGACCACCTCGGCGCCCCAGCGGTCGTGGACCGGCACCTGTGGCCGGGGGTCGGGCAGATCGCTGGTCACCAGCCAGTAGCGCATGCGGCTCTCCGGCGCTGACATGGCCAGGGGAGAGAGCAGCGGAGCGCACGCCCGTGCGCGGACGACACCGCGGACGCGAGCACCCCGGGCCAGGCGCTCGGCGAGGGAAGCGGCCGTCACACGCTCCCTCCGTAGCAGCGCATCGCCGACCGCCACGAGGTCCGCCGGGCACAGCGACGACGCCAGGTCGAGGAACGTCTGGGGTCCTGCCGTGACGCGTAGCCCGCCGAGGTCCACGACGTCCACCTCCGCCAGCCGGCGGGTGTGGACCACGAGCTCCGCACGCTGCGGCAGCACCCGGCGCGGCGTGAGGGCGACGTGCGGTCGGCGCGGTGGGTCGATCGGTGCACCGAGCAGTGCAGCGGCGGTGGCGTGGCTGAAGGCGGCGTCGTCGGGCAGCACGGTGCTCAGCAGCATCAACCGGTCGTGTTCGTCGATCGCGTCGTCGAGCTGGACCACCAGGTCGTGGGCGAGCCGCACGAACCGGGGCCCGCGGAGCTGACCGCGGGTGAACCCGGCCGCGCGCGCGGAGGCGGCGGAGTACGTCGGAGGCAGAGACATCCGGCGACGATCGGGCGTCGGGCGACGCCACCCGTGTGCCCGGCGTCATCTGTGGACAGCGAACTCTCCTGTGGATCTGCCGTGCTGCGCGATCATCGGCACGTGGCTGCCCGACACGCCGACGGCGGCAACCATTCGCCGATGATCAACCCGCGTTCAGGCAGGCGAGCTGGTCGTCGGACAACGTGAGGTGGGTGGCGGCGGCCGAGTCCCGGATGGACTCCGGGCGGGAGGCGCCGGGGATGGGCAGGACGACGTCGGACTGGGCGAGGTGCCAGGCCAGCGTCACCTGGTACACCGAGACGCCGAGCTCGCCGGCCACCTCGGCGAACGCCGGTGCCGCGGCGTCGAGCGAGCCGGCCGCCGACACCCCGCCGAACGGGCTCCAGGGCAGCCAGGCCAGCCCGTGCGCCGCGCAGTGCGCGAGCTCGCCGGCCGAGGAGCGCCAGCCGGGGGAGAACTGGTTCTGCACGCTGACCAGCGCCGGCCCGAGGATCGCCCGGGCGGCGTCGATCTGGGCGATGTCGGCGTTGGAGATGCCCACCATCCGCACCAGGCCGTCGTCGTGCAGCGACCGCAGGGCGCCCATCGAGTCCTCCCACGGCGTCGCCGGGTCGGGCCGGTGGAACTGGTAGAGGCCGATCGCGTCGACGTGCAGCCGCCGCAGCGACGCCTCGCAGGCCCGCCGCAGGTAGGCCGGCGACCCGTCCAGCTCCCAGTCGGTGCCCCGCCGGGTGTGGCCACCCTTCGTCGCCACCAGCACCGAGGAGGTGTCGCCGTAGCTGCGCAGCGCGAGCGCCACCAGCTCCTCGTTGTGCCCGAACTCGCTCTCGTCCCGGGCATAGGCGTCCGCGGTGTCGATGAGGGTGACGCCGGCGTCCAGGGCTGCGTGGACGGTGGCCTCCGCGTCGGTGGGGCTCGGGCGGTCCTGCTTGGTGGACAGGGGCATGGCGCCCAGGCCGATGGCCCCGACGTCGAGCCGGCCAACGGTGTCGTTCCCGATGCTTCGCTGCTGCATGGGGGTGTCGTGCCCCGCGGGTAGCGTCGCAACCGTGAGCTCCCTGTTCGACGATCCCGCCGAGACGGCTGCCGCCGCGGCCGTCGATGCGGGGGCGCCGCTGGCGGTGCGGATGCGACCCCGGGCGCTCGACGAGGTCGTGGGCCAGCAGCACCTGCTGGGGGAGCGGGCGCCGCTGCGCCGGCTGGTCGAGTCCGACGAGCCGATGTCGCTGGTGCTCTACGGGCCACCCGGCACCGGGAAGACCACGCTGGCGCACGTCATCTCGCTGGCCACCAAGCGGCAGTTCGTCCAGCTGTCCGCGCTGGACTCCGGGGTCAAGGAGGTCCGCGCGGTCATCACCGCCGCCAAGCGCGAGCTCACCTACGCCGGGCGTCGCACGGTCCTGTTCATCGACGAGGTGCACCGCTTCTCCAAGACCCAGCAGGACTCGCTGCTGAGCGCCGTCGAGGACCGGATCGTCAGCCTCATCGCGGCGACCACCGAGAACCCGTTCTTCTCCGTCGTCAGCCCGCTGCTGTCGCGCAGCCTCGTCCTCGCCCTGCAGCCGCTGTCGGACGACGACATCCGCGCCGTCCTGCACCGTGCGCTGACCAGCGAGCGCGGCCTCGACGGCGCCGTCACCCTCACCGAGGAGGCGGAGCTGCACCTGGTCCGGGTGGCCGGGGGTGACGCGCGCAAAGCGCTGACCGCGCTGGAGTCCGGCGCGGGGGCGGCCACGGCGGCCGGTAGCGACGTCCTGGACCTCGCCACGCTGGAGACGGCGGTCGCGCAGGCCGCCGTCCGCTACGACCGGCAGGGCGACCAGCACTACGACGTCGCCAGTGCCCTGATCAAGAGCATCCGCGGCAGCGACGTGGACGCAGCCCTGCACTACCTGGCCCGGATGGTGGAGGCGGGGGAGGACCCGCGGTTCATCGCCCGCCGGCTGGTCATCTCGGCCAGCGAGGACATCGGCATGGCCGACCCGACGGCTCTGCTGACCGCCGTCGCCGCCGCCGACGCGGTGGCCTTCATCGGGATGCCCGAGGGGCACTTCCCGCTGGCCCACGCGGTGGTCCACCTGGCGACGGCCCCCAAGTCCAACGCCGTGACCGTGGCCATGGGGGAGTCGGTGGCCGACGTGCGGGCGGGCCTGGCCGGACCGGTGCCGCCGGGCTTGCGCGACGGGCACTACGCGGGCGCGAAGAAGCTCGGCCACGCCCAGACCTACGTCTACCCGCACGCCCACCCCGACGGCGTCGTGCCGCAGCAGTACCCGCCCGACGCGCTGGTCGGGAAGGACTACTACCGGCCGACCGCACGCGGAGCGGAGGCCCGGCTGGGGGAGCGGCTGGCCAAGTTGCGGGCGATCATCCGTCGCAGGCGCTGACCCCGCTGCCGATACAGGTCCGGGGAGCCGCGGGCGCGCGACTACTGTGACCACGCCGGGTGCGAAGCCTCGTGGGGTGAGCCGGGCCCGATCAGATGCCGAGAACAGGGAGCGCGCGTGTCCGTAGGAGAGATCGCCGGGCTGGTCGCAGCCGGCGCCTTCGTACTGCTGGTGGTGCTGGTGGCCGTGCCGCTGCTCAAGCTCGGGCGCACGCTCGACGAGACCACGCTGACCATCCGCCAGGTGCGGGAGCAGAGCGCCCCGATCCTGAGCCAGGCCAGCACGACGGTCACCCACGTCAACAGCAACCTCGAGCGGGTCGACGACATCACCGGCAACGCGGCGAACGTGTCCAGCAACGTGGCCGCGCTGACCAGCGTCGTCGCCGCCACCCTCGGCAGCCCGCTGATCAAGGTCGCGGCCTTCAGCTACGGCGTCCGCAGCGCGGCCAGGAAGAAGCGGGAGGGCCAGGCGATCGCCGACGCCGCCGCCCGGGACAAGGCCGCGCGCCGTGAGCGCCGCGCCGCACGGCGGGCCGCCTGATGCGCCGGCTGTTCTGGCTCGCCATGGGCATCACCATCGGCGCGCTCGTCGTGCGCAAGCTGGGCCGCGCCGCGGAGAAGATGACACCGGCGGGCATCGGCGGCTCGATCGCCGAGGGCCTGCGCGACCTCGCCGAGGCGATCGGTGACTTCGGTGCCGACATCCGGGACGCGATGGCCGAACGGGAGCAGGAGCTGCGTGCCGGCACCGGCCTCGACGCACCCCTGCCCACCGGCGACGAGGTGCAGCTGCCCACCCGCCGCGGCGGGGCCCACAGCGCCTGACCGGGCCGCAGCCAGCTGACCGCTCCCCGGGCCGGCTGCCCGAACCGCAGAACTGAGTAGGACCTGATGCAGACCGCCGAGATCCGCCGCCGCTTCCTCGAGCACTTCGCCGCGCGCGGGCACACCGTCGTCCCCAGCGCGTCCCTGGTGTCGCCGGACCCGTCGCTGCTGTTCACCGTCGCCGGCATGGTGCCGTTCATCCCGTACCTGACCGGACGGGAGCCGGCGCCCTACCCGCGCGCGGCCAGCGTCCAGAAGTGCGTCCGCACCCTCGACATCGAGGAGGTGGGCAAGACCACCCGGCACGGCACGTTCTTCCAGATGAACGGCAACTTCTCCTTCGGCGACTACTTCAAGGAAGGGGCGATCCAGCACGCCTGGGACCTGATCACCGGACCGGTCGACGACGGCGGGCTCGGCTTCGACCCCGACCGGATCTGGGTCACCGTCTACCTGGACGACGACGAGGCCGCCGAGGCGTGGCACCGGATCGCGGGCCTGCCGGTCGAGCGCATCCAGCGGCTGGGCAAGAAGGACAACTACTGGCACACCGGGGCGCCGGGGCCCGGCGGCCCCTGCTCGGAGATCTACTACGACCGCGGCCCGGAGTTCGGCCCCGAGGGCGGCCCGCTGGTCGACCTCGCCGGCGACCGGTTCCTGGAGATCTGGAACCTCGTCTTCATGCAGTACGAGCTGACCGACGTCCGGAGCAAGGAGGAGTTCACGGTCGTCGGCGAGCTGCCGAACAAGAACATCGACACCGGCATGGGTCTGGAGCGGGTCGCGTTCCTGCTCCAGGGCGTCGACAACATGTACGAGATCGACGAGGTGGCCCCGGTGCTCCGCCGCGGGGCCGAGCTGGCCGGGGTCACCTACGGCAAGGACCGGGACGCCGACGTGCGCCTGCGCGTCGTGGCCGACCACGTGCGCAGCGGGCTGATGCTGATCGGGGACGGCGTCACCCCGGGCAACGAGGGCCGCGGCTACATCCTGCGCCGGCTGCTCCGCCGCGCCGTCCGGTCGATGAAGCTGCTGGGGGTCGACGACGCGACCCTGCCCGAGCTGCTGCCGGTGTCGAAGGACGCGATGAAGGCCAGCTACCCGGAGCTGGAGACCGACTTCGCCCGCATCTCCGCCGTCGCCTACGCGGAGGAGGAGGCCTTCCGCCGCACCCTCACCTCGGGGACGGCGCTGTTCGACACCGCGGTGGCGACCGCCAAGCAGGCCGGCGCACCCACGCTGAGCGGCGAGCAAGCGTTCTCCCTGCACGACACGTACGGCTTCCCCATCGACGTCACCCTGGAGATGGCCGCCGAACAGGGCGTCACCGTCGACGAGCAGGGGTTCCGCGCGCTCATGAAGGAGCAGCGCGACCGGGCCCGCGCCGACGCCCGGGCCAAGCGCACCGGATCGGTCGACGTCCTCGCCTACCGGCGGCTGCTCGCCGAGCACGGCCCGACCGACTGGCAGGCATACGACACCCTGCGCACCGACTCGCGGGTGCTCGCCGTCGTGGCCGAGGACGAGGGCCCGCAGGTCGCGACGGCCGGCGAGATCGTCCGGGTCGTGCTGGACCGGACGCCGTTCTACGCCGAGTCCGGCGGCCAGGTCGCCGACGCCGGCGTCCTCGCCTGGGACGGCGGGCGGGCCGAGGTCATCGACGTCCAGCGGCCGGTCAAGGGTCTGGTGACCCACCAGGTGCGGGTGCTGGAGGGGGAGCTGCGCGAGGGCGCCGAGCTGACCGCCGAGGTGGACTACGAGTGGCGGCTGTCGGCCTGCCAGGCGCACTCGGGCACGCACGTCGTGCACGCGGCCCTGCGCCAGGTGCTCGGGCCCCAGGCGCTGCAGTCCGGCTCCTACAACCGGCCCGGATACCTGCGGCTGGACTTCGCCTGGCAGGGCGCCCTGAGCCAGCAGCAGCGCACCGACATCGAGGACGTCGCGAACGCCGCCGTCCGCGCCGACCACCGGGTGACCGCGTCCTACATGACGCTGCCCGAGGCACGGGCCTTCGGGGCGCTGGCGCTGTTCGGCGAGACCTACGGCGAGCAGGTGCGGGTCGTCGAGATCGGCGGCCCCTGGTCGCGCGAGCTCTGCGGCGGCACGCACGTGCGCGGCAGCGCGCAGATCGGCACGCTGGCGCTGACCGGGGAGTCGTCGGTCGGATCCGGTGCCCGCCGGGTGGAGGCCGTGGTCGGCCTCGAGGGGTACCGCTACCTCGCGCGGGAGCGCGACCTGGTCCGGCAGCTGGCCGAGCTGCTGAAGTCGCCGCAGGACGGCCTCGTCGATCGGGTCGGCGGGATGCTGGCGCGGCTGCGGGACGTGGACAAGGAGCTCGCCGAGCTCCGGGCGCAGCAGTCGGTCGCCGCGGCCGGCCAGCTCGCCGCCGCGGCCACCGACGTGGACGGCGTCGCGGTCGTCACCGGCTCGCCCGCCGGGCTGGGCGGCGGCGACCTCCGGACGCTCGCTCTCGACGTCCGCGGGCGACTCGCCGACCGGCCTGCGGTGGTGCTGCTGGCGTCGGAGTCCGGTGGCAAGGTGGCACTGGTGGCTGCGCTGAACCCGGCGGCCCTGGAACGCGGGCTGTCGGCCAACGACGTCCTCCGTGCCGCCGCTGCCCCGGTCGGTGGCCGGGGCGGAGGCAAGGCCGACGTCGCCCAGGGGGGCGGCACCGATCCCGCGGGGATCCCCGCGGCACTGCAGGCCGGCGAGCAGGCGGTCGTGACCGCCACGGGAAGGTGACCAACGTGTCCGACTCCGAGTACAACCCCGAGGACACCGGCCCGGTCGGCGGGCGGCGGCGCGAGCTGCCGGCCGTCCCGCCGGCACGGCCCCGCGCGACGCCGTCGCAGCCGCAGTACCACCCGACGACCGAGCTCGACCTCAGCCGCGGTTTCCCGCCGGTCTCCAACGAGACCAGCGAGATCGACCTCAGCGGCGGCTGGCCGGAGCACCTCAAGGTGCCGCCGCGCCCGCCGGCGCAGCGCGCGGCGGGCCGGGTGCTCGGCGTCGACGTCGGCACCGTGCGGGTGGGCCTCGCCCTGTCCGATCCCACCGGCACGCTCGCCAGCCCGCTGGACACGCTGCGGCGGGCCAAGGACAAGGCCGATCTGGACCGCCTCGCCGCCCTGGTCGTGGAACACGAGGTGACAGAGGTGGTCGTGGGGGAGCCGGTGCACCTGTCGGGTGCTGCGGGCACGTCGGCCGCCGATGCTGCCGATTACGCACAGGAACTGGCCGACCGCATCCCGGACGTGCCGGTGATCCTGATCGACGAAAGGCTCTCCACCGTGACCGCAGCCAGCCACCTGCGTGAGGGCGGCATCGACAGCCGCAAGCAGCGCGCGGTGATCGACCAGGCCGCTGCCGTGGTCATCCTGCAGCAGTTCCTCGACAGCCGGCGGCCGCGCGCGTGACCGAGTTCGCGAGGTCACGAGAAGGCATGGCACCGCCGGTCGCGAGGCCGACGAGCGCCGGCGAGGTGGCCTCGTGACCGGGTTCGGGGGCCGGCACTCCTCGCCGGAGGGCCCTCTGCCCCGGACGGACGGCTTCGGCTTCCCGGCCCCGCGGTACGAACCGGCCCGCTACGAGGTGCCCCCGTACGTCACCGGAGGGTTCGAGCCGATCGGGCGGGCCGGCACCGCCGCCCGCCCGGGCCCCGGCATCCTCGCCCGGCACGACGACGTGACCGGCCCGCTGGCCGAGCCCGACTGGTGGTCCTACCGGTCCAGCGACCACCCCGACCACCCGCTGAACGCTCGCTCCGGCGACGGCCGGGCGGCCGGGCGCGACGACCTCCCGCCCACGCACCCGTCCGCGCCGCTCCCGCCCCGGCCCCCGGGCGTCTGGGACCGGTTGCGCCCCCGCCCGGAGACCGACGACGACGAGACCGTCGCGACACCGCTGCTCCCGGGCGGGCCTCTCGACACGCCCGGGCACGGCGGGCAGACTTCCGGACCCGTGGGTGCCTCCCGCTCGTCGGACCCCGAGGATGCCGACGACGACATGACGGTCTCGCACGCTCCGCAGACCGGCGAGGGCTCCGACTGGGACGACCAGACCGGTGGCCTGGAGGTCATCGGTGCCCACGTCGAGGAGGACGCCCCCCGGCGCCGGGGGCGGCGCGGCAGGAGGTCCCAGGAGGGGGCCGGCGACGGCCCGCCCGCCGGGTCCGACCCGGCCGGAGCCGGGGACGACGCCCTCGTGCACGACCCGGCGTTCGGCGAGGACATCCCGGTCAAGCCCTACGACCCGCGCACCGGCCGCGCCCGCCGTCGCCGCAACCCGATCGCGGTCCTCGCGTCGCTGCTCGTGCTCGCCGGCATCGTGGTCGGCATCGTCCTGGGCGGCCAGAAGCTGATCGAGCTCGTCGACCCGACCGCCAAGGACTACACCGGCCAGGGCACCGGGGAGGTCTCGATCCGGGTGCAGGGCGGCGACACCCTCAGCGACATCGGCCGGACCCTCACCGAGGCCGACGTGGTGGCCTCCGTCGCCCCGTTCGTCGAGGCGGCAGAGGACAACGCCGCCGCGGTCGGCATCCAGCCCGGCGTCTACACGATGCGCCTGCAGATGAGCGGCCAGGCGGCCCTGGACCGGCTGCTCGACCCGGCGTCGCGGATGCTGTCCCGCGTCACGATCCCCGAGGGGCTCACTGTCGAGCGGACCCTGGCCCGCATAGCCGAGGAGACCGGCCGCCCGGTGGAGGAGTTCCGGGCCGCCGCCGCCGATCCCGCCGCCCTGGGCCTGCCCGCCTACGCCAACGGCCAGCTGGAGGGCTTCCTCTTCCCGGCCACCTACGACGTCGAGCCCGACGACGCCCCGGTCGACGTGCTGCGCGGCATGGTGGCGCAGTTCAACGAGGTCGCCGGGCGGATCCAGCTCGAGCAGCGGGCGGCGGCCATGGGCCGGACCCCGCTGGAGGTCGTCACCGTGGCCTCGATGATCCAGTCGGAGACCAGGCTGGACGAGGAGCGCGCCGACGTGGGGCAGGTCATCTACAACCGCCTCGACCAGGGCATCCCACTGGGGATCGACGCGACCCTCGCCTACGCCCTGGACAAGAGCGGCAACGACCTGACGGTGACGGACCTGCAGACCGACGGTCCGTACAACACCCGGACCCGGGTGGGCCTGCCGCCCACCCCGATCAGCTCGCCCGGCGAGGCCAGCCTGGAGGCGGCGCTGGCACCTAGCACGGGCAACCTCCTGTACTACGTGCTGGAGAGCGAGGAAGGGTCGCACTTCTTCACCAGCGACTACGCGGAGTTCCAGGCCGCGCGGCAGCGGTGCGCCGACGCCGGTCTCGGCTGCGGTGGCTGACGGGACGACGTCTCCGGGTGGGCCCCGGCGGGCCGGCGTGCTCGGCCGGCCGGTGGCCCACTCGCTGTCCCCGGTGCTGCACCGGGCGGCGTACGCGGCGCTGGGGCTCTCCGACTGGACCTACGACGCCCTGGACATCGGGGCCGAGGACCTGCCGGTGCTCCTGGCCGGGCTGGGCGAGGAGTGGCGCGGCTTCTCGGTGACCATGCCGTGCAAGCAGGCGGCCGTGGACGTCGCCGACGTGGTGGAGCCGCTGCCGCGCCTGCTGCACGCGGCCAACACCCTGGTGCGCGTCCCCGAGGGCTGGCGGGCGGAGAACACCGACGTCACCGGCATCGGCATGGCGCTCCAGCTCGCCGGGGTCGACCAGGTCGGCGCGGCGGTGGTCGTCGGCGCCGGAGGGACCGCGGCCGCGGCCGCGGTGGCCCTGGCCTCCCTGGGGGCCGAGCACGTCGACGTCGTCGTCCGCGAGCCGACGAGGGCCCGCGAGGTGGTGCGGGTCCTCGCCGCGCTCGACGTGCCGGCCACCATCACCCCGATCTCCCGGGCGACCCTCGACGCCCCCCTGGTGATCAGCACCGTGCCCGTCGACGGCCAGCCGGCGTTGCTCGGTCTGCCCTGGCGCGCGGACCACACGCTGCTGGACGTGCTGTACGCGCCCTGGCCCTCGGTGCTCGCCGCGCACGTGGCGGCCCTCGGTGGCACGGTCGCCGGCGGGCTGGACGTGCTGTTCTGGCAGGCGACGGCCCAGGTGGAGCTGATGACCGGGCTCCCGGCCCCGATCGAGGCCATGCGCACCGCCCTCGACGCGGCGCTCGCCACCCGCTGACGGCCGTGCTCGTCGGCGCCGCGCTGCTCGTCGCCCTGATCGCCGGGCCACTGCTGGCCCGGGTGGCCGTCCGGCTGGCGAGCGGGGACGCCGCCGCCAGGCCGACGGCGGCCCGCGTGGCGGTCATGACGGCGGTGCTCGCCGGCCTGCTCGCCGGCAGCGTCGCCCTCCTCGGCCTGCGCCCCGGGACGGCGGCACTGGCCTGGGCGGCCGGGGCCGCCGTCGTGCTGGGCGCGGTCGACCTGCTCAGCCACCGGCTGCCCGACCGGGTCACCTACCCCGCGGTGGCGGTGTGCGCCGCCGCGTTCCTGGTCGACGCGCTGGTGCTCGGCACCTGGCCGGCGCTGCTGCGGAGCCTGCTGGTCGCGGTCGTCTCCTTCGCCGTCGGGGTGGGTGCCGCGATGGTCTCGCCCGACGGGTTCGGGTTCGGTGACGTCAAGCTGCTGGGCCTGCTCGGCCTGGTGCTGGGCTGGTTCGGCTGGGGAGTGCTCCTGACCGGGGTGTTCCTGGGGCTGCTGACCGGTGCGCTGGTCTCCCTGGTCCTGCTGGCGACCCGGCGGGTGGGGTGGCGGAGCGCGATCCCCTTCGGCCCGCCGCTGCTGACCGGGGCGGTGCTGGTCCTCGCCCTCGGCGCCGTCTCGCTGACCTGAGCGGACGGCGCCGCGAGGGACCCTCCCCGCTGCTGGCAGAATCGCGCTCATGTTGCGCTGGTTGACCGCAGGGGAATCGCACGGTCAGCAGCTCACCGCGATCCTGGAGGGGCTGCCCGCCGGTGTGCGGGTGCAGTCCTCCGACATCGACCTGCAGCTCGCCCGCCGGCGGCTCGGGCACGGCCGCGGCGCCCGGATGTCCTTCGAGCAGGACGAGGTCACCCTCACCGGCGGCGTCCGGCACGGGCGCACCCAGGGCGGGCCGATCGCCGTCCAGGTGGGCAACACGGAGTGGCCGAAGTGGTCCACGGTGATGTCGGCCGACCCGGTCGACCCCGAGGTGCTGGCCGGGCAGGCGCGCAACGCGCCCCTCACCCGGCCGCGCCCCGGCCACGCCGACCTCGCCGGCATGCAGAAGTACGGCTTCGACGACGCCCGCCCGGTGCTCGAGCGGGCCAGCGCGCGGGAGACGGCGGCCCGGGTGGCGCTCGGCGCCATCGCCCAGGCCTTCCTGCGCCAGGTGCTCGACGTCGAGGTGGTCAGCCACGTCGTCGCGATCGGGCCGGTCGTCGTGCCCGAGGGCGTGCTCCCCGGCCCGCAGGACAACGCGCGCATCGACGAGGACCCGGTCCGCTGCGCCGACCCGGCGACCAGTGCGGCGATGATCGCCGAGATCGACGACGTCCGGAAGAACGGCGACACCCTCGGCGGGGTGATCGAGGTGGTCGTGCACGGCCTGCCCCCGGGCCTGGGCAGCCACGTGCACTGGGACCGCCGGCTGGACTCGCGGCTGGCCGGTGCGCTCATGGGCGTCCAGTCGGTCAAGGCGGTCGAGGTGGGCGACGGGCTGGAGACCTCGCGCCGCCGGGGCTCGGTGGCCCACGACGAGATCGACTACGCCGAGGGCCGGGTGCGGCGGCGCACCGACCGGGCCGGCGGCATCGAGGGCGGCATGACCAACGGCGAGGTGCTCCGCGTCCGGGCGGCGATGAAGCCGATCTCGACCGTCCCGCGGGCCCTGGCGACGGTCGACACGGGGACGCTGGAGCCCGCTGTGGCGATCAACCAGCGCAGCGACGCCTGCGCGGTGCCCCGCGGCAGCGTCGTCATGGAGGCCATGGTGGCCCTCGTGCTCGCCGACGCGGTCCTGGAGAAGTTCGGTGGCGACTCGGTGCCCGAGACCCGCCGGAACGCGCAGGCCTACCTCGACGCCCTGCCGGTCCGATGAGCACGCCCCTGCTCGTGCTGGTCGGTCCGCCGGCGTCGGGGAAGACGACGGTCGGGATCGCGCTGGCCGACGCCCTGGGTGCCGGCTTCCGCGACACCGACCGCGACGTCGAGACCGCCACCGGCGTCTCCGTCGCCGACCTGTTCGTCGCCGAGGGGGAGCCGCACTTCCGGGCGCTGGAGGAGCAGGCGGTCGCGGACGCGATGGCCGGGCACGACGGTGTCCTCGCCCTGGGTGGCGGGGCGGTGACCAGTGCCGCGACGCGCGAGCTGCTGGTGGGGTACGGCCGCGCCGGCGGCGTGGTGGTGTGGCTGGACGTCGACCTGGCCTCGGCGGCCAAGCGCGTGGGCCTGTCCCGGGATCGCCCGATCCTGGGCATCAACCCGCGGCAGATGCTGCGCCACATGCTCGAGACGCGCGCGCCGCTCTACGGCGAGGTCGCGACGCTGACCGTGCCGACCGGCGGCCGTCCGCCCGAGGACGTCGTCGCCGAGGTCCTGGCGGCCCTGCCGACGGCGAGGACCGGCCGATGAGCGGACAGGGGCGTGAGCATCGCAGCGAGGAACGAGCGAGGAGCGGAGCGTCCCGCGGGAGCGGACGACAGTCCCAGCGGCGGGTTCCGGTCGCGGGGGACCGGCCCTACGAGGTGGTGATCGGGCCGGGGGCGCAGGCCGAGTTGGGGCTCGTGCTCGCCGGCACCGCCAGGGCCGCGGTCGTGCACGCGCCGCCGCTGGCGGCGATGGCCGGTGCCGCGGTGGAGACGCTGCAGAGCGCGGGTGTGGCGGCCGAGGCGGTGGTCGTCCCCGACGGCGAGGCGGCCAAGACCGCCGCTGTCGCCGCCGGGCTGTGGGAGGAGTTCGGCCGGCTCGGCCTGACCCGCTCCGACGCGGTCGTCGGCATCGGCGGGGGAGCGGTGACCGACCTGGCCGGCTTCGTGGCGGCCACCTGGACGCGAGGTGTCCGGGTGGTGCAGCTGCCCACCAGCCTGCTCGGGATGGTCGACGCCGCCGTGGGTGGCAAGACGGGCATCAACACGGCGGCCGGCAAGAACCTGGTCGGCTCGTTCCACCCCCCGGCCGCCGTCCTGGCCGACACCGACTCGCTCGCCGGACTGCCGGAGGCGGAGTTCCGGTCGGGCCTGGCGGAGGTCGTGAAGTGCGGCTTCATCGCCGACGGCGTGATCCTGGACCTGCTCGACGCCGACCCGACCGGCCGCCGGGACACCGCCGAGCTGATCGAGCGGGCGGTGCGGGTCAAGGCCGACGCGGTGGGGGAGGACCTCTACGACACCGGCCGCCGCGAGTTCCTCAACTACGGGCACACGCTGGCGCACGCGATCGAGCGGGTCGAGGACTTCGGCTGGCGGCACGGCGAGGCGGTCGCCGTCGGCCTGGTCTTCGCCGCCGAGCTCGCCGGGCAGGCCGGCCTGCTCGCCCGCGGCGACGTCGACCGCCACCGCGCGCTCGTCGACCGGATGGGCCTGCCCACCCGGTACGCCGGCCACTGGGCCACGCTGCAGTCGGTGATGCGGGTGGACAAGAAGGCCCGCGGCGCCACCCTGCGCTTCGTCGTCCTCGACGGCCTCGGCAATCCCACGATCCTGACCGATCCCGACCAGGCCTGGCTCGACGCCGCCTGGGCCGCCGTCTCTGCCGAAGGAACCCCATGACCATCCAGGTGCTCAACGGCCCGAACCTCGGCCGGCTCGGGCTGCGTGAGCCGCAGAAGTACGGCACGACGACCTACGCCGAGCTCGTCGAGCTGGTGGAGGCCACCGGCCGGGAGATGGGCGTGGAGGTGCGGGTCCGTCAGACCGACGACGAGGGCGAGATGCTGCGCTGGGTGCACGCCGCCTCCGACGCCGGCGACCCGGTGCTGATCAACCCCGGCGGCTGGTCGCACACCTCCGTGGCGCTGCGCGACGCCCTCGCCGGGCTGAACGCCCCCCTGGTGGAGGTGCACCTCACCAACATCCACGCCCGCGAGGAGTTCCGGCACCACTCCTACGTCTCCGGGGTGGCCGACGGCGTGATCGCCGGGCTCGGGGTCAGCGGCTACATCCTGGCGCTGGGCTGGCTGGCGCAGCAGGGCGTGCGTTGAGGACGGCGGACCGCCGCGACGCGCTGCGGCGGACGGCGGCCGAGCGCGGGCTCGACGCCGTCCTGGTCACCAACCTGCTGAATGTGCGGTACCTGACCGGGTTCACCGGGTCCAACGGCGTGCTGCTGGTTTCGACTTCCGGCGCCGACCTGTTCGGCACCGACGGGCGGTACACCACCCAGGCCGCGGCCCAGGTGCCCGGCGTGGAGGTGCTCGTCGACCGCGGCACCGTGGCCGCGGTCGCCCGCGAGGCGGTGCGCCGTGGCCTCGGCCGCCTCGGCTACGAGTCCCACCACCTCACCGTCGACGGGCTGGCGCACCTGGAGAAGGTGCTCGCCGATGCGGCCGCCGGGGGCACCCTGCCGGAGCTGGCCTCGGTCCGCCGGGCCGTGGAGGCGCAGCGCGCGATCAAGGACGACGACGAGATCGAGGCCCTCCGCCGCGCGTGCGCGGTGGCCGACCAGGCGCTGGCCGAGCTCGCCGCCGAGGGGGCACTGCGGCCCGGCCGCACGGAGCTGGAGGTCGGGCGCGAGCTCGACGCCCGGATGCTGCGCCTGGGCGCGGAGGCGCCGTCGTTCGAGACGATCGTGGCCGCCGGCGCCAACTCCGCGATCCCGCACCATCGGCCCGACGCCACCGTGCTGCGGGACGGGGACTTCCTCAAGCTGGACTTCGGCGCCACCGTCGACGGCTACCACTCCGACATGACCCGCACCGTCGTGCTCGGGCACGCCGCCGACTGGCAGCGGGAGGTCTACGCGCTCGTCGCCGCCTCCCAGGCTGCCGGCCGGGCGGCCCTGGCGGTCGGGGCGGACGTCGTCGCCGTGGACGCCGCCGCCCGGGACGTCATCGTCGACGCGGGCCACGGCGAGCACTTCTCCCACGGGCTGGGGCACGGGGTCGGGCTGGAGATCCACGAGGCGCCGGGCATCGGTCCGCTCGGCGCGGGTACCCTGGCCGCCGGCATGGCCGTCACCGTGGAGCCGGGCGTCTACCTGCCCGGCCACGGCGGTGTCCGGATCGAGGACACCCTGGTCGTCACGGACGACGCGCCCGAACTGTTGACCCTCACGAGCAAGGAACTGCTGGTTCTCTGATGGCTACCACCAACGACCTGAAGAACGGCATCGTCCTCAACCTGGACGGCCAGCTCTGGACGGTGACCGACTTCCAGCACGTCAAGCCGGGCAAGGGTGGCGCGTTCGTCCGCACCACGCTGAAGAACGTGCTGTCGGGCAAGGTCGTCGACAAGACGTTCAACGCCGGCACCAAGGTGGAGACCGCCAACGTCGACAAGCGGTCGATGACCTACCTGTACAAGGACGGCACCGACTTCGTCTTCATGGACGGCGACACCTACGACCAGATCCACGTGTCGTCGGAGGTCGTCGGCGGGGGTGCCGACTACCTGCTGGAGAACACCGAGGTCATCGTGGCCGTGCACGACGGCACCCCGCTCTACGTCGAGCTGCCGGTGACCCTGGAGCTCGTCGTCGAGCACACCGACCCGGGCCTGCAGGGCGACCGCTCCACCGGCGGCACCAAGCCGGCCACGCTGGAGACCGGCGCGCAGATCCAGGTCCCGCTGTTCATCACCACCGGCGAGAAGCTGAAGGTCGACACCCGCGACGGCCGGTACCTCGGCCGGGTCAACTGAGCTGCGTCGGCTGAGCGAGGCACCTCGTCCCATGGCTGCCCGTACCAAGGCGCGCAAGCGTGCCGTCGACGTCCTCTACGAGGCCGACCTGCGGGGGGACGACCGGCTCGCCGTCCTCCGCGACCGGATCGGGACGGCGAACCCCCCGGTTCCCGAGCACACCGTCCGGCTGGTGGAGGGCGTGGCCGAGCACGCCGCCCGCATCGACGGGCTGATCGACGCGCACGCGGCCAACTGGTCGATCGACCGGCTGCCCGACGTCGACCGGGCGATCCTGCGGATGGCCGTGTTCGAGCTGCTGTGGGTCGACGACGTGCCCGACGTCGTCGTCATCGACGAGGCGGTCGAGCTGGCCAAGGCGCTGTCCACCGACGACTCACCGGCCTACGTCAACGGTGTCCTGGGCGCGATCCTCGCCGCCGAGGTGCCCACCGCCTGACGGCGGGCGCACGTGCGCCCCAGGGTGTCGCTCCAGGCGCTGCATGACGGTGCGGCATCGTCCATGACCAGGTGCCACGGCGCGCCCGGGGTGGTTGACGGGTCGTCGACGGCGGCGCTTCGATCGTCCACGGGTAGGGGCAGCTCTCTGGATGGAGCGTCGGTCGCCGGCTGACCCGTGGAACCCACTCTCGATAGCGCAACGGGGGCACCGAAGCCTCCCTGGCGCGGACGTCCCGGCGCGATCCCTCGTACGAGGAGATGCACATGTCCGTGCCCGTCGACCCCACCCCACGTACGGCGACCGTCGCCGCCGTGCCCGAACCGCGCGCCGAGGCCGACCTGACCGCGGTCCGCCCCTTCGAGGTCCACGTCCCGGATGCGGAGCTCGCCGAGCTGCGCCGCCGTCTCGCGGCCACGCGCTGGCCCACCCGGGAGCTGGTGCCGGACCGCGCGCAGGGCGTGCAGCTGACGACGATGCAGGAGCTCACCCGCTACTGGGCGAGCGAGTACGACTGGCGCCGGTGCGAGGCCCGGCTGAACGCGCTGCCGCAGTTCACGACCGAGATCGACGGGGTCGACGTCCACTTCGTCCACGTGCGGTCGCCGCACGCGGACGCGATGCCGCTGATCATCACGCACGGCTGGCCGGGGTCGGTCCTGGAGCTGCTCGACGTCATCGGCCCGCTCACCGACCCCACCGCGCACGGCGGGCGCGCCGAGGACGCCTTCGACCTCGTGCTGCCATCGCTGCCCGGCTACGGCTTCTCCGGCGAGCCGTCGGTGCTCGGCTGGGACTCGGGCCGGGTGGCACGCGCATGGGCGGAGCTGATGCACCGCCTCGGCTACACCCGCTACGTCGCCCAGGGCGGCGACGTGGGCGCCCTCGTCACCGACCTCATGGGACGACAGGCGGTGGCCGGTCTCGTCGGCTACCACCTCAACCTGCTCACGGCAGTGCTGGCGATCGGCGACCACCTGCCGAAGGAATCCGACCAGGAACGCGCGGCGGCCGAGGCCTTCGCGACGTTCCGGCAGGACGGCTTCGGCTACTTCCTCGAGATGGCCACCCGGCCCCAGACGATCGGCTACGCACTGCTGGACTCACCCGTGGCGCTGGCGGCGTGGCTGCTCGACCACGACACGGACAGCTACCAGAAGATCTCCCGCGCGTTCGTCGACGGGCAGCCCGTGGGCAGGCTCACCC
The DNA here is from genome assembly GCF_900112815.1 of Blastococcus tunisiensis. Classification (GTDB taxonomy): domain Bacteria; phylum Actinomycetota; class Actinomycetes; order Mycobacteriales; family Geodermatophilaceae; genus Blastococcus_B; species Blastococcus_B tunisiensis. Next base: position 65,974 of record NZ_FOND01000011.1, read on the forward strand.
GGGAGAGCATCGTCGACAACGTCACGCTGTACTGGCTCACCCGCACCGCGGCGTCGGCGGCCCGGTCGTACTGGGAGGACGCACGAGCGCTGGCCGCGGCGCTGGCGAGCGGTCAGCCTCCTCCGGCCGTCACGGTGCCGGTCGGCTTCACCACGTTCCCCGGCGAGATCTGGGCCTCCCCCCGCAGCTGGGTGGAGGCGGTCTACCCCGGCCTCGCCTACTTCCACGAGGCCGAGAGGGGCGGCCACTTCGCCGCATGGGAGGAGCCCGAGGTCTTCACCAGGGAGGTCAGGGCGGCGTTCCGGCACCTGCGCTAGCCGCGGCGTCGGGAAGGTCCGCCGGCGCGGGCCTTCCCGACAGGCGGGTCGAGGCGGTGCGGGGTGGAGCCGACCTCGCAGCAGCCACCCGTCGCCGATGCCGGTTCAGCGGGGGGAGCGGCGGCGCTCCCAGTTGGGGTCGAGCTCCTCGTCGTCGTCGCCGCCGAAGCCGACGACGCTCTCCATGCCGGGGGAGAGGACGCCCCACTCGATCAGCCGGGTGGTCAGCTCGTCGGGGCTCATGTCGTAGATGATCGCCAGCGACTTGAGGTCCTCGGCGCGGATCGAGAGCACCTTGCCGTTGTAGTCGTGCCGCTGTGCCTGGATGGTCGAGGCGTAGCGGGCCAGCGGGCCGGCCTCGTCGGCGGGCAGCGAGCCCAGCGACTCCAGGTTCAGCACGATCTTGGTGCTGGAGGTGACCGCGGAGCTGGGCCGCGGGTCGGGCAGCAGCTCGGAGACGGGGACGCCGTAGAACACGGCCAGCTCCGAGAGCCGCTGCACGGTGACGGCGCGGTCCCCGCGCTCGTAGGAGCCGACGACGACTGCCTTCCAGCGGCCGTGCGACTTGTCCTCCACCCCCTGCAGCGACAGGCCCTGCTGATTGCGGATGGCGCGGAGGCGGGCACCGAGGGCCCGTGAGTAGTCGGTGCTCATCGCTGTCTGCTCACTGTCCGTCGTCTCGGGAACGTCATGTTGGTCACTGAGCGTACTGGTCGCGGGCGGCGCGCAACAGGCGGCGTCCCGTCCTTCGTCGGTGGCTCTCCGGTGGGCGCGCCCGGCCCATTCCGGTCCCGACCTGGGGCGGAACAGGCGGCGGTCGGGGCGGTCGGCGGGTGCAGTACCGTCGGCGTCGGTCCCACCCACTCCTTTAACGACCCGTCCCGTGAGGCGGGGAAGGAGGCCTGATGGCCAGCTCGACCGAGCCTGCCCGGAGTCCGTCTCCCGACAGTGCCCCCTCGGGTGCCCCCGGCACCCTGCTCTCCGCCGCCGACGTCGCCCGCGTGGTCGACCGCATGGCCCACCAGCTCATCGAGCGGGCCGCGTCCCTCGCTCCCGGCGCGGACGACGGCGGCCTGTCCGACCTGGTGCTCGTCGGCATCCCGACGCGGGGTGCGCCGCTGGCCCGGCGTCTGGCCGCCCGCATCGAGGCGTTCAGCGGGACGGCGGTGGATGTCGGCACCGCGGACATCACGCTCTACCGCGACGACCTCCGGCTGCGCGGCGTCCGGGCGCTGGAGCCCACGGTGCTGCCCGACGCCGGGATCGACGACCGGCTGGTGGTGCTCGTCGACGACGTGCTGTTCTCCGGCCGGTCGGTCCGCGCGGCACTGGACGCCCTGCGCGACCTGGGCCGGCCCCGCGGCGTGCAGCTCGCGGTGCTGGTCGACCGGGGGCACCGCGAGCTGCCGATCAAGGCCGACTTCGTGGGGAAGAACGTCCCGACGTCGAGGTCCCAGCAGGTCAAGGTGCACCTGACCGAGGTGGACGGGACCGACGAGGTGCTCGTGACCGAGGAGAGGGACAAATCGTGAAGCGGCACCTGCTGGAGTCCGCCGACCTCGACCGGTCCGACGCGACGCTGGTCCTCGACACGGCCGCGCAGATCGAGCAGGCGCTGGCCGGCCGGGAGGTCAAGAAGCTGCCCACGCTGCGCGGGCGCACGGTGGTCAACCTCTTCTACGAGGACTCCACGCGCACCCGGATCTCCTTCGAGCTGGCCGCCAAGCGGCTCTCCGCCGACGTCATCAACTTCTCGGCGAAGGGCAGCAGCGTCTCCAAGGGCGAGAGCCTCAAGGACACCGCGCTCACCCTCGAGGCGATGGGCAGCGACGCGATCGTCGTCCGGCACGGTGCCTCCGGGGCTCCGCACCGGCTGGCGAACTGGGTGCGCGGCAGCGTGGTCAACGCCGGTGACGGCACCCACGAGCACCCGACGCAGGCGCTGCTGGACGCCTACACGATCCGCCGGCGGCTCGGCCGGCTGGACGGCGTCCGGGTGGTCCTCGTCGGCGACGTCCTGCACAGCCGGGTGGCCCGCTCGAACGTCTGGCTGCTGCACACCCTCGGCGCCGAGGTCACCGTCGTCGCCCCGCCCACGCTGCTCCCGGTGGGCGTCGGCAGCTGGCCGGTCGAGGTGGGCTACGACCTCGACGCCGTCCTGCCCAAGGCCGGCGTGGTGATGATGCTGCGGGTCCAGGCGGAGCGGATGAACGCCTCGTTCTTCCCGAGCGCCCGCGAGTACAGCCGCCGCTACGGCCTCGACGCCCGCCGGATGGCCGCGCTGTCCGACGACGCGATCGTCATGCACCCCGGCCCGATGAACCGCGGGATGGAGATCGCCGCCGAGGTGGCCGACTCCGTCCGATCCACGATCGTCGAGCAGGTCGGCAACGGGGTCTCCGTGCGCATGGCCGTCCTGTACCTGCTGCTCGGAGGTAACGAGCCCGCATGACCACGTACCTCATCACGGGCTCGCGGCCCTACGGCGGGGACGCCACGGACATCCTGATCGCGGACGGGCGGATCACGGCCGTCGGCGACTCGCTGTCGGCTCCCGGTGCCGAGGTCGTCGACGCGGCCGGGCTGATCGCCCTGCCCGGACTGGTCGACCTGCACACCCACCTGCGCGAGCCCGGCCGGGAGGACGCCGAGACCGTCGAGACCGGCAGCCGCGCCGCCGCGCTGGGCGGCTTCACCGCCGTGCACGCCATGGCCAACACCGACCCGGTCGCCGACACCGCGGGTGTCGTCGAGCAGGTGTGGCGGCTCGGCGAGCAGGCCGGCCTGGTCGACGTCGTCCCGGTGGGTGCGGTGACCGTCGGGCTCAGGGGCGAGCGGCTGGCCGAGCTCGGCGCGATGGCGGACTCGGCGGCCCGGGTGCGGGTGTTCTCCGACGACGGGCTCTGCGTCAGCGACCCGGCGCTCATGCGCCGGGCGCTGGAGTACGTGAAGGCCTTCGACGGCGTGGTGGCCCAGCACGCCGAGGAGCCGCGGCTCACCGCCGGCGCCCAGATGCACGAGGGCGACCGGTCGGCGCGCCTGGGCCTCACCGGCTGGCCGGCCGCCGCCGAGGAGGCGATCATCGCCCGCGACGTGCTGCTGGCCGGCCACGTCGGCGCCCGGCTGCACGTCTGCCACGTCTCCACGGCCGGCTCGGTGGAACTGCTCCGCTGGGCGAAGGCGCGCGGCGTCCAGGTGACCGCCGAGGTCACCCCCCACCACCTGCTGCTCACCGACGCCTGCGCGGAGAGCTACGACCCGGTGTTCAAGGTCAACCCGCCGCTGCGCACCGACGAGGACGTCGCCGCGCTCCGGCAGGGGCTCGCGGACGGCACGATCGACGCCGTCGCCACCGACCACGCCCCGCACGCGGTCGAGGACAAGGAGAGCGAGTGGGCCCAGGCCCGGCCCGGGATGCTCGGGCTGGAGCAGGCCCTGTCGGTCGTCGTCGAGACGATGGTCGAGACCGGCCTGCTCGACTGGGCCGGCGTCGCCGACCGCATGTCCGTCCGCCCCGCGGCGATCGGTCGCCTCGCCGGTCACGGCCGGCCACTGGCCGTCGGCGAGCCGGCCAACCTGCTGCTGCTGGACCCCGCGCACCGGGCTCCCGTCGACCCGGCCGCACTGGCCAGCCGCAGCCGCAACAGCCCCTATGCCGGCCGGGAGCTCCCCGGCCGGGTGGTCGCGACGTTCCTGCGGGGGACGCCGACCGTTCTGGACGGAAAGGCAACACGGTGAGGCGACAGCGAGTGAGCATCGCAGCGAGGGACGAGCGAGGAGCGGAGCGAGCGCGGAGCCGAACAGGAGTTGCGGAGTGAGTCAGGCGATCCTCGTGCTCGAGGACGGCAAGACGTTCCGGGGCGAGGCCTACGGCGCGGTCGGGACGACGGTCGGCGAGGCGGTCTTCGCCACCGGGATGACCGGCTACCAGGAGACGCTGACCGATCCCAGCTATCACCGGCAGGTCGTCGTCATGACCGCCCCGCACGTCGGCAACACCGGCGTCAACGGCGAGGACGACGAGAGCAGCCGCATGTGGGTGGCCGGCTTCGTCGTCCGCGACCCGGCCCGCCGGTCCTCGAACTGGCGGGCCACCGGCAGCCTGGACGACGAACTGGTGCGACAGGGGATCGTCGGCATCAGCGGGATCGACACCCGTGCGCTGACCCGGCACCTGCGCGACCGCGGCGCGATGCGCGCCGGCATCAGCTCGGTGCTCACCGACCCGGACGAGCTGCTGGCGCAGGTGACCGCGGCCGACAGCATGACCGGGGCGGACCTCGCCCCGCAGGTGAGCACCGGGGCGGCCTACGTCGTCCCGGCGGTGGGGGAGAAGCGGTACACGATCGCCGCCCTCGACCTCGGCATCAAGACGGCCACCCCGCGGCACCTGGCCGAGCTCGGTGTCGAGACCCACGTCCTCCCGTCCACCGCCACCGCCGAGGAGCTGCTGGCGGCCGGCCCGGACGGCGTCTTCCTCTCCAACGGCCCCGGTGACCCGGCCGCCGCCGACTACGCCGTCGAGGCGGTCCGCGGGGTGCTGGACGCGCGACGGCCGCTGTTCGGCATCTGCTTCGGCAACCAGATCCTCGGCCGGGCCCTGGGCCTGGGCACCTACAAGCTGCGCTTCGGCCACCGGGGCCTGAACCAGCCGGTGCTCGACCGGGTCAGCGGCACGGTGCGGGTGACCAGCCACAACCACGGCTTCGCCGTCGACGCCCCGCTCGACCGGCCGACCGACACGCCCTACGGGCCGGTGGAGGTCAGCCACGTCGGGCTCAACGACGACGTGGTGGAGGGCCTGCGGCTGACCGGGGCGCCGGCGTTCAGCGTCCAGTTCCACCCGGAGTCCGCGGCCGGGCCGCACGACGCCGCGCCGCTGTTCCAGCGGTTCGTCGACCTGATGGAGACCGCACGCCGCGACGGTGCGGCGGTCAGCCCGCCACCCGTGGTGGAGCACAGCACGGGGGAGGACGCCTGATGCCGAAGCGCACCGACATCGAGCACGTGCTGGTGATCGGCTCCGGGCCGATCCTCATCGGCCAGGCCGCGGAGTTCGACTACTCCGGCACCCAGGCCTGCCGGGTGCTGCGCGCCGAGGGGCTGCGGGTCAGCCTGGTCAACAGCAACCCGGCGACGATCATGACCGACCCGGAGGTCGCCGACGCGACCTACATCGAGCCGCTGACGCCGGAGTTCGTCGAGAAGGTGATCGCCAAGGAGCGCCCCGACGCGCTGCTGGCCACCCTCGGCGGGCAGACCGCGCTCAACATCGCGATCGGCCTGTACGAGAACGGCGTGCTGGAGAAGTACGGCGTCCAGCTCATCGGCGCCGACGTCGCCGCGATCAACCGCGGCGAGGACCGGCAGCTGTTCAAGGACATCGTCCGTTCCGTCGGCGCCGACGCCCCGCGCTCGCGGGTGTGCGGGTCGATCGACGAGGCCCTGGAGACCGCCGCCGAGGTCGGCTACCCGGTGGTCATCCGGCCCAGCTTCACCATGGGCGGCCTGGGCTCGGGGTTCGCCACCGACGAGGCGATGCTGCGCCGCATGGCCTCGCACGGACTGGCCGACTCCCCGGTGCACACGGTGCTGATCGAGGAGTCGGTGCTCGGCTGGAAGGAGTACGAGCTGGAGCTGATGCGCGACCGCAGCGACAACGTGGTCGTCATCTGCTCGATCGAGAACATCGACGCGATGGGCGTGCACACCGGGGACTCGGTGACGGTGGCACCGGCGATGACGCTCACCGACCGCGAGTACCAGCAGATGCGCGACGTCGGCATCGCGGTGCTGCGCGAGGTCGGCGTCGACACCGGCGGCTGCAACATCCAGTTCGCGGTGAACCCGGCCGACGGCCGGCTGGTCGTCATCGAGATGAACCCGCGGGTGTCGCGGTCCTCCGCACTCGCGTCCAAGGCCACCGGGTTCCCGATCGCGAAGATCGCCGCCAAGCTCGCGATCGGCTACACCCTCGACGAGATCACCAACGACATCACCGGGGTCACCCCGGCCGCGTTCGAGCCGACGCTGGACTACGTCGTGGTGAAGATCCCGCGGTTCGCCTTCGAGAAGTTCCCCGGCGCGGACCCGCGGCTGACCACGACGATGAAGAGCGTCGGCGAGGTCATGTCGATGGGCCGCAACTTCGCCGAGGCGCTGGGCAAGGCGATGCGCTCGACGGAGACGAAGGTCGCCGGCTTCTGGACCGGCGAGCCCGATCCCCGGTCGGCCGAGGAGCTGCTCGACGCGCTGCGCGTCCCGGTGGACGGCCGGCTGTACCTGGCCGAGGCCGCGCTCGCGGCCGGCGCGACCGTCGAGCAGGTGGCGGCGGCCAGCGGGTTCGACCCGTGGTTCGTCGACCAGATCGCCCTGGTCCGCGAGGTCGGCGAGGCCGTCCGGGACGCGCCGTCCCTGACCCCGGAGCTGCTGCGCCGGGCGAAGCGGTTCGGCCTGTCCGACCGGCAGGTCGCGGCACTGCGGCCCGAGCTGGCCGGGGAGGACGGCGTCCGGACGCTGCGCTGGCGGCTGGGCATCCGGCCGGTCTACAAGACCGTCGACACCTGCGCCGCCGAGTTCGCGGCCCGCACGCCGTACCACTACTCCTCCTACGACGAGGAGACCGAGGTGCAGCCGCGGGAGAAGCCGGCGGTGCTCATCCTCGGGTCCGGGCCCAACCGGATCGGGCAGGGCATCGAGTTCGACTACTCCTGCGTGCACGCCGTCCTGGCGCTGCAGGACGCCGGCTACGAGGCGGTGATGGTCAACTGCAACCCCGAGACCGTCTCCACCGACTACGACACCGCCGACCGGCTCTACTTCGAGCCCCTCACCTTCGAGGACGTCCTGGAGGTCGTCGAGGCCGAACGTGCCGCGGGCCCGGTGGCCGGGGTGATCTGCACGCTCGGTGGGCAGACCCCGCTGGGCCTGGCGCAGCGGCTCAAGGACGCCGGGGTCCCCGTGCTGGGCACGTCCCCGGAGGCGATCGACGACGCCGAGCACCGGGGCGCCTTCTCCCGGGTGCTGTCCGACACCGGACTGCTGTCGCCGAAGCACGGCACGGCGACCACGTTCGCCGAGGCGCGGGCGATCGCCGCGGGGATCGGCTACCCGGTGCTGGTCCGGCCGTCCTACGTCCTCGGCGGCCGCGGCATGGAGATCGTCTACGACGAGGGGACCCTCGAGGCCTACATCGCCAAGGCGACCGACGTGAGCGCCGCACACCCGGTGCTGGTCGACCGGTTCCTGGAGGACGCCGTCGAGATCGACGTCGACGCGCTCTACGACGGCACCGACCTGTACCTGGGCGGGGTCATGGAGCACATCGAGGAGGCCGGCATCCACTCCGGCGACTCCGCGTGCGCCCTGCCGCCGATCACCCTCGGGACGGCCGACCTGCTGAAGATCCGGGCCGCCACCGAGAAGCTGGCCGCCCGGATCGGCGTGCGCGGGCTGGTGAACGTCCAGTACGCCATCAAGGACGACATCCTCTACGTCATCGAGGCCAACCCGCGGGCCAGCCGCACGGTCCCGTTCGTGTCCAAGGCGACCGCCGTCCAGCTGGCGAAGGCCGCCGCCCGGATCGCGGTGGGGGAGACGATCGCCGACCTGCGGACGGCGGGCGTGCTGCCGGCGACCGGGGACGGCACCGACCTGCCCGACACCGCGCCGATCGCGGTGAAGGAGGCGGTGCTGCCCTTCCACCGGTTCCGCACGGTCGAGGGGCACGGCGTGGACACCGTGCTGTCGCCGGAGATGAAGTCCACCGGCGAGGTGATGGGCCTCGACGCCGAGTTCGGCACCGCGTTCGCCAAGTCGCAGGCCGCGGCCTACGGGTCGCTGCCCACCCGCGGCACGGTGTTCGTCTCGCTGGCCAACCGGGACAAGCGCTCGGCGGTCTTCCCGATCAAGCGGCTGGCCGACCTCGGGTTCACGGTGCTCGCCACCGCCGGCACCGCCCAGGTGCTGCGCCGCAACGGGGTCGCCGCGGAGGTCGTCGGGAAGTTCAGCGAGGGCCCGGGGAACGTCGTGGAGCGGATCCTGGCCGGTGACGTCGACATGGTGGTCAACACCCCGTTCGGCGCACCGGGCAACAGCGGCCCGCGGCTGGACGGGTACGAGATCCGCACGGCTGCCGTCGCGGCCGGGATCCCGTGCATCACCACGGTCCAGGGCATGGCCGCGGCGGTGCAGGGCGTGGAGGCGCTGCTGCGCGGCGACATCGGGGTGCGGAGCCTCCAGGAGGTCCACGCGACCCTGGCCGCGGCGCAGGCGGGGTCGCGTCGGTGACCCCGCTGACCACCCCGGCCCCGCGCGCGGCCCGGCCGCCGGTGCAGCGCGTGGTACGGGTCGCCGGTCGCCGGCCGGTCGGCGACTACGTCGAGCTGACCCTGGCCGCGCCGGAGATCGCCGAGCGCGCCGAACCGGGCCAGTTCGTCGCCTTCGCCGTCGGGGGCCCGACGTCCGGGCTCCTGCTGCGCCGCTCGATCGCGATCGCGACCGCCCGGGACGGCGAGGTGAGCGTGGTGGTGTCCGCCGCGGGGCCCGGGTCCACCTGGCTCACCGAGCGGCAGGTGGGCGACACCGTGGACGTGGTGGGCCCGCTGGGCCGGCGGTACCCGATGCCGCCCCCGGGCACCCCGGCGCTCGTCGTCGGCGGGGGGTACGGGTCGGCCGCGCTGCTGGGCCTGACCGCGGCCCTGCGCGACGCCGGCTCGGCGGTCGTCGCCGTCGTGGGCGCGGCCACGGCCGGGCGGCTGTGCTCGGTGGACGACCTGGGGGAGCTGGCCGAGGTGGTCGTCACGACCGACGACGGCAGCGCCGGGCAGCGGGGGTGGGTGACCGACGCCGTCGCTCGCGTGATCGGCCGGGCCGGGATCGTCTACGCGTGCGGGCCGATGGGCATGCTCCGGGCGGTCGCCGAGCAGGCGACCGCCGCCGGCGTGCCGTCCTACGTCGCGGTGGAGGAGTCGATGGCCTGCGGGATCGGGGTCTGCATGACCTGCGTGCTGCCGGTGGTCGGGGAGGACGGGCGCACCCGGTTCTCCCGCTCGTGCACCGAGGGGCCCGTGTTCGGCGGGGACCGGGTGCGCTTCGCCGACGTCGGCACCCTGCCGTGGGACGTCGTCGGCGCCGACGCGATGGGAGTGGTGCAGCCGTGACCGCCGTGGACACCGCCGTCGACATGTCGACCGCGCTGGGGGCCGCACCGATCCCGAGCCCGGTGCTCACCGCGTCCGGCTGCTCGGCCAACGGCGCGGAGCTCGAGCCGTTCGTCGACCTCACCGCGATCGGCGCGGTGGTGACCAAGTCGGTGCAGCTGCGCCCCCGGTCCGGCCGGCCGACGCCGCGCATGGCCGAGACGCCCAGCGGCATGCTCAACTCGATCGGCCTGCAGGGCCCGGGCATCGACGGTCTGCTCGCCGACGACCTGCCGTGGCTGGCCGAGCGCGGGGTCCGGGCGTTCGTCTCGATCGCCGGCACCCGCGTGGAGGACTTCGCCGAGCTGGCCCAGCGGCTGCGTGGCGTCCCGGGGGTGCTGGGCCTCGAGGTCAACATCAGCTGCCCGAACGTCGAGAGCCGCGGCGAGGTGTTCGCCTGCGACCCGGTCGCCGCCTCCGACGTGGTCTCCGCGGTGCGCGCCGTCGCGGACCCGGCGCACCCGGTCTACGCCAAGCTCAGCCCCGACGTCACCGACATCGTGAGCGTGGCCCGGGCGGTCACCGACGCGGGCGCCGACGGCCTGTCGATGATCAACACGCTGCTGGGCCTGGTCATCGATCCCGACACCATGCGCCCGGTCCTCGGCGGGGTGACCGGTGGCCTCTCCGGGCCGGCGATCCGGCCGGTCGCGCTGCGGTGCGTCTGGCAGGTGCACCGAGCGCTGCCCCACGTGCCCATCCTGGGCATGGGCGGCATCCGCACCGGCCTCGACGCCCTGCAGTTCGTGCTCGCCGGCGCGTCGGCGGTCTCCGTCGGGACGGCGGTCTTCCACGATCCGTCCGCGGTCGCCCGGGTCCACGAGGAACTCGCCGTCGCGCTCGCCCAGCGGGGCTTCGCGAGCCTGCGGGACGCCGTCGGCTTCGCACACCGGGAGGCGGCGTGACCGCCGACCGCGTCGAGCCCTTCGGCGCCCGGCTGGCCCAGCGGGTCGGCGAGCGGGGCCCTCTGTGCGTGGGCATCGACCCGCACCGTGAGCTGCTGACCGGCTGGGGCGTCGGGGACGACCTCGACGGCCTGCGCCGGTTCACCGACGCCGTCGTCGACGCCCTCGCCGGGACCGTGGCGGTGCTCAAGCCGCAGATGGCCTTCTACGAGCGGTTCGGGGCGCGCGGGATCGCCGTCCTCGAGGAGGCCGTCGCCGCCGTCCGCGCCGCGGGCTGCCTGGTGCTGCTCGACGCCAAGCGCGGGGACATCGGCTCGACGATGGCCGCCTACGCCGACTACCTGCGCGCCGGGCACCCGATGCAGGTCGACGCCATGACGGTGAGCCCGTACCTCGGGCCGGAGTCCCTGGCCCCCGCGGCCCGCACGGCGAAGGACGCCGGTGGCGGGCTCTTCGTCCTCGCGCGCACGTCCAACCCCGACGCCGGCACCTTCCAGCACGCCCGGGTGGGGGAGCGGTCGGTGGCCCAGGCGGTCGTCGACACCGTGGGTGGCTGGAACGACGGTGGGGTCGGCTCGTGGGGATCCTCCACCGGCTCCTTCGGCGTCGTCGTCGGTGCCACGCTCGCCGACCTCGACGTCGACCTGGACGGGCTCCGCGGGCCGATCCTGGCGCCGGGGCTCGGCGCGCAGGGCGGTTCGGTGGCCGACCTGCGGCGGCTGTTCGGCCCCGACCGCGCCGTCGTCCCGACGGTGTCGCGGGACGTGCTGGCCGCCGGGCCCGACGCCACCGCCCTGCGGGCCGCGGCTGACCGGTGGACGGCGGAGCTCGCGGGGTGAGACGAGCCCTGCCGGCGCTGCTGGTCGCGTCCGGGGGACTCCTCGTCGGCGCGGGCATCGCCGTCTTCTGGCTGACCAACACCCGGCGGTGGACCCACTACGACGGCAGCTACGCGCCCCTGCGGCCGGGATCGGCCTACGAGAGCCGGCTCACGCTCACGTTCGACGACCGCTGGACGGTGCTCTGGACCACCGGCCACCTGGTCGGCGCACTGCTCGCGGTGGCCGGACTGCTGGTCCTGGCCGCGACGGGTGGCTGGTGGCTCGGGCGTCGAGGCGGCCGCCGGAGGGGCGCGCGCGACGCCTGACCGGCGTGTCGTCCTGCGGCGTGTCGTCGTCCCCACGGACAGCTCCGAGCCCGGGCGCCGGAGGTGCGCGAACCGGAACGGAAACGCACGGTTCCGGTCTCGACCTGCGAAGATCCGTGATCGCCGCCGCGTAGGTGAACACCATGTGAACCGCGACGACACGCGAGCAGCGGATTTCCCGGCGGGGATGCGCGTGACCAGCGGATTTGCCGGGAACTAGGTTGATCGTGAGGCTCAGAGGCGAGCCACCCCTACGACTCCCTGCGACGACTGACCGGCCGAAATCCGCGCCGGCACCGACACGATTGGGTCGCCATGCCTTTGCCAGATCTGTCCCCCGAACAACGCGCAGCGGCCCTCGAGAAGGCCGCCGCGGCCCGCAAGACCCGTGCCGAGCTGCGCGAGCGGCTCAAGAGCAAGGGCGCCACCGTCGCCGACGTCCTGAAGCAGGGCGAGACCGACGAGGTGATCGGGAAGATGCGGGTCTCGGCCGTCCTGGAGTCCCTGCCCGGAGTGGGCAAGGCCCGGGCTGCGAAGATCATGGAGCGCCTGGAGATCTCCCCGACCCGCCGCGTGCGCGGCCTGGGGGCCAACCAGCGAAAGGCGCTCGAGGCCGAGTTCGCGGACGCGAAGGTCGAGCCCTGAGGCGCCCCCGTAGCTAGACCGAGCGAGGACGGCGAGTGGTTGCAGGTGATGTGGCACGGCTGACCGTGCTGTCCGGCCCCTCCGGGGTCGGCAAGGGCACGGTCGTGGCGGAGGTCCGACGGCGGTATCCCGGCGTCTGGGTCTCGGTGTCGGCCACCACTCGCCGTCCGCGTCCGGGCGAGGTCGACGGCGTGCAGTACCACTTCGTGGACGACGCCGAGTTCGACCGGCTGATCGCCACCGACGGGCTGCTCGAGTGGGCCGAGTACGCGGGCAACCGGTACGGCACCCCGGTCGCGCCCCTCCGGGAGCGGCTCGCCGCGGGGGCGCCGGCCCTGCTGGAGATCGAGCTCCAGGGCGCGCGCCAGGTCCGGGCCCGCGATCCGCAGGCGCAGCTGGTCTTCCTGGCCCCGCCGTCGTGGGCGGAGCTGGTCAGCCGGCTGGCCGGCCGCGGCTCCGAGCCGCCCGCCGTGCAGGAGCGCCGGCTGGCCCTGGCGCAGGCGGAGCTGGACGCCGCGGGGGAGTTCGACGTGGTCGTCGTCAACGACGACGTCGCCCGCGCCGCCGACGAGTTGGTAGGCTTGCTGACTGCGCCCTCGCCCGGCCTCGTGCCGGGGGAGTAGCGCCCACGAGGAAGAGCCTCGCCGGGGTCCCGCGCCGGCGCCTTCCTCCCGCTTACGAATGAGGAGCACGCCCGCCCGTGTCCGGAGTCGCACCCGCCCCTGAGGGCATCACCAACCCGCCGATCGACGAGCTGCTCGAGCGCACCAGCAGCAAGTACGGCCTGGTCATCTTCGCCGCCAAGCGCGCGCGGCAGATCAACGCGTACTACAGCCAGCTCTCCGAGGGCCTGCTCGAGTACGTCGGCCCGCTGGTCGACACCGCGCCGCAGGAGAAGCCGCTGTCGATCGCGCTCCGCGAGATCAACGAGGGTCTGCTGACCCACACCGCCGGCGAGAACTGAAAGAGGACCCCGGTCCCCCTCATCCCCTCGCAGGCTCGGGGACGAGCCTCTGGACCGGGGCCTTGCGCCGGGTACCCACCCGCGCGAGGGAATCCGTAGTGATGAGAAGGCACCCGGCTGCTGCCGGGTGCCTTCTCGTGTTGGGAGGATGAACGGCGTGAGTTCGATCGTGCTCGGTGTCAGCGGGGGAGTGGCCGCGTACAAGGCCGCCTTCGTGCTGCGTGCGTTCACCGAGGCCGGCCACGACGTCCGCGTCGTCCCGACGCCCGGGGCCCTGCACTTCGTCGGCGCCGCCACCTTCGAGGCGCTGTCGGGCAACCCGGTGACCACCGACGTCTGGTCCGACGTCCCCGAGGTCGCGCACGTGCGGATCGGGCAGCATGCCGACCTCGTCGTGGTGGCGCCGGCGACAGCGGACCTGCTCGCCCGGGCCGCCGCGGGCCGCGCCGACGACCTGCTCACCGCCACCCTGCTGACCGCCTCCTGCCCGGTGGTCTTCGTGCCCGCCATGCACACCGAGATGTGGCTGCACCCGGCCACGCAGGACAACGTGGCCACCCTCCGCCGTCGCGGCGCGGTCGTGCTGCCGCCTGCCGTGGGCCGGCTGACCGGGCCCGACTCGGGACCCGGCCGGCTGCCGGAACCGGCCGACATCGCCGCGCTGGCCATGGTCGTCCTCGAGCACGGCGCCGGGGCGCTCGCGCCCGATCTCACCGGACGGCGGGTGGTGATCAGCGCCGGCGGCACCCGTGAGCCCCTGGACCCCGTCCGGTACCTGGGCAACCGGTCCTCGGGCCGGCAGGGCTGGGCGCTCGCCCGGCTCGCCGCCGCACGGGGCGCCGACGTGGTCCTGGTGGCGGCCAACGTCGAGGCCGCCGCGCCGTTCGGCGTCCGCGTCGTCGCGGTGGGCACGGCCGACGAGCTGCGCACCGCGATGCACGCCGAGGCCGCGAACGCCGACGTCGTCGTCATGAGCGCGGCGGTGGCCGACTTCCGGCCGTCGGCCGTCGCGGGCAGCAAGCTGAAGAAGGGCTCCGCGGGCGAGCCGGACTCGGTCGCCCTGGTGCGCAACCCCGACGTCCTCGCCGAGCTCGTGGGCAGCCGGGCGGCCGGGCAGCTGGTCGTCGGGTTCGCCGCCGAGACCGGGGACGCCGACGCCGACGTGCTCACCCATGCCCGGGCCAAGCTCGCGCGGAAGGGCTGCGACCTGCTGGTGGTCAACGACGTCTCGGCCGGCCAGGTGTTCGGCCAGGCGGACAACACCGTCGTGGTGCTGGCCCCCGACGGCTCGGCCACGGAGCTGCCGCACGGCAGCAAGGACGCGGTCGCGGCCGGCATCTGGAGCACCGTGGCCGACCGGCTCCCGGCGGCCGCGCAGAGCTGAGGAGCCCTCGGGGGGTGCGCGGGCAGGGATGCGCAGCCGGTAGCGTTCCGCCCGGGCCGTGCTCCGATCGGCCCGACGACTTGTCCACCACGTTAGGGAGTGCCGCGTGCCGCGCCGTCTCTTCACCTCCGAGTCGGTCACCGAGGGCCACCCGGACAAGATCGCCGACCAGATCAGCGACTCGATCCTGGACGCGATGCTGGCCCAGGACCCGGCCAGCCGGGTCGCCGTCGAGACCATGATCACCACCGGTCAGGTGCACATCGCCGGTGAGGTGACGACCGGTGGCTACGTCGACATCGCCTCGATCGTCCGCGACACCGTGCTCCGGATCGGCTACGACTCCTCGCGCAAGGGCTTCGACGGAGCCTCCTGCGGCGTCAGCGTCTCCATCGGCGCGCAGTCGCCCGACATCGCCCAGGGCGTGGACACCGGCTACGAGGCGCGCACCTCCGGCACGAGCGACGACGCGATCGAGCGGCAGGGCGCCGGGGACCAGGGCCTGATGTTCGGCTACGCCACCGACGAGACCCCCGAGCTCATGCCGCTGCCGATCGCCCTGGCCCACCGCCTCGCGCGCCGGCTGTCGACGGTCCGCAAGGACGGTTCGGTGCCCTACCTGCGCCCCGACGGCAAGACCCAGGTCACGGTCGTCTACGAGGACGACCAGCCGGTCGCCGTCGACACGGTGGTCGTCTCCTCCCAGCACGCCGAGGACATCTCGATCGAGCAGCTGCTCGCCCCCGACATCCAGGAGCTCGTCGTCGAGCCGGAGCTGGCCGCCCTCGGCCTGCCCACCACCGGGTACCGGCTCCTGGTGAACCCGACCGGCAAGTTCGTCATCGGTGGCCCCATGGGGGACGCGGGGCTGACCGGCCGGAAGATCATCGTCGACACCTACGGCGGCATGGCCCGTCACGGCGGGGGCGCCTTCTCGGGCAAGGACCCCTCGAAGGTCGACCGCTCGGGCGCGTACGCCATGCGCTGGGTGGCGAAGAACGTCGTCGCCGCCGGGCTGGCCCGCCGCTGCGAGGTGCAGGTCGCCTACGCGATCGGTGCCGCGCACCCGGTGGGGCTGTTCGTGGAGACGTTCGGCACCGGCACCGTGCCGGAGGACGCCCTCGAGAAGGCGATCAGCGCCGTCTTCGACCTGCGCCCGGGTGCGATCGTCCGCGACCTGGACCTGCTGCGGCCGATCTACGCGCAGACGGCCGCCTACGGGCACTTCGGCCGGACCGACGTCGACCTGCCGTGGGAGCGCCTGGACCGGGTCGACGCACTCCGCGCCGCCGTGGGCGCCTAGTTCCGCTGGACGCCCCCGTTCCACCCGACGACCCGGGCCGCCCGCTGGTGGCCCGGGTCGTCGTCGACGTGCCGCTGGCGCACCTGGACCGGCCCTTCGACTACGCCGTCCCGGAGAAGCTCGCCGGCACCGTGCAGGCCGGCTGCCGGGTCCGGGTGCGGTTCCACGGCCGGCTGGTCGACGGCGTCGTCTGGGAGCTGGGGGACACCACCGACTTCCCCGGCTCCCTGCAGCCGCTGTCCCACGTCCCCTCCGGCGAGCCGGTGCTGACCCCCCAGGTCGCGCGGCTGGTCCGGACCGTCGCCGACCGCTACGCGGGGACGGCCACCGACGTGCTCCGGCTCGCCCTCCCACCGCGCCGCGGCGCCGCGGAGAAGCGGCCGACGCCCACCCCGGACGCCCTTCCCGGCCCGCCGGATCCCGCCGGCTTCGCCCGCTACCGGGCGGGGCCGGCCCTGCTGGACGCGCTGGCCGACGGCCATCCGGCCCGGGCGGTCTGGACCGCGCTGCCCGGCGGGGACTGGCCGGCCCGGCTGGTCGAGCTGTGCCGGGCCGCGCTGTCGGGCCGGCGGGGGGCGCTGGTCGTCGTCCCGGACGGCAAGGACCTGGACCGGCTCGCCGCCGCGGCCGAGGGGCTGCTGCCGGAGCACTCCTGGACCGTGCTGCGGGCCGACGACTCGCCCGAGAAGCGCTACCGGCGGTTCCTGGCGGCCTCGCGCGGCGCGGCCCAGGTGGTGCTCGGCACCCGGGCGGCGATGTTCGCCCCCGTCCGCGACCTCGGGCTCGTCGTGGTCTGGGACGACGGCGACGACCTGCACGCCGACGAGCGCGCGCCCTATCCGCACGCGCGCGACGTCCTCGTCCAGCGGGCCTGGCTGGACAACTGCGCCGCCGTCGTCGCGGGCACGTCGCGCACCGCGGAGGCCGCGCTGCTGGTGCAGTCGGGCTGGGCGCACGAGCTGGTGGCCGAGCGCGCCGTCCTCCGCGCGGCCGCCCCCCGCGTGCAGGCGCTCGGCGAGGACGCCGAGCTGGCCCGCGACCCGGCCGCACGGTCGGCCCGGCTGCCGTCGCTGGCCCACGAGGTGGCCCGCCGGGCGCTGGCCGCGGACGCCCCGGTGCTGGTGCAGGTGCCCCGGCGCGGCTACGTGCCCTCCCTGGCGTGCGCACGCTGCCGGGCGCCGGCACGGTGCGCGCACTGCGCCGGTCCGCTCGGGATCTCGCCGCGGCCGGGCCCGGGCGGGACGCGGATCCCGGCCTGCCGGTGGTGCGCCCGTCCCGCGGCCACCTTCGACTGCCCGCACTGCCACGGCACGAAGCTGCGGGCGTCGGTGGTCGGGGAGTCGCGGACGGCCGAGGAGCTGGCCCGGGCCTTCCCCGGCGCCACGGTCCGCACGTCCGGCAGCACGTCGGGGGTCCTGGCCACGGTGCCGGGCGGACCGGCGCTCGTCGTCGCGACGCCGGGCGCCGAGCCGGTCGCCGAGGGTGGCTACGGCGCCGCGCTGCTGCTCGACTCGTGGGCGCTGCTGGGCCGCGCCGACCTGCGCGCGGGCGAGGAGACCCTGCGTCGCTGGATGAACGCGGCGACGCTGGTCCGCCCGGCCTCCGCCGGTGGCCGCGTGATCGTCGCGGCCGACGCCGCGCACCCCGTCGTCCAGGCGCTGGTGCGCTGGGACCCGGGCTGGCTCGCCGACCGCGAGCTCGCCGACCGCGGCGAACTGGGCTTCCCGCCGGTCACCCGCATCGCGTCGGTGGCCGGTTCCCAGGCGGCCCTGGGCGAGTTCCTCGACGCGCTGCGGCTGCCGGCCGACGCCGACCTGCTGGGGCCGGTGCCCGAGCGGCCCCGTCCGGGCCAGGAGGGGGAGCGGGAGCGCTACCTGGTCCGGGTGCCCCGCAGCGAGGGCGGTGCCCTGGCCCACGCGCTGGCCGAGGTGCAGGGCGTGCGCAGCGCGAAGAAGTCGCAGGAACACGTGCGAGTCCAGCTCGACCCGCTCGACCTCGTGTAGCCCGGCGGAGCCGCCGCGCGCCCGGTCATCGTGCCCGGGGGGGTGCAGGCCGAAAGGGCAGTCGTGGTCGCCCCCGCCGGCGAGTCGACGCGTGTCGGCGACCACAACTGCCTTCTCGGCCTGCGACGGGGGACGACGACGCCGAGCAGGCCACGCCTACGATCGTCCGGTGAGCGTGACCCCCATCCGGTTGTTCGGCGACCCGGTGCTGACCACCCCCGCCGCGCCGGTGGTCGACTTCGACGCCGAGCTGCGGCAGCTCGTCGACGACCTGACCGAGACCATGCACGCGGCCGGGGGCGCCGGGCTGGCCGCCCCGCAGATCGGTGTCGGCCTGCGGGTGTTCACCTGGTACGTCGACGGTGAGGTCGGGCACCTGGTCAACCCGGACGTCTCGCCGGTCGGCGCGGAGACCGAGGAGGGCCCCGAGGGCTGCCTGTCCATCCCCGGTTTCCGCTGGGACTGCCGCCGCCACCTGCACGTGGTGGCCAGCGGCTGGAACGTGCACGGCGACCCGGTGCGCGTGGAGGGCTCGGAGCTGCTGGCCCGCGCCATCCAGCACGAGACCGACCACCTCGACGGCGTGCTGTTCGTCGACCGGCTCGACCCCGACGCCCGGGCGGCGGCGCTGGCCGAGCTGGCGGCCGCGGAATGGGCCGGTGCCGCCGCGTACCTGCCCAGCCCGCCGCCGGTCGTGAAGGTGAGCCCGCACTGAGGCTCCTGTTCGCCGGTACGCCGGCGCCCGCCGTCCCGTCGCTGGAGGCGCTGCTGGCCTCCGGGCACGAGGTCGCCGCCGTCCTCACCCGTCCCGACGCCCGCTCGGGGCGGGGGCGCCGGGTGAGCCGCTCGCCGGTGGCCGAGACCGCGGACGCGGCCGGGCTGCCGGTCCTGCAGCCCCGGTCGCCCCGCGAGCCGGAGTTCCTCGAGCAGCTGGCCGGGCTGGCCGTCGACTGCGTCCCGGTGGTGGCCTACGGCGCGCTCGTGCCGCCGGCCGCGCTCGGCGTCCCGGAGCACGGCTGGGTCAACCTGCACTTCTCGCTGCTGCCGGCCTGGCGCGGCGCCGCGCCCGTGCAGCACGCGATCATGGCCGGCGACGAGATCACCGGTGCCTCGACGTTCCGGCTGGAGGCGGGCCTGGACACCGGGCCGGTCTACGGCACCGTCACCGAGCCGATCGGCCCGCGGGACACCGCCGGCGACCTGCTCGGCCGGCTGGCGATCAGCGGTGCCCTCCTGCTGGTGGCCACGCTCGACGGCATCGCGGCGGGCACGCTGGTCGCCGAACCGCAGCCCGCCGAGGGGATCAGCCTGGCACCCAAGCTGGAAGCGGCCGACGCGCAGGTGGACTGGTCCCTGCCGGCGCACGTGGTGGACCGGCGCGTCCGCGGGGTCACCCCGGTGCCCGGTGCGTGGACGACGTGGCGCGGGGACCGGCTCCGGCTCGGCCCGGTGGTCCCGGTCGCCGAGCGGTCCGACCTCGCTGCCGGTGAGCTGTCGGCCGGCCCGGACGGCGTCCTCGTCGGCACCGGCCGCGGCGCGGTGCGGCTGGGCGACGTCCAGCCCGCGGGCAAGCGGATGCTCCCGGCCGCCGACTGGGCGCGCGGCGCGCGCCCGGCCCCCGGCGAGCGGGTGGGTCCGTGACCCCGCCGAAGCGGCGCCATCCGGCCGCCCGACGACGCAACCTGGACGGTGCCCGGCTGACCGCCTTCGACGTGCTCGACGGCGTCTCCTCGCGGGCCGCCTACGCCAACCTCCTGCTGCCGCAGCTGCTGCGGGAACGACCCGAGCTCGACGAGCGGGACGCCGCCTTCGCCACCCAGCTGGCGTACGGGGCGCTGCGCGCGCAGGGCGCCCTGGACGCGATCCTGGCCGGGCTGGTGTCCCGCCCGCTCGGCGAGCTCGACCCGAGAGTGCTGGACCTGCTGCGGCTGGGGACCTACCAGCTCATCGACCTGCGGGTGCCTGCGCACGCCGCCGTCGACACCACCGTGGACCTGACCCGGGCCATCGTCGGCACGGGCGCGTCCGGGCTGGTCAACGCGGTGCTGCGCAAGGTCGCGGCGGGTGGGGCCCGGGAGCAGTGGCTCGACGCCCTCGGTGGGGACGACGCCCGGCGGCTGGCGCTGGCCACGAACCACCCCGCCTGGATCGTGGACGCCTGGCGCGACGCGCTCGGCGGCGACGCGGAGCTCGAGCCGGCGCTGCTGGCCGACGACGCGGCACCGGAGGTGCACCTGGTGGCCCGGCGCATGGCGCGCGACGAGCTGGCGGCAGAGTCCGGCGGCGAGGCGGGGCCGTGGTCCCCGTACGCGGTGCGCCTGCACGGCGGCGACCCGGGGCGGCTGGCCTCGGTGCGCTCGGGCGCCGCCGCGGTGCAGGACGAGGGCAGCCAGCTCGCCGGGCTGCTGCTCGCCCGCGCACCGCTCGAGGGCAGGGACGAGGCGTGGCTGGACGTCTGCGCCGGCCCCGGGGGGAAGGCCGGTCTGCTGGCCGCCGTCCGGCCCGCCGGCGTGCGGCTGACCGCCGCGGACCGGGCGACGCACCGGGCGGAGCTGGTCCGCGCCGCGCTGCGGGACGCGGCCGACGTCGAGGTGCTGACCGCTGACGGGCGCGAGCCGCCGTGGGCGCCCGGCTCGTTCGACCGGGTGCTGCTCGACGCCCCGTGCACGGGGCTGGGCGCTCTCCGGCGGCGGCCCGAGGTCCGCTGGCGGCGGACGCCCGAGGACGTCGCCCCGCTGGTGGAGCTGCAGCTGGAGCTGCTGGCCGCGGCGCTCGCGGCGGTCCGCCCCGGGGGAGTGGTCGCCTACGTGACCTGCTCCCCGCACACCGAGGAGACCGTCGGCGTGGTCGACGTGGCGGCGGCCCGGGACGACGTCGAGGTCCTGCCCGTGGCTCCGCTGTTCCCCGAGGTGCCGGGGCTGGCGCGCGGGCGGTACGGCCAGCTCTGGCCGCACCGGCACGGCACCGACGCGATGTTCATGGCGCTGCTCCGCCGCACGAGCTAGGGGGCGGCCGGCCCGCCCGCTCAGGCCGCGAGGGTCAGCACGACGACGACCAGGACGTAGGCGGCCAGCAGGCCGAGCAGCCGGCGGCCGCCGAGCCAGGGCTCCCACCACGGGATCGGTGGCCCGGCCCGGGGCGGGCCGGGCGGATCCGCCGCCCAGCGGGATGCGGCGGCGACCTGCCGGTGGTGCCACCCGGCGAGAACGGCGTAGGCCACGACGAGTACGACCGCTGCCGGCAGCGCGCGGGCGCCGTCCCAGTCGGCCTGCACCAGCACCGACAGCGGCAGCAGGGGCAGCGCCCGGCCCGTCCACCGGAGCCGCAGCGACCGGCGGGCGAGCACGTCGACCCGCGCGCGCAGGCCGGGCCCGGGATCGACGTGTGCGCGCAGCGCGTGCTGCACCCGTACGGCGGTGTCCCGGAGCGCCCGCAGCACGGGGACGGTCGCGGCGGCCAACGGAGCCGCCAGGACCAGTCCCACGACGGCGAGCAGCAGCGACCGTGCCGCCGCACCGTGGAGGCCGGCGTAGTCGCCGGTCAGCAGCACCCGGCACGCACCCAGGACGACCACCAGCGCGGGGAGCAGGAGCCCGGTCACCCGACCGCGGCGCTCCACCTCCACCCAGTCGACGTCCGCGCCGTCGGCGACCGCCGGGGCGGGGTACGCCGCACCGCCGACGTCCTGCGCCCGGTTGCCGGCCACGACCACCCGACGGACGCCGGCCGTCCCCTCACCCTCGGTGATCTGATCGCCCGACGGCCAGGTCGGACGTCGATCGGACGGGGACGGACGGGCCTGCACGGTCACCGACCGTAGGGGGCGGGAGCCGGTGCCCGCGCCTCGTGCACCCGCCCGGGTGAACGGACGGGCGCCGACGATCAGAAGGGGAACGCCCGGCGGGTGTGCTGGACGCTGACCCAGTGGTCGCTGGTGAACTCGTCGATCGCCCACTCGCCCCCGAAACGGCCCAGACCCGACTCCTTCTCCCCGCCGAACGCGGTGTTGTTCTCGTCGTTGAGCGGGGAGTCGTTGACGTGCGTCATCCCGGCCTCGACCCGCAGCGCGAAACGGACACCTCGCTCGGTGTCGCGGGTGAAGACGGCGCTGGAGAGCCCGTACTCGGTGTCGTTGGCGATCGCGAGGGCGTCGTCCTCGCCGCGCGCCCGGATGATGGTGGCCACCGGGCCGAAGACCTCCTCGCGGGCGGTCGTGACGTCGTTGGTGCCCAGCAGCACGTGCGGCGGCAGCACCGAGCCGATCGGTCCGGTCGGGTCGCCCCCGAGGACCTGCTGCGCCCCGTCGGCCAGGGACCGGGAGACCTTGTCCTGGATGCCCTCGAGCTGCTTCGCGTTGATGATCGGCCCGATCACGGTGTCCTGCTCGGACGGGTCGCCGGCCTTGAGGCCGCGCACCTTCGCCACGTACCGCTCGACGAACTCGTCGTGCACCGCGTCGTCGACGACGATCCGGTTGGTGATCATGCAGACCTGGCCCTGGTGGAAGAACTTCCCGAACGTCGCGGCGTCGACGGCGTACTCCAGGTCGGCGTCGTCCAGGACCACGAGCGGCCCGTTGCCGCCCAGCTCCAGGGAGAGCTTCTTCAGGCCGGCCTTCTCCGCGATGCCCTTGCCGACCGGGGTGGACCCGGTGAAGGACACGACGCGCGGCGTGGGGTGGGAGACGATCGCGTCGCCGATGTCGCTGCCGGAGCCGATGACGACCGACAGCAGCCCCTCGGGCAGCCCGGCCTCCTCGTAGACCTTGGCGAGCAGCAGCCCGCCGGTCACCGGCGTGTCCCCGGCCGGCTTGAGGACGACGGCGTTGCCCAGCGCCAGCGCCGGCGCGACCGAGCGGTTGGACAGGTGCATGGGGACGTTCCACGGGCTGATGACGGCGACGACGCCCACCGGCCGCTTGTAGACCCGGCTCTCCTTGCCCTCGACGTCGGCCGGGAGGATCCGGCCCTCCATCCGGTACGGGTAGGAGGCGGCCTCGTGGAAGTCGCGCAGGGTGATCGCGTACTCGAACTCCGCGGCGGGTGCGGCGGCGCCGCTCTCCCGGACGTGCCAGTCCACGATCTCGTCCTTGCGGGCCACCATGATGTCGGCGGCGCGGCGCATCACGTCCGCGCGCCCGCTGGGCAGCCGGGCGAACCACTCCCGCTGCGCCTCCGTGGCCCGGGCATAGGCCTCGTCGAGGTCGTCGGCGTCCGCGAGGGGGATCTCGGTGAGCGTCTCGCCGGTGTAGGGGTCGGTGTCGGTGGCGGTCTTCCCGGAGCGCCCGGCACGCCAGGTGCCGGCGATGGGCATGCGGTCGAAGCCGTCGTAGCGGGGCGGGGGAGTGTCGGAAGCCATGGGTTGCGCCCTACCCGGTCGTCTGCGGCGAACACGTCCCCCGCCGGGGTGCCGACCGGGCTCCTGCCGGGCCGATGCACGGTGCCGCCCACCTACGATGCAGCCGTGCCCCGGGAACCGATGATCGCGCCCAGCCTGCTGTCGGCGGACTTCGCCCGGCTCGGCGAGGAGGCCCGGCGGGTGGCCGACGCCGACTGGCTGCACTTCGACGTCATGGACGGGCACTTCGTGCCGAACCTGACCTTCGGCCTCCCGGTGATGGCGGCGGTCCAGGCGGTCAGCCCGGTGCCGCTGGACTGCCACCTGATGATCGAGGAGCCCGGGCGCTGGGCGCCGGGCTACGCCGAGGCCGGCGCGCGCAACGTCACGGTGCACGCCGAGGCGTGCACCGATCCCCGGGCCGTGGCCCGCGACATCCGGGCGGCCGGTGCCCTGGCGGGCCTGGCGATCAAGCCGGGCACCCCCCTGGAGGGCTACCGGGACGTCCTGCGGGACTTCGACACCCTGCTGGTCATGAGCGTCGAGCCGGGGTTCGGCGGCCAGTCCTTCATCCCCGACGTCCTGGACAAGGTCCGGACGGCGCGGCGGCTCGTCGACGCCGGCGAGCTGACCCTGATCGTCGAGATCGACGGTGGCATCAACGCCGACACCATCGAGCAGGCCGCCGAGGCCGGCGTCGACATGTTCGTCGCCGGGTCGGCCGTGTACGGCGCCGACGACCCCGGGAAGGCGATCGCCGCCCTGCGCGACCGGGCCGCGGCGGCGATGCGCGGGTGAGCGTTCCCGCGGCCGAGCTGCGGGCCATGCTCCGGGCACGCGAGCTCGGTGCCTCCGTCCTCGGCACGACCAGCCCCAACCCGGCGGTGGGTGCGGTGGTCCTCGCCGCCGACGGCACGCCGGTGGGTGAGGGCGCCACGGCCCCGCCCGGCGGTCCGCACGCGGAGGTCGCCGCCCTCGCCCGGGCCGGCGAGCGCGCCCGCGGGGGCACCGCCGTCGTCACCCTGGAGCCTTGCGCGCACACCGGCCGCACCGGCCCCTGCGCGGACGCGCTGATCGCGGCCGGCGTCGCCCGCGTGGTGGTGGCCGTCCCCGAGCCGACCGAGCTGGCCGGAGGGGGCGCGGACCGGCTGCGTGCCGCCGGGATCGACGTCGAGCTCGGCGTCGATCGGGACGCCGCCGAGGAGGGCGCGCTCGCGGCCTGGCTCACCGGCGTGCGCGAGCAGCGGCCCTTCGTGGTGTGGAAGGTCGCGGCGACCCTCGACGGCCGGGTCGCCGCCGCCGACGGCACCAGCCGGTGGATCACCGGCGAGCGGGCGCGGGCCGCGGTGCACCGGCTGCGGGCCACCTGCGACGCCGTCGTCGTCGGGTCCGGCACGGCCCTCGCCGACGACCCGCAGCTCACCGTCCGCGACGCCGCGGGCGCGGCCACCGGCCGGCAGCCGCTGCGGGTGGTCGTCGACCGCCGGGGCCGCGTCCCCGCCGCCGCCCGGGTGCGCGACGACGCCGCGCCGACCCTGGTCAGCCGTGCCGGCACCCCGGCCGAGCTGCTGGCCGAGCTCTACGCCCGCGACGTCCGCCGGGTGCTGCTGGAGGGCGGCCCCACGCTCGCCGCGGAGTTCCTGCGCGCGGAGCTGGTGGACGAGGTGCTGGTGCACCTGGCGCCGGTCGTCCTGGGCGCGGGGCCGTCCCTGGTGGGCGACCTGGGAATTCCCACGATGGCCGACGCGCTGTCCCTGCGGATCGTCGATTCCATCCCGCTGGACGGGGACCTGCAGATCCGGCTGCGGCCCACCCGGCACACTGGTGGCGACCAGCACGCCGGCGGAGGGAGTTGAGGTGTTCACCGGGATCGTGGAAGAGGTGGGCACCCTCGTCGTCCGCGAGGAGCGGTCGGACTCGGCGGTGCTGCGGATCCGGGCGTCCCGCGTGCTCGAGGGAGTCGCGCTCGGCGACTCGATCGCGGTCGACGGCGTCTGCCTCACCGTGACCGCCGTCGACGGCGACGTCTGGAGCACCGACGTCATGGCCGAGACCCTCTCCCGCAGCAGCCTCGGCGGCGCGGGAGCCGGGCAGCCGGTCAACCTCGAGCGCGCCGTCACCCCGCACACGCGGCTCGGCGGGCACCTGATGCAGGGCCACGTCGACGGTGTCGGCCGCGTCCTGGCGCGCAGCGCGGGGGAGCAGTGGGAGGTCGTGCGGATCGCGCTGCCCCCCGGCCTGGCCCGCTACGTCGTGGAGAAGGGCTCGATCGCCGTCGACGGGGTCTCCCTCACGGTCAGCGCGGTCAGCGCCGTCCCGGAGCCGGACGCCCACCCCGACGCCGAGGCATGGTTCGAGGTCAGCCTCATCCCCACCACCCTCCGCGAGACCACGCTCGGTGGGCGCGCCCCGGGGGAGCCCGTCAACCTGGAGGTCGACGTGATCGCGAAGTACGTGGAACGCCTGCTGGGGGACCGGCGATGAGCGAGAGCCCCCTGACGCGGCTGGACACCATCGAGACCGCCATCGCCGCGATCAAGAGCGGCCGCCCCGTCGTGGTCATCGACGACGAGGACCGCGAGAACGAGGGCGACCTGATCTTCGCCTCCGAGCTCGCCACCCCCGAGCTCGTGGCGTTCATGGTCCGGTACACCTCGGGATACGTCTGCGTGGCCGTGACCGAGGCCGACGCCGACCGGCTGGACCTGCCGCCGATGTTCCGGGTCAACCAGGACCGGCACGGCACCGCCTACACGGTCACCGTCGACGCCCGCGAGGGCATCACGACGGGGATCTCCGCCGCCGACCGCGCGACCACCGTCCGCACCCTCGCGGCGGCGGACACCACCGCGCAGGACCTGAGCCGCCCCGGCCACGTCGTGCCGCTGCGCGCCAAGGACGGCGGCGTGCTGCGCCGGCCCGGGCACACCGAGGCGGCCGTCGACCTGGCGGTGCTCGCCGGGCTGCGGCCCTCCGGTGTGCTGTGCGAGATCGTGAGCGAGAAGGACCCGACCGGCATGGCCCGGGGTGAGGAGCTGCGGGTCTTCGCCGACGAGCACGACCTGGTGATGGTCTCCATCGCCGACCTCATCGCCTACCGGAAGCGCTTCGACAAGCTGGTCGAGCGGGTCGCCGAGGCCACCGTGCCGCTCGCGCCGGGAACGTTCACCGCCGTCGGCTACTCCAGCTCCTACGACGACCGCGAGCACGTCGCCTTCGTGTACGGCGACATCGGCGACGGCGAGGACGTGCTGGTCCGCGTGCACTCCGAGTGCCTCACCGGCGACGTGTTCGGCTCGCTGCGCTGCGACTGCGGCCCCCAGCTGCAGGCCGCGCTGGCGGCGGTGGCCCGGGAGGGGCGCGGCGTGGTGCTCTACATCCGCGGCCACGAGGGCCGGGGGATCGGCCTCCTGCACAAGCTGCAGGCCTACCAGCTGCAGGACCTGGGCGTGGACACCGTCGACGCCAACCTCGACCTCGGCCTGCCCGCCGACGCCCGCGACTACGGCACCGGCGCGCAGATCCTCGTCGACCTGGGGGTGCGCACGATGCGGCTGCTCACCAACAACCCGGCCAAGCGCGCCGGGCTGGAGGGCTACGGGCTGAGCATCCTGGTCCGGGTGTCCCTGCCCAGCCACGTCACCGCCGAGAACCTGGCCTACCTGCGCACCAAGCGCGACCGGATGGGCCACCTGCTCGACATCATCGAGCCGTCGGCGCAGCCGGGCGCCGTGGCGGGACCGGCCGACGACCCCGGCGAGCCGGCGCACGCCGACCCGATCCCGGACAACGTCCCCCTCCGCGTCGACGAGCAGCCCTCATGAGCGGGAGTGGAGCTCCCGCGGTGGAGGCCGTCGACGCCGCCGGGCTGACCCTCGGCATCGTGGCCACCACCTGGCACGCCGAGATCACCGACCAGCTGCTGGCACGGGCCGTCGCGGCGGCCGCGGCCAGCGGCGTGCCCGAGCCGACGGTGGTCCGCGCGCCCGGCGCCGTCGAGCTGCCCGTCGTCGCGCAGGCGCTGGCCGAACGGCACGACGCCGTCGTCGCCCTGGGGGTCGTCATCCGCGGGGGGACGCCGCACTTCGAGTACGTCTGCGACGCCGTCACCGCCGGGCTCACCCGGGTCGCACTCGACGCCGGCCGGCCGGTCGGCAACGGCGTCCTCACCTGCGACACCGAGGACCAGGCACGGGACCGGGCGGGGCTGCCCGGCTCGGCCGAGGACAAGGGCTGGGAGGCCACCATCGCCGCGCTCGCCACGGCACTGACCCTGCGCACGCTGCGCATCCCGGCGCGGGCGACCGGCTTCGCCGCCTCGCCCACCGGCGTCCTGCGGGACGGCCGGTGATGAAGACCTTCGACGAGCTGTTCGCCGAGCTGTCGGCCAAGGTCGCCGCCGCCGACCCGGCGTCGGGCACCGTGCAGGCGGTGCGCGACGGAGTGCACGCGGCCGGCAAGAAGGTCGTCGAGGAGGCGTCGGAGTCCTGGATGGCCGCCGAGCACGAGACCGACGAGCGGACCGCCGAGGAGATCAGCCAGCTCCTCTACCGGGTGCAGGTGCTCATGCTGACCCGGGGCCTGACCCTGGACGACGTCTACGCTCACCTCTGAGAAGTCGAAGGACCCCGCTGCCCCCCACGGCTCGCAAGCTCGCCGCGGGCCCCTGCACCGGGGCCGTTCCATCACGTCACCGAGGAGTTCCTCCAGTGCTGCGCATCGCCGTGCCCAACAAGGGGGTCCTGAGCGAGCCCGCTGCGGAGATGCTCGCCGAGAGCGGTTACCGGCAGCGGCGCAGCACCAAGGACCTCGCCGTCTACGACCCGGACAACGACACCGAGTTCTTCTACCTCCGGCCGCGCGACATCGCCGTCTACGTCGCCGCCGGGACGCTGGACGTGGGCATCACCGGACGCGACATGCTCCTGGAGACCGCGCCGGACGCCGGCGAGGGGCCGGCCGCGGTCGAGGTGATGCCGCTGGGGTTCGGCCGGTCCTCCTTCCGCTTCGCCGCGCCCGTGGAGTCCGGGATCGAGCGGGTGGACCAGCTCGCCGGCAAGCGGATCGCGACCGCCTACCCGGTGCTCCTCCAGCGCTTCCTCGAGGAGTCGGGGATCAAGGCCGACGTGGTCAAGCTCGACGGCGCGGTGGAGACCGCGTGCCGCCTCGGTGTGGCCGACGCGGTCTGCGACGTCGTCGAGACGGGGACGACGCTGCGCGCCGCCGGCCTGCACATCATCGGTGAGCCGGTCCTCACCAGCGAGGCCGTCCTGGTCCGGCGCGAGGGGGCCGAGGAGATCCCGGCCGTCGCCCAGCTGCGCCGCCGGCTCAAGGGTGTGCTCGTGGCCCGCCAGTACGTGATGCTCGACTACGACTGCCCGGACGAGATCCTGGCCGAGGCCACCGCCATCACGCCCGGGATCGAGGGGCCCACGGTCAGCCCCCTGCAGCGGGCCGGGTGGTCGGCGGTGCGCGCCATGGTGGCGCAGTCGGACACCAACCGCGTCATGGACGAGCTCTGGGAGCTCGGCGCCCGCGCGATCCTGGTCACGAGCATCCACGCCTCCCGCGTCTGAGGCGCAGCCGCCGTGCCTGCCGCCGCCCGACCGTTCGCCGTCCTCGCCGTCCTCGCGACGCTGGCCCTGCTGGCCGGCTGCGCCGACGGGCCGGCCGACGACCCGACCGCGGCGACCGGGTCCCCGTCCGCCGGGCCCACCGACGACGCCGCGGCGGGCGGCGGCATCCGGCAGGCCGACAACGACCTGCAGCTGACCGTCGACCCGGGCGACGGCGCGCCCCCGGAGGAGTGGACGCTCACCTGCGTGGGGTTCGTGGAGGGCAGCCATCCCGAGGCGGAGGCCGCCTGCGAGCACCTGCGCGCGATGGACGAGCCCTTCGAACCGCTGCCGGAGGACGTCGTCTGCACGGAGCAGTACGGCGGCCCCCAGACCGCGCACGTGACCGGCCGCTGGGGCGGGGAGCCGGTCGACCTGCAGCTGTCCCGCACGAACGGCTGCCGGATCTCCCAGTGGGACAGCCTCGGGCCGCTGCTGCCCATCCCGGTGGGCTGACGAAGGACCACCCTTCCCCCCACGCCTCGCAGGCTCGGCGCGGGCCCCTGGAGGGTGGCCTCAGCGGGGGCGGGTGGTCCGCTCCACCAGGTCGATGGCGGTGGACAGGCCCAGGGCCATCGCCCGGCCGCTGGTCGAGCCGGTGGACAGCAGCCGCGCCACGGCCGGCGCGAGGGGGCGCTCCCCGACGAGCCCGTGGAGCACGGCGGCGTACTCGGCGCTGACCCGGCCCGAGGCGGCGTGCCGGAGGAGGGCCCGGGACAGCTCGGTGGTGCGCCCGGCGGCCAGCGCGTAGACACCCGCGGCGAACCGCTCGGCCGACGGGTGGCCCAGCAGCACCAGCCCGGCGATCGTCCCGGCCATCACGTCGTCCCCGGCCGGGGTCAGCCCGGGGCCGAGGCCGATCAGCCGGGTGGCGGTGCGCAGCGCGGCCTCGAGATCGGCCCGGCGCACCGCCCCGCGCAGGGCGGCCAGCGGACCGCCCGGGCCGACCGGCAGGCCGGGCAGCGTGAAGGCGCTGTGCGGGACGCCCTCGCCGTAGAGCGCGTTGCGGAGCTGGCGCACGCCCTCGGGGAGGAGCGCCGGCCGCAGGCTGGGCAGCTTCGGCCGCGGGTTCCACCAGGCAGCCGCGCTCACCGCCAGGTCCCCCACGACGATGCGGCCGCCGCCGACCTCGGCCGGTGCGCCGACCGGCAGGGCGACCAGCGGCCGGCCGTTGCTCGGCCGGAACAGCACGCAGCCCAGCGGCAGCCGCGCGGCATCGTTGGTCATGACCCCCACGACGTCGCCGCCGCGGTCGTTCGGGACGTGCAGGTACACCGCGGCCGGCAGGCTCAGCAGCACCCGGGCCGGACGGACCGGGCCCCGCAGCAGCTCGGCGATCCCCGTGCTGGCCGCCGCGGGCACGGCCGTGGCCGCACGGGCGGGGCGCGCGGTGCGTGCGGCCGCCTGGGCCGAGTCGCGGGGGAGCGGGAAGGTGGGAACTCCTGCGCGCGCGGCGCGACCGCGCTGCGCGTCGTCCGTCTGCGGGCGGCTGCCCGGGGCGGTGGTTCCATCGATCGTGCGCATCGGTGCGACCCTTCGGCGGAGGGGCGACGGGAGGTGCCCAGTACCCCCCGCTCGGCCCCGGCCCATTCCGGCCCGCGGCAGGAGGGGCGGTGGCCGCCGGGGTCCGACGACCGCCTACCATCCAGCGAAACGGGATGGACCGGGTCTCGAACCTATTCGGCGCGTCGCACGGCGTCTCATGGCGGAACTCGCCAAGAATGAACCGCAGCGTCCAGGGACTCCTGACAGCCACGAGTGGTGTGGCAACCTGAACCGCGACAAGAAGGGGATATGTCGTGACCCAGGGTGATGCTTCGCTCGTCGTGCCGACGCACCGTGACGGGTCCCTCCCTTTCCGGCGTAACTGGGCCGTCGACGAGTCGCGGGTCGAGGTGCCGCGCGACGACCGGACCAGCTGGCAGGAACGGATGGGTCTCACGGTCGAGGAGGCGCTGCAGCTCCCCGGCCTCGCCGGTGCCTCGGTGGCCGCCGGTGCCGCGGGGCTGGGCCGCGTCGTCCGCCACATGGTCGTCGACGACCCGGCGAACCCGCTCTCGGCGGCCGGCCCGGACGTCCTCGTCGTCCTCGGGGCACGGCTGCCGCCGGCCGATCCGGCGAACTACCGAGCGCTGGTCGAGCGCCTGGACTCGATGGGCACCGCCGCCCTGGCCTTCCGCCGGACGGAGGGCCCGGCGCCCGTGCCCGGGGAGGTCCTCGCCGAGGCCGAGCGCCGGGGCCTCCCGGTGCTCGCGCTGCCGGGTGGGGTCCGCGCCGACGAGATGGTGTCCGAGGTGCTGGGCGCCGTCGTCGCCAAGCAGAGCCAGGCGCTGGCGCTCTCCTCCCGGATGGACGACGAGTTCATCGGCGTCGCGCTCAGCGGCGGGGGGCTGGCCGAGGTCACCCAGCGGCTGGCCGTGATGCTCGAGGGGGCCGCCGTCCTGGGGCTCGGGCCCGACCGCGAGGTGGTGACCAGCGCGGGGCCGCGGGACGACGTGGTGGAGATCAGCGACTGGCTGTGGCTGCTCGACGCCGCGGCCGACGACGAGCTGGCGGCCATGACGCCGTCCGGCCGGCTGTCCGGCGTCCGCGCGGACCAGACGGTGGTGACCCCGGCCGACCTGGACGCCGACCTGTCACCGGCCGACGGCATCCTGCTGGTGCCCGGTCACCACCAGCTGCCGGGCGGGGTGGGGGAGTACGCGGTCGCCCCGATCATGGCCGGCGACCAGCGGCACGGCTGGCTGGTGGCGGTGCACCGCACCGGCGAGCTGATGCTCGGCGCCGGTGGCGTGCTCGAACGTGCCGCGGTCATCGCCGCCCTCTCGGTCATCCGGCTGCAGGCGGTCCACTCGGTGGAGCTGCGCTTCCAGGGTGACCTGGTGCGCCGGCTGGTCGGTGGCGCGGTCGGCCACACCGAGCGGACGCTGGCCTACACCCGGTCGTTCGGCTGGCGGCTCGACGGGCCGGTCGCCGTGCTGGTCACCGCCACCGAGACCGTCGCGGACGCGGCCGCCGACCCGACCAAGGCCCTCGACGTCCTCGACCGGCTGGCCGACGGGTGGCGCGCCGCGCTGGAGCCCGAGGTCGCCGGGGCCGCCGTCGCCGGGCTGGCCACCGAGATCGTCACGTTGCTGCCGCTGGACGGCCGGACCGCCGAGGAGCTGTCCGCCCTGGTCTCCGCCGTCACCTCGCGGGTGAACGGCCGGCTGCGCCGCGTGGGCCGGCTGCTCGGCACCGGCATCGGCCGCCCGGCGACGTCGCTGTCGGCGCTGCAGGAGGCCCACCGCCAGGCGCAGCGGGCGCTCGGCGTCGGCCAGGAGATCCACGGCGGCTCCGCGGTGACGCACTTCGACCAGCTGGGCGTGTTCCGGTTGCTGTCGCTCATCCCCGACAGCACCGAGCTGCGGACCTACGTCGACGAGGTGCTCGGCCCGCTGGCCGACGCCGCCGACGCGGATTCCGCGGACCTGCGCGACACCCTGCGGGTGCTGCTGGAGACCAACCTCAACGTGGCGGAGTCGGCCCGGCGACTGCACTTCCACTACAACACCATGCGGTACCGGATCGGCAAGCTCGAGCGGCTGCTGGGCCCGTTCACCACCGACCCGACGCTGCGGCTGAACCTGCTGCTGGCGCTGCACGCCGCCCGCATGCGCGGGCTGGACCAGCCGCACCGGCCGCCGGTCGACGCCGTGGGTCCGTCCCCGGACGACGGCCTCGACGCCCTGCTCTGACGAAGGACCCCGTTGTCCCGACTGCTCGGAGAAGGATCCCGTCCTCCCGACCCCTCGCACGCTCGGGGCGAGCCTCTCGAGGGAGCCGGGATCCCTGCACCGGGGGCCGGGACGTGACCGAGGCCGTCGCCGCCGTGGTGGCGCGCATGGAGGCGCTGCTCGCCCCGCTGGAGGCGGCGGGCGATCCGGCGCGCTGCTTCCTCGGCACCTACCTGCGCACCACGCGGGCGGTCGGGGTGGCGCTCGCCCGGGGCCGGTTCGAGGACCCGGAATGGGTCGCCGCCTGGGACGTGGACTTCGCGGGGCTCTACCTCGACGCGCTCGAGATCTCCCGGCACTCGCCGGACGCGGTCGCCGCCCCGTGGCGGCGGGCCTTCGGCGCAGATCCGGGACTGCGGCCCGAGGCGCACGTCCTGCTCGGCATGAACGCGCACATCAACTACGACCTGCCCCAGTCGCTGCTCGCCGTCATCCCGCCCGACGACTTCGCCTCGCCGTCCCTGCTGGACCGGCGCCGGCGCGACCACGAGCGGATCGACGACGTCCTGGCCGCCCGGATCGGGGAGGAGGACGTCGCGCTGCAGGGCGCGGGCGGTCGCCGCACGCCGCTGGACCGCCTGCTCGCGCCGGTGAACCGCCGGGCGAGCCGGACCTTCCTGCGCGAGTCCCGCCGGAAGGTGTGGGCCAACACCTCCGCGCTGCACGCCGCGCGGATGCAGGGGGAGGCGGCCTACGCCGTGCGGCTGGCCGACCTGGAGGCGGCCAGCGCCGAGCGGGTCGCCGACCTCCTCCGCCCGGGACCGGTGCTGGTGCGGCTGGCCCTGCACGGGTTCGGCGTCACCGTCTGAGCCCGCTCCGGACCCACGCATCCGTCCCGGGCCCGCTCCGGACCCACGCACCCGTCCCGGGCCCGCTCCGGACCCACGCACCCGTCCCGGGCCCGCTCCGGACCCACGCACCCGTCCCGGGCCCGCTCCGGACCCACGCGCCCCGCCTGCTCCCGTAGGGCTCGCCCCGGCGCGTCCTCCCTCGCCGTAGCGCGTCCTCCCTCGCCGTCCACCGTGGGGGAGGACGCCCGATGATCAGGGAAGCTGATCATGGCGGGCGGGGCGGGTCAGTCGTGGAAGACCTCGATGGCGGCGCCCATCTCGATGAGTCGCTCGTAGAGCTGCTCGTAGCCGCGGGCGATGATGTCGACGTTGCGCAGCACCGAGGTGCCCTTCGCGGCCAGCATCGCCAGGAGGATGACCACCGCCGGGCGCAGCGCGGGCGGGCAGATGACCTCCGCGCTCGACCAGTGGGTCGGGCCGTTGACCAGCACGCGGTGCGGGTCCATCAGCCGCACGTCGGCGCCCAGGCGGGTCAGGTCCGACAGGTGGATGGCCCGGTTGTCGTAGACCCAGTCGTGGATCAGCGTCGACCCGGCGGCCTGCGCCGCGATGACGGCGAAGAACGGCAGGTTGTCGATGTTGAGGCCCGGGAACGGCATCGGGTGGATCTTGTCGATCGGCGCGCGCAGCTCCGACGGGTGGATCGTGATGTCGGCGAGCCGGGTGTGGCCGTTGTCGGCGAGGTACTCCGCGGACAGCTCGTAGCGCAGCCCCATCTCGGCCAGCACGGCGAGCTCGATCTCCAGGAAGTCCACCGGGGCCCGCTGGACGGTCAGCTCCGAGCCGGTGACGATGCCGGCCGTCAGCAGGCTCATCGCCTCCACCGGGTCCTCGCTGATCGTGTAGTCCACGTCGGCGTCGAGCACCGGGCGCCCGTGCACGACCAGCGTCGTGGTCCCGAGGCCCTCGATGCCGACGCCGAGCAGCTCCAGGTACAGGCAGAGGTCCTGGACCATGTAGTTGGAGCTGGCGTTGCGGATGACCGTCGTGCCGTCGGTGCGGGCGGCGGCGAGCAGGGCGTTCTCGGTGACGGTGTCGCCGCGCTCGGTCAGCACGATGGCGCGAGCCGGGGCGCCGGTGTGCTGCACGGTCGCGTGGTACTCCCCGGCGCGCGCCTCGATCTCCAGGCCGAACGGGCGCAGCGCGATCATGTGCGGCTGCACGGTCCGGGTGCCGAGGTCGCAGCCCCCGGCGTAGGGCAGCTCGAAGGTCTGCGCGCGGTGCAGCAGCGGCCCCAGGAACATGATGATGCTGCGGGTCCGCCGGGCCGCGTCGGCGTCGATCGCGGCCAGGTCGAGGGCGTCCGGGACGACGAGGGTGAGGTCGTGCCCCTCGTCGTCCCACGTCGCCGAGACGCCGATGGACCGGAGCACGTCGAGCAGCCGTTCCACCTCGACGATCCGGGCCACGTTGCGCAGCGTCGTCCGGCCGCGGTTGAGCAGGGCCGCGCAGAGCAGGGCGACGGCGGCGTTCTTCGACGACTTCACCGCCACGCTGCCGCGCAGCGGGTGTCCCCCCGCGACGCGCAGGTGGGTCGGACCCGTCGGGCCCAGGCTGATCAGCTCGCTCTCCAGCGCCGCGGACAGCCGGCCGAGCAGCTCGAGGGTCAGGTTCTGGTTGCCCTGCTCGATCCGGGCCACGGCGCTCTGGCTCGTGCCCAGCCGGGCGGCCAGCTGCTGCTGGGTGAGGCCCCGGTGCAGCCGGGCGTCGCGGACGAGCGAGCCGATGCGCGTCGTGGTGTGGGCGGTGTCGGTCGGGATGTCCGTGGGCGTCACGGACGCACACGCTATCTCTTCTGTGAGATAGGGATCGGTCCGGACCCGACTCCGGCCCGAGAGGGCAGTTCCGGTCGCCGGGGTCGGCGTGTCCGAGCGTGTCGCCGACGCCAACTGCCTTCTCGGTGTCCTGCACGTGGCCGACCACCGCGTCGTGCCGTGGGCGGGAGGGGTGTTCCGGCGCGGCCTGTCGCGAGAGACTGCGGTCATGGACGTACTCGTCACCGGTGCGACCGGTCGGCTCGGCACCCGGCTCGTGGAACCGCTGCAGGCGGCCGGGCACTCCGTGCGGCGGATGTCGCGCCGTGGCGCCGGGCCCGGTGGCGTCCGCGGGGACCTCGCCACCGGCTTCGACCTGGCGACGGCGCTGGCCGGTGCGGAGGTGGTCGTGCACGCCGCCAGCGACCCGCGCGGCGATCCGTGGCAGGTCGACGTCGCCGGCACCCGGCGCCTCGTGCAGGGCGTGGACCGCGACCGCCTCCGCCACCTGGTCTACGTGTCGATCGTCGGGGTGGACCGCATCCCGTACGGCTACTACCGCGCGAAGTTCGCCGCCGAGCAGGTGCTGCTGGCCTCCGGGCTGCCGGTGACGCTGCTGCGCATCACCCAGTTCCACGACTTCGTCGACGACCTGCTCGACACCGCCCGCCGGGGCCCCGTGCTGCCGGTGCCGATGGGCTGGCGCGTGCAGCCGGTCGACGTGGGGGAGGCGGCGCAGCACGTGGTCGACGTCGTGGGCCGGCCACCGACCGGCGACGTCGTCGAGTACGGGGGTCCCGAGGACCTGTCGGCCGCCGACCTGGCCCGTGCCTGGGTCGCCGCGCGGGCGCCGGGCACGCACGTGGTGGCGACCCCGGTGCCCGGGAAGCTCGGAGCGGCCTTCCGCGACGGAGCCGCCGTCTCCACCGGCGGCGAGCGGGGCCGGCGGACCTACGCGGAGCACCTGCACGGCTCCTGAGGGACCGGCCGCGTCCGCAGGGCGCGGCGCTCGTGCGCTCCGGGACCGAGGCGTTCCTGCCAGGTCCCGCGGCAGGACGGACGGGTGACGGTGCGACGACCGGAAACCGCCGGAAAGCGTCGTCCCTGCCGCCTACGGTCCCTCCGTGAGCATCCAGACCCCGGCCCGCGCCCTGCCCTCGGCTGCGCCGGACGGCCGCACGGTCGCGGCCGTCGTCGTCACCGTCCTCGCCTGGGCCTCGGCCTTCGTCGCCATCCGGGGGGTGGGCCAGGACATCTCGCCGGGGGCGCTCGCGCTGGGCCGGCTGCTGATCGGGACGGCGGTCCTCGGCCTGCTCATGGTGGGCCGCGGCTGGGTGCGCCCGCAGGGGCGGGAGTGGGGCCTGCTCGCCGTGTGCGGGATCGGCTGGTTCGGCGTGTACAACGTGGCGCTCAACGCCGCCGAGCAGCACCTGGACGCCGGCACCACCGCGATGCTGGTGAACATCGGGCCGATCCTCATCGCCGTCTTCGCCGGGCTGCTGCTGGGCGAGGGGTTCCCGCACTGGCTGATCGCCGGGATCACCGTCGCCTTCGCCGGCGTCGTCCTCATCGGAGCCGCCACCCGCAGCTCGGAGACCGACCTCGTGGGAGTGGCGCTCTGCCTGGTCGCGGCGGTCACCTACGCCGCCGGCGTGGTGGCCCAGAAGCCGCTGCTGCGCCGGCTGCCCGGCCTGCAGGTGACGTTCCTGGCCTGTGCGACGGGCGCGGTGTGCTGCCTGCCGTGGGCCGGCGTCCTCGCCGACGACCTGGCGGCCGCGCCGGCGGGCTCGATCCTCGGCATGGTCTACCTGGGTGTGGTGCCCACCGCCGTGGCCTTCAGCACCTGGGCGTACGCGCTGCGCCGCATGGACGCCGGCCGCCTCGGGGTCACGACCTACCTGGTGCCACCGCTGGTCATCCTGCTGGGCTGGCTGCTGCTGGCGGAGGTGCCACCGGCGCTCGCCCTGGTCGGCGGCGCCGTCTGCCTCGTCGGCGTGGCGCTGTCCCGCCGCCGGGAGCGGGTGCGGACACCGGTGCCGGTCGCGCAGGAAGCCGGCCCGACGGTCTGACTCAGCGGTAGGCCCGGGGGTCGACGGCCGGCGGCAGCTCGCCGGGCACGATCCGCCGGCCGGAGATGTCGTGGGTGATCAGCCGCAACCAGGTGCCGTGCTCGCCGGGGGCCCACGGCTGGACACCCGTCGCCAGCGTGCGGGCGACGAGCTCGGCGCGGTGCTCCTCGCCCACCTCCTCGGCCTGGCCCCGGACCAGCACGCTCCACCCGCTCCGCGTCTGCCGGTCGATCTCGTCGACCTCGAAGGTGACGTTGGCGTGGGGAGCGGCGCGCAGCAGGGTCCCCGGCCGGGTCCGGACGACCACCGTCGTGCCGTCCAGCCCGTAGTTCACCGGCAGGATGAGGGGATAGTGCTCGGCGTTGATGCCGATCCGGCCGATCTCGTGCGTGGCCAGGAGGCGGTAGCACTCGTCGGTGGGGATGGTCTGCATCGAAGCTCCGGGCCGGCCCGCGGCGTTCGTCATGGGCCCATCCTGGCGAGCGCCGGCGGCTCCTGCAGCCCGCCGTGCGGCGACGGCCCCCGGGCCGGGCCGAGCGCGCGTCCGCGAAGATGGGGTAGGCAGGGACCAGGGCCGGAGCGCGGACGTCGTGTCGCCGGTGCACGGACGAGCCAGGAGGTCGGCGTGGAGGAGCAGGGCTGGACGCAGGTGGTGGCCGCGGCCACGCGGGCGCCGTCGATCCACAACACGCAGCCGTGGCGGTTCGTCGCCACGCCCGACCGGCTCGAGGTGTTCTTCGACCGCGACCGCGCCCTCCCGGTGCTCGACCCGACCGGCCGGCAGCAGGTGATCAGCTGCGGGAGCGCGGTGGAGTTCGCGGTCGTGGCGCTGTCCGCGGCCGGCTACGACGGCGAGGTCGACCTGCTCACCGACGACGGCGATCCCGACCACCTGGCGTCGATCGAGGTCACCGGCACCCGCCCGGCCACGGACGAGGACCGGGCGCTGGCCGCGGCGATCGGGCAGCGGCACACCGTGCGGGCGCCCTTCCAGCCACGCGCGGTGCCGCCCGAGCTGGTGGACCGCCTGCAGCAGGAGGCGCGGCTGCACGACACCTGGGTCAAGCCGATCACCCGCTCCGAGGAGGAGGTCGCAACCGTCTTCCTCATCTCCCGGGCGGAGGAGATGGAGCAGGGCGACCCGGCCTACCGGGAAGAGCTGGAGCGCTGGATGCGCACCGATCCCACCGCGGTGGACGGCGTCCCCGTCGAGGCGGTGCCCAGCGACGACCCGCACACGCGTCCCTCCAACTGGCTGATCCGGGACTTCGTCGTCGGTCAGCGGGAGCAGCACGCCTTCCTGCCGCCGGGCGACCCGGATGCGCCTCCGCCGGAGGTGGAGCGGCCGACCGTCGTCCTGCTGGGCACCGCGGGGGACGACCGGTTCGCGTGGCTGCAGGCCGGCCGTGCCCTGGGACGCCTCCTGCTGGTCGCCACCGCGACCGGCCTGGCGGCGTCGCCGCTCACCCAGGCCCTCGACTGGCCGGCCACGCGCACCAGGATGCAGTCCCGCCTCTCGCTGGTGGGGCATCCGCAGATGCTGCTGCGCATGGGCTACCCGCCCGACACCTCCACGGGTGCGGTCAGCGGTCGCCGGCCGGTCGCCGACGTGCTGCGCTTCGAGCCTGCCGGGAGCTGAGCGGCGTCCGCGGTCAGTCGCGCCGGCCGCGCGACCCCCACAGGTCCTCCGACTCGTCGGTCTCCGGCCGGCCGCCGGCGTCCCGCCGGGCGGCGGCTGCCAGGGCGGCGTCCCGTTCGCGGTCCCGGGCCGCCTTCGCGGCCCGTTCCTGCGCGCGCTCCTCCCGCCGGCTTCCCGGCGCCGAGGGGTCCCGGTCGGCCGCGCCCGGCGCCTCGGGCCCGAGCCGCCAGAGCGCGGCGGCGGCCACGGCCAGCCCGAGCGGCAGAGGGTAGGCAGCGGCCCGTTCGGTGCCGCCCTCGCCCAGATAGCCGGTGACGCCGGTCAGGAAGAAGACGGTCGCTGCGGTGGCCACGAGCCCGAGCAGCGCCAGGGTCGTGCCCACCGCCTCAGACCGGGAGCGGACGGCGTAGGCCAGGGCGATGAGGCCCAGGCCGCCGCCGACGAGGTAGAGGACCGCGCCGACCGCGTGCAGGGTGGAGTTCCCGTCGGTCGGGAACACGCCCACGAGCAGGACCCCGAGCGACGCGGCGCCCAGCAGCACCGGAACCGCCGTGGCGGCGCCCCGGAGGAGGGCCGGGCGGAGCAGCAGGGCCCCGGTGAGGATCAACGCGCTCTGGACCACGAAGGAGGCGTTCATCAGCTCCCGCCCGGCCGAGTCCGAGGCGCCGAGCGCACTGATGACGTCGTCGATCCGGCTGTACGGGCCGTCGACGCGGGCCTGCGCGATCGCCTCCAGCACGAAGAACTGCAGGGTCAGCAACCACGCGATCGCGCCCCAGCGCAGACGGTTCCGGTTCACGGCGCCCATGGTCCCAGGCCGGCCCTGCGCGCCCCGGCCCGAGTCGGTCGGGATGTCAGTCGGTCGCGGAGTGGAACTCGGCGCCGGCCGGGTCCGCGTCGTCCGAGCCCACCGCCTGGCGTTCCTGCTCGGTGCGGTGCTCGAGGACCTCGTCGCCCGGGCGCGGGTCCTTGGCGTGCTGCGTGCGGTCGCGGGTCACGTTCTCCTCGGGCGTGATGACGTCGTCGAGGTTCGGGGTGTCGTGCGGGCCGGTCATCGGTGCTCCGTCCGGTTCGAGCGGTCAACGGTCGGCAATCCCATAGCCGCCCCGGGAGGGGCCTAACCGCCGGCGAGGTCAGCGCGGTTCCAGCCGGGCGGCGGGCAGCCAGGCCTCGACCAGAGCGGCGCCGTGCGGACCGGTGACGGAGTAGACGACGCGGCCCTGCCAGGTTCCTGCCCGCTGCCGCCATTCCACGAGCAGCCCCGGCCAGGTCCCGGGAGCCCCGGCCGGGTCCCGCACCCAGCAGTGCCGGCCCTCGCCGCCGTCCCCGGCCGCGGCGTAGCCGTCGGGGCGCCCGTCCGCCGGCGGCGTGGTGGGCCGGCGGGGACCGGCCTCGAGCGGGCCCGGGGAGGCCCCGGAGGCGACGCCGGAGCTCGCGGCACGCTCGCCCAGCGAGCGCCCGGAGCGCCCTCGTTGCATGCCGCCGGCCATGGGAGCAGTCTCGCACGGCGATCGAACACACGTTCGAGACGCGGCGCGCGGACGCGACGGCGCGTCCTGCAGACACGCGGGGCGTGTCGGGTTGTGACAACGACCACTCGGTCTCGGGTCAAGGTCCCCGTCCGGCCGCCGTATGCGGCCGCGAGTGCCCGCGCCGCGCCGTCACTGTCCGGAGCTGAACCTGGACGCCACGTGGGGACGTTGTGCGGTGAACCGGTACCCCGCCCCAGATCGTGGGCAACGCGTCACCCAATGGTCACTGAGCGCTCCTACGGTCCCGCCGTCATCTCTTCCTCCGGAAGGAACAACGCGTGCCCGCACATCCCGGCACCACGTCACGCCGAACCGCTCGTGCGGTGGCGCGACGTGCCGCCCTCGGCACCGCGGCTGCGTCCCTCGCAGTCGTGGGCATGCCCGCCATCGCTCTCGCAGCGCCGCCGACCACTCCGTTCATCTCCGAGATCCACTACGACAACACCGGTGCGGACACCGAGGAATTCGTCGAGGTGCAGCTCCCGCCCGGCACGAGCTCCGCCGGCATGTCGATCGTTCTCTACAACGGCAGCAACGGCACCGCGTACGGCACGCTCGCCCTCCCGGCCGCGACCGCACCTGCAGACCGGCCGGCCGTGGTGTCCGTCGACGGTCCCTCCGGCGGCATCCAGAACGGCGACCCGGACGGACTGGCGCTGATCAGCGGCGGCGCCGTCGTGGAGTTCCTCTCCTACGAGGGCGTCTTCCCAGCGACCGACGGCCTCGCCGCGGGCATGACGAGCACGGACATCGGCGTCGCGGAGGAGCCGGTGCCCCCCGTGGGCCAGTCGCTGTCCCGCGGCTACGACGCAGGATCCGACGCGCTCGTGTGGTCGGGCCCGGCCGCCGCGACGCGGGACACGGTGAACTCCACCGGTCCGGATGAGGAGGAGCCGCCGCCGGACGCCGAGGTCTGCGACGTGACGCCGACGCACGAGATCGGGGCGGTCCAGGGCACCGGGGACACCACCCCGCTCGACGGCCAGCAGGTCACCGTGCAGGGCGTCGTGGTGGGCGACCTGCCGGGCATGTCGGGCTTCTTCCTCCAGGACGCCGACGGTGACGGCGACCCCGCCACGTCCGACGGCGTCTTCGTGTTCAGCCCCCTCGCGGTCGACCTCGGCGACACCGTCGCCGCGACCGGCACCGCCGAGGAGTACTTCCTGCAGACCCAGGTCAGTGCCGGCAGCTCCGCCGAGG
The DNA here is from genome assembly GCF_900112815.1 of Blastococcus tunisiensis. GTDB lineage: Bacteria > Actinomycetota > Actinomycetes > Mycobacteriales > Geodermatophilaceae > Blastococcus_B > Blastococcus_B tunisiensis. The sequence goes on from NZ_FOND01000011.1 coordinate 107,615, forward strand.
TGTGCACGGACGGCACGGCCACGGACCTTCCCGGGCCCACGGCACTGGACCTGCCGGCCGACGACTCCGCCCGCGAGCGGCTCGAGGGCATGCTGGTCGCCCCCGCGGACACCCTCACCGTGAGCGAGGTCTACGACCTCACCAGCTTCGGTGACCTGACCCTGTCCGAGGGCGGCCTGCTCGTGCAGCCGACCGAGCTCGCCCGCCCGGGCGAGGCAGCCGAGGCCATCGCCGAGCAGAACGAGCTGCGCCGCATCGTGCTCGACGACGGGGTCAGAGGCCGGCTCAGCGTGGAGACCGCCCCCTACCTGACGCCGGAGACGCCGGTCCGGGTCGGTGACGAGCTCGACCTCACCGAGCCGCTGGTCCTGGGGTACGGCTTCGACCTGTGGCGGCTGTTCCCGGCCGACGGCACGGCGGAGGGGGTGTTCGCCCCGCAGAACACCCGGCCGGAGTCGCCCGACGAGGTCGGCGGCGACGTCCAGGTCGGCGCCTTCAACGTGCTGAACTACTTCCTGACGTTCGGCGACAGCAGCACCGCCCGCGGCGCCGCGAACGCGGCGGAGTTCGAGGAGCAGGCCGCCAAGATCGTCACGGCGATCAACGAGATGGACGCCGACGTCCTGGCCCTCATGGAGATCGAGGACACCGCCTCCACCGGGTACGGCGACGGCACCCCCGACCAGGCGGTGGCCGACCTCGTCCGGCGGCTGAACGAGGCCGCGGGCACGGAGAAGTGGGCCTTCGCCGCCTTCCCGGAGGAGCTGCTCGCCGTCGACCGGGACGTCATTCGCAACGCGATCATCTACCAGCCCACCGCGGTCACCCCGGTCGGCGACCCGGTGGGCCGGGTCGACGAGGAGAACTTCGACAACGCTCGCGAGCCGATCGCCCAGACGTTCGAGGCCGCGGGGGACCGGTTCACCGTCATCGCCAACCACCTGAAGTCCAAGGGCGGGAGCGGTGCCGGCGGCGACAACGTGGACACCGGTGACGGGCAGGGCGCGTACAACGCCGACCGCACGCGGCAGGCACGGTCCCTGGCGGCCTTCGTCGAGGAGCTCCGCGCGGGCACCGGCGACGACGACGTCATGGTGCTCGGCGACCTCAACGCCTACAGCCAGGAGGACCCGATCGAGGTGCTCCGGGCGGCCGGTCTGACCGACCTGGGCACGCAGTTCGACGAGGGCCGGTACAGCTACGTGTTCGACGACAAGTCGGGGTCCCTGGACCACGCCATGGCCACCGCGAGCCTGACGGCCAAGGTCACCGACGTGGCGCACTGGAACATCAACTCGGTCGAGTCGTTCGCCTACCAGTACGAGGGCGACCCGGAGCTGTACGCACCGCACCAGTTCCGGTCCAGCGACCACGACCCGATCCTCGTCGGCCTCGACCTCGGCGAATCGGCGGAGCCGGAGCCCGAGGTCGGCAACCCGACCGGGCCGGCGAACGGCAACAGCTGGGTGCACCCGCAGGACCGGGTGGCCTACATCGCCGGCTACTTCGTGAACACCGACAGCGTGCCGGTGGACGTCCGGCTGCTGACCGACCACGGCCAGTCGGAGGCGCAGCGGGTGGCCCCGGGCGCGGCGGCCTACCTCACGGTGAACACGGGGCTGGCCGAGCTGCCGGCGGGCACGGCGACGCTCCGGGTGTACAAGAACGTGGGCGGCAAGGGCTACCAGTCGCTGTTCCCGGTCACCTATCCGGGCCGCAGCGCCACCGGGAACCCGCCTGCGACGGGCAACCCGACGGGCGTGGCCAACGGCAACAGCTGGGTGCATCCGCAGGAGCAGGCGGCCTACATCGCCGGCCACTTCGTGAACACCGACGGCGTGCCCGTCGACGTCCGGCTGCTCACCCCGCACGGCCAGTCGCAGGCGCAGCGGGTGGCCCCGGGCGCGGCGGCCTACCTCACGGTGGACACGCAGCTGGCCGAGCTGCCCGCGGGTACCGCCACCTTCCGCGTCTACAAGAACGTGGCCGGCAAGGGCTACCAGTCCCTCTTCCCGGTCGCCTACCCGGCGCGGAGCGCCGCCGGCGAGTGACCCGGGCCCGGTGGCGAGCGTTCCGCGTCACCGGGACCCGGCTGCGCACCAGGTGCCGGACCGGATCTCCGTGAGGGGATCCGGCCCGGCACGGGGCGGGCCGACGGGCCGGTCGTGATCCATCCCACGCGGCGTGCCCCACGTGTCCGCCCCGCCGTCAGTTCGCGTTCACCATGGGACGGAACGGTTCGTCCCGGAACGACCCCTCACCCTCACCTGAAGCTCGGAGAGTTCTCGATGCAATCTGTTCATCGGACGGCGCGCGGAGTCGCCGTCGTCACCGCTGCCGTCGTGGGCGGCGGACTGCTCGGGGTGTCGCCTGCACTGGCTGCCCCCGTCGACGCCCCGGCCGTCACCGGATCCCAGGCCGCCGGCGCTGCGGCGCCGGCGGAGGTCGGCAACCCGACCGGCACCGCCAACGGCAACAGCTGGCTGCACCCGCAGGACCAGGTGGCCTACATCGCCGGCCACTTCGTGAACACCGACAGCGTGCCCGTCGACGTCCGGCTGCTCACCCCGCACGGCCAGTCGGAGGCGCAGCGGGTGGCCCCGGGTGCCGCCGCCTACCTCACGGTGAACACCGGGCTGGCCGAGCTGCCGGCGGGCGAGGCCGAGCTCCGCGTGTACAAGAACGTGGCCGGCAAGGGCTACCAGTCGCTGCTCCCGATCTCCTACCCGGCGCAGAGCGCCGGCGACGGCGGCGGGGACGACGACGGCGTCACGGAACTGCAGCTGCTGGGGATCAACGACTTCCACGGCCGGCTGGACGACGCCGTCGCCCTCGCCGGCACGGTGGAGGAGCAGCGGGCCGCCGAGGGCGTCGACGCGACGCTGCTGCTGTCGGCGGGGGACAACATCGGCGCCTCCCCGTTCGTGTCCTCCGTCCAGCAGGACGTGCCGACGATCGAGGTGCTGAACGAGATGGGCCTGCAGGCCTCCGCCGTCGGCAACCACGAGTTCGACCGCGGGTTCGACGACCTGGTCGGCCGGGTCGGCGTCGACGGGGAGAGCGGTCTGGCCGCCTTCGACTACCTGGGCGCGAACGTCTACCGGGACGGCACCACTCCGGCGCTGCCGGAGTACGCGCTGCTCGACGCGGCGGGCGTGTCCGTCGGTGTCATCGGCGTGGTCACGGAGGAGACCAGCTCCCTGGTGTCGCCGGCCGGCATCGAGGGGATCACCTTCGGCGACCCGGTGGCGGCCACCAACCGCGTGGTCGGGGAGCTCACCGACGGGGTCGGCGACGAGGCGGACGTGATCGTCCTGCTCGCGCACGAGGGCGCTCCGGGCAGCGACTCCGTCGAGGAGGCGCTGGCCGAGGACACCGCGTTCGCCGCCATCGTCAACGGCGTGGACGCCCAGGTGGACGCGATCTTCACCGGCCACACCCACCGGAGCTACGCCTGGGAGGCGCCGGTCCCCGGCGGCGACGACACCCGCCCGGTGATCCAGACCGGGTCCTACGCGGACGCGCTGGGCCGGATCGGGCTGACCTACGAGGCCGCGACCGACGACGTGACCGCGTTCACGGTGGAGAACCTGCCGCTCACCGCCACCCCGGCCGACGAGCTCACCGCGACCTACTCGACGGTCGCCGAGGTGGCCGCGACCGTGGCCGCCGCACAGGCGTACGCCGAGGAGGTGGGCAGCGAGGTGGTCGGGTCGGTGACGGCCGACATCACCCGGGCCTTCACCGAGGCCGGCGCCGAGGACCGCGGGTCCTACTCCGGTCTCGGCGGCCTGGTCGCCGACACCTACGTGTACGGCTCCGAGCTCAGCGCCATCGAGCCGGCCGACCTCGGCCTGGTCAACCCCGGCGGCCTGCGGGCCGACCTGCTGTACGGCGAGAACGGGGAGATCACGCTGGCCGAGGCCAACGAGGTGACGCCGTTCGCCAACGACCTGGTCATCGTGTCGCTGACCGGCGCCCAGCTGGTGCAGGTCCTCGAGCAGCAGTGGCAGCCCGAGGGCAGCTCGCGGCCGTTCCTGGCGCTCGGCACGTCCGAGGAGCTGACCTGGTCCTACGACCCGGCCGCGCCCGCCGGCGAGCGGATCCACAGCGTGCGGATCTCGGACGAGCCGATCGACCTCGGGGCGACCTACCGGGTGGCCACCAACAGCTTCCTGGCCTCCGGTGGGGACAACTTCACCACCTTCGCCGAGGGCACCACCGAGCTGACCGGGCTGATCGACTTCGACTCCTTCCAGGCCTACCTGGAGGACAACTCGCCGCTGAGCCCGGAGGACTACACCGGCCGGGTCACCGTCGGCGAGGCCGAGGAGCCGGCGCCCGCCGCCGGGGTGACGGTGTCGTCGACGACGGTCGCGGTGCGCGAGCGCGTCACGGTCTCGGTCACCGGCTTCGGACCCGCCGAGCGGGTCACGGTGACCCTGGGCGGCGACCGGCTGGGCCGCATCCGCACCGACGCCGACGGCGCCGGCTCGGCGACGGTCCGCATCCCGCGCGGCGCCGGAACCGGTCCGGCCGAGATCGTGGCCACCGGGGCGGACACCGAGCGCGTGGCGACGGTCCCGGTGGAGATCACCGGGCCGCAGCAGCCGGGCAACGGCAACGGGAACGGGAACGGCAACGGGAACGGCGGCACCGTCGGCAGCCCCGCGCCGGGCCAGTTCCTGACCACCCTCCAGGAGCTGCTCCGCACCCTCCTGCGCGGCTGGTTCGCCGGCTGAGCACCGTGCCGACCGGCCACCCCGGCCGGCACGCCCAGCACGACGGCCGGAGGCCGGCTCCCGCACGGGAGCCGGCCTCCGGTCGTGCTGCGCCACGAGGGGTGGCGGCTCAGTCCCCGGACGCCGCGCCCACCCCGTCGGCGAGGGTCTTCGCGACCTGTTGCAGCAGGGGGTGGCCGGCCAGGTCCTCCACGAGGACCGGCAGGGGCAGCGACCAGTTGGGCCGCTCGGTGGTCCCCGGCATGTTCGGCCGGCGGAGCTCCCCGAGCGCGTCGTCGAGCGTGGCGGACAGCAGGGTCGACGGCGCCTGCGCCAGCAGCTCGTGGGCCCGCGTCACGGCGTCCTCCACCGACGCGCCGTCCTCGAGGCCGGGCAGGTGCGCGAGCAGCGACGTCCGTCCGCGAGCCAGCTCCTCCTCGGTGCCGGTGCCGTGCTCCCGCTGCTCCTCGACGTCCTTCCCCGTCCACAGGCCGGCGACCGTCGGCAGGTCGTGCGTGGTGATGGCCGCCATCGCCTCGGCGGGCCACTCCGCCGGGTCGTCCTCCTCGAACCAGAGCAGCCGGTAGGACAGCACGCCGTGCTCGGCCATGGCCTCGCGGACACCGTCCTCGACGGTGCCGAGGTCCTCGCCCACGACGAGCGCCCGCGCGCGGGAGCTCTCCAGCGCGACGATGTCCAGCAGGTCCTCGGCCGGGTAGCGCACGTATGCGCCGTCGGCCGCACTGCCGTCGGACGGCACCCACCACAGCCGGAACAGCCCCATGACGTGGTCGATCCGCAGCCCGCCGGCGCCGGCCATCGTGGCGCGGATCGACTGGACGAACGGCTCGTAGTCGGCGTCCCGCAGCCGCCACGGGATCAGCGGCGGTGAGCCCCAGTCCTGGCCCTGGCTGTTGAACGCGTCCGGCGGCGCACCGACGCTCACGCCCTCGGCCAGCGCCTCCTGCCACGCCCAGGCATCGGCGCCACCGCCGGCGAACCCGATGGGCAGGTCCTGGATGACGGTCATGTCGCCGCTGGCCGCAGCGAGCTGCAGGTCGAGAGCCCACTGCAGCCAGGCGTGGAAGGCCACGACGGCGCCGTGCTGCTCGACGTACGCGGTCAGCTCCGGGCCCTCCGGACGGCGGAGCCCGGCCGGCCAGGTGTGCCAGTCGCCGCCGTGCTCCTCCGCGATCGCCGCCCAGGTCGCCCAGTCCTGCAGCGGCTGGCCCTGCTCCTCGCGCCAGCGGGCGAACGCCTCGCCGCCGCCGTGGGCGAAGAAGATCCGCATCAGGACCTCCCGCTTGCGGGCCCAGATCGCGTCCCGGTCGATCAACGGGCCCCCGGACAGGGCGCGGCCGGCGTCCTCCTCGAGGTCGACGGCGTCGGCGCCCGGCACCTCGGCGACGCGGAGGTAGAGCGGGTTGCGGAACCGCCGGGTCGCCGGCAGGTAGGGGCTTGCCTCCTGCCCCGCGGTGGGGGCGACGGCGTGCAGCGGGTTGATCAGCACGAAGCCGGCGCCCTGCTCGGCGGCCATCCGGCGGATCGCGCGCAGGTCGGCGAGGTCGCCGATGCCCCAGCTCTCGCGGCTCCGGGTCGCGTAGAGCTGGACCGCCCACCCCCAGGAACGGCCCTCCGGCAGCCAGCACCGGCCGGGGGAGACGATCAGCCGGCGGCGGTGCCCCTCCGGCGACTGCAGCCAGTGGTAGCCGAGCGGGAAGTCCGCGGGTAGCTCCCCGTCGACGTGCCGCACCTCGCCGTCCTCGCAGACGACGTCGGCCTCGTCGACCTCGAGCGCGTCCCCCGGCCTGGCCACGATGGGCGCCCGGTCCTCCAGGTCGGCCGGCGGCCGCCCGATCACCTCGCGCAGCCGGTCGATCGTGGCCGGGGCGACCTCGTGCTCGGTGTCGAGGGCGTCCAGCCAGCTCGCGTCGATGCCCCACTCGTCGGTGGTCGGTGTCGGTGTCACCGGGTGATCCTCGCCGGGGCCGGAGAACCGCGCAGCCTCAGGGGCGGGGGCGCGACCGTGACGTCGCTCGCTTCGTCGCCGGCGCGGTCGCCGGGTCCTCCGGCCAGGGGTGGCGGGGATAGCGGCCGCGCAGCTCGCTGCGGACGGCGGGGTACCCGGTTACCCAGAACCCGGCCAGGTCGGCGGTGGTCGCGACGACCCGCTGTGCGGGGGACAGCAGCTGCAGCCGCAGCGGGCGGCCGGCGACGCGGGGTGCCTGCGGCCAGCCGAACACCTCCTGGACCCGGACGGAGAGGGTGGGGACCGCCGGATCGGTGTAGTCCACCCGGATCCGCGAGCCGGTGGGCACCGGAACGTGGTCGGGCACGACGGCGTCGAGGTCGCCGGCCAGCTGCCAGGGCACGAGCGCCCGCAGCGCCGCGACGACGTCCAGCCGGGCCAGCTCGGCGCGGCTGCGGGCGCCGGAGACGTCGATGGCCGCGAGCAGGGCCTCGTCGTCCACGGCCGGCCACGGCTCCCCGAGCCCGTCGCGCGCGGCCGCCAGGCGGGCGCGCAGCCGGCTGCCGGCCGGCGTCCAGTGCAGCAGGCCCAGCCCCTCCTGGCGCAGGCCCTCGGCCACCGCGGCGCGCACGCCGGCCGGGTCCGGGTCCGGCAGCGGGCGTTCGGCCAGCACGATCGCGCCGAGCCGCTCGACCCGCGCGCTGCGCACGTCGCCGTCGCGCCAGGACACCTCGTCGCCGTCGGTGTGCAGCGGGCCGCCGGCCTCCAGGGCGGTGGCCTCGTCGATCGCCACGGCCGAGCGGATGCGGGCGTCGCGGCGTCCGGGGGACCGGTCGGCGACGGCGACGGCCAGCCACGGTGCACCGGCCAGCGCCGTCCCGGGGGCGAGCTCGGCCCCGGTGCCGGCGGCCATGAGGTAGGTCGCGGTGCCGCCCGGCCGTCGCCGGGCCAGCCGTTCGGGATGGGCCAGCCCCACCACCAGGCCGGCCACCGTGTCGTCGGGAAGAGTGCCGTCGGGAGGCCCGGCGTCGGGAGGGCCGGCGCCGTCCCCGGCCGGCCGCTCGAGCCGGGCGACCTCGTCCCGCCACCGGGCGGTCGCGCCGCGGTCGGTGCCCGCGCGCAGGCCCCGCCAGGCGGCGACGAGGTCGTCGCCGCGGACGGGGAGGTCCGCGGACAGCAGGGCGACCACCTCGGCGGCGCGCCGGCGGCCGACCAGCGGGGTGCCGTCGAGCAGCGCGCGGGCCAGTCGCGGGTGCACGCCGGCCGCGGTCAGCGCACGGCCCCGGGCGGTCACCCGGCCGTCGCCGTCGACCGCACCGAGGGTCTGCAGCGTCCGGACGGCGACCAGCAGGGCGGCCGGCGGGGGAGCGTCCAGCAGGCCGAGGCCCCGCCCGCCCGGCGCGCCCCAGCAGGCGAGCTCCAGGGCGAACGCGGTGAGGTCGGCGGTGGCGACCTCCGGCTCCTCGTGCGCGGGGAGCCGGTCGTGCTCGGCGGCGGTCCAGCAGCGGTAGACCGCCCCCGGTCCCTCCCGGCCGGCCCGGCCGGCGCGCTGGGTGACCGAGGCCCGGGAGGCCCGGACGGTGACCAGCGAGCCCAGGCCGCGGGACAGGTCGGCGCGCGGCACCCGGGAGAGCCCCGCGTCGACGACGACCCGGACACCGGGCACGGTCAGGCTGCTCTCGGCGAGGGCGGTGGCCAGGACGACGCGACGACGGGGCCCGGGTTGCAGCGCGGCGTCCTGCGCCCGGGCCGGCAGCCGGCCGTGCAGCGGCAGGACGTCGGCGTCGACGCCGTGCAGGGAGCCGGCCACGGTGCCGATCTCCCCGGCGCCGGGCAGGAAGACCAGGACGTCCCCGGATCGCTCGGCCAGCGCGCGGCGGACGGTCGCGGCCACGTGCGCGAGCAGCCGCGGGTCGACGCGCAGGCCGTGGGGTGGGTCGACCGGGCCGGGCGGCGGGGTCCAGACGACGTCGACGGCGTGCTGCGCCCCCGTGGCCTCGACGACGGGTGCGGGCCTCCCGGCCCCGCCCAGCAGGGCGGCCAGCCGCTGCGCCTGGGCCGTCGCCGACATCGCGAGCAGCCGGAGGTCGGGACGCAGCGCCGCCCGCACATCGAGGCAGAAGGCCAGCGCCAGGTCGGTGTCCAGGTGGCGTTCGTGGCACTCGTCCAGGACCACGGCCGCCACGCCGGCCAGCTCCGGATCGGCCTGCAGCCGGCGGACCAGCAGCCCGGTGGTGACCACCTCGACGCGGGTGCCGGCGCTGCGCCGGCGCTCGCCCCGCACGCTGTACCCGATCCGGCCGCCGACGGGCTCGCCCAGCAGCGCGGCCATCCGGCGGGCGGCCGCCCGCGCGGCGACCCGGCGCGGCTCGGCCACGACGACGCGGCCGGGGAGGTCCCCGGCCAGCGCCAGGGGGACGAGGGTCGTCTTCCCAGTGCCGGGCGGGGCCACGAGCACGGCCGCGCCGGAGGAGGACAGTGCCCCGGCCAGCCCGGGCAGGGCGGAGCGCACCGGGAGGTCGGTCCCCGGTCTCCCCGGCGGTGGCAGCACGGGGCCCAGTGTCGCGGTCACCCGTCGGAGGGGTGCGCACCACCCGCCGGCTCCAGCGGCGGAGCCGGGCGCCCGACACAAGGGGGGACGACCACGGACAGGGCGGTACCCATGGGCGAGCGAGCCCCGCGAGGACCGAGCCGGCCGGCGCGCACGCGCGGCTGGTTCGTCGTCGTGCTCGCCGCCCTGGCCGGGCACCTGCTCCTCGCCGGCACGGGAGCGTCCGACGGGATCTACTTCCTCGTCGTCGTCGGCGCGGCCGCCGCGTCGTGGTTCCTGGTCGGGACCGGGGCGGGTCGCACGTCCGGGGTGCTGCTCGCCCTGGGGCTGACCGCGAACGCCGGCGCCGACCTGGTGTGGCAGGTGCTGGTCTGGCGGGGCGTCGACGTGGACGTGTCGGCCGCCGAGGTGCTCTACCTCACCAGCTACGTCCTGGTCGCCGCCGCACTCACCCGCATGGCGGACGCGACGGGCCGGCCGGCCCGCGCCCGCGTCGATGGCTGGATCGACGCCGTCATCGTCTTCGTCGCCGTGCTCCTGCTCATGGGGGAGCTCACCCTCGCCGACACGCTGGCCGATGCTTCGCAGCCCTGGGTCGTCCGCGTCACGTGGGCGCTGTACCCCGCCCTGGACGCCGCGCTGATCGCGCTGGTCTTCCGGCTCGTCGCCGGCTCGGGGCGCTACGACCGCCGGGCTCTCGCGGTGGCAGCGGGCGCGGTGTGCTGGCTGGCGTCGGACGTGGGGTACCTGCTCACCGCCGATCCGGAGGCGCCACCCGTCCTGCTCGAGTCCGGCTGGATGCTCGGCGCCGTCCTGCTCGCCGTGGCGAGTCGCCGGCGGCCCGACCGGCCGGTCCCGCGGGACCGGCCCGAGAGCGGTGGCCTGGCCCGCCTCGCGGTGTGCCTGGGGGCGCTGCTCGTGCCCGCCACCATCGAGCTCGTCCACGACCTCACCGACGGGGCGGAGTCCCCGCTGTCGATGTTCGGCGCGACGCTGGTCCTGGTCCTCCTCGTCTTCCTGCGCACCGCCCGGCTGCTGCAGGCGGAGTCCGCGGCCCGCGCGCTGGTGCGCTCCCAGGCCCGCTACAGCGCCGCCCTCGCCGCGCACTCCTCCGACGCGGTGATCGTCGTCGACCGGCTCGGCCGGCTGCAGAGCGATCCCGCGCCGCTGGCCGCGCTGCTCGGCGCGGACCTCGCGGCCGACCTGGCGGTCTCCGCCCTGCTCGCGGGCGCCGGCCTCGACGCCGTGGAAGGCCGGATGGCCTTCCGCCGCGCGCTGGACGCCGGGGGCGCCGTCGTGAGCGCCGAGCTGCCCCGCCGGACCGCGGACGGGGAACGCTGGCTCGGGGTCCGCCTGGTCGACCTCTCCGACGACCCGGACGTGCGCGGTGTCGTCATCCACGCCACGGACATCACCGAGCGCAAGCGCGCCGAGCAGACCCTGGCCCACCAGGCCTTCCACGACGGCCTGACCGGGCTGGCGAACCGGGCGCTGTTCACCGACCGGGTGGAGCAGGCCCTCCGGCACAACGCCCGGCACGGCGACACCGCCGCCGTCGTCTACATCGACCTCGACGGCTTCAAGGCGGTCAACGACAGCCTGGGCCACCAGGCCGGGGACCGGCTCCTGCAGAAGGTCGCCGAGCGCCTGGCAGCCACCGTGCGCGGCGGCGACACCCTGGCGCGGCTGGGCGGCGACGAGTTCGCCATCCTCGTCGAGCAGACCACCGGTGCGGCCGAGGCCTCCGCCGCCGGCGAACGGGTGCTCGCGGCCCTGGAGGGCCCCATCCGGATCGGACGCCAGTCGGTCACGGTCTCGGGCAGCATCGGCATCGCGGTCAGCGACGGCGAGGCGACCAGCGACTCCATGATCCGCGACGCCGACAACGCCATGTACGCCGCCAAGGCCGCCGGGCGTGGCCGGGTCGTGGTCTTCGACCCCGCGATGCGCGCGGCCGCCGTGGAGCAGCGGGAACTGGAGCGGGAGCTGCAGGGGGCGCTGGCCGGGGGGCAGCTGCGACTGGTCTACCAGCCCGTCATCGACCTCGCCGACGAGGCGGTGGTGGGGTTCGAGGCACTGCTGCGCTGGCGCTCACCCGCTCTCGGCAGCATCCCGCCGGACCGCTTCGTCCCGCTCGCCGAGGACCTCGGGCTGATCGGGGAGATCGGCTCGTGGGTGCTCCGGGAGGCCTGCACCACCGCGGCCGCCTGGCGCCGGCAGGACCCGGCCGCGGACCTGACGATCGCGGTCAACGTCTCGGCGGTGCAGCTGGCCTCGCCCGACCTCGTCGGCCATCTCGCCGAGGCGCTGCGGGTGAGCGGGCTGCCGGCGTCCGCGCTGGTGCTCGAGGTGACCGAGACCGCCCTCGTGCGCGACCCGGACGCCGCCGCCGACCAGCTGGCCGCCCTGCGGGCACTCGGGGTGCGCCTGGCGCTGGACGACTTCGGTACCGGCTACTCGTCGCTGAGCTACCTGCGCCAGTTCACCGTCGACATCCTGAAGATCGACCGCTCGTTCATCTCGACCATCCAGGGCGCCGCGCTCCCGCCGATCGTCCGCGGTCTGATCGACCTGGGCCGCACCCTGGACCTGGAGATCGTCGCCGAGGGGGTGGAGCTGGAGGTCCAGCGCGACCAGCTGCGCAACGCCCGCTGCGATCTCGCGCAGGGCTACCTGTTCGCCGCCCCGCTCGAGCAGGCCGACGCCGGGGCGCTCCTCGGGCGCCGTCCGGCGCCCTTGAGGTAGCCGCCGGGGCCGGACCTGGGTAGGCATGACGGATGCCGGTCCTGGGATTCCACAACTCGCACGAGCAGGTCCACCCCGCCGAGCTGCTGCGTGCGGTCCAGCACGCCGAGGAGGTGGGCTTCACCGCGGCGATGAGCTCCGACCACTTCTCGCCCTGGAGCGAGCGACAGGGCCAGTCGGGATTCGGCTGGTCCTTCCTCGGGGCCGCACTGGCGACCACGTCCCTGCCGTTCGGTGCGGTCAACGCGCCCGGCCAGCGCTACCACCCCGCGATCGTCGCCCAGGCGATCGCCACGCTCGGCGCGATGTTCCCGGGACGGTTCTGGGTCGCCCTGGGCAGCGGGGAGGCGTCCAACGAGCACATCACCGGGCAGGGATGGCCGCGGAAGGAACTGCGGGACGCCCGGCTGCGGGAGTGCGTCGACGTGATCCGCGCGATGCTGGCCGGCGAGGAGGTCAGCCACGACGGCCTGGTCACCGTCGACCGGGCCCGGATCTGGACCCTGCCGGAGATCCAGCCGGCGCTGGTCTGCCCGGCGGTCAGCGTGGCCACGGCCCGCGCCGGCGCGGACTGGGCCGACGGCCTGGTCACCGTCAACCAGCCGCACGACAAGCTCCGGGAGATGATCGCCGCCTACCGGGACGCCGGCGGGCGGGGAAAGCTGGCCATCCAGGTGCACCTCTCCTGGGACCCGGACCCCGACCGGGCCGTCGCCATCGCCTACGACCAGTGGCGCAGCAACGTCTTCCCGCCGCCGATCTGCTGGGACCTGGACCACGTGGCGGCCTTCGACGTCGTCAGCGAGAAGGTCACGCCCGAGGACGTCGCGGAGGTGGTCAACGTCTCCGCGGACTTCGGGCAGCACACCGCCTGGCTGGCCGAGTACGCCGACCTGGGCTTCGACGAGATCTACCTCCACCACGTGGGCCAGGAGCAGCGCGCGTTCCTCGACGCGTTCGGCGAGCACGTCCTGCCGCAGCTCGGGGTCACCGCCCCGGAGCCGGCGGTCGCCATCGACCCACCGGGACCGGCCGGGAACCGTCGTCCGGACCTCGACCCGGTGCCGGCGCCGTGAGGATCACCGACACCAGCGATCTCTGGTGGAAGAACGCCGTCGTCTACTGCCTCGACGTCGAGACCTACATGGACTGGAACGGCGACGGCATCGGCGACTTCGAGGGGCTCGCCCAGCGCATCGACCACTTGGCCGACCTCGGTGTCACCTGCCTGTGGCTGATGCCCTTCTACCCGACCGCCGAGCGCGACGACGGCTACGACATCACCGACTTCTACGGCGTGGACCCGCGGCTGGGCACCCACGGCGACCTGGTCGAGGTGATCCGGACGGCCCAGGACCGTGGCATGCGGGTGATCGCCGACCTGGTCGTCAACCACACCTCCCGCAAGCACCCGTGGTTCCGGTCGGCCGAGGCGTCGAAGGAGTCGCCGTACCGCGACTACTACGTCTGGCGCTCGGACCCGCCGCCGGACACCTCCGGCCAGGTCGTCTTCCCCGACCAGGAGAACAGCATCTGGACGCTGTCGGAGAAGACGGGGGAGTGGTACCTGCACAAGTTCTACAAGGAGCAGCCCGACCTGGACGTGACCAACCCGAAGGTCCGGGACGAGGTCGCCAAGGTGATGGGCTTCTGGCTGCAGCTGGGTCTGGACGGGTTCCGGGTGGACGCCGTCCCGTTCTTCCTGGAGACCGCCGGTGCCGACGGCGACGCACTGCCCCGGCCGCACGACTACCTGCGGAGCCTGCGTTCGCTGGTCAGCCGGCGCTCCGGCGCCGGCGTGCTGCTGGGCGAGGTGAACCTGCCCTTCGAGCAGCAGCTGGAGTTCTTCGGCGGCACCGACGGCGACGAGCTGACCATGCAGTTCGACTTCAACGGCATGCAGGCCCTCTACCTCTCCCTCGCCCGCGCCGACGCCTCGCCGCTGGCCGCCTCCCTGGCGCAGCGCCCGGAACTGCACCCGGACTCGCAGTGGGCCACGTTCGTGCGCAACCACGACGAGCTCACCCTCGACAAGCTCACCGACGACGAACGCGCCGAGGTCTTCGCCGCGTTCGGACCCGAGGAGCGCATGCAGGTCTACGGCCGCGGGCTTCGCCGCCGGCTGCCGCCGATGCTGGACGGCGATCCGCGACGGGTGCGGATGGTCTACAGCCTGCTGTTCTCGCTGCCCGGCACCCCGGTGCTGTTCTACGGCGAGGAGATCGGCATGGGGGAGGACCTCGACGCCGAGGGCCGGCTCGCCGTCCGGACGCCGATGCAGTGGACGTCCGGCCGCAACGGGGGCTTCTCGGCCGCCGCACCCGGGAAGCTGCCCGGCCCGGTCGTGGACGGCGGCTTCTCCCCGGAGTACGTCAACGTCGCCGACCAGCGCAACGACCCGGACTCGCTGCTGTCGTTCATGAAGCTGCTGATCCGCCGGTACCGCGAGTCGCCGGAGCTGGGCTGGGGCGGTTTCCAGGTGCTGGAGCACCCGTGCCCGGAGGTGCTGGCGCACCTGTGCACCTGGGACGACGGTGCGCTGGTGGCCCTGCACAACCTCTCACCCGAACCGCGGACGGTGCCGATCCGGCTCGAGCGCTGCGACTCCTCGCACCGGCTGGTCGACCTGCTGGAGCGGGGTAGCACGCCGGTCGGTGACGACGGGACCGTGGAGCTCCCGCTCGGCGGCTACGGGTACCGCTGGCTGCGGGTCGTCGCCCAGGACAGCCGCCGGCTGGTGTGAGGACCCCAGAAGGACCCCGTCCTCCCCACCGCTCGCACGCTCGCGGCGGTGCCCTGGACGCGGCCGCTCGGCACTCGCTCCGCTCGCGCCGGGTCCCTGCGACGGGGCCGCTCCAGCACGTCGCCAGGGTGTCGGTCCGGGGAACCGGGGGCGGGCGCTCGTAGCGTCCGGGGGTGCCCCGCTCCGCTGTCGTCGTCCTGCTCGCCGTCCTGCTCGCGCTGACCGGATGCGAGTTCGAGTGGGAGATCGAGTCCGGCCCGCCCGAGCCGGCGGCGTCGGTGGGGCAGGGCGACGTCCCCGCGGGAACGCTCGACCCGGTCGCGGCATCGACGGCGCTGGCGGCGCTGCCGGTCGCGGAGAAGACCGCGCTCGACGGCTACGAGCGCGGCTGCGGCGAGGGCGAGGGGTGCGTGTTCGGGCCGGCCTGGTCCGACGTCGACCGCAACGGCTGCGACCAGCGCAACGACGTGCTGCACCGCGACCTCACCGACATCGAGGTCCGCGAGGGGACCCGGGGCTGCGTGGTTATCGCCGGGCTGCTCGAGGATCCCTACACCGGGCAGCCGGTCGTGTTCGAGAAGGCCGACGCCGCCCAGGTGCCCGTCGACCACGTCGTCCCGCTCGCCGCCGCGTGGGTGCAGGGGGCCGACGCATGGTCGGATGCGCAGCGGGAGGTCTTCGCCAACGACCTGGGCAACCTGCTGGCCACGACCCGGGCGGAGAACTCGTCGAAGGGCGACTCGACGGCCGACGAGTGGGTGCCGCCCGACCCCGCGTACGGCTGCTCCTACGCGACCGTGGTCATCACGGTGAAGTCGACCTACGCGCTCTCGGTGACCCCGGCCGAGTGGGATGCGCTGCGGTCGCTGCTCGCCACCTGCTGAGCTCGCGGTCCGACCGGCGCGGCATCACGCTGCGTGAGCGGGTCGTCGGGGCGGCGTCCCGTGTGCCCGGGACGGCTGCGCCTAGCGTGACGGGTGAGGTGATCAGTCATGAGTGAACGCAACGGAAGCCCGACCGCCGGCACGGGGACCGCCGAGATCCCGGTCGTCCGTCCCGCCGCGCCCGCATCCGCATCTCCGGAGCCGACGCCGCCGCCGCCCGCCGAGCCGGGCGATGCGGCCACGGCCGGCGACCGGTCGGCCGACGACCGGTCCCCGGAGGAGGACGACGTCGTCCCCGGCATGCAGCCCACGGCGCCGGTGACCGTCCGGCCGCGGCCGCGGATGCCGCGGCGCGGCCCGCTGACCGTGATGGGCCCGTGGGCGCCGGTGGCCGGGGGGCTGCTCGGCCTCGTGCTGGGTGCGATCGCCGTGCTGGTGCTCGCCGGGACCGCGGAGAGCTTCGAGGACCGGCTCGCCCTCGTGTTCGTCGTGGTGGGGCTGGGCATGCTCGGCAGCGCGGGCGTGCTGCTGGCCGACGAGGTGCGGATGATGCGCCAGCGTTCCCGGGATGCCGTCGTCCGGCCGCAGTGGGTGGAGGCCACGGCCGGCCTGGTCAACGGGCTGACGCCGGCCCGCCTGCTGCTCCTGGGCAGCGGGTTCGTGCTCTTCCTGGCGGCCTTCGTCAGCCGGTGACGGGCCGGGCGCCCGCCGGCGTCAGCCGCCGAACGCCTGGATCGCCAGGTGGACGGCGAGGCCGAGGCCGGCGACGGCGATGACCCGGCGCAGGCCCGCCTGCGGGGCGCGGCGGACCACGGTGGGGCCGATCCGTCCGCCGATCAGGCAGCCGATCGCCAGCGGCAGCACCGCTGACCACGCGACCGACGTGAACAGCACGTAGCCGAGGGCCGCGACGGCGTTGGCGACCCCGAGGACGACGTTCTTCATCGCGTTGCCACGGGGGAGGCCCTCGCCGGTGCTCAGCAGGTAGTACGCCAGCAGCAGGACGCCGGCGGCCGCGCCGAAGTAGCCCCCGTAGATGGCGACCGCGAACGTACCCAGCGGCAGCCACCACGGGTCGCCGGCGCCGGCGTGCTGCCGCGCCCCCTCGAGGGCGAGCTCCCGCGGGGGGCGCTGGACGAGGATCGCCGCGGACGCCCCGGCGATCAGGAACGGCACGATCCGCTCGAAGGCCGCCGACGGGGTGAGCAGCAGCAGGACGGCTCCGGCGACACCGCCGAGCACGGCCGCCCCGGCCAGCGGGAGCAGGCGGCGGGCCTGCCCGCGGAGCTCCGGCCGCGAGGCGCTGACCGAGCCGACGCTGTTGAGCACGAGGGCGACGGTGTTGGAGACGTTCGCGGTGATGGGCGGCAGGCCCGTGGCCAGCAGCGCGGGGTAGCTGATCAGCGAGGCGAGGCCGGCGATGCTGCCGGTCAGCCCCGCCCCGACGCCGGCGAGGACCAGGAAGCCGAACTCCCAGACGTTCACCCGGTCACCAGCACGACGATGGCGACGACGCCGAGGACGACGATGGCCCCCCGCAGGACCGCCGCCGGGAGACGCCGGCCGTAGCGCGAGCTGACCGCCCCGCCGACGAGGGAACCCGCGGCCAGCAGCCCGGCGGCCGCCCAGTCGATGCGGTCGGCGGCGACCACGACGTAGGCGCCGGCGGCGACGGCGTTCACCGTGAGGGTGAGGACGTTCTTCAGGGCGTTGAGCCGCTGCAGGGACTCGCGCAGCAGGAGCCCGAAGATGCCGATCTGCAGGACGCCCTGGCTGGCGGCGAAGTAGCCCCCGTAGGTGCCCGTGGCGTACGCGCCGGCGAAGAGTGCGGCGAGCCGCCCGCCGGTGACGGGGGCCGACGGGCCGCCGCGGGCGGGGAGCCTGCGCTGCACCAGCGGCTGGAGGGCGACGAGCACGACGGCGAGGCCGATGAGCACCGGGACGACCGCCTCGAAGGTGGCCGCGGGCAGGTGCAGGAGGAGGAAGGCGCCGGTGAGCGCCCCCAGGATCGACGCGGGCATCAGCCGCAGGAGCAGCCGGCGCTGGCCGCGCAGCTCCCGCCGGTAGCCGATCGAGCCGCTCAGGTTGCCGGCGACCAGGCCCAGGGAGTTGCTGATCGTGGCCGGCACGGGCGGCAGGCCAACGGCCAGCAGCACCGGGAAGCTGACCAGGGTGCCCGACCCGACGACGGCGTTGATGCCCCCTGCGCCGAACCCGGCCGCGGCCACCGCGACCATCTCCCACCCGGTCATGCGTTCATCGGCGTCGAGCCTGGCACGCTGCGGCCCTGGTCCGCCGCGTGTCGAGGGTGGATCCGCTCACACCGGGCGCCGCCCGGTCCGCGTCAGTCCTTGCGGCCGGCGTCGACGACGCGCAGCACGGCGGTGCCCTCCTCGTCGGAGGCCTCGAGGTCCACCTCGACGTCGATGCCCCAGTCGTGGTCGCCGGCCGGGTCGTCGAGGATCTGCCGCACCCGCCAGAGGCCCGGCTCGTCCTTGTCGACGATCAGCAGCGCCGGACCGCGGGCGTCGGCGCCGGTCTGCACCTCGTCGTGCTCGGCGAAGTAGGCCCGGACGACGGTCTCCCAGCGGTCGGCGTCCCAGCCCGAGCCGGAGTCCAGCTCGCCCAGGTCGTACCAGCGGCGCCGGGCGAACAGCTCGACCCGGCGGAACAGGGCGTTGCGCACCATCGCGGTGAACGCGCGCACGTTGCCGGTGAGCGGGCGCGGCCGCGCCGGGACGGCGACCTCGGCGACCGGCCCGTCGTCGGGGTTCGTCAGCGCCTCCCACTCGTCCAGCAGGCTGGAGTCCACCTGGCGGACCAGCTCGCCCAGCCACTCGACGACGTCGGTGACCTCCTCGGTGCGCGCGGCGGCCGGCACCCCCGAGCGCAGCGCCTTGAACGCGTCGGACAGGTAGCGCAGCACCGCGCCCTCCGACCGGGTCAGCCCGTAGGTGTTCACGAACTCCCGGAAGGTGAACGCCCGCTCCCACATCTCGCGGACCACGGACTTCGGTGACAGCGCCCCGTCCGCGGCCCACGGGTTGGTCTGCCGGTAGACCTCGAAGGCGTGCGCGAGGACCTCCTCCAGCGGCTTCGGGTAGCTGACCTCCTCGAGCAGCTCCATCCGCTCGTCGTACTCGATGCCCTCGGCCTTCATCTGCGCCACGGCCTCGCCCTTGGCCTTGTTCAGCTGCGCGGCCAGGATCTGCCGGGGGTCGTCGAGGGTGGCCTCGATGACGCTCACCACGTCCAGCGCGTAGCTCTCCGACTCCGGGTCCAGCAGGTCGATGGCCGCCAGCGCGAACGTCGACAGCGGCTGGTTGAGGGCGAAGTCCGGCGGCAGGTCGATCTTCAGGTCGTAGCGGCGTCCGTCCGGCTCCGGCTCGGGCAGCCGCTCCAGGACGCCGGCCTGCAGCAGCGACCGGGCGATGCCGATCGCCTCGCGGATGTGCTGGAGCTGCCGCTTCCGCGGCTCGTGGTTGTCGGTGAGCAGCCGCCGCATGGCCTGGACGGGGTCGCCCGGGCGGTCGACGACGTCGAGGATCATCGACGTCGACACCCGCATGTTGCTGGTCAGCTTCTCCGGCTCGCCCTCGACCAGCCGGTTCATCGTCGCCTCGCTCCACGGCACCATGCCGTCGGGCACCTTCTTGCGCACCAGCTTGCGGCGCTTCTTCGGGTCGTCGGCGACCTTGGCGAACTGCTTGAGGTTCTCCACCTCGTGCTCGGGCGCCTGGACGACCACGGTGCCCGCGGTGTCGTACCCCGCGCGTCCGGCCCGGCCGGCGATCTGGTGGAACTCGCGCACCTGCAGCAGCCGGGTGCGGGTGCCGTCGTACTTCGACAGCGCGCTGAACACCACGGTGCGGATCGGCACGTTGATGCCGACGCCGAGCGTGTCGGTGCCGCAGATGACCTTGAGCAGGCCGGCCTGGGCCAGCTGCTCGACCAGCCGCCGGTACTTGGGCAGCATCCCGGCGTGGTGCACGCCGATGCCGTGCCGGACCAGCCGCGACAGCGTCGTCCCGAAGGCGGAGGAGAACCGGAAGCCGCCGATCAGGTCGGCGATCGCGGCCTTCTGCTCCTTGCTCGCCACGTTGACGCTCATCAGCGCCTGCGCCCGCTCCAGCGCCGAGGCCTGGGTGAAGTGGACGACGTAGACCGGCGCCTGCTGGGTGTCCAGCAGGTCCTGGATGGTCTCGTGCATCGGCGTCGTCGCGTAGTAGTGGTGCAGCGGCACCGGGCGCTCGGCGTTGGCGACCAGCGCGGTGGGCCGGCCGGTGCGGCGGGTCAGGTCCTCGCGCAGCGAGGTGACGTCGCCCAGGGTGGCGCTCATCAGCAGGAACTGGGCCTTCGGCAGCTCCAGCAGCGGCACCTGCCACGCCCAGCCGCGGTCGGGGTCGCCGTAGAAGTGGAACTCGTCCATGACCACGAGCCCGATGTCGGCCTCGCTGCCCTCGCGCAGCGCGATGTTGGCCAGCACCTCGGCGGTGCAGGCGATGATCGGCGCCCCGGCGTTGACGCTGGCGTCCCCGGTGAGCATGCCGACGTTGGCCGCGCCGAAGACGCCGCAGAGCGCGAAGAACTTCTCGCTGACCAGCGCCTTGATCGGGGCGGTGTAGTAGCTGCGCCGGCCGGCGGCCAGGGCGGCGTACTGGGCGCCGGTGGCCACCAGCGACTTGCCGGAGCCGGTCGGGGTGGCCAGGACGACGTTCGCGCCGCTGACCAGCTCGATCAGCGCCTCCTCCTGGGCGGGGTAGAGCGTCGTCCCGCTGCTCTCGGCCCACTGCGCGAACGAGGCGAACAGCTCGTCGGCGTCGTCCCCCAGCGCGCGCAGGGTGGAGAGATCGGCGGCGTCGGCGAGGAGGGGAGGGGCGGTCAGGGAGGAGGACATCGTCCCCCCAGCCTGCCAGGCCCCGTCCGGGATCAGGTGACCTGATCGTCGAGCGTCCTCCCGCACGGTGCGCGGTGGGGGAGGACGCTCCGCGGTGAGGGAGGACGTCGTCGGGCCCCAGGGAGGACGTCGTCGCGCCGCAGGGAGGACGTCGTCGCGCCGTGGGAGGACGTCGTCGCACGGCAGGGAGGACGTCGTCGTCGCGCCCCGCGGGCCCACGTGTCGGCGGGCGGCGCCGGGGTAGGCGGACGGCGACGTCGAACAGTGGCGCCGAGCCCCAGCGCACCGCAGGAGGATCCCCGTGTCAGAGCCCCGCCCCGAGTCCCAGCCCGCGCAGCAGCAGACCCCGCCCGGCACTCTCGGGGAGATGCGCCCGAAGCCCGACCACGGGGAGGAGAGCTACCGCGGCTCCGGGAAGCTGACCGGCAAGGTGGCAGTGATCACCGGCGGCGACAGCGGGATCGGCCGGGCCGTGGCGATCGCCTTCGCCCGCGAGGGCGCCGACGTGCTGATCTCCTACCTCAGCGAGCAGGAGGACGCGAAGGACACCGCGCGCTACGTCGAGGAGGCCGGCCGCCGGTGCGTGCTGGTGCCCGGTGACATCTCCGACCGCGCGCACTGCGCGACGATCGTCCCGAAGGCCATCGAGGAGTTCGGCCGGATCGACGTGCTGGTCAACAACGCCGCCTTCCAGATGAGCCACGACTCGCTGGAGGAGATCTCCGACGAGGAGTGGGACCACACGCTGGCCACGAACCTGTCGGCGATGTTCACCCTGTGCAAGGCCGCTATCCCGCACATGCAGGCGGGGGCCTCGATCATCAACTCCTCCTCGGTGAACTCCGACAACCCGAGCCCGAACCTCATCGCCTACGCGATGACCAAGGCCGGCATCGCCAACTTCACCGCCAGCCTCGCCCAGCTCTACGGGGAGAAGGGCATCCGGGCCAACAGCGTGGCGCCCGGGCCGGTCTGGACGCCGCTGATCCCCTCCACCATGCCCGAGGAGAAGGTGGAGAGCTTCGGCGGCAACACCCCGCTGGGCCGGGCCGGCCAGCCCGCCGAGCTCGCCCCGGTCTACGTGCTGCTGGCCAGCGACGAGGCCTCCTACGTCTCCGGCGCCCGGGTCGCGGTCACCGGCGGCCGCCCGATCCTCTGAGTGCCGCCGGGATCAGCTGACCTGATCATCGAGCGTCCTCCCTCACGTCCGGCGCTGAGGGAGGACGCTCCACGATCAGGTCAGCTGATCGTCGCGGCCAGGATGGCGATGTCGGCCGGCCGGACCCGGCAGCAGCCGCCGACCAGCCGGGCGCCGGCGGTCACCCACCCGGGCACGTGCTCCGGGGAGACCCCGGGGCTGCCGGTCCAGCACCGGGCCGCGGCGTCCCAGGCCTCGCCGCTGTTCGGGTACACGACGACCGGCGTGCCGGCCGCGGCCGCCGCGGTGATGCCGGGGGCGACGGCTGCCGGTGCGGTGCAGTTGATCCCCACGGCCAGCACGACCGGCAGACCCGCGGCCATGGCGAAGACGTCGGCCGCCGGCTCCCCCCGCCGGGTCCGGGCGACGCCGTCGTCGTCCACGACCGTGGTGAGGGAGAGCCAGATCGGCACGTCGAGCGCCTCGGCCTCGGTGAGCAGCGCCTCGGCCTCCGCGGCGGCGGGGACGGTCTCGCAGGCGAGGACGTCGGCCCCGGCCTCGGCGAGCAGCTCCATCCGCGGCCGGTGGAAGGCGCGCAGTGCGGCGATGCCCACGTCGGGGACGTAGCCGCCGGTGTACTCCGAGCCGTCGGCCAGCATCGCGCCGTACGGGCCGACCGAGCCCGCGACCCACCCGTCGCCCTGCCCCTCGCGGGCCAGCGCCACCGACGAGGCGATCAGCCGGCGGGCCTCCGTCGCGTCGATGCCCGTGGCCGCGAACCCCTCGATCGTGGCCTGGTAGCTGGCGGTCGTGGCCACCTGCGCCCCCGCCGCGGCGAACGCGGCGTGCGCGGCCACGACCGCCGCCGGGTCCTCGCGCAGCAGCCGGGCCGACCACAGCGCGGAGGAGACGTCGTGCCCGCGCGCCTCCAGCTCGGTGGACAGCCCGCCGTCGAGGACCACCGGGCCGGCGGCGAGCGCGTCGGCGAGGGGGAGCATGCCGTCGATCATCCCGCGTACCGGGCGGCGGGGGGTCGGTGCGCGAGACTGTGTCCGTGCCCGGCATCGACGACGCCTCCGGTGACCTCCCGGTCACCGCGTCCGTCGTCGTCCCCGCATCCGCCCTGAGCTGGCGGTTCTCCCGGTCGTCCGGCCCCGGGGGGCAGGGGGTCAACACCGCCGACTCGCGCGTCGAGCTGTCGATCTCGCCCCTGGAGCTGGCTGGGCTCACCGATCCGCAGCGGGCCCGCCTGGCCGCGCGGCTGGGTCCCCGCCTGGTGGGCGGCGTCCTGACGATCGCCGCCAGCGAGCACCGCCAGCAGCTGCGCAACCGGCAGGCGGCGCGGGAACGGCTCGCCGCCGTGCTGCGGGCCGCCCTCGCGCCGCCGGCGCCCGGCCGGCGGCGGACCAAGCCCACCCGCGGCTCGAAGGAGCGCCGGATCGAGGCGAAGAAGCAGCGCGGCCAGCTGAAGAAGCAGCGCCGCTCCTGGGACTAGCCGAGCCGCGCCCGGCGCCCC
Source organism: Blastococcus tunisiensis (assembly GCF_900112815.1). Classification (GTDB taxonomy): domain Bacteria; phylum Actinomycetota; class Actinomycetes; order Mycobacteriales; family Geodermatophilaceae; genus Blastococcus_B; species Blastococcus_B tunisiensis. Next base: position 130,779 of record NZ_FOND01000011.1, read on the forward strand.
CGCAGGAATGCCCGGTCGGCCGCGTTGCCGGCCAGCGCCAGCGCCTCGTCGTAGGCGGCGCGGGCCTCCTCCGCCCGGCCCAGCCGGCGCAGCAGGTCGGCGAGGACCGCGGGCAGCAGGTGGTGCCGCGGCAGGTCCAGGTCCGCCACGAGTGCCAGACCCGCGGCCGGCCCGTCGACCTCGGCCACCGCCACGGCGCGGTGCAGCGCCACGACCGGGCTGGGCGCGACCGCCATCAGCTGGTCGTACAGCGCGACGACCTGCCGCCAGTCGGTGTCGGCCGCGGTGGCCGCAGCGCTGTGCACGGCAGTGATCGCGGCCTGGATCTGGTACGGACCTGGCTGGTTGCGGCGCAGGCACTCCCGCACCAGGGTCTGCCCCTCGGCGATCAGCGCGCGGTCCCAGCGCGCGCGGTCCTGGTCGGCCAGCAGGACGAGCTCACCGGACGGGCCGACGCGGGCGGGCCGCCGCGCCTCGGTCAGGAGCATCAGCGCCAGCAGCCCGCTCACCTCCGGCTCGTCGGGCATCAGCTCCGCCAGCAGCCGCCCCAGCCGGATCGCCTCGGCGCACAGGTCCTCGCGCACCACCCGGTCGCCGGACGAGGCGCTGTGCCCCTCGGTGAACACCAGGTAGACGACGGCCAGCACCGCGCGCAGCCGGTCGGGCAGCTCCGCCTCGGTCGGCACCCGGTAGGGCACGCGGGCGGCGCGGATCTTGGCCTTCGCCCGCACCAGCCGCTGCGCCATCGTCGGCTCGGGCACGAGGAAGGCGGCCGCGACCTCGGCGGTGGTCAGCCCGCCGAGCAGGCGCAGGGTCAGGGCCACCTGGGCGGCCGTCGACAGCGCCGGGTGGCAGCAGGTGAAGATCAGTCGGAGCCGGTCGTCCGGCACGCTGCCTCCCTCCTGCGGTGCGTCGTCCGCCCGCAGCAGGGCGGCCTTGCGGGAGCGGTCGGCGCGGGTGCTCTCTCGGCGCAGCCGGTCGATGGCCCGATTGCGCGCAGTGGTGACGATCCAGCCGGCCGGGCTGGGCGGGGCGCCGTCGGTCGGCCAGCGCCGGACCGCGGTCAGGAACGCCTCCTGCACCGCCTCCTCGGCGGCGTCGATGTCGCCGAGGAGGCGGACCAGGACGGCGACCGCCCGCCCGTAGTGCTCGCGGAAGACCCGCTCGACGTCCGGTGCCGGCACCGGCTCAGGCGGAGGTGTCGTAGAAGGGGCGGACCTCGATCGGGATGGTCGTGGCCAGCGCCAGCCTGCGGCCCCACGCCAGCGCGGCGTCGAGGTCCGGGACGTCGATGACCGAGAAGCCCCCGACGTGCTCCTTGCCCTCGGCGAACGGCCCGTCCACGACCAGGACGTCGCCGTCCCGCGGCCGGAGGGTGGTCGCGGTGGCCGGCGGGTGCAGGCCGCCGCCGAACACCCAGATCCCGGCGTCGTGCATCTCCCGGTGGACGACGTCGACGTCCTTCATGATCTGTTCCAGCTGACCCGGCGCGAGCCCGGGGCCGGTGCTGGGCTCGACGACGGTCATCAGGTAGTTCGGCATCGCGTTCCTCCTCGGGTCGGCGCCGGCCTCGCGCCGGTCACTCACCCTCTGTACGAACGGCCGCCGCCCGGATCGACGGGTTCAGCCGACGAATCTGGGCTGAGGTTGCCGCACGAGCACCCACAGCGGGAGCTCGTCGTCCGCCGTCCGGAACTCGGCCGTGACCTCGAAGCCGAAGCCGCGCAGGAAGCGGACGTTGGCCCACGAGTACACGGCCGCGGCGGCCAGCACCCGGTCGGTGTCGCAGCGCACCAGCGCCGGCGCCAGGACGGCGGCGGCCAGGCCGCGGCGGCGCGAGCTCGGGCGCACCGCCAGGTGCCGCAGCCACCAGTGCGGTTCCTGCGGCCGTGCCGCCTCCACGCGGGCGGCGGTGTCGCGGACGGCGCCGATGCGGTGCGCGGAGAGGTAGGGCAGCTCACCCGTCAGCGCCGCGCGGACGTCGGCGGGCAGGGGAGTGGTGCCCTCGGCGCCCGGCGGCGGCTCCCAGACGGCGACGGCGTCGACCTCGTCGGTGACCCAGGCCGTGCCGGTGCCCACCCCGCGGTGGCCGGCGTCGAGCTCGGCGAAGCGGGTCAGCCGCTGGATCCGCCCGTCGTCGGGCAGCGCCCACCGGGCCCAGCGGGAGGCACCGAGGGCGATGGTGAGCGTCGCCGCGATGCGGGGGACGTCGCGCTGTTCGGCCCGCCGGACGTCGGGCCCCTCCTCGTCCGGGTCGTCGATCCGCTGGATCGTCGGGCCGGGAGGAGTCACCCCGGCATTCGACCACGGCCGGGCCGCACACCCGGCCCGAGGCCCCGGTGAGGACGACGGAACGCAGCGTTGACGCCGGTGTCCCGGCGGGGAAACGACGACGACCCAGTCTCGGTGCATGCCCGCCGCCGTTCCGCAGTCGGCGTCGCGCGGCCTCGGGGGCACGCAGACGACGCGGACGCACTGCCCGTACTGCTCGCTGCAGTGCGGGCTGGACGTCACCGCCGGCGACCGGCCGGCCACCCTCGTCCCCGCCGACTTCCCGACCAACCGCGGCGGGCTGTGCTCCAAGGGCTGGTCGTCGGTCGAGCTGCTCGACCACCCCGAGCGGCTGCTCCGCCCGCTGGTGCGCGGCACCCCCGGCGACCGCACCAGCCCGCTGGTCGAGGCCACCTGGGACGACGCCCTCGGCCGGCTGGTGGACGCGATCCGGGCGACCCAGGCCCGGCACGGCCGGGACGCGGTCGGCTGCTTCGGCGGGGGCTCGCTGACCAACGAGCAGGCCTACCAGTTCGGCAAGTTCGCCCGCGTCGCCCTGCGCACCAGCGCGGTCGACTACAACGGCCGCTTCTGCATGTCCTCGGCGGCGGGTGCGGCCAACCGGGCGTTCGGCCTGGACCGCGGGATGCCGTTCCCGCTCGCCGACATCGCCGAGGCCGACGTCGTCGTCCTGGTGGGCAGCAACCCGGCCGACACCATGCCGCCGGCCATGCAGTACTTCGACGCCGGCCGGGAGCGGGGCGCGCAGCACGTCGTCGTCGATCCGCGCCGCACCGCCACGGCCCGCAACGCCGCCCTGCACCTGCAGCCGCTGCCGGGCACCGACCTGGCACTGGCCAACGGGCTGCTGCACATCGCCGTCGCCGAGGGGCTGGTCGACGAGGCCTACGTCGCCGGGCGGACCACCGGGTTCGACGAGGTGCGGGCCGGGGTCGCGGCCTACTGGCCGGACCGGGTCGAGCGGCTCACCGGCGTGCCGGTCGCCGACCAGCGGCGCACCGTCTTCGCCCTCGCCCGCGCGGAGAGGGCGATCGTGCTCACCGCCCGCGGCGCCGAGCAGCACCGCTCCGGCACCGACACCGCCTCCGCCTGGATCAACCTGGCGCTGGCGCTCGGGCTGCCCGGCCGGCCGGGCAGCGGGTGGGGGACCGTGACCGGCCAGGGCAACGGGCAGGGCGGCCGCGAGCACGGCCAGAAGGCCGACCAGCTGCCCGGCTACCGCTCGCTGACCGACCCGGCGGCCCGCGCGCACGTCGCCGCCGTCTGGGGCGTCGACCCCGGCGACCTGCCGATGCCCGGGCGGTCGGCCTTCGAGCTGCTCGACGCCCTCGGCACCGAGGGCGGGGTGCGCACCCTCCTGGTGCTCGCGTCCAACGTCGCGGTCAGCGCCCCCGACGCCCGCCGGGTGATCAGCCGGCTGGGCGACCTGGACTTCCTCGCCGTCAGCGACTTCTTCCTCTCCGAGACCGCCGAGCTGGCCGACGTCGTCCTGCCCAGCGCCATGTGGGCCGAGGAGGACGGGACCATGACCAACCTCGAGGGGCGGGTGATCCGGCGCCGCAAGGCCCTCGACCCGCCGTCCGGCGTCCCCGACGACCTGCGGCTGCTCGCCACCCTGGCCGACCGGCTCGGCGCCGGGCGGCACTTCAGCGGCGACCCGGAGACGGTGTTCGAGGAGCTGCGCCGGGCCAGCGCCGGGGGAACGGCCGACTACTCCGGGATCAGCTACCGCCGCATCGACGACGAGCAGGGCGTCTTCTGGCCGTGCCCGGACGAGGGACACCCCGGCACCCCCCGCCTGTTCGCCGAGCGGTTCGCCACCGCCGACGGCCGGGCCCGCTTCGTCCGCGTCGAGCACGTCGACGCCGCCGAGCGGCCCGACGCCGACTACCCCTACGTGCTCACCACCGGCCGGGTGCTGGCGCAGTACCAGTCGGGCACCCAGACCCGCCGCACCCGCAGCCTGCAGCTCGTCGCCCCGACCCCGCGCGCCGAGCTGCACCCCGACCTGGCCCGCCGGCTCGGGATCGGCCCGGACGACGTCGTCGAGCTGACCACCCGGCGCGGCCGCGCCCGCTTCCACGCGCTGGTCACCGACACCATCCGGCCCGACGTCGTCTTCGCGCCCTTCCACTGGGGCGGCGGCTCCAGCGCCAACGCGCTCACCGACGCCGCCCTCGACCCCACCTCGCGGATGCCCGCCTTCAAGGTCTGCGCGGTCGCCGTCGCCCGCGCCGACGGGCCCGCCGAGTCCATCCCCCCGCCGGCTGCGGCCACCCAGCCCCGGCCGCAGCCGCACACCCCGCCCAGCACCCTCGAACCCCGGCATCCCGCCCGGAGGAGGAGCACCCGCATGAAGAGCACCCCCCGCTTCCTGCAAGGCGTCTTCCCGATCACCGGGGACGGGCTGACCAAGCCCGGCCCGGTCGACCCCGCGCTGCGGTACACCGTGCCGCACGGCACGTCCGCGCAGGCGCTCTACTTCCGCGGCGGCAACTCCACCGGTGAGCTGGTCTACGTCCTGCTGGTGCGCGACGGCGAGCCGATGCGCTGGTTCCCCATCGGCGCCAGGGGCGAGGTGCACGTGCCGCTGCGGGTCGTCGAGGACCTTCCCGGCGGGACGGTGGTGGAGCTGCACGCCGCGGCCCCGGAGGGCGTCACCGGCGAGCTGGTGGTCGACCTCGGGTTGGTGGAGGTCTAGTGGGCGGGCGGGATCGGGGCATGACGACCGTCCTGGGCGGGCGGCTCGACGGGCTCACCACCGTGCACGTCGACGACGAGCTGGACACCCACGACCGGCTGGTGGTGGTCGGCAACGGCATGGCCGGCGCGCGCCTCGTCGAGGAGGTGCTCGAGCGCGGCGGCGACTCCTTCCGGATCACCGTGTTCGGCGACGAGCCGCACGGCAACTACAACCGGATCATGCTGTCACCGGTGCTGGCCGGGGAGGAGCACGAGGACGACATCGTCCTCAACAGCCACGAGTGGTACGCCGACAACGGGGTCACGCTGCGGGCCGGCACGCGGGTCGAGCGGATCGACACCGCGGCCAAGCAGGTGCACGCCGACGACGGGACGGTCACGCCCTACGACCACCTGGTGCTGGCGACCGGCAGCTACTCGTTCATTCCGCCCATGAAGGGCGTCCGGGACGACGCGGGCGAGCTGCTGCCCGGTGTGTACGGGTTCCGGACGATCGACGAGACCCGGGCGATGCTCGACGCCGTGGGCCGGTGCCGCCGGGCCGTCGTCATGGGCGGCGGCCTGCTCGGCCTGGAGGCGGCCCGCGCGCTGCAGGGCCACGGCCTGCAGGTGGAGCTCGTGCACGCCGCGCCGTACCTGATGAACGTGCAGCTGGACCCGGAGGCCGGCGCGATCCTCAAGCGCAGCGTCGAGTCGCTGGGGATCGCCGTCCACCTCGACGTCTTCGCCACCGAGGTGCTCGGCGGCGACCGCGTGACCGGCGTGGGCCTGGCCGACGGCCGGCAGCTCGAGGCCGACCTGCTCGTCGTCGCGGCCGGGGTGCGGCCCAACAGCGACCTCGCCGTCCGCTCGGGGCTGGAGGTCCAGCGCGGCATCGTCGTCGACGACCAGCTGCGCACCGAGGATCCCGACGTCTACGCCATCGGCGAGTGCGCCCAGCACCGCGGCGAGGTCTACGGGCTCGTCGCGCCGGCGTGGGAGCACGCGAAGGTCCTGGCCGACGTGCTGACCGGGGCGGACCCGGACGCCGAGTACCACGGCAGCCGGACGGCCACGAAGCTCAAGGTGGCCGGCGTCGACGTCGCCGTCATGGGCGTCAACACCCCGGAGCGCGACGAGGACGAGTTCCTGGTCATCTCCGAGCCGAGGCGCGGGGTGCACCTCTCGGTGGTCATCCGCGACGACGTGCTGGTGGGCGCCACGCTGCTCGGTGACACCCGCAAGGTCGCCTTCCTCACCCAGGCCTTCGACCGGGGTGCCCCGTTGCCCGAGGAGCGGATCCGGCTGCTGGTCGACCTCTCCGACGGGGCGGAGGAGGTCGGGGTCGCCGAGATGCCGGCCGACTCGCAGGTCTGCAACTGCAACGGCGTCTCGAAGGGCGACATCTGCGGCGCGGTGGCCGGCGGCTGCGGCAGCGTCGGGGAGGTCATGGACCGCACCCGCGCCGGCAAGGGCTGCGGGTCGTGCAAGAGCCTGGTGAAGCAGATCGTGGAGTGGGCCGCCGACGGGGAGCTGACGGAGGACCCGGCGGCGTCCTGGTACGTGCCCGGGATCCCGCTGCCCAAGCCGGAGCTGGTGCGGGCCATCCGCGAGCACGAGCTGCGCAGCGTGTCGGCGGTCTTCGCGCTGCTCGCCCCGGACGGCAAGGACGACGCGAAGTCGAAGATGGGGCTCACCTCGCTGCTGCGGATGATCTGGGGCGCCGAGTACGCGCAGGAGAACGACGCGAAGTTCATCAACGACCGCGTGCACGGCAACATCCAGCGCGACGGCACGTTCTCCGTCGTCCCGCAGATGAAGGGCGGGGTGACCACCCCGGCGCAGCTGCGGAGGATCGCCGACGTCGCCGAGAAGTACGAGGTGCCGATGGTCAAGGTGACCGGCGGCCAGCGGATCGACCTGCTCGGCGTCCGCAAGGAGGACCTGCCGGCCATGTGGGCCGACCTCGGCATGCCGAGCGGCTACGCCTACGGCAAGAGCTTCCGGACGGTGAAGACCTGCGTCGGCAGCGACTTCTGCCGGTTCGGCCTGGACGACTCCACCCAGCTCGGCATCGACCTGGAGACCCGGTTCCAGGGCATCGAGAGCCCGGCGAAGATCAAGATGGCCGTCGTGGGCTGCCCGCGCAACTGCGCCGAGGCCTACGTGAAGGACGTCGGGGTGGTGGCCGTCGGCAACGGCCGTTGGGAGGTCTACGTCGGCGGCGCGGCCGGGGCCTCGGTGCGCAAGGGCGACCTGCTGGCCACCGTCGACTCCCCGGAGGCGGTGACGACGCTGGCCGGCCGGTTCCTGCAGTACTACCGCGAGAACGCGAACTGGCTGGAGCGCACCTACGACTTCGTCCCGCGCATCGGGCTGGAGACGATCAGGGCGGTGCTGCTCGAGGACAGCGAGGGCATCGTCGCCGACCTCGACGCCGGTCTGCAGCGCTCCGTCGACGCCTACACCGACCCCTGGGGCCAGGACGGGAAGCAGCCGGCCACGCCCGGCCAGTTCCGTCCCGCCCTGCCGCTGATCCCGCTGCCGAAGGTGCCCGTCCGATGAGCGTCACCGAGCTGACCACCAGTGGCCCGACGACGACGGCGCACGTCGTCGGCCGGGTCGAGGAGATCCCACCGGGGGAGGGCCGCACGTTCGTGGCCGGCGGCACCCAGGTCGCGGTCTTCCGGCTGCGGGACGGGTCGCTGCACGCCACCCAGGCGGCCTGCCCGCACGCCGGCGGACCCCTGGCCGACGGGCAGACCGACGTGGACGTGCTGGTGTGCCCGCTGCACCTCTACGCCTACCGCTGGGCGGACGGGGCCTCGACGAGCGGGGCCCCGCCGATCCGGCTCTTCCCGGTGCGGGAGGTCGACGGGGACCTGGTGGTGGAGGTCCAGCCCGTCGAGGTGTAGCGGCAGGTCAGGCGAACTCGTAGGAGACCGCGCCGCTGCTGTCCACCGTCGCGACGACCTCGACGGTGTCGGTCGCGTCGGCGGCGTTGTCCACGAAGCAGGGGATCGGCGTCCCGACGGCGTCCACGAGGACGGAGTGCCCGCCGGTGTCGCAGGTGCTGATCACCGCCACCCCCGTCAGCGCGCCCAGCTGCTCGTCCAGCGACGCCTCCACCACCCCCACGTCCACGAAGGTGTTGTCGCTGTCGATCCGGACGGTGCCCTCGTCGTCGGTCTGCGTGACGGTGAAGGAGATCGGCTGGTTCTCCAGCGACGCGGTGCAGCTGAAGGCCGAGCCCGACTCCGCCCGGATGTCCGCCGGGCAGGAGACGTCGGTCGGTGCCACACCGGCCTGCTCCGCCGTGAGCTGCCCGATCCGGCGCTCCACCTCGGCGGTGTCCAGGGTGGCGCCGCCGATCCAGACGAGGGCGGCGACGACGAGCCCGCCCAGCACCACCACGGCGGCGACGATCCCGCCGATGATCGCCCCGGTGCGCCGACGCGGCGCCGGTGCCGGGGCGTAGCCACCCGCCGGCGGGCCGTAGCTCGGTGGGCCGTAGGTCGTCGGGCCGTTCTGCGGCTCCGGCGAGCCGGTGGGCGGGGTGGGGTAGGTCTGGGAAGCCATCGGGGTTCTCCTCGTCGAATGGGTGGGGGCGACCATGACGGGAGGCGCTCGCGGACGGCGTGGATGCACGTGGAGCCGACTTGGGGCCGGGCTCAGGGATGCATGTGGGCGCCCTTCATCACCTTGTCGACGGCGTTCTTCGGGCCGTGCACGGCCGGCCCGACCAGGTCCAGCTTCGCGCCCGCGACGGCACGGACCGCGGCGCGGTTCTGCACGTCACCCGTCGAGGTGGCGGGAGTGGCGGAGTTCGCCGCCAATCGCAACTGACCCGGCACTTCCGCACGATGATCGCCACGACCCCGGCGGCCTACGCCCGATCGGGCCGCAGCTGACCCCTGGGTCACGGCGCCGGGACGACGACGGTCGCCTCCATGGGGCCGCCGCACTGCTCGCTGCCGCCGACCCGGCGCCAGTCCAGGTCGGTGTCCACGTCGGCGAGCTCCGTCTTGTCCGGCCCGAGGACGCGGATGCTCACCGCGTCCGGTGCGGACATGTCGAGCTGCACCACCGCGGTGGGGCCCTCGAGGGGCACAGCCAGGTGGTCCTGCTCGGCGAGCGGTGCGTCCTCCACCACGGCCCAGCCGCACATCGGCGCGCAGTCCACGGTCAGGGAGCCGCCCTCGACCGGCGGCCAGTCGTCGGCGAGCTCGACGATCACCGCGTTGGTCCAGCCGATCGCGGGGCAGACAGTCGGCGCTCCGCCGGCGCAGGCGCCCAGCGCCACGGCGGCGGCCATGACGGCGACGCCCCCGGCGATCCACCCGGTGCCGGAGTCGCCGGCCGGGTCCCGCCACGGCGACCGTCGTCCGGGACCCGCCGGGCCGGGCTTCCCGGCGCCCACGCCCCGAGGGGTCACTCCCCGGCGTCCTCCCGCTGCTTCCGGGTGGCCGGCAGCGGCGGGACGTAGAGCGGACGGCGGGAGCGCCGGTGCAGCTCGGACAGCGTGCGCCGCCGCTGCGCCTCCTGGGCGAGCTGGCGGGCGGCGATCACCGACGCCGAGTCGGCTGACGTGCTGTGGCTCTCGAGCAACGCTGGCTCCCCTCGCTGGCCCCCTGCACGTAGAGACGCGGTGAGGGGGCGGAAAGGATGACAGCCGCCGGCAACGAAACGGTAACGATTCGTGCCGGAGCTCAGCTGCGGGGGAGGCCCAGGTCGGCGAGGGCCGCCGCGACGGCGTCGTCGTGCAGCAGGTCGAGCACCAGCAGCCGGTGCACGAGGACCCCGCGACGGGTGAGCCGCAGGTCGGCGGCGCGCAGCCGGGGGAGCGTGGCGCCCGGGCGGGCCGGCACCGGGGACGGGGCGAGCAGGCCGGCCGCCTGGAGGTCGGTGACGTCCTCGCGGGCGCCCCAGGTCGTCCAGGCGCGCGGCTCGTCCTCCAGCGGTGCCATCGGCAGCGGCACGCGGTCCCGGCGGCCCACCCCGGCGAGCAGGGCGAGCTGCCGCCAGCTCAGCGACCCGGCCAGCCGCAGGGCACGGCCGGCGAGCTCCGGATCCACGTCGGGCGAGACGCCCACCTCGGCCAGCAGGTAGCCCAGGTGCCGGACCCGCCGCTCCTCGGTCGACCGGCGCGCCGCCGCGACCACCGCCTCGGCGAGCTCGTCGGCGGCCGGTCGACCGCCGGGCCGCGGGTCGAACCACCCGTCGCTGCGGGCCGTCCGGCCGTTGCCCCGCAGCGTCGCCGCGTACTCCACGGCGAAGGCGAGGACGGCCCCGGCGCGGACCCGTTCGCGGGGGACCGGCAGCGCGGCCGCCTCGTCGGCGACCGTGCGCAGGGAGCCGGCGAAGCGGGGATCCACCGAGACCTTGGCCGCGCCCGGCTCGAAGACCACGGTGGCGGCCGCCCGGCACATCGACCCGGCCACGGCGTCCCCGGCCTCGATGAGGTCGCGGCCGGTGGCGGTCTGCTCGGATGCGGTCACCCGGTGATCTTCGTCCGTTCCCGGGGCGACCTGCACGCCGGGAACCGCCCCCTCCCCACAGCGGGGCAGTTCCCGGCGACGATCGCGGTCAGACGCCGGCCCGCTGCATCAGCGTCCCGCGGCGCAGGTAGACGAACCAGGTCACCGCCACGCAGGCGATGTAGAAGCCGCAGAAGGACAGCAGCGCCGTCTCGACGCCACCGGTGGCGCCGTAGGACTCCGAGACGATCCGCGGGATGAACACCGCCCCCAGGGCACCGACCGCCGAGATGATGCCCACCGCCGCGGCGGTGTCACGCCGCGCCCGGTAGAGCACGCCGGCCGGGGTCTCCTCGGGGTGGCCGGCGGCGGCCTCGGCCCGGTAGATGATCGGGATCATCCGGTAGGTCGACCCGTTGGTCATGCCGACGATCGCGAACAGCACGAGGAAGTTGGCGAGGAAGCCGCCGAAGCTCCCCGCGCGGAGGAACAGGATCGCGCTGCCGATGGCCAGGGCCTGCCCGACGAACGTCACGACGGTGACCTTGGCGCCGCCGACCCGGTCGGCCAGCCACCCGCCGAACGGGCGGGACAGCGATCCCACGAGGGGTCCCAGGAACGCGTAGCGGTAGGTGTCGGCCGCGAACTCGTTGGCCAGCACCAGCGGGAACGCCCCGGAGAACCCGATGAAGGAGCCGAAGGCCCCGATGTAGAGGAAGGACATCACCCAGGTCTGCCGACGACGGGCGATCGCCGCCTGGTCGGCGATGTTCGCCTTCGCGCCGGACAGGTTGTTCATGCCGAACCAGGCGCCCACGACCGCGAGCACGATGAACGGCACCCAGATCAGCGCCACGTTCTGCACGTAGCGCGCGTCGCCGCCGTCGGTCGTCCCGGTGCTGCCGCCCACGATCGCGATCGCGCCGGCGGTGACCGCCAGCGGCCCGACGAGCTGGATGATCGCCACCCCGATGTTGCCGCCGGCGGCGTTGAGGCCGAGCGCGAAGCCCTTCTCCTTGTCCGGGTAGAAGAAGGAGATGTTCGCCATCGACGAGGCGAAGTTGCCACCGCCGAAGCCGCAGGTGACCGCCGTGAGCACCCAGAACCAGTACGGCCGGTCGGTCGTCGCGGCGACCGTGAGCAGGGTGACCGGGATCAGCAGCAGGGCCGCGCTGACCACCGTCCAGTTCCGCCCGCCGACCAGCGCCGGCATGAACGTGTAGGGCACCCGCATGATCGCGCCCACGAGGCCGGCGGTGGCGACCAGCCAGAACAGCTGGTCGCTGGTGAAGCCGTAGCCGATCGACGCGAGGACGGCGGTGGCGATGCTGAACATCTGCCACACGCTGAAGCCGATGTTCTCGGCCAGGACCGACCACACCAGGTTCCGCCGGGCCACCGGGCGGCCCTGCGGCGACGCCCAGAAGGCGGGGTCCTCGGGGTTGTAGTCGTCGATCCACCGGGAGCCGAGCTGTGCCACCGGTCCGGTGCCTGCCGGTGGCGCCGGGGCCGTGGCGACCACGTTCTCGGTCGTGCGGACGGTGGGCGTGGAGGTCATGGGCGCGTTCCTCGGCTCGTGGGGGCCGGGCGGCCGGCCCGGTCGCCGGGAACGCTAGGAAGGCGCCGTTTCCTCGGCGCCGCGCGCGGATGACCTCTCGGGAACGTCCCCCTCACCCCGGGCATCCGGCGGTGTGAGGCCCGGCGCGGGACGGCGTGCGCCGGAGAGTGTGCGCGCGTCGGCAGTTCGAGGCGCGGGAACTGCCGACCCGCGCACGCCGTCGCCCCGGAACCTGTCGGGGGTCGCTGCCACGATGCCGGCATGGCGATCGAGGTGCGTGCCGCGACCGATTTCGACGACGTCGCGACGATGGTCGGCCCCAAGCGGCCGGACGCCGACGTCTGCTGGTGCCTGAGCTACCGGCTGCCGACGTCGAAGGAGAACCGGGAGCTGCGCGGCCCGGCGCGCGGCGAGCGGGTGCGGCAGCTGGTCCGCGAGGACCCGCCGCCCGGCGTGCTCGCCTACGACGGCGACGAGGTGGTGGGCTGGGCGGCGATCCACCCGCGGGCCGACACGAGCTTCGCGACCAGCCGCACGATCCCGCACGTCGACGACCTCGACGTGTGGTCGCTGTGGTGCGTGCGGGTCCGTCCCGGGCACCGCGGCGCGGGCATCAGCCACTCCCTGGTCGAGGGCGCCGTCGGGTTCGCCCGCGACCGTGGCGCCCCGTGGTCGAGGCCTACCCGGTGGACAACCGCGGCGCGAAGGTCGACCTGACGATGGCCTACGTCGGCACGCGCGCGCTGTTCGAGCGGGCCGGGTTCCAGAAGGCGGCCGACACCCAGTCGGTGCTCAACGGCTTCCCCCGGGTGCTCATGCGCCTCGACCTGCGCCCTCAGACCGCCAGCCGGTAGCCGCGCTTCACGACCGTCTCCACGACGGGGGCGCCCAGCGCCGCGCGGAGCCGGGTGACCGCCATCTCCACCGCGTGCCCGTCACCGCCGCCGGGCAGGGAGCCGACCAGCTCGGCCCGGGCGACGACGTGCCCGGGCCGCCGGGCCAGCTCGCGCAGGACGGCGATCGAGCCGGGCGGCAGTTCCACGATCCGGCCGTCGAGGACGGCGGCGTACCCACGGACCTGCAGCGTGTGCGGGCCCACCTGCAGCACCGGGTCCCGTTCGGGCAGCCGGGCGACCACCTCGCGGGCCAGCGCACCGAGCCGGGCGCGCTCGGGCTGGACGGACCCGATGCCCGCCGCGTCGAGCGGGCCGGCGGTCACCGGGCCGACCGCGACGGCCAGCACCCGCTCGCCGAACGCCGTCACGACGTCGTCGCGCAGGCCGAGCTCGTCGGCGACGCTCAGCAGGCTGGCCGCGGCCGGCGCGCTGGTGAAGGTGACCGCGTCCACCCCGCCCCCGGCGATCGCGCCCACCAGCCGGCGCACCGGCGCCACGTCCTCGGGCAGCACCCAGCGGTACACCGGCACGGGAAGGACGTCCGCGCCGGCCGCGCGTAGGCCCGAGACCAGGTCCGGCAGCGGGTCGCCGTGCAGCTGGACGGCGATCCGGCGCCCCTCCAGCGGTCCCTCGGCGCCGGACAGCAGGTGCGAGAGGACCTCGGCAGAGGACTCCGACTCCGGCGACCACGCGTCGACCAGGCCACCGCCGCGGATCGCCCCCCGCGCCTTCGGGCCGCGGGCCAGCACCCGGGCCGGGCGCAGGTGCTCGACCAGGGGCAGGTCCCACGCCTCGGCGGTCTCCAGCCATCCACGGAAGCCGACCCCGGTGGTGGCGACCACGAGGTCGACGGGGGAGGCCAGCACCTCGCGGGTCGCGGCCACGAGCTCGGCGTCGTCGGCCAGCGGCACGATCCGGATGGCGGGGGCGTAGACCACGCGGGCGCCGCGGCGGTCCAGCAGGGCGCCGAGCTCCTCCCGGCGGCGGGCGGCGGTGACCGCGACGGTGTAGCCGGCCAGGGGCAGGGGCTCGGGGGCAGCGGCGGGCTCGGTCACCACCCCATGGTGCGGCGTCCGTGTTGCCGCCATGTGTCGGCGTCCGGTCCGGGGGCGCCGGCACACCGTCAGCCGGGCCGGCGTCGGTCCGGTCCGACGTGCATCCACCGGGCCAGCAGGACCGTCGCGTCGTCCTGCAGGAGGCCCCCCTGGTGGCGCAGCACCGCCTGGGTCAGCCGGCGCACCGTCTCTGCGGGCGGTTGACCGGCGGCGATCTCGCGGGACAGGAAGTCCATCAGCCGGTCCTCGCCGAACCAGGCCCCCGACGCGTCCCGGGCCTCGGCGATCCCGTCGGTGTAGAGGCACAGCCAGTCACCCGGCTCGAGGAGCTCCTCCGCGATCGCCACGCCGGTCACGTCCAGACCGAAGGGGACCCGCCGCCCACCCGTCAGCTGCTTGACGACCTTGCCGCCGCGCAGCAGGACGGGCGGCGGGTGCCCGGCGTTGAGGTAGCGGAGCCGGCCCGAGCTCAGCTCCACCTCGCCCAGCACCCCGGTGACGAACGCGCTCCCGGGGAACGCCTCGGCGACGACCGCGTCGATGGCCGCCGCCTGGTCGAACAGACCGCGGGCGTCGCGCCGCGCGCTGCGGTAGCCGGCCAGCGCCCCGGCCGACATGAGGGCGGCCGGCACGCCGTGCCCCACGGCGTCGAAGATGCCCAGCGACACCGCCGTCTCGGAGAACGCGTAGTCGAACGCGTCGCCCCCGACCCGGTAGCTGGGCTCGAGCATGCCGGCCAGCACGAAGTCGTCGGTCGCGGCGGTCAGCGGCGGCAGCTGCTGCCAGATCAGCTCGGCGGAGGTCGTGAGCGGCCGGTGCCGCCGCAGGCGCTCGAGCTCGTCGCCGTAGGGCTGCATCGAGACGATCAGGTGCCCCAGCATGCGGGCCAGCCAGGTGCACTGCTGACGGAGGCCCGGATCGTGCAGGTCCGCCGCAGCGCCGGTCGCCACCTCCAGGACCCCGATCCGGTCGGCGCCGTCGATGATCGGCACCCACATCCGTGGGCCGTCCTCTCGCTCGGACAGCAGGATCTCGTCCGCGCGGAACGCCCGGCCCGCCATGGTGCCGTCCACCGACTGCGCCTCGGGAGCGGCCGTGCCGCCCACCCGCACGAGGCTGCGCTGCTCGTGGTCGATCAGATGGACCTCGACCTCCACGCCCAGGGTCCGACCCGCCGACGCGGCCAGCGCGGGCAGCCGCTCCGGCGGGGAGGAGCCGGCGGCCCCGAGCAGGTCCACCAGGGCGGCCAGCGGACCGGTCGTCGGGCGGGTGGTGCGCAGCGGCCGGCTGTAGGGCACCCGTCGCTCGGCGATCAGTTCGTCCAGCCGCTCGTTCACCGCGTGGGCCAGCACGTCGGCCTCGGTGGGGGGCAGCCGGACCAGGCCGGTCAGGTGGGCGTCGAGGTCGACCAGGTCGGCGTGCCCACCGAGGCTGAAGTACCGCATCCAGAGCTGCTCGAGCGACAGGTCGGCGAACTGCATGGCGGCGCGCAGTGCCGACTGCTGCCGGTCCTCGGGCGGCCGGCGATCGGAGTGCACCATCAGCGTCTCCGTCGGGCCGTCGACTCGAGGACGGCGTGGGCGGCGGCGGTGACGGTCGTCTCGGCGGTGTGCGCCTGCCGGAGCAGGACGGCGGCGGCCGACTCCTCGTCGAGGTTGCTGCGCCCCATGAGCACGCCCTTCGCCATGTTGACGACGTCGCGGTCGCGGACGGCCTTGCGCATGTCCTCGCTGAACCGTTTCGCCCGGTCGTAGGACCGGACGTTCGCGACCAGGACGGCGGCCTGAGGGGACAACATGCCCAGCAGCTGCTCGCTGTGCGCGTCGAAGACCCCGGGGCGGTCGGCGTAGACCTTCATGGCGCCGAGCGAGACGTCGCCGGCGACCAGGGGGGCGCTGAGGGTGGCGCGCAGGCCCAGCGGCCGGGCGGCGGCCGCCCAGCGCGGCCAGCGGTCCTCCTCGGCCAGGTCGTCGATGCGCACCACGTCGCGCAGGGACGCCGCGGCCAGGCACGGCCCCTCGTCCAGCTCGTACTGCAGGGCGTCGGCCCGGCGCACCTGCTCGTCGGTGGCCCCGGAGGAGACCCGGCGTCCACCGTCGATGATCGACACCCCGGCGCCGGTCGACCCCGGGATCGTCTCCTGGGCCAGCGCGCTGAGCAGGCCGAGAGCGGTGTCGACGGTCTCCTGGGTCAGGAGCAGGCCCGACATCCGGGCGAAGGCGCCGGCGAGCTCGTCGGTCAGCGGCAGGTGGCGGTCGGCGGTCGGGTGACTGGGCACGGCAGGTCCTGTCGGGGGCGTCGGCGCTGCGCCACCGTCGCTTCGATGGGAACGCCGCCCCTCACCTGCGCACCTGCGGCGCCGCGCAAACCTCTCCGGTCACCGCCGGTCCGGCGGTCAGCCCAGGAGGGGCAGGTCGGACGCCGGGTCGCCGCCCGCGCCGTCGAGCCGGAGGTCGGCGTGCGCCCGGGTGTCCTCGCGGGCGAACTCCGCGGCCTCGGTGCGCTGCCAGCGGCGCCACTCGTCCGCCAGCTCCGCCCCGTCCCGCGCCAGGCCGCGGGCCAGCCGCAGCTCCGCCGGCGCCTCCACCCACAGCCGCAGCGTCGTCCACGGGTCCAGCGCGCGCGGACTGGACCCGCAGCCCTCGACGACCAGCACCGGACGCACCGGCACCACCACCGGCTCGGGGGCGAACCACCGTCTGGTCCAGTCGAACCGGTGGTGGGCGCCCGGGCGGCCCTCGGCCAGCGGCGCGAGGACACCGGCCTGCAACCGGCCCGAGGCGCCGGTCAGCGTCCAGCCGGCGTACAGGTCGTCGAAGTGCAGCAGCACGGCGGCGTCCCCGAGGGCGGCCGCCAGCCGGCCGGCCACGGTGGTCTTGCCCGACCCCGCCGGGCCGTCGACACAGACCAGCCGGACCCCACCCAGCCGTGGGGGAGCGGCCAGGACCCGGGCGGCGACGACGCCGACCGGCACGGCGCTCAGCGGACCGCCAGGGTCCAGGTCGGCACCGGGCCACCGCTGCTGACGACGAGCCCCCGGCTGGCGAGCAGGCGCAGGTGGGCGTCGGTCTCGGTCACCGCGAAGATCCGCATCCGCCGCTCGTACTGCTCCCACGGCCGCGACCAGGTGAGGTGCGCGGCCAGGTCCCACGGGGTGGAGCCCGGGTGCGACCGGATCGCGTCGAGCAGCTCGGCGAGCCGCTGCTCGTGGTGGGCGGTCAGCGCGTCCACCCGGCTCTGCAGCCCGCGGAAGCGCCACTCGTGCGCCGGCAGCACCTCGGCGACGTCGAGGTCGCGCACGGCGGCCAGCGAGTCGAGGAAGTCGCGCAGCGGATCGGCGGCACCGCGCTGCCCGGTGGAGATGTTGGGGCTGATCCGCGGGAGGACGTGGTCGCCGGAGAAGAACAGCCGGGTGCCCTCCTCGGCGAAGCAGAGGTGCCCCGGGGTGTGGCCCGGCGTGTGGACCGCGCGCAGCCGCCAGCCGGGGAAGTCCGCGACGTCGCCGTCCTCCAGGAACCGGTCGGCGACGGCCATCCGGGTGAACGCCTCCATCCGCTCCGGTGGGCCGACGTCGGAGGCGGCCTCCTCGCGATCGGCGCCCAGGCCCACCAGGAAGTCGATCTCGCCGGCGACGGCCGCGGTGGCGCCCGAGGCGTTGAGCCCGGCGACGACGCCGACGTCGGCCGGGTGCATGGCGATCCACGCTCCCGACTCCTCCCGCACGCGGGCCGCCAGGCCGAGGTGGTCGACGTGCAGGTGGGTGACCAGCACGCCCCGCACGTCGGGGACGGCCGCGCCGATGGCGGCCAGCCCGCCGGTCAGCGCCGTCCAGCTCTCCTCGCTCTGCCAGCCGGTGTCGAGCAGGCCCAGACCGCCGCCGGACAACGCGAACGCGTGCACGCTGACGTACCGGAGCGGGTTGTGCGGGATCGGCACCGGGATCGACCACAGCCCGCTGCGCACCTCTTCGACCGGGGGCAGGGCCCGGGCCTGCCAGGCGGCGTGCTGGGCGGTGCCGGTGATCTCCACGGGCCCGCACTCTGCCAGCCGCCTCCGGACGGCTGGCTGCCACCATGGACCCGTGACAGCAGCTCCCGCAGCACCGGTGTCGGCCGTTCCCCGCCGTCTCCGGCTGATCCTCGCCGTCGTGGCCGCGGTCGTCCTCGCGGTGATGGTGTACGTCGCGCTGGGCCTGAAGGAGACGACGAACACCGTCGTCACCTACCGGACGTCGGACCAGGTCGCCCTCGCGGGCGTCGGGCTCGTGCTCGCCGCCGGCATCCTGTTCCTGGGCCGCTCCCGGGTGGATGCCGACGCCGAGGGCGTCCAGGTCCGCAACCTGCTCGTCCAGCACCGGCTGCCCTGGAGCGCGGTGCGTGCGGTCCGGTTCGACCGGAAGTCCTCCTGGGCGTCGCTGCTGCTGGAGAACGGCGACGAGATCTCGGTGCTCGCCGTCCAGGCGGCCGACAGGGAGCACGCCGTCCGCGCCGTCGAGGGGCTGCGCGCGCTGCGGGACGCCGCCCGGGCGAACGACCCGGTCCGCCCACCGCTGCTCTACGACGACTAGTGCCCCGGCTGCCGACGTCCGCCCTGGACGGCCCCGGCCGGACGTCGTGCGCTGGGCAGCAGTTTCCGGAAGGAAAGCTGCCGACGTGCGCACGATGCTCCTGGTTGCGGGGTGCCCGCAGGGCGAAGGTCGCTCCCTGCAGGGGGGAATGATCGGCGTCGCGGGGACGCTGTAGCATGGACGTGCCTCCCTGCTTCATCGAGGCACGCGAACCATCCAGCGGTCCTTCCCGGGCCGCTGATCCAAGAGGAGCCCGCTCCCACCTGACGCCGTCCAGGCGCTCAGGTCCCCGGATCGCGAGAGCCGGCCTGCCGGCTGTCGCGAGACGTACGCGCCCTGGTGCGTGCGGCACCGGAGAGTGGGCCCCGTGAGCTGATGCTCCGGGGCCTTCGTCTCATCCGGTGCCCGGGACGGGTCAGGACTCCTCCCAGGCAAGAGCAGAGGAGAGGCCATCACCGAGCCCCGCATCAACGACCGCATCCGCGTCCCCGAGGTCCGCCTGGTCGGACCCGAGGGTGAGCAGGTCGGCGTCGTGTCCATCGGCGAAGCGCTGCGCCTGGCGCAGGACGCCGAGCTCGACCTCGTCGAGGTCGCGCCGATGGCCCGCCCGCCGGTCGCCAAGCTGATGGACTACGGGAAGTTCAAGTACGAGTCCGCCCAGAAGGCCCGCGAGGCCCGGCGGAACCAGGCGCTCACCGTCATCAAGGAGATGCGGCTGCGCCTCAAGATCGACCCGCACGACTACGAGACCAAGAAGGGCCACGTCGAGCGCTTCCTCAAGGGCGGCGACAAGGTCAAGATCACCGTGATGTTCCGCGGTCGCGAGCAGTCGCGCCCGGAGATGGGCTACCGCCTGCTGCAGCGGCTGGCCGCCGACGTCCAGGAGCTGGGTGTCGTCGAGTCCAACCCCAAGCAGGACGGCCGCAACATGGTCATGGTGATCGCCCCGCACCGGAACCAGGCCGCCACCGACGCCGCGCGCCGCAGCGCCAAGGCGGAGAAGGCGTCGGCGACCGAGGAGCAGGCGCCCAGCGCGTAACCCGCGCACCACGCACCACCGAGACGGCCGGCGCCGCCCGGCAGCAGCACGCTGCCGACGACCGCCGACAGACAGAACAGGACGAGGGACATGCCGAAGCAGAAGACCCACAAGGGCACGGCCAAGCGCGTGCGCGTGACGGGGTCCGGGAAGCTCGTGCGCGAGCACACCAACAACCAGCACAAGTTCGAGCACAAGTCGTCCTCGCGCAAGCGGCGGATCAAGGGCATCGGGGTGCTCTCCCCGGCCGACACCAGCCGCATGAAGAAGCTGCTCGGTCTCTGACCGCCCTCTTCCCGTAACGAACAGACAGGAGCTCTCACGTGGCACGCGTGAAGCGGGCGGTCAACGCCCAGAAGAAGCGCCGGACGACCCTGGAGGCCGCTGCCGGCTACCGCGGTCAGCGCTCCCGGCTGTACCGCAAGGCCAAGGAGCAGCTGCTCCACTCGGCGACGTACTCCTACCGCGACCGCAAGGCGCGCAAGGGTGACTTCCGCAAGCTGTGGATCACCCGGATCAACGCCGCGGCCCGGCTCAACGACATGACCTACAACCGGTTCATGCAGGGCCTCAAGCTCGCCGGCATCGAGCTGGACCGTCGCGTCCTCGCCGAGCTCGCCGTGAACGAGCCGGCCGCGTTCGCCACGCTCGTGGAGTCGTCGCGGGCCGCGCTCGCCGCCAACCCCCAGGCGACCGGTTCCCAGGCCGCCTGACGGAGGACCACCCTGCTCCGCAGGATGGCCTTCCAGCACGTCACCGGACGCCGTCGGTGACCGACCCTCCGGGGCCGGCGCCGGCGGCGTCGGCGTCTGTCCGGCTCCCTCGCCCACGAGACCTGCGATCCGGTGGCCATCAGCCGCCGATGACCACGAGATCGCAGGTCTCGCCGCACGCCAGAGAGGACCGCTCGTGACCGAGCTGCTCACGGAGCGGTCCGCGCGCATCGTGGCCGCCCGCAAGCTCACCCGCCGGTCCGGCCGCGACGCGGCCGGTCTGTTCCTGGCGGAGGGCCGGCAGGCGGTGGCCGAGGCGCTGGCCGATCCCGGCGGCGTCCGCGAGGTGCTGGCCACGGAGCCGGCGCGGGCCGCTCACCACGACCTGCTGGCCGCCGCGCCGGTCCCGGTCCGGCTGATCACCGAGAAGGCCGCCGCCGGGCTCTCGGAGACGATCACCCCGCAGGGACTGCTGGCCGTCTGCGCACTCCGGGACGTCGACCCCGGCCGGCTGGTCGCCGGGCCGCCACGGCTCACCGTCGCCCTGGCCGAGCTGGCCGACCCGGGCAACGCCGGCACGGTGCTGCGGACGGCGGACGCGTGCGGGGCCGGGGCCGTCGTCTTCGGCGCCGGCTCCGCCGATCCCTACGGGGGCAAAGCGGTGCGGGCGAGCGCGGGCAGCATCTTCCACGTCGACGTCGTCCGTGGCGCGGACCTGGGGGTGCTGCTGACCGGGATGCGCGCCGCCGGGGTGACCGTCCTCGCTGCCGACGGCGGTGGCGAGGCGGCCCTGGACGAGGTGGCCGCCGACGGACGGCTCGCGGGACCGGTCCTGTGGCTGTTCGGCAACGAGGCACGCGGCGTGCCGGCCGGTCTGGCCGAGCTGGCCGATCTGCGGGTGCGCATCCCGATGCGCGGTCGGGCGGAGAGCCTCAACCTGGCCGCCGCCGCCGCGATCTGCCTCTACACGACCCAGGTGCGGCAGGGCCGCTAGAACGACGCGGCCCGCCTCCCGACTGACCGGCCGTCGCAGTGGGCATGGCACCAACGGTCATCGGCGAACCGCCCGGGGAGGTCGCACGCCGCTGCGAGGAGAGGTAGTGACAACCGTGAAGCACGTGGACCAGGTGGCCGGCGACCGGGCCGCGCCGCGGCACCCGGAGGGCGGACCACCCTCCGCGGCACCCCCGCAGGACGGCCGGCGGGCCCGCTGGACCGAACACCGCCGGGCCCGCCGGGAGGACCTGGTGGGCGCCGCCGTGGCGGCCGTCCGGTCGATCGGGCCGGAGTTCGCCGTGGACGACGTCGCCCGCAGCGCCGGGGTCTCCAAGACCGTCATCTACCGGTACTTCTCCGACAAGGACGAGCTCGTCGACGCCGTCCTGGACCGGATCTCCCGGACGGTGCTGCTCCCACGGCTGCTCGGCGAGATCACCCGGGAGCACGCCGACGACCGGGCCGCGCTGCGCGCGGTGATCACCGCGTTCGTGTCCCTGATCGAGGACGAGCCGGAGCTCTACCGGTTCGCCTACGCGCAGACCGGCCGGTCGGGGAGGGCCGACCTCGTGGCGGACGCCGAGCACCAGATCGCCGGGGCGCTGGCGACGATCATGGCGGCTCGACTGGAACGTGCGGGGCAGCCGGGGGAGCCGGCCACGACCTGGGCCTACGGGATCGTGGGCATGGTGCAGCTGTCGGCCCACTGGTGGTCCACGGCCAGGACCGTGCCCGCCGGCGAGCTCATCGAGCAGCTGGTGTGCCTCGCCGACGGGGGGCTCGGCACGCTGCTGCCACCCGCCCGCTGAGCCACCCGCCCGCTGAGCCCGCCGGCTGAGCCCGCCCGCCCGCTCAGTGGGCAGCCGCTGCCCGCCGCGCCGTCTTCCGGGCGTACATGTCCACGTCGGCGCTGTGCAGCAGTGCGCCGAACTCCTCGCCGTCGGCCGGGTAGATCCCGACGCCCACGCTGGCGCCGACGCTCACCGCGCCGGCGCCGAGGGTGACCGGGGCGCCGGCCGCCGCCGACAGCTCGTCGGCCACCCGGCGTGCCTCGGCGCGGGCCGAGTCCGGTGCCAGGCCGGGCAGCGCCACCAGGAACTCGTCGCCGCCGAGGCGGGCGAGCAGGTCGCCGCGGCGCAGGCGGGAGCGCAGCGTCCGCGCCACCGTCTGCAGCAGCTCGTCGCCGGCCGCGTGGCCCAGGCCGTCGTTGACCGCCTTGAAGCCGTCGAGGTCGACGAAGAGCAGGGCGACGGTGTCGGCGCCGCTGCGGGCGTCCCAGATCGCCGTCTCGACCTGTTCCTCGAGCCGGCGCCGGTTCGGCAGGCCGGTGAGCGGGTCGGTGAACGCCAGCTCCTCGATCCGCGTCAGGCAGGCGCGGTTGCGGTCGCGCTCCTGGAGCAGGGCCCGCTCGGCCTCCACCCGCGCGGTGACGTCGTGCTGCACGCCGATGTACTGCGCCACGGCGCCGTCGGCGTCGAGGACGGGCGCCAGGTGGATCTCGTTCCACCACGGCACACGGTCCGGGCCGCGCAGGTTGAGGACGGTCTCGCGGCACTCCTCGCCCCGGGCGATCGCCGCGCGCATGCGGGCCACCGCCGCCGGGTCGGTGTCCGGCGACTGCAGGAAGCGGCAGTTGCGGCCGAGGACGGTCCCGCTCGGCAGCCCGGCCAGCTGCTCGAACGCCTCGTTGACGTAGACCAGTGGATGGTCCGGCTGCCGCATGTCGGCGATGGTCACCCCGCTCGTCGTCGCGGCGAGCGCGCTGCGCAGCAGGGCCTCGCCGTCCCCGCTGATCGGGGCCGGCAGGGTGGACCTGCCGGCCGGGGCGACCTGCGGCGCGAGGGGGATGCCGGAGGGGACGGCGATCCGCGGCGCCACGCGGGTGAGCAGGGAGTGCGCGGCCCGGACGACGGTGTCGCGGTCGTAGGTGAGCGCGTACTCGAAGGTGCGGTCGAGGTCCGGGCCGTCGTCGCCGAGGTCGCGGGCCAGCAGCGCGGCGGCGAAGTGCGGCCCGAGCACGACCACGTCCCACTCGCCGCGCACGGGGTCGGCCGGGTCGAGCGCCGCCCCGCGCAGGCCGGGCAGCGGTTCGACGGCGAGGTCCTCGCCGAGGGCGCAGACGAAGCCGGTGCGCTCGACCAGGTCGCGGTAGCGCTGGATGGTCGAGGGGGTGAAGTGGCGGGCCTCCTGGAAGGTCGCCGCGACCACGCAGGCCTCGCCCAGCCGCATCGCCTCCCGCTCGAGCTGCTTGCTCAGCTCGATGAGCAGCGACTTCGCCGAGCGGCGCAGCGGGACCGTGGCGGGCAGGCAGCCGAAGGGGGAGCCGTGCGACGGCGCGGCCGTCCCGGCCGCCGGCAGTGCCAGCTCACCGGGAGGCAGACCCGCGGCGGGCCCGGGGCCGGGGCGGCCGAAGAGCCAGCCCTGGCCGAGCGTGGCGCCGAGCGCGCGGGCGGTGGCCAGGTGCTCGGGGGTCTCGATCCCCTCGGCAAGGACGACCGCACCGGTCCGTTCGGCGTGCGCGTTGACCGCGTTCATGATCTCGGCGATCGCCGGGCCGGGGCGCTCCTGCACCAGCCGCAGGTCGAGCTTGATCACGTCGGGCGCGAGGAGGGGCAGGAAGGCCAGGGACATCGAGTCCGCGCCCACGTCGTCGACCGCGACCCCCCAGCCCAGCGAGCGGACGCGCTCGACGGTGCGGAGCAGCTCGGCCGGCCGTGCGGACAGGGCCCGCTCGGTGATCTCGATGACGATGCGCAGCTCGCGGGGGGCGCCCTCGGCGATGGCCAGCAGGTCGTCCATCGGCGCGCTGTCGAGGACCTCGGGCTCGACGTTGACGAACACCGTCAGCGGCGCCAGCAGGCCCTGCTCCACCGCGCCCCGGAAGGCGGCGGCCCGGCAGATCCCGTCCAGCTCGGCGAGCCGGCCGGCGGTGCGGGCCGCCGCGAACAGCAGGTCGGGCCGCTCGAGCGGTCCCTCGGGTCCGCGGGCGAGGGCCTCGTAGGCGACGACGGCGCCGGTGTCGAGCTCGACGATCGGCTGGAACACGCTGCGCACACCACCGGGCGCCAGCGCGGCGTCCAGCGCGCCCGCCGGCGCAGGGGGGAAGGAGTCCACGTCCTGCCATCGGCCGGCCGCGCCGGTGGGATGAGCCGTGCCCCGCGCTCCCCTCCCATGGGGGGAGACGTCAGGCCGGGAGCGTGATCAGGACGACGGCGACGACGGCCGACAGCAGCCCGGCGACCTGCGCGGTCACCAGCCGCTCCCGGAGCACCAGCTGGGCGAGGACCACGGTGCTGACCGGGTAGAGCGAGGCGAGCACGCCGGTGATGGCCAGCTGGCCGTCGGCCTGGGTGGCCAGCAGGAAGAGTGCGTTGGCCGTCATGTCGCCCAGCCCGGACACGGCGACCAGCGGCAGCGCCGGCCGGGCGACGCGCAGCCGCTGCCGCCCGACGAGGGCGATGAGGACGACGAGGGCCACCGAGGCGACCCGGGCGGTGACCAGCGGCGTGAGCCCGGCGTCGGACGACGTCCGGTCGAGGAGGACGAAGAACAGCCCGAACAGGGCGCCGGCCAGCAGCGCCGGCGCCAGCGCCGAGGGGCGGGCCGCACCGAGCGCGGCCAGCCCCGCCTCCGCGGACACCAGGACGACGGCGACGAGGGCGAGCGCGATGCCCACCGCCGTCCAGACCCCGATGACCTCACCGCCCAGCAGCCCGACCAGGACGGGGACGGCCGCCGCCGTGACCGCGGTGACCGGCGCGATCACGCTCATCACGCCGCCGGCCAGCGCGCGGAAGAAGACGACCAGCCCCCCGGCGCCGGCCAACCCCGCGACCGCACCCCAGGCCAGGTCCGCGCCGCCCACCGCACCGCCGAGCCAGGGGAGGAGGAGCAGCAGGGCGGCGAGGCCGATGAGCTGGGACCCCGCGACCACGCCGAACACCGACGCCCTGCGGCTGGCCAGCCCGCCGAGGAAGTCCGACGCGCCGTAGACCGCCGCCGACGCCAGGGCCAGGACCACCGCCACGCCGACCTCCGGGTTCCGCGGCCCGCAGGGTGCGCCGCCGCGCCCGTTCTAGCACCTGCCCCCGACCGGCCCGCCGGGGCCGGCGCATCCGTCGAACCCTGCGAACTCGGGGTGATCAGCCACTGATGGCCACGAGTTCGCAGGGTTCGCGCCGGCGGCGCGGCACCGCGGGCGCGCATCGGACCTCGACCGGCCGGTATCCCGGGCGCGGCCCGGCCGCACCGGCGGGCAGAATGGCCTCCCGTGTCTGGCGCCAACGATCCCTACGACCCCAAGCAGGTCGCCGCGCTCTCCCCGGAGGCCCTCGACGACGCGGTGACCGCGGCGCGGCAGGCCTTCGCCGGAGCCACCGACCTGGAGGGCCTGGCCGCCGTCCGGCCGGCGCACCTCGGCGATCGCGCGCCGGTGCTGCTGGCCCGTCGCGAGCTGGGCGCGCTGCCGCCCGCCGCCCGGAGCGACGCCGGCAAGCGGGTGAACGCCGCCCGGCAGGCCGTGACCGAGGCCTACGAGGCCCGGCTCGCCGAGCTGGAGGCCGAGCGCGACGCCCGCGTGCTGGCAGAGGAGCGGGTCGACGTCACCCTGCCGTGGGACCGCACGCCGCGCGGCGCCCGGCACCCGCTGACGACGCTGACCGACCGGATCGCCGACATCTTCGTCGGCATGGGCTACGAGGTCGCCGACGGCCCGGAGCTCGAGGCGGAGTGGCTGAACTTCGATGCGCTCAACATCGGTCGCGACCACCCGGCGCGCACGATGATGGACACCTTCTTCGTCGCACCGGAGGACTCCGGCCTGGTGCTGCGCACGCACACCAGCCCGGTGCAGGCCCGCACCATGCTGTCGCGCACGCCGCCGATCTACGTCGTGGCGCCCGGCCGCGTCTACCGGACCGACGAGCTCGACGCGACGCACACGCCGGTCTTCCACCAGGTCGAGGGCCTGGCCGTCGACCGCGGGCTGACCATGGCGCACCTGCGCGGCACGCTGGACCACCTGGCGCGGTCGCTGTTCGGCGCCGACGCGATCACCCGCTGGCGGCCCAGCTACTTCCCGTTCACCGAGCCGTCGGCGGAGTTCGACGTCTGGTTCCCGGAGCACCGCGACGGCCCGCGCTGGGTCGAGTGGGGCGGCTGCGGGATGGTCAACCCGCGGGTGCTGGTCGCCTGCGGCATCGATCCGGAGGAGTACTCCGGCTTCGCGTTCGGGATGGGCATCGAGCGCGCCCTGCAGTTCCGCTCGGGCGTCGGCGACATGCGGGACATCGTCGAGGGCGACATCCGTTTCACGAAGGCATTCGGGGTGGATCAGTAATGCGCGTGCCCATCGGCTGGCTGGCCGAGTACGTCGACGTGCCCGCGGGGACGTCCGTCGAGGACCTCGACCTGGCCTTCGTGCGCCTCGGGCTCGAGGTGGAGGACATCCACCGCCCCGAGCCGGTCACCGGCCCGCTCGTCGTCGGCACGGTCCTGGAGATCGACGAGCTGACCGGCTTCAAGAAGCCGATCCGCTACTGCCAGGTGGACGTCGGGGAGGACGCGCCGAGGGGCATCGTCTGCGGCGCCCGCAACTTCGCCGTCGGCGACACCGTCGTGGTGGCGCTGCCGGGAGCCGTGCTGCCCGGCGGGTTCGCCATCGCCGCGCGGACCACCTACGACCACGTCTCCGACGGGATGATCTGCTCGGTCCGCGAGCTGGGCATCGGCGAGGACCACGCCGGCATCCTGGTCCTCGGCGGCCCCGGCGCCGACGTGCCGCCGCCCGGGACCCCGGCCGGTCCGGTCGTCGGGCTGGACGACGTCGTCGTCGAGCTGGCGGTCACCCCCGACCGCGGCTACTGCCTGTCGATGCGCGGCATCGCCCGCGAGATGGGCACCGGCCTGGCCGCGCCCTGGCGCGATCCCGGCGCGATCACGCCACCCGCGTGGTCCGGCGCGCCCGCCTGGGAGGTGGCCGTCGCCGACCCCGAGCGCTGCGACCGCTTCTCCATGCTGGCCATGGAGGGCCTGGACCCGACCGCACCGAGCCCCTGGTGGATGCGCCGGCGGCTCGCGCAGGCCGGCGTCCGCAGCATCTCGCTGGCCGTCGACGTCACCAACTACGTGATGCTGGAGCTGGGCCAGCCGATGCACGCCTTCGACCGCAAGGCGGTCACCGGCCCGATCACCGTCCGGCTGGCCCGGGACGGCGAGAAGCTGACGACGCTCGACGGCACGGTGCGCCGCCTCTCGACCGACGACCTGCTGATCACCGACGACAGCGGCCCGATCGGCCTGGCCGCCGTCATGGGCGGGGCCACCACCGAGATCGGGGACACGACCACCGCCGTCCTGCTGGAGGCGGCGCACTGGGAGCCCACCGGCGTCGCCCGCACCGCCCGCCGGCACCGGCTGCCCAGCGAGGCGGCCAAGCGGTTCGAGCGCGGCGTCGACCCGGAGATGACCGTGGTCGCCCTGGCCCGCGCGGCCGACCTGCTCTGCGAGTACGGCGGCGCGCAGGTCGCCGGCGGGATCGTCGACGTCGACACCCGGGCCCCGCGGCCGGCGATCGAGCTGGACGCGGCCCGGCCGGCGCAGGTGGCCGGGGTGCCCTACACCGCCGGGCAGGTCGTGGAGCTCCTGGAGGCCGTCGGCTGCGTCGTCGACGCGAGCGCCGGCCCGCTGGCGGTCACCCCGCCGCCGTGGCGCCCCGACCTGACCGATCCGGCGGACCTGGTCGAGGAGGTCGTCCGGCTCGCCGGCTACGACGACGTCCCGTCGGTGCTGCCCACGGCTCCGCCCGGGCGCGGGCTCACCGACGTCCAGCGCCGGCGGCGCAGCGTCGGCCGGACGCTCGCCGAGGCCGGGTACGTGGAGGCGCCGTCCTACCCGTTCGTCGGGACGCCGGCCCTCGACGCCCTGGGCCTGGCCGAGGACGACGAGCGCCGGCAGGTCGTGCTGGTGCGCAACCCGCTGTCGGAGGAGGAGCCGGCGCTGCGGACGACGCTGCTGCCGGGTCTGCTCGCGACGCTGCACCGCAACCTCTCCCGCGGCCAGCGGGACGTCGCGCTGTTCGAGCACGGCGCGGTCTTCCCCGGCGGGCGGCGCA
Source organism: Blastococcus tunisiensis (assembly GCF_900112815.1). Classification (GTDB taxonomy): domain Bacteria; phylum Actinomycetota; class Actinomycetes; order Mycobacteriales; family Geodermatophilaceae; genus Blastococcus_B; species Blastococcus_B tunisiensis. The sequence continues at coordinate 159,165 of NZ_FOND01000011.1, forward strand.
CGCCGGCCCCGCTGCCCGGCGTGGAGCGGCGTCCGGACGACGCGACCCTCGCCGCGCTGCTGGGCGCCGTCCCCGAGCAGCCCTGGCACGTGGCCGTGGCGCTGGCCGGGAACCGCGAGCCGCGCGGCTGGTGGGGCCCGGGCCGCCCGGCCGTCTGGGCCGACGCCGTCCAGGCCGCCCGGCTGGTGGCCGCCGCGGCCGGCGTGGAGCTGACCGTCCGGGCGGGGGAGCGGGCGCCCTGGCACCCGGGCCGCTGCGCGGAGCTGCTGGTGGGGGACACGGTGGTCGGCCAGGCCGGCGAGCTGCACCCGCGGGTGTGCGCCGCGCTGGAGCTGCCGGCCCGCACGTCGGTCATGGAGCTGTCGCTGGACGCGCTGCCCGAGGGCGCCGTGCCGGTGGGCCCGCCGATCTCGGCCTTCCCGCCGGTGCTGCTCGACCTGGCGCTCGTCGTGGGCGACGAGGTGCCCGCGGCCGACGTGGGCGGCGCGCTGCGCCGGGGGGCGGGGGAGCTGCTGGAGTCGCTGCGGCTCTTCGACGTCTACACCGGGGCGCCGGTGCCGGCCGGATCGCGCTCGCTGGCCTACGCGCTCACGCTGCGCGCGCCCGACCGGACGTTGACCAGCGAGGAGGCGACGGCCGTCCGGGACGCCGCCGTCGCCGCCGCGGCAACGGCGACGGGGGCGGTGCTCCGTGGCTGAGGAAGGAGCACGAGCCGGGACCGGGTCGCTCTCCGGCCAGGTCGCCCTGGTCACCGGTGCCTCCACCGGGATCGGCCGGCACCTGGTCGAGGCGCTGGCGGCGCGCGGCATGGCCGTGGCCGGGCTGGCCCGCGGCGAGGAGCGGCTGCGCACCGCGATGGACGAGGTGGCCGCGGCCACCGGCGCCCGGACCCTCGCCGTGCCGGCCGACGTCACCGTCCGCGGCTCGGTGGAGGCGGCGGTGGAGGGTGTCGTCGCCGAGCTCGGCCAGATCGACCTGCTGATCAACAACGCCGGCCTGATCGACGCGCGCGAGGTTCCGCTCTGGGAGGCCGACCCCGACCAGTGGTGGGACGTCGTCTCCAGCCACCTCCGGGGCGGGTTCCTGCTGTCGCGCGCGGTGATCCCCTGGATGGTGCTGCGCAACCGCGGCCGGGTGGTCAACATCGCCAGTGGCAGCGGCGTGCGCGCCCGGCCGGAGTACTCGGCGTACTCGGTGGCGAAGACCGGCCTGATGCGCATGACCGAGGCCCTGGCGACGGCGCTGGAGGGCAGCGAGGTGCGGGCCTTCGACGTCTCCCCGGGCGTGGTCGACACCCCGATGACCCGCTCCATGGCGATGTGGGAGGGGTTCGAGGACTGGACGCCGCCGGAGCGCGTGGTCGAGCTGGTCGTGGCCATCGCGGAAGGGGAGCTGGACGCCTGGTCCGGGCGCTTCCTGCGGGCCGGCGCCGACGACCTGGAGGCGGTCCGGGGCATCGTTCCCGGGGACTCCGCCCGGCAGCTCCGCCTGCGGCCCTACGGGGACGACGATCCCGTCGCCTGACGACACAACCCGCGTGAACGGTCATGCATGGACGTGTATGGTCATGCATCGTGAGCACAGGGCAGACGTGGACGGTCGGGGTCACCGGCGCCACCGGGTACGCGGGCGGGGAGGTGTGCCGGCTGCTGGCCGGGCACCCGAACCTCCGCCTCACCGGGGTGCATGCCAACTCGAGCGCCGGCCGACGCCTGGGTGAGCTGCAGCCCCACCTGCTGCCCTTCGCCGACATGGTCGTCGCCCCCAGCGGACCCGCGGACCTCGCCGGCTACGACGTCGTCGTCCTCGCGCTGCCGCACGGGGAGTCCGCGGCCGTCGCCGCCCAGCTCCCGGCCGACACGCTGGTCATCGACTGCGGTGCCGACCACCGGCTGAACGATCCCGCCGCCTGGGCCCGCTGGTACGGGGGGGACCACGCCGGCTCCTGGCCCTACGGGCTGCCGGAGCTGCCCGGCCAGCGGGAGAAGCTGGCCGGTGCGCGGCGGATCGCCGTCCCCGGCTGCTACCCGACGTCGGTGACCCTCGCGATGGCCCCGGCGCTCGCCGCGGGCCTGGTCGGGCCCGAGGTCGTGGTCGTCGCCGCGAGCGGGACGAGCGGGGCGGGCAAGTCCGCCAAGCCGCACCTGCTCGGCAGCGAGGTCATGGGCAACGTCAGCGCCTACGGCGTCGGCGGGGCGCACCGGCACACGCCGGAGATGATCCAGAACCTGTCCCAGGCCGCGGGCGCACCGGTGACCATCAGCTTCACGCCGACGCTGGTGCCGATGAGCCGCGGCATCCTGGCCACCTGCTCGGCGAAGCTGGCCCCGGGCACCGACGCACAGGCCGCCCGGGCCGCGTACGAGCAGGCCTACGCCGACGAGCCGTTCGTGCACCTGCTGCCCGAGGGCCAGTGGCCGACCACCGCACAGGTGCTCGGCGCCAACACCGTCGCGCTGCAGCTCGCCGTCGACCCCGACGCCGGCCGGCTGATCGTGGTGGCCGCCGTCGACAACCTCACCAAGGGCACCGGGGGAGCGGCACTGCAGTGCGCCAACCTCGCCCTGGGCCTGCCCGAGACCACCGGTCTCCCCCTCGTAGGAGTTGCGCCGTGAGCACCACCGCACCGAAGGGCTTCTCCGCCGCCGGCGTCGCCGCCGGCCTCAAGTCCTCCGGCGACCCCGACGTCGCCGTCGTCCTCAACCACGGCCCGGACGACGCCGCTGCCGCCGTCTTCACCACCAACCGCTTCCCGGCCGCCCCGGTGCTCTGGAGCCGCCAGGTGCTGGCCGGCGAGCGGGCCCGCGCGGTCGTCCTCAACTCCGGCGGGGCCAACGCCTGCACCGGCCCCGAGGGCTTCCAGGACACCCACGCCACCGCCGAGCACGCGGCCACCGAGCTCGGTCTCGGCGCGGTCGACGTCGCCGTCGCGTCCACCGGCCTGATCGGCGTCCGGCTGCCCATGGACAAGCTCACCGCCGGCGTCACCGACGCGGTCGAGGCCCTCTCCGAGGACGGCGGGCCCGACGCCGCCCGCGCGATCATGACCACCGACAGCGTCCCGAAGACCACCGTGCAGCAGCGGGACGGCTGGTGCATCGGCGGGATGGCCAAGGGCGCGGGCATGCTCGCCCCGGCGCTGGCCACGATGCTCGTCGTCCTCACCACCGACGCCGTCGTACCGCCGGAGATCCTCCGGCCGGCACTGAAGCGGGCGACCTCGCTCTCCTTCGAGCGGGTCGACTCCGACGGCTGCCTGTCGACCAACGACACGGTGCTGGTGATGTCCAGCGGCGCCAGCGGGATCACCCCCGGCGCCGAGGAGTTCACCGAGGCGCTCACCGCGGCGGCCACCGACCTGGCGATGCAGCTGCTCGCCGACGCCGAGGGCTCGACCAAGGACATCGCGATCACCGTCCGCAACGCCGCCAGCGTCGACGACGCACTGACCGCCGGCCGGGCCTGTGCGCGCAACAACCTGCTCAAGACGGCGCTGTTCGGCAACGACCCCAACTGGGGCCGGGTGCTGGCCGCGATCGGCACCACCGACGCGGCATTCGAGGCCGACCGGGTCGACGTCACCATCAACGGAGTCACCGTCTGCCGGGGCGGCGCGATCGGCGACCCCCGCGAGGGCGTCGACCTCACCGGCCGGGCGATCACCATCGACGTCGACCTGAGGGCCGGGACCGAGCAGGCCACCATCTGGACCAACGACCTGTCCATCGCCTACGTGCACGAGAACTCGGCCTACTCGACATGAACCGTCCCGATCCCGAACCCCACGTCAGCACCGCGCACGACGACCGCGCCCAGGACCCGACGCCACCGGACGTCGCACCCGACCTGGCCACCCCGCGCCGCAAGGTCGGCACCAGCCGGGTCATGCGCACCAAGGACCCGGAGGGGGACGCGCAGAAGGTCGCCGTGCTCACCGGCGCGCTGCCGTGGCTGAAGGAGTTCCACGGCAACGTCGTCGTCATCAAGTACGGCGGGCACGCCATGGTCGACGACGAGTGCCGGCGCGCCTTCGCCGACGACATGGTGTTCCTGCGGACCTGCGGGATCCTGCCCGTCGTCGTGCACGGCGGCGGCCCGCAGATCACCGAGATGCTCGGCCGGCTCGGCATCGACAGCGAGTTCCGCGGTGGTCTCCGGGTGACCACGCCCGAGACGATCGACGTCGTCCGCATGGTGCTCACCGGCCAGGTCGGCCCCGACATCGTCGGGCTGATCAACCAGCACGGCCCGATGGCCGTGCACCTCTCCGGCGAGGACGGCGGCCTGTTCACCGCCCGCCGGACGACGGCGCAGGTCGACGGCCGGCCGGTCGACATCGGTCTCGTGGGGGACGTCGCCTCGGTCGACACCACCCCCGTGACCGCGCTGCTGGCGGCCGGCCACATCCCGGTGGTGGCCAGCGTCGCCCCCGATGCCGACGGCGTCGTGCACAACGTGAACGCCGACACCGCCGCCGCCGCTCTCGCCGCGGCGCTGGGCGCCGTGAAGCTGGTCGTGCTCACCGACGTCGAGGGGCTCTACGCCGACTGGCCCGACCGGGACTCCCTGGTGCAGCAGATCGACGCCCGCGAACTGGCCGAGATCCTGCCCACGCTCGACGCCGGGATGATCCCGAAGATGGCTGCCTGCCTGCGCGCGGTCGAGGGCGGGGTGAAGCGGGCGACCGTCGTGGACGGACGGACGCCGCACGCCCTGCTGCTGGAGACGTTCACCACCGAAGGCACCGGGACGATGGTCGTCCCGGCGAGGACAGCGAAGGAGGGCACAGCACCATGACGCGCACGGAGGAGCTGGCCCGTCGCTGGTCAGCGGTGATGATGAGCAACTATCGGACCCCGCCGGTCGCCCTGGAATCCGGCTCCGGGGCCACCGTCACCGACGTCGACGGCCGCGAGTACACCGACCTGCTCGGCGGCATCGCCACCACGATCCTCGGCCACGCGCACCCGAAGGTGGTCGAGGCGATCACCGCACAGGCGCAGAAGCTCGGCCACGTCTCCAACCTGGCCATGCACGAGCCGGGGGTGCTGCTCGCCGAGCGCCTGCTGGAGCTCGCCGGGCGGCCGGGACGGGTCTTCTTCTGCAACTCCGGGGCCGAGGCCAACGAGGCCGCCTTCAAGATCAGCCGGCTCACCGGCCGGCCCGAGGTGGTCACCGCCGAGGGCGCCTTCCACGGCCGCACGATGGGTGCCCTGGCGCTCACCGGCCAGCCGTCCAAGGCCGCGGCCTTCGCACCGCTGCCCGGCGGCGTCCGCTACGTGCCCTACGGGGACGGCGACGCGCTCTCGGCTGCCGTGTCCGAGCAGACCGCCATGGTGCTCCTCGAGCCGATGCTCGGTGAGGGCGGTGTGGTCCCCGCCCCGGCGGGCTACCTGGCCGGCGCCGCGACGACGGCCGCGGGCGCGGGCGCGCTGTTCGCCCTCGACGAGGTGCAGACCGGCATCGGCCGCACCGGGCACTGGTTCGCCCACCAGGCGGACGGCCTCCAGCCCGACATGATCAGCCTGGCCAAGGCGCTGGGCGGCGGCCTGCCGATGGGCGCGCTGCTGACCTTCGGGGACGCGGCGGACCTGCTCACCGCCGGTGCGCACGGCTCGACGTTCGGCGGAAACCCGATCGCCGCCGCGGCCGCGCTCGCCGTGCTGGACACGATCCGCGACGAGGGCCTGCTGGAGCGCGCCAAGGAGCTCGAGCACCGGTTCACCGCCGGCATCGAGGGCCTCGGCCACCCGGGCATCAGCTGCGTGCGGGGGAGGGGAGCGCTGCTCGGCGTCGTCCTCACCGCCGACGTCGCCCCCGCGCTGGAGGAGCAGCTGCGCGACGCCGGCTTCCTCACCAACGCCGTCGCGCCGGGCGTGCTCCGGCTCGCCCCGCCCCTCGTCCTTCCCGACGGGCAGGTCGACGCCTTCGTGGCGGCGCTGCCCGCGGCCCTCGACGCCGCGATGACGACGGGCGAGCGAGCATCGCAGGGAGCGCCAGCGACCGAGGAGCGGAACGAGCCCGGAGTCGAGCCCTCCGACAGCGCGATGGAGACCGTCCAGTGACCCGGCACTTCCTCACCGACGACGACCTGACCCCGGACGAGCAGGCCGAGGTCCTGGCGCTGGCCGCCTCCCTCAAGGCCACCCGGCACACGGCGGAGGCACCCACCCCGCTGGCGGCCCCCAACGGCGTGCCGCGCGCGGTGGCCGTGCTGTTCGACAAGCCGTCGACCCGCACCCGGGTGTCCTTCTCGATCGGCGTGGCCGAGCTCGGCGGTTACCCGCTGGTGATCGACGCCGGCAGCAGCCAGCTCGGCCGGGGCGAGCCGGTCGAGGACACCGCCCGCGTGCTCGACCGCCAGGTCGCCGCCATCGTCTGGCGCACCTTCGGCCAGGACCGCATCGAGGCCATGGCCTCGGCCGCCCGCGTGCCCGTGGTCAACGCGCTGACCGACACCTACCACCCGTGCCAGATCCTGGCCGACCTGCAGACCGTGATCGAACACCACGGCTCCCTGGCCGGGCGGTCGCTGGCCTACCTCGGCGACGGTGCGAACAACATGGCGCACTCCTACCTGGTGGGCGGCGCCACGGCCGGCATGCACGTGCGGATCGGCTCTCCCGAGGCGTTCCAGCCCGACCCCGAGATCTTCCTGCGGGCGGCCGGCATCGCGGCGCAGACCGGCGGCTCGGTGGAGTGGACGGCCGACGCAGCGAAGGCCGCCGAGGGTGCCGACGTGCTGGCCACCGACACCTGGGTCTCGATGGGGCAGGAGGGCGAGCACGACGAGCGCAACGCGCCGTTCCGGCCCTACGCCGTCGACACGGCGGCGCTGTCCCGGGCCGCCGACGACGCGGTCGTCCTGCACTGCCTGCCGGCCTACCGCGGCAAGGAGATCGACGCGGCGGTCATCGACGGGCCGCAGAGCGTGGTCTGGGACGAGGCGGAGAACCGGCTGCACGCCCAGAAGGCGCTGCTCACGTGGCTCCTGGAGAAGTCGTGAGCGGCCGACGACGGGGGCGACGGTGACGGCGGCGGTGACACGCTCGGCGCGGCAGGCCCGGATCCGCGCGCTCATCGAGGCCCGGCCCGTCACCTCGCAGACACACCTGGCGGCGCTGCTCGCCGAATCCGGCGTCGAGGTCACCCAGGCCACGCTGTCGCGGGACCTGGAGGAGCTCGGGGCGGTGAAGATGCGCGGCTCGGACGGCGCGCCGGCCTCCTACGTGCTGCCCCCGGAGAACGCCCCGCTGCGCCCGGCGCAGGCCGCGCCGGCCCGGCTCACCCGGCTGCTGGCCGACCTGCTGACCCACGCCGAGGGCAGCGCGAACCTCGCCGTCCTGCGCACACCGCCCGGGGCCGCGCAGTTCCTCGCCTCGGCGCTGGACAAGGTCGGCCTCCCCGACGTGCTGGGCACGATCGCGGGGGACGACACTGTCCTCGTCGTCGCCCGCGAGCCGGACGGCGGACCGGCCCTGGCCGAGCGCCTGAGCGCGCTGGCCGCCCGCACCCCGGCCGTGTACCCCGAGCTGCAGAAGGACCTGGAGGACGACGCACCGTGAGCACGGCCGATCCTGCCGCCGCGCCCGGCATCCCCGCCGAGCCCGCCGCCCCGGCTTCCCAGACCCGGCTGTGGGGTGGCCGCTTCGGCGGCGGCCCGTCGCCGGCCATGGCGGCGCTGTCGAAGTCCACCGACGTCGACTGGCGGCTGGCCCCCTTCGACCTGGCGTCGTCCCGGGCGCACGCGCGGGTGCTGCACCGCGCCGGGCTGCTCGACGACGACGAGCTCGAGCGGATGGTCGGCGCGCTGACCGAGCTCTCGGCCGAGGTGGCCGCCGGCACGTTCGCGCCGATCGAGTCCGACGAGGACGTGCACGAGGCCCTCGAGCGCGGGCTCACCGAGAAGCTCGGCACCCTCGGCGGCAAGCTGCGGGCCGGCCGGAGCCGCAACGACCAGGTCGCCACCGACCTGCGGCTCTACCTCCGGCACAACGTCCGCGCGCTGGTCGCCGAGCTGTCGTCGCTGGAGTTCGCCTTGCTGGGCCTCGCCGAGCGGTACTCCGACGTCGCCGCGCCCGGCATGACCCACCTGCAGCACGCCCAACCGGTGCTCATCGCCCACCAGCTGCTGGCGCACGCCCACTCGATCGCCCGCGACGTGGACCGGCTGCAGGACTGGGACCGGCGGACGGCGGTCAGCCCGCTGGGCGCCGGCGCGCTGGCCGGGTCCTCCCTCCGCCTCGACCCCGATGCCGTGGCCGCCGAGCTCGGCTTCGACCGGGCGGCGGACAACTCCATCGACGCCGTGAGCGACCGCGACTTCGCCGCGGAGTTCTGCTTCGCCGCCGCCCTGCTCGGCGTCCACCTCTCCCGGCTGGGGGAGGAGGTCGTCCTCTGGACGTCGACGGAGTTCGGCTGGGCCCGCCTCGACGACGCCTGGGCGACCGGGTCGTCGATCATGCCGCAGAAGAAGAACCCCGACATCGCCGAACTGGCCCGGGGGAAGTCCGGCCGTTTCGTGGGCAACCTGACCGGGCTGCTCACCATGCTCAAGGGCCTGCCGCTGGCCTACGACAGGGACCTGCAGGAGGACAAGGAGCCGGTCTTCGACTCCCTGGAGCAGCTGATGCTCCTGCTGCCCGCGGTCACCGGCATGGTCGCCACCCTGACCCTGCGGCCCGAGGTGCTCGAGGCCGCGGCGCCGCAGGGCTTCGCCCTCGCCACCGACGTCGCCGAGTGGCTGGTGTCGAACGGCGTGCCCTTCCGCTCCGCGCACGAGATCTCCGGCGCGATGGTGGCCTTCTGCGAGGAGGCCGGTCTCGAGCTCGACCAGCTCGACGACGACCAGCTGGCCGGCATCGACGAGCGGCTGACCAGCGGCGTCCGGTCGGTCCTGTCGGTGCCCGGCGCCCTGGCGGCCCGCAAGGCCCGCGGAGGGACGGCGCCGGAGCGGGTGGCCGAGCAGCTGGCCGCGGTCAAGGGCCTCGCCGCCGCGCATGCCGACTGGGCCCAGGCCTCACCGGTGGCCGGAGCGCTCCAGGGGACGGCACGCTGACCGCTCGCCCCGACCCCGACCTGCCCGCACCGGGTCCACTCCTGGACGAGGAGGACCTGCTCGGGCCGGTCGACGTGGTGGCACCGTCGCTGCTCGGGTGCTGGGTGGTGACCGACCGCCCGGAGGGCCGGGTCGCGCTGCGGCTCACCGAGGTGGAGGCGTACTCGGGGGAGGGCCAGGACCCGGCCTCGCACGCCCACCGGGGGCCGACTCCGCGGGCGGAGATCATGTTCGGCCCGCCGGGCCGGCTGTACGTGTATTTCAGCTACGGCGTGCACTGGTGCGCCAACGTGGTGGTCGGCCCGGAAGGGCGTGGGTCGGCGGTGCTGATGCGGGCCGGCGAGGTGGTCGTGGGGGAGGAGCTCGCCCGCTCGCGTCGGCGTGCGGCGCGCACTGCCCGCGACCTGGCCCGCGGTCCCGCGCGGCTGACGCAGACGCTGGGCATCGGCCCGGACGACCGCGGCGCCGAGCTGCTGGACCCGGAGTCGCCGGTGCGCCTGCACCGGGGGCCGCAGCCGGCGGCGGTGAGCGCCGGGCCCCGGGTCGGGATCAGCCAGGCGACGGACCTGCCGTGGCGCTTCTGGGAGACCGGCGCGCCCTCGGTGAGCGTGTTCCGGGCGGGTGGCAGGCCGCGCCCCCGAGCCGCCGGGCAGGATGGAGCCCCGTGACCGGAGACCGCTCGTGAACGACGTCATCGACGACCTGCACCGCCGGGGGCTGATCGCCCAGAGCACCGACGAGGCCGCGCTGCGCGCCCACCTCGCCGAGGGGCCGGTCGCGTACTACGCCGGCTTCGACCCCACCGCGCAGAGCCTGCACGTCGGGCACCTGCTGCAGTTCATGGTGCTGCGGGCCCTCCAGCGCGCCGGGCACCAGCCCGTCGTCCTCGTCGGTGGCGCCACCGGTCTGATCGGGGACCCGCGGCCGTCGTCGGAGCGCCAGCTCAACGACAGGGACACGGTGGCCGCGTGGGTCGGGCGCATCCGGGAGCAGGTGGCACCGTTCCTCGACCTGCCGGCGGAGACCGACGGTCTCAAGGGCCCGATCTACGTCGACAACCTGGACTGGACCGCCCCCGTCTCGGCGATCGACTTCCTGCGCGACATCGGCAAGCACTTCCGAGTCAGCCAGATGCTGGCGAAGGAGGCGGTCTCGGCGCGGCTGAACTCCGAGGCGGGCATCAGCTACACCGAGTTCAGCTACCAGATCCTGCAGGCCAACGACTTCCGGGAGCTGCACCGCCGGCACGGGGTCACGCTGCAGACCGGTGGCTCCGACCAGTGGGGCAATCTCACTGCCGGCATCGACCTCGTCCGCCGTACCGAGGGCGCTCGCGTGCACGCGCTGTCGACCCCCCTGGTCACGAAGTCCGACGGCACCAAGTTCGGCAAGTCCGAGGGCGGCGCCGTCTGGCTGGACCCGGCGTTGACGTCGCCCTACGCCTTCTTCCAGTTCTGGCTCAACGCCGACGACGCCGACGCCCGGATGTGGCTGCCGCTCTACTCCGAGCGCCCGGCCGAGGAGGTGGCGGCGCTGATCGCGGAGAGCATCGAGCGTCCGGCGGCCCGGACGGCGCAGCGGGCGCTCGCCGAGGAGCTCACCGTGCTCGTCCACGGCCCGGAACAGCTGCGGCAGGCGGAGGCGGCCGGGCGGGCGCTGTTCGGCCGGGACGACCTCGCCGGCCTCGAGGCGGGCACCCTCGGTGCCGCGCTGCGCGAGGCGGGCAGCGTGACGGTGGACGGCGAGGTGCCGTCGATCGCCCAGCTGCTGCAGCTGACCGGTCTGGCCGCCAGCCTCTCCGAGGCCCGCCGGACCGTGAAGGAGGGTGGCGCCTACCTGAACAACGAGCGGGTCACCGACGCCGATGCCGTGCCGGGGGCGGACGCCTGGCTGGCCGGGGGATGGCTCGTCCTGCGGCGCGGGAAACGGGCGGTGGCGGGCGTCCAGCGGGTCCGCTGACCGGCCTCCGGGGGCCGGTGTCCGCGAGGTTGCGGGCCGGTGTCCGGGGCGTGTCGGGCGTCACGGGCCGCACGGTTTGACACCGTGCCCCCCGCGCACGTAACTTTCTCTCTGCGCCGCGCGAGACCCCGTCTGGGGCCGGCGGGAAGACCCCGAGGGGCCTGACCGTTGTGCGGTGCCACACGAGAAGAACGTCTCGAGCGAAGCCCGCGAGGGTGGAGCACGAGCGCGTCCGCTCTTTGAGAACTCAACAGCGTGCCGAAAGTCAGTGCCAAGTAATACCCCGTGTCGGGTTCTTCGGAGCTCGGCTGGGATTCCTTTGGTTGATTGATATCGAGAGTGCTAGCTCTCGGTTCTCAGCCGGTTCAAATTCATCTACGGAGAGTTTGATCCTGGCTCAGGACGAACGCTGGCGGCGTGCTTAACACATGCAAGTCGAACGGTGAACCCGCTTCGGTGGGGGATCAGTGGCGAACGGGTGAGTAACACGTGGGCAACCTGCCCTCAGCTCTGGGATAACTCCAAGAAATTGGGGCTAATACCGGATATGAC
>NZ_FOND01000003.1 GCF_900112815.1 Blastococcus tunisiensis
CGCCAGGTAGCCGTCCACGACGGCGACCAGCTCCTGGTGCCCCCCGACCACGGCGACCTGCGCGAACGCCGCATCGACCGCGGCCAGGTCGATGCCCTGGTCGGCGGCCAGCCCCAGCGCACGCGGGGTGACCGCCCGGGCCACCTCGGCCACCTGCTCGGCCGACACCCCGCCCGCGCCGGCCGCGGCCGCCACCATCGGCAACCGTTCCAGCGCCCGCCCGGCCCGCACCAGCCGGGCCGCCGCAGCCGGGGAGAGCCGGCAGTGCCCGCGCAGCCAGGACGCCATCGACTTCTGCCCGTCGTGCTCGGGAGCCTGCACGTTCTCCGCGTGCCGCACGGTGCGGGCCAGCTCGGCGTCGATCCGGTTCCGCGCCCGCACCAGCTCGGCACAGCGGTCCAGCAGCTGCGGGGCCACCAGCGCGTGCAGATCGTCGTCGGCGAGCGCGTCCAGCGCCGATACCAGCTCGCCCACGACACCTCCACACCACTCGATCAGGCGTTCGAAGTCTACCGCGATCGAGTCACCCGAGAGACGCGAATCCCCAGGTCAGAGGCCTGTCCACAGCTTTCCGACGAGGATCGGCAGATGCTCCACCATGTGCGGCAAGGCTCGAGGTCGTCGCCGACCGCGTTCTCGAGTGGGAGACGGCCGCCGGCGATCCCGTGGTCGTAGTGGATCGACAGCCCCGAGTCGTCCCGTCGCAGCCAAGAGAGCCATGAACCGCCACACCACCCCGCGCCTGCTCGCCGTCCCGACCGCCGACCTCGCCCTCCTGCTCTCGCTCACCGCCTGCAGCGGCGACTGTGGGGGTGACACCGGGCGAGGCCACCGCGCAGGCGTGCGGAGACCCGGGCGGAGACGGACGAGGCCTCGGCGCCGATCTCCACCGACGTCTCCGAGAAGCCGGAGGTGCCGGCAACGGACGCACCGCCGCGGTGCGGACCGCAGATCAGCGACATCGTGGCCGGCGACGGCGCGAAGGCACCGGAGGGCGCGACCGCCGAGGTGAAGTACGTCGCCTCGGTCAGCGGGGGACGCCGAGAGCGGTCGGGGCGTCGGGGCCGGGCCGATCGAGCCGCTGCCGGGTCCGCTGCACCGCTGCGCGGATGACCGGGGCGCGCAGCTCGTGCGCACGTGCGTTCGGGCTGTCGCTCCCGTGCCGCCGCAGCATGTCGGCCATCCGGTCCTCGGCGTCCATCTCCTCGCCGGTGGGGCCGGTGGTCTGATCGGCGTAGGTCAGCGCGTCGGCCAGGGATCCCGTGGTGAACCGGCGGTCGTCGTAGCGGTGCATGTAGGGCGCCAGTCCACGGACGGCGGCGACGAAGCGGGCGGCGGAGTGGTGCGCCACCAGACCGGCGACCAGCGTCGGCCAGTGGTGGTCGGACAGGTGCCAGGCCCCGTCGAGGGGGTGGAAGGTGCTCCGTCGCAGCGGGTCGGCGTAGCCGATGTCGTGCAGCCAGGCAGCTGCGACCAGCAGTGGCCGGTCGTGCGCGTCGACGGTGGGAGCGGCCTCCGTGGCCCGCCGCGCCACACCCTCGGTGTGGAGCCACCGTGCTCCCCGGCGGCCGAGCAGGTCGCCGGCCAGCCCGCGGGCACCGGCCACGAGCGGATGCGCGTGCAGACCGGTCGGCGCTGCTCCGTCGGGGGAACGATCCGCACCCCGGTGACGATCGGGCACCAGCGGACCGTACCGCCACGAGCTCCGACCCCCGTCAGGCGGCTGCGGTGCGGCACCCCCGCCGGAACAGCGGGAGTGCACGCAGCAGACCGGTCAGGTGCGCTCGACGAATCCCAGGATCTCTTCCGCCACGAGGCCGGGGTCGGCCAGCATCGCCACGTGGCCGTGCCCGACGAGCGGCACCACCTGGCTGTTCGGCAGGGCCTGTGCGACCCGAGCGGTCGCAGCGCGGAGTGCGGCGGGGCTCGCCGTGCCGTCGAGCAGCAGCGCTGGTGTGCCGGAGCCGGAGAACCGGGACGGGTCGAACCGGTAGGTCGCGCAGATCTCCTCCTCGCGGACGATCGTGTGCGCCGCGGCGACCCGCCCTGCCCAGGACGGCAGCGACCGCGACTGCTCGACCTGCTCCGGAGTCAGACCGGCCAGTTCCACGAGGAAGTAGGCCACCGCCTCGTCCCGCCGTCCCGCGGACACGAGGGCGGCCAGTTGCCGGCGCGTCTCCGGTGGCGCGGCGACCCCGACCGGCGGCTCGTAGAGCACGAGCCGGCCGATCGCCGTCGTGAGCGTCGAGGCCTCCAGCGAGTAGAGCGCCCCCTGGGAGTGCCCGAAGACGTGTACCGGCGCGCCGATCGCCTCGGCCACGGCGGCGACGTCCTCGACCTCCCGCTCGAGTGAGAAGTCCGCCCGGTCACCGCTCGCGCCGCGGCCGCGCCGGTCCATCGCGTGCACCGTCACGCGCGGCTCCAGCAGCGGCAGCATCGCCTCCCAGCGGGTGTGGTCCGCCGTCGTGCCGTGGACCATCAGCAGATCGGGCCCCGTGCCGCTGGTCCACCACGCGATCCGGGTGCCGTCTGCGGAGGTCGTCGTCCGTTGCGTGGGTGCGGTCGTCGTGCTCATCGTGCCCACCTCCTTCTCGTGTCGGCCGGGCGGAGGTTCGCGCGGCAGGGCCGAGCCTGGTCCCGCCCGTGCAACGGCACATCGGGTGAACACCCCAGCTCAGCCGCGCCCGTCGAGCAGGCCGTGCTCCGTGGCGAACAGCGTCGCGGCCGCCCGGGACGAGACCCCCGCCTTCGCGTAGACGCTCTCGACGTGCCGGCCGACCGTCTTCACCGAGATGCCCAGGCGGCCGGCCGCCTGTCGGTTGGTCGCTCCGCGCGCCACCAGCCGGAGCACCTCGACCTCCCGGTCGGTCAGCCCCGCCGGTCGGTGCCGCGGCAGCATCCCTGCAGGCTCGCCCGCCACGGTCAGCACGGCGGAGACGGCCTCCCGGTCCAACCGCCCTCCGGCGACCTCGTCGGCCAGCACGGCCCGCGCCTCGATGGGGGAGCGCGCCGGGCGGTGGGCCCGGTCCTCCCGCAGCGCGCACCAGACGTCGGCTGCGGCGAGCACCCGGGCGGCGGACGGGAGCTGCCCGGGCCCACATCCGCGGTGGTAGCCCGAGCCGTCGAGCCGCTCGTGATGGGCTCCGGCGATCGCCGTCACCTCCGCCAGGCCGCCGCAGCGGCCGAGCACCCGCTCGGTCAGGTACGGGTGCAGCCGGATCCGCTCGTCGTCGGCGACCCGGAGCGGGCCGCGAGCCGCCCACACGCCTGCGGGCACCCCCACGGCCCCGAGGTCGGCCACCGCGGCCGCCCGCTGCAGCGACGTGACGGTGCCGGCATCGAGCCCGCAGGCCAGGCCCGCACCGCGGGCCAGCGCCGCCATCCGGGCGGAGCGGCCGGCAGGCCACGTCGAACGCAGGTCGGCGAAGTCCCCGAGCGCGCCGAGTGCCCGGTCGAGCCGATCGGCGTCGAGCCGGCGGACCGGACCGGGTTCCGCGTCGAGCATGGCCTCCCACAGCGTTCCGTCCGTGGTCTGCTGGTGGCCCGCCGCGAGCAGGGCGTCCACGACGACGGGGTCGTACGCCCGCCCGCGGCGGCGCAGCAGCACGGCGCGGGCGGTGTCCTCGCCGGCGAGCCGCCGCCACAGCACGGCGTCCCGCGCGACGACGACGACGCGAACGGGCAGCGGTACGTCCTCGCCCGCGAGGCCGTCGGGCAGTCCGCGGCCGTCCCACCGCTCGTAGGCGTGGGCCAGCGAGCCGACGACGGCGTCCCCCAGCCCGAGCCGCGCGGCCAGCCGGGCACCGACCTCGCAGTGCGCCGTCAGCGCGCGGGCCTTGCCCCCGGGATCTCCGAGCGCCCGGACGACGAGCGCGGCGCGGCGGGCCGGCGGCAGGTGCGCGCCGAGAGCTCGCACCAGGGCGTGGAGCTCCTCGGCCGCAACTCCGTTGAGCACCGGCGCCATGGCCGCGTTCAGGCCGATGTGGTCTCCGCCGGCCTGCGCGGCCGCCTCGGGGGCGTCGGCCGTGCACCCCAGGAACCGCAGCAGCGCGACGTCGTAGACGTCCCGGACGGTGGCCGGCTCGGCTCCGGTGGACCGGGCGACACTCGTGGCCAGGAGACAGGTCTCCAGGGCGTGCTCGAGCGGCTGGCCGGTGACCAGGTCGGTGGCCAGGGAGGCCGCCGCGAGCAGCTCCGCCAGCCGGGGCCGCTCGCCGGGCGGATGGGCGCCCACCGACCGAGTATTCCGCCGGTCATGGCCACGGTCCAGGGGCCCGGCGTCTCCTCCGCCGTGCGGAGCCGCGTCCGGGTCGGCTGACGGGTGAGGCGGGGAGGGACGGTGCGACCGTGCCCATCGGAGGCTTGCGCCCCGTGCGGGGAAGCGGAACGAGAGAGGCCCTGGTCAGTCTCCTGACCAGGGCCTCTCCGGGTGGGGTGAGTGACGGGGCTCGAACCCGCGACACCCAGGATCACAACCTGGTGCTCTACCAACTGAGCTACACCCACCATCGGTCCCCGGCGGGCGCACGCGCCAGGAGGGGAACCGGAGCAACGATACCGGAGCGGGTCAGCTCCCCGACGCGGCCGGGGGTGCGACCTCGTCCACACCGGTGCGGGGGGTCGCGTCGCCGGCGGCGAGCACTTCGGCGAAGGACCCGACGACCTCCTCGGCCGCGCCCTTGGCCTGGTCGCTGCTGGGCCCCGGCGCCGCGACGAAGAGCGTCCGGCGGTAGTAGGCCAACTCGCGGATCGACTCGATGATGTCGGCCAGCGCCCGGTGGGCCAGGCCCTTGGGCGGCTGGGCGAAGTACACCCGCGGGAACCAGCGGCGCGCGAGCTCCTTGATCGAGGAGACGTCGACCATCCGGTAGTGCAGGTGGTCGTCGAGCTCGGGCATGTCGCGGGCCAGGAATCCCCGGTCGGTGCCGATCGAGTTGCCGCACAGCGGGGCGGTGCGGCGCTCCGGCACCCAGCGCTTGATGTAGGCGAGCACCTCCTGCTCCGCCTCGGCGACCGTGAGCGTCGAGGCCCGGACGGCGTCGGTGAGACCGGACTTGCGGTGCATCTCGACGACGACGTCGGTCATCCCGTCCAGGTCGGCGTCGTCGGCCGAGATGATCAGGTCCAGCCCGGGGTCGAGCACGTTCAGCTCGGAGTCGGTCACCACGACGGCGACCTCGATCAGCTTGTCCTTGACGATGTCCAGCCCGGTCATCTCGCAGTCGATCCAGACCAGGTGCCCTGCGCTCTCTGCCACGTGGTCCGACAGTACGCACCGCGTGCACCGCCCGCCCCGCCCGTCCGGGTGTCAGCACACGTGTCGCCGATGCGCCAGTCGAAGGCTCCGATCCGGGGACGGCGCGGCTAGGGTCGCAGGCCACGTCCATCGAGTGCGAGGAAGTTCCCGTGCCCTCTCCTGCTGCACCCGCCCGGGTCCGCCCGGCGGTACCGCCGGCGCCGGGAACGCTGCGCGCCGGGCTCGCCCACCCGATCCCGACCCTCCGCTGGCTCTGGGCGGCCTACATGACGCCCGGACGCCCCGGGCGCGCCACCACGCAGACCGAGCTGCGCTGGATCTACACCGCCTGGCTGGGCGCGTTCCTGCTGAAGATGCTCGGGTCCTCGTGGGACGTCTCCTGGCACTTCCGGTGGCTGCGCGACGACCTGGCGCCCCCGCACCTGCTGAACTCCGCGGGCACCGTCGTCGTCGTGGCGCTGGTCGTCTTCCACAGCTACAGCGGCTACGGCGTGGACCGGCGGGCCCTGCAGCTCATGCAGTGGGGCATCGGCGCCTTCCTGGTCGCCGTCCCCATCGACGTCCTCAACCACCGCATCAACGGCCTGGACATCACCAGCTGGAGCCCGAGCCACGCGCTGCTCTACCTCGGCACGGCCATCATGCTGGCCGGGGCCATCCGCGGCTGGTGGCTCTCCGCCGCACCCGGGCGGATCCGCGACCTGGTCTCGCTGGGCCTGTGGCTGTTCTTCGTCGAGAACGTGCTCTTCCCCAACCAGCACCAGGAGTACGGGGTGCTCTCGCTGGAGGCCTACGACGCCGGGCGGACGACGGCCGAGCCACAGCTGCTGGACTTCGCCGCCTCGCAGGGGCAGTCGCCGGCGATGTTCATGCTGCCCGTGCCGTCCTGGGTGCACCCGGCCTGGCTGATCCTCGCCGGGCTGCTGTCGCTGGTGCTGGCCCGCCGCGTCGTCGGCCTGCGCTGGACGGCGACCATCATCGCGGCGACCTACCTCGCCTACCGGTCGGTCATGTGGCTGCTGCTGGTCGGCATGGACTTCCCGCCGTCGGTGCTGCCGTTCGTGCTCCTCGTGGGTGCGGTGCTGGTCGACGTCGCCGTCACCCGGGAGGTACCCGGCTGGCTGGCCGGTCCGCTGGTCGCCGGAGCCGTGTACGCCGCTGCCGTCGGGCAGGACGCGCTGGGCCTGCTCCCGCCGTGGAACTGGTGGTCGGTGCTGCCCGTCGCCGTGGCCTTCGGGCTGCTGTGGGCGGCCGCCGACGTGCTGGAGCGCAGCCGCTGGCTGGCCCGGTGGAAGGTCGCCGACGGCCCGGTCCCGCCCCGGGAGCCACTCGAGGTCTGATGGCCCGCACCCGGCGAGGGCGCACGCTGCGTTCGCAGCGATGACGTAGCGTCGGGGGCAGCTGCCGGCGCCGGGTCGATCCCCTCGGGCAGTGCGCGCCGGGGGGCGCCCTGCTCGGCGGTCCACGCCGTCCGCCGCGAACGACAGACGGGAACGACAGAGCCCCACCGACCGCCCCGGAGGACACCCGACGTGCTGGCCCTGACCCCGGCGCCGCTGCAGACCGCGGGGGAGAAGGCGCTCTTCGGCGAGCTGACCCGCTGGGACACCGGCGGCTCCGTCCGCGCCGCCGTCGTCGCCAGCATCCCGCTGATCGACGGACCCCTGGGGCGGCGCATCTCCGACGCCGTCCTGCTGGTGCCCGAGGGGATCGCCGTCGTCCGCATCGCCGAGGTGCTCCGGCAGTCCGGCGTGGTCCGGGCCGTCCCCGAGGGCGCGTGGACGATCGCCCCCGAGTCAGGGCCGGGCCAGGCCCTGCAGCTCTCCGGTGGAGGGTCCACGCCGCTCGACGGGCTGATGCGGGCCGGCATGGACGTCGCGATGAAGCTGCGCCGCGCCGGGCTCGAGCCGGGGCGGATCGCGCGGCTGACCGTCCTCGTCGGTGACGTGACCGGGCTCGTCCCCGGGGACGGCGACCTCGGCGAGGGCGACCTGGTCTCCCTGCTGGAGCCGCGGTCGCTGCTGCTGGGCATCGCCCGGGCGAGCCGGTACGCCGGCGTCGACAACCCCCGCCTCTGGACGACGGCTGACGTGCGGGCCGCCCTGGAGGCACTGGAGCTCTCCGGGCGCGGGCCCTCGGTGGAGGAGCTCAACGGCGAGGGCTTCCCCTACTCCCCGTACGTCCTGCGCCGCCCCGAGCTCATGACCCCGGCGGCGATGGCGTCGGCCCCGCCGTCGGCGGGACCCACCGCGGGCCCCGACGTCCCGAGGGACGCGCCCGCGCAGCCCCCGGTGCGCGAGCAGCCCAGCAAGTCCGCGATCGCCCAGGCGGTCGCCGCCTCGGCCGCCGCCGCACACGCCGCCGCGGCCCAGGAGTCCGAGGCATCCGAGGCGTCCGGGAGTTCCGCTGCCGCGGCCGAGGAGTCCCCGCGCGACACGGTGGCCGTGGACGGTCCGCCCGCTCCGCCGGACGACGGCGGCGGGATCGGCGGGCTGTTCGCCCGCGGCGAGCCCGAGCGGCCGCTGGGGCACGTCGTGCCGCCGCGGACGTCGGCCGCCCCGCCCCGGCGCGACGTGCCCCCGGCGGCGCCGCCGCTGTACTGGAGCCAGCACCAGCAGGCGGAGGAGGCCGAGGAGCGCACCGGCTTCCGCGGCCGGACGGCGGTCCTGGCGGTGGTCGGCGTGCTGGTCCTCGTCGCCCTCGGCGTGGGCGGCTGGCTGCTGCTGCGTGACCAGGACGGCGGCACCGCGACCGGTCCGACGGCCACGGCGACGACGCCGCCGGAGGGGCCGGCGGTGGGCGACGTCCAGGCGGTGGGCGGTGCGGAGTACCGGGTGGAGGCGGTGCAGGTGGACGAGACCTGCGCCGGTCACGCCTACGGCGACACGGCCGCCTTCCTCGCCGCGACCGACTGCACCGGGCTGTCCCGCGCGCTGTACTCCACCCAGGTCGAGGGCGCCCCGGTCGTGGTCTCGGTCGTCCGCGTGCGGATGCCCGACACCGCCGTGGCTCGCCAGCTGCAGGCCCTCACCGACCGCGACGGGAGCGGCAACATCAGCGACCTCCTGCGCGAGGGGGTCCGCTACCCGGGCAGCCCGGCGGAGCTGTCCGGGGCGGAGTACGCGAGCGCCCTGTCCGGCACGGCCGTCACGATCGTCGAGACCGACTGGGTGGACGAGGGCGCCGCGGGCGGCTCGGCAGCGATCGACGCGGTCGCCGACGCCGGCCTCACCCTGCCGGTCCCCCCGCTCCCCGCCGAGTAGCTCCTCGCCGCGATCGTGGCGGCGTGACCACGTCCGGAGTCCCAGGGGTGGTCAGGGTTCCATGATCGTCGGGGTCACGCCGTTGCGGCGGCCCAGGCCATCTCGGCCAGCAGCGCCGCCATCGACGCACGGCTCAGCCGCCCGGCGCTGTGCGGGGTGGAGTTGATCAGCCCGAAGACGGCGTGCGCGCGGGCGCGGCAGGCGGCGGCGTCGGCCGCGGGGTGCAGCCGCGCCAGCACCGCGACCCAGACCTCGACGTAGCGGCGCTGCAGCCGGCGCACCTGGGCGGCGTCGGCGGCGGCCAGCGTGGCGAGGTCGCGGTCCTGCACCGTGATCAGGGCCGGGTTGTCCAGGGCGAAGTCCACCTGGAAGGCGATCAGGGCGCGCAGCTGGCCGGCCACGTCGTTCCCCGCCTGCGCCACGACGTCGCTGCCGCCGGCCAGCAGCCGCTCGCTGATCCGCAGCAGCATCTCGGCGAGCATCGCGTCCTTGCTGGCGAAGTGCCGGTAGATCGCCGGGCCGGTGACCCCGACCGCAGCGCCGACGTCGTCCACGCCCACGGCGCGCGAGCCGCGTTCGGCGAACAGCTGCGCGGCGGCCTGCAGGATCTGCTCGCGGCGCGACGGGCGCGCGGCATCGACGTGCAGCGCCGTGTCGGAGGCGCGGCCACGATCGGCCCGCGTCGAGGTCACGGACCCGATGCTAGCGCCGACGTGAACCGGCGTTAACCGTTCCGGGGTGTGCGGTAGACCATGGGAGTGAACGAGCGTTAACCTCGGTCCCGTGGATGCGCCCGTGCTCTCCCCAGTCGTCGCGGCGGACGCGGCGAGCGCCGCCCGCAACGCCGCGGCACACGCCGAGCTGGCCGCCGACCTCGCCGCGCAGCTGCGCCGGGTCGCCCTCGGCGGCGGTGAGCGGGCCCGGCAGCGGCACGTCGACCGCGGCAAGCTGCTGCCCCGCGAGCGGGTGGACACCCTGCTCGACCCGGGCAGCCCGTTCCTGGAACTCTCCCCGCTGGCCGCGCACGGCCTCTACGACGGCGAGGCCGCGGCGGCCGGGATCATCACCGGCATCGGCCGGATCTCCGGGCGCGAGTGCGTGGTCGTGGCCAACGACGCCACCGTCAAGGGCGGCACCTACTACCCCATGACGGTGAAGAAGCACCTGCGCGCGCAGGAGGTCGCGCTGCAGAACCGGCTGCCCTGCGTCTACCTGGTCGACTCCGGCGGCGCGTTCCTGCCGATGCAGGACGAGGTCTTCCCCGACCGCGAGCACTTCGGCCGGATCTTCTTCAACCAGGCGAACCTCTCCAAGGCCGGGATCGCGCAGATCGCCGCCGTCCTCGGGTCGTGCACCGCCGGCGGGGCCTACGTGCCGGCGATGAGCGACGAGGCGGTGATCGTCCGCGAGCAGGGCACGATCTTCCTCGGCGGCCCGCCGCTGGTGAAGGCCGCCACCGGCGAGGTCGTCACCGCCGAGGACCTGGGCGGGGGAGACCTGCACTCCCGGGTCAGCGGCGTCACCGACCACCTGGCCGACGACGACGCGCACGCCCTGCAGCTGGTCCGCCAGATCGTCGGCACCCTGGGCCCGCGCGAGCCGCGGCCGTGGGACGTCGATCCGGTCGAGGAGCCACGGCACGCCCCGGAGTCGATCTACGAGGTCGTGCCGCCGGACCCGCGCACCCCCTACGACGTGCGCGAGGTCATCGCCCGACTGGTCGACGGCTCCCGGTTCGCCGAGTTCAAGCCGCTGTACGGGCCGACGCTGGTCACCGGCTTCGCCCGGCTGCACGGTCACCCGGTCGGGATCGTCGCCAACAACGGGGTGCTGTTCGGCGAGTCCGCGCTCAAGGGCGCGCACTTCATCGAGCTGTGCGACCGGCGGAAGATCCCGCTGCTGTTCCTGCAGAACATCTCCGGCTTCATGGTGGGCCGGGACTACGAGGCGGGCGGCATCGCCAAGCACGGCGCCAAGATGGTCACTGCGGTGGCCTGCGCCCGGGTACCGAAGCTCACCGTGGTCATCGGCGGCTCGTTCGGGGCCGGCAACTACTCGATGTGCGGCCGGGCCTACTCGCCCCGGTTCCTCTTCACCTGGCCCAACGCCCGCATCTCGGTGATGGGCGGCGAGCAGGCCGCGTCGGTGCTGGCCCAGGTCCGGCGCGACGGGCTCGAGGCGCGCGGCGAGGAGTGGCCGGCCGCGGAGGAGGAGGCCTTCAAGGCGCCGATCCGCGAGCAGTACGAGGCGCAGGGCCATCCCTACTACGCCACGGCCCGCCTGTGGGACGACGGCGTGATCGATCCCGCGCAGACCCGCACGGTCCTCGGCCTGGCCCTCTCCGCCTGTGCCAACGCACCCCTCGACGACGTCGGCTACGGCGTCTTCCGGATGTGACCGCGGTGACCGCGCGCCGTGTCGCGATGACGCACCCAGGGGGCTGCTGATGTTCGGAACCGTCCTCGTGGCCAACCGGGGCGAGATCGCCGTCCGGGTCATCCGCACGCTCCGCGAGATGGGCATCCGGTCCGTCGCCGTCCACAGCGACGCCGACGCCGGCGCGCTGCACACCCGGCTGGCCGACGTCGCCGTCCCGATCGGGCCCGCGCCCGCCGCCCAGAGCTACCTGTCGATCGAGCGGGTCGTCGAGGCGGCGCTGCGCACCGGAGCCGAGGCGATCCACCCCGGCTACGGGTTCCTGTCGGAGAACGTCGAGTTCGCCCGCGCGTGCGAGAAGGCCGGCATCGTCTTCATCGGTCCGCCGGTCGCCGCCATCGAGGCGATGGGCGACAAGATCCGCGCCAAGCAGACCGTCGTGGCCGCCGGCGTCCCCGTCGTCCCGGGGCGGACCGAGCCCGGCATGACCGACGAGCAGGTCACCGACGCCGCGGTCGCCGTCGGCTTCCCGGTGCTGCTCAAGCCCAGCGCCGGGGGCGGCGGCAAGGGCATGCGGGTGGTGCGCGCGAAGGAGGAGCTCCCCGACGCGATCGCCGGCGCCCGCCGCGAGGCCACCAGCTCCTTCGGCGACGACACCCTGCTGGTCGAGCGGTACGTCGGGAACTCCCGGCACATCGAGGTCCAGGTCCTCGGTGACACCCACGGGAACGTCATCCACCTCGGCGAGCGCGAGTGCAGCCTGCAGCGCCGGCACCAGAAGGTGATCGAGGAGGCGCCGTCGCCGCTGCTGGACACGTCGATGCGCGCCTCGATGGGCCGGGCCGCCGTCGAGGCCGCCAGGGCCGTCGGCTACACCGGTGCGGGAACGGTGGAGTTCATCGTCGACGCCGACCGGCCGCGCGACTTCTTCTTCCTCGAGATGAACACCCGCCTGCAGGTGGAGCACCCGGTCACCGAGGCGATCACCGGCCTGGACCTGGTCGAGCAGCAGCTCCGGATCGCGGCGGGGGAGCGGCTGCCGATCGACCAGAGCGACGTGACGCTCGACGGGCACGCGATCGAGGCCCGGCTCTACGCGGAGGACCCCTCCCGCGGCTTCCTCCCGCAGGCGGGCACCGTCCTCGGGCTGGTCGAGCCGACGGGCCCCGGCATCCGCGTCGACAGCTCGCTGGCCGTCGGCACGGTCGTCGGCTCCGACTACGACCCGATGCTGGCCAAGGTCATCGCCTGGGCACCGACCCGCGAGACCGCTCGGGCCCGGCTGGTCGGCGCCCTGGGGCACACCGCCGTCCTCGGGGTGACCACGAACGCCGGGTTCCTCCGCGAGCTGCTGACCGACCCCGACGTCGTCGCCGGCCGGCTGGACACCGGGCTCATCGAGCGCCGCGGTGACGACCTGACCCTGCCGGAGCCCCCGCCGCCGCACGTCTACGCCGCCGCGGCGCTCGCGCTGCTCATCGAGAGCGAGCCCGCCGGCCCCGTCGTCGACCGCTGGGACGTGCCCGACGGCTGGCGGCTGGGCGAGCCGGCCTGGTCGGTGCGCCGGCTCCAGGTTCCCGGCGGCGACCCGGTGGAGGTCCGGCTGCGCGGCCGGTCGTCGGCCGCCGAGGTCCGGATCGGGGACGGCGAACCGGTGCCCGCGCGGGCCACCCGGGACGGCGGCCGGCTGACCGTGACCCTCGACGGGCTCACCGCCTCCTACACCGTCGTCCACGCGGACGGGACGGTGTGGCTGGCCGCGGACGGCCGGGTCGCGGCACTGCGCGAGCAGGAACGGCTGGCCGCGCACGCCGAGGGCGCCGGCGCGGGAGGAGTGGTGACCGCACCCATGCCGGGGACGGTGACCGCGGTGCAGGCCGCGGTCGGCGACGAGGTGGCAGCGGGGACCCCGCTGCTGGTCGTCGAGGCGATGAAGATGGAGCACGTGCTGACCGCCCCCCTCGCGGGGACGGTCACCGAGCTCGGAGTGACAGCCGGCCAGACGGTCGCGCTGGACGAGCGGGTGGCCCTGGTGACCCCGGTGGCGGCCGCGCCCGAGGAGCAGGAGAACTGATGCTGGACTACCGGCTCGACGCCGAGACCGAGGCCCTCCGCAAGACCGTGCGCCAGTTCGCGCAGGAGGTCATCGCCCCGCAGATCGGGGAGTTCTACGAGCGCGACGAGTTCCCCACGCAGATCGTGCGGCAGATGGGCGAGCTCGGCCTCTTCGGCCTGCCGTTCCCCGAGGAGTACGGCGGTGCCGGCGGCACCTACTTCGACCTGTGCGTGGTGCTCGAGGAGCTCGCCCGGGTGGACAGCTCCATGGCGATCACCGTGGAGGCCGGCGTCTCCCTGGGTGCCATGCCGATCTACCGGTTCGGCACCGAGGAGCAGAAGCGGGTGTGGCTGCCCCGGCTCTGCTCCGGCGAGGCGCTCGGCGCCTTCGGGCTGACCGAGCCCGGCGGTGGCTCGGACGCGGGTGCCACGCGCACCAGCGCGCGCCTCGAGGACGGCCACTGGGTGATCAACGGGTCGAAGGCGTTCATCACCAACTCCGGCACCGACCTCACCGAGCTCGTCATCGTCACCGCCGTCACCGGCACGCGGGCGGACGGCGGCAAGGAGATCTCGGCGATCCTCGTGCCGTCGGGGACGCCGGGCTTCGTCGTCGGCCAGCGGTACTCCAAGGTCGGCTGGAACGCCTCCGACACCCGGGAGCTGTCGTTCACCGACGTCCGCGTGCCCGAGGAGAACCTGGTGGGGGAGCGGGGCCGCGGCTACGCGCAGTTCCTCTCCATCCTCGACGAGGGCCGGATCGCGATCTCGGCGCTGTCGGTCGGGCTGGCCCAGGGGTGCGTCGACGAGTCGGTGAAGTACGCCGGCGAGCGCGAGGCGTTCGGGCAGCCGATCGGGAAGAACCAGGCGATCCAGTTCATGATCGCCGACATGGAGGTGCGGGCCTCCACCGCGCGGCTGGCCTACTACCGGGCGGCGGAGAAGATGCTGCGCGGCGAGCCGTTCAAGCGCGAGGCCTCGATCGCCAAGCTGTACAGCTCCGAGGTCGCCATGGACAACGCGCGCTACGCCACCCAGGTGCACGGCGGGTACGGCTTCATGAACGAATTCCCGGTCGGGCGGTTCTACCGCGACGCGAAGATCCTGGAGATCGGCGAGGGGACCAGCGAGGTGCAGCGGATGCTCATCGCCCGCGACCTCGGCGTCGGCTGATCCGGCTCCGGCGCCTTCCACGGGCGGGCAGCTTGGGCCTGTTACCGGCACCGACCTGCGCGTTCCCCGCACGGCGCGGCCGGGCGGCCGGTGCGGATGGTGCTGCCGGGAAGCCTGGGATTACGGCTCGCCATCGTCCCGGCGTGTTCGCGGGGGGTCCCGACCGGTCACGCCGGGTCTCGGCGACAGTCCGCACCGGCTCCGGGCGATGGTCGTCGGGGGCCGGAGGAGATCCCGATGCAGACCGTTGGCCAGTCCCGCCCCCGCGGATCCGTCCGCAGGCACCGTGGAGCCGCGCGCGGGTCGCTGGTCGGCGTCGGCCTGCTGCTCGCGACGACGACCTCCATGCCCGCGGCCCTCGCGACCGACGACGAGCTGCCCGAGGAGCTGCCGGGGGAGGAGCAGCCCGAGACGGCGGCCCCCTCGGCGGCACCGCTGGTCGACGCGCCCCCGCTGGGGGCGGCGACCGCGGACGGGGCGACGCTGGCCGCCCCGACCCTCGATGCCTACAGCGCGTACTTCGGCACCGGAAAGCTGATCCCGGCTCCGGCCATCCCGGTCACCACCCAGGGTGCGGTGCCGGCCGGGCTGGACCTGTCCGGCACCGAGTTCACCCTCACCGCACCCGGCCCGGGCGGGGCGACGTTCACCTGCACCACCGCGCGGACGGGCGCGGGTACCGACCTGTGCTCCTTCGACGAGGAGGCGCAGCCGCCCGCCGGCACGTACGCGCTCACCCAGACCGGGACGGTGACCGGCCTCGAGGGGGCCGCCGGGATCGGCACGGTCGAGATCTGCGAGGTCCCGTTCCCCACGGGGTCGTGCGGCGAGACCGTGGCGCCCGCGGTGGTCAACGGCTCGCTGTTCCGCACGCGTGTGCTGGCGAAGGTGCCGACGCCGGTGGCGACGGAGCCCGTGCGGTACGAGCTGGTCGGTCCCGCCGGGCAGCCGGACACCGGTGACGGCCGGGCGGCGGCCGCCACCACCGGCGTGACGCGGTGGGGGCCGGCCGACGCCGACCCCGATGGGCTGGTCGACTTCGCCGGGTACTTCGCGCCCGGGGCGACGTTCACGGTCCGCGCCGTCGACCTGGCCGGGGTGGACCAGGGTGAGGTGGTGCCCGCGTTCACCATCGCCGCACCGACCGTCACCGGAGCCGTTCGTCCCGCCTCCTGGCCGGTGTGGCTGGCCGGTGGAGCTCCGGATCCCGAAGCCCCGCCGGCGCCCCCGGTCGCGGATCCGCCGACGCCGTCCCCCGCGCCCACCACTGCGCCCACCACTGCGCCGGCCCCTGCCCGGGCGGCGGCTCCCGCACCCGCTCGACCGTCCGCCGGCCCGGCCCCCGTCCCTGACGCGCGCACCGCACCGGCGGCGGGTGCCGCGGCGGCGGGCTCCACCACGCCGCCGTCCGTGAGCACCGGATCGCCGTCCCCGCGGACGACGGCGCCCGCCACCCCGTCGCCGGCGACGGTGGAGGCGCAGCCGCTCGAGACGGTCGGCAGCACGGCGTGGTCGATGCCGGTGATCGGCGTCGGCCTCGCCGTCCTGGCCGCGGGGATCGGCGGCCTCGGGTACCTGGCCCGGCGCCGTGCGCGACGGGGCTGACGACGGCACGGGGACCTGGTGGGCGCGGCTGCCGGAACCAGGCCAGCCGGCCCGACGGGTCGTCGTGGGTGTCCACTCGCCGGACTTCCCTGCGGGGTCCGTCGTCGACCTGCCGGCGGGACGTCGCCCGTCGGGGTGGCTGATGGCGGCTCGGGTCGACCTGGCAGGCGGTCGCGTGCACGCCGTCGAGGTGGCGATGCCGGCGGCGCCGCACTGCTGGTACGTCGAGCTGCCCGAGCCGGACGCGACCCCGCCGGCGGCGACGCTCGTCGCGTTCTCCGATCTGCGGTTCCCCGAGGGCACGGTCCTGGACGCCGGCCAGGCGGAGGCGGCGGGGGTGTCCGCCGCGCACCAGGTGGCGGCGTTCCGCTGGTGGCCGGGGTCCGGCCTGGTCCACCAGATCTACGTGGGCGCCGAGCACCGGCGTCGAGGGCTGGCGGTCAAGCTCGGGCTGGTCACGTTCGGCATGCAGGTGGCGCGAGGGCTGCCGCACCTGCACGACGACGGGCGACGCACCGACCTCGGGGAGACCTGGCGGCAGGCGCTGCCGGAGTTCATGAGCGCGACGATGGCAGAGCGCAGCGAGTGGCTGCCGCCGATGACCCCGGCCGCCGTCTGAACGTTCACGGCGACACCCGGACGAGGCCGTGGGCGCCGCGTTCGGCGTCGACCATGACGTGCGACACGAACGGGTAGTCGCCGGCCTCCGGGAACGCCAGCTCGACGAACCCGCCCTGGGCCGGTGCCAGCGCGAGCGCCTGGCTGCCGCCGTCCCCCGGCCGCAGCAGGTAGCCGCCCTCGGCGTAGACGGTGTCGAACTGGCCGCCGACGACGTGGAAGCTGGTCGCCCGGTTCGGGCCGGCGTCGAGCACCCAGATCCGGACCCGCTCACCGACGCGGGCTGCCAGCGGCCGGGCGTCGTACTGGTTCGCGTATCCGTTGAACACGACCGCGTCGGGCCGTTCCCCGGCGAGCTTCGCGGTGTCCACCGTGCCGCCCTGCGGCCCCAGGTACAGCTCGGACTGCAGCAGCAGGTAGCTGCGGTCCACCGCCGGCAGGTCCGGCGGCTCGATCACCACGGCGCCGAACATGCCGTTGGCGATGTGCGCCGACATGGGCATCGTCGAGCAGTGGTACATCCACACCCCGGCCCGGATCGCCGTGAAGCGGTAGACCAGCGACTCGCCGGGCGGGATCGTGCGCATCGGCCCGTCCGGGGCCAGGGCCCCGGCGTGGAAGTCGATCGAGTGCCCGATCGTGCCGTCGTTGACCAGGGTGATCTCGAAGACGTCGCCCACCCGGCCGTGCAGGACCGGGCCCGGCGCCGTGCCGGCGAAGGTCCAGAGCCGCTGGGTCACACCCGGCGCGACCTCCCGCTCCACCTCGGCCACGGGAAGGGTGAACCGGCGCACGCGCTCGTCGGTCAGCGGGGGGAGCACGGGGTCGTGCGGGGTGAAGGAGCCGGCCGGCGCGGTGGCGAAGTCGAGGTCGTCGGCCGCGTCGCCGGCAGCGTTCTCCCCGTGGTGCGGAGCAGCCTCGGGAGTGGCCGCCCCGACCGCGCGGACCTGGAGGGTCATGCCCATCTGGCGGTGCCCGACCACCGAGCACCAGCCGTCGACGTCGCCACCGATGACGCCGGCGTCCAGGGTCGTCGATCCACCCGGGGACAGCCGCTCGGTGGCCGGCCCGGAGGAGAGGACCAGGTCGTGCACCGTGTCGGGGTCGCTGTTGACGAGCTCGATGACGAGCCGGTCGCCGACCGGCACCTCGACCGTGTCGGGGGCGAAGCGCATGCCGGCGGCCGCGACCTGGACGGTGGTGGTCCGGCCGGTGGCCGCCACGTCGGCGGACGGCGCGGACATCGCGCGGACGTCGGCGAGGGCGGCGGGGTCGACGGCCACGCCGGCCGCCACGGCGATCAGCACCGCCGCCACGCCGGTGGCGGCCAGGCCGGTGACCTGGCCGGCGGGGCGGCCGGTCCCGCGGGCGGGGACGGCGCCTCCCTCGGCCTCCCGCTTCGTGCGGCGGACGGTCCGGATGGCGAGGAACAGCAGCGGGACGAAGGTCGCCAGCCCGGCGAGGACCAGCATCGAGCAGAGCACCCGGACGACGCTCGGCACCGGCAGCGCGCAGAGCAGCAGCCCGGCGTTCACGACGGCGATCCGCAGGGCGCCGCCGCGGTCGAGCACCTCGTTCGCCGCGCGCACCGGACCGGCCCCGCCGCCCAGCGCCACCGGGACCAGGTAGGAGAGCGCACCCAGGAGGACCTGGGCGCCGAAGCCGGCGGCCAGGAACGGCGTCAGCCAGCGGAAGCGCTCGCCGGCCTCGGCCCAGGTGGGCGCCGTGCCCACCGCCAGTGCGGCCGCGAGCAGGCACCCGGCGAGCCAGAGCAGGCCGGCGGCCACCGACCAGGCGGGGTAGGACGACGGCGGCCGGGCGCGCGCGGTGGCGACCAGCGCCCGGGCGAGGAGCGCCAGGCCGCCCAGGTAGCCGGCAAGGCCCAGCCCGGCCACCCACTGCGGGCCGGCCACGGCGCCGCCGACCGTCAGCGCGAGGGCTGCGCCCAGGACGGGCAACGCCCGCCGCGCCGAGCGCTCGGCGTCCTCGGCGATGCGGGTGCGCAGCATGGTCGGCCACAGCGTCACCAGCGTCCCGGCGACGGTCAGCCCCATCCAGCCCAGCACGTTGACCACGGCATGGGCCAGCGTCAGCCGGTCGTGCCAGGGGCCGGGCAGCCCGCGGGCCAGCAGGGTGCCGAGAACGGCCCCGACGGGCAGCAGCGCCGCGGCGGTCAGGTAGTAGCGGACCGTCGTCCGGAAGCGGCCACCCAGCGAGCGGCGGAGCTGCGCGGCGAGGGCGAGGCCGTGCCAGCCGACGGCGGTGACGACCGCCGCCGCACCCGCGACCGTCAGCGGCCAGACGGCCAGGCTCACGCCGGCCATCACCAGCAGCGCACCGCCGTTGAGCAGCAGCAGGCGCCGCGACTGGGCCCGGCGGTCGCCCGGGCGGGAGTCGGTGCGCAGCAGGGCGTCGGCGAAGTGCCGGCTCCACACCAGGATCGCGTGGCTGACCGCGCCGAGCAGCAGCAGGTGGATGAGCAACCACCGCGGGGCCGGCAGGGCGGGGTGCACCAGCGCGACCACGGCCGTGGCGAGCAGCCAGAACACCACCGGCAGGTCGCGCAGCGGCCAGAACCCCCGCGCCTGCCCGGCCGACGGGCTCATCGGGGCGCACCCACGCGCCGCGCGGCGAGGAGGACCGAGCCGACGGCCAGCGCCACGAACAGCACGACGGCCGCGATGTTCAGCACCCCGCCCCAGCGCCAGGCGGCCTCGTGCCCCAGCGCGTCACCGGCCCACAACCGCAGGGCCAGCGAGCCGTGCAGCAGGACGGCGGGAGCCACCAGCGCCGGGGTGTAGGGCAGCGGCCGCCGGAGGACGGCAGGGAGGATGACCGGCGCGTGCGCCATGATCATCGAGATCGTGAAGCCGAGGAACACGGCGTGGACGACGGCGTCGTAGCGCACCCCCGTGGTCGCCGGTCCACCCACGAGCCAGATGGCGCCGGCGACGCCGAGCCAGACGTAGCCGGCGAGCATGCAGCCGGCCATGAACCGGGTCAGGCCGCGCGCCCGGATCGTCCGCCGCGCCACGTCGTGCGCGGCCAGCCAGCCGACGAGGGCCAGCAGCGCCGTGCCGAGGAGCGCGGTGCCGGCGGCCGGCCAGAGCAGCGCGGCCACGATGCCGCCGAGCAGCCCGGCCGCCAGCAGCACCAGCGTCGTCCCGGCACCGGGCCCCATCGCCAGCCGGGCCAGCTCCAGCCGTTCCCCGCCGATGGTGAGGACGACGAAGCCGACCAGCCAGGGCAGCAGCAGCGGAACGGGCACGCCGCCGAGCCAGAGGATCGCCGCACCCCCGGCCAGAGCGGCGCCCAGTGCCTGCACCAGGACGGCGTCGTCGCGCTGCCGGCGCCACAGGGCCACGTACACCCCGACGAAGGCCGCGGCGCCGAGCACCTGGACCGTCTGTCCCAGCTGCAGCGGCAGCGGGGTGATCAGCAGCAGGCCGCCGAGGCCGAGCAGCGCCGGGGCGAGGAAACCGGCCGGCCGGCGCAGTGCCACCGCGCGCTCGAGCGCGACCAGCGTCCCGACGAACCCGAGGACGAGCAGCACGCCGTGCACCTGCGGCAGCCGGTCGAGCCGCACCGGGGCCGGCAGGTCCAGCAGGATCAGCGCGGCGTCCAGGCCCGCCAGCAGCGCGACGCCGCCGGGCAGCAGGAGGGCCAGCCGGCCTGCCACGGGGCGACGCGCAGCTCCGGGGGAGATCGCGGGCCGTGCGGCCGGGCCGTCGGGAGGTGCGGTGGCCGCCGTCGGGACCGCCGCGGCCAGGGCCTCACTCATCCGTGCCGCCGCCGGCGAGGGTCGTGTCCAGGTGGAGGCGGCAGGCGCCGGGCTCGGCGAAGGGCAGCAGGGCGGTCGGCTCGGGATCCCCGCCGGAGTGCTCGAGCGCGCCCCGCACGATCCCGAGGTGCACCTGGCACACCACCTCCGGGTACTGCCGGGCGGCGTCGAGCAGCGGGCAGCGGCGCAGCGCCACGGTGGTCGCGGCGGCGTCGGCCTCGGGGGCGAAGCCCAGCTCGTCGAGCAGGTCGACGACGCCGTGCCGGGGACTCGTGGCCGGCCCGACCGCGGGGCGGTGGGCGACCAGCGTCCGGCCCCAGTCCCGCCCGGCGGCCAGGCCCTCGGCGGCGGGGTCGGCGGCGGTACGGGTGAGGTGCCCGGCCAGCGCGCCGGCCAGGGCGGCGTAGTCGCGCACCCGGACGTCGGGCTCGAGCCGGTCCGCCGCTGCGGCGTAGCGCCACGCCGGCCGGCCACGGCCCTGCGCGGGCGCGCGCTCCCGGACCGCCAGCCCCCGCTCGACGAGCGCGTCGAGGTGCTCGCGCGCGGTGTTGGCGTGCACGCCCATCTCCGCGGCGAGACCGGCGATCGTCACCGGTCGCGCCGCCCGCTGGAGGCGCTCCAGCACGGCGCCGCGGGCACCCGACAGCGGCGCGCCGACCGAGCCGCGGACCGGGGCCGGACCGAACTCCGGAGCGTCGCTCTTGTTTTTCACGGTGCCTACCGTAGTAAATTGCCGACCAGACGGCCAGCGTGACCGTCCAGAAGGAGGAAGACGTGACCACCACCCTGCCGCCCGACGCCGTCGACATGGTCCTGGCCTCGGACGCGGACGATGCCGCCGCCGTCGAGGCCGTGAAGCAGCACCACGCCGAACTGGCCGGCCAGTTGTCCGCGCACGTCGACGCCCTGCTCGCGGCAGCCGACCGGGGTGTCGGCTTCGCGCAGGCACGAGCTGCCGCGCTGGGCTTCCTCGGCGGCGAGCTGCTCCCGCACGCCGCGGCCGAGGAGCGTTCGCTGTACCCGGCCGCCGCCGCGTCGGAGCGGCTCCGGCTGCTCGTCGAGGCGATGACGACCGAGCACCGGGTGCTCGAGGGCCTGGTGCGCGAGCTGGACCGGGCCGCGGAACCCGTGCGCGCCGCGGCCGTCGGCCACGCGCTGCGCGTCCTCTTCGACACGCACCTGGCCAAGGAGAACGACCTCGTGCTGCCCGCGGTCGCCGCCGATCCGGCCCTCTCGCTGGCCGGCGTGCTCGCCGGCATGCACGAGCTCCTGGGCGAGGATGCGCACGGGCACGACCGGGGCACCCCGCAGGCGCCTGCGCCGGGCAGCTGCGGCTGCGGTGGCCACGACGACGAGATCCCCGTCCTCGACGTGCGGGCGGTGCCGCACGCGATCCGCCACGCCACCGTCTTCGGCGCGTTCGACGCCGTGCCCCAGGGCGGCTCGCTGCTGCTGGTGGCGCCGCACGACCCGCTGCCCCTGCTGCGGCAGCTCTCCGCGCGGGCCGGGGGTGCGCTCGCCGTCGACTACGAGGAGCGCGGTCCGGAGGCCTGGCGGCTGCGGCTGACCCGTGCCTGACGGACTCGTTCCTGACGCAGCGCGCCGACCACGCGCGTGGCTCCCCGCCGCGCCGTGGCCGGCCGTTGCCGGGCGCCTCGTGCTCGGCGGGGTGCTGGTCGTCGCCGGCGCGGTGAAGATCCCCGATCCGGCGGCCGCGGTCCGTGCCGTCCGCGCCTACCAGCTGATCCCCGAGCCGCTGGTCGCCCCGGTCGCCTTCGGGCTGCCGGTCCTCGAGGTGGCCCTCGGGCTGGCCCTGATCGCCGGCGTCCTCGTGCGGGCCGCCGCCCTGGCGGCCGCCGTCCTGCTGGTCGTCTTCATGGTCGGCGTCGCGTCCGCGTGGGCCCGCGGGCTGCAGATCGACTGCGGCTGCTTCGGCGGCGGCGGTGAGGTCGCCGCCGGCGACACCGCCTACCCCGGCGAGCTGCTGCGCGACCTCGGCCTCCTGGCGGTCGCCCTGCTGCTGGCCCGCCGGCCACGCTCCCGGACCTGTCCGGCCGGAGCACCCCGCACCGCCCCGACCCTGCCCGGCGCACCCTCGCCGGCCGCACCCCTCCCGGAGGAGAGCCATGCCCGTTGACCAGGTGACCGACCAGCGGCCCGCCCCGGGGAGGAAAGTGCCCGCGAAGCAGCGGATCGCCGCCCGCCGGGCCGCGGAGGCAGCCCGGGCCCGTGCGGCCCAGCGCCGGCGGACGCTCGCCCGCAGCGCCGTCGCCGCGGCCGTGCTCGTCGCGGTGGTCGTGCTCGCGATCGTCGTCCAGTCGCAGCGCACCTCCTCGGCACCGGACGCGGCCGTGCCGGCGAACACGGTCGACGGCGGCATGGCGGTCGAGGTGGGCCGGGCGGACGCCCCCGCGACCCTCGATGTGTACGAGGACTTCCAGTGCCC
This sequence comes from Blastococcus tunisiensis, assembly GCF_900112815.1. GTDB lineage: Bacteria > Actinomycetota > Actinomycetes > Mycobacteriales > Geodermatophilaceae > Blastococcus_B > Blastococcus_B tunisiensis. Next base: position 22,575 of record NZ_FOND01000003.1, read on the forward strand.
GGCCTGTGCCCGGTTCGAGGCGCTCAGCGCCGGGACCATGGCTGCGCTGGTGGACGACGGCAGCGCTCGGGTGCGCTACCACCCGATGGCGTTCATCGACGAGTACTCGACCCGGGCGCTCAACGCCGCCGGCGTCGTCGTGGACGCCGCCGGCCCGGACGCCTTCGTCGAGTTCGCCGGCCTCCTCTACGACCGGCAGCCGGTCGAGGGCGGCCCGGGGCTCACCGACGACCAGCTGATCGAGCTGGCCGGGCAGGTCGGCGCCGCGGGTGCCGACGTCGAGCGCGGGATCCGCGACCTGGTGTTCGAGGACTGGACCAGATCGCTCACCGACCAGGCCAGCCGGGACGGCGTGAACAGCACCCCGACGATCCTGCTGGACGGGCAGCCGCTGGCCCCGGCGCAGCTCCAGCCGGTCGCGCTGGCCGAGGCGGTGCACGCCGCCGCCTGATCGGCCCCGCGTCCGACATGCCACTGGCCGCACAGCGGAGGGTGCGGCCAGTGGCAGGTCAGGAGATGGGCTTCAGCGCCCACCACCCGCGGCTGCCCCCACGAGCTCCGGTGCGTCCTGCAGGAGGGTGTCCAGGTCCACGCCCGCGTCGGTGAGCGCGGGGAGGAGGTGGCGGTTCTCGTGGTGGACGCACACGTCGAACAGGTCAGCGGGCGCCGGAGGGGGCGCGCTGCGGGACGGCGACGTTGAGCATCACCACGGAGTCCTCGTCGGCGTGCAGGCTGTGCCGGCGGTCGGGGATGGGGACGATCTGCGAGGGGCCGAGTTCATCGGTGTGCTCCCCGGCGACCAGCCGGACCCGACCGCGGAGGACCAGGAGGCTGGCCGGCCCCGGGCTCTCGTGCTCGGCCAGCTGCTGCCCGCGGATCAGCGCGATCACCGTCTGCCGCAGCCCGTCCACGGGGTGCGGGAGCGTGTGCGCGGCACGCAGCGCGTTCTGCATCGCCGCGTCCGCCAGGAGCTCGGTGGCCAGTTCGTCCAGGTTCACGGGTCCTCGGGAGTCCACGACCTCCATCGTGCCCCTCCGGCACGCGGGCGGCGAACGGGGGTGCGGCCGCATCGGGGATGCACTCGATGTGGGCAGATCGGGAGCGGGTGTGCCGGTTGCCGCTCACAATGGTGGGCATGTCCGACCGAGCCCCCGCGGTCGTCGGGGACGATCCCAGCGGGCGGCGGCACGTGGCGCTCGCCGTGCGGTCGCGTCGGCGGATGCTCGACGCGCTGCGGGCGGCCGGGCGTCCGCTCCCCGTCGTGGAGCTGGCGGCCGCCGTGGGGTTGCACGTCACCACGGCACGGATCCATCTGCGGACACTGGAGGCAGCCGGGCTCGTCGCGCGGACCCCGCAGCCGCCGGCCGGCCGTGGTCGGCCCGGTCACCTCTACGCGGCGGTCGCCGGCGGCGCGCCGGTGGAGGGCCACCGCCAGCTCGCCGAGCTGCTCGCCGCCGCTCTCGAGGCCGGCGACCCGGACGGGCCGCGCCGGGCGGAGCAGGTCGGTCGCCGGTGGGCCGCGGACCAGGTTCCCGAGCTCGGCGACCTCTCCTGGGAGGAGGCCCTCGGCGGCCTGGAGGGGCTGTTCGACCGGCTGGGTTTCGCGCCGCGCCGGATCGATGTCGATCACCGGTTCCGGGTCGCGCTCGACCGCTGCCCTTTCCGGGAGGTAGCGCGGTCGCACCCGTCCGTGGTCTGCTCACTGCACCTGGGGCTGATGCGGGGGGCGCTGTCCCGGTACGGCTGGGAGACGGCCGCCGCCTCCGCCGTGCTCGAACCGTTCGTGGCCTCGGAGCTGTGCCTGGCCGAGGTTCCCGGAGCTCCGCCGCCGAGCGGTTCGCACCCGCTCGGCGGCGATTAAAGAGGGCCGATACGCTCCGATCGTCGGCCACGCTGGGGGAGTCGGAGGGAGCGTCAGGTGACGTACGTGATCGCCGAACCGTGCATCGACGTATTGGATCGAGCCTGTGTCGACGAGTGCCCTGTCGACTGCATCTACGAGGGTGAGCGGGCGCTCTACATCCATCCCGACGAGTGCGTCGACTGCGGGGCCTGCGAGCCGGTCTGCCCCGTGGAGGCCATCTACTACGAGGACGACGTCCCCGGGAAGTGGTCGGTGTTCACCGCCGACAACGCCCTCTTCTTCAGCGAACCGCTGCCCGGCCGCGACGCACCGCTCGGCTCTCCCGGCGGTGCGGCGAGGACGGGTGCCGTCGGGGTGGACACCCCGCTGGTCGGTGGCCACCCGCGCCAGGCCTGAACCGGTGTCCGGCGGCGCCCCCGGCGCGTCGGGATGCGGCCCCGCCCGGTGGCCGGTGTGATGCAGAGGGCGGGCCTTTGTGCCGGGGGACACGATCTACACGACGCAGAAGGAGAGCTGTGACGCTCGCACCTGAAGGCAGCCGGCAGGCCACTGACGGGAAGGCCGGGTTCGACGGCGGCCTGTCGGAGGCGCTGGTCAAGACCTCGCGGTTCTTCCGCAAGGGGGAGGTCAGTGCCGACCAGCGGTCGCTGCACCAGATCGGCGGGCGGGACGCCGACAGCTTCTACCGGGACCGGTGGTCGCACGACAAGGTCGTCCGGTCCACGCACGGCGTGAACTGCACCGGCTCCTGCTCGTGGAAGGTCTACGTCAAGGACGGGATCATCACCTGGGAGGCGCAGCAGACCGACTACCCGTCGACGGGCGCCGACCGGCCGGAGTACGAGCCCCGCGGCTGCCCGCGCGGCGCCGCCTTCTCCTGGTACACCTACTCGCCGACCCGGGTGCGCTACCCCTACGTCCGCGGGTCCCTCCTGCAGATGTACCGCGAAGCCCGGCAGCGCCTCGGTGACCCCGTCCTCGCCTGGGCGGACATCGTCGACGACCCGGAGAAGGCCCGCACCTACAAGTCGCAGCGCGGCAAGGGCGGCCTGGTCCGCTCCAGCTGGGACGAGGCGACCGAGATGATCGCCGCCGCCCACGTCCACACGATCAAGAAGTACGGGCCGGACCGGATCGCCGGGTTCTCCCCGATCCCGGCCATGTCGATGGTGTCGCACGCCGCCGGTGCGCGCTTCATGTCGCTCATCGGCGCACCCATGCTGTCCTTCTACGACTGGTACGCCGACCTGCCGGTCGCCTCGCCGCAGGTGTTCGGCGACCAGACCGACGTCCCCGAGTCCGGTGACTGGTGGGACGCGGCCTACCTCATCCTCTGGGGCTCCAACGTCCCGGTGACCCGCACGCCCGACGCGCACTGGATGACCGAGGCCCGTTACCGGGGCCAGAAGGTCGTCGTCATGAGCCCCGACTACTCCGACGCGACCAAGTTCGCCGACGACTGGCTGGCCCCACACCCGGGCACCGACGGCGCCCTGGCCATGGCCATGGGGCACGTCGTGCTCAAGGAGTTCTTCGTCGACCGGCAGGTGCCCCGCTTCACCGAGTACGTGAAGAAGTACTCCGACCTGCCGTTCCTGCTCACGCTCACCCCGCACGGCGACAGTTACGTCCCGGGCAAGTTCCTCACCGCCGCCGACCTCGGGGACATGGAGGAGGGCGCGGAGTTCAAGACCGTGCTCGTCGACTCCGCCACCGACGAGCCGCACGTCCCCAACGGCTCGCTCGGCTTCCGCTTCGGCGAGTCGGGCAAGGGCAAGTGGAACCTCGACCTCGGGGACGTCGATCCGCGGCTGAGCCTCTACGACGGCGCCGCCGAGACGGTGACCGTCGACCTCGCCCGCTTCGACACCGCCCGCGGCGAGGGGGCGGCGATGCGCCGCGGCGTGCCGGTGCGCCGGCTCGGCAAGCACCTGGTGACCACGGTGTACGACGTGCTGCTGGCCCAGTTCGGTGTCGGCCGCGCCGGCCTGCCCGGGGAGTGGCCGGCCGGGCTGGACGACGCCTCGCAGCCCTACACCCCCGCGTGGCAGGAGCAGTTCACCGGCGTGTCCGCGGCCGCCGCGGCGCGGATCGGCCGGGAGTTCGCGCAGAACGCCGACGAGTCCAAGGGCCGGTCCATGATCATCATGGGGGCCGGGACCAACCACTGGTTCCACTCCGACACGATCTACCGCGCCTTCCTGACCCTGACCACGCTCACCGGCTGCCAGGGCGTGAACGGCGGCGGCTGGGCGCACTACGTCGGCCAGGAGAAGTGCCGCCCGGTCACCGGCTGGACGACGCTCGCCTCCGCCCTGGACTGGGCCCGACCGCCGCGGCAGATGATCCAGACCGCCTACTGGTACCTGCACACCGACCAGTGGCGCTACGACCAGACGACGCTGGACGGCTTCGCCTCGCCGCTGGGCAAGGGCAGCTTCGACGGCAGGACGCCGGCCGACGTGCTCGCGCAGTCGGCCCGCATGGGCTGGATGCCGTCCTACCCGACCTTCAACCGCAACCCGCTCGACCTCGCCGACGAGGCGGCCGCCGCGGGCAAGGAGCCGGGGGAGCACGTGATCGACGGGCTGCGCGACGGCAGCCTGCGCTTCGCCGCCGAGGACCCCGACGCCCCCGAGAACTTCCCCCGGGTCCTGACCATCTGGCGGGCCAACCTGCTCGGCTCCTCGGCGAAGGGGAACGAGTACTTCCTCAAGCACCTGCTCGGCACCGACAACGCCGTCCGCGCCGAGGAGGCCCCGCCGGAGGCGCGGCCGCAGGACCTGGTCTGGCGGGAGGAGGCACCCACCGGCAAGTTGGACCTGCTCCTCGCCCTGGATTTCCGGATGACCAGCACGACGATCTACTCCGACATCACGCTGCCGGCCGCCACCTGGTACGAGAAGCACGACCTCAACACCACGGACATGCACCCGTACGTGCACTCGTTCAACCCGGCCATCGCGCCACCGTGGGAGACGCGCACCGACTTCGACGCCTTCGGCACGATCGCCCGCCAGTTCAGCCGGCTGGCCGCCACCCACCTCGGCGTCCGCAAGGACCTGATGGCGCTGCCGCTGATGCACGACACCCCGGACGCGATGGCCAACCCCCGCGGGGTGGTGCGCGACTGGAAGGCCGGCGAGTGCGACCCGGTGCCCGGCCGGACGATGCCGAAGTTCGTCGTCCAGGAGCGGGACTACTCGGCGATCGCCCAGAAGTGGTCGGCGCTCGGCCCGCTGGTGGAGAAGCTGGGCCTGACCACCAAGGGCGTCACCACGATGCCCGACAAGGAGGTCGAGTACCTCAAGCACAAGAACGGCGTCATCCGTGACGGTGCGGCGGCCGGGCGGCCGGCGCTGGCCCGTGACGTGCATTGGTGCGAGGCGATCCTGGCCCTGTCCGGGACGACGAACGGGCGGCTGGCCACCCAGGGCTTCCACCGGGCCGAGGAGCGCACCGGCATGCGGATGGCCGACCTGGCCGAGGAGCACGAGGGCAAGCTGGTCACCTTCAGCGACACCCAGTCCCGGCCGACCCCCGTGATCACCTCCCCGGAGTGGTCGGGCAGCGAGACCGGTGGACGCCGCTACTCGCCGTTCACCATCAACGTGGAGCGGCTGAAGCCCTGGCACACGCTCACCGGCCGCATGCAGTTCTTCCTCGACCACGACTGGATGACCGAGGCGGGGGAGAACCTGCCGGTGTTCCGGCCGCCGCTGGACATGCACACCCTGTTCGGCGAGCCGCACGTCGGTGAGCAGGGCGAGCTGGGCATCACCGTCCGGTACCTGACCCCGCACAACAAGTGGTCGATCCACTCGGAGTACCAGGACAACCTGTTCATGCTGTCGCTGTCCCGCGGTGGGCAGACGATCTGGATGAGCGTCCAGGACGCCGCCAAGGTCGGGGTGAAGGACAACGACTGGATCGAGGCGGTCAACCGCAACGGCGTCGTGGCCGCCCGCGCGATCGTGTCCACCCGCATGCCGGAGGGCACCGTCTACATGCACCACGCGCAGGACCGGCTCATCGACGTCCCGCTCACCGAGACCTCCGGCAAGCGCGGCGGCATCCACAACTCGCTGACCCGGCTGTTCCTCAAGCCCACCCACCTGATCGGCGGGTACGCGCAGCTGTCGTTCGCCTTCAACTACCTCGGGCCGACCGGGAACCAGCGCGACGAAGTGACCGTGATCCGCCGCCGCAGCAACCAGGAGGTCCAGTACTGATGCGTGTCATGGCCCAGATGGGCATGGTCATGAACCTCGACAAGTGCATCGGCTGCCACACCTGCTCGGTCACCTGCAAGCAGGCGTGGACCAACCGCAGCGGTGTCGAGTACGTCTGGTTCAACAACGTTGAGACCCGGCCGGGCCAGGGCTACCCGCGGACCTACGAGGACCAGGAGAAGTGGAAGGGCGGCTGGCAGGTCGGCCGCAACGGCAAGCTCCAGCTGCGCACGGGGAGCCGGCTCAAGCGGCTGCTGCAGATCTTCTCCAGCCCGAAGATGCCCTCGATCCAGGAGTACTACGAACCCTGGACCTACGACTACGAGACCCTGACCAACGCCCCGCTCCAGGAGCACACCCCGGTCGCGCAGCCCCGCTCGCTGCTGACGAACGAGCCGATGAACATCGAGTGGAGCGCCAACTGGGACGACAACCTCGGTGGCGCGCCCGAACTGACCCAGCAGGACCCGGTCCTGCAGAAGATCTCGGCGGAGATCAAGGAGAAGTTCGAGCAGACCTACATGTTCTACCTGCCGCGGATCTGCGAGCACTGCATCAACCCGTCGTGCGCGGCCTCCTGCCCGTCGGGCGCGATCTACAAGCGCGAGGAGGACGGCATCGTCCTCGTCGACCAGGACCGCTGCCGCGGCTGGCGCCAGTGCGTCACCGGGTGCCCGTACAAGAAGGTCTACTTCAACCACCGCACCGGCAAGGCCGAGAAGTGCACGTTCTGCTTCCCGCGCGTGGAGGTGGGCATCCCGACGGTCTGCTCGGAGACCTGCGTCGGCCGGCTGCGCTACATCGGCATCGTCCTCTACGACGCCGACCGCGTCCTCGAGGCGGCGTCCACACCGGACGACCAGGACCTCTACATGGCCCAGCGGTCGATCATCCTGGACCCGCACGATCCGCAGGTCATCCGCGCCGCCGAGCAGGCCGGCATCTCGCGGGACTGGATCGAGTCGGCGCAGCGCTCGCCGATCTACTCGCTGATCACCAGGTTCGAGGTGGCCCTCCCGCTGCACCCGGAGTACCGCACCATGCCGATGGTCTGGTACATCCCGCCGCTGTCACCGGTCGTGGACGCGCTCACCGACACCGGCCACGACGGCGAGGACGCCGGCAACATCTTCGGCGCCATCGAGTCGCTGCGGATCCCGGTCGAGTACCTGGCCGAGCTGTTCGCGGCCGGGGACACGAACCTGGTCACCGGGGTGCTCAAGAAGCTGGGCGCCATGCGTGCCTACATGCGTGACCTGAACCTGGGACGTCCGGCCGACGAGTCGATCGCCACCGCGGTCGGTATGACCGGTCAGGACATCCAGGACATGCACCGGCTGCTCGCGATCGCCAAGTACGACGAGCGGTACGTGATCCCGCAGATCCACGCCGAGCAGGGCCCCCGCCAGGAGGAGTTCGACAGCGGCTGCTCGCTGGACTACGACGACGGTCCCGGCATGGGCGGCTGGGGTCCGTTCGGCGAGGCATCGGGCGGCACGACTCCGATCGCCGTGGAGAACTTCCACATGCTGGCCGCCCGGCAGACGGCCGACACCATGGCCGCACCGGGGGACAAGGCGCAGCGGGTCAACCTGCTCAACTGGGACGGCAAGGGGGCACCCGAGGGGCTCTTCCCCGACCGGGCGGAGGACGACGGGGTCGGCTCGGACTCGCCGGCCGTGACGGAGCCCAAGCCGTGAGCCCGCGGCTGCTGTCCCGCCGGCCGGGGCCGACCGCCGCCGAGGTGGCCACCGCCCGTCAAGCGGCGTCCCTGCTGCTCGGCTACCCGGACGAGGACCTGCTCGCCCGGCTGCCCGTGCTGCGGGCGGCGGTGGCACCGCTACCGGTGGAGTTCGCCGGGCCGCTGGGCCGGTTCCTCGACCACCTGGAGACCACGCCCCTGCAGCAGCAGCAGGCCGAGTACGTGGAGACGTTCGACCTGCGGCGCAAGTGCTGCCTGTACCTGACCTACTTCACGCACGGGGACACCCGCAAGCGCGGCATGGCGCTGGTCCAGTTCAAGCACCTGTACTCGCGCGCCGGGATGACGCTGTCGGACGAGGAGCTGCCCGACCACCTCGCGGTCGTGCTCGAGTTCGCCGCCATCGGTGACGCCGCGCGGGGCGAGCGGCTGCTCACCGAGTACCGCCCCGGCCTGGAGCTCATCCGGCTGTCCCTGGACGACCGGGGCTCGCCGTACGCCGCGGTCCTGCAGGCGGTGTCGGCCACGTTGCCCCCGGTGCAGGCGGACGACCGGGCCGCGGTGCTGCGGCTGGCCCGCGAGGGGCCCCCCGGTGAGGACGTCGGCCTCGACCCCTACGGCGCGCTGCCGTTCGCGCCACCGGAGTTCATCCCCCAGCCCACGTCCGGCGCGTCCGCAGGAGCCCCCGCATGAACCGACCCCACGACGTCGGCCCGCTGTCGTTCCACGTCGCGGCGGGGACCCTCAAATGAGCGCGCTCGAGATCCTCCTCTGGGTCGTGCTGCCCTACGTCAGCCTGGCGATCTTCATCGGCGGGCACATCTGGCGGTACAAGTACGACAAGTTCGGGTGGACCACCCGATCCAGCCAGCTCTACGAGCGGAAGCTGCTGCGCTGGGGGAGCCCGCTGTTCCACTTCGGCATCCTCGCCGCCCTCATCGGGCACGTCGCAGGCCTCGGCATCCCCAAGTCCTGGACGGACGCGGTGGGGATCAGCGAGGCGATGTACCACGCCATGGCGGTCGGGATCGGTGCGATCGCCGGGTTCTGCACGCTCGCGGGTCTGGCCATCCTGATCTACCGGCGGCGGACGGTCGGCCCGGTGTTCTCGGCGACCACGAAGAACGACAAGTTCATGTACGTCTTCCTGACCGTGACGATCCTGACCGGTCTGACCAACACGGTGCTCGGCGCGCTGCCCGACCACGTCGGGTACCGGGAGACGGTGTCGCCCTGGTTCCGCAGCATCTTCTACTTCAACCCGCAGGCCGAGCTGATGGCCGACGCCGCGCTGGGGTTCAAGGTGCACGCCGTCTCGGCGCTCCTGCTGTTCGCGATCTGGCCGTTCACCCGGCTCGTGCACGTGTTCAGCGCCCCGCTGGGCTACTTCACCCGGCCCTACATCGTCTACCGCAGCCGCGACCAGCACCTGGGCAACCGGGCGACGCCGCGCGGCTGGGACCGAGTGGGAGGTCCACGCTCGTGACTGCCGCACCGATGCCGGGCGCCCACGGGGCGCCCGGGGCCGCCGTCGACGGCGTTCCCCGGCAGGCCTGGGTGATGCTGGCGGTGGCCACCGTCGGCTTCGCCATCAACTTCTGGGCCTGGGCGCTGGTCAGCCCGCTGGGTGGGTTCTACACCGACGCGCTCGGGCTGAGCGCCCTGGAGAAGTCCCTGCTGGTCGCCGTGCCGGTGATCGTCGGGTCGTTGGGCCGCATCCCCGTCGGGGCGCTCACCGACCGCTTCGGGGCGCGGACCATGTTTCCGCTGCTCAGTGCCCTGACCATCGTCCCGGTCCTGTTCATCGGCTACGTGGCCAGCGACAGCTACGCCCTGATGCTGCTCGGCGGGTTCGTGCTCGGCCTCGGTGGGACGACGTTCGCGGTCGGTGTCCCGCTGGTCAACGCGTGGTTCCCGCCCGCCAAGCGAGGGATGGCGCTCGGCATCTTCGGTGCCGGTATGGGCGGCACCGCGATCTCGGCGTTCACCACCGTCTCGCTGCGGCGTTCCGTCGGCCTGGAGTTCCCCTTCACGCTCGTCGCGGTGCTGCTGGCCGTCTATGCCGTCGTCTCGTGGCTGCTGCTCCGGGACGCCCCCGGCCGGCCGGCGCCCGCCGGGGGTAGCTTCCTGCAGCGGACGTGGGACACCTTCCGGCTGCCCGTCACCTTGCAGCTCTCCTTCCTCTACGCGGTCGGTTTCGGCGGATTCGTGGCCTTCAGCGTCTACCTGCCCACCTATCTCCGCGACGCGTTCGCACTGGACGCGAACGATGCCGCGCTCCGTACGGCGGGGTTCGTCGTCCTGGCCGTGATCATGCGTCCGGTCGGCGGCACCCTGTCCGACCGCTTCCACCCGCTACCCGTGCTGACGACGTGCTTCGCCGTCGTGACGTTGTTCGCGGCGATCTCCGCCCTCGAGCAGCCGCTGGCACCGCTGGGCACGATCGCCTTCCTCGCGATGGCCGCGGCACTCGGGGCAGCCTCCGGCGCCGTGTTCGCCCTGGTGGCGATCGCGGCACCGGCCGGAAAGGTAGGCGCCGTGACCGGCATCGTGGGTGCAGCCGGTGGCCTCGGTGGTTTCGCGCCGCCACTGGTCATGGGCGCCATCTACGGCTGGATGGGGAATTACCAGGCCGGGCTGTGGCTGCTCGCGATCACCGCTGCGGTCGCCGCGTGCTACACGGCCTGGGGCATGCGCGTGTCGGACTCGCCGACGTCGGCGGCGTGAGGGGCGGTCCGTCGCTCGTCCGGATGGAGCGCGGATCGGTCCCGCGCGCAGCGCGGGCGGGTCAGTACGAGCTGGCGTCGCTGCGCCGTTCCGCGTAGCCGGTTCCGGCACGGGTGGCGGTGACCACCATGGCGGCAAGCACGAGGCTCCACACCGCGAAGGCCGCCCAGATGCCCACCGCGCCCACGACGCCCACCAGGGGCAGGTCGTCGGCCCGGCTGAGGTAGGTCGCGGCGACGGCGTACATCCCCATCGGGAACACCATGCTCCACAGGGACGGCTCGTAGCGCAGGGGCACGCGGTGGGTGCGGTGCCGCCACCAGCCGGCGGCCACCAGCACCGGGATCAGCCATGTACCGAACGCCCAGATGCTCACCGAGACACCGGCCACCAGGCCCCGTGTGGCCTCGACCATCGGCGTGTCGACCATCTCGACGATGCGGGCCCCGGCGAGCACGGTGATCGCGCTGGCGCCCATCGCCACCCAGTACGGAGGGGTCAGGTCGGTCGGCCGTAGTTCGAAGAGGAGCAGCCGCAGGGACACCATGATCCCCACGGCGGCGTACAGGAACAGGCTCACCGACCAGGAGAAGACGGCCACCACCGCCAACGCGTCGCGCAGGGCAGGCATGGCGGGCTGCAGCGTGGCGGCCGACGTGGCCACCGACTGGCCCGCGACGACCCAGATGAACCACGTGCCGTTGGCCTTGGTCAGCACCGGCCGCTCGGCGCGGCCGAGGACGGCGGTCCAGGGGATGACGTAGCCGAGGAACAGCCAGGCTGCGAAGCCGACTCCCGCGAGTGCCGCCGCGACACCGATGTGGCCGTCCATGGCGAGCCGGACGCCCAGGACGTTGCCGCCGGCGATGAAGGTGAAGAAGCCGAACCCGCGTGCGGGATCGAGGAAGTCCTCGGCCACGGCGTCGCGATGGCCGATCAGTCGCCAGACGTTGAGCACCACGAGGACGACGAATGCTGTGGCACACACGGCCAGCAGGAGCACCGACACCGTGATGTGCCCGCCGAGCCGCATGCCCACCGAGATGATGCCGCTCGCCATGACGAGGGCGAAGTAGCCCGGCGTCAGTTCGCGGACCTGCCTGTGCGCGAGGCCCAGCTGGTCACCTCCCGTGCCGGTGCTCGCCACGCCTTCACAGTGCCCGAGCCGGCCGGCCGTGACCAGTGGCGACCACCGGCGTGGCGAAGGCTCGGATGCGTGCCATCGGCGGTCCGTGGCGTGCATCATCCCGAGGGCGGGGAATCACCAGCCCCGGGCCGCCGCTGACAGTGGTGACGGCATGTTCTGCCGTCGTCCATCGCCGGCGGCTGGACCGTCGGGCGGGCGGACCCCCGACGGAAGGGATGTCACCGATGTGCGACCACTGCGGCTGCCGGGACCTGACACCCATCGCCCGGCTGATGGACGAGCACGACCGGCTGCGCGAGCTCAGCACGCACATCCGCGGGCACCTCGCCTCGGGGGACGACGCCGCCGCCCGGGCCCACTTCGACGAGCTCCTCGTCCTCCTCGGCCCGCACGTCATGAAGGAGGAGGGCGTCCTCTTCCCCCTGCTGCGGCGCAGCGAGGACCTGGCCGAGCACGTCGGCGTCCTCGAGGCCGAGCACGCCGGCCTCTACGACGACGTCGACGACCTCGACGACGCGGCCGCCCAGGCGTGGCGCGAGGGCATGGTGCGCATCCTCGACGACCTCGCCGAGCACATGTACAAGGAGGACTTCGGCCTCTTCCCCGCGGCCCTGGCCACGCTCGACGGCGCGGACTGGGACGCCGTGGATAAGTGGGAGGCCGATCGCGGGGAGGCCGCTGCGTCCCCCGTCACGCGGTGACGTCGATGAGCACCTTGCCGACGGCGCCGTCCTGCACCGCCTGGTGGGCCTGCGCCGCCTGATCGAGCGGGAAGACGTGCAGCGGCAGGCCGGCCTCCCGGCCCACGCGGACCGCGCCGTCGAGCACCGCGGCGTTGACGTCCTCGACCCCGATCTCCTTCGCGCGGGCCGGCTCGGTGTAGACGAGGACGAACTGCCAGCGGGCGTTCGGGCCCATCTGCAGCCGCACGGGGACGGTGATCTCCGCCCCGCCGTCGTCGGCGTACATCGCGACCGCGCCGTGCATGCCGATGACCTGGGCGTCGATGCCGGCGTTCACGGCGGCCGATACCTCCACGATCGAGTCGACCCCCTGCGGCGCGACCTTGCGCACCTCGGCGACGACGTCCTGGCGCCGGTAGTCCACGACGTGGTCGGCGCCCGCCGCGGCCGCCAGTTGCGCCTTCTCCGGGCTGCTCACCGTGGCGACGACCGTCGCGTCGGCCCACCGGGCCAGCTGGACGGCGGCGTTGCCGACCGCCCCCGCGCCGCCCTGCACCAGCACCGTGCGGCCCTGCAGCGAGCCGGGCCCGATCCGGTCGGGCAGGGACTCGGCGACGGTGAGGCAGCGGTGCGCGGTCAGGAAGGGGATGCCGAGGGCGGCGCCGAGCTCGAAGGACGGCTCCGCGCCCAGCAGCACGGTCTGCCGGGCCGGGACGACGGTGTACTCCGCCGCCGTGCCCCAGCGCCGCTGCCAGGCGGCCTCCCAGATCCAGACCCGTTCACCGACCAGGACCGGGTCGACGCCCTGACCGACGGCGTCGACGGTGCCCGAGCCGTCCTGGTCCGGGATCTGCCCGTCCGGGCCCGGCGGCGTCTTGCTGCGCGACTTCCAGTCGGTCGGGTTGACCCCGGAGAAGGCGACCCGGACCCGGACCTCACCGGGGCCGGGGTCGGGCACGGGGGCGTCGCGGAGCTCGAGGACGTCGGGACCGCCGGGCTGGGAGTAGGTGATGGCACGCACGGCGTCCTTCCTACCCCCGGTCGGCGTCGGGGGCGCGATGAGTTCCGCGGGTGCCGCCGGTCTTCTCTGCCGTGAGCACTCTCCCGCAGCCCTTGGACCTGACCGTCACCGCGCCGATCGAGAAGGACGGCGCCTTCGCCACCTTCGTCACCGTGCCCGGCTCCGCGGAGGTGCTCGGCACGCGGCGGGCGGTGAAGGTGGGCGGCACGATCGACGGACACGAGTTCGCCGCCACCCTCATGCCGTCGGGCGAGGGGCCGCACTGGCTGCCGCTGCGGTCCGCGCTGTGCCGGGCCACCGGCAAGTCGCGCGCCGGCGAGCAGGTCACGATCGTCCTCCAGCGGCGTCTCAGCTGACGACGCCGGACTATCCGGCGGGCATGTCGTCGTCGGTGGGCCACTCGGGGCCGGGCAGCCCGGCCAGCGTCATCAGCCGGTCGACCGTCTCCTCGACGATCTCGTCCGGCGGCGGCGCACCCGACGGCGAGGCCATGAGGTGCCGCACGTCGTCCGGGTCGACGTCGCCGTCGACGGCCTCCCTCACCCAGCGGGCGAACCCGGCCGCCCGAGGCGTCGGCGGCGCGGTAGTCGACCGTCGCGACGCGGCTGTCGTGCACGTCGAGGAGGAGGAACGGCACCGCGGTCGGCCGGCCGGCGCGCCACTGCCCGTCGCTGTACGCGAGCCTGCCGGAGTACCCCACCACCGGAGGCTATCGGCCACCGCCTCCTGACCCGTTCCGCTCCTCCGGAGGCCGTCGGCCACCGCCTCCTGACCCGCTCCGCTCCTTGCCGCGGTCGATGACCGCCAGCAGCACGACCGTGAGGACGACGACGGCGAGGGAGGCGATCCACCACCACGGGGTGGGCAGCCGCAGGGTGAACGCGAGGAGGAGGTCGCCGCCGAAGACCAGCCGCGCGACGAACGGCGCCACCCCGTTGTAGAGCCCGACCAGGAGCACCAGGCCGGAGAGGGCGTCGTAGCCGGCGGCCCGGTCGGCGCCCGGGTCCTCGTCCGCCGTGCTCTCGGGCGGGCTCACCGTCGCGCCGTCGACGGGTCGGACGGGCGGCACGTGCCGTTCCCGCGCGCGGTGGATGGCCGCCAGGAGCGCGCCCGCGACGGCCACGACGCCCAGGCAGGCGATCCACCACCACGGGGCGGGCAGCCACAGCGCGGGCGCGAACCGCTGGTCGGCGCCGAAGACCGGCCGGACGACGAGCGGCACCGCTCCCTGGTACAGCCCGAGGAACGTGACGATGCCCGATGCCACGTCGTAGCGGCGCACTCCGGTTCCCGGCACGTGGACCAGTCGACGGCAGCGTGGCCTCCGGGACATCGGCCATCGGTCGATCCCGGTCCGACCGAAGTCGAGGGCGTGGCGGGGGCCCGGAACGGGCACAACGGGCCGCAACCGGTGGAGCAGACCCAGTGGAGGCGCTCGTGTCCGCACGTGAACCAGCGGAGATGGCCCAGGTCGCGGCCGAGACAGGTGCCAAGAAGACCCGCCGCACCTGGGACCGGGTGCTGGTCAGCGCCTTCCTGGCCGGTGCCTACATCTCCTTCGGCGCCCTGGTCGCCATCACGGTGTCCTCCGGGCTGGACCAGTCGACCTGGGGAACGCTGCCGACGCTGTTCACCGGCGCGGCCTTCACCCTCGGCCTGGTGCTCGTGCTGGTCGCCGGCTCCGACCTGGCGACCGGCAACATGATGCTGGTCCCGCTCGGCGCCATGCGCGGCCGGATCGAACTTGGCGACGTCGCCAAGAACCTCACGCTGGTGCTGCTGGGCAATCTCGTCGGCGCTCTCGTCGTCGCGTTCTTCCTGGCCGTGCAGACCGGCGTGATCGGCGACGCGGACTCCCTCGGCAGCAGCGGGCTCACCTACGACCGGCTCGCCGACATCGCGCAGGGCAAGGCCTCCGGGCACACCGCCTGGGAGACGTTCCTGCGGGGCGTGGGCTGCAACTGGCTGGTCTGCCTCGCCGTGTGGATGTCGCTGGCCGCGAGCACGGTCTCGGGCAAGGTCCTGGCGATCTTCTTCCCGATCATGGCCTTCGTGGCGATGGGGTTCGACCACGTCGTCGCCAACATGTTCTTCCTGCCGGCGGCGATCTTCGCCGGGGTCCCCGACATCGGCTGGGGGGACACGCTGCTCAACTGGCTGCTGGCCGGTACCGGCAACCTGGTCGGCGCGGTCATCTTCGTGTCGACGTCGTACTGGTACCTGTTCCTCCGGGACCAGCCGGAGAAGCCGGAGGTCGCCGAGGCGGAGCCCGCCGAGCGCGGCTGATCCCCGGCCCGGTGATCCCGTGGGCCCGGTGCCACGACCGGCTGCCGCACCGGCACGGCATCGACGCGGCGTGCACGCATGTCCAAGTGCGGGGCCCCCGGGCTTCCTAGCGTGCGGGCATGTCGAACACTCCCCCCATCGTCAAGGTCGCGGCGGTCCACGCCGCGGCACCGTTCCTGGACCTCGACGCCGGTGTCCGCAAGGCCTGCGAGTTCATCCGCGAGGCCGGTCGCGCCGGGGCGAAGCTCGTGGCGTTTCCGGAGACCTTCCTGCCGGGCTATCCGTACTGGATCTGGTCGCACACCACCAAGTACGCGGCGCCCTTCTTCGCCGAGCTCTACGCCAACGCCGTGGAACTGCCCAGCGAGGCATCGCGGGCGATCGGTGCGGCGGCGCGCGAGGCCGGTACCTGGGTGGTCATGGGACTCGACGAGAAGGAGGGCGGCACTCTCTACAACACCCAGGCCTACTTCGCACCCACCGGAGAACTGGTGGCGCGGCACCGCAAGCTGCACCCGACCAACGCCGAGCGCACGGTCTGGGGGCGCGGGGACGGCCGGGACGTCTTCGTCGTCGACACCGGCTTCGGCCGCCTCGGTGGGCTGATCTGCTTCGAGCACAGCATGGACCTCAACCGCTACGCGCTCGCTGCCCTCGGCGAGCAGATCCACGTCGCGGCCTGGCCGGCGATCAGCGCCACGCACGCCGATCCCAACGCTGACAACTTCGACCACTACTCCAGCACGCTGTCCAGCGCCCACGCGATCTGTGCCCAGACCTACGTCATCGTGGTCCAGGGTCGGATCAGCGAGGAGATCGTGGAACGGCTCGGTGTTCCCGAGGGTCCGGACGCCCCGACGGTCGGCGGCGGGATGACCGGCTTCATGGGCCCGGACGGCAGGTGGCTCCAGGAGCCGCACCGGGACGACGAGGCGATCGTGTACGCCGAGCTGGATCTGAGCGTGATCGCGTTCGCCAAGTACTTCGCCGACGGGGCGGGGCACTACGCCCGGCCGGACGTGTTCAGCTTCGGCGTCGACCGCACGCCGCAGGTGCCGCTGACCACCCAGCGGGTCTCGGCGCTCGACGGGATCCCCGTGCCCGAGGAGCGGCATGCCGGCGACGGCGAGGAGGACGCCGCCGGGGTCGTCCTCTCGGTCCTGCCCCGGGACTGACGGGCGGCCGCCGTGCGGTCAGGTGTCGTCCCCGGGGCCTGACCGCACGGTCCGCGGCGCCCCTGCCGACGGGGCGGCGTCCGCCAGCCTGCTCTCCCGGCGGAAGGTGCGCGGGGATCGGCCGTACGCCCGGCGGAACAGCCGGCTGAAATGCGCTGCGTCGGGATATCCGCATTCGACGGCGACGTCGGCGACGCTGAGTTCGTCCGCCGCCGACCGGATCAGTAGGTCGCGGGCCCGCTCCAGCCGCACGGTCCGCACGTAGTGCGCGACCGGGCCGACCTCGGCGGCGAAGAGGGCGTAGAGGTAGCGGCGCGAGACGCCCAGCGCGGCCGCCACGAAACCGGGGGTCAGCCCGGGATCGTCGAGTCGTGCAGCGATCAGCTCCTTCGCCGCCGCGAGGATGACGTCGGTGTTGCGAGGACCGGTCAACCGCACCGGGAGTGCCTGCCGGATCAGGTGGTCGACGGCGGCCATCACCTCGTCGAGCACCGGCGGTCCCGGGTTCCCGGCGGCCAGCGCCAGGAGGTCGTTCCGCACCGGACTCAGCCGGTCCCCGGTCAGCGCGGTGGCCGCCACCGCGGCGACACGGTCCCGGCCGGCGTCGAGCACGTCCTGGCGGATCCGTACGACCAGCAGCCCGAACGGGACGTCACCGCTGACGCTGTAGGGCTCCGAGGTGTCGTAGACGGTGACGTCCCCGGGGCCGAGGCCGACCCGGCGGCCGTGCTGGCTCACGACCGACCGTCCGCGCAGCCCGACCGCGATCTTGTAGTGACCCGCACCTGCGCCGTCCGCCAGCCGGGCGTCCCTCGTCGCTACGTGCGGCGTGGCCGTGAGGCGGCAGAAACTGGCGCCGGCCACCTCCCGGCCGGCGATCACGCCGAGGATGGAGGCGTCGCGCGCGGTGATCCGCATCGGTACGAGGAAGCGGGCGGTCGCCTTCTCCCAGAGGCCCACCTGGACGGGCGGCGCCACCCGACGCGAGTCGAACGCCGTCGCACCCACCGGCGTACCGAGGACCGCGTGCAGACTCACGGCCCCAGCCTGCCCGATCGAGGCCGCCCCGGGGAGCCCCGGAGCACACTGTCGGCGTGACGATGACGGTCTGAGCGGGCGGCGGCCCTCGTGGCAGCACGGTGGCGCCGATCCGCTCCGTCCCGCTCTGCTGCTCAGCCGGCGGTCATCGACGCCGGAGCTGCCGCGGCGGGCGTCCCGGCCATCCGGCGGGCGACGTGCCGGGCCACGAAACCGGCGTCGCGGCCGACGCCGCCGATGAGCATCGAGTAGAAGCCCTGCAGGAAGGGCAGGCCGACGAAGTAGAGGCCGGGCGCGTCGGCCACGACTCCGCGCGTCTGGGCCGGCCAGCGCTCCTCGCCGATCGGGACCTGGATCCAGTCGGTGTCCTTGCCGAAACCGGTGCACCAGACGACGTTGGCGACGTCGAGGACCCGGCCGTCGCCGAGGACCGGCTTTCCGTCCTGCACGCCGACGGTCCGCTCCGGGGTGTACTCCACGCCGGCGGCCTCGAGATCGCTCCTCTTGACCCGGATGAGCGGGCCGCCGCCGGCCCGGACGTGCCCGGCGACCTTCCGGCCGAGCGGCGTCCGCATCGTGAGGACGTGGTTGGCGGCGAACCAGAGGATCGGCAGCAGGACGTGCGCCGTCCGGCTCTCGATCCGGAACGGGATCTCGCCCTGGATCGGCCCCGAGAGATACGTGCGGTGGGTCGGGGCGAGTTCCACGGCCAGGTCCGGCCCCGAGTGGCTGGCCCCGACCAGGAGGACGGGGCCGGGCTGGAGCTGCGAGGGGTTGCGGTACTCCGCGGAGTGCATCTGCCGGATGGCGGGATCGAGCTCGTCGGCGAACTCGGGGACGATCGGGCTCTGCCACGTGCCCGACGCGACGACGACGTTCGCGGCCTCGAACCGGCGGTGCCCCGAGGTGACGACGTAGTGCTCGCCCTCCCTCGAGAGGTTGTCCACGCTGATCCCCGTGCGCACCGGCAACCCGAAGGCGGTGGCGTAGGCCTCGAGGTAGTCCGCCATGTCGTGTCCCGTCGGGAAGTCCCACCGGGGCAGCGGGAACGGCATGCCGGGGAGGCCGTCGTAGCCGGCGGGGCTGAACAGGCGCAGGGAGTCGAAGCGCTGCCGCCAGACGTCGCCGACGCGCTCGCTGCCCTCGAGCACCACGTGCGGCCGGCCCTGTCGCGCCAGGTGGTACGACGTGGCCAGCCCGGCCTGCCCACCGCCGATGACGACGGTCTCGACGTGCTCGGGTGCGGCGAAGCCGAGGTCGGCGGGGGTGGATCCTGAGCGGGTCATCGGAACCTCCATCGGGTGTCGTCCGAACTGATGGGGACGACGCTAGGAAGCCCGGGCACCGTGCCGCGTCGGGAGAACTGTGCAGATCGGTGGTCGGCTCAGGCCAGGTGGTGCTGGTACGCGTAGGCCGTCGCGGCGGCCCGCGACGGGACGTCGATCTTGGTGAAGATGTTGGCGACGTGCCGGGCCACCGTCTTCTCCGACAGGAAGAGGTCGCCGGCGATGGCCCGGTTCGTGCGGCCGGTCGCGACGAGCCGGAGCACCTCGAGCTCCCGCGTCGTCAGGCCTCCCGGCGCGGTCGCCCGCGGGGTGTGCCCGGCCAGCTCGGCGACGCGCGCGGCGTCGGGTCCCGCGCCGAGCTGCGCGAAGGTCCACCCCGCGGCGGCCAGTTCCAGGGCGGCGGTGTCGTGGTCGTCGAGCGCCCGGCAGGCCAGGCCGATGAGCACGCGGGTGCGGGCGGCGTCGTACGGCGCCCCGATCTCCTGCCACGCCGACCACGCCCGGCGCAGCGTCCCGACGGCGTCGCGGGAGGCGCCTCGGGCCAGCAGGACGGCACCGGTGGCCTGCAGGGCCATGGCGTGGAGCAGCGGGGCGTCGATCCTGCTCGCCATCTCCGACAGCTCCGATGCGGCACCCTCCGCGCCGCCGAGGTCGCCGGCGGCGACGAGCACCTCGACGCACCCAGCCAGCAACCGGGGCCGGTGAGGGCCCGACTCGTGCTCCTCGGCGAGGGCCCGGCGGATCGCCGCGGTCGCGGCGTCGACCCTGCCCTGCGCGACCCGGAGCAGGGCGAGCCCGGGCTGCGGGTCACGGCCGTGCCGGCTCGCCCGCGTGTACGCCGCTTCGGCGGCGTCGTACGCGCCGCGGAGCCGGTGCAGGTCGCCCACCTCGTGCCAGGCCATCCCGGTGGCGGTCTGACCAGGGGCTCGCTCCAGTTGTCCGCACGCCCGTCCGGCCTCGGTCATGGCATCGGGCCATGCCCCGTGCAGCTGCAGGATCTCGGCACGGTGCACCAGGCACTGACCGCGGTACGGGACCATGTCCGGCTGCGCGGCGCACCACCGGGTGAGGGCGCCGGTCCACTCCTGCGCCCGCCGCAGGTCCCAGCTGTCGAGGCAGGTGGCGATCACCGCGCAGTAGACGAGCCCCGCCACGTGGGTCGAGGTCTCCCCGGTGGTGACGGCGACCATCGCCTCGTCGAGCAGGGCGAGCCCGCCGGCGACGTCGCCCAGCATGGCGAGACTCTGGCCGCGCCCGAGCCGGCCGAGCGTCATGAGGTCGGCTTCGCCGAAGCGGTCACCGACGGCGGCGGCCCGGGTGAAGCCGTCGTAGGCGGTCCGCGCATCACCGCCGTACATGGCCTGGACGGCGGGCGGGAGCTGCACGTACCCGTGGACGGGGGAGTCGCCCACCCCGGCGGCGTCGAGGACCGCCAGTGCCCGCCCCAGCCACCCGCCGGCCTGAGCGCCCTCCCCGCGCAGCGCCAGCCCCCAGGCCAGCCAGAACGCGCACCGGGCCGCCCGCTCCGGGTCGCCGGCGGCCAGGTGGCGGCGGTGCGCCCGCTCCCACGCCGCGGCGCACTCGGCGTCCCGGCCCGTGAGGTAGGCGGCCAGTGCGAGCCGCTCCAGGTCGTCCGCGTGCTCCGGTTCGCCGGAGGCGACCGCACCGGCCAGTCGCCGGTACGCCTCCTCCCACGCCTGTCGGGCGTAGGCGGTGCGCCCCGCGTCGAGCTCCGATCCGGGAACCGGCACGCGGGCCATGGTCCTCGTGGACTCGCACGGGTCAACGGGTCCGGTCGTCCCGGCCGGGTCAGCTCGGCGTGATCGACAACGTGAGCCGGCGGCGGCCCTCGTCGGAGCGCGCCGTGGCGAGGCGCTCGGCGGACGGGGTGCCGTACTCCGTCGTCCGCTGGCGGGCCGGCCGGCCGATCGCGGCGGCCATCGCCTCCAGCTCGGCGATGGTCTTCAGCGAGCCGTTCTCGCTGCCGGCCATCCGGCTGATCGTCTCCTCCATCAGCGTGCCGCCGAGGTCGTTGGCGCCGCCCTGCAGCACCGCCTGGGTCCCGGTGTCGCCGAGCTTGACCCAGGACGTCTGGATGTTGCCGATCCGGCCGTGCAGCAGCAGCCGGGCGACCGCGTGCACCGCCCGGTTCTCCCGCACGGTCGGCCCGGGGCGGGCGACACCGGCGAGGTAGATCGGCGAGTTGTGGTGCACGAACGGCAGTAGCACGAACTCGGTGAATCCGCCGGTGCGGTCCTGCAGGGCGGCGAGCGTGCGCAGGTGCCCGACCCAGTGGGCGGGGGTGTCGACGTGGCCGTACATCATCGTCGACGTCGTCGGGATCCCGACCTGGTGCGCGGTCGCGATGATCTCCAGCCAGGTCGCGGTCGGCAGCTTGCCCTTGGTCAGCACCCAGCGGACGTCGTCGTCGAGGATCTCGGCCGCCGTGCCGGGGATCGAGTCGAGCCCGGCGGCCTTGGCCTCGGTGAGGAAGTCGCGGAAGGACAGCCCGGTGCGGGCGGCGCCGTTGACGATCTCCATGGGGGAGAAGGCGTGCAGGTGGATGCCGGGCCGGCGCTCCTTCACCTCGCGGGCGAGGTCGAAGTACGCGGTGCCGGGCAGGTCGGGGTGGATGCCGCCCTGCATGCAGATCTCGGTCGCCCCGGCCGCCCAGGCCTCGTCGACGCGGTCGCCGACCTGGGCCATCGAGAGCGTGTACGCGTCGGCGTCGGTGCGGCGCTGGGCGAAGGCGCAGAACCGGCAGCCGGTGTAGCAGACGTTGGTGAAGTTGATGTTCCGGTTCACCACGTAGGTGACGTCGTCGCCGGTGACGTCGGCCCGGACGGCGTCGGCCAGGGCGCACAGGTTCTCCAGGTCGGTCCCATCGGCGCCCAGCAGCGCCAGGTACTCCGCGTCGGAGAGGCCGGCCGGGTCCTGCTCGGCGTGCAGCAGCGCGGCCAGCACCTCGCGGTCGCCGGCGTGCAGCGCCGTGGAGTGCCCGTCCCGCGCCGCCGTCGTGCGGTCGCGGAGCTCTGCCCAGTCGCCGTAGACGGCGTCGAAGTCGGAGCGGCGGTCCGCCGTCCGGCCGACGGTGTCGACCTCGACGTGCAGGTCGGTCCGGCCGGAGGCGGTCCAGGACTCGTCCGGCTCCTGCCACGGCAGGCCCACCGGCAGCCGCCCCTCGACGGCCAGCCCGTCGGGGCCGGCCAGCGCGTCGACGTGCGGGCGCACCCGCGGGTCCAGCCACGGCTCGGGCTGCCGGACGTACGGCGGCTGGGCGGCCAGCCGCTCGCGCAGCTCGAAGCCGGTGTCACTCGACAGTTCCGCCAGCTTGTCCAGTTCCGGCCACGGCCGCTCGGGGTTCACGTGGTCCGGCGTCAGTGGGGAGACGCCGCCCCAGTCGTCGACGCCGGCCCGCAGCAGCAGCCCCAGCTCGGTGGAGTCGGACAGGTTCGGCGGTGCCTGCACGCGGGCCTTCGGGCCGAGCAGCAGCCGGGTGACGGCGACGGCGGCGACGTACTCCTGCAGCTCCAGGTCGTCGTGCGCCTGCATCGCCGTGCGTGGCTTGGCGCGGAAGTTCTGGACGATGACCTCCTGCACGTGCCCGTGCCGCTGGGCCGCCGCCCGGATCTGCAGGACGGCGTCCACGCGCTCGGCGTAGTCCTCGCCGATGCCCAGCAGCACCCCGGTGGTGAACGGGACGGCGGACCGCCCGGCATCCTCCAGCACCCGCAGCCGGACGGCGGGCTCCTTGTCGGGCGAGCCGAAGTGGGGGCCGCCGGGCTCCGACCACAGCCGGGTCGCCGTCGTCTCCAGCATCATCCCCATCGACGCCGACACCGGCTTGAGCCGCTGGATCTCCTCCCACGACAGGACGCCGGGGTTGAGGTGGGGGAGCAGCCCGGTCTCCTCGAGCACCCGGATCGCCATCGCCCGCAGGTAGCCCAGCGTCGAGTCGAAGCCGTGCGCCTCCAGCCACTCCGCCGCCACCGGCCAGCGGTCCTCGGGACGGTCGCCGAGGGTGAACAGCGCCTCCTTGCAGCCCATCGCCGCACCGGCCCGCGCGATGTCGAGCACCTCGTCGGGGGAGAGGTAGGGCGCCCTGCCCTGTGCGCGCAGCTGCCCCGGCGTCGTCACGAAGGTGCAGTAGTGGCAGCGGTCGCGGCACAGGTGGGTGAGCGGGATGAACACCTTGCGGCTGTAGGTGACCACGCCCGGGCGCCCGGCCGAGGCCAGCCCGGCGTCGCGCACCCGGCCGGCCGCGGTGAGCAGCCGGTCCAGCGGCTCGCCGTCGCCCAGGCCGCGGGCGTGCAACAGCGTCTCGGCCTCGACGGCGTCGAGGGGCACGCCGCGCTCGGCGCGGGTCAGCGCGCGGCGGAGTGCGGACTCGGAAGGGGCAGGCAGAGCGCTCATATCGGCCCCGACGCTAGTCGAAGGACCCCTCGGCCCCCACCACTCGCTCGCAGCAGGCCGGCGATCGCCTGGGCGGCCCCTGATCACGAGCATCGCCATCATCACGATCGCGGCGTGCGCATCAGGGGCCTTCCCTCGTGGTGTCCGGCTCCCGGCCGCGTGCAACCGCATGGCCGGCCCACGGCGAAGGTCCCGCTACCCCTGGATCAGCTCACCCAGCGTGCGCCACGCTCGCTCCACCTCGTCGAACGGCGCATCCGGGGCAGGCCCGATGACGACCAGGTGGTCCAGCCCGAGGTTCCGCAGGCCGGCCAGCCGCTCGGCGCAGGAGTCCGGGGTGCCGAGGATGCCGAAGCGGTCCAGCAGGTCGTCCGGGACCGGGGCGGCAGCTCCCGTCGCGTGCCTGTCCATCCGGTAGTCGGCCGCCAGCTGCTCCAGCCGGCCCCGGTCGACGGGATCCACATCGGGCGCCGCCCGGCCCGTCATCGCCGAGAACCGGGCGAAGACCGCGAGCGGCCCCCGGCCGATGGCCCTGGCCACCTCGCCGTCGGGATGGACGACCACGTTCACGTGGGCGCCGAAGGCGACGTCCCGCGGGTCCCGGCCCGCCGCCTCGCAGGCAACCTCGACCGCCGCCCGCGCCGCCAGGATCCGCCCGGGATCCGCCCCCACCGCCACGGTGACGGCGTCTGCCTGTCGGGCGGCCACCGCCATGACCTTGGGTCCGGTCGCGGCGATGTCGACCGGTACTGCCCTTCCCGCTCCGTCGATCCACCGGTTCCTCGCCGGCACCGTGCCGTCCTCGCTGCCGAGCAGGTAGCTCTTCACCTCGCGGACGTAGGACTCGAAGTCGGCTACCGAGGCCAGTGGGCGGTCGATCGTGGCCACCGACGAGTCGCCGCGCCCGATCCCGAGAACGGCGCGGCCGTCGGACACGAGGTCGACCGTCGCGATGGCATTCGCCGTCACCGAGGGGTGCCGGGTCACCGGGTTGGTCACCGAGGTACGCAGCAGCAGTCGCTCGGTGCAGCCCGCTGCCAGCGTCAGGGAGGAGTAGACGTCGGGTGCCAGGTTCTGGGTGTCGGTGAACCCCAGGCCGGCGTATCCCGAGTCCTCCGCCAGCCGCGCGAGTTCCACGACCCGCCTGGGCAGCGGGAAGCTCGTCATCCACACGGGGGTCATGCCGGGCACCCTCGCAGATGTGCTCGAGGCAGGAAAGCCTCGTGCCGTGCACCGCGTCGGCGCGCCGTCCGCCGAGGTCAGCGGTCCCGGTGCAGGTTCTCGGCGCGGTCCTCGACGGCGCCGTGGCGCACCAGGCTGGCGATCGCCAGGGCGAGACCGCCCCAGATCACGAGCATCGCCACCACCATCATCACGATCGCGGCCGTGCTCATCGGGGTCCTCCCTCGTCCTGACCGGTTCCCGGCCGGTTGCCGGGGGGCGGCTCGGCCGCGGCCGTGGCGGACACCGGCGTCGCCGGATCCGCGCCGGGCGGTGGCCCGTCCAGGTGCGTCCCGGCGCGCCACGGCAGCCGGGCGACGAGGAAGCCGACCAGCGGCAGCGCCACGACCAGCCCCCAGCCGAGGACCAGCAGGAGCCAGCCGGGGTAGTCCTCGTAGGGCGCGGACAGGTCGTCCTGGAGCGCGAAGACCAGCACGACCGCCAGGCCCGCCGGAGCGACGAGGCTCGTCAGCACCCGCCAGCCGGTGCCGACCCGGGGACGGCCGTGCACGTTGAGGTGCTCGCCGAGGCCGGTCAGGGCGCGGAGCGCCCACGCGACGACCAGCATGCTGATCAGCGCCACCACGAGGATGCCGTACTGGTTGACGAAGTGGTCGACGACGTCGAGCACGTAGATGCCGCTCGTCGTGCTGAAGAGGACCAGGCTGAGCACGGCGGCGGGGACGCCGACCACCAGGGTCGCGGCGAGGCGGCCGGTGTCGAGCTTGTCGCGGACGGCGGAGATCACCACCTCGAGCACGCTGACCAGCGAGGTGATCCCGGCGATGACCAGCGAGCCGAAGAACAGCACCCCCAGCAGGGCGCCGGCCGGGGCCTCGCTGATGATCGTCGGGAAGGCGATGAAGGCCAGCCCGATCCCGTCGCTGGCGACCTCGCCGACCGCGACCCCGCCGGCCTGGGCCATGAAGCCGAGAGCGGCGAACACGCCGATGCCGGCCAGCAGCTCGAAGCCGGAGTTCGAGAAGCCGACGACGAGACCGGAGCCGATCATATCCTCGCGCCGGCCCACGTACGAGGCGTACGTGATCATGATGCCGAAGCCGATCGACAGCGAGAAGAAGATCTGGCCGAACGCGGCGGCCCAGACCGGCGCCGAGGTGAGCGCCGACCAGTCGGGCGTGAACAGCGCGTCGAGGCCGCCGGCCGCCCCCGGCAGCAGCAGCGCCTGCACCACGAGGGCGGCGAAGGCGAGCACCAGCAGCGGGATGAAGACCAGCGAGACCGCACCGATCCCGCGCTGGACGCCGAGAGCCATGATCACGAGGACGGCCAGCCACACCAGTGCGAGGGGCACCAGCACCCCGGGCACCACGTCGGCGGTGACCCGGACGTCCCCGGCCTGCAGGAACTCGCCGAAGAAGAAGCCCTCGGGGTCGGCGCCCCACGACTCGTCGAGGGAGAAGAAGGTGTAGCGCAGCGCCCACGCGATGACCGCGGCGTAGTAGACGGCGATGACGAAGCAGATGCCCACCTGCCACCAGCCGAGCCCCTCGGTGCCGCGGCGCAGCCGAGCGAAGGACAGCGGTGCCGAGCCGCGGTGGCGGTGGCCGATCGCGTAGTCGAGCAGCAGGAACGGGATGCCGGCGGTCAGCAGCGCCACCAGGTAGGGCACCACGAACGCGCCGCCGCCGTTCTCGTAGGCCACGTAGGGGAACCGCCAGATGTTCCCGAGCCCGACCGCCGACCCGATCGCGGCCAGGATGAAGACCCGCCGGGAGCTGAACCCGCCGCGGCGGCGCTCCTGGTCGGCCTGCTGCCTGGCTCCCCCCGCCGTCGTGCTCATGCGACCTCCCCAGTCCCGACCGGCGGCTCGACGTCGCGCCGTCGGAGAGAGGATGTCAGGACTCGCGCGTCCCGGCAGCCGCGACCGGATGTCCACGACGACCCCGCCCCGAGCCTGCGAAGGCCCGCGGCCGGCGTCCGGAGGCTCGCGCGAGCGTGCGAACGGGGAGGAGGAGGGGGGTCCTTCCTCAGACGTCGCGGCGCTGGAAGGACAGGGCGGTCAGGCCCAGGATCACCGCGATCCACACCGCGGCCCACGTCAGGTACGCCGGGGTCAGCGGCGCCTCGCTCAGGAACGGGAAGCCGCCCTCGCCGGGCCCCATCTGGACCAGCGCGATCGGGTCCTGGAAGGCGTTCATCGCCCCGCGCCACAGCCCGTCAGTGGGGAGGATCACCCGGGAGACGGTGCCGACGCGCTCCACGCCCTCGTTGCCCAGGGCGCCGCCGATGCCGCCGACGACGCCGGCCACCCAGGTCGCCCCGAAGAGGCCGACCGAGATGATCCCCGAGGCCATCGGCGAGACGACGCTGGACAGCAGGAGGGCCAGGGTCAGCAGCACGACCGTCTCGGCCGCCAGCAGCGCCAGCCCGGAGGTAGGCGACGGCGGCCAGTAGCCGACCACGGCGCGCACGACGAGCAGCTGGGCGAGCCCGGCCAGGATCACGTAGCCGCAGCCGAAGGTGAGCAGCCCCAGCCACTTGCCCAGCAGCACCGACGACCGGCGGACCGGCCGGGCGAGCATCGCCAGCGCCTGCCCCGACTCCACCTCGCCGGCGAGCGTGGGACCGGCCAGGAACGCCGTGCCGATCGCGGCGATCAGGCTGAACCCGAACATGATCAGGTTGATCAGCAGCGAGGCCACCAGCCGCGCCTCGCCGCTGGTCATGGTGCCGAGGTCGGTGTCCAGACCGATCAGCTTCGAGAAGCCCCAGCCGCTGAGGACCAGCAGGGCCACCGTCAGGACGAGGAGCGCCCAGACCACCCGCCGGCGGAAGGCCTCGCGCAGGGTCAGGCCGGCGACGGTCAGCACGATCACCGGGGCGCCGCCTCGGGCTCGTCGTGCCGCAGGACGGCGAGCAACCGCTCCTCGAGGCTGATCCGCACCGGCTCGACGGCGTGCACCCGCACGCCGAGGCCGACGAGGTCGCGCACCAGGTCGGGCACGGTGACGCCGTCGTCCTCGCTGGCGAGCTGCACGGTGAACCAGTCGCCGCTGCGGTTCAGGGAGCCGGCCGCCCGCAGGCGGTCCTCCCCGGCGCCGTCCACCCCCGCCAGCCGCAGCCGGACCTCCCGCTGGCCGAGCAGCTCGGCGAGGGTGCCCGACGCCGCCACCCGCCCCCGGTCCAGGATGACGACCCGGTCGCACACCCGCTCCACCTCGCCGATGAGGTGCGAGTTGAGCAGCACGGCGACGCCGCGCGCCTTCAGCGAGAGCACGATGTCGCGGACGTCGACCCGGCCGACCGGGTCCAGCGCGCTGGTGGGCTCGTCGAGCACGACGAGCTCGGGGCGGGCGACCAGGGCGACGGCCAGACCGAGCCGCTGCTGCATGCCCTTGGAGAAGCCGCCCACGCGGTCGCCGGTCCGGCCGGCGAGCCCGACGAGCGCCAGGCACTCCTCCCGCTCGGCGGCGGTGACGTCGGCGCGGGCCAGCCGCACGTGCAGGTCGAGCACCTCGGTCGGCGTCAGCCACGGCTGGTAGCGGAAGAGCTCGGGCAGGTACCCGACGGCGCTGCGGGAGCGCGGGTCGGACGCGCGCCGGCCCAGCAGCAGCACCTCGCCGGCATCGGGCCGCACCAGGCCCAGCAGCATCTTGATGACGCTGGTCTTGCCCGCGCCGTTGGGGCCCAGCAGGCCCAGCACCTCGCCGCGGGCCACCGTGAAGGAGACCTCCTCGACGGCGGTCCGGCGCCCGTACCGCTTGCGCAGCCCGGAGCACCAGACCGCCGGGGACGGCGGGAGGTCGGCGAGGGCGCCGGTCTCGGAGGTCACCCTGCGGACGGTAGCGGCGTCAGCCGAGGCCACGGGCGACCGACAGCAGCTCCTCGGCGCTCAGCGTTCCGGCGACCCCGGTCATCACGCCGTCCTCCACCCAGACCACGCCGGCGAACAGCCCGTTGCGGGAGGTGAGCACGGTCGCATCGACGCCGCCGACGTCGGCGGTCGAGCTGGTCACCAGCTCGGCCGGGACGGGCAGCGGGAGGGTGCCGCCGTCCGCGGAGAGGTCGCGCAGCTGGTCGGCCAGGCCGTCCGGGAGACCGGGCAGCGACAGCAGGTAGTCGCGCACGGTCTCGAAGGGCACCCCCGACGACTGGACCGTCGGGGCCCCCACCCGGGCGACGACCAGCGTCGGCACCCCGGTCGGCTGCGACCACATGGCCGCGACCCCGGGGCCGGCCTGCAGCCGGAGCTGGCTGCCGTCGAGGCCGGCGGGCGGGGGCGGCAGCACCTCGCCCTCGGCCGCCGCGGCCTGCGCGGCCTTGTCGGCCGAGAAGGTGAACACGGCCTCGACGACGCCGGCCACCTGGTACGCCGGGTCCCCGGAGACGCCGTCGGGCAGGTCGGCGACCTCGGGGACGTCGAGACCGGTCCGCTCGCGCGCGGCGTCGGCGTCGGCCACCACCTCGGGGTCGGGCTCCTGGACGACCTGCAGGTCGCCGTAGGCGGACAGGTCGGGCACCTGCACCAGGTCGCCGGCGGTGACCTCGACCGGGTCGACGCGTTCGGTGGAGAAGATCGGCAGCCAGTCGTTGGCCGCCGCGACGCCCGCGCCGGTCACCAGCACCACGGCGCCGAGCGCGGCGACGGCCGGCCGGCGCACCGCGGTCGTCCACCGGCGGCGCCCCGCAGGAGCCGCCGGGCGGAACGCGGGCACGGCGCCCGGCGCGGTGGCGGACGTCAGCCGGGCCCAGGCGGCGTCGGCATCGGGCTCCCCGGCCCGGGGTGCGGCGAGCGCGGCACCGACGAGCTCGGCGTCGGCCCGGGCGGTGTCCAGCGCGCGCAGGCACGCCGGGCAGGAGGCCACGTGGGCGCGGTCGTCGTCGGTCACGCCGGCGGGCTCGTCGACCAGTCGGCGCAGGACGCCCTCACTCGGGTGACGCATGGCGGTTCAGCTCCTTGAGCAGTACGGATTCGGCGCGGCGCACGGTGGTGCCCACGCTGCCTGGCGAGAGATCGAGGGCGGCGGCCACCTCGGCGTAGCTGAGGCCGCTGTGCCGGAGCACCAGCGCGGCCGCCTGCCGGTGCGGCAGCCTGGCCAGCGCTGCCCGCACGGAGCTGCGCTCCTCCCGGGTGACCACGAGGTCGGCGACGTCCGGGGCCGCGGTCGGGCCGTCCCCGGCGAGCTCCTCCCGGGCGCTGCGGCGGCGTCCCGAGCGGAGCAGGTTGAGGGCGGTGTGCGTCGCGGCGACGGTCAGCCAGCCGCCCGCCTCGTCGGCGGGCACCGACGAGCGGCCGAAGGAGAGGAAGACCTCCTGGGCGACGTCCTCGGCGGAGTCCCGGGAACCGAGCACGCGCGCGGCGACGGCGACGACGCCCGCGTAGTGGGTGCGGAAGACCTGCTCGAGGTCGGTCCGCACGTCGACCCGTCCGCGCGACATGCCGCTGCCCCGATCAGCACGGGACCGCGCGGCCCCGCGCAGCCCCGGGAAGGGCACTGCGGCAGCGGCCGACGGTCGGAACGGTTCCACACCTCGTCAGCACCGCCGGTGCCCGGGATGTGACAGGTCCCGGAGATATTTCTGCCGGCACCCTCACGGCCGGCCCGGAGGGTGGCCCGTCGCGTCGACGTAGCGGCCGCGGTGCCGCAGCAGGGGGCCGCCCGCGGGGCCGCCCGGCAGGACCTCGTCGACGGCGAG
Source organism: Blastococcus tunisiensis (assembly GCF_900112815.1). Classification (GTDB taxonomy): domain Bacteria; phylum Actinomycetota; class Actinomycetes; order Mycobacteriales; family Geodermatophilaceae; genus Blastococcus_B; species Blastococcus_B tunisiensis. The sequence continues at coordinate 53,031 of NZ_FOND01000003.1, forward strand.
CAGGGCCAGGACGTGGTCGCCGGCCTCGACCAGGCGCTCCAGCCGGCAGTCCAGGGCGGTCAGGCCGTCGTCGAGCACGATCGCCTCGCTGCCAGGGGCCCGTGACCACGGCACCGACTCGAGCAGATGGCGTGCGCTGGGCCGCCCGGCGGAGGAGAACCGTGCGGCGACGATCGCGTGCTGCGCGCCGAGCACGGTCAGCCCGCAGGTGCCGACCTCCTCGAGCACCTCCGCCGGGTAGCCGGCTGCCGAGAGCCCCACGGCGACCAGCGGGGGATCGGCGGAGACGCTCATCACCGAGCTGACCGTCGTCCCGACGTCGTCGATCCCGTCCCGGACGGTCAGCAGGCAGACCCCGGCGGCGTACTGGCCCAGGGCGGCGGTGAACTCGGCGCGGTCGACCGGCATGGCGGCCAGTCGACCACACCGACAGGATGACCGGTGAGCGGACAGGGGCGTGCGCAGCGCAGCGAGGAGCGGAGACGCCCCCCGGCAGCGGATGGGGAACGGTGGAGCAGACCTACGACGTGATCGTGCTCGGTGCCGGGTCGACGGCGGAGAACGTCGCCGACGTCGTCGTCCGGGGCGGGCTGAGCGCCGTCCTGGTGGAGAGCGAGCTGGTGGGCGGGGAGTGCTCCTACTGGGCGTGCATGCCGAGCAAGGCCCTCCTCCGGGGCACCGAGGTGCTCGCCGAGGCCCGTGCCGTCGACGGGGCGCGGCAGGCCGTGACCGGGGAGCAGGACGTCGCGGCCACGCTGGAGCGGCGCAGCTCCTTCACCTCGCACTGGGACGACTCCGGGCAGATCGAGTGGGTGCACGGCGCCGGCATCGAGCTGATCCGGGGCACCGGACGGCTGGCCGGGGAGCGCACCGTCGTCGTCACCGGGGACGACGGCACGCAGACGCGGCTGACCGCGCGGCACGCGGTGGCCGTGTGCACGGGGTCGACGGCCGCCATGCCGCCGGTCGACGGGCTGGCCGACGTGCAGCCGTGGAGCCCCCGGGAGGCGACCAGCGCCAAGGAGGCGCCCGGCCGGCTGCTCGTCCTCGGGGGCGGCTACGTCGGGTGCGAGATGGCGACCGCGTGGCAGGCCCTGGGCTCCCGGGTGACGGTGCTGCAGCACGGCGAGCGGGTCCTGGAGGGCGCCGAACCGGCCGCCTCCGACGCCGTGCTCGGCGGGCTGCGGGCTGCCGGCGTCGACGTGCGGCTCGACACGGAGGTCACCGCCGCCCGCCGGGAGGGCGACGAGGTGGTCCTCAGCACGTCGGGCGGGGAGTTCCGCGGCGACGAGGTGCTGGTCGCCGTCGGGCGGGCCGCCCGCACCGGCGACATCGGGCTGGAGACCGTCGGCCTCGAGCCGGGCGAGTACCTCGACGTCGACGACACGCTGCGCGTCGACGGCGTCCCGTGGCTCTACGGGGTGGGCGACGCGAACGGCCGGCGGCTCCTCACCCACATGGGCAAGTACCAGGCCCGCCAGGCCGGCGCGGCCATCGTGGCGCGGGCGCAGGGGGAGGAGCCGGACACCTCCGACTGGTCACCGTTCGTCGCCACCGCCGACGAGCACGCGACCCCGTCGGTCGTCTTCACCATGCCGCAGGTGGCCAGCGTCGGGCGCACCGCCGCCGAAGCGGAGAAGGCCGGGCTGGCGCACCGCGTGATCGACATCCCGCTGAAGGTCGCGGGCTCCTCGCTGTTCGCCGACGGGTACGAGGGGCGCGCGATCGCCGTCGTCGACACCGACCGCGAGGTGCTCGTCGGGCTGACCTTCGTCGGGCCGGCCGTGGCCGAGCTGCTGCAGGCGGCGACGATCGCCGTCGTCGGAGAGGTGCCGATCCGGCGGCTGTGGCACGCCGTCCCCGCCTACCCGACGATCAACGAGATCTGGCTCCGGCTGCTGGAGGCCTACCGCGGCTGACCGCGGTCAGGGCAGCGGGAACGGGGCGTCGGCCGGAGCCGGCAGCGGACCGTCCGTCGTCGCCGTGACGGTCATGCCCTCGAATCGCGCGATGCCGCCGAACAGCGACAGGAACGCCGTGTCGGCGGCATCCCGGCCCGAGCAGATGCGCACCAGCGCGCTGGTGGGGGCCAGCCGCGTCGCGTCCACCACCGACCAGACGCCGTCGATGTCGGCCTCGACGACGGCGTGGAAGTCCATCGGGGAGAGCCCCGGTGCGTACACCGCGACCAGGCGGGAGGGGATCTCCAGGGCCCGCAGCAGGGTGATCGTCAGGTGCGCGTAGTCCCGGCACACCCCCTGTCCGGCGAGCAGGGTGTCGACGGCGGTGTCGACCGGGCGGCTGGCGCCGGAGGTGTAGACCAGCCGTCGGTTCACCCAGGCGGCCACGGCCGGCACCAGCTCGGTACGGGGCCGGGTCCGGTCGAACTCGGTGCCCGCGAATCCCTCGAGCTGGTCGGACGGGCAGTAGCGGCTCGGGCGCAGCGCCTCCGCCCACTCGGCCGGGGTGACCTTCCGCGGGGATCCGCCGTCCTGCACCGATGCGGAGTACGTGACCGTGGTGTCGCCGGTGAGCAGCTGCAGCCGGTGCACCCGGGCGCCGTCCACCTCGAACTCCTCCGGCTCGACCGGGGTGCCGTCGGAGAGCACGGTGAGCTGCTCGGTGGCCGGATCGGCGACGGCCACCTGCAGCAGCGCGGTCGCCGGCTCGGGCGAGCTCATGGTGAGGGTGGCGGCGACGTCGGTGCGCATGCGGCCCATCCTGGCCCACCTGCGGTTTCCTCCGCATGACGGTGATCACGCCCGCGGCGGCTCCGCGCCGCACTGGCCGAGGAGGCCGCGTGGCTGCGCGGGTTCGTGGCCCCCTGGATCGCCCGCCGGGTGCGCGGTCGCTCCTCGGGGGACGGCCGGGCACCGAAGCGCCCGGTCCCGCTGGTCCTGCCTCGGCACTGACCGTGACCCTCGTCGTTCATCGCCGGCGTGCACGGCCGGCCGGGGTGTCCGGCGGGGTCGCAGGCACGCGGACGACGAACGACACCGCGTGGTCCGGATTCAGCAGTCCTCGGGATCGCCCTGCTCGTCGGGGATCTGCCCGCGGGCGAAGGCGCCGGTGTCGTCGAGGTCGGTCGTGCGCAACGACGGGTGGCTGCGCTGCTGCGGCAGGGCGGGGACCTCGAGCTCCTCCGGCAGCAGCTCGCCGGCGACGTCCTCGGCCGGGGCGTCGGTCATCTCGCCGATGAACACCGCGGCCGGGCTGGGCAGCGGGGCCGGGCGGCCGAACGCGTAGCCCTGCGCCATCGCGCAGCCGTGGTCGAGCAGCCAGGCCGCCTGGTCGAGGTCCTCGATGCCCTCGGCGATGACCTGGAGCCCCATGCCGCGGCCCAGCTGCAGCAGCCCCTGCACCAGGGCGGCCGTGGAGGGCTCGGTGACCACGTCGGCCACGAAGGACCGGTCGATCTTGACGGTGTGGATGGGCAGCCGGTGCAGGGCGGTGATCGCCGAGTAGCCGGTGCCGAAGTCGTCCAGCGCCAGCGTCACGCCCTGGTCGGTGACGACGGCGACCGAGTGCAGCGTGGCCTCGGCGGCGAACAGCGCCGTCGACTCGGTGATCTCCAGCTCGAGCCGGTGCGGGGCCAGCCCCGACAGCGCGAGCGCCTCGGCGACCAGTTCGCTGAAGCCCTCCTCGGCCAGGTGCCGGGCCGAGACGTTGACGTGCACGCGCAGGTCGTCGGGCCACGCGGCGGCGTCGGTGCACGCGCGGTGCAGCACCCAGGCGCCGAGCTTGGAGGTCAGCCGGTTGTTCTCGGCCGCGTCGAGGAAGGCGGCCGGGGGGAGGAGCCCTCGGGTGGGGTGCTCCCAGCGGACCAGCGCCTCGTAGCCGAGCAGCGTCTCGTCCGCGAGGTGCACGATCGGCTGGTAGAACAGCCGCAGCTCCTCGTTGTCCAGTGCGTGCTTGAGGTCGGTCTCCAACTGGAGCGCGTCGACGTCGTCCCGGCTGAGCGCGCCCTCGTGCACCTCGATCCGGGCCCGGCTGCCGTCGGCCTTGGCGCGGGTGAGCGCGCTCTGCGCCTGGCGGAGCAGGTCGTCGGGCGTGGTGTCGGAGCCGAGCGTGAGCCCGACGCTCGCCGAGAGGGAGATCTCCCGGTCGTGCACGAGGAAGGGCTCGTCGAGCACGGCCAGCAGGCGGTCGGCGAGGGCCCGCAGGCCGTCGAGGTCCTCGACGTCCTCGGCGACGACGAGGAACTCGTCGGCACCGAGCCGGACGGCGGTGTCCTCGACGCGGGTGCTCCAGCGCAGCCGGTCGGCGACCTGGCTGAGCAGCTGGTCGCCGGCCTCGTGGCCGAGGGTGTCGTTGACGGCCTTGAAGCGGTCGATGTTGAGGTGCACCAGGCCGACGTGCAGGCCGCGGCGACGGGAGAGCGCGACGGCGTGACGCAGGCGGTCGGTCAGCGCGCGCCGGTTGGGCAGCCCGGTGAGCGGGTCGGTGAACGCCCGCCGGACGAGGTCGTCCTCCGCGCGGCGCCGGTCGGTGACGTCGACGAGGGACAGGACGACGAACTGCGCCTCGCCGTTGTTGTGGCGGACGATCTCGTGCGACTGCACGACCCACAGCTCGGTGCTGTCCGACCGACGCAGGCGCCGCTCGCCGTCCAGCATCAGGTGCGGGTCGAGGTCGGCCGGTTCGTCCGGACCGGGCACCAGGCCGAGGTCGGCGACCGGCGGGTCGTCGGGGTGGGCGAACAGGTCGACGTGCCGGCCGGCCAGCTCCTCCGCCGTCCGGCCGGTGAGGGCGCACAGCCTCGGGTTGGCCACCAGGATGTGCCCGTCGAGGTCGACCAGGGCCTTGGGGATCGGCGCGGACAGGAACAGGGCCTGGAACAGCTGGCCGCGATCGGCGAGGAGCGTGTCGATGGCCCGCATGCGCTGCCCGACGGCGCTGCCGGTCGCGGCGGGCGTCCGAGGCGTCTCGGAGGCAGGAAGGCTCACTCCCACAGGGTCACCCATCGTGGGCGTGAAGTGACGGAACCGGGTCACGGAGAGTCGTGATCGTGCCGTCACACGCTGTTAGTTCTCGACGCGGGTTCGGCGGGTTGTGCCAAGTGGCGGGGACCGGCCCGTCACATCCCGCTCCCGCGGTCGCTCGGGGCCGTGCGCTGCTCCGTCGTCCGTGCCTGGGCGAGAGGGCAGTTGTGGTCGCCCGCCACGGCGTGTCCCCCCGTGTCGGCGACCACAACTGCACTGTCGCCGGCGGCGGCACCCGGGAACAGGCGGTGCGCGCGCTGCGCTTCCCCCCGCGTGGAGAAGAAGATCGGATTCCTGTCCTTCGGGCACTGGCAGCCCATCCCCGGGTCGCAGGTGCGCACCGGTCGGGACGCGCTGGTGCAGAGCGTGGAGCTGGCCGTCGCCGCCGAGGAGCTCGGCGTGGACGGCGCCTCCGTGCGGGTGCACCACTTCGCCCGGCAGCTGGCCTCGCCGTTCCCCCTGCTGGCCGCGATGGCCGCCCGCACCCACCGGATCGAGATCGGCACCGGCGTCGTCGACATGCGCTACGAGAACCCGCTGTACATGGCCGAGGAGGCCGCGGCGACCGACCTGCTCTCCGACGGCCGGCTGCAGCTGGGCATCAGCCGCGGCTCACCGGAGACGGCGTTGCGCGGCTCCGAGGCGTTCGGCTACGTGCCGCCGGAGGGGGTGAGCGACGCCGACCTCGCGCGCGACAAGACGGCGCTCTTCCTCGCCGCGATCGAGGGGCGGACCGTCGTCGACGCCGATCCCGGTATGACGGGAGGAGCCCGCGGCCGGCTGGCGGTCCAGCCGCAGTCGGAGGGGCTGCGCGACCGCATCTGGTGGGGGTCGGGCACCCGGGCGACGGCGGAGTGGACGGCGCAGCAGGGGATGAACCTGATGAGCTCGACGCTGCTGGTCGAGGACACCGGGGTGCCGTTCGACGAGCTGCAGGCCGAGCAGATCGCCCGCTTCCGGGCCGCGTGGGCGCAGGCCGGGTGGGAGCGCGAGCCGCGGGTCTCGGTCAGCCGCAGCGTGCTGCCGATCGTGAGCGACGAGGACCGCGCCTACTTCGGCGGCGAGCGCTCCGGTCAGGACCAGGTCGGCGTCCTCGAGGGCGTGCGGGCCCGGTTCGGGAAGAGCTACGCGGGCGAGCCCGACCAGCTGGCCGAGGAGCTGTCCAAGGACGCCGCCGTGCGCGATGCCGACACCCTGCTGATCACCGTCCCCAACATGCTGGGCGTCGACTACAACGCGCGGCTGCTGGAGAACATCGTGCAGCACGTCGCGCCCGCGATCGGCTGGGTGCACCCCGACCAGCGCTGACGACGACTCAGCCGCGGAGGTCGAACCCGAGGTCGAGCACCGGGGCGCTGTGGGTGAGCGCGCCGACGGCGAGGTAGTCGACGCCGGTCGCCGCCACCTCGTGCGCCCGGTCCAGGGACAGCCCGCCGCTGGCCTCCAGCCGGACACCGGACCCGCGCACGAGCTCCACCGCCGTCCGGGTGTCGGCGAGCGGGAAGTTGTCCAGCAGCACCAGCTCGACACCGGCCGCGATCGCCTCGCGCACCTGGTCGAGCGTGTCGCACTCGACCTCCAGGGTGACCCCCGGCGCGGCGGCCCGCACCGCGTCCACGGCGGCCCGGATCCCGCCGGCCGCGGCGACGTGGTTGTCCTTGACCAGGGCGGCGTCCCCGAGCGCCATCCGGTGGTTGACCCCGCCCCCGCACCGGACGGCGTACTTCTCCAGCGCCCGCAGCCCGGGCGTGGTCTTGCGGGTGTCGCGGACGGCGGCGTCCGTGCCGTCGACGGCGTCGACCCACCGGCGGGTCAGCGTGGCGATCCCGGAGAGGTGGCTGATCAGGTTCAGCGCGGTGCGCTCCGCGGTGAGCAGTGCCCGGGTCGGACCGGCCACGGTCAGCACCGGCTTCCCGGGTTCCGCGGCCGTCCCGTCACCGGCGCGGAGATCGACCTCGACGTCCGGCCCGCCGACCAGCTCGAACACCGCCGCGGCCACCGGCACCCCGGCCAGCACACCGGGTGTCCGCGGCACGACGTCACCGGTCGTCCGGGAGTCCGCCGGCACGGTGGAGTTCGTGGTGACGTCGGGGCCGAGCGCCAGGTCCTCGTCGAGCGCGCGGCGGATGACCCGCACCACCTCGGCCGGGTCCAGCCCGGCCACGGCGAGCGCGGCTGCCAGGGCGGGGCGCAGCGCGCCGTCGCCGGTCACGCCACCACCTGCGCCGCCGCGAGCAGCCGGACCGGCTCCGTGCGGGTGTGCACGGAGCCGCTCCGGTCGAGCCGGTGCACCAGGCGGACCTGCCAGTCGGGGCGGGTCTCCGGGGCGTCGAGGCGGCGGTGGCAGCCCCGGCTCTCGGTCCGTGCCAGGGCGGCGGCGGTCAGCAGGGTGGCCACGGTGTGCAGCGCCGTCGTCTCGACCGTCGCGGCGTCCAGGGCGGCTCCGGGGATGAGCCGGGGGAGTCCGCCGAGGAGGCCGGCCAGCTCGGCGAGGCCGTCTGCGTCCCGGACGACGCCGGCGTGCCGCGTGGTGGCGGCGGTGATCTCCGCGCGGGCCGCCGGGTCGACCGCGTCGACCGGGCCGCGCGGCGGCACCGGTGCTGCCGCGGCCGGCAGGTCCTCGGCCAGCAGCGCGGCGCAGCGCCGGGCCGCGACGAGGCCCTCCGTGATGGAGTTGGACGCCAGTCGGTTGGCACCCTGCACGCCGGTGCAGGCCACCTCGCCGACGGCGTACAGGCCCGGCACCGTCGTCCGCCCGTCCAGGTCGGCGACCACCCCGCCGCAGGCGTAGTGCGCCGCCGGCGCGACCGGCACCGGCTCGCGGGTCAGGTCGAACCCGGCCGCTGCGCAGGCGGCGGTGATCCCGGGGAAGCGCCGGGCGACGAAGTCCGCACCCAGGTGCGAGGCGTCCAGGAAGACGGAGTCCGCGCCGGTGGCCCGGAGGGAGGCGGCGATCGTCGCCGAGACGACGTCGCGCGGGGCGAGGTCGGCCAGCGGGTGCGCCCCGAGCATGATCCGCCGTCCGTCCGCGTCGACCAGCACGGCGCCCTCGCCGCGCACCGCTTCGGAGACGAGCACCTGCTGGCCCGCGGCGCCGGGCCCGGTCCACAGCACGGTGGGGTGGAACTGCACCATCTCGACGTCGGCGACCTCGGCGCCGGCCCGCAGCGCCAGGGCGAGCCCGTCGCCGGTGGCGCCCGCCGGGTTGGAGCTCGCGGCGTAGAGCTGGCCGTACCCGCCGGTCGCCAGGACGACGGCCCGCGCGTGCAGGTCCCCGGCGTCGACGAGCGCGCCGTCGGAGATCCGCGCGACCCGCAGGCCGGCGACCCGGCCGTCCGCGCTGAGCAGCGCGTCGAGGGCCGCGGTGTGCTCGAGCACCTCGATGCCGCGCACCCGCAGCGCGTCGCCGAGCGTCCGGGTCACCTCGGCGCCGCTGGCGTCACCCCCGGCGTGCACGATCCGGTCGCGGCTGTGCCCGCCCTCCCGCGTCAGGGCCGGACGGCCGGTCCGGTCCAGGTCGAGCCGGGCACCGAGCCCCTGCAGGTGCGCCACGGCGGCCGGCGCCTCGGCCACCAGGGTGCGCACGGCCTCCTCGTCGCAGAGGCCGGCGCCGGCGACCAGGGTGTCGTGCACGTGCAGCTCCGGGTCGTCGTCGGCGCCGAGCACTGCGGCGAGGCCGCCCTGGGCCCAGGTGGTGCTGCCGTCGCCGAGCGCGCCCTTGGTCACGACGGTGACTGCACGCCCGGCGTCGGCCAGCGCCACCGCCGTCATCAGCCCGGCGGCTCCGCTGCCGACCACGACGACGTCGGTGCCGCGGGTCCAGCCCGCCACCGGGAGCGGCAGCGCCGGGACGACGCGGGCAAGGTTCGTCGACACGTCACTCGCCGACCGGCGACGGCGTGCCGATGGCGACCATGGCCTCGACCGCCGCACGGGCCCGCGCGGCGATCTCCGGGTCGACGGTCACCTCGTCGCGGCCCTCGCGGAGGGCGCGCAGCAGCTTCTCCGGCGTCGACATCTTCATGTAGGGGCAGGCCGCGCGGGAGTTGACCGGCTCGAACGAGGTGCCCGGGTTGGCCTGGCGCAGCTGGTGCAGCATGCCGATCTCGGTGGCGACCAGGACGCGCTTCGCCGTCGTCCGGCGGGCCTCGTCGAGCATCCCGCCGGTGGAGAGGATGTGCACCCGTTCGGTGGGCAGCTGGCCGTCGGACACCATCCACAGCGCGCTGGTGGCGCAACCGCACTCGGGGTGCACGAGCAGCTCGGCGTCCGGGGCAGCCTCGACGCTGGCCCGGAGGTCGGTGGGGGAGATGCCCGCGTGGACGTGGCACTCGCCCATCCAGATGCGCATGTTCTGCCGGCCGGTGACCCGCTGGACGTGCGCGCCGAGGAACTGGTCGGGCAGGAACAGCACCTCGCGGTCGGCCGGGACGGATTCGACGACCTCGACGGCGTTGGACGACGTGCAGCAGATGTCGGTCTCGGCCTTCACCTCGGCCGAGGTGTTCACGTAGGAGACGACGACGGCGCCGGGGTGCTCGGCCTTCCACGCCCGGAGCTGGTCGGCGGTGATGGTGTCGGCCAGGGAGCAGCCGGCGTTCGCGTCGGGCACCAGCACGGTCTTCTCCGGCGCGAGGATCTTGGCGGTCTCGGCCATGAAGTGCACGCCGGCGAAGACGATGGTGCTCGCCTCGCTGGCGGCCGCGCGGCGGGAGAGGGCGAGCGAGTCGCCCACGTGGTCGGCGACGTCCTGGATCTCCGGGGCCTGGTAGTTGTGCGCCAGGACGACGGCGTCGCGCTCGGCGGCGAGCCGGCGGACCTCGTCACGCCAGGCATCCCACTGGTCCGGCGACCAGCTCGGAGCGGCAGGGGCGTTCAGCGTTGCGGTCACCGGGACCTCCGGAGGAGTGGGTTTCATACTCACAGTCGAAAACCTGTGGGACAGACCCTAGCATTCCCGTCGTGCCCTCCGTGTGGTCCTCGCCGGACCGACCCGCCTACCCGCACCACGCGCTCGCCGCGGTCCTGCAGGTCCGGACGGCGCGGGTGCACGTGATGCTGTGGCGGCGGGCGAACGAGCCGTTCGCCGGTACCTGGGCGCTGCCCGGCGGACCGCTGCTGCCCGACGAGCGCCTGGGCACCTCGATCGCCCGTCAGCTGGCGAGCAAGGTCGAGGTGCACCAGCTCGCCCACCTGGAGCAGCTGGAGACGCGCAGCGATCCCGACCGCGACCCCCGCGGGCGGACGGTGGCCACCGCCTACCTCGGCCTGGTGCCCTCCCACCTGGACCCGCTCCTGCCCGAGGACACCGCGTGGCACCCGGTCGACGCGCTGCCGGCCACGGCGTTCGACCACGGTTCGATCGTCGGGTCGGCGCTCGCCCGGCTGCGGGCCAAGCTGTCCTACACGAACGTCGGCTTCGCCCTGGCGCCGCCGGCGTTCACCATCGCCGACCTCCGCGAGATCTACGTCGCGGCGATCGGCTACGACGTCACCCCGACCAACCTCCAGCGGGTCCTGCTGCGCCGGGGCGTCCTCGAGGCGACCGGCGAGCTGTCGGCCCCGGGACGGTCGGGTGGGCGGCCCGCCATGCTCTACCGCTTCGCGTCGGCGAGCCTCGAGGTCACCGACCCGTTCGCGGTGTTCCGGCCGCCAACGGCACGGACGCCGCAGGCCTCACGGGCAGGTCGGGAGATCGGGCAGGAGGGGTAGGCCGAGCGGGCCGAGCAGCGTGCAGGTCACCCCGGGCACCAGCTCGGTCACGACCGGGGGTGCCGGGGGCGGGGGAGGAGCGGGTGCCGGGGCCGCAGGTACGGGGACCGGGACGGGCAGGGGCAGCGCCGGTGGTGCGGGGGCCGGTGCACCGCCGGCGGGTGCCGGCGGCGGGTCGGCCGGCCGCGGGGCCGGGTCGGCCGGCGGCGGCGGCGGCGCGGTCCCCTGCTGCGGCGTCGATCCGCTCGAACCGCTGCCCGGAGCCGGTTGCGCCGGCGCCCCGCCGCCGGTGGCGGCCGGCTGGGCCGGCGGGGCGGTCGAGGACTGCGGCCGGGAACCCGTGGTCTGCTCCGGCGGCGAGGTGGTCATGTCCTGGACGCCGATAGCCGGGCCGGGGGCGGCGGGGGCGCCGTAGAAGCCGGACGGCGGGGGCACCGGCCCGCTGGTGTCGCCGACCAGGGGCAGGTCGGCCACCGGGAGGCCGGTGGCGTAGGCCCGGGCGAGTGCGAGCACCTCCGCGACGTACTCGTCGGAGTGGTTGTAGGCGAAGACCGCCCGGCGCTGGCCGGCCGCCGTCCGCAGATCGCCACCGGCGACGCAGAGGTAGTTCGCCGAGGCGAGGGCGGCATCGTCGATGTCGAAGGGATCGGCGACGCCGCTCCCGTCGGCATCGATGGCGTAGGAGCGCCAGGTGGTCGGGATGAACTGCATGGGGCCCATGGCCCGGTCGTAGGTGGTGTCACCGTCCCAGACGCCGCCGTCGCTGTCCCCGATGTAGGCGAACCGCCCGCCGTCCAGGGCCGGGCCCAGGATCTTCGGCGTCGCGGAGCCGTTCGGGGCGAGGACCGCACCCCCGTACCGGCCGTGGTTGGACTCGACCCGCCCGATGCCGGCCAGGAGCGACCAGTCGATGCCGCAGCCGGGCTTCGCCGACGCCATGCGGGCCGCGGCGACGCGGTAGGCGTTGAGCGCCACGTTCGGGATGCCGTTGGCCGCCAGGCCGGTGACGACGGCCTCGGGCGCCGGCTCCGTGCCCGCCACCCGGGCGGGTGTGGCGGGCAGGGTCGTGGCTCCGCGGGGGGCGCCCTCGGAGAGCGCGGGGATGGCCCAGCGGGTGGAGAGCGCCCGCGGCACGGCGCCGTCGTCGGCGTGCCCGACCGCGACGAGGTCCGGCGAGTCTGCCGGCGGAGCCACCATCGCGGTGCAGGCGGCGACGACCCCGGCGGCCAGGACCCAGCGCCTCCGCGCCCGGCGGCGCAGCGGTGGCGTCGGGGCGTGCGCCCCGCCCGCGGCTCGGGTACGCGGACCGGACTTCCCGTTCGGCATCGACTGCCCCACCGTCACTCCCGACGATCCGTGGCTGGGTTCGCTGGCCCCGTGACCTGGCGAGGCGTCTACCCCGGTCGTTCGCGTGTAATGCACGACACAGCGACCCGGATTCACAGATAGCGGATCGACACGGGTAGTGGATCGACACGGGGTGCGGATCAACACGGGTAGCGGATCGACATCGTGCGGATGCGGTCCTCGTGCGGACACCTCGGGCTCCGCGGCCCCCGTCCGCCGGACGGGTCGCGGTCGGAGCGGGCCGGAGGGGATGCGGGAGCGTCCACACCGCCGGATGGGGTGCGCCCGGCAGGGATCGAACCTGCGACCAAGTGCTTAGAAGGCACCTGCTCTATCCACTGAGCTACGGGCGCTCGGCTGCAGATCATCGCACCGCGGGGTGTCCGGGACGTGACGGCCGCCGCCAGGACCGCCCCCTGCGGGGTGGTCGTCCACAGGGGCGGGCCTCGTCCACAGATGCACCGGCGGGCCCCACCCGGTGGCTCACCGGACCCAGGCTCGTGCACACACCGGCAGGTCGCCGGCCGCGCCACCCGGCGCAGCAGACCCGAGGAGCACCGTGAACGACACCATCGTCACCGTCGTCGGCAACGTCGTCGACTCACCCCGGCGCGTCAACCTGGAGAACGGCGCCGTCACCAACTTCCGGCTGGCGTCGACCGCCCGCCGGTACGACGGCGCCAAGCAGGAGTTCGTCGACGCCGGCACGTTCTGGGTCGACGTCGAGTGCTGGAACAGCCTGAGCGGCAACGTGTCGGCCAGCGTGAGCAAGGGCGACCCGGTCATCGTGCACGGGGCGCTGAGCACGCACAGCTGGGAGTCCGAGACCGGAACCCGCAGCAAGCCGCGGATCAAGGCGTTCGCCGTCGGGCCGAACCTGCAGAAGGGGCGGTCCCTCTTCACGCGGGACAAGACCGCACGCGGCAGCGACGGCGCGGACAGCGGTGCCGACGGCCAGTCCTCGACGGCGGGCGATCCCACCGGGACGGGCTACCCGGACGCCGAAGCACTCCTGTCGGGACGGGACTACGAGGACGGGGGTGCGACGTTGGAGGAGGGGAACCCCGCCGACCTCCCCCGGGAGCCCGCGCACGTCTAGTTGCCCGGGCTGGGAGGATCGGAGGCGAGAACGTACGGGGTGGGGCCGCCCGACGGTGGCCCCGCCCCCCGCTCGCACGACGACGGAAGGCTCCGAAGCCCAGTGGCTCAGTACATCTACACGATGGTCCGCGCGCGCAAGGCGCACGGCGACAAGGTGATCCTCGACAACGTCACCCTGTCGTTCCTGCCCGGCGCCAAGATCGGCGTCGTCGGCCCCAACGGCGCCGGCAAGTCGACGGTGCTGCAGATCATGGCCGGCATGCAGCAGCCCTCGAACGGTGAGGCGACGCTCGCCCCGGAGGCCACGGTCGGCATCCTGCTGCAGGAGCCGCCGCTCAACGAGGAGCTCGACGTGCGCGGCAACGTGGAGGAGGCCGTGAAGCCCCTCCGCGATGCGCTGACCCGGTTCGAGGAGGTCAGCGCGGCGATGGGGGAGCCCGACGCCGACTTCGACTCGCTGCTCGCCGAGCAGGGCGAGCTGATGGAGGTCATCGAGAACTCCGACGGCTGGGAGCTCGACGCCCGCATCGAGCAGGCGATGGACGCGCTGCGCTGCCCGCCCGGCGACGCCGACGTCACGGTGCTCTCCGGCGGTGAGCGTCGCCGCGTCGCGCTGTGCCGGCTGCTGCTCGAGGCGCCCGACCTGCTGCTGCTCGACGAGCCCACCAACCACCTCGATGCCGAGAGCGTGGCGTGGCTGGAGCAGCACCTGGAGAAGTACGCCGGCACCGTCGTCGCCGTGACACACGACCGGTACTTCCTGGACAACGTGGCCCAGTGGATCCTCGAGCTCGACCGCGGCCGGGCCTACCCCTACGAGGGCAACTACTCCACCTACCTGGAGACCAAGGCGGCCCGCCTGCAGGTCGAGGGCGCCAAGGACGCCAAGCGCGCCAAGCGGCTCAAGGACGAGCTGGAGTGGGTGCGCTCGGGCGCCAAGGCGCGGCAGGCCAAGAGCAAGGCGCGGCTGGCCCGGTACGAGGAGATGGCCGCCGAGGCCGACAAGTTCCGCAAGCTGGACTTCGAGGAGATCCAGATCCCGCCGGGCCCGCGGCTGGGCAGCGTGGTGGTGGAGACGAAGAACCTGACCAAGGGCTTCGGGGACCGCGTCCTGATCGACGACCTCTCCTTCACCCTGCCGCGCAACGGCATCGTGGGCGTCGTCGGCCCCAACGGCGTCGGCAAGACCACGCTGTTCAAGATGCTGGTCGGCGAGGAGAAGGCCGACGACGGCGAGATCAAGGTCGGCGAGACGGTCAAGCTCTCCTACGTCGAGCAGAACCGCAGCGGGATCGACCCGAAGAAGACGCTGTGGGAGGTCGTCTCCGACGGCCTCGACCACATCAAGGTCGGCAACGTCGAGATGCCCTCCCGCGCCTACATCGCGGCGTTCGGCTTCAAGGGTCCGGACCAGCAGAAGCCGGCGGGAGTGCTGTCCGGTGGCGAGCGGAACAGGCTCAACCTCGCGTTGACCCTCAAGCAGGGCGGCAACCTCCTGCTGCTCGACGAACCGACCAACGACCTCGACACCGAGACGCTCACCAGCCTCGAGGGGGCACTGCTGGAGTTCCCCGGCTGCGCCGTCGTCGTCAGCCACGACCGGTGGTTCCTCGACCGCGTGGCGACGCACATCCTCGCCTACGAGGGCGACTCGAAGTGGTTCTGGTTCGAGGGCAACTTCCAGGACTACGAGAAGAACAAGGTGGAGCGGCTCGGCCAGGAGGCGACCCGTCCGCACCGCGCCACCTACCGCAAGCTCGCCCGCGACTGACGAAGGACCCCGTCCTCCTCACCGCTCGCAGGCTCGCGGCGAGCCTCTGGACGGGGCCAGGGCCGGTCGGAGTTCCGCTCCGGCCGGCCGACGTCGTCTCAGGCCCTGGCGAACCGCGTCACGAACTCCCGCTGCCGCCGGGTCTCCACGGCCCGCGGTCGGTAGCGGCCACGCACGAACGTGACCGCCTCCTCCGCCGGGACGCCGTCCAGCACGGCCAGGCAGGCCAGCGCCGTACCGGTGCGCCCCGTCCCGCCGCGGCAGGCGATCTCCACCCGCTCGCCCGTCGACCTCTCCAGGGCAGCGCGCAGCGCGTCGCGGAGGTCGGCCGGGTCGGCGGGCAGGCCGAAGTCCCGCCAGCGCACCCAGCGCTGGTCCCACGCCGTCACCGGTGGCCGGCGGCCCAGCAGGTAGAGGCCGTGTTCGGGGAGCTGCCCCGGCGGCGTCTCCCGCAGGCCCCGCCCCAGCACCCGGCGCCCCGACGGCAGGACGAGCACGCCCGCCAGGTCCGCGGCCCAGGGTTCGCCCACCGGCTCACGGTAGGGCGGTCCGGGGGTCCGGGTGCGCGCCCGGACGGCGGTACGGCAGGGTGGCCGGCGTGAGACACACGGTGCACGTGCCGATGCGCTGGTCGGACATGGACGCCTACCAGCACATCAACAACGTGGCCTTCCTCGGCTACTTCGAGATGGCCCGCGTCAACCTGTTCTTCGACCACCCCACCCACGACGAGAAGACCGGCATGCGCCGTGGGCTCGTCGTCCACTCCCACGAGATCGCCTACAAGCACTCGGTGGTCTACGACGCCGACCCGCTGGAGATCCAGGTGTGGGTCTCCACCGTCCGGGCCGCCTCGTTCCGGTGCCACTACGAGCTGTTCGACCACGGGCGGCTGGCGGTCACCGGCAGCACCGTGCTCGTCCCGTTCGACTTCGCCCTCGAGCGGCCGCGGCGGATCACCCCCGAGGAGAAGGCGTTCCTGCTGCGCTACACCGACGAGCCCGACGCCTGAGCAGGCGCGGCCGAGCCGCCGCCCGTGTGCGCGGAACAGGGCGCCCGGCGGCGCGAGGAGCGGCGTCTCCCCGGCGATCGGCGGCGTCGTGCACCCGCCAGGAACGCAGCGGCCCCCTGACGCCGGAGCGCCAGGGGGCCGAGGAGCGGGCGGGACGTCAGCTGCGGCGGGCGAGCTTCCACGCCGTGCCGAGCACGGCGGCGGCGACGGCGGCCTTGACGATGCCGCCGAGGATGAACGGGTAGAAGCCGGCGTCGAGCGCCTGCGGCATCGACATGGCGGCGCTCGCGGCCAGCCACGGCACGCCCACCGCGAAGATGACCGCCTGGCCGGCGATGAACAGCGGGATGGCCTTCAGCGGGTTGCGGTCGGCGCCGTGCTTGGCGGCCAGCCCGATCAGGAAGGCGGCCGGGATGAAGCCGACGACGTAGCCGCCGGTGGCACCGAGGACGACGTCGACCCCGCCGCTGGCCTCGGAGTAGAACGGCAGCCCGACCAGCGCGGCGAGGATGTAGACCACCTGCACCGCGACCCCGCGGACCGGGCCCAGAGCGGCCGCGGTGAGCACGACCGCCAGCGTCTGCCCGGTGATCGGCACCGGCGAGCCCGGCACCGGCACCGCTACCTGCGCCAGCAGCGCGGTGAACAGCACCCCGAGCGCCACGAGGCCGGCGGTCCGGGCACGCACGGCCGGGACGAGGTCAGCGAGAACGAGCGGGCGCGACGGCAGCGCGGGCATCGAGGCGGTGGCCACGGATCCTCCTGGAACGGCTGGTGGGCGCCGGTGGCGCCGCTGATCACCGGAGAGTCTGCCCTACCGTCCCGACCGCTCGCCCCGCCGGTCGGGCAGGTCGCGGATCAGGCCCGCAGCCACACCGCGGCGTCAGGAGGCAGCGTGCCGCCGGCCACGTCGTCGCTCGCCAGCAGCACCTCGCCCTCCGGCAGCGGCACCGCCGCGGCCGAGAGGTTCACCAGGCACGCGAGGCCCCCGGGACGGCGGAAGGCGAGGCATCCGTCGGGCGACGGCAACCACTCCAGCCCGTCGCCCTCGAACAGCCCCGACCCCCGCCGCAGCCCCAGCGCCGTCCGGTACAGCGACTGCATCGAACCCGGGTCGGCGGACTGCGCCTCCGCGGTGAGCCCGGCCCAGCCGTCGGGCATGGGCAGCCAGGTGCCGGGTGTCGACGAGAACCCGTACGGCGGCGCGGAGCCCGACCAGGGCACCGGGATCCGGCAGGCGTCACGGCCCCGCTCGGTGCGGCCGGACCGCTCCCAGATCGGGTCCTGCAGCACCGCGTCGGGAAGGTCGACGTCCGGCATCCCCAGCTCGTCGCCGTTGTACAGGTAGGCCGCGCCCGGCAGGGCCAGCTGCAGCAGCGCGGCCGCCCGCGCCCGGCGCAGCCCCAGCTCGCCGCCGCCGTAGCGGGTGACGTGCCGGGGCCGGTCGTGGTTGGACAGCACCCAGCACGCCGGAGCGGGCGTGCCGGCGACGGCGGCGAGCGAGTCGACGACCGCGGCCCGCAGCGCGTCGGCGTCCCACTCCGCGGTGAGCAGCTTGAAGTTGAAGGCCAGCTGCAGCTCGTCGTCCCGGAGGTACTGGGCGAGCCGGACGTCGTCGGACACCCACACCTCGCCGACCGCCATCGTGCCCGGGTACCGGTCGAGGACGGTCCGGATGCGGCGGTGCACCACGTGCACCCCGTCCTGGTCGAAGCGGTGGTCGCCGGGGCCGTGGTCGGCGAGCAGCCCGGTGTCGTCCATCGGCACCATGTCCGGCAGACCCTCGGGCTTGGCCATCCCGTGCGCGACGTCGATCCGGAAGCCGTCGACGCCCCGGTCCAGCCAGAACCGCATGGTCTCCTCGAGGTCGGCCACGACCTCCGGGTTCGCGAAGTTCAGGTCCGGCTGCTCCGGCGCGAAGATGTGCAGGTACCACTGGCCGTCGGGCACGCGGGTCCACGCCGGTCCGCCGAAGACCGACGGCCAGTTGTTCGGCGGCTCGGCGCCGTCCGGGCCCCGGCCGTCGCGGAACAGGTAGCGGGCCCGTTCCGGGGACCCGGGGCCGGCGGCCAGCGCCGCCCGGAACCACTCGTGGTCGTGCGAGCTGTGGTTGGGCACCAGGTCGATGGTCACCCGCAGCCCCAGGGCGTGGGCGTCGGTGAGGAGGGCGTCGAACCCGGCGAGGTCGCCGAACACCGGCTCCACGTCGCGCGGATCGGCCACGTCGTACCCGTGGTCGGCCATGGGCGAGGGGTAGAACGGCGTGATCCAGAGGGCGTCCACGCCCAGCTCGGCCAGGTAGGGCAGGCGGGACCGGACGCCGATCAGGTCGCCGACCCCGTCCCCGTTGCCGTCGGCGAAGCTGCGCACGTAGACCTGGTAGAAGACGGCGTCGCGCCACCACTCGGGGGCAGGGGGTCCAGCAGCCGCGGTCACGGGTCTCCTCGGTAGGTCATGACGTGGTCCGGCCCCGTCCAGGGCACCGTCGCGAGCATGCGGAGGGTGGGAGGACGGGGTCGTCTTCAGGGGGTGAGGTCGCCGGCCGCGTCGTCGGGGAACCGGTTCTGCATGCTGCGCGCGGCCATCTCCAGGTAACCCCAGAGCGTCGCGTCCTGCTCGGCGGTCAGGCCGAGGGAGTCGACGGCGTCGCGCATGTGGGTCAGCCACGCGTCCCGCTCGGCCGGGCCGATCGCGAAGGGCGCGTGCCGCATGCGCAGCCGGGGGTGGCCGCGCTGCTGGGAGTAGGTGGTGGGCCCGCCCCAGTACTGCTCCAGGAAGGCGCGCAGCCGGACCTCGGCGCCCTCCCAGTCGTCCTGGGGGTACAGCGGCGCCAGCACCGGGTCGGTGCGCACGGCCGCGTAGAAGGAGGCGACCAGCTTCGTGAAGGTCGCGCTGCCGCCGACCTCGTCGTAGAAGGTGCGCGCCGAGGGCAGGGACCTGCTCGACTCGCTCATGCCCCCGATCGTCCCTCACCGGCCGCCGACGCCGCCACGGCGCCCCGGGTGCGGCGGAACGCGACGAGCACCGGGGCGACGGCGACCAGGCCGACGGCTCCGGACAGGGCGACCGCACCGCTGGCCGACACCCCTTCGGCCGCGAGCCCGGCACCCAGTGCTCCCAGGCCCTGCACGCCGTAGAGGCCGCTCACCGCCACCCCGAATGCCCGGCCCCGGAAGGAGGCCGGCACGGCCTGGACGAAGGAGACGTTGAGCGGGATCAGCCACGCGGCGCCGATGCCGGACACGAACAGCAGCCCCACCACGAGCCCGAAGGGCAGGCTGCCGGCCCCGAGCACGAGGCCGACGACGCCGGCGGCGAGGACCGGCACGAGGGAGAGCACGACGAGCGGCACCACGAGCCGTTCCCGCCGCTCCGGCCCGACCAGGCGGGCGATCACCAGCCCGCCGAGGGCGACGCCGAGTGGGTTGGCGGCCAGGAGCACGCCGAGCCCCGTGGCGTTCTGCCCCAGCTCGTCGGCCCACGGCGCGGCGACCCCCTCGGCCGCGTAGGCGAACAGCGTCCCCACCCACAGGACGCCGACGATCGCCAGCAGGCGGGGGGAGCGGCGGATCAGGCGCAGGCCGTCGCCGGTGTCGCGTAGCAGCGACTGGCGGATGTCCCCGGACTCGCTCACCGGCGCCGGGCGCGGGTGCAGGCCGGCCCACAGCCAGACCGCCGACACCGCGAACGTGACGGCGTCGATGAGCAGCGCCGCGGAGGGGCTCAGCGCCGCGACGAGGGCGCCGGCGACCAGGAAGCCGACCACCTGGGCCAGCTGGAGGGTGATGTTGGTGAGCGACGTCGCCACGGCGTACCGGTCGCCGTCCAGGACGTCGGCCATGAGCGCGGAGCGCGCCGACTCGAACGGCGGCGACCCCAGCGAGACGAGGAAGAGGAGGGCGAGCATGGCCGGGAGCGGCATCCCCGGGATGGCCATGCACGCCAGCAGCGCCGCCCGGCCGGCGTCGGTGACGATGAGCACCCGGTGGCGGGGGAGCCGGTCGGCGAAGGCGGACAGCAGCGGCCCGCCGAGCAGCCACGGCAGGTAGCCGAGGGCGAAGGTGAGCGCCGACAGCAGCGGTGAGGACGTGCGCTGGTAGACCAGCACCGTCAGGGCGACGCGGGCCAGCTCGTCGCCGGCGGTGGAGAGCAGGAACGTCCCGAACAGCGGCCGGAACTCCCGGACGGCGAAGACCTCGCGGAACGTGGCCTGCCGCAGCGGTTCGCCGGCAGGCGGCGGCCCCCCCGGCGCGGGGGCGGTCAGCGGGCGCCCGTCGCGGAGGTCCCCGCCAGCAGCGGCAGGGGGGTGCGGATGCCCTCGGCGACGAAGCGCTCCTTGAGCCGCATCCGCAGCTCGCGCCCGACGCGCCACTGGTCGGCGTTGGTGGAGCGGACCATCAGCCGCAGGAAGACGCCCTCGGTGGTGATCTGCTCGACGCCCAGCGACTCCGGCTCGGCCAGCAGGACGGCGGCCCACTCCGGTTCGGCGTACATCGCGTCGGCGACCTCCTGCATGATCGTCCGCGCGCGCTCCAGGTCGGTGTCGTGGGCGACGGGCATGTCGACGATCACCTGGGCGAAGCCCTGGCTCTTGTTGCCCACCCGCAGCACCTCGCCGTTGCGGACGTACCAGACCACGCCGTTGATGTCGCGCAGCCGGGTGATCCGCAGCCCCACCGCCTCGACGGTGCCGCTGGCCTCCCCGAGGTCGACGACGTCCCCGACGCCGTACTGGTCCTCGAGGATGATCCCGATCCCGGCGATGAAGTCCTTGATCAGGTTCTGCGCGCCGAAG
Source organism: Blastococcus tunisiensis (assembly GCF_900112815.1). Taxonomy (GTDB): domain Bacteria; phylum Actinomycetota; class Actinomycetes; order Mycobacteriales; family Geodermatophilaceae; genus Blastococcus_B; species Blastococcus_B tunisiensis. The sequence continues at coordinate 73,751 of NZ_FOND01000003.1, forward strand.
CCGAGCGCGACCCCGACGACGCCGGCGCTGGCCACGATCGGCGCGAGGTTGAGCCCGAGCTCGCCGAGCACGAGCACCACGGCGATGCCGAGGATCACGATCGAGGCGAAGCTGCGCAGGACCGAGCCGATCGCCTCCGCGCGCTGGGTGCGTCGTTCGGCGGCCTGCTTCTCCAGGTCCGTCGGTGCGACCCGGTTGCGCAGCGGCCGCAGGATCGTCGGCATGGCGCCGGTCGCCGTGCGATCGGTCAGGCGGCGGATCGCCCGGTGGGCCAGCGCGCGGGCCACCGCGGCGAGCACGACGATGAGCAGGACGCGGGCGGGCGTCGCCACCAGGACGCGGGCGTTCTCGGCCAGCCAGTCCAGGCCGAACCAGTCGAAGAGCTTCTGGCAGAGCCAGTAGTCCGCGCAGTCGGGCATGACCGGGGACCCGTCGTCCGCGGCCAGCACTGTTGGTGATCGGCTCATCACCGGAAATCCTTGCAGGTGCCGGGGTCCGTGTCAGCGAAGCGGGGGTCGCGTCCTACCGAAGGGCCAGACCCGTGTGCTCGGCCAGGAACGCCAGCTGGTCGGCGGCCAGGCCCACGGTGCGGCTCACCGCCCGGGCACCGTGGCCCACGGACGTCTCCCGGCGGAGCACGACCGGGGCCTCGGCGGACGTGGCGTGCTGCAGGGCGGCGGCCAGTTTCCGGCCGTGCAGCGGGTGCACCCGGGTGTCGGACTCGAAGGTCGTGATCAGCGTCGCCGGGTACGCCGCCCCCTCCAGGACCGCGTGGTACGGCGAGTAGCCCAGCAGCCAGCCGAGCTCGGTGGGGTCCTGCGCCGTGCCGTACTCGTCGTTCCAGGTCCGGCCCAGCCCGAAGAGCTCGTACCGGACCATGTCCAGCAGCGGCGCGCTGCAGACGACGGCCGCCGCCAGCCCGGGGCGCTGGGTCAGGGTGGCGCCGACCAGCAGTCCGCCGTTGGAGCCGCCGAAGATCCCGAGCTGCCGGTGCGTGGTCCACCCCTGCGCGACCAGGTGCTCGCCGGCCGCGGCGAAGTCGTCGAACACGTTCTGCTTGCGCTCGCGCATCCCGGCCCGGTGCCACTCCTCGCCGTGCTCGGAGCCGCCGCGCAGGTTCGCCACGGCCCACACCCCGCCCGCGGCCACCCAGGAGAGGGCCTGGGCGCTGTAGGCGGGCGTGACCGGGACGTTGAACCCCCCGTACCCGTAGAGCACCGTCGGCCGCGGGACGTCGGGCGCGCCGGCACCGGACAGGACGAAGAGGTGGACCGGTGTCCCGTCGGCGGACGTCGCGTGCGTCTCCACCACCGTCAGCTCCGGAACCTCGCCGGCGACCGCCGCCTGCTCCCACGGCTGCAGCTCGGTCGGGGAGCCGGCGTCCCAGCGCAGCACCGACGGAGGGGTCGCGTAGTCGGTGTAGCCGACCCAGGCCGTCCCGCCGCCCTCGGGCGGCGAGCTGACCCCGGAGATGCTGCCGGCGCCCGGGCCCGGCACGTCGGCGAGCCGCCCCGAGCCGTCCGCGGCCCACACCGACAGCCGGTCGGTCGCGTCGACCGCGTGCACGGCGAGGACCTGCAGCGACCCGTCCGGCCCGTCGACCAGCGCCACGTCGGAGAGCACGGCGTCCGGGAGCTCGGGGACGACGTCCCGCCACGCCTCCGGCGCCCAGGTCGCCGGGTCCGCCGGGTCGGCCACGGCGAGCCGCCAGCGCGGGGTGCCCCGGTCGGACATCAGCCACAGCCGGCCGTCGCGGGCGACCCAGGCGGCGGTCTGCGCGTCGATCCCGACCTGCAGCTCGCGCAGCTCACCGCTCCCGGCGAGGTCCGCGAGCCAGACGTCGTCCCGGGGTGCGGTGCCGGCCGATCCCGAGACGACCAGCCAGCGGCCGTCGCGGCTGGTGTGCACGCCGAAGTAGGTCGTGGGGTCGCTGCCCTCGCCGTGCACCAGCTGGTCGCCGTCGGCCGGCGAGCCGACCCGGTGGCGCCACACGCGGCGGTGGAACTGCTCCTCCCCGGCCGGCACCTGGTCCGGGGCCAGCCGGCGGACGTAGAACAGCTCCTCGCCGCCGGGCAGCCAGGCGACGGGGGAGTAGCGGCACCGGTCGATCGGGCCGTCGATCACCTCGCCGGTGGCCACGTCCAGGACGTGCAGCCGGGACTCCTCGTCCCCGCCGGTGGACAGCTGGTAGGCCAGCCGGTCGCCCTCCCAGGAGGCCGACCAGGCGTCGAGCGTCGTCGTCCCCTCCGGGTCCAGCGCCATCGGGTCGACCAGCACCCGCACGGTGCCGTCGGGCTCTCGCACCCGCAGCACCGCGTGCTCCTGACCGGGGTCGCGCCGGGTGGAGAAGGCCCGGCCGCCCCGCCACACCGGGAGGCCCACCGCGCCCGAGCGCACCAGCGCCTCGAGGTGCGCGGTGAACGCGGGGCGCATCGGCAGCCCGCCGAGCAGGTCCCCGGCGAGGGTGTCCTGGGCCTCGCTCCAGGCCCGCGTGCGCGGGTCGGCGTCGTCCTCGAGCCAGCGGTAGGGGTCGGCGACGCGGTGTCCGTGCAGGTCCTCGACGAGGTCGAGCCGGGTGGCCTCGGGGTAGCGCATCGCACCCACGGTAGAGGCCGCCCGGGCACCCCGGCCCGGGATCCGCGGAAATCAGGCAGCGCCGATCGGCCGATCTCAGGTCAGAATGGGGCAGCCCGCGGGTCTCGGAGCCACCGGCGGTCCCGGGCGTCCGGAGGTGATCCGTGCCGCGTCCTGCGCCCGGGTCGTCGAGAGCGGGTCATCCAGGCCCGCGCCGCGACCCCGTCCCGTCGATCCATCCTGTGCCCTCGCCGGGTACCGCCGGCGCCACGCTGCTGCTCAACGCGACCTACGAGCCGCTCTGCGTCGTGTCCAGCCGGCGGGCCATCGTGCTCGTGCTCGCCGAGAAGGCCGAGCCGGTCGACTCCGCGGCGGACGTGGTGCACGCCGAACGGGTCAGCCTCCCGGTCCCCGTCGTCGTCCGGCTGACCCGATACGTCCGGGTGCCCTACCCGGCCTCGGTGCCGCTGTCCCGCCGGGCGGTCTTCACCCGCGACGGGCAGGTCTGCGTCTACTGCGGCGGGTCGGCCACGAGCATCGACCACGTCGTGCCGCGCAGCCGCGGCGGCACGCACACCTGGGACAACGTCGTCGCCGCCTGCCGCCGGTGCAACCACACGAAGGCCGACCGGTCCCTGGCCGAGATGGGGTGGGCGCTGCCGCACCCGCCCCGCACCCCGAGCGGGGCGGCCTGGCGGCTGCTGGGCACCCGGACCGTCGATCCGCGCTGGCGCGACTGGCTGGGCGTCCCCGAGAGCGTCAGCGCATGAGAGAGGGCCGATGACGTCACCGGGGACCGCCCGCCGGCTGTGGGCGCTGGCGGAGCCGTTCCACGCGCTGACCTACTTCGCGCAGGAGTGCCGTGACGCCGCCGGGCAGGTGGGGCTGCGCGGCTTCTGGAACGGCTACTTCGCCCAGCGCGCCGCCCCGCTGGGTGCCGTCGGCCCGCAGCTCGTGACGGCCGTCTTCCACAACTTCGCGCCGGACTTCGTGGCGCGCCGGGTGCCGTCGATCTGGGCGGAGGTGACGCCGGCCGCCGCACTCGATGCCCGGGTCATCGGGGTCGACGCGGCGGTCCGGCGGGTGTTCGGCGAGGAGTGGATCAAGGTCGAGGAGACGGTCGAGGCGAGCGAGCTGGCCGCCGCGGCAGCGGCGGCCGTCGACCTCCCCGGGCGTCCGCTCGCCGCAGCCAACACCGCCGTCGAGGTCCCCGACCAGCCGCACCTGCGGCTGTGGCAGGCGCTCACCACGCTGCGCGAGCACCGCGGGGACGGCCACACCGTCGCGCTGGTGCAGCGGGAGGTCGACGGCGTCACCGCGCACGTCCTCGCCGCGGCCGCCGGGCGGTCGGACCGGGAGTGGCTGATGCGGGCCCGCGGCTGGGACGACGCCGCCTGGGACGACGCGGTCGTCCGGCTCGTCGAGCGGGGGTGGCTGGCAGAGGAGGAGCTGACCGCGGAGGGGCTGGCGACGGTGGCCGCCATCGAGGCCGACACCGACCGGCTGGCGCTCGGCCCGTGGCTGGCGCTGGGCGACGCCGGGTGCGACCGCCTCGCCGAGCTGCTGGCACCCGTGCGCCGCGCGGTGGTGGCGGCGGGGGACTGGCCGGCGGGCAACCCGATCGGCGCACCCGATGCGGACTGACCGGACGGCGGAGCTAGCGTCCCGCCCGTGACCGAGCTGCACGACCGCACCGCGCTCGAGCAGGCCGCGGCCGTTCGCGCGAAGGAGATCAGCCCCACCGAGCTGGTGCGGCACGCCCTCGACCGCATCGAGGCGCTCGACGCCGGGCTCGGCGCGTTCCTCACCGTCACGCCGGAGCAGGCGCTGGCGGCGGCCCGCCGGGCGGAGGCGCTGGTCCGGCGGGGTGGTGACCTGCCGCCGCTGCTCGGCGTCCCGACGGCGATCAAGGACCTGAACAACACCGCCGGCGTCCGGACGACGTTCGGCGCGACCGTGATGGCCGACTTCGTGCCGACGACCGACGACGCCGTCGTCACCAAGCTGGCCGCCGCCGGGACGATCAGCCTGGGCAAGACCAACACCCCCGAGTTCGGGTTCCCCTGCTACACCGACAACGCCCTGGCCGGGCCAGCGCGCTGCCCGTGGGACCCCACCCGGCTCGCCGGTGGCTCCAGCGGCGGCGCGGCCGTGGCCGTCGCCGCCGGGATGCTGCCCTTCGCCCAGGGGAGCGACGGAGGTGGATCGATCCGCATCCCGGCGTCGATCAACGGCGTCTACGGGATCAAGCCGAGCCGCGGGCGGGTCAGCAACGCCCCGTTCGGCAGCGACGTGACGGGGCTGGGCACCAACGGGCCGCTCGCCCGCACCGTCCGCGACGCCGCGGCGATGCTCGACGCCATGGCCGGCCCCGTGCTCGGTGACGCCGCGTGGGCGGCCCCGCTGCCGGCCGGGGAGACCTTCCTGGCCGCCGCCGACCGCGAGCCCGGCCGGCTGCGGATCGGCCGCTACCTCGAGTCCCCGATCCCCGGCGTCGTCCTGGACCCGGAGGTGCTCGCCGCGTTCGAGGAGGCCTCGGCGCTGCTCACCGAGCTGGGCCACGAGGTGGTGGACGTGCCGACCGGGCTCCTCGGGCCGGAGGTGCTGCCGTCCTTCGAGCAGGTGTGGGCGCTGTCGGGGACGTTGCTGCCCGTCCCGGCCGACCGGGTCGGGGAGTTGCGCCCGCTCACCCGCGAGCTGCGCGATCGCGGCCTGGCCATGTCGGCCCGGGCGGCGATGGAGGCCATGACGGCGCTGCGGCTCTTCGCCCGCCGGTTCCTGCAGGCGACCGCCGGCCACGACGTGCTGCTGGCCCCGGTCTGCACCATGACCCCACGGCCGCTGGGCTGGTTCGACGCCGGCGGGAACGGCGCCGAGGACTTCGAGCGGCAGAAGCGCTACGCCGCCTTCACCGCCCTCTTCAACGTCACCGGCCAGCCGGCCGTCAGCATCCCGCTGCACTGGACCGGCGACGGTCTGCCGGTCGGCAGCATGCTCGTGGGGCGCCCGGCCGACGACGTCACCCTGCTCGCCCTGTCGGCCCAGCTGGAGGCCGCCCGCCCGTGGGCGCACCGGCACCCCGAGCAGTGGGAGTGGAGCGGTTGAAGCCGGTCCCTGCCGGTAAGTTGTCGTCCGTGAACACCGTCGAGGTCCTTCTCGTGCTCGCCGGCATCCCGCTGGCCATCATCGCGGTGCTGGCGCTGCTCACCCTGCGCGGTGGGCGCAAGCGCCTGCGGTACAAGCCCGGCCAGCCGTGGGACCACGCGCCGGTCTGGTATGAGCCGCACCCGGCGAACGGCGCCTCGGACAGCCACGGACCGGCCCCGGCCGCCGGGCCCGCGGCGGTGGGCGGCAGCTCCACGGCGGCCCTCGGGTCGTCGATGTACCCGGAGCAGGCCGGGGAGCGGGACGTGGACACCCACGGCACCGCCGTGGCGCACCTGGGCAGCGCCGGGGCGCACGGCGGCGATGGGCACGGCGGCGGTGCGCACGCGTCCGGTGCCGGTGCCGGCTACCCGCCGGTGGACGCCGGGCCGCTCGGCGGCGCCCGCGGCACCTGGTGACGACGGACCGGCGATGATGACCACGACCTGCTCCACGACCACTGTCCTGGGAGGACGACCATGACCAGCGCGGTGGAGACCGAGTCGCACGACACGGCCACGAACCGGACGGCGCCCGCACGGACCGACGAGTCCGAGCGTGGCGCGCTCGACGAGATCTTCTCCTTCCAGGAGCTCGCGCGGCTGGACGAGGCGCTGACCATGTCCTCCCGCGAGACCGGGCTGCGGTTCACCCTCTACATCGGTGACCTGGGCGAGCGCACCCGCGCCACCGCGGAGCAGCTGCACGCCCGCTCCGGCCACCACCCGACGGACTCGGTGCTGCTCGCGGTGTCGCCCGGGCAGAAGGTGGTCGAGGTGGTCACCGGGGCGGGTGCCGCGCGCCGGCTGCCCGACCGGGCGTGCGCGCTCGCCGTCCTGTCGATGACGACGTCGTTCGCCTCCGGTGACCTCGTCGGGGGGATCATCAACGGGCTCCGCCAGCTGTCGGACCAGGCCGGGCACCCCGCCTCCCTGCGCCAGCACTGAGCTCCTTGCGCCAGCACTGAGCTCCTTGCGCCAGCACTGAGCTCCTTGCGCCAGCACTGAGCTCCTTGCGCCAGCACTGAGCTCCTTGCGCCAGCGCTGAGCTCCTTGCGCCAGCGCTGATCTCCCTGCGCGGGCACTGAACGGCCCCGCTGCAGGGGCCGGCCGCGAGCTCGCGAGCGGTGGGGGCAGCGGGGTCCTTCCGCCGGTCGGGGGGCCTCCGGCCCCCGCGACCGGTCCACCGCGGTGGTCACCGACCGACCAGGTCGCCGCGTTCCCCGGGGAACGCCGCCGCGTTCCCCGGGGAACGCGACGCGCCTCGTCTCCGCTCAGAGGTGCGCGTCGGCGTCCTTCTCCCGGGCCCGCAGCGCCCGGGCGATCCCGTCCCGCCCCTCGGAGACCAGCCGGCGGAGCGGGGCCGGCTGCTCGGTGTCGGCCAGCCAGGCGTCGGCGGCGGCGATGGTCCGGGGCTCGACCACGGGCGGGAACAGGTACTGCACCGCGTTCTTCGCGATCTCGCCCGGCCGGCGTGCCCAGATCGGACCGATCTCGGCGAAGTACCGGTCGACGTAGCCGGCCGTGAGCTCCCGCTGGGCAGGGTGCCAGAAGCCCTGCAGGAGCGCCTCGTGCACGGCGTTGGGCACCTGCTCGTCGTGGAAGGCCCGCTGCCAGGCCTCCTCCTTGGCCTCCGCCGTCGGCCGCAGCGCCCGCGCGGTCGCCGCCCGCCGGACGCCGGTCGCCGTCGCGTCCTGCTCGGCCTCGGCGTCGATCTCGGCGTCCCCGGCGGCGCCGATCGCGACCAGCCCGCTCAGGAACGCCCACCGCGCGTCGGCGTCGACCTGCAGGCCCTCGACGGTGTGCGACCCGTCGAGCAGGCCGCGCAGCACGGCCGCGTGCTCCTCGGTGCGGGCCGCGCTGGCCAGCGTCCGGGACCACTGCAGCTGGGTGTCGCTGCCGGCCGGTGCCGCCCGCAGCGCGCCCAGGGCGTGGTCGGCCAGTGCCGCCCACCCCGTCGGCGCCCAGGTGGGGTCGGCGTAGGAGCTCAGGGCGGTCTGCACCCGCCCCAGCAGTGCCTGCACGACGCTGGTCTCGGTCTCGGCGTCGACCCCGGCGAGCACCAGCTGCACCCAGTCGCGCGCCGGCAGCTCGGCGTCCCGGGTCATGTCCCAGGCGGCCGACCAGCACAGCGCCCGGGCCAGCGGGTCGGGCATGGCGCCGATCCGGGCGCGCAGGGTGCGCAGCGAGCGCTCGTCCAGCCGCAGCTTGGCGTAGGTGAGGTCGTCGTCGTTGACCAGCACCAGGTCGGCGGCCGGGTGGCCCACCAGCTCGGCCACCTCGGTGCGGGCCCCGGCGACGTCCAGCTCCACCCGGTCGGTGCGGGTCAGCCCCTCCGGGTTCTCGCTGTAGAGGCCGACGGCCAGCCGGTGGTTGCGCAGCACCGGGTGCTCGGCGACCGCCGTCTGCTCGATCGCGAAGCTCGCGTACCGGCCGTCGTCGGTCAGCTCGAACACCGGCCGCAGCGTGTTCACCTGGCTGGTCCGCAGCCACTGCTCCACCCACTCGCCCAGGTCGCGGCCCGAGCTCTCCTCCAGCGGAGCCAGCAGGTCGGCCAGCGTGGTGTTGCCGAACTCGTGGGTGCGGAAGTACCGGCGCACCCCGGCGAGGAACTCCTCCCGGCCGACGTAGGCCACCAGCTGCTTGAGCACCGAGGCGCCCTTGGCGTAGGTGATGCCGTCGAAGTTGACCTCGACCGCCGCGACGTCGGGGATGTCGGCGGCGATCGGGTGGGTGGAGGGCAGCTGGTCCTGCGCGTAGGCCCACGCCTTCTCGGTGTTGGCGAAGGTCGTCCAGGCCGTCGTGTACTCGGTGGCCTCGGCCTGGCAGAGCGTGCTGATGTAGGTCGCGAAGGACTCGTTGAGCCAGAGGTCGTCCCACCAGCGCATGGTCACCAGGTCGCCGAACCACATGTGGCCCAGCTCGTGCAGGATCGTCTCCGCGCGCCGCTCGTACTTGGCGCGGGTGGCCTTCGACCGGAAGACGTAGTCCTCCAGGAACGTCACCGCCCCGGCGTTCTCCATCGCGCCGGCGTTGAACTCGGGCACGAAGAGCTGGTCGTACTTGTCGAACGGGTACGGGTAGTCGAACACCCGGTGGTAGAAGTCGAAGCCCTGCTTGGTGATGCGGAACAGCTCGTCCGGGTCGAGGTACTTCGCCAGGGACGCGCGGCAGTACAGCCCCAGCGGGATGCCCTCGTGGGAGTCGGTAACCTTGGCGTAGGGGCCGGCGATCAGGGCCACGAGGTAGGTGGAGATGCGCTTGGTGGGCTCGAAGTGCGCCAGCTGGGAGCCGGCCGGGCCGGCCTCGATCGTGCGCCCGCCGGTGTTGGAGACGACCTGCCAGTCGAACGGTGCGACGACGTGCAGCGTGAACGTGGCCTTGAGGTCGGGCTGGTCGAAGCAGGCGAACATCCGCTTGGCGTCGGCCGGCTCGAACTGGGTGTAGAGGTAGACCTGCCCGTCCTCGGGGTCGGCGAAGCGGTGCAGCCCCTCGCCGGAGTTGGAGTACCGGCAGTCGGCGGTGACCACCAGGGTGTTCTGCTCGGCCAGCCCGGTCAGCGGCAGGCCACCGGCCTCGGTGTAGGTGCTGACGTCGAGCTCGACGCCGTTGAGCGTCGCCGAGTGCACGGTGTCGGCGACCAGGTCGATGAACGTGTCCGCGCCGGCCCGGGCGGCGGTGAACTCCACCGTCGTCACGGAGCGGAACGTGCGCTCGCCGGGATGCCCGTCGCCGTCGGTGACGTCGAGCGAGAGGTCGTAGCTCTGCACGGCGAGGAGCTCGGCGCGGGCAGCGGCATCGGTGCGGGTCAGGTTCGGTACGGCCACCCCGGGAGCTTCCCATGCCGGGACGACGGTTCCCGCGGCCCTCCACCACGCGGGAACAAGCCGCCGCCGATCCTCATTGGCAGGTGCAGCAGGCGCGGCGACGGCCGCTGCCCACCCGATCGTCGAGGAGACCGAGGATGACCGAAGCAGTGCAGAGCGCGCCCACCTCCGCCCGCGTGGACTTCTGGTTCGACCCGCTGTGCCCGTGGGCGTGGCTCACCAGCCGGTGGGTGCTCGAGGCCGCCAAGGTGCGCGACATCGACCTGCACTGGCACGTCATGTCCCTCGCCGTCCTCAACCGCGGGCGGGACCTCCCCGAGGACTACCGCACGATGATGGAGCAGGCCTGGGGCCCGGTGCGTGTCGCTGTCGCCGCCGCCCAGCAGCACGGCGACGGGGTGCTCGGCGACCTCTACACGGCCATGGGCACCCTCCGGCACCACGAGGGCCGGGAGCTCGACGAGATCATCGCGCCGGCCCTCGAGCGGGTCGGCCTGCCGGCGTCCCTCGCGGAGGCGGCCACGTCGACCGAGTACGACCAGGCGCTCGAGAAGAGCCACCACGAGGGCATGGACCCGGTCGGCGACGACGTCGGCACGCCGGTCATGCACATCGACGGCGTCGCCTTCTTCGGACCGGTGATCAGCCGGGTGCCGACCGGTGAGGACGCCGGCAAGGCCTTCGACGGCGCCGTCCTGCTGGCCAACCTCCCCGACTTCTGGGAGCTCAAGCGCACCCGGCTCTCCGGTCCCGACATGGACTCCGTGCCCGCCGACGCCCTGGAGCTCACCGCCCGCCGCTGAGAACCGCCGGCGGCCTCAGTCGCGGCTGCCGGCGACATCGGTCTGCGGGGCGGGTCCGCCGTCCGTGAGCGGGGTCTCCGGCGGCCCGCCGGGGACGGGCGCGGCCCCCGGCGTGACGTCGGTGGCCAGCTCCTCGTGCCGGATGGACAGGCCCGCCACGATCACCACGGTGACGGCGGTCATCATCCAGATGGCCACGCCGAAGGCCTCCGACGTGCCGAACGCCTGCGCCTCGAGGGCGGTCGCCGGGCCGGGCTCGGCCCCGCCGGCAGCCAGCTCGGCGGTGCGCCGGCTGATCCCGTTCGCGAACACGGTGCCCAGGACGGCGATCCCGATGGCGCCGCCCACCTGCTGCACCGTGTTGAGCACCGCCGATCCCACGCCGGCGTCGCCGGGGTCGACCCGGCTGACCGCCGTGAGGGTGAGCGGCACGAACAGCAGGCCCATCCCGGCCGCCTGGACGACGATCCACGGCAGCAGGTCGCCGACGTAGCCGGCGCCCACGTCCATCCGGCTGTAGCCCCACATCGCCAGGACCGACAGCGCCCCGCCGGCGCCGGCGATCCAACGGGGGTCCACCCGGGAGGCCAGCGCCGAGGCGAGCTGCGCGGCGCCGACGATGCCGACGGTGAACGGCAGGAACGCGATGCCGGCCTCCAGCGGGCTGTAGCCGAGCACCTGCTGCACGAACAGCGAGACGAACAGGAACATCGAGAAGATCGCGGCACCGATGACGAGCATGACCGCGAAGCTCACCGCCCGCGTGCGGTCCGCGATCACCCGCATCGGCAGCAGCGCGTGCGGGGACCGGGCCTCGACCACGAAGAAGGCCACCAGCAGCACGAGGCCCGCGACGATCGGGCCGTACACCAGGGTGTCCGACCACTCCTGGGGCAGCCCCGTGTCGAGATCGGTCTGGGCCTTGCGGTTGAAGCCGTAGACGACGGCGGCCAGCCCGAGGGTCGCCGTCAGCGCTCCGGGCAGGTCCCAGCGGCCCGGCTGGGGCTCGGACTCGGCCAGGTACCGGGGGGCGAGCACCGCGACGGCGAGCCCGATCGGCACGTTGATCAGCATCGTCCAGCGCCAGGACGCCTCGGTGAGCGCGCCGCCGAGGATGAGCCCGACGGCCGCACCGGCGCCGGACATGGCCGCGTAGACGGCGAAGGCCCGGTTCCGGGGCGGGCCGGCCGGGAAGGTCGTGGTGATCAGCGCCAGCGCGGTGGGAGAGGCGGCCGCGGCACCCGCGCCCTGCAGGGCGCGGGCCGCGAGCAGCTGCCACTGCTCCTGGGCCAGCCCCGCCAGCAGCGAGCCCACGGCGAACACCAGGACGCCGGCGAAGAAGACCCTCCGCCGGCCCACGATGTCGCCCAGCCGGCCGCCGAGCAGCAGCAACCCGCCGAAGGCGATGGCGTAGGCGGTGACCACCCAGGTGAGGTCGGCGTCGGGGATGGCCAGCTGCTCCTGGATGCGGGGGAGCGCGATGTTCACCACCGACCCGTCGAGCACCACCATGAGCTGCACGGTGCTGATCAGGACGAGGGCCACCCACAGCGGGCGTCCGCCGGGACCCGTGCGGCGCTCCACCGCGGGTGCGACGGGCGGCGGCTGGTCCGCGGGGAGCCGTGGATCGGGGATGTGCGGGCGGTCGCTGGTCATGGATGTCCTCCGAGGAAGCCGGCCCCGTGCGGGTCGAGGAGGCGGCCCGGGCGACGCCGGCCGGGCTCGGCCTGATCGCGCGGGACGCTAGCCATGGAGACGCCGCGGCGGGCGCCTCCGTGACACGGCCGGTCCACCGGCCCCGGCGCGTGCTGCTGGGCCGCGACCGCCCGGTCACCCGGGGTCCGCCCGGCAGCTCCGGCGTCCGTGCCCGGCGCCCGCACCGCGTGCGGCATGCTGTCGCGGTGTCGAACCCCGCCCGTCAGCGCATCCTGATCACCGGCGCCAGCTCCGGCCTCGGCGAGGGCATGGCCCGCCGTTTCGCCGCCATGGGCCGCGACCTGGCGCTCGCCGCCCGCCGCACGGAGCGGCTCGAGTCGCTCAGGCAGGAACTGCTCGCCGCGCACCCCGGCATCCGAGTCGAGGTCGCGGCCATGGACGTCGACGACCCCGCATCGGTCGCCACCGTCGTCCCCGAGCTGGTCGGGCGGCTCGGCGGGCTCGACCGGTTCGTCGTCAACGCCGGCATCGGCAAGGGCGCGTCCATCGGCGGCGGCAAGCCCGAGGCCAACCGCGCCGTCCTGCACACCAACGTCCTCGGCGCGCACGCCCAGTGCGAGGCCGCCATGGAGGTCTTCCGCGCGCAGGGCGCCGGCCACCTGGTGCTGATCTCCTCGGTGGCCTCCGTCCGCGGCATGCCGGGCACCCGGACCGCGTACGGGGCCAGCAAGGCCGCGGTGAACGCCCTCGCGGAGGGCATCCGCTCCGACGTCTGGGGCAGCGGCATCGTGGTGACCACGATCCTGCCCGGCTACATCGCGACCGACATCAACGTCGGCCGTCGGGGCCCGTTCACCGTGGAGCTGGACGAGGGCGTCGACGCGCTGACGGCGGCGATCGAGCGCGAGCCGGTGAAGGCCTACGTGCCGGGATGGCCGTGGACGCCGATCGCCGCGCTGCTCCGCGTCCTGCCGCTGTCGGTGGTGCGCCGGCTCACCGGCTCCTGACGCCGGTCCGCGGGATGCGGTGAACGACCGGGGAGGACCTGCCTCGTCGAGGCCCGCGGAGGGCTTCCCGTCGAGGGTGGAGCCGCGCCGGCCGACGTCCAGCCGCGCCCTGACGCGGCTCCACGTCGTGCCGCGCGGCTGGACGGGCCCACCGAGCGCACCAGGAGGCGGCCCGGAAGCCGGATGCGTGCCGGCTCACCGCTACCAGCAGATGCGCATCGGGCGGCCCCGGCCGTCGACGGCGCCGTCGCCGACGCACTCGCCCTCGTCGCGGGCCAGGCGGGCGGCCGACCACGCGGCGGCACACGCGTCCAGCGCGTCGATCACCGGCACGCCCGCCGGGGCGCCGGCCAGGGCTTCCTCGACGTCCATGATCGCGCGCAGCGCACGCAGCCGCTGCACCGTCCCGCGGGCGCTGCCCTTCCGGTCGCGGACGTCGTCCGAGAGGGCGCGGAAGGCCAGCTCGGGGTGCACCTCGACCACCCGGTCGGTCGGCGGATCGCCCAGCGCGTCGTCCAGCGCACGGATGCCCTTCACCAGCTGGAACGCCTGGGCGGACGGCGCGCGGGGTGGGTCGGTGCAGGCCCGCGAGATCCGTCGGGCCTCGGCGTAGTCGTCGGTGGCGAGCACGGCGCGCACCGGTGCCGGGAAGATCGAGCTACCGAGCGGCCCCATCAGCCGGCGCGCCGCGACGTCGCAGGCGCGGGCACCGGTCTCCGACAGCCCGATCGGCATGTCGATGGCGATCAGCTCCACATCGGGGACGGCGAGCACGGCGGGGACGTCGTCCAGGGCCATCAGCCGCACCGTCCGGCCGTCCAGCAGTGCCCCCGCCCAGCGTCCGCGCCAGCCGTCGACCCCCAGCACCGCCACGGCCCGAGCCTGACAGACTCGGTTCCGTGCGCGTCTTCATCGGTACCGACCACGCCGGGCTCGAGTTCAAGGAGCACCTGAAGCGGGTGCTCGCCGACGCCGGCCACGAGCCGGTCGACTGCGGTGCGTTCAGCTACGACGCCCAGGACGACTACCCGCCGTTCTGCTTCGAGGTGGGGGAGCGGACGGTGACCGAGCCGGGGAGCCTCGGCGTCGTCATCGGGGGGTCGGGGAACGGCGAGCAGATCGCGGCCAACAAGGTGCCCGGGGTGCGCGCCGCGCTGGTCTGGAACACCGCGACCGCGCAGCTGGCCCGCCAGCACAACGACGCGAACGTCGTCTCCATCGGGGCGCGCCAGCACAGCCCCGAGGAGGCGGCGGACCTGGTGCTGGAGTTCCTGCGCACCGACTTCAGCGGCGACGAGCGGCACGTCCGCCGGATCGGCCTGATCAGCGACTACGAGCGCGACCGCCACCGTCCCGCCGGCGGTCAGCCGACCACGTGACCTGATGGAACGGCCCCGCTGCAGGGGCCCGCGCCGAGCGGAGCGAGGCGTGGGGGGCAGCGGGGTCCTTCATCAGAGCACCGAGAACCCCGCAGGCAGCCCCGGCCGGCCGGTCGCGGCCAGCAGCAGCGGACCGGCGCGGCCGCCCGCGACGGCGAGGTCGGCGACCAGGCGCAGGGCCTCGGCGGCGGCCGTCGGCGGGACCTCCGGGGGCAGGCCGAGCGCGCTCGCGAGGTCGGCGGTGTGCTCGGCCAGCTCGAACGTCCGCGTCGGCAGGTAGTCGGCCAGCCGCATGCCGCCGGCGATCGTCGTCACCGGCTCGCTGCCGTCCGTCGTCCCCACGAGGGCGAGCACGCGCCGGGCGATCCCGGCCACCGCGTCCGCCGGGTCGTCGCCGAGCGCGGCCCCGGCCGCGGTCCCGCGCTCGGCGACGGCCGCACCGGCGGCCATCGCGCTCGTGGCGCGGACGTACTCCACCGCCGAGCCGATCTCCACGGCGGGTGCCGGACGGCCGAGGTAGGCCTCGACGGTGAGCAGCGACCGGCTGGTGTGACCGACCAGGGCGCGCACGTCCCACTCACCCAGCCCCGGCTGGTCCCACCGGTCACCGACGAGCCCGGCCGTGGCGACGAACCACTGCGCCGCGTCGGCGAAGGCCCGGCGCGCGTCGTCCCAGGCGGCGGTCATGTCAGAAGTCGTCCGGGCACCAGGGGGCCACCGGCCAGCCGAACGCCGTGGACGCCAGCGTCACCGCGCCGGGGCTGATCTCGCGCACCCGCCCGGCCTGCTGCAGCGCGGCCATCGAGACCCCGCCCAGGTAGACGGCGGAGAGCTCCTCGATGCCCAGGGCGATGTCGGGGTCGCGGTCGGTGCGGTCGCAGAACGCGCCGGCCGGATGCCCCCACAGGTGCCAGCGGCCGCTGTTCCACGGGCAGAACGGGTCCTCGACCTCCAGCACCAGGTCGATCGGCGCGGGGTAGCGGCGGGCCGACAGCGCCGGACCGACGTCGACGACCCGCACCCACAGCCCGTCGACGGGGCGGGCGCGCAGCGCGCGCAGGTCGACCAGCTGGTGCCGGATCGGGTCGTCGTAGGGCTGCTGCGGCGCCTCGACGGTGCGCACCAGGTCGTGCGAGAACAGGTACCGCCACAGGGACGCGTAGCCCGCCGTCGTCATGGCGCGCACCTCACCGGCGATCAGCTTCCCGTCGGGCTCGGCCCCGTCGGTCCAGGCGGACTTCAGCCGGTAGGTGGCGTAGCCGGTCGGCGTGCCGTCGGCCTCGACGTGCAGCACGTGCTGGCGGGCCGTGGCGCCCCTGCGCTGGTCCGGCTCGTCGCGCAGCACCCGGTCCCACCAGTCACCGGTACGGGCCAGGTTGCCGGGGACGAACCGCCGCACCGTCTCGTACACGCCCTCGGCGGCCGGCCGGAACTCCTCGAGGTCGACCAGCCGCACGGTGCCGGTGCCGAGGTCGACGTCGGGGCGGATCCGCAGCCGCTCGGTGCGGCCGGTCCACCCGCCCTTCCAGGAGGCGGTGGCGTAGCCGAACCGGCCGTAGATCGACGCCTCGGCGGCCCACAGGGCGGCGACGGGCTCGCGGCCCGCCTCGTGGATCGCGTCGAGCTGCCGCCGCATGATCGCCGTCAGCACGCCCTGCCGGCGGTGCGTGGGGGACACGGTGATCCACGTGATGCCCGCGCAGGGCACGGGCGCCCCGCCCGGCACGCTCATCCGGAAGCTGTAGACGCCGGAGGTCGCCGCCACCCGGTCCCCGTCGAACAGGGCGAGGGAGCGGTCCAGCTCGGCGACCGCGGGCGGGGACCCGAACCACGGGCCGGTGGCGTCGTCGCCGAAGACGGTGACCATGGCGCGCGAGAAGCGCGGCCACTCGTCGGGGGTGATGGGGCGCAGCTGGTCGCGGAGATCGGGCACGGCATCTGTCTACCGGTCGGGTGCGACGGGACGCGATCGAGTTGCCGGGAGCCGGGACGCTGCCAGGATTCCCGCATGGTGGAGGAACGGCCCATCGCCTGGTGGGTCAAGCGGCTCGACGCGTTGCTCGAGGAGGCCGTCGACGCCGTCGTCACCGGCGAGGGCCTGACCCGCCGGCACTGGCAGCTGCTGCACGCGCTGGCCGCCGGGCCGGCCGACGAGGCCGCGGTCCGGGCGGCGCTGCCCGACGCCCCCGGCGACGCCGACGCCGTGCTCACCGACCTGGTCGCCCGCGGCTGGGTCGGCCGCCCGGTCGCCGATCGCGCCGGGCTCACCCCGGACGGCGCAGCGGCGCACGACCGCGTCGCCCGGGCCGTGGACCGCGTCCGCCGGCACGTCGCCGACGGGCTGTCCCGGCCGGAGTACGAGCGGACGATCCTCGTGCTCCGCCGGATGGTCAGCAACGTCGAGCGGGCGCTGGGCCGGGAATGACTCAGCCCCGCAGGTAGGCGAGGGTGGCCATCACGCGGCGGTGCTGGTCCTCGTCCTGGGCGAGGCCGAGCTTGGCGAAGATGTGCTGGGTGTGCTTCTCCACCGCTCCCGGCGTGACGACGAGGGCCCGGGCGATCGCGCCGTTGGAGTGGCCCTCCGCGATCAGCCCCAGCACCTCCCGCTCCCGCGGGGTGAGCCGGCGCACCGGGTCGTCGGCCCGCCGGCGGGCGAACAGCTGGGCCACCACCTGCGGGTCCAGCACGGTGCCACCGCCGACGACGTCCTCCAGCGCCTCGAGGAAGGTGTCCACGTCGGCCACCCGGTCCTTGAGCAGGTAGCCCACCCCGCCGGCACCGTCGGCGAGCAGCTCGTCGGCGTAGGCCACCTCCACGTACTGGGACAGCACGAGCACCGCCGTCCCGGGTGCCTCCCGGCGCGCCTCGACCGCGGCCCGCAGGCCCTCGTCGGTGTGCGTCGGCGGCATCCGGACGTCGACGACGGCGACGTCCGGGCGGTGCTCGCGCACCGCCCGGACCAGCGAGGGGCCGTCGCCGACCGCGGCGACCACCTCCGTGCCGGCCTCCTCGAGCAGGCGGACCAGGCCCTCCCGGAGCAGCACCGAGTCGTCGGCGATCACGACGCGCACGGCAGCTCCGCGGTCATCCGGGTCGGGCCGCCGCGCGGGCTGTCCACGGCGAGCGTGCCGTCGACCGCCTGCAGCCGGTCGGCCAGGCCGGCCAGGCCGTGCCCGGGCGCGAGCACCGCGCCACCGACGCCGTCGTCCTCGACGACCACCCGCAGCCGGTCGCCGGTGCAGGTCACCTCGACCCGGCAGGTGGTGGCGTCGCTGTGCTTGGCGGCGTTGGCCAGCGCCTCGCTGACGACGAAGTAGGCGGTGTTCTCGGTGACCGGCGCGAGCCGCTCGCCCGGCAGGTCGACCGCGAGGTCCACCGGGACGGGGGACCGGGCGGCGACGGCGGCCAGCGCCGCGGCCAGCCCCCGGTCGGCCAGCACGGGCGGCGCGATGCCACGGGAGAGGGCGCGGAGGTCCTCGAGGGTCTCCCGGGCCAGGCCGGCCGCCTCGCCCAGTGCCGCGCGGGCGGCCTCGGGGTCGCGCTCCATCGTCCGCTGGGCACGGGCGAGGTCCATGTTCAGCCGCACCAGCTGCTGCTGGGGGCCGTCGTGGATGTCGCGCTCGAGCCGGCGCAGTGCCACGGCCTCGGCGGCGACCGCGGCGTCCCGGCCCTGGGACAGCCGGCCAAGCTCGGCCTGGGTGGCCGCCCGGGAGGTGAGCAGGACGCGTCCGAGGGACGCCTGCAGCAGCGCGACGCCACGGACGGCGAACGGCAGGGCGGCGGCGAAGGCGACCCCGATCCCGGTGTAGAGCGCGATGCGGCTCCCGGCCGAGCTCTGCAGGCCGAGCAGCTCGAGCAGGTCGGTGTTGTCCGGGTCCCCCGAGGCGTCGGGCAGCGCCCAGTCCCAGGCGCCGTAGGTGAGGCCGCCCAGCGCGCCGGCCCAGAACGTGACCGCGACGACGAAGGAGAGGACGGCGACGGGCAGCCGGAGCACCGCGTGCAGCGCGTCGAGCCAGGTCTGCGGGTCGCGCAGCGGGGTGACCGTCCGCCGGATCACACCGCCCTCCCCGGCGCGGTAGGCCGGGACCGGCACCGGGCGGCCGAGCACGGCGGGCAGCTGGGCGCGCTCCAGCGCGGCGAACCCGCGGGCGGCCAGGAGCGTGCCGGCCAGGACGGCGACGCCCGCCCAGATCACCAGCAGCCCGGCGCCGACGGCCAGGCCGGTGATGACCACCACGAAGGCGGCGATCGCGACGGGGAAACCGACCAGGACGTAGCCGCTGTCGACGCCCAGCCGGCGCACGCGGGCGCGGAGGCCGGGGTGGGGCGCGGGCGCGGTGGTGGTCATCGGCGGGAGGACGGCGGTGCTCATGCCGTCGAGCCTGCTGCCGGCGACGGCGCCGACCCATCCCGCTGGCTGGCCGGTCGGGGATCGGGCCGGCCCGACTGTCGCGTGCTCATCTCGGCCGGGATGCTCCCGGCCGCGAGCGGCGGTGTCCAGCACCGACCCCCGGTAGGGTCGGCCGGGCTGGGTCTGCCGTCGTCGTCGTGCCCCTGCGCCACCGGCGTGCCCGGCGGACGGAGGATGCCCGTGCGCTCCCGCGCGCTGCCGATCGCCCTGACCGCCCTGCTCTTCACCGGTGCCTGCACCGGCTCCGGGGAGGGCGGGTCCGAGCCGGAGGAGCAGGTCGCGCAGGTCACCACCGCGGCGCCGGGGGAGCGGCTGACCCTCGTCGCGGACGAGGACCCGGTGGCCGCCGCGGTGAGCGCGAGCCGCACCTTCTTCGCCGTTGCCGGGGTGGCCGTCCTGGCCGCGGAGGACGACCGGGCCGGGATGCTGCTGGGTGCCTCGGCCGCCGTCGCGCTGGGTGTGCCGTTGCTGGTGGGTGCCGACGGGAACAGGGTGGAGGAGCCGGTCCTGGCCGAGCTGGACCGGCTCGGGACGACGACCGTGCTCGCCGTCGGGGACGCCGCGCCCGCGCCGGAGTCGGAGTCGGAGTCGGACTCGCCGTCGTCGTCCCCGTCGGAGGACGACGTCCAGGTCATCGGGGTGCCCGCCGAACCGGGTGCGGTCGCCGAGCTGCTCGGCCGGGACCTCGCCGGGACGGAGCCGGTCGCCGAGGGCGCCGACGTGGCCGCGGTCGCGGCGCTGGACCCCGACGACCCGGCCGCGCTCCTGCCCCAGGGCGGCGGACGGTCGGACGAGGACGGCGCGCGCGCCGCGGACGGCGAGCTCCCCGAGATCGAGGGCGGCGAGCCGCTGGCGAGCACCCTGGTGCTGGTCACCGGCGATCCTGCCGGGCTGGCCGGCACGGCCACGGCCCGCGCGGCCGGGGCCCGCGTGCTGGTCACCGACGGGGCCACCGATCCGCGCGCGTCGGAGGAGCTGATCAGCACCCTCGCCGAGGACGACGCCGAGCACGTGGTCGCGCTGGGGGCCGGCTTCGCCGCGGAGGACGGGCTGGACTGGAAGCTGGAGACGGCCGCCACCGGGACCCAGTTGCCCGGCGGCGGCCAGGTGCTCTTCCCGGGGAAGATGATGGTGGCGCTCTACGGCCACCCCGGCACCGGTGCGCTGGGCGTGATGGGGGAGCAGCCGGTGGAGGCGGCGATCGAGCGGGCGCGGGCGCACGCGGCCCCCTACCAGCCGCTGGTCGACGCCACGGTCGTGCCGGCCTTCGAGATCATCGCGACGGTCGCCTCGGCCTTCGCGGGGCCGGACGGCAACTACTCCAACGAGACCGACATCGCCGAGATCCGGCCGTGGGTCGAGGCGGCGGGAGCGGCCGGGCTCTACGTCGTCCTGGACCTGCAGCCGGGCCGCACCGACTTCGTCACCCAGGCCGAGCTGTACCGCCCGCTCCTGGAACTGCCGTACGTGGGGCTGGCCCTCGACCCGGAGTGGCGGCTCGGGCCCAACGACGTGCACCTGGTCCGGATCGGCTCGGTGGCGATCGAGGAGGTCAACGCGGTGGTGGCCTGGCTGGCGGACCTGACGCGGGAGAACGCGCTGCCGCAGAAGCTGCTGGTCCTGCACCAGTTCCGGATCGACATGCTGCCCGGTCTCGAGCGGCTGGACATGGGCCGTGACGAGCTGGCGATCCTGATCCACGCCGACGGGCAGGGGCCGCAGGGCTCCAAGCAGGCGACCTGGCAGGCGCTCCAGGGCAACGCTCCCGAGGGGGTGTACTGGGGCTGGAAGAACTTCTACGACGAGGACGTCCCGATGCTCACCCCGGAGCAGACGATCGCCCAGGTCAGCCCGCTCCCGGAGCTGGTGACCTACCAGTAGGACGACGGCCCTCCCGGATTGTCGGTGTCCTGTGGTGTGCTGACCGGCACATCGACTTCGAGGGGTGGTCTCCGTGACCAGCGTGGCGATCGGCCCGGCGGATCAGCTCGATCCCCGTCTGCTCGAGCACCGGCGGGAGCTGACCGGCTACTGCTACCGGATGCTCGGTTCGTCCTTCGACGCCGAGGACGCGGTGCAGGAGACGATGGTGCGGGCCTGGCGCGGGCTGGCGGACTTCGAGGGCCGGTCGGCGCTGCGGTCGTGGCTCTACCGGATCGCGACCAACGTCTGCCTCGACCAGCTGTCCGGCCGGCAGCGCCGCGCGCTGCCGATGGACCTGGCCGGCTCCCCGTTCCCGCCGGTGCAGGCCTCGCTCGCCGGGCGGCGCCCGGCCACGGCGTGGATCGAGCCGGTGCTCGACCGGCAGGTGCTGCCCGAGGACGGCGACCCGGCCGAGCAGGCGGTGGCCAGGGAGTCGATCCGGCTGGCCTTCGTCGCCGCGCTGCAGCACCTGCCACCGCGCCAGCGCGCCGTGCTGATCCTGCGCGAGGTGCTGCGGTGGAAGGCCGACGAGGTGGCCGAGCTGCTCGACACGACGGTCGCCTCGGTCAACAGTGCGCTGCAGCGGGCACGGGCCACGCTGTCCGCCGCCGGCGGTGCGCCCGCACCCCGGCCGCTGGACGCCGACGACCGGGAGCTGCTGGCCCGCTACGTCGACGCGTTCGAGCGCTACGACATCGACGCGTTCGTGAAGCTGCTGCACGAGGACGCCACCCAGCACATGCCGCCGTTCGAGATGTGGCTGAAGGGCCGCGACGACATCGGCGCCTGGATGCTCGGCCCGGGAGCGGCCTGCCGCGGCTCGGTGGTGGTGCCGATGAGCGCCAACGGCACGCCGGCGTTCGCGCAGTACAAGCCGCGCGAGGGGGGTGGTCGGGCACCGTGGGCTCTGCACGTGCTCGAGGTCGACGGCGGCCGGATCGCCCACATCTCGAGCTTCCTCGACCTCGACAACGACCTGTTCCAGACGCTCGGTCTGCCGACGCTGGTCGACTGACCCGCTGAGCGTCCCTACGCCCGACGGGCGCGGGTCCGGGGCGCGGCCGGGCGCCGCGGTGCCGGGAGCACTGCCGGCGCCTCGGGGCGGCCGAAGTGGTAGCCCTGGCCGAAGCGGGCGCCGAGCCGGCGCAGGGTCGCGGCCTGCTCGGCCGTCTCGATGCCCTCGGCGACGAGGGCGACGCCCATCTCCTCGGCGTAGCCGGCGATCGCGCGGGCGATCGCCCGGCAGGCCGGGTCGTGCTCGACGTCGCGGACGAACGCCACGTCCAACTTGATGATGTCGGGGGCCAGCTGGGTCAGATGCTGCAGGCTGGCGAAGCCGGCGCCGGTGTCGTCGATCGCGATCCGGAGCCCGCGCGCCCGCAGCCCGGCGAGTGCCTGGCGGAGCGTCGCGTAGTCCACCACCTCCTCGTGCTCGGTCAGTTCCACGACCAGGCGGCCGGGCGGGGTGCGGTCGAGCAGTGCGGCGGTCACGGGGTCGAGCAGCGTCGCGGGGGAGAAGTTGACCGACAGGTACGTGTCGGCCGGGAGCAGGGGCAGCAGCGCCAGGGCGGACCGGGCGGCCTGCTGCTCGAGGTAGACCTGGAATCCCAGGTCGCGGCTCTGGCGGAACACCTGGTCGGGTGCCACCGCCGCCCCGTCCGTCGACCGGAAGCGGGACAGCGCCTCGAAGCCGACCACCCGGCCGCCGTCGAGCTCGACGATCGGCTGGACGACCATGCTGCGCCCGGGGCCGTCGACCAGCGCACCGAAGGCGGCCCGGTCGGCGTCGCTCCGGCGTGCCGACTGCTCCTCCTGGGCCAGGCTGTGCCCGATGAGACCGGCGATGACCGTGAGGGCCTCGATCTGCCCGTGGGTCGGCGAGCTGCCGCTGTCGGTGCCCAGGCCGCAGAGGGTGCCGTACACCGAGCCGTCCGGCCGGCGGACCGGGACACCGCAGTAGGCACCCACGCCCAGGTCCGCGGTGACGGGCATGGCGCCCAGGAGCGGATGTGCCGGCACGTCCGGGACGGCCGCGGGGATGGTGCCGGCCAGGAGCAGCGTGCAGTACCCGTCGGCGGCGTCGATCGTGGTGCCGGGTGCCAGGTCGGGGCCGCCGTCGGCGTCCACCGCCACGAAGGTCTGCCGGTCGCCCTCGATCCGGGAGAGGAAGGTGAGTGGCATCCCCAGGACGGCGCGTGCGGTGGCCAGCAGGCGGTGCACGACCGGGGAGTACCCGTCGTCGTGCCGCGGGTCGTCGTCGGCCCGGCGCTCGGTGAGCCCCAGGCCGTCGAGCAGGTCCTGACCGGCCCGGTGCTGCCGCAGCCGGGTGAGCACGGCGCCGGCCTGACGGCCGAGTGCCTCGGCGACGCTCCGCTGCCGGGGGGTGAAGGGCCGCGCCCCGGCGGGCCGGCCGAGGGTGAGCTCGCCGACGGCCTGCCCCTGGGCGGTGAGGGGGACGAGGAGAGCGGTCGTCCGCGCGCCGGGGCACTCGGTCAGCCCGCGGTCGGTGTGCAGCGAGACGGCGCCGTCCGGACCGGTCAGGTGCCCGGCGGCCACGGGGGCGGCGCAGAGCGCCTGGGCCACCTCGAGGGTGCGCGACAGGACGACGTCCTCGGTCTCCGCCTCCGCGATCGAGGTGACCTCCGCGATGGCCGCTGCAATCCTCACGCACCGGTCATCGACCGGGGGCGGCAGCGGCTGCAGCCCACCGGCACGGACTCGCCCCTTGGGGGGAGGGAGAGGGGGGTGCCGCGTGTACGCCGCCGACCGCCGGTCCAGGGGCCGATGACTCGCGGTGCCCCGGCCGGTCCTAGCAGGAGGACCTTCGAGAGGGGACTTCCGATGCTCAGCGACAGCCCTGCCTTCAGCGGCTTCTCCGTGGACGACGCCGACGCCGCCCGCCACTTCTACCAGGAGACCCTCGGCCTGCGGGTCACCGACGAGGCCATGGACGGCATCCTCCGCCTCCACCTCGGCGGGGGGACCAGCGTGCTGGTCTACGCCAAGCCCGACCACGTGCCGGCGACCTTCACGGTGCTCAACTTCCCGGTGCCCGACATCGAGAAGGCCGTCGACGAGCTGGCCGCCCGCGGGGTCCGCTTCCAGCGCTACGAGTACCCGCCCACCGACGAGAAGGGCATCATGCGCGCCGGTGGCCCGCTGATCGCCTGGTTCACCGACCCGGCCGGCAACGTCCTCTCGGTGATGCAGGAGGGCTGACCGGCCGGGTCGGCGGCCGCCCGAGGGCTCCGGATCGGGTCCCAGGGCCCTCGTGGCCGGGGCCGGCACCCGCCACGATCGCCGGGTGCGCAGCTGGGTCCGCGACCACGCCGTCCTGACCTACGCCCTGCTGGCCTACGGGTCGTCGTGGGCGTGGTGGGTGCCGATGCTCGTGCGTGGCGACGTCGTCCGGCGGGGTGACGGGTGGCCCACCCACCTGCCCGGACTGCTGGGGCCGGCCGTCGCCGCCGTGGTCGTGACGGTGGTGATCGAGGGGCGCCCCGGGGTCGCCGAACTCGGCGCGCGGGTGGTGCGGTGGCGGGTCGGCTGGTCCTGGTGGCTGCTGGTCGCCGGCACGGCCGCGCTCGCCCTCCTCGGGCTCGTCGTCCCGTTGCTCACGGGGGACGACATCCCGGGGCTGCAGGCGTTCTCGCGCTATTCCGGAATGGGCGAGCTCGGGCTCGCCGGGATGCTCGTCGTCGCCTTCGTCGTCAACGGTCTCGGCGAGGAGACGGGCTGGCGAGGGTTCGCCGTCGAGAGGCTGCTGGCCCGGCGCGGGCTCACCGCGACCGCTGTGGTCGTCGGCGCGCTGTGGGCGGGCTGGCACCTCCCGCTGTTCTGGATCAACGACTCGTTCCGGTCGTTCGGCGCGCTCGGGATCCTGGGCTGGACGATCGGCCTCGCCGCGGGATCGGTGGTGCTGACCTGGATCTACCGCGGAGCCGGGCACAGCGTGCTGCTGGCGGCGGCGTGGCACACGGCCTTCAACCTGACGTCGGCCACCGAGGCCACCGGGGATGTCGTCCCCGCGATCAGCAGCACACTGGTCATCGTCGTGGCGGTCGCGGTCGTGCGGCGTGATCGAGGCCGGACGCGGCGGTCCGATCGGACGCCGCACGGAGGGAGGACCTCGCGCCGCGGCTAACGTGCGGCGTCATGTCCCACCCCCTTCCGACGGAGCATCGCCGCGAGCGGTGGGAGCGCGCCGCGGAGTGGCCGCTGACTCTCGCCGCGCTGGTCTTCCTCGCCGCCTACGCCTGGCCGATCCTCGACCAGGACCTGGCGGCCCCCTGGCCGCGGGTCTGCCAGGCGGCCACGTGGGTGGCGTGGAGCGCGTTCGCCGTCGACTACGCCGCCCGCCTCGCCCTGTCCCGACGGCGCTGGGCGTTCGTCCGGTCCCACCTGTTCGACCTGGCGGTCGTCGTGCTGCCGCTGCTGCGACCGCTCCGGCTGCT
The DNA here is from genome assembly GCF_900112815.1 of Blastococcus tunisiensis. Lineage (GTDB taxonomy): Bacteria > Actinomycetota > Actinomycetes > Mycobacteriales > Geodermatophilaceae > Blastococcus_B > Blastococcus_B tunisiensis. The sequence goes on from NZ_FOND01000003.1 coordinate 98,928, forward strand.
GCGCCTGGTCACGTTGCTGACCGTGCTCAACCGGCACGCCGGGCAGTCGCTGCGCGGCCGGGTGATCGTCTACGTCTGCGGGGCGACGTCGCTGATCATCTTCGTCGCCGCGCTGGCCCTGCTCGATGCCGAGGGCGATCACCCCGACGCCAATGTCGACGGCTTCGGTGACTCCCTGTGGTGGGCGTTCGCGACCGTCACGACGGTCGGCTACGGCGACCGGTACCCGGTGACGACGGAGGGCCGGGTGATCGCCGCGGGCCTGATGCTGGCCGGCATCGCGCTGCTGGGCGTGGTGACCGCGACCTTCGCCTCGTGGCTGGTCGAGCGGGTGCAGGAGGTCGGCGAGGAGAGCCAGACGGCCACCCGCCGCGACGTCCGTGCCCTGATGCAGGAGGTGACCGCGCTGCGGGCCGAGCTGTCGGCGAGACCGCGGGAGGCCCCCGCCGGGGTCGACGGGAACGGTGCTGCCGGCCGCAGCGGCTGACCGGCGCGGGTCCCCGCCTCGTCCGCTGCGGCGGCCGGGTGCGCACCGCACCATGGTGGGAACCACGGCCGGGGACTCGGCCGGGTCCGCACGTCGCGAGGAGCCCGTTGTGCGCATCACCGCCGCCGTCGTCGAAGAGCTGCACGGTCCCTTCGTGGTCCGACCCGTCGAGCTGGAGGACCCGGGGCCCGGTGACGTGCTGGTCAGGATCGCGGCGACCGGCTACTGCCACACCGACGGGATCGCCCGCGACGGCGACCTGCCGTTCCCGCTGCCCGGCGTCCTGGGGCACGAGGGTGCCGGCACGGTGGTCGCGGTGGGGGAGGGCGTCACCGGCGTCCGCGAGGGTCAGGACGTCGTCCTCGGCTGGCCGTACTGCGGGCGGTGCCGCAACTGCCTGGCCGGTGAGCCGCGCTACTGCCTGGACCTGGGGGAGCTCGTCGGCGCGGGCCAGCGCCCCGGAGGTCGCGGCTCGGCGCTGCGGACCCCCGACGGGGGCCCGCTGGGCAGCCACTTCTTCGGCCAGTCGTCGTTCGCCACGTACGCGATGACCTCGGCGTCCTCGCTCGTGCCCGTCCCGGCAGGGCTGCCGGTCGAGCTGATGGGGCCGCTGGCCTGCGGGCTGGCCACCGGCGCCGGCGCCGTGTTCAACACCCTGCGCCCGGAGCCCGGCTCGTCGATCGTCGTCTACGGCGCCGGCACCGTGGGGCTGGCCGCGGTGATGGCCGCCCGGTGCTCGCCGGCCACGACCATCATCGCCGTCGACCGGCACGCCGCCCGGCTCCGGCTCGCGGCCGACCTGGGCGCCACCCACACGATCGACGCCACGGACACCGATCCGGTCGGCGCGGTCAACGACATCTGCGGTGGCCCGGCCGACGCCGCGCTGGACTGCACCGGCGTCGTCTCCGTGCTGCGACAGGCGATCGACTCGGTGGGCATGCTCGGGACCGCGCTGCTCATCGGTGGCGCGCCGGCGGGGGCGGAGTTCAGCGCCGATCACCTGAGCACGCTGTGGGGCAAGACCATCCGGGGCACCCTCGGGGGCAGCGGCCAGGGGCAGGCGCTGATCACGTCCCTGATGGATCTGCACACCCAGGGGCGGTTCCCGTTCGACCGGCTGGTCCAGTTCTTCGCGCTGGAGGACATCGCCGACGCCGTCGAGGCCTCGCACAGCGGTGCGGTCGTCAAGCCCGTCATCCGCATGCCGCACTGACGGCCGCGGCGAACGGGCCGATATGTGGCCCTTGACACAATTGCGAGTTACCCGTCGAATGAGCCTGCCCGCTGTGCGGACGGTCGTCCGCGCCACTCGAAGGGACCTCGATGACTGCTCTCCCGCCGGACGCCGCTGTGCCCGGAGCCGCCGTGACCACCGACGTCCTGATCGTGGGCTCGGGTCCCGCTGGCGCCTCCGCGGCCCTCTTCCTCGCCACGTACGGGACGCAGGCGCTGCTGGTGACGAAGTACGGCCGGCTGTCCGACACCCCCCGCGCGCACATCACCAACCAGCGCACCATGGAGGCGCTGCGGGACGCGGGCCTCGAGGAGCGGCTGATGCGGGAGGCGACGCCCTGGGAGTCGATGGGGAACACGACCTTCTGCACGAGCCTGGCCGGTGAGGAGCTGGGCCGCATCCCCTCGTGGGGCACGGACACGGTGCGGCACGCGGACTACGAGCTGCAGAGCCCGTGCACGATGCTCGATGCCCCGCAGACGATCACCGAGCCGATCCTGGTCCAGGCCGCCCAGGAGCGCGGAGCGCGGGTCCGCTTCGACACCGAGTACGTCTCCCACGTCCTGGAGGACGACGGCGTCACCACGACCGTCCGCGACCGGCTGACCGGCACCGAGTACACGATCCGCTCGAAGTACCTCATCGGTGCCGACGGCGCCCGCAGCAAGGTCGCCGCCGACCTGGACCTGCCCTTCGAGGGTCCCGGCGCGGTGGCCGGCGCGCTGAGCATCATCTTCGAGGCCGACCTGTCGCGGTTCGTCGCGCACCGCCCGTCGGTCCTCTACTGGATGCTGCAGCCCGGCGCGGAGAAGGAGGGCGTCGGCCTCGGGGTGCTGCGGATGATCAAGCCGTGGACCGAGTGGATGCTCATGTGGGGCTACGAGGTCGCGGCCGGTCCGCCGGAGCTCACCGACGAGGTCGTCCGGGAGCTGGCGGTGCAGCTGGTCGGGAGCGACGACTTCGAGATGCGGGTCAAGTCCCGCTCGCCGTGGACGGTCAACCACCACTTCGCGACGACGATCGCGCGCGGACGGGTGTTCTGCGCCGGCGACGCCGTCCACCGCCACCCGCCGACGAACGGGCTGGGCTCGAACACCTCCATCCAGGACGCCTACAACCTGGCCTGGAAGCTCGCGCACGTCGTCGCCGGGACCGCCGCGCCGTCGCTGCTGGACTCCTACGACGCGGAGCGGGCCCCGATCGCCCGGCAGATCGTCGAGCGGGCCAACCAGAGCATCGCCGACACCGGGAAGATCATCAGCGCCCTCGACCTGGAGCACACCGAGGCCGAGGCGCTCGAGCGGCAGCTCGCGCTGTGGAAGTCGCCCGGGCCCGAGGGGGAGAAGATCCGCGCGGCGGTGCGCGAGGCGATCGCCTACAAGGCCTACGAGTTCGACGCGCACGGGGTCGAGCACAACCAGCGGTACGCCTCGTCGGCGGTCGTGCCCGACGGGACGCCGATGCCCGAGTACCGCCGCGATCCCGAGCTGTACGCCCAGCCGACGACCTGGCCCGGCGCCAAGCTCCCGCACACGTGGGTCACCGCGGACGGGCACCGGGTGTCCACGCTCGACCTGGTCGGGCGCGGCCGGTTCAGTGTCGTGACCGGTATCGGTGGGGCCGCGTGGCTCGACGCGGCTCGGGCTCTCGGCGAGGAGTTCGGCCTGGACATCACCGGGGTCTCGATCGGCCCGGGCGAGCAGTTCGAGGACCCGTACGGGACGTGGGCCGACCTCCGGGAGATCGAGGACGGCGGCGTGCTGCTGGTCCGGCCGGACCTGTACGTCGCGGCCCGGCACCTGTCCTCGCCGTCCTCGCCGGCCGACGCGCACGGCTGGCTGCGGGACGCGCTGGGTGCCGTCCTGGGCCGGACGGCCTGACCCTCGCCGCGCGGGACGACATGACCGGGTTCCCCGACGGGTTCGACATCGACGGGCTGCCCACGCGGGTGCTGTTCGGCACGGGACGCCGGGCCGAGGTGGCCGCGGAGGTGGCCCGCCTGGGGCGGTCGGCGCTGCTGGTGACCGGCCGTTCCCAGGCGGCGTTCGTCGCGGAGCTCGAGCAGGCGCTGGGCGGTGGGCACGCAGGCACGCTCGACGGCGCGGTCGAGCACGTGCCCGTGCCGCTGGCCGAGCGGGCTCGCGCGGTCGCCCGCGAGACCGGTGCCGACGTGCTGGTCGCGGTGGGCGGTGGCTCGTCGGTGGGGCTGGCGAAGGCGATCGCGCTCACCGGCGGCCAGCCGGTCGTCGCGGTGCCCACCACCTACTCCGGCTCGGAGATGACCCCGATCTGGGGCACCTCGGAGGGCGGGCGCAAGACGACCGGGCGGGACGAGCGGGTGCGTCCGCGGGTGGTGCTGTACGACCCCGAGCTCACCCTGGACCTGCCGGCGGCGACGTCCGCCGCGAGCGGCATGAACGCGGTGGCGCACTGCGTGGAGGCGCTGTGGCTGGCGCCGGCCAACCCGCTGGTCGGGGCCCTGGCGGAGGAGGGTCTGCGCGAGCTGGCGGCCGCGCTGCCCGTCCTGCGGCGGTCCCCGCGGGACGTCGCAGTGCGGGGCGGGGCGTTGCGCGGTGCCTGGCTCGCCGGCACCGTCCTGGCCGCGGCGGGGACCGGGCTGCACCACAAGATCTGCCACGTGCTCGGCGGGCTCGGCCTGCCGCACGCCCAGGTGCACGCGGCGGTGCTGCCCGCGGTGACCGCCTTCCTGGCCGACGCGGCGCCGGGCGCCGTCGCGCGCATCCGGCGGTCCCTGGGTGTCGCCGACGCCGCCGAGGGGTTGTGGCAGCTGGCGGCCGACGCCGGCGCACCGACGTCCCTCGCCGACCTGGGACTGGCGCCGGAGCAGGTCGACGAGGCGGCGGACCTGGTGGCGCAGGCGGGCCCGGCGGCCCCACGGCGCGTCACCGCGGACGACGTGCGGTCCATCCTGGGCACGGCGCTGGCGGGCCGGCCGTGACCCGATTTCTGAAGACGATCATCGCGGGGGCGAGCCGACGCTGACGTTCCTGGTGGGAAGCACCCAGTCCAGCGCTCTCGATGTCGTCCGCTCTCGCGGTCGGCACCAGGAGCCTTGACCGATGATCTCCGGTATCGGGACGCGGCCTGTCAGGGTTGTGAGCGAAGGGGAGCGGTGACGACTTCGTCAGGTGGCGGGCAGCAGGACGCTGGGGAATTCACGAGCATCGCGTTGGGAGCGGCGGCGATTGCCTCGGCCGCGCCGTGGTCGAGGCCGTGCGGAGCGGCCGGGCATGCACGACCCGGGCTCGAAGCGGTGCGAATGCTGCTGCCCGTCGCCCAACACGCATGGCGCACCGTCGATGCAGTGGCCGGGTCCGTCGAGCCGGAGCTCATGATGCGCAGTGGCACAGATGACGCTGGAGCCGTCGGGGAACTGCTCCAGGTGGCTGGTGACGTCGACCTGCTCGCCTACGCCGCACTCACCCTTACCGCCGACGGGGACGAGCTCAGCCCCGACGAGCGGGTGGTCCGGACGTTCCTCGACGCACCGTCGACGGCCCGCCTGAGCCTTCCGGAGTTGCTCGTGGAATTGCGAAGGAAGGCAGCGCACGACAGGCTGCGCGCAGAGGCCGCTGCGCTGGCCGCCGATGACGGTGACCGTGCCGAGGCGGCTGAGGTCCTCCGGGACATGGAGTCGCTGCGTGCGTGGTGAGGTGTATCGCCTTCGCTCCCCCCGGGGCGCCCGGGGCCATGGGCAGGCCGGCGGCCGCTTGCGATCGTCGTCCAGTCTGCTCTGCTGCCGCTGTCGACCTGGCTGGTCGCGCCGACCTCCACCTCGGCACGCGCGACCACGTTCCGTCCCGAAATCTCCCTCGAGGGCCGCTCCACCCGGGTGCTGGCCGAGCAAACCGGTGCCGTGGATCCGCGGCGCTTGGGGGAGTCGGCCGGTCACCTCACCTTCGATGAACTGCGCCAGGTAGACGCTGCGTTCGGTCTCGGCCTCTAACGGACACCCAGGACGTCGCCCCCCAGGAGCCCGCTACCCCGCGCGCGAGCCCTCTGTGATTGTTGTTCATGGTTGGGGTCTCGGCGCGGCGTCGTCCGGTCTGTGGGCGACGCTGGCCGAAAGCGGTGCCGGGCGCTCGGCCTGCGGTCCCTCCGGATGTCGCCGATCCCCCGGAACGGGCTGCGCGCCGGGCATTGCGAGCGGCCTGTTCCGCCTGCTTCAGGCGCTCGGGAGCATTCACCGTCAGGTAGGTGCTGCCGCTCTGACCGAAGTGGGACCACCTGTACCGGTGCTCCCCGATCGTCCACGTCGCCGCCATGTGCGCCCCACGGTCGACACGTTCGACGGGGAGCGTGTAGGCACGCCCTTCCTCCAGCGGGAACCGGAAGAACTGACCGGGTGGCACGATCACGTCGCGGCACCACTCGACGACCGGGGGCAAATCTCGCTGCGCGTAGTCATGCCCGGACCAGTCCTCGGTCAACGCGAGCCGCACCTCGAGGGAGGCGAGCGGCCATCCAGGCCGTTGCACCGCTCGACGGCCACGGACTGCTGACCCTCAACGTCGGGACTGCAGCAGTCCCGACCATCAACCCTAGGATGAGTGCATGACGATCGTCGTCGGATACATCCCGACCCCTGAAGGTGAAGCCAGTTTGGTTGCAGCGGTGGAGGAAGCGCGCCGCAGGGATGAGCCGCTGCACGTGGTGAACGTCCGAGCAAGCGACTCCTCCGAAGATCGCCGTTACCTCGAAGAGCCGGAGGTGGAACGTCTCACCGGCAGACTCGCGGGCATGGGTGTGATCTTCGAGGTCCAGCAGCTTGTCAGAGGCAAGGAGCCAGCCGAGGAGATCGTCGGCGCCGCCGAGCGGTTGAAAGCCAGCCTCATCGTCATCGGCATTCGACGGAGAAGGCCGACCGGTAAACTGATCTTCGGCAGTCAGGCCCAGCGCATCCTCCTCGATTCGGAGTGCCCAGTGCTGGCAGTGAAGCCCTCCACCTGACCGGCGTGGGCTGGACGCCCGCGTCCATCAGCAGCTGGAGGCCGGGCCGGTGTCGAGCAGGTGAGCCTGGTTCGAGCTGCGGCCCAGAGTGCGCCGACGTGCGTGGTCCTCGGTCGCGAGTAGTTCGGCCGTTTGTGGCCCGAGGCCGGCTATTCGCAGCCGGGCCCCTTCCATCGTCGAGATGGTTGCAGCTTCTGAACCTGGCGCCCGAACTCGACGTCGCTTCTTGACTACCTCGAGGACGCTGAACAGGTGGGACCAAACACGCCCCGCGGGCCAGGGCTGGCCGAATGGTGCCTCCGAAATCGGCAGCACGAGGACACGCTCGCGCCGATCACGGCCAAGGATGCCGTGCGGGCGATCGCCACGGCGCATGTGTGCCTGGGTCCACGAGGGTCTCGCTGCTGTCGTGGATGGCAGGCAGCAGTGAGGACGCTGCTCCGGTCTGAACCGGGTCACTACCCGAGGCGCTTGTAGGGTTCGGCAATGCGTAACCCGAAGACGTTCTTCCGCCCGTTGGCCGTCGGTGCGCCGGCTCCGGTGCGGGAGGTGCCCTTCCGTCCCTCCCGAATGCTGCACTTCTTCGACCCCTCGAACGCGAAGATGGTCGCCAAGCTGCCCGATCTGGCCAGCAAAGTCGACGTGTTGCTCGGCAACCTCGAGGACGCCGTCCAGGCGGTGAACAAGGACGCCGCCCGCGCGGGCCTGGTCGACGTGGCCCGGACGGTGGATCTGGGCGGTACTCAGCTGTGGACGCGGATCAACAGTTTGGACTCCCCGTGGGCGCTCGACGACCTCACGACCCTGGTCACCGAGATCGGCAACGAGCTCGACGTCATCATGGTGCCGAAGGTGGAGGGTCCGGAGGACATCCACTACGTGGACCGGCTGCTGGCGCAGCTGGAGGTCAAGGGTGGCGTTCGCAAGCCGTTGCTGGTGCACGCCATCCTCGAGACGGCCTCCGGCGTGGCGCAGGTAGAAGAGATCGCGCTGGCGTCCCCGCGCATGCAGGGCATCAGCCTCGGGCCGGCCGACCTGGGCGCCGATCGTCGGATGAAGACCACCCGGGCCGGCGGTGGGCACCCGTGGTACCTCGTCCGGGAGGACCCTGTTGACAGCGACGTGCACGCCCCCCGGGCGACCTACCTGCAGGACGTCTACCACTACACGATCGGCCGGATGGTCGACGCCTGCGTGCAGGCCGGCATCTATCCCTACTACGGCCCGTTCGGCGACATCGGCGACGTGGTCGCCTGCGAGGACCAGTTCCGCAACGCCTACCTGATGGGATGCGTGGGGACCTGGTCCCTCCACCCGGTGCAGATCGACATCGCCCGCCGCGTCTTCTCGCCCGACGTCTCGGAGGTCGCCTGGGCGCGCCGGGTCGTCGATGCCATGGGCGACGGCACCGGCGCGGTCATGATCGATGGCAAGATGCAGGACGACGCCTCGGTGAAGATGTGCCGCGTCACCCTCGACCTCGCCGCCGAGCTCGCCGAGCGTGACCCCGAGCTCAAGGAGCTCTACGGCCTTTGAGCCCGCCGATGCGCCGCCGAGGGCGCCAGTCTGACTTCGGCGGCGATCGCCACCGGCCCGGGCCGCTGCTTCCAACGCAGGTGCACGATCTTTGCGCACCATCGGCTGGGGCGTGCGCCGCGGCGAGGAACGGGGCCGGCTGGAGCGGTCCACCATGCCGGCGGGGCCGAACTCGAGGTAGCAATCCCGCCACCTGGCCGCCGTGGGGCACGAGACCTCAAACCGCTCCGCCGCCCGGACTACGGGCCAGCCCTGGTCGACGATGCAGCAGGCCAGCCGAAGCCGGCCGGTCTCGGTGAGCGGCGCATTGCGGTGAATCAAGGGGGACCTCCTGGGTCGGAGTGGGTGCCTGGCGGTTCCCACAGCCAAACCCGGAGGTCCCTCCCTGCCTCAAGATCAGCCTCATCCGCAGGTAGTGCACCAACCTGTCCGAGCAGTACACCTAGCCCGCGGGCCTAGGTCGAGCGGCGCGGCCGGAGCCCGATCAACGTCGCCGCGCTGGCCACCAGGGCGGGTACCCCCGGCGGCGTCGCCGGGACGAGGGCCAAGGCGATGGCCCCGCCCAGCAGCGCGACGGTCGCCCGGCGCCGGTCGCGGATCTCGGCGAACAGCAGCCCGAGGAAGAACGCAGGGAAGACCGCGTCCAGTCCGAGCGCGTTCGCGTCGAGCGGGGGAGCGAGGACGCCGGCCACCGTGCCGCTCACCCAGCCGGCGTAGTGGATGGCCGCGTGCCCGATCAGACGCTCGCGCTGGAAGCTCCCACCGGGCTCGGCGGCCAGCACCCACGCCGACGTGACGACCGCCTGACCTTCGAATGCACGCCGAACGCGGCCTCCTCGCAACGAAGAGCCGACCGCGAAGCCCATGGGGACGAAGCGGGAGTTCACCAGCGCGGCGGCGCTGACGGCTGCGCCGAGCCCGCCGCCGGCGACGAGGATTCCGACGGCGGCGAACTGCGCCGCACCGGCGTGCATGAGCACCGACATCGCGATGACGGCGGCGGGGGGCATCCCGGCCGCGCTCGCCACGACCCCGAAGGACAGTGCGAGGGCGAAATTCGCTGCCGTGTAGGGCACGCCTTCCCGCATGCCTCGGCGCCACTCGTTCACCCGCGCCCCTTCCCTCGGCCCGGTGGTGCTCCTATTGTCGGACATTAACCGCCCGGGTCTCACGTTCCTGCTTCTGCGGGCCGCGTCCGCCCGAGATGTCGCCCGCCCGTCGCCGACCGCAGGGGTCCCCGGTGCTCGAGATCACGACATTGCTCTACGTGCCGGCCAACCGCCCGGACCGGATCACCACCGCCTGCCTCAGCGGCGCCTCGGGGATCGCGGTGGACCTCGAGGACGCCGTTGCCGTCGAGGCGAAGGCCGCCGCCCGCAACGCACTGCCCGACGTGCTGCGCCGGCACCTGCGCCCCGGCTGCGTGGTCGCCGTCCGGATCAACGCGCTGGACACCGGTCTCGCGGAGGCCGACCTCACCGCGCTCGGGCCGGTCCTGGGAGCGACCGACCTCGTCATCGTCCCGAAGGTCGCGACGGCGGATGACCTGCGCTCGGTGAGCGCGCGCCTGGCCGAACTGGAGGGAGCGCACGGTGTACCGGCGGGTCGCACACGCCTCCTGGCCCTCATCGAGACCGCGCGGGCGGTCCTGCACGCGGAGGAGATCGCTGCCGCCGGAGAGCGCGTCCTGACCCTCGGCTTCGGCGCCGCCGACCTCAGCGGCGAACTGGGCATCGAGCCCGCGCCGGGGAGCCTCGCGCTGGTTCAGGCCCGCTCCCAGGTGGTTCTCGCGGCCGCGGCGGCCGGCCTGCCGGCACCGCTGGACGCGCCGCACCTGCGGCTGCGCGACCCGGTGGGCCTGCGGAGGTCGGCCGAGCACGCCCGAGCACTCGGGTTCGGCGGGACACAGGTGATCCACCCGGAGCAGCTCGGCACGGTCCACGAGGTGTTCGCGCCGACCCCCCAGGAGACGGCGTGGGCACGCGAGGTCCAGGAGGCGTTCGACCGCGCTGAGGCCGAAGGAACGGCGAGCATCCGGCTCGCCGACGGCACGTTCGTCGACTACCCGGTGGTGCGGCGGGCTCGGCGCATCCTCGCGGCGTCGGGCGAGGAGGCGGGGCGATGAGCGCCGGCGCAGGCGGCGCCCGACCGCTCGAAGGCGTCGTCGTCGTGACCCTCGAGCACGCCGTGGCCGCTCCCTTCGCCACTCGCCAGCTCGCCGACCTCGGGGCCAGGGTCATCAAGGTCGAACGGCCCGGCGTCGGCGACTTCGCGCGCGGCTACGACGAGACCGTCCGCGGGACGTCCAGCGTCTTCTTCTGGCTGAACAGGTCCAAGGAGTCCCTGACGCTCGACGTCAAGCATCCTCGGGCGCCGGAGCTGCTGGACCGGCTGCTCGAGCGCGCGGACGTCTTCGTGCAGAACCTCGCCCCGGGGGCGGCCCAGCGGCTGGGCCTGGGGGGCGACGAGCTCCTGGCCCGTCATCCGCGGCTCGTGGTCTGCAACATCTCCGGCTTCGGCGACGCCGGACCGTATCGGGACCGGAAGGCCTACGACCTGCTCATTCAGGGAGAGGCGGGGGTCATCTCGGTCACCGGCACCGAGGACGTCCCGTCGAAGGTCGGCATCTCGGTCGCCGACATCGCCGGGGGGATGTACGGCTTCTCGGGGATCCTCGCCGCCCTCCTCCAGCGGAGCCGGACCGGTCGCGGCGACGTCCTGGACATCTCGCTGTTCGACGCGCTCATCGAGTGGATGGGGCATCCCTTGTACTACACCGAGTACGGCGGCACCCAGCCCGTGCGCATGGGTACGGCCCACCCGATCATCGCGCCCTACGGCGCCTTCGCGACCCAGGAGGGCGACGAGATCCTCGTCGCGGTGCAGAACGAACGCGAGTGGCGGGCGTTCTGCACCGTCGTGCTCGGCGATCCAGCCGCGGCGTCGGATCCGAGCTGGTCGACCATGAGCGGCCGGGTGGCCGACCGGACGGCGCTCGACGCGATGATCGGCGACCGGTTCGCGCAGCTGGGGTCCGGGGAGGCGCTCCGCCTGCTGGACGAGGCCAGCATCGCCTCCGCGCGGGTCAACCAGCTCCGCGACGTCGCCCGGCACCCGCAACTGGTGGACCGGGACCGGTGGCAGGACGTGGCAACCCCGTTCGGGCCCGTGCCGGGACTGCTCCCCACCGGCCTGCCGCGCGGTGCTTCGCCGCGCATGGACCCGGTGCCGGCCCTCGGCGAGCACACCGAGCAGGTCGTCGAGTGGCTCGGCTTCTCGGCCGAGGACAGAGCAGCGATGCGAGCGGACGGACTGTTCGAGTGAATCGATGGGGAGAGGGCGCGGCATGAGGCACACCGGCTGGCAAGGGCGGTACTTCGAGGACTTCGTGGTGGGAGACGTCTACGAGCACCCGCTCTCGCGGACGATCACCTCCGCGGACAACATCTGGTTCACCTTGTTGACGCAGAACACCGCCTCGGTCCACTTCGACCACGTCTACGCCGCGCAGACCGAATTCGGGAAGCCGCTGGTCAACTCCACCTTCACGCTCGCGCTGGTCGCGGGGCAGAGCGTCTCCGACGTCTCGCAGAACGTGTTCGCCAACCTCGGCTGGACCGACGTGACGATGCCCGCCCCGGTCTTCGAGGGGGACACCGTGTCCTCGTGGTCGGAGGTTCTCGAGCTGCGTGAGTCGAGGTCCCGTCCCGACGTCGGCATCGTCACTGTCCACACGGAGGGCGTGAAGCAGACCGGCCAGACGGTCCTCGTGTTCACGCGGTCGGTGATGGTCTACAAGCGCGGGCACGGACCGTCACGCCGCGTGCCGACGGCTGAGAACGGCCCCCTTTCCCCCGGACGGACGGAGCAGTCATGACCCAGCCCGACACCGATGTGCGCAAGGACCTGCGGGATCTCGTAGCCCGGGTGTGCGCCGACTTCCCCGACGACTACTGGCGACGCATCGACGAGGAACGCAGCTATCCGGAGGCGTTCGTCGACGCGCTGACCGGCACCGGACTGCTCGGTGCGCTGGTGCCCGAGGAGTACGGGGGCCTGGGCCTCGGGCTCGGGGATGCGTCGGTGATCCTCGAGGAGATCAACTACCGGGGCGGTAACGCGGCCCCGGTGCACGCCCAGCTCTACACGATGGGAGCCCTGCTCCGGCACGGGTCGGCTGAGCAGAAGGAGCGGTATCTGCCGGGGATCGCCGCCGGCAGCATCCGCCTGCAGTCCTTCGCGGTGACCGAGCCGGGGGCGGGCACGGACACCACGAACCTCAGCACCCGGGCGGTCCGGGACGGCGACCGCTACGTCGTGAACGGGCAGAAGATCTGGACGTCCCGCGTCCAGCACTCCGACCTCATGCTCCTGCTGGCACGCACCACGCCGAAGGAGGAGACGACCAAGCGATCCCAAGGGCTGTCGCTGTTCCTCGTCGACATGCGGGATCTGAAGGGCCTCACCGTCCGGCCGATCCACACGATGGTCAACCACGAGACCAACGAGCTGTTCTTCGACGACATGGAGATTCCGGCCGACACCCTCATCGGTGAGGAGGGCAACGGGTTCAAGTACGTGCTCGACGGGATGAACGCCGAACGCATCCTGATCGCCTCCGAGTGCATCGGTGACGGGCGATGGTTCGTCGAACGGGGTGCGGCCTACGCCGGGTCCCGGACCGTCTTCGGCCGGCCGATCGGCCAGAACCAGGGAATCCAGTTCCCGCTGGCGCGGGCCTACGTCAACGTGTCGGCGGCGAACCTGATGCGCTGGAAGGCCGCGGACCTGTTCGACCAGCACCAGCCCTGCGGAGCCGAGGCGAACATGGCCAAGATGCTCGCGGCCGACGCCTCCTGGGAGGCCGCCAACGCCGCGCTGCAGACCCACGGCGGCTTCGGCTTCGCCAGCGAGTACCACGTCGAGCGGAAGTTCCGGGAGACGCGCCTGTACCAGGTCGCCCCGGTGTCCACGAATCTGATCCTGTCTTACATCGGCGAGCACGTGCTCGGAATGCCTCGGTCCTTCTGACCCGTCGCTCGGGATGCGGATCCCTACCGTCCGGTAGTGACCTGACACACTTTCGTTACGTCAGACCATTGCGTCTGGTGGTGTCCGTCACTACCGTCGTGGTACGTCGTTCCGCATGGCGGGCCGATGAACGGGGTTCCGATAGCGGGCTGAGGCCCCCTGGCGGAGCGGCAGAGCAGAGCAAGGCAGGGCGGTGGAACGACCGCGGTCATGCGGTCAGCGCGGCCCAGCTGGTCCGACGTCCGACGACACGTTGTCCCCTCGTCCTCAGGAGAGACTGTGCAGCCCTCGCGCAACCACATCCGGCGTACCCGCATCGCCATCGCCTCCCTCGGCGTCGTCGTCACCGCAGCCGCATGCGGCGGCGACGGCGGCTCCGGCGGCGACGGCTCAGGCGGCGACGGCTCAGGCGGTGGCACGTACACGGTGGGGGCCGTCATCCCCCTCTCGGGCACGAACCAGGTCTACGGCGACGACTACCGCGTCGCCATCGACCTCTGCACGACCTACGCGAACGAGAACCTCGTCGAGGGCGAGCTCGAGATGGAGTACGCGGACGGCGAAGGTCTGCCCGCGCCGTCGGTGACCGCCATGAACCAGGTGGTGAACGTCCAGGACGCGATTGCCGTGCTCACCGGCTTCAGCGCGCCCACCAAGGCCCTGGCGCCGATCGCCAACCAGCTGAAGGTGCCGCTGTTCAACGGTGGCGCGAGCTCCCCCGACCTGCAGGGCCTGGGCGAATACGTCTTCAACAACATCCCGCTCGCCGACCAGCAGATCCCCGGCTCGACGACGTACGTGATCGAGGACCTCGGTGAGGAGTCGTGGTTCGTCATCTACTCGAACGAGACGCTCGGACTGAGCATGCTCGACGCCCTCGAGGAGGCCGTCCCCGAGCAGGGCGGCGAGATCGTCGGCACGGCGGAGGTCAGCTCCCAGGCGACCGACTTCGGTGCGCAGGTCGCCGCCATCCGCAACGCCCAGCCCGACGCGGTCTTCCTGGCCACGACCAGCGGTGCCAGCGTCCCGACGATCATCCGGCAGATCCGTGACGCCGGCGTCGACGCCCAGCTGGTCTCCTACGCCGGCATGGACATCCCCGAGACCCTGGCCGAGCCGGGCGCCGAGGGGATGCTGTTCTCCTCGCAGAGCATCGACTACGAGACCGACAACGAGATCACGAAGTACTTCGTCGAGGAGTTCGAGGCGCAGAACCCGGGGGAGCGCCCGACGACCCTGCAGGCGAACTACTGCAGCGAGATGTCGATCATCGGCACCGCCATCGCCTCGCTCGAGGAGAGCGGCGACGAGGTGAACGGCGAGAACCTGATGACGGAGATCCGGGACATCGCCACCTTCGACGTCGTCGGTGGCGAGGTCACCTTCGCGGACGACGGCACGGTGAACCTGCCCATCGACGTGCGCGTGGTCGAGGACGGCGAGCTGAACGTCGCCTACACCTACACCCCCGAGGACTGAGACCGGCGACTCGAGGCGCGGGAGGGGTGCGGTAAGTGCTCGCACTGCAGTTGTTGATCAACGGCATTGCCGTGGGCGCGCTCTACGCGCTCGCGGCGGTGGGAGTGGCGCTGATCTTCTGGTCGACGAGGGTCTTCCACATCGCGCACGGGGCTACGTACCTCATCGCGGCGTACACCTACGTGGCGCTGTACGAGACGTCGATGCTCCTGGCGCTGGTGGCCAGCGTGCTGGCCGCCGCGTTGTTCGGGTGGGGACTGAACAAGTTCGTCTACCGGCCGATCCAGCGGTCACGGGAGTCGTTCTTCACGCTCTTCGTGGCGTCCTTCGGGACGCTGATCGTCGTCGCCAACGTGATCTCGCTCTGGGCCGGCTCGGGGCCGAAGTCGCTCCCCACGCTCTTGGGGCGGGTGCACATCGGTTTCCTGCAGATCACGTGGGTGGCGATCATCGCGATCGTCGTCGCCGTGGTCTTCCTGCTCGGCCTCCAGTTCTTCCTGGAGAAGACCGAGACCGGAGTCGGGTTGCGGGCGATGGCCGACAACGTCGAGCTGGTCGAGCTGCTGGGGCTGAACCGGCGGCGGTTCGCCGCCGTCGCGTTCATCCTCGGGTCGGTCCTCGTGGTGCCGGCGGCGATCCTCACCACGTACGTGCAGGGGCTGACCCCGCAGTTGGGGCTGAAGATCGCGACGATCGCCTTGATCGTGTCGATCGCGGGGGGCGTCGGCAGCCTGGCCGGCGCGGTCGTCGGGGCGATCCTGCTGGGCGTGGTCGAGAACGTGTCGACGCTCTGGGTGAATGCCTCGTGGGGGGAGGCGGTCGGTTTCACCGTCCTGCTGGCGATCCTCGTGTTCCGTCCGTCCGGCATCATCCCGCGGGCCTCCGCGACCTAGCGCGAACCAGAAAGGGAGGGAGGGCTCGTGCTGGACTTCCTGATCAACCTGTTCATCATCGCGTCGATCTTCGCGATCGTGGCCAGTTCACTGAACCTGCTCATCGGCTTCACCGGCGTGTTCTCGATCGCGCACGCCATCTTCTACGGCGTCGGCGGGTACGCGGCCGCATTGACGTCCCTGCACCTGGGGACGTCGCTGCTGCTGGCCCTGCTCATCGCCATGGTTGCGTCCGCACTCTTCTCGGTCCTGCTGGCACTACCGGCGGCGAGGGTCACCGGTGAGTACTTCGTGGTGGTCTCGCTGGCGTTCGCGCTGGTCGCGTTCACCGTGTTCAGCCAGTGGACACCGGTGACCGGTGGGCCAGCGGGCCTGGTGGGGATCCAGCGCGTCACGCTCCTCGGGATCCCGCTGGACAGCAACGAGGCCTATCTCGGGTTGGCCGTGGTGATGCTGGTGCTGGTGACCCTGGTCCTCTACGTGATCATCCGGCGCACCCCGCTCGGGCGGTCCCTGCAGGCCCTGCGGGACGACCCGCTGGCCGCGCAGGCCCTCGGCAAGAACCCGTTCCGGTTGCGCCTGACCGCGGTGCTGATCTCTGCGGCCCTCGCCTCCACCGGCGGCGTCATCTACGCCGGGTACGTGTTCTTCATCAATGCCGACAGCTTCAGCGTCGACTACGGCGTGCTCTTCATGGCGATGGTCATCCTCGGTGGGGCCGGAACCCTGTCCGGCCCCATCATCGGAGCCTTCTTCATCACGCTGTTCCCGGAGGCGCTGGAGTTCGCGGACCTGCCCAGCGAGCTCAAGGGGCCGCTGGAGCAGATCATCTACGGTGCGGCGCTGGTCATCCTGATGCTGGTCCGGCCCTCGGGCATCGCCGGCATGTTCTCGGGTCTGTTGCCGAAGAACCGCCGGAAGGGCGGTCCACCGGATGCGCCCGAAGGACAGCCGGCCGCCGGGGGCCCGGTCACGGGTGCGGCGACCGCGACGGGAGGTGTGGCATGACCTCCCCGATGCTGGAGCTGACCGGGGTGAAGAAGTCCTTCGGCGGCAACCACGTCATCCCCGGGCTCGACCTGACGCTCAAGGCCCACGAGGTGACCGCGCTGATCGGCCCCAACGGGGCGGGCAAGACGACCATCTTCAACCTGATCACCGGGTTCCTCAAGCCGGACGAAGGAACGGTCGTCTACAAGGGCCAGGGGCTCACCGGCCTGACCCCGGAGAACGTCTTCCGGAAGGGAATGGTGCGCACCTTTCAGGAGGTCCGGGTCTTCGGCGGCATCACCGTCCTGGAGAACGTCCTCGTCGGCAGGGAGCACGGCTTCGGGTCGTGGCGCAAGACGAAGGAGAACAAGCAGGCGGCGATGGAGACGCTCGCGCTGGTCGGCCTGGACGGCAAGGCCCACACCGAGGCGCGCGACCTGTCCTACGCCGAGCAGAAGTTCCTGAGTCTGGCGCGCGTGCTCGGATCGGACGCCGAGCTGCTCCTGCTCGACGAGCCGACGTCCGGGCTCGACGGCCGGTCGCTGGATGTGGTCACCGGCCTGATCCCGCGGCTCAAGGAGATGAACCGCACCGTGCTGATCATCGAGCACAACCTCGACGTCGTCCGATCCATCGCCGAGCGCATCGTCTTCCTCGAGAGCGGGCGGGTCATCGCGACCGGCACGGGCGACGAACTGTTCGCGCGCCAGGACCTGGCCGACATCTACTTCGGCGGGGGGACGGTCCAGTGAGCCTGTTGGAGGTCAAGGACCTGACGGCGGCCTACGGACGGCACACCGCGATCCGCGACGTGTCGGTGAAGGCCGAGGCGGGCGAGGTCACGGCGATCGTCGGCCACAACGGCGCCGGGAAGACCACGCTGCTCAACAGCGTCGCGGGCGTGCTCCGCAACGTGCGGGGCAGCGTCGTCTTCAACGGTACGGAGACCCTGCGAGGAAGCCATCGCGGGCGCCCGCCGGGGCTGGCGATGGTGCCGCAGGGCATCGGCGTCTTCCCCAGCCTGACCATCGGTGAGAACGTCAAGCTCGGGATCACCGCGGGGGGCAAGGTTCCCAAGGAGGTCGCCGACGAGCGCATCGCGGTGGCCCAGCGCTACCTCCCGCTGCTCGGCGAGCGCTGGGACGAGCGCGGCGGCCGGCTCTCCGGCGGTCAGCGGCAGATGGTGAGCATCGGCCGGGCCCTCGTCTCGGGGGCGTCCTGCATCCTGCTCGACGAGCCGTCGGTCGGGCTCTCGCCCAAGCTCGTCGAGGCGATGATGGAGGTCTTCGGGACGCTGCGGGACGACGGCCTGGCCATCGTGCTGGTCGAGCAGAACGTGAAGCAGGCGCTCACCATCGCCGACCGGGTCGTGGTCATGAAGGCCGGCCGGGTCATCGTCGACAGCAGCGCCAGCGAGTTCTCGTCGCGCGAAAGTCTGTGGGAGCTCTTCTGACCACCCCGGCCCTGGCCGGCCCCCGGCCGGCCAGGGCCGCTCCTCTCTCCCCCGACCGGAGGTTCGCATGACCGTGCCCGAGACGATGCTGGACCTACTCCGCAGCAGTGCGGCATCGCACGGGTCCGCCGAGGCGCTGCGCATGTGCGACGGCGACGAGCACGTGACGTACGAGGAACTCCTGGCCCGCGTCGAGACCGTCGCCGCCGGGTTGCACGCCGCCGGGTTCCGGCGCGGGGACAGCATCGCCTTGTGGCTGCCCAGCAGCATCGAGTGGGTCGTCCTCGAGTTCGCCGCGGCGGGGCTCGGCATCCTGGTCGTCCCGCTGAACACGCGGTACAAGCCGGCCGAGGTGGCCCACCTGCTCGGCGTGGGACGCGCCGATGCGCTGATCTTCTCCCCGGGCTTCCACGACATCGACTTCGCCGGGATGGTCAGCGACGTTCTCGCCACCACCACCGACGAGGTCCGGGCCCGGCTCCGGCTGCTGGTGACGGTCGGCGACGACCTCCCGGCCGGCTTCGACACCAACGGCCGGACCGTCCTCCGCTTCGAGACCCTGATGGCCACGGAGGCCATCGACGTCCCGTGGGCGGGGCAGCCGGACGACCTCGTGAACGTCTTCGGCACGTCGGGCACGACGTCGTTCCCCAAGCTCGCCAGCCAGGACCAGAAGACGATCGTGCGGCACGCGCGCACCGCCGCGCGGGCGCTGCACCTGGGTCCGGCGGACCGCATGCTGTGCTTCCTGCCGTTCTGCGGCACGTTCGGATTCGTCGCCCTCATGGCGACCCTGGCAGGTGGCGGCCGGGCGGTCGTGCAACCGGTGTACACCCACGACACCGCCGTCGAGGTCGTCCGCACCCACGGCGTCACGGTGCTGCTCTCCACCGAGGCGATCGTCCGGGGCATGTTCGCCGCCCCCGGCGCCGGTCCGGACGCGTTCGCGACGTGGAACCGCGGCGTGGTCGCCGGGGTGAACGTGCGCGACCTCATCGACCGGGCGGCAGCGTGGGACCTCACGCTGTTCAACGTGTACGGCTCCTCGGAACTGTTCGCCGTGATGGCGGTCTGGGACCCGACGGACCCGGCGCACGTCCGCGCGATCCCCGGTGGCCGGCTGGTCGACGGCGACATCCACGTGCGGGTCGTCGAGCCCGGAACCGGGGAGCCGGTGCCGGAGGGCGAGCCGGGGGAGCTGCAGTTCAGCGGCTACAACGTGACGCGCGGCTACCTCTCCAACGAGAAGGCCAACGCCGCCGCGTTCACCGCCGACGGGTGGTACCGCTCGAACGACCGAGGGCGTGTCCTGGAAGGCGGCCGCGCGTTCGAGTACCAGGCCCGGCTGGCCGACACTTTGCGCCTGCGCGGCTACCTGGTCAGCCCGGGGGAGATCGAGGAGTTCCTCGTCTCCGCCGAATCGGTCGCCGAGGCGCAGGTCGTCGGGGTCCGCGACGACTCCACCGGCGACGACCGCGCGGTCGCCTTCGTCAAGGCCGCTCCTGGTTCGTCGCCCGACCCCGAACAGCTGCGGGCGGCCTGCCGGGAGTCCCTGGCCGGTTGGAAGATCCCCGACGTGATCGTGCTCGTCGAGAGCTATCCGACGACGCCGAGCGCCAACGGGGAGAAGGTCCAGAAGGTCCGGCTGCGTGAGATGGCAGTCGAGGCGCTCCTCGCCAAGCAGGGCTGACCGGGTCCGTCCCGAGTCGGCCGCCACCGTCCGTCCGCCGGTCACCCGGCACCGAGAAAGGCATCGCCGTGAGCCCGAGAAGTCTTCCTCCAGTGCGGTCCGACATCGCCTGGAGCAACGCCGAGACGATCGTCATCCGCGGTCACGACCTGGTCGAGGAACTGCTGGGGAAGGTGAGCCTCGGCGATTTCGGCTTCCTCGAGCTGTTCCACCGGCTGCCCGACGAGTCGGAGTCGGTCGTGTTCAACGCGATGCTGGTGAGCCTCGCGGAGCACGGCATGACGGCGAACGCGATGGTGGCGCGACTGACGTACCTGGGTGCGCCGGAGTCGCTGCAGGGTGCCGTCGCGGCCGGCCTCATGGGCCTGGGCACGACCTTCGTCGGGACCATCGAGGGCACCGCGAAGATGCTCCAGGGGGTCTCCGGGGACGACGCCTGGCGCACCGACGACGCCGCGCTGGAGGAGCTGGCGACCGGGATCGCCGAGGGCTTCGTGACCGCCCGCACGCCGGTCCCGGGCATCGGTCATCCGATCCACAAACCGGTCGACCCGCGAGCGGAGAAGCTCTTCCGGCTGGCCCGCGAGCACGGGCTGGACGACGCCTACGAGCGCCTGCTCCGGGCCGTCAAGGCCGTCGCCGAGGACCGGCTGAACCGCGAGCTGCCGATCAACGTCACCGGTGCGATCGGGGCGCTCGCCACCACCATGGGCCTGCGCTGGGAGGTCAGCCGCGGCCTCGGTGTGATGGCCCGCGCCGTCGGTCTCGTCGGGCACATCCTCGAGGAGCTCGACCAGCCGATCGCGCGGACGGTTCAGCACGAGACCGAGAGGACGGCGTCCGCGCACCTGGTGGAGGGGAACTCCCACGGCTGAGAACCCGGGGCCCGCGGCGAACGGCCGGCCGGACGAGGCCCCTCCCGAGGACGACCACGTCGTCGTCACGACGTCATCGGACGGCGTGCGGACCCTCCGGCTGAACCGACCGGCGTCGCGCAATGCGCTGAGCGTTCCGCTCCGGGCGGCGCTCATGGCCGCCCTGGCCGGGGCCGCTGCTGATCCGGATGTCCGCTGCGTGATCCTCCGTGGTGACCAGCGCGCGTTCTGCGCCGGCGGTGACGTGAAGAGCATGGACCCGTCCGAGGCCCCGCTGGCCACGGTGCGCCGGATGGACGCCGCCGGGGCCATGGTCCGGGCGGTGTACGACCTGCCGAAGCCCGTGATCGCGGCGGTCGAGGGCCCGGCGGTGGGCGCCGGCTTCAGCCTCGCGCTGGCCAGCGACATCGTGATCGCGTCGGACAGCGCGACGTTCGGCGCGGCGTTCGTCAAGCGTGGCCTCGTGCCGGACACCGGGCTCAGCTACCTGCTGGCCCGGTCGATCGGGGTGGCCCGGACCAAGTACCTGGTCATGACCGGCGAGATGTTCGGCGCCGAGGCCGCGGAGGCGATGGGCATCGTCGCGGTCCGCTGCGGGACGGCGGAGTTCGAGGACCGGCTGGCCGCCCTGGCGTCGAGCCTGGCGGCGGGAGCGACCGGCGCCCTCGGCATGGCCAAGCGGATGCTCAACCGGGCGCTGGAGACCGACCTGGAGTCGGCTCTCACTCTCGAGGCCTTCGGCCAGGCCGTGGCGCGCACCACCGAGGACCACAAGGCGAGCGTGCGCAGCTTCAAGGCCAAGGAGCCGCCGCACTTCACCGGCCGCTGACCCGGCGACTGGACGCGGGCCGGGGGTCCCGGAACGGACGAGAGGGAGGCACGACGTGGTGCAGCAGACGGCCCTACCCGCGGAGATGGACGCCGTGCGCCTCTCGGCGTTCGGCCCCCCGGAGGTGCTCGTGCCCGAACGGGTGCCGACGCCTCTGCCGGGAGACCAGGACGTCGTCATCGAGATGGCGTACTGCGGCATCTGCCGGCACGACGTGCTCAGCCGGCAGGGCGCGTTCCCGACCGTCCATCCGCCGATCACCCCCGGGCACCAGATCAGCGGGCACGTGGTGGCCGCCGGCGCCGACGTCCCGCCCGGTCTGCTCGACCGGCCGGTCACCACGATGCTGACGGTCGGCTGCGGGCACTGCCCGGCCTGCCTGGCCGGCGACCCCGCCAACTGCGCCACCGGCAGGCCCGCCTTCCTGGGCGACGACCGCGACGGCGGCTACGCCGAGTACGTCACCGTTCCGCACCACGCGGTCGTCCCGTTGCCCGACGGGATGGACCTCCTGCAGGCGGCCGTCGTGAACTGCACCCTCGGCACGGCCTACCACGCGATGGTGCGGGGCGGTTTCGCGGCGGGGGAGACCGTCGTGGTCACCGGCGCCAGCGGCGGGGTGGGCATCCACGCGGTGAAGCTGCTCGCGCACGCCGGCGTCCGGGTCCTGGCCGTCACGTCGCGGGAGGCGAAGGCGCCACTGCTGCGCACGGTCGGCGCGGCCGAGGTGATCGTGGCCCCCGATCTCGAGTTCGCGAAGCCCGTGCGGGAGCTGACCGGCGGTGCGCGCGCCGACGGCGTCCTGGACATCGTCGGCTCGCGCAGCCTGAACGAGTCGCTGCGCGCGCTGCGTGACGGCGGGCGCGTGGTGGTCCTCGGGAACGTCGACGGTGGGTCCACCACCGTGAAGCCGGCGCTGCTCATCCTGCGCGAGCTGTCGATCCTCGGCACGCGGTCGGCCACGAAGGCCGAGCTGGCGGCCGTGCTCGACCTCGTGTCGTCCGGTCGGATCGAGGTCGAGGTCGGCGGTGTCTTCCCGTTCCGCGAGGCCGCGCGGGCGCACGCCGCGATGGAGGACGGCGGGCTCGAGGGCCGAGCCGTGCTCACGATGCCCGGCTCCTGAGCCCGCAGCACCAGTCGTCACGAGTCATCCCGGCCGCCGATCGCGCGAGCCGTTCGTCCGATGAGAGGAAGCGAAGATGGCACAGCAGGAGAGCGGCGCAACGGGGTCGCGCGTCCGCGTCGAGGAGCACGGTCCCTACGTCCGAGTCGTCACCATCGACAACCCCCCGGTCAACGCGCTGGACAGCGCCGCCTACCAGCAGCTCCTGCAGGCGTTCGAGGAGATCTCGGTGTCGAAGGACGTGCGCGCGGTGGTGCTCACCGCCGCCGGCCAGAGGGCGTTCTGCGCGGGCACCGACATCCGCGACTTCGGTCACCAGCACCTCGATGAGCCGCTCGAGCCGGTGCGTCACTCCAAGCTGGTCAAGAGCGTCTTCGACGCGATCTGGGACTGCCCCGTCCCGGTCATCGCGTGCATCAACGGCCCGGCGATGGGAGCTGGGGTCGGGCTCGCGTCGTCCTGCGACGTCATCATCGCCGCCGACGACGCCGTCCTGGCGCTCCCGGAGATCAACGTCGGCGTTCTGGGCGGTGCGCGCGCACTGGCCCGGCTGGTTCCTCCACAGCGGGTCCGGCTGATGATGTACACGGGCCGGCGCATCCCGTTCAGCGACCTTGTGCCGTACGGATCCGTCCTGGCCACGGTGCCGGTCGACGACCTGCTGAAGACCGGCCTCGAGCTGGCCACGGAGATCGCCGGAAAGAGCCCGACCGCGATCCGGTTGGCGAAGAAGGGCCTCACCCACCTGGAGGTCGCCGACCTCAGCCCCAGCGACGGCTACAAGTACGAGCAGTCGCTCACCGAGCAGCTGGCGCACCACCCGGACGCCGCCCGCGCCGCCGCCGCCTTCTTCGAGGGCAAGACCGCAGTCTTCGACTGAGGGACCCGATGACCATCGAGGAGAGCGGCACCGACATGGATCTGTTGCGGACGGTGTTCCGCCCGTCGTCGATCGCGCTGATCGGGGCGTCGGAGACCCCGACGAAGCTCATCACCTACCGGCCCATCGAGTACCTCCGGCGCTACGGGTACGCCGGTGGGATCTACCCGGTCAACCCGAAGTACGAGTCGGTGCAGGGGCTGCCGGCCTACGCGACGGTGGGCGCCGCCCCGGCGCCGCCCGAGATGGTGATCGTCGCGCTGCCGCGCCAACACGTGCTGGCCGCCCTCGAGGAGTGCGCCGCGGTGGGCACGAAGGTCGCCATCGTGTACTCCTCCGGGTTCGCGGAGGTGCCCGACGGCGTCGGCCTCCAGCAGGAGGTCGCCGACCTGTCCCGGCGCACCGGCCTGCGGGTGATCGGCCCGAACTGCCAGGGGATCGCCAACCTGGCCGAGGGGGTGTTCCCCTGCTTCTCGACCGCGTTCGCGACGGACGCTCCCGAGAGCGGGCGGGCCGCCATCATCTCCCAGTCGGGCGCGGTCGCCGCGATGATCTACAACTCGTGGACGGCCGTCGGTGGGGGCGCCAAGTACTGGGCGTCGACCGGCAACGAGGCGGACCTGACGGTGGCGCAGCTCGCCCGTGCCGCCGTGGAGGACCCGGACGTCGACCAGCTGCTGCTCTACCTGGAGAGCGTCCGGGACGCCGAGGTGCTCAGCGCGCTCGCCGACCGAGCGGCGGAGCTGGGCAAGCAGGTCGTCCTCTACCGGTCCACCCGGTCGGAGCACGGCTGGGCGGCGGCCGGGCGGCACACCGGGGCCGGCGCGACGGGCTCCGACCGGCTCGCCGACACGGTGCCCGGGGGTACGCACCTGCTGCACGCCGACTCGCTCGACGAGCTGATCGCCCTCGCGCAGGTGGGGCGATGCGGCAAGCCGGTCGCCGGCCCCAGGATGGCCGTGATCAGCAACTCCGGCGGCCTCGGCGTGATGACGGCGGACGCGGCGACGGCCGCGGGGTTCACCCTCGAGGACCTCACCCCGGGCAACCGCGACGCGCTGGCCACGCTCCTGCCCGGCTTCGCATCGGTGCAGAACCCGGTCGACGTGACGGCGCAGCTGCTCAACGACCCGGCTCTGCTCGAGTCCGCGCTGCCGGTGATGCTCAGCGACACCGGGGTCGACGCGCTCGTGGTCGCTCTCGGTGCGGTCGGCGACGGCTACGACGTGGAGCAGATCTGCCGGGACGTGCTGCGCGCGCACGAGGAGTCGAGCAAACCGGTCGCCGTCGTGTGGGTCGGCAGCCGGATCGATGTCCGTCGCCGGCTCGGAGCCGCCGGGGTGCCGGTGTTCACGAGCGTCACCGAAACGGTCGCCGCCCTGGCCCGGCAGCGGGACGCCGCGCTCCGGGCGCCGGCAACCGTGGGACGGGGGTGAGTCCCGTGCGTCCCTTCGAGCCCTACTACTTCGAGGACCTCTCGGTCGGGCAGGAGTTCGAGACGGCCCGGCGGACGGTCACCGAGACCGACCTGATGGTCTTCGCGATGCTGTCCAGCGACTGGAACGCCGTGCACACCGACGCACTGGCGGCGGGGGACTCCGAGTTCGGCGGGCGGATCGTGCACGGAGCCCTCGGCCTCATGATCACCACCGGTCTCGTGCAGCGCTCCGGCATGTTCGAAGGCTCGGCGGTCGCCCTCCTCGGCTTCTCGGGCTGGGCCTTCGACCGGCCGTTGCGGGTGGGGGACACCGTCTTCACCCGCCTGCGGATCGCAGGTCTGCGTCGCACCAGCCGGGGAGACCGGGGGGTCATCAACCGCGAGCTCGAGCTGATCAACCAGGACGGCGACGTCGTCCAGCACGGCCGCAGCGACTTCATGGTGCGCTGCCGGGACGCCGGAGAGCTACCTGCACCGACCGGATAGGCGACCTCGGGAAAGCGCCGGAGGTCGTTGACGGACGCTAAATGTCTGACATATATTCGTCCCGTCGCGGACACCGAGACGGGGAAGTCTCACGCTCGATGCAGCGGTTCGCGACCGGAGACGAGAGGCATGGGCTGACGGTGACGGCTGACGGCGGCAACGGGCATCCCTCGCCGGGGAGCCCGGTGCTCGAGGGCATCCGGGTGCTGGACCTGACCCAGCAGCTGTCGGGTCCCTACGCGGGGATGATCCTGGCCGACCTCGGAGCCGACGTCATCAAGGTGGAGGCGCCGCACCGGCCGGACCCCGCCCGCGTGGTTCCCGGCCAGCGCGTCGGCGGGCACAGCTCCTACTACCTGAGCCTGAACCGGAACAAGCGCAGCATCGCCCTCGACCTCAAGGATCCCTGCGACCACGAGGCGTTCATGCGGCTGGTCGAGGAGTCCAACGTCGTCCTGGACAACTTCCGGCCGGGGGTCACGACACGACTCGGTGTCGACCGCGCCGCCCTCGAGGCGCGCAACCCGGCGATCGTCACCTGCAGCGTGACCGGGTTCGGTGAGACCGGCCCGGAACGGAACCGCCCGGCCTACGACTACCTCATGCAGGCTCTCGCCGGCTCGATGGGCCTCACCGGCGAGCCCGACGGGCCGCCCACCAAGTACGGCCTCTCGGTGGTCGACCACGTCGGCGGGCTGTTCGCGGTCATCGGGGTCCTGGGGAGCTTGCTCGGCCGGCGTGATCCGCAGGCGCCCGGCCGGCACGTCGACGTGTCGCTCCTGGACAGCCATCTGTCGATGTTGTCATACGTGGCCGCCGACCTCCTGGCCGGCGGTGAGCCGCCGGTGCGCCAACGACTGTCCTCCCATCCGAGGGCCGTGGCGGCCCGGGTCTACCGCACCGCCGACGGCTGGGTGGTCCTCATGCCCCTCGCCGAGCACTTCTGGCCCCGGCTGTGCGCCGTTCTCGGCGCCGACGAGCTCGCGGACGACCCGCAGTTCGTCGACGCCGAGGCCCGCCTCGCACATCGCGACGAGCTCTTCGCGATCCTCGAACCGCTCGTGGCATCGCGTACCACCGCCGAGTGGATGGACCTCATGGTCGCCGCCGACGTCCCGGCCGCGCCGGTCCAGTCTGTCGCCGAGGCCATCGCGATGCCCCAGACGACCGCCCGCGAGATGGTGGTCGAGCTCGCGCACCCGGCGTACGGCGCCTACCGCGCCATGGGCAATCCGGTGAAGATCTCCGCGTCCGGACCCGCGCTGGTGCGCGGCGCACCGGAGCTCGGCGAGCACAACGGCGAGATCCTGCACGCCCGTGGGATCCCGGTGCACGACCGGGCGACGCCGTGCCTCCCCGTCGAGCTCCCCGCCGTGGCCGAGCAGTGAGCGCCCGGGCGGCCGGCGCCGCGGAAGAACTCGTCGTCGAGCGGCGCGGACGGGTGCTCGAGCTGACGATCAACCGGCCCGACCGGCGCAACGCCCTCACGCCGAGCCTGATCGGGGCCCTCACCGGTGCGCTCACCGCGGGCGCCGCCGATCCCGAGGTACGGGCCGTCCTGCTGACCGGACAGGGCCGCAAGGCCTTCTGCGCCGGCTTCGACCTCGGTCACTTCGACGACGCGGGCGCCGCGCCCGGCGGTGAACGCGACCTCGTCGACGGCCTGGCGACGACGCTGCGCGCGCAGCCCCTGCCGGTCATCGCGGCCGTGAACGGTGCGGCCGTCGGCGCCGGCTGCGACCTCGCCATCGCCTGCGACCTGCGGATCGGTCACCCCGGCACCCGTTTCGGCATGCCGACGGCGAAGCTCGGCTTCCTGTACGGCACCCGCGGCATCGAGCGGCTGCTGCATACGGTCGGCCTGCCGCTGGCCAAGGAGATGCTGCTGACCGGCAGTCTGCTGCCGGCGCCCCGGGCCCTGCAGTGCGGCCTGCTGTCGGCGGTGGTCCCCGAGGAGGACCTGCTGTCCGTGGCCCGCGACGAGGCCGATGTCATCGCCGAGAACGCACCCCTCTCGATGTCGGCGAGCAAGCGCATCGTGGACGTCCTGGCCACCGCGGCGCTGACCGAGCAGGACCACGCCGAGATCGTCGCGCTCCAGGACCAGGTGTGGCGCAGCCAGGACGTCGTGGAGGGCCAACGCGCCCACCGCGAGCGTCGTCCCCCGATCTTCACCGGGAGGTGAGCTCAGCCGTGGACCGAACCCCGGAGCACCGGACCGCATCCGGCCTGCCGATCGAGCCCAGCTACGGGCCCGAGAGCGGCCGCGACCTCGACCGCATCGGCAGCCCGGGGGAGTTCCCCTACACCCGCGGCGTGCACCGCGACATGTACCGCGGCCGGCTGTGGACGATGCGCCAGTACTCCGGCTTCGGCAGCCCCGAGGCGACGAACGAGCGCTACCGCTTCTTGCTGGACCAGGGCCAGACCGGGCTCTCGGTGGCCTTCGACCTGCCGAGCCAGATCGGCTACGACTCCGACGACCCGGACGGGGAGGAGGAGGTCGGCCGGGTGGGCGTGCCCATCGACACCCTCGCCGACATGGAGATCGTCTTCGACGGCATCCCGCTGGACCGGGTGAGCACGTCGTTCACCATCAACGGGACGGCCGCGATCATGCTGGCGATGTACCTCGTGGTCGCCGAGCGCCAGGGTGTTCCGCAGGAGAAGGTCACCGGCACGATCCAGAACGACATCCTCAAGGAGTACGTGTCACGGGGGACGTGGATCTTCCCGCCGGACCCGTCGCTGCGGCTGATCGTCGACACGATCGAGTACTGCGCCGAGCGGGTGCCGCGGTTCAACCCGGTGAGCATCGCCGGAGCCCACTTCCGCGACGCGGGCGCGACGGCGGTGCAGGAGCTCGCCTTCACCATCGCCGACGGCATCACCTACGTCGAGCGGTGCGTGGCGCGGGGGATGGACGTCGAGCTCATCGGGAGCCGACTGTCCTTCTTCTTCTACACGCACATGGACTTCTTCGAGGAGATCGCCAAGTACCGCGCCGGCCGCCGGATCTGGGCGCGGATCATGAAGGAGCGGTTCGGCGCCACCGACCCCCGGGCGATGATGTTCCGGGCCGGCGTCGTCTGCGGAGGTAGCTCGCTCACCGCCGAGCAGCCGCAGAACAACATCGTCCGCGTCGCCTACGAGGCGATGGCGTCGGTGCTCGGCGGCGTGCAGTCGATCTTCACCGCGGCCTGGGACGAGGCGCTGACTCTGCCGTCGCAGGAGACCGCCGAGCTGGCGCTGCGCACCCAGCAGGTGCTCGCGCTCGAGACCGGCGTCCCCTCGGTCGCGGATCCGCTCGGTGGCTCCTGGTACGTCGAGGAGCTGACCGACCGGTTCGAGGCCGCGGTCCTCACCATCGTCGACCGGATCGACGAACTCGGCGGCATGGTGGCGTGCATCGAGTCCGGCTGGGTGCAGTCGGAGATCGGCCAGCGGGCCTACGAGGACCAGCACGACCTGGAGTCCGGGCGGCGCCCGGTGGTCGGGGTCAACCGGCACGCGCGCGAGGAACCGCCACCGACGGTGGAGTTCTACGAGACGCCACCGGAGGAGGTCGAGCGCCAGCGGGAGCGGCTGCGCCGGGTCCGCGCCGAGCGGGACGACGGACGGGTACGGGCCGCCCTGGACGCGCTGGCGGCCACAGCCGAGTCGACCGACAACATGATGCCCGCCCTCCTCGAGTGCGTCCGCGCGTACTGCACGGTCGGGGAGATGACCGCGACGATGCGGTCGGTCTTCGGCGACTTCCAACAACCCCTGGTGGTCTGACCATGACTGTTCTCCGGGTCCTCGTGGCCAAGCCGGGCCTCGACGGCCACGACAAGGGCGCCAAGGTCGTCGCGCGCGCCCTGCGCGATGCCGGGATGGAGGTCGTCTACATGGGGCTGCGCAACAGCCCGGCCAAGATCGCGGTCACCGCGGTGCAGGAGGACGTCGATGTCGTCGGCCTGTCCGTCCTCTCGGGGGCGCACCTGTCGCTGAGCAGCAAGGTGCTCGCCGCGTTGCGCGAGTCCGGCGGCGACGACATCCCCGTCGTGGTCGGCGGGACGATCCCTCCGGCCGACGTCCCCCGGCTCATCGAGCTCGGCGTCGCCGCCGTCGTCCCGACGTCGACACCCCTGGAGTCGGTCGTATCGGCCGTGCGCGCGGCGGCGTCATCGTGACCGGGCGGTTCCGTTCGGCGGCCGTTCTCTCGCTAGGCTAGGCCGTGATCCGCGAATCGTGGCCCCACGGGGACGTGTCCATCGACCCGGAAGAGGAAGGCGCCGGACCCGCCTACAAGCAGGTCGCCGCCCGCCTCCGGGCACTCATCCTCAGCGGCGAACTCGTGCCCGCTGACCGCCTGCCCTCGGAGGCGGAGCTCTCCATCCTGTTCAAGGTCAGCCGGAGCACGACGCGGGAGGCCCTGCGGCTGCTGTCCTCCGAGAACCTCATCGTGACCAGTCGTGGACCCACCGGTGGCAGTTTCGTCGCTCATCCCGAGCCGGGGCACATCCAGGACTTCCTGCAGCTCAACCTGGGGCTGCTGGCCGCCGGCTCCCCGGTGACGGTGCACGCCCTGTTCGAGGCGCGCGAGCTGCTGGAGACCCCAGCCGCCGGCATGGCGGCGACCCGGCGGACGCCCGAGCAGCTGGAGAAGCTGCGTGCCTGCGTGCGGCCGGCGGGCGGCGACGACGACCCAGCGCAGCTGTTCGAGATGAACCGCGCCTTCCACGTCCAGCTGCTCGAGGCGGCCGACAATGTCGTGCTGACCACGCTGGCGCAGCCGGTGTTCGGCGTCATCCGGGGCCGGTTCGGCCGCAACGACGCCGACGAGGCGTTCTGGGGACGGGTCGTGCACGACCACGAGGAGATCCTCGCCGCCATCGAGGCGGGCGATGCCGACCGGGCCCAGGCCGAGATGCGCCGGCACATCGCCCACCTCGAGACCGCGTACAGCGGCATGGAGCAGCACCTCGCGGGCGGGCCCCCGGGCGACTGAACCACAGCGCCGGCACGGGGCCGGCCGAGAAGGAGGGCACGTGCAGTCAGCCAGGCCGGTTCCGTCCGCGGACGGCGGACAGATCCTGTTCGTCGGACTGGGGGCGATGGGCGCCCCGATGGCCTCCCGGCTCGCCCGGGCCGGTCACCGCGTCCGTCTCTGCGACGCCGACGACGACCGGGCCGGCGCGCTGGCCCGCGACCTCGGGGTTCCCTCCCTGCCGCATGCCGAGCTGACCGGGGCGCCGGAGGGCGTCGCCACCGTGATCCTCATGCTGCCCGACACCCCGGCCGTGGAGGGGGTGCTCGAAGGGGTGGGCCTGCTCGCCGCGCTCGCCCCCGGAACCACCGTCGTCGACATGGGGTCCTCGAAACCCGGCAGCACGGTGCGGCTGGCGGCCGCGGCCGCCGCCCGCGGGGTCCCGTTCGTGGACGCGCCCGTCTCCGGGGGCGTGGCGCGCGCGGTCACCGGTGAGCTGGCGATCATGGTGGGCGCGGTGCCGGAGGCGTTCGCCGCGGTCCGGCCGATGCTGGAGCACCTCGGCGCCGCCGTCTCGCATGTCGGGGCGCCGGGTGCCGGGCACGCCATGAAGGCGCTCAACAACCTGCTCTCCGCCGTCGGTCTCGCGGCCGCGTCCGAGGTGCTGGCCGTGGGCCGCAACTTCGGCCTCGACCCCCAGGTGATGCTCGACGTCCTGAACTCCTCGTCGGGCCGCAACCAGGCGACGGAGGTCAAGATGGCGCGCTTCGTCCTCTCGCGAGCCTTCGACTCGGGCTTCGCCCTGCGGCTGATGGTGAAGGACCTGCGCACCGCGCTCGACCTCGCCCACGAGACCGCCACTCCTGTGCCGCTGGGCGCCAGCTGCCTGGAGGAGTGGACCGCCGCCGCCCGCTCCCTGCCCGACGACGCCGACCACACCGCGATCGCCGCGTACGTCGAGGCGAGGGCAGGGACGGAGCTGCGCTGAGCCACCGGGCGGGACCGCCGCCGGTGGACGAGGACGACGACGAGAGGTGCTCCGGATGGCCGACGAGAACGAGAAGCAGCAGTACATCGACGACATGGCACGCAAGCGCGGCTACGTCCTCGACTACCACAAGGTGATGGCGCGCCACGACTACGACGTCCTCCTCGCCGCCAACGGCCTGGTCAACGCCGCGTACCTCGCCCCGCGGCTGCTCGACCGGAAGACCAAGGAGCTGATCTTCATCGTCAGCCTCACGGTCATGCGGGCGTCGAAGGGCCACATCCAGAGCCACATCCGGGTCGCGCTCGAGCTGGGTCTGTCGCCCCAGGAGATCCTCGAGGCCATCGAGATCTCGCTCCCCGAGGCGGGCATCGTGGCCTTCCAGGGCGGGTTGGAGGCGTGGCGCGAGGTCATCGGCGCCGAGGGGCTCGAGCCCACCGTGTCGGTGTTCGAGGGTGGCTCCGGCAGCGACTGAAAACCCTCGAACTCGCCGGTCAGGGCTTGACTCGGCTCCCTTCGTCGACCACTGTCTGACGTATATGTGGAACGGTGTTCCATTTCGGTGGTCGCCGCACCTCCAGCGGTGGAGAGGGGCAGAGGTGGACACGCTCGCAGCACCCGAGGACGTCCGGTCGGCGACGGGGGTGGCGGCCGGGGGGCTGACCCGCCATCTCGCCGACGCTGCGCGCGCCTCCCGCTTCGAGGACCTGCCCGGTCCCGTCGTGCGGGTCGCGAAGCACTGCATGCTCGACTGGCTGGGGGTCGCACTCGCCGGTGCGCGCGAGCCCGCCGCGCGGCTGCTCCGCGACGAACTCGTCGAGCCGGGCAGCTCGGGCCCGTGCACCCTGCTCGACGGGAGCACCGGCGGTGCGCGGGAGGCCGCCCTGGTCAACGGGACGGCCGGACACGCGCTCGACTTCGACGACGTCGTCTGGGTCATGACGGGACATCCGACGGCTCCGCTGCTGCCCGCCGTCCTGGCCGTGGGCGAGCTGGTCGACGCGAGCGGCCGTGACCTGCTGACCGCCTTCGTCGCCGGGTTCGAGACCGAGTCGCGGATCGGTGCCGCGGTGGCGCCGGGCCACTACGACGCCGGTTTCCATGCCACGGCGACGCTGGGCACCTTGGGTGCGGCGGCCGGCTGCGCGCGGCTGCTGGACCTCGACGAGGACCAGTGGCAGCACGCATTCGGGATCGCCGCGACGTCGGCCGCGGGCCTGAAGTCGATGTTCGGGTCGATGTGCAAGCCGATGCACGCCGGCAACGCCGCTTCCCAGGGCGTGCTCGCGGCACGGCTGGCCGCCCGCGGCTTCACCGCCGCGACCGATGCGATCGAGCGGCCGCAGGGCTTCGGGCCCACCCACACCGCGACGTTCCACCCCGAGGCGGGGCAGACCCCGTTCGGGGATCCCTGGTACGTGCGCGAGGTCCTCTTCAAGTTCCACGCCGCTTGCTTCCTCACCCACTCGGCCATCGAGGGGCTGCTGCGGCTCAAGGAGGCAGAGGGTCTCGCGGCCGACGACGTCGACGCGGTGCTGCTTCGGGTGGAGCCGGGGCACCTGGCCGTCTGCAACATCCCGGAGCCGCGCTCCGGCCTCGAGGCGAAGTTCAGCCTTCGGTTCACCGCCGCGATGGCGGTGCTGACCGGCCGCACCGACGAGGCGGCCTTCACCGACGACGTCGTGCGCGACCCGCGCTTCACCACCCTGCGCGACCGGGTGACCGTCGTCCCCGAACCGGGCCGGCCGGCCCACGAGACCGACGTGCAGGTGCGGACCCGCGACGGGCGCACCCTGCGCACCCGGGTGGACATGCAGCAATGGGCGGCCGACGACGAGATCGACGCCCAGGAACGACGACTCGTCGCCAAGTTCCGCTCGCTGGTCGGTACCGGAGACGCGGCCGAGCGGCTGCTCGAGGCCGTCCTGCGGGTGGACGAATTGTCGTCGGTGCGCGAGCTGACCCGGCTCGTGGCCGACGTGGCACGGGCGGCGAACGGCGCCGAGGGAGGACCAGCGTGACGACGGCCGCCGAACTACGGTCCCGGGCCACGCTGTGGCCGAAGGGCAACTACTTCGAGGACTTCGCGGTCGGGAAGGTCTTCGAGCACCACTGGGGCCGCACCCTCACCGAGTCCGACAACATCCAGTTCAGCGCCCTGACGCTGAACTACCACCCGGCCTACTTCAACGTGCCCTACGCCCGGGCCCTGGGTCATCCCGGGGCGGTGGCCAATCCGATGCTGGTCTTCCTCGTGGTCTTCGGGCTGTCCGTGGAGGACCTTAGCGAGATCGGCGGCGCCTTCCTGGGTGTCCGGGCACTCACCTTCCACCGGCCGGTCGCGGTGGGGGAGACCCTGACGGCGCGCAGCACGGTCACCGCCGTCCGCGAGTCGGACTCGCGGCCCCGCGAGGGGATCGTCACCTGGCACACCGAGGGCTTCGACGAGCACGGCGAGCTGCTCATCGACTTCCTGCGCACCAACCTGATCTCGAAGCGCCCGAACGGAGACCTCGCATGAGCAGCAGCCAGGACGGCTTCATGACCGAGGAGCGGCGCGCCATCCAGGCGATGGCCCGTGAGTTCGCCATGAAGGAGGTGCTGCCGATCGCCAACGAGCTCGACCCGGTCAACGGTGAGATCCCCATGGAGCTGCGCGACAAGATGAGCGAGCTCGGCTTCTTCGGGATCATGATCCCCGAGGAGCACGGTGGCCTGGGCCTGGGGGCGTTCGAGTACTGCCTGGTGGCCGAGGAGCTGGCCCGGGCGTGGATGAGCGTCGCGAGCATCATGGCGCGCGGCAACGGCCTCGTCGGCGGGTTCAGCGAGGAGCAGCGCGCCCGGCTGCTGCCAAAGATGGCGCGCGGCGAGTTCCTCGGCGCGGTCGCGCTTTCGGAACCGGAGGCCGGCTCCGACGTCGCCAACATCAGCTGCCGTGCCACCCGCACCGACGGCGGCTGGCTGATCAACGGTCAGAAGATGTGGTGCACCTTCGCCGACGGGGCCGACTACCTGGCGATCTTCGCCCGCACCGGTGCGGAGATCGATCCCCGCCGCCGGCACGCCGGGATCAGCGCCTTCGTGGTCGAGAAGGAGCGGGGCACCCTGCCGGACGGCATCAGCGGCAATACGGTGCGGAAGATCGGCTACCGCGGTTGGAAGACCTGGGACCTCTCCTTCGACGACTTCTTCGTGCCGGAGGACGCCATGCTCGGTCAGGAGGGCCGCGGCTTCTACGGCGCGATGAGCTTCCTCGAGGTCGCCCGCGCGCACACCGCGGCCCGGGCCATCGGGCTGGCCCGCGGCGCGCTGGAGGACTCGATCGCCTACGCCCGGCAGCGGGTGCAGTTCAACCAGCCGATCGGCAACTACCAGGCGATCCGGTTCAAGATCGCGAGCATGGCCACCGACATCGAGGCGGCGCGCCAGCTCATGTATTCCGTGTGCGCGGCCATCGACAGCGGTCGGCGGTGCGACACCGAGGCGTCGATGGCCAAGCTGTTCGCCAGCGAGATGGCCGAGCGGGTCACCAGCGAGGGGCTGCAGATCCATGGCGGGGCCGGCTACACCACCGACTTCGCCGTCGAGCGGCACTGGCGGGATGCGCGACTGACGAAGATCTTCGAGGGGACCTCGGAGATCCAGCACCGGATCATCTCCGACTCCCTGCTCGGCAAGGTCGCGGAGGCCCGGTGACTCTCGACTCCCTGACCGGCTCGAACAACTACTTCGAGGACTTCACCGTCGGCGACGTCTACCGCCATGCGCGGGGCAAGACCGTCACCGAGATGGACAACGTGCTGATCACCAACCTGGTGATGAACACCGCGCAGGGTCATTTCAACGAGGACTCCATGGCCCGCACCGAGTTCGGTCAGCGGATCACGTTCGGCGGGATCACGGCCGCCATGGTGATCGGGCTGGCCAGCCAGGACACGGGGGAGAACGCGATCGCCGAGCTCGGCCTGGACGGGATCACCTTCCGGTCGCCGGTCTTCCACGGCGACACCCTCTACGCGTTCACCGAGGTGCGTGCGAAGGAGAACGGTGACCGACCGGACGGCGGCATCGTCGAGTTCGCCCACTGGGGGGTGAACCAGCGCGACGAGGTGGTCTTCGAGGGCGTGCGGCGCGTGCTGGTCCGGCGGCGCGGCGCGGCGGAGCGGCGGTGACCGGGGGCGGAGCGGCTCCCCGCCGGGGGCCGCTGTCCGGACTGAGGGTGATCGACCTGACGCAGATGCTGTCGGGTCCGTTCGCGACGATGCTGCTCGCCGACATGGGGGCCGACGTCGTGAAGGTGGAGCCGCTCATCGGGGACGACACACGCCGGGCCGGGCCGTGGCTGGAGGGCGACACGCTGCGCTCCTACGGCGGCTACTTCCAGAGCGTCAACCGGAACAAGCGCAGCATCGCGCTGGACCTCAAGACCGACGCCGGACGCGAGGCGCTGCTGCGGCTCGTCGACGGAGCGGACGCCGTCCTGGAGAACTACCGGGTCGGCGTGATGGAGCGGCTGGGGCTGTCCTACGAGACGCTCCGCGAGCGCAGGCCGGGGTTGGTGTACACGGCGATCCGCGGCTTCGGCGATCCGCGCAGCGGCGAGTCGCCGTACATGAACTGGCCCGCCTACGACGTCGTCGCCCAGGCGATGGGCGGGATCATGGGGATCACCGGCCCCGGGCCGGGGCAGCCCACGAAGGTGGGGCCCGGCATCGGCGACGTCTTCCCCGCGTGCCTGGCCGCCGTCGGGACCCTGGCCGCTCTCCTGCACGCGCGCGAGACCGGCCGCGGCCAGTTCGTCGACGTGGCGATGTACGACAGCATCCTCGCGCTGTGCGAGCGACTGGTCTACCAGTACTCCTACACGGGCGAGGTCGCCGAACCGCACGGCAACGGCCACCCGCTGCTCTGCCCGTTCGACGTCTTCCCGGCGCGGGACGGCTGGGTCGCCCTGGCGGCGTTCCGGGACCACCAGTGGCGGCTGCTCTGCGACCTGATCGGCTCCCCGGAGTCCGGCGCCGACCCGAAGTTCGCGACCAACGCCGCTCGCGTCGAGCACAGCGGTGAGGTGCGGGCGGTGCTGTCCGCCTGGACCGCGGTCCGGACCCGGCAGGAGATCACCGACGTCCTCGGCGGGCAGGTCCCCGTCGGCCCGGTGAACTCGGCGGACGCGATCTTCCAGGATCCGCACGTGGCCGTGCGGCGCATGCTCGTGGAGGTCGAGCAGCCGGGCGCCGACCGGACGGTCACCATCGCCGGCACCCCGATGAAGTTCATCGGGACGCCGTCGGCCGATCCGCGGCGCGCGCCGGTGCTCGGGGAGGACCGCGAGGCGGTGCTGCTCGAGGCCGGCTGCTCGCCGGCGGAGGTGGAGACCTGGCGGCTCGGCGGTGCGTTCGGCGAGCCGTCGGCCCCGCCAGGACCGGAGATGCCGGAGGCGCTGACCTGAGCGGGGGCAGGCGGCCCGGCCGCTCCTGCGGGTCAGGGCAGGCTCTTCGCGACCTCCTGCGCCGACTCCATCAGGAGACCGGAGTACCGGGGCAGGTCCTCGTCGCGGAAGCGGAACGCCGGCATCGAGATGCTGATCGACCCGACCGGCCGGTCGTCGGAGCCCAGGATCGGGACGCCGACGCCGAAGATGTCGCGGCGCCACTCGCCGCGGTTCACCGCATAGCCCTGCTCGCGGATCCGCCGGAGCTCTTCCTCGAGCGCATCGACGTCGGACAGGGTGGCGTCGGTGAACCGGGCGAGACCGGCCTCGATCGTGGCGGCCACGTGCACGTCCGGAAGGTGGGCGAGGATCGCCTTGCCGGCTGCCGGCCCGTGCAGCGGCGTGGCCGTGCCCAGCGCGGTGTACGTCCGCACCATCTGCCTGCTGTCGACGCGCTCGATGATGATCGCGTCCAGGCCGTCGAGGGCGGTGAGGTGCACAGTCTCGTCGAGCGTGTCCCGGATCCGGTGGAGCGCCGGGAGCGCGGCCTCGCGGAGGGTGGCGTACTCCGACGTGCTGCCGGCGACAGCCCACACCCTGGCGGTGATCGACCACCGGACCGGCGGATCGGAGGAGTGGCGGGTCCAGCCGGCCTTCTCCAGCGTCTCCAGGCAGCGCTGCACAGTCGTCTTCGGCAGCTCCACCAGACGGGCCAGTTCGCTGACCCCCACCGGCTGATGCTCGGCCACGGCCTCGAGAACGGTGACGGCGTTGAGGACGCTGCGCACTCGGGCCTCCGTGGGGTGCCGGTATCGATCCGTGGTCAGCCCGCTCGTGTCCTTGACCCTGGCACGAGGCAGTCCTAGGTTGATCAGTGTACCGCCATGTGAAACGCCGTTCCATACCTCGATGGAGGTGGGTCGGGCCGCAGAGGACGGGGACAGGCTTACATGAGAACGGCAGTCATCGCAGGGGTCGCCGACCACCCGTTGCGCGACGGGAAGCTCGAGCCCGGCGGATCGGTCCTCGCGGCCCAGGCGCGCGTGGCCGCCGCCGCCCTCGCCGACGCCGGCGCCTCCTGGAGCGACGTCGACGGGCTGCTGAGCACGGGCATGTGGGGCATCCCGGGCGTCGGCCAGTTGCCCACCGTGACCCTGTCGGAGTACCTCGGCCTGCAGCCGCGGTTCACCGACTCGTCGAACATCGGCGGCTCGTCGTTCGAGTCGCACCTCGCGTCGGCGGTGCGGGCGATCGAGCGGGGCGCCTGCGACGTCGCGCTCATCACCTACAGCAGCACGCAGCGCAGCGACCGGAGCCGCACCCTCGGCGGGCGGGCGCCGGTCCTGACCATGCAGTACGAGACGCCGTACGGCATGCCGACGCCGGTCGGCGGTTATGCGCTGGCGGCCATGCGGCACATGCACGAGTACGGCACCACGAGCGAGCAGCTCGCCGAGATCGCCGTGGCCACGCGTGCGTGGGCGGCCCTCAATCCCGCCGCCACCCGGCGAGAGCCGCTCACCGTCGACGACGTGCTGGCCAGCCCGATGATCAGCGATCCGCTCCACCAGCTGGACAGCTGCCTGGTGACCGACGGCGCCGGGGCGGTCGTCGTCACCACCGAGGAGCACGCGCGGGCGTGCGGCGCGACGCCGGTCCACGTGCGCGGCTACGGCGAGGCGCAGTCGCACTGGACGATCGCGGCCATGCCCGACCTGACCGTGCCGCCGTCCGCGGCCAGCGGCCGCCGTGCCCTCGAGATGGCGGGCATCGGCGTCGACGACATCGACGTCGTCGAGCTCTACGACAGCTTCACCATCACCGTGCTGCTCACCCTCGAGGCGCTGGGCTTCTGCCGCCCGGGCGAGGGCGGCGAGTTCGTGTCGGGGCAGCGGACGGCTCCGGGGAGGGAGTTCCCGATGAACACCAACGGCGGCGGTCTGTCGTACGCCCATCCGGGGATGTACGGCATCTTCCTGCTCGTCGAGGCGGTGCGTCAGCTGCGCGGCGAGTGCGGCCCTCGGCAGGTGGCCGGCGCCCGCACGGCGCTGGTCAACGGCACCGGCGGCACGCTCTCCAGCGCCTCGACCTGCGTGCTGAGCGTCGCGTGAGCGCGCCACCCGCCGGGCGGCCGCTGCCGGTCGTCGACGCCGACAGCGCCCCGTTCTGGGCCGCGCTGCGCGACCGCAGGCTGATGGTGCAGTGGTGCGGCACGTGCGACCGGCACGTCTTCTACCCGCGGGCGCTGTGCCCGCACTGCCACGCCGAACTCGCCGAGTGGGTGGAGTGCTCCGGCAGCGGGACGATCCACTCGTACACGGTGGCCCGCCGCCCGGCCGGGCCGGCGTTCGCCGCCGACGTCCCGTACGTCGTCGTGCTCGTCGATCTGGACGAGGGGGTGCGGATGCTGAGCAACCTGGTGACCGACGACGTCGACAGTGTGCGGATCGGGGCGCGGGTCGCCGTCCGCTTCGAGGACGTGACCGACGAGATCACGCTCCCGCTGTTCGAGCCGGCTCCCGACGCATGACCGGTACGGGTTCAGGGCTGTCGGTGACCGACGACCCGCGCATCCGCGCGCTGCTGGAGCGGCCCAACCACGCGGTCGTCTCGACGGTGAACGCCGACGGCACGATCCACGCCGCCGTGGTGTGGGTGGCGGTCGAGGACGGGCGGCTGGCGCTGAGCAGCGTGGTGAACCGGGCGTGGGCGGTCAACCTGGTGCGGGACCCGAGGGTCACCGTCGTCGTGGCCGACCAGTCCAACCCCTACGACTACGTCGAGGTGCGCGGCACCGCCGTCCGGGACGCGGTCGACCCGGAGGAGCTGGCCGACCGGCTGGCGCAGAAGTACCTGGGGGAGGCGGTCTACCCCTTCCGTGCCGAGGGTGACGAGCGGGTGTCCTTCGTCGTGGAGCCGTCCCGGGTGCGCTACCGGAGCGCCCCGGCCGGAGGCGGCCGGCAGCCGACCGCCCCGGCCTAGCCTGTTCCGGCCAGGGACAGTCCGCGGCGCCGGTCGACCCGGAGGACGGTCGGGAGCCGGAGCAGCCGTGCCTCCAGGAGGTCGGCGTCCCGGTCGTCGGCCGTGCAGTCGAGCGCCAGGCGCCACGACCCGGACCCTGCCTCCTCGGCCTCGAACCGGGTGATCCGGTACGCGCGCCCGGTGAGCAGGACGAGGACGCGTTGGACGCTCGCCAGGTCGGAGACCGTGACGTAGAGCTTGAGGCTGCAACTGGCAACCGATGAGCGGTGCTGGGGGAACATAGCGGTCCTCCGGGCCTGCGCGGCCCTGACTGGGATGGTGCTCCCGGCGCCGCGCCACGGATCCGCCGGTTCGGGAGTCAGCTCCCGGCGGACCCGCCCCGAATTCGCCGACCAGTCATGCCGTGCACCTTAACCCTCGGATGCACGTCAGGACAGGAGCGGCACGACGTCGCGGGCCAGCCGCGCGCGCTGCTCGGTCAGGTCGACGACGGGGTGCAGGACGAGCTCCGTGACGCCCTGCGCGCGGAGGCGGGCGAGGTGCTCGGCGACGACCTCGGCGGGCCCTACGACCGCGCAGTGGTCGGCGAGCTCGGGCTTGCCGTACTCGTGGTCGAACCAGGCCCGGACCGCATCCCAGTTGGCCGTGGTGGGCTCGCCCACGTGCAGGTAGACCCGCTTGGCGAGGGTGAAGCCGGCCGGGTCGCGCCCGTGCTCGTCGAGCAGCTCGCGCACCTGGCCGAGCGCCGTCTCGAAGTCGGCGAGCGTCATGGAGCCCGCACCGATGAAGCCGTCGCCGAGGCGGACGGCGCGGTCGAGGGCGGCCGGCTGCCGCGCGCCGTACCAGATCGGCGGAGTCGGCGACTGCACCGGCAGCAGCGGCCGCTCGACGTCCTCGAGCTGCCACCACGGCTCCACCGACGTCACGCGGTCCT
Source organism: Blastococcus tunisiensis (assembly GCF_900112815.1). Lineage (GTDB taxonomy): Bacteria > Actinomycetota > Actinomycetes > Mycobacteriales > Geodermatophilaceae > Blastococcus_B > Blastococcus_B tunisiensis. The sequence continues at coordinate 139,633 of NZ_FOND01000003.1, forward strand.
CGCCCAGCAGCCGGCGCAGCAGGGCGGTGCCGGCCTCGAAGTGGCGGCCGCGGTGGTCCACCGACAACCCGTAGCGGGCGTACTGACCCGGGTCGTTGCCCAGGCCCACGCCCAGGGTGAAGCGGCCGTTGCTGAGCCGGTCGAGAGAGGCGATCTCGCGGGCCAGCTGCAGCGGCGGCCGGAAGCCGGTGAGCAGGATGGCCACCCCGAGCCGCGCCCGCGTGGTAGCCGCCGCCGCGAAGGTGAGGACCGACAGCGGGTCGAGCGCGCCGGGGACGCTGCTCTCCAGCACCCACAGCGACGAGAAGCCCTCGGCCTCGGCCTCGGTCGCAAAGGTGCGCAGCTCGCCGGCGTCCCCGATCGTCGTGATGTCCTGCGGCAGGTTGATGCCGATCCCGGGAATCATCGCGATCCTCCTCCGTTCAGGCCCGCGGCGTCATGCCACGGCGAAGTGGTGCACGCCGTCGGCGACGGACGTGCGGAGCCGGCCCTGGGCCACGAGCAGCTCCAGGTGGGCGGTCGTCTCGAGGACGGCGAGCATCCGGTTGAACGGGTCGAGGTCGGCCAGCTCCCTCTCCCGCCGGGTCCAGCGGAGGATGCCCGCGACCTCGAACGGCGTGGAACTCCCGCGCCGGACGGCGTCCTCGGTCTGGTCCAGGCGTTGGCCGTGGTGGGCGACCAGCTCGTCGACGCGGGCGTGCGCGCTGGGTGCCACCGGCCCGTGCGCCGGCAGCAGCAGGGCGTCGGGCCGGCTGCGGACCCTCGCCAGCGAGCTCAGGAAGTCGGCCAGCGGGCTCGGCGAGAGAACCGGCTCGAAGCCGATCGACGGCGTGATGGTGGGGAGGACGTGGTCGCCGGCGAACAGCACGCGCTCGTCGGTGTCGTGGAAGACGACGTGCCCCTGCGTGTGCCCGGGGGTGGGGACGACGTCGAGGTTCCGCCCCCCTGCCGAGACGGTCGTGCCCGGCTGCAGCCAGTCGTCCGGGAGCTCCCAGATGGGCTCGTCCACGTCGAGGTGGCGACGGAACCGGTCGCCGAGAAGTTCCACGAGGTGGCCGGCGCCGAGGGACGGCAGCCGGGTCAGCTGGGCCTCCATCGGCAGCCGGTCGGGTCGCATCGACTCCTCGAGGGAGGCGCGCTCGTCCACCCCGAGACTCACGCGCATGCCGAACTCGCGGCGCAGCAGCACGGCCTGGGTGTAGTGGTCGCGGTGCACGTGGGTGACCAGGAACCGCCGGACGTCGGGCAACCCGTGGCCGAGGCCGGCGAGCGCGTCGACCAGGGTGTCGCGAGCGTTGGCCAGTGCCCAGCCCGAGTCGACGAGATCCACGCCGTCGGGACCGGTCAGGGCGTAGACGTTGACCGCCTTGAGCGCGTCGTTCGGCAGCGGCAGCGGGATCCGGTGGACTCCGGGCGACACCTCCACCGCGCCGGGGGTCGACCAGTCGTCGGCGCTCGCCGTGCCGGCGGTCATCGGGCCCGGGCGGCGTCTTCGGCCAGCGTCCGCAACCATCCGTCGGCGACGGAGGCGAAGTCGTCGACCTCCTCCATCGGGTAGTGACCGATCCCCTCGAGGACGAGGGTGCGGGCGCCCTGGATCTGGCTCCCGGTCCACGCGACCTGGTCGAGATCGAGCCAGAAGTCGTCGTCGCCGACGACGAGATAAGTCGGGCAGGTGATGTTCGCCAGTCCGGCCCGGATGTCGTGGCTGAACCATCCGATGAGGTCCGACGTCGTGATGATCGGGTCCTCGCGGCGGTGCATGGCCGCGATCATCTCGACGCGTTCCGCCGGAACGGTCCGGCCGCAGACGGCCAGGGTTCCGTAGTAGGTCCGGTCCGTGCGGCTGGGTGACGACGCGTCCTCCATGCCACGGTCGAGCGCCGCGGCGCCGCCGGGCTTGGGGGCGTTCACCTCGGCGGCCATCGCGACCACGCCCGACAGCCGGTCGGAGATGCGCGTGGCGATGTCCAGCGAGATCTTCCCGCCGATGGAGCAGCCCATGACGTACGGGCGGTCCAAGCCGAGTTCGTCGATCAGGTCGATGCACCACTCGGCGTAGCGCCCCAGGTCGCGCACCGGTCCGCCGACAGCCGGCTCCGACCGCCCGTGGCCGGGGAGGTCGGGGACGATCACCCGGTACCCGAGGGCCGCCAGGCCGGTCAGCGTGTGCCGCCACTGGACGCCGCTCTGGCCGGCGGTGTGGATGCAGAGGACGGCGGGGCCCTCGCCGGCGGCCTCCACGTAGGCGAGGCTGCCGCCCAGGTCGACGTACTGCGACTCGATCACACCGGTGCTCCCGCCATCTCGCGTGCCGTCTCCCAGATGCGCATCAGGGCCTTGGTCAGCCGCAGGTAGTCGTAGCCGCTGCCGGTCAGGCTGAACTCGCCGCGCAGGGTCCGGGGGATGAAGTCGTTGCGCGGGCCGGTCATCAGCTGCGCCCACACCAGCTCGCTGGCCTGCACGGTGAACGTGGGGCCGAGCAGCGCCTTCGGCGCGGCCTCGAGGATCGCGCCCTTGTAGATCCGCAGGCTGGTGGGCACGGTGCCCGCCTGCAGCCCGATCGTGCCGTCGAACGAGCGCGTGGCGGCGACGAACTCCTCGTCCTGACCCAGCCGGGCGGCGAGGTCCTTGGTCCACCCGGGGCCGCAGAAGTCCAGCGCCGAGGGGTCGGACGAAGGGTCGGCCGAGGTGCGTGCCTGGACCATGAAGGCCGTCGTGCCCTCCTGGACGACGGTGCCGTCGTCTCGCTTGAGGAGCACGTGCCGGTTGATCACGCCCCGGTCGCGGGCGCTGGTGCGCCGGCACCGCGTGATGGTGATGTCGAAGATCAGCGTGTCGCCGACGAAGACTGGCTTGAGGTAGCGCCAGTTGGTGTCGAGCAGCCCGATCACCGTCGAGTCGACGATGTGCAGATCGTGCAGCGCGCCGAAGAACCGGGCCAGGCCGTAGGGCCCGTGCACGAGCCGCTGACCGAACTGGGTGCCGGCGGCGTAGTCGGCGTCGACGTGGATGGGGGCCTTGTCGCCGGAGACCTCCGCGAACTGCAGCAGGGCCCCCTCGGTGACCTCGTGCGGAGGGCTCTGAAAGCTCTGGCCCACCCGGAAGTCCTCGAAGTACATGTCGTTCGCCTCGGCCGGGCCGGGGGTTGCCGCCATGCTGTCTCCTCACCTGCCTGAGCCTTCGGAACGCGGTGCCCGGTCGAGTGCCGGTGGCGGTCCACGCCTCGTCGCCGCACGCTAGCGCATTCGTCTGACATATGTCGCCTCCCGTGGTAGAACAACCCGCAGTCGGCCTCCGCCCGGTGGTGGCGACCGGCGTACCGGCCCGGCACGAGGTCGTTCGTGCGGGCGAGGAGACGAGCCCGCGGGGGAGTGGTGCAACCAGCCCGGCCCCGTGCGGACGAGCCCTGGCGCCGTGGCGTCCGGGACTCCCTCCCGTTCGCCACCGCGTCGTTCGTGCTGTCCCTGTCCTTCGGCGTCGTGGCCGTGGAGTCCGGCTTCTCCCCGGTGGCCGCGGTGGTCATGTCGGCGGTGGTCTACGGCGGTGCCGGGCAGTTCGCGCTCGTGGGCATCCTGTCCGCGGGGGGCGCACTGGGCTCCGCGGTCGGGGCCGCTGCCCTGGTGAACGGCCGCTTCGTGCCGATGGGGTTCGCGCTCGGCCCCTCGCTGCGGGGTGGTCCGGTGCGCCGCGCGCTGGAGGGGCAGACCTCGATCGACGTGTCGTGGACCATGGCGGCCCGCGGCGACGGGACCTTCGACCGCACGTACCTGTTCGGCCACAGCGCCGTCCAGTACGTGGCCTGGGTGGCCGGCACGCTGGCCGGTGTCCTGGTGCCCGGGATGGACGCCCGCGCGCTCGGGCTGGACGTCATCTTCCCGGCCTTCTTCCTCGCCCTGCTGGTCAAGGAGGTGCGCAACGGCCGCCGGCTGGTCGTGGCGCTCCTCGCCGCCGCGATCGCGTTCGCTCTGGTGCCTGTCCTGCCGCCGGGTGCGCCGGTTCTGGTGGCCAGTGTCGCGGCTCTGGTCGGGCTCCGAGAGAACTGGAGGTAGGCATGGACACCACGACCGTGTGGCTGGCCATCGGCCTGTGCGCGCTGATCACCTTCGCCGAGCGGGCCGTTGGGCCGGTGGCGACCGGGGGGCGCGAGCTGCCGCCCGTCGTCACCCGCGTGGTCGTCCTGCTCGCCTCGGCGCTCCTGGCCGCGCTGGTGGTCACCCAGGCCTTCGCCGACGGGGATCGCTGGCACGTCGGCGCGGACACCGCCGGCGTCCTGGTGGCCGGCGTCCTGCTCTGGCGCCGGGTGCCCCTGCTGGTCGTCGTGCTGGTGGCCGCGGTCGTCACCGCGCTGCTGCGGCTGGCGGGTGTGCCGTGATGCCGCTGAATTCGCGTACGGACCTACGCGTGGACGGGAGAACCGCATGACCCGGGACGACGACTGGGAGCCCACGACGCTCCATGCCGTGCTGGACAGAGGGATCGCGACGTACGGGGCGTCGAACGTCGCGTTCAGCTACGTCGACGAGCAGCGCGATCTCACCCTGGGCGAGCTGCGCGCGGACGCGGAACGGTGGGCGGTCGCGCTCGCCGCTGCCGGGGTGGACCACGGCGATCGCGTCGCCGTGCTGCTCCAGGGGCACTCGACGTGGCCCACCCTGCAGGTGGCCTGCAGCCGGCTCGGCGCCGTCCTGGTGGGGGTCAACACGCGGTACCGCAGCCATGAGATCGACCACCTCATGACCGTGATGCAGCCGAGCGTCGTGGTCTCAGGCCCCACGTGGCGGGACATCCCCTTCGTGCGGTTGATCGACGAATCCGTGCAGCGCCTGCTGCCCGACGGCCGACTGGCAGCGGCGCCGGTGCGCGTGACCATCGGTGCCGACGGCGAGGGGGCCTTCGTGCCCGCGGAGGAGTTCCTCGCCGGTGCCGCCGGCCAGGCCCTCGCTGAGCGCGAGGTGACGCCCGACGACATCGCGCTCATCCAGTTCACGTCGGGCTCGACGGGGGCGCCCAAGGGGGTGCGGCTGAGCCACGACGCCGTTCTCCGCCCCGCCCACCAGACGATCCGGGCGATGAACTGGACACTGGACGACGTCGTCTACAGCGCCCTGCCCTTCTACCACGTGGGCGGATCGGTCTTCACCGGTCCGGTGGCCGTCCTCTCCGGGGCGCGGATGGTCGTCCCGGACACGTTCGGCGCGCGCGAAGCGGTCGAGCACAACGTGACCTGGCGGTGCAACGGTCACCAGGGCCACGCCGCGATGTACACGATGTTCCTGGACGCCGCCCGCGAGGCGGGAGCGTTGTCCGACCTGCGCATCGAGAAGGCGTGGGCGGTGGCGCCGCCGTCGGTGCTGCGCCGGATCGCCGCCGAGCTGCGGACCGACGGCGTGGTGTCCCTGTACGGCATGAGCGAGCATCCGCTGTCGACCATCTGCGGGCTCGACGAGCCGCTCGCCAAGCGCTTCGAGACCGTGGGGCGGCCCGCGCCGGACGTCGAGCTGCGCATCGACGCCGACGGCCCCGACGGGGTCGGGGAGATCCAGCTGCGCGGCCCGGCGGTGATGAGCGGCTACCACGAGGACGAGGCGGCCACGCGGGATGCCTTCACGCCCGACGGATGGCTGCACACCGGCGACCTCGGCACGTGGGACCCCGACGGCTACGTCGTCTTCGCCGGCCGTCTCAAGGACATGCTCAAGCCCGGTGGCGAGAACGTGTCCGCCCAGGAGGTCGAGGAGTTCCTGATGCTCCACCCGGGGGTGGTGAACGTGGCCGTCTTCGGCGTGCCGGACGACCGCCTGGGGGAGGCGCCGGTCGCCGTGGTGCAGGCCCGCTCCGACGCGGACCTGACCCAGGAGGACCTGCTGGAGTTCTGCCGCGACCGGATCGCGGGGTTCAAGACGCCGAAGCGGATCCACCTGGTGCCGGAGCTCCCGCTGCTGCCCAACGGGAAGCTCGACAAGGTGTCCCTCCGGTCGGAGTTCTCCTAGTTCCGTCGGGCCGTACCGGCCCGTGCGTTCGTACGCATTCATCCCACCGAACGAGAGCGAGTCCTGAAGATGCGCGTGTTCACCGGCCCCGACGACCTGCTGGCCAGCATCGGCACCGAGATCGGGGTGAGCGACTGGCTGACCATCGAGCAGGACCGGATCGATCTGTTCGCCGAGGCCACCGGCGACCACCAGTGGATCCACGTGGACGTCGAGCGGGCGAAGGCCGAGAGCCCTTTCGGCGCTCCGATCGCGCACGGCTACCTGACCCTGTCGCTGCTGGTGCCACTCCAGAAGCTGGTGTTTCGCGTCGAGGGCGTGCGGATGGGCGTCAACTACGGCCTGAACAAGGCGCGCTTCCCCTCCCCGGTGCCGGTCGGCAGCCGGCTGCGCGACCGGATGGAGCTCGTCGATTGCGTGCCGGTCGAGGGTGGCGGTGTCCAGGTGACGTTCCGGCACACGGTCGAACGGGACGGCGCCCCGAAGCCGGCGCTCGTCGCGGAGAGCATCGTCCGCTACTACTTCTGAACCGCACCGGGCACGAGCGGCTCCGGTGAGCGGGCACCAGGGGGACGGCGGGCCGCGCAACTCGTTCGCGCTCCTGCTGGACAGCGCGGTGGGGCCGTTGTTCGTGGCCAAGCTGCTGGGCAACTCCGGTATCTGGATCCAGAACATCGCGGGCGCCAGCCTGATCTACGAGATCACCGGGTCGGTCTTCCTCGTCGGCCTGATCAGCTTGGCCCAGTTCGCCCCGCAGGTGCTCTTCTCCCCGCTCAGCGGGGCGATGGCCGACCGTGGCGACACGCGACGGCAGCTGGTGCTGGGACGGTCGTTCTGCTTTCTCGGGGGAGCGGTCCTCGCCGGTTGGATCTGGGCCACGGGTGATCTCGAGGCCGTTCCCGCCTGGCTGGTGATGGCGGCGGCGTCCCTCGTCGGCATCGGGTACACGATCGGCAGCCCGGCCCTGCAGGCGCTGATGCCGACGCTCGTGCGCCCGGGGGAGATGGGCCGCGTCGTAGCGCTGGACAACCTGACGTTCGCGGTCGGCCGTGCCGTCGGTCCGGCCGTCGGCGGGGTGCTCGCTGCCACCGCCGGCTACGCCGTGGCCTTCGCGGTGGCTGCGGCGGCACAACTGGTCTTCGTCGTCGTCGTGGCGACGGTCAGGATCCCGGGCGCCGTCCGGGTGGAGGGCGCTAGCTACTCGGTCCGCGACGGGCTGCGCTACGTGCGGACCGATCCGGTCGTCGCACTGGTCATCGCCGGCGTGGCGGCCGTGGGGGTGGGGGCCGATCCGGCGATCACGCTGGCGCCCGCTCTGTCGGATTCCCTGGGCGGCGGGCCCGGGCTCGTCGGATCGTTCGCCTCCGCCTTCGGCGTCGGTGCGATCGTCGGCTTCTTCCTGCAGGTGGGACTGCTCCGGTTCCTGGACTACGCCCGGCTGGCGCCGCTCGGACTGGTGCTCCTCGCCGGAGGCTCGGCCGCGCTCCCGTTCGCCACCGATGCCAGGGCGGCCGTCGCGGCGTTCGGAGTGGGGGGCGTGGGGATGACCCTGGCGCTGACCGGCTTCACGACGTTGCTCTACGACCGGGTTCCGCGCCAGTACCTCGGCCGGATCATGGCGCTGTGGATGGTCGGGTTCGTCGGGTCCCGGCCGCTGGCGGCAGCCCTCGGCGGCGGCCTGGCGGATCTGTTCTCGGCGGACGTGGCGCTGGCGGGGACCGCGGTCGTGGTGCTGGTGGTCGCGTTCGTCACCCGGCCGGCGGTGCTGCGACGTCCGGTACCGGGCCGGTGACGGAGACCGGAGGGTCAGCGCCGCCGAGTCGGTCCGAGCCGGCGGACGGCGATGTTCTCGGTGCCCAGCCGGTGCTCGTCGCTGGTCCGGACCAGCTCCCGGGCGTCCCTGTTCCGGACGGCCTGGATGATCTGCTCGTGCCCGACCACGATGTCGTGGGACGACTGGATCTCGTGCAGGTACAGGGACCGGTAGAAGCTGGACATGTACCAGAGCCGCGAGACCTCCTCGCGGATCAGCTTCAGCGGCGAGTACTCGAACAGCGCGAAGTGGAACCGGCTGTTCAGCTCCTGGAACCGGTCCTGTTCCTCGTCGGGGTCGGTCTGCCGCAGCTCGCCGTTGAGCCGGACGAGTTTGGGGACGTCGACCTCGGCCAGGTCGATCGAACGCAGGATCTCGGTCTCGAGCAACCGGCGCATGAGGTAGATCTCGGACAGGTCGTCGCTGCTGAAGCGGGACACCCGGTAGCCGGTGTTCGGCTTGTAGTCCAGGACCCCCTCGGCGGCGAGGGTGGAGAGCGCCTCGCGCAGCGGGATCCGGCTGACGTTCAGCTGCTCGGCCAGCTCCGACTGGTGCACCTTCTCGCCCGGGAGCAGCGCCCCGGAGAGGATCAGTTTCCGGATCGCGCCGAGGCACCGGAGAACGCTGGTCTCCGCACCGGCGACGTCGTGCTGGAACACCGAGGATCTCCTGCCTGCCTGCCGGTTCGAGCCGAACAGTATACAAAGTTGCATGTTCTGCTTATGGTCAGACAGAAGGGCTGCCACCCACGGAGGTGGCGGCAGCCGGAGGCGTTCGCCGGGGCCCCAGTCCCCGCCCGCGGCAGCTGCACCGGCTCGCACGGGAACCGTGCGCGGACCAGACCGCCGCAGGGAGGATGGCAGGGCGATGGGTGCCGAGGAGTACGGCGAGCGGTTCTCGGAGGGCCCGGTGCTGGCGTCCTGCGACGCGGGCGGGATCCTGCGGATGACCCTCAACCAGCCGGCCCGCAAGAACGCCATGAGCCTCGAGGCGTGGGAGGCGATGTTCGACGTCCTCCGGCTGGCCGAGTACGACCCTGACGTCCGGGTGCTGGTGATCACGGGGGCCGGCGGCGACTTCTGCGCCGGCGCGGACATCTCGTCGGCGGCGGCGGGTCACCCGCTGAGCCGCATCCAGCACATCGCGAAGACGCCGATCCTGCTGCACGACTTCCCGAAGCCGGTCCTGGCGCAGGTCGAGGGCGTCGCCGTGGGCGCCGGCTGGAACATCGCGCTGGCGTGCGACCTGGTGGTGGCCTCCACCACGGCGCGGTTCGCGCAGCTGTTCGTCAAGCGCGGGCTGTCGGTGGACTGGGGCGGCTCGTGGCTGCTGCCGCGAATGGTCGGGCTGCAGCAGGCCAAGAGGCTGACCATGCTCGGCGACTTCGTCTCCCCGCAGGAGGCCGAGCAGCTCGGCCTGGTCACCTGGGTGAAGAGCCCCGAGGAGATCGGCCCGTTCGTCGACGAGCTGGCCGCGCGGCTGGCGGCCGCCCCGCCGATCGCCCTGTCGCAGAGCAAGTCACTGATCGACCAGGGGACGATGTCGTCCTTCACCGACGCGCTGGCCAACGAGGCACGGGCTCAGGCCGTCAACCACGCCACCGCCGACGCCGCGATCGCGCGGCAGGCATTCGCCGCGAAGAGCGAACCGGAGTTCACCGGGAAGTGGGCAGTTCGATGAGTGCAATGGAGCAGATCGACTACGAGGTCGCAGGCAGCGTCGCCACGATCACCCTGAACCGGCCCGAGAACGGCAACGGGTTCACCCAGGTCATGCGGCGCGAGCTGATCGACGCTCTCGAGCAGGCCGACAGCGACGACGACGTCCGGGTGGTGATCGTGACCGGGGCCGGGCGGCACTTCTGCGTCGGCGCCGACGTCAGCAGCGGGAAGTCCGACCAGCCGTTCGCCTACGGCCCGGGCGAGGACACCGGCCCGGTGCCGATGAGCGTCGACGGCATCCCCCGCGACGGCGGCGGCATGGTGGCGCTGCGGATCGCCGAGATGCAGAAGCCGGTGATCGCCGCGATCAACGGTGCGGCCGTCGGGGTGGGGGTCACCATGACCCTGCCGATGGACATCCGGATCTGCGCGGAGTCCTCCCGGTTCGGGTTCGTCTTCGCCCGGCGCGGGATCGTGCAGGAGGCGGCATCGAGCTGGTTCCTGCCCCGGCTCGTGGGGATCTCGCAGGCCATGGAGTGGGTGGCCACCGGGCGGCTGATCCCGGCCGCCGAGGCCCGGGAGGGGCGGCTGGTGTCGCGGGTGGTGCCCGACGGCGAGGTGCTGGCCGCCGCGCGTGAGATCGCCGCGGAGATCGTGGAGAACACCTCGAGCCTGGCGATCGCCGCTGCCCGCCGGCTGCTGTGGGCCTCGCTGTCAGAGCCCTCGCCGTGGACCGCGCACCAACACGAGACCCGGCTGATCAGGGAGCTGAAGCAGGGGCCGGACTACTCCGAGGGCGTCGCCTCCTTCCTGGAGAAGCGCCCGCCTGCCTTTACCGGCCGGCTCAGCAGCGACCTGCCCGACCTACCTGATTGGCCGGCCCGGCCGGCAACGACGTCGGCGCCCGACGGCGCCGGAACCGGAGGAACCGCGTGATCCGCACCCGCTTCACCGAACTGGTCGGCATCGAGCACCCCATCGTGCAGGGGGGCATGCAGTGGGTCGGCCGGGCCGAGCTGGCCTCGGCTGTCTCCAACGCCGGTGGGCTCGGGATTCTCACCGGGCTGACCCAGCCGACCCCGGAGGCGCTGGCGGCGGAGATCGCGCGGTGCCAGGAGATGACCGACAAGCCGTTCGGGGTGAACCTGACGATCCTGCCGACGATCAACCCGCCGCCCTACGACGAGTACCGGCGGGCGATCGTGGAGTCAGGGGTGAAGGTGGTGGAGACCGCGGGCAACAACCCCGTCAACCACCTCCCGGACTTCCACGAGGCGGGCATCAAGGTGGTCCACAAGTGCACCAGCGTGCGGCACGCGGTGAAGGCCGAGGAGGTCGGCGTCGACGCGGTCAGCATCGACGGCTTCGAGTGCGCCGGCCATCCGGGCGAGGACGACATCCCGCTGCTCGTGCTGCTGCCGCGCACCGTCGACTCGGTGTCGATCCCGGTGATCGCCTCGGGTGGGATCGGTGACGGCCGGGGCATGGCCGCCGCGCTCGCCCTCGGTGCGGAGGGGGTCAACATGGGCACCCGCTTCATGGCCACGGTCGAGGCGCCGGTGCACCGCACGGTCAAGGAGCAGCTGGTGGCCAACAGCGAGCGCGACACCGATCTGCTGTTCCGGCCGCTGCGCAACACCTCGCGGGTGGCGCGCAACGCGATAAGCCAGCGGGTGGTCGCGATGCTCGACGAGGGGGCGCAGTTCCCCGAGGTCCGGGACCTGGTGGCCGGCGTGCGGGGGAAGACCGTGTTCGAGACCGGCGACCTGGACGCCGGGATCTGGACCGCCGGGATGGTGCAGGGGCTGATCTACGACATCCCGACGGCCGCCGAGTTGCTCGAGCGGATGGTCGCCGAGGCCGAGGACATCATCCGCGGCCGGCTGGAGAAGCTGATCGGCTGAGGTGGTCGAGACGCCGAAAGGGGCGCGGACCTGTCCGGTCCTCGCCGCCTTTCGTCGTGCGGCGCCGATCAGCGCATCATGACCCGCCCGCCGTCGACGGACAGGACCTGGCCGGTCATGTAGCTGACCTCCTCGGAGGCGAGGAAGACGTAGGCGCCCGCGATCTCGTCGGGCTCGGCCCAGCGGTGCAGCGGAATCTCGGCGAGGTACTTGGTGCTGAATCGCTCCTCGGTGCGGATCTTCTCGGTCATCGGCGTCGCGGCGGCCGGGGCGACGGCGTTCACGATGATGTTGTCGCCGGCGAGCTCGCGGGCCGCCGATCGGGTCATCCCGAGGAGGCCGGACTTGGCGACGGAGTAGTTGATCTGGCCGATGGTGCCCTGGATGCCGGCTGCGGATGTGGTGAAGATGACCCGGCCCCACTTGCCGGCGCGCATGCCGTCCACGACCGCCTGAAGCCAGTAGAAGCTGCCGTTGAGATGGGTGTCCATGACGTCGGACCACTGCTGGTCCGTCATCTTCCACAGCATTGCGGGGCGGGTCACGCCGGCGTTGGCGACGAGGATCTCGATCGGCCCGAGCTCAGAGGCGATCCGCTGCGCCGCGTCGTTGACGGACTGGCGGCTGGCGACGTCGTTGACGACGGCGATCGCGGTTCCGCCAGCGGCGGTGATCTCGTCGCTGACCGCCTTGGCGTTGTCGATATTGATGTCGGCGACGGCGATCTTGGCGCCCTCTTCGGCGTAGCGCAGCGCAATGCCGCGGCCGATGCCCTGACCGCCACCCGTGACGACCGCGACCCTGCCGCTCAGTCTTCCCGTGCTCATGCTGTACCTCCGTATGTCGAAGAGCCATGACCGCTCGGACTGCGAGTCATTCGCCGGAGTGACGACGCTCTGCAGAGGGCTCACCGGGCCCGTGGGGTGCGCCACCACCCATGCCGTTCGGCGGCGAGCGACGTCCATCAGGCGCTGCACCCTCGCCAGCGCACGGTAGCGTATGTGTCTGACATTTGACCGTGGGCGTTCGATTTGTGGCCTAGCTCACTCGCGTGAGGGGCGTCGACTTGCCATGCGAATCGCGCTGGTCCGCGCTGGCCTCGCACGAGGCGGCCCTGCAGCTGTACGAAGGTGCTCGACGTCGAGGTCATTCACGGCCGGCGCGTCCCCTAATCGTGCCTTCGAAGCGCCGGCCAAGGCCGGTGGCCAGCGGTCAACAGGGGGGCAGCACCGCCACGGCACAGAAGGAGCGGTGCTGCCCGGCTGAGCTGCGCGAACGGACATCCGGGCTGGTCAGGACGTGGAGCGGGTGACCGGGATCGAACCGGCATGGCCAGCTTGGAAGGCTGGGGCTCTACCATTGAGCTACACCCGCGAGACCTGCGAGAGGTCCGGAAAGAGCCTAGCGCGGCGGTCGCCGGCCGACCGCCAGGGGCCGGGCCGGCTCACCCCACCGGGGCGAGCGCCTCGACGGCCGGCAGGAAGACCTGCTCCCGGTGCACGTCGCTGCGCGCCGGGCTGGTGGTCAGCTGGATGACCAGCAGCCCCTCCGGACCGTCGGCCAGCGCCAGCTCGACGCTCTGCCCCAGGTCGTCCAGCTGGTAGAGCTGCCAGGTGAACGCGTCGGTCGCCAGCTCGCCGACCGGCTGCGGCGGCTCGGCCAGGCCCAGCTGCACGCCGACCTGCTGCAGCAGCTGCTCGGCGGTGGCCCCGGGCACGACCTGCTGGATCAGCGTCACCAGCGCCGACTCCTGCCAGATGCCGGGGATCACCTCGGTCCAGTCCTCGGGCCGCACCCCCGTGAGACCCAGGTCCTCGTTCTCGAACGAGGTCATCTCGATCTGCACGTCGTCCGCGGTGAAGGCCGGCGGCTCGACGTCGTCGACGCAGTCCGTCGCCGGTTCGCTGCCGGGGTCGTCCAGGAACTCCTCGACGATCTGCACCGCGCAGTCGTGGCTGGGCACCGAGCCGTGCCCGGTGAACGGGAACCGCACGAAGTAGCTGGTGGAGAACTCCTCGGCGATCTCCTCGCCCCACCGCGGGGGCGTGATCGGGTCCAGGTCGCCGGCCAGCACCAGCGCCGGGATGTCGCTGGTCACGGGGTCGTTCGCCCCGTCGCCCGGCTCGCCGGCCTCCCACGAGTCGCACACGTCGAAGACGCCCGGGCCCAGGGTCGGCGCACCCTCGAAGAAGCCCTGGACCAGCGGGTGCTCGGCGGCGGCGGCGGCCACCTCCCCCTGGGTGCCGAACGCGACCTCCTCCTGGCACTGGATCGCCAGCTGCTGGGCGACGCTGACCAGATCCAGCTGCTGGGAGAGGGCGCCGAGCAGAAGGCCGATCGTGCCGAACTCCCCGTCGTCCGCCGCGGCGATCACCTCCGGGAGGTGCGCGATCAGCTCGGTGGAGTAGAGGGTCTGGAAGAGGAAGCCGACGAGCGAGTCCCCGTCCAGCTCGTCGTCCAGGCGCTGCCCGTTCGTGGGGTCGACCACGGTGATCGGCGCAGGGGCGGCGTTCAGCTCCTCGACGAGCGTCGTGAACCGCTGCTCCAGGTCGGGGTACGCGGCCGCGCACGCGGGGTCGTCGGCGCAGGTGGCGAACAGTTCCTCCATGGCCCGGACGGCGTTGCCGGGCGTCTCCGCGTAGAGGTCGGCGTCGACCGGGTAGGCGGCGTCGAGCACCACCGACCGGATGCCCTCGGGGTGGTCGCGCATCGCGGCCTGCGCCAGCCGGGTGCCGTAGGAGATCCCGTAGAGGTTCCACTCGTCGTAGCCGAGCGCGACCCGCAGGTCCTCGAGGTCGGCGGCCGACGCAGCGCTGTTGTAGTCGGCGAAGTCGATGCCCTCGTCGGCCAGCCGCTGCCGGCACTCCTCCAGCTCCTGCACCGCCTGCGCCTCCAGCTCCTCCGCGGGCAGGTCGGAGCCCAGCGACTCCCGCACCCAGGAGCTGTACTCGTCGCAGGCCAGCGACGGCTCGGTCAACCCGGTGCCCCGCTGGTCGACGAGCACGAGGTCGCGGTTAGCGGTGAGCGGCTCGTAGAGCTGGCCGAAGGCCTGCGGCACGAGCTCCAGCGTGCTCTGGCCCGGCCCCCCGGACAGGTAGACGACGGGATCGTCGGCCGGGTCGTCGGCGTCGCTGCGGACGATGCCGAAGGCCAGCTGGATCTGCTCGCCGTCCGGGTCGTCGCGGTCGGCCGGGACGGGCAGGGTGCCGCACTCGATGTCCACGCCCGCCGGCACGTCGAAGTCGCACGCCCCCAACTCGACGCTCGCGGCCGTGGTCTCGGGGGAATCGTCGCTCCCGTCCGAGCCCGTGCAGGCACCCAGGCCCAGCAGTGCGACCAGGAACAACGCTGCTCGACGACCGGCCATGGCCCCTCTCCGTGTCCGTCGGAGGACCGTGCCCGTGGGGGCCCACAGCGCCCGACCGTCTCCGCGGGCCACCCGGCGGCCCCACCCCATCCTTGCGGACGGCGTCGGTCACGTGCACGCGGCATTACCGGAACGGAGTACCCGCCGCGGCTACCGGTCCCGGGCGCGCCGCGCGGCCGGCCCGAGACGGGCCTCCAGGGCGTCGGCCGGCAGCACGACCTGCTCCGTCGTCCCGCGCCCCAGTTCCCGGCCCTCCGCGTCGACCACCGTGCACGCGCAGTTGAGCCGGGTTCCGAGCAACCCGGTGCACCGGGCGGTGACCGTCAGGGCGTCGCCGACCCAGGCCGGGGACAGGTGCTCGACGGCGACCGCGCTGCCCACCCCGGCCTCGCCCGGCTCGAGGTGCGGGACGAGCAGCTTGCGTCCGGCCTCCTCGAAGTGCTTGGCCATCGAGTAGGTCGCGTAGACCGGGTGGACCGCGCCCAGCTCGTCGAAGTCGACCGTCATCTGCGGGGTCACGACGACATGCAGCGTCGCCGTCTCCCCGACCGTGAAGGGCCGCATCTCACGCCGTCCCTTCCGCGCGATTCCGCGCCCCGGTCCACTCCTCGCTCGCTGTGGCACCGGTCGCCTCCGCGGTCGCTCCGCTCCTCGCTCGCTGGCGCTCGCTGCGATGCTCACTCCCTGTCGGCTCCGTCGCTCGCTGCGATGCCCCCGCGACTGTCATCACGCGTCGTAGTCGACGGTGACCGACTCCGACACCGGCAGGCTCTGGCAGGTCAGCACGTAGCCCGCTGCCACCTCGGCCGCTTCCAGCGCGTAGTTCCGCCGCATCGTCACCTCGCCGTCGGTGACCCGCGCCCGACATGTCCCGCACACGCCGCCCTTGCAGGCGAAGGGCAGGTCGCCGCGCACCTTCTGCGCCGAGTCCAGCACCGGCATGCCCCGGGGCAGCGCGAGCGTCGTCGTCCGGCCGTCGAGGACGACGGTCACCTGGGCGCTCGGCCCGTCGACGGTCTCCTCGTCGCCCCGGACCGGCTCGGGCGGGACGTCGTCGACGTAGAACAGCTCCTGGTGCACCTTCGCCGCCGGCACCCCGAGCTCGGCGAGCAGCTCCCGGGCGTCGGAGACCATCCCGTGCGGACCGCACAACCACCAGTGGTCGACATTCGGAGCATCGACCAGGTTGTCCACCAGCGTCCGCAGCCGGTCGCCGTCGAGCCGGCCGCTGGTCAGCTCGGCGTCGCGCGGCTCGCGGGAGAGCACGTGCACCAGCTGCAGGCGGGTGCCGTAGCGGTCCTTCAGGTCGGCCAGCTCGTCGGCGAACATGACCGTGTTCGTCCGGCGGTTGCCGTAGAAGACGGTGACCGTGGACTCGCCGTCGCGCAGCACCGTGCCGGCCAGCGAGAGCGCCGGGGTGATGCCGGAGCCGGCGACGACGAACACGTGGTCCCCGGGCACCGAGAGGTCGGCGGTGAAGGTGCCCGACGGCGGCAGCACCTCGATCTCCTCGCCCGGCTGCACCTCGTGCACCAGGTAGGAGGAGAAGAAACCGCCCGGCACCTCGCGGACGCCGACCCGCGGCGCGGCCCCCATCGGCGCGCAGATGGAGTAGGAGCGGCGCTCGTCGCGTTCGCCGTCGACCCGCCGCAGGGTCAGCGCCTGCCCGGGCCCGAAGGCGAAGTCCTCGGCCAGCTCCGGGGGGACGTCGAAGGTCACGGCGACGGCGTCGTCGGTCAGCCGCTCCACGGCCGCAACCCGCAGCGGGTGGAACCGCGGCCGGCGCCGCGTCGGTGGGGCGACCACTCAGATCTCCTTGACGTGCTCGAAGGGCTCGCGGCAGCTGCGGCAGCGGCGCAGGGCCTTGCACGCCGTTGCGCCGAACTCGCTCAGCTCCTCGGTGTCGGTCGAGCCGCACAGCGGGCAGTCCGCCGTGCGCCGGCTGGGGCCCAGCTGCAGCGGGACCGGGCCCGTCGCCGGCTCGGGCGCCTTGCCCGGCGGTGCGATGCCGGCGACGGTCAGCTTGCGGCGGCCCTCCTCGCTGATCCAGTCGGTGCTCCAGGCGGGGGAGAGGACGGTGCGGACGTCGACGTCGCCGAACCCGGCGCTGTGCAGTGCGTGCACCAGGTCGGCCCGCATCACGCCCATCGCCGGGCAGCCGGTGTAGGTGGGAGTGATGTCCACGACGACCGTGCCGTCGTCGGTGACCCGGACGTCGCGCAGCACGCCGAGGTCGGCCAGGGTGACCATCGGCAGCTCGGGGTCGGTGACCGATGCGGCCACCTCCCGCGGATCCACCTCCTGCTGCACGCGGTTCACCACGTGGCCGCCGGGTGCTCGCGGGCCAGCCCCTGGAGGGTGCCGAGCAGTTCGGCCGTCTCGGGGCCGTGCTCGCCGCGCCGGCCGCGCGGGAGGACGTCGGCCGGCCAGGCGGGCACTCGCAGGGTGGCCTGGTCCAGCACCTGGGTGAGCACGGTGACGACCTCCTCCCGGACGGCGGCCGGGTCGACGGCGATGCCGGCGGCGGCGAGCCGGGACTCGACCTCGGTGGGGGAGAAGAGCTCGGCCAGCAGCGGCCACACCGCGTCGGCGCCGTCCTGCGCGCGGCGGTGCGACTCCGCCGTGCCGTCCCCGAGGCGCAGGACCCAGCGGGCCGCGTGGTCCCGGTGGTAGGCGAGTTCGTTGACGCCCTTCGCGGCGATGGCGGCCAGCACCGGGTCGCGCGACTCGCGCAGCCGGGCGAGGACCGCCACGCGGACGGTGGACGCGGCGAGCAGGCGGACCATCGTCCGCGCGAAGTCGCCGTTCGGCGCCTCGACCAGCGCGGTGTGCCGGAACTCGTCCGGGTCGCGGAAGTAGGCCAGCGCGTCCTCGTCGGGGATGGACGCCGTCGCCCGCTCCCGGCTGCGGCCGAGGACGCCGACCGATCCGGCGCGGGCCAGCAGCAGCCGCGCCTGGCCCAGCAGGTCGAGGGCGAGGTTGCCGATCGCCACCTCCTCCTCCAGCTCGGGGGCGGCGGTGATCCACTGGGTGAGCCGCTGGGCGAGCAGGAGGGCGTCGTCGCCGAGCATCAGGCAGTACTCGCCGAGGTCGGCCGCGTCGACGCCGTCGGGGACCGTGGTGTCGACGCCGGCCAGCGGCTCGTCGAACCCGGTGCCGAAGGCCCACTGCCCCCCGTCGTCGTGCGCATTGGTCAGCGCGTCGTACACGGTCTCCTCGTGCGCCATGCGAAACCTGCCTTTCCGGGCACGGAGTGCTCGGCCGTCGGCCTGCCTCCAGGGGCCCGCCACGAGGAACGAGTGGTGGGGAGGAGGCAGGTCCTTCAGATGTGCGGGACGTTCTCCGGGATCTCGTAGAACGTCGGGTGGCGGTAGACCTTGTCGCCGCTGGGGGCGAACATCGGGTCCTTCTCGTCCGGGCTGGAGGCGGTGATGTCGGCGGCCTGGACCACCCAGATGCTCACGCCCTCGTTGCGCCGGGTGTAGAGGTCGCGCGCGGCGTGCACGGCCATCTCGTCGTCCGGGGCGTGCAGCGAGCCGACGTGCACGTGGTTGAGGCCGCGCTTGCCACGCACGAACACCTCGTACAGCGGCCAGTCCCGTCGGGTCGCGGCCGGCAGCTTCTCGGGGGCGACCTCGACCGGCACCTCCGGCCCGGTCGGGACGGCGCCGTGGCCGCCCTCGCTGGTCATGCTCACGAGTGCTTCTCCGGGCTGGATGGCTCGACTCCGGACTCGTTCCGCTCCTCGGTCGCTGTCCCCCGCAAGCGGGAGGTGCCCCCAGCCTGGGGCGATGCTCGCTCGCCCGTCCTCTTCGCGGCGTACGCGGTGGCCGCTTCCGTGACCCACGCGTTGTCGTCGCGGGCGGCCCGGCGCCGGGTGATGCGCTCGACGTTGCACGGTCCGCCGCCGCTGATCACCCGCTTGAGCTCGTCCCAGTCGATCGCCCCGAACCGGTAGCGGCCGGTCTCCGGGTCGAGGGAGAGCTCGGGGTCGGGCAGCGTGACGCCGAGGAACTCCGCCTGCGGCACGGTCATGTCCACGAAGCGCTGGCGCAGCTCGTCGTTGCTGTGCCGCTTGATGCCCCACGCCATCGACTGCGCCGAGTTCGGGCTGTCGGTGTCGGGCGGGCCGAACATCATCAGCGACGGCCACCACCACCGGTCGACGGCGTCCTGCACCATCGCCCGCTGCGCGTCGGTGCCCCGCATCATCGTCATCAGCAGCTCGTAGCCCTGCCGCTGGTGGAACGACTCCTCCTTGCAGACCCGGATCATCGCGCGGGCGTAGGGGCCGTAGGAGCTGCGGCACAGCGGCACCTGGTTGCAGATCGCCGCGCCGTCGACCAGCCAGCCGATCACGCCGACGTCGGCGTAGGTGAGCGTCGGGTAGTTGAAGATCGAGCTGTACTTCTGCCGGCCCTCGATCAGCTTGTCGGTGAGGTCGGCCCGGTCGGCGCCCAGCGTCTCCGCCGCCGAGTACAGGTAGAGGCCGTGGCCCGCCTCGTCCTGCACCTTGGCCAGCAGGATCGCCTTGCGGCGCAGGCTCGGCGCGGCCAGCAGCCAGTCGCCCTCGGGCTGCATCCCGATGATCTCGGAGTGCGCGTGCTGGGCGATCTGCCGGATCAGCGTCTTCCGGTAGCCCTCGGGCATCCAGTCGCGCGGTTCGATCCGGTGCTCGGCAGCCACCGTGGCGTCGAAGTGCGCCTGCAGTGCGGTGTCGTCGGCGGGGCGTTCCAGGGGAGGCGCGGACATCGGGCTCCTCGGAGGTATTTCCTGACCGGACGGTCGGTAATAGTGTGCCCGAGCGTGACGCAGCACACAAGGACGGCGGGAGAGCCTCGATGACGACGGCAGCGAGCGGGGCGGCCCCGACCTTCGGGGAGCCGCCCCCGGCGGCGCTCCTGGACGACGCCGAGACCCTGGGCGTCGACGAGCTGCGGGCCCTCCAGCTCGCGCGGCTGCAGGAGAGCCTGCGGCGCGCCTACGACCACGTGCCGCACTACCGCCGGGCGTTCGACGCCGCGGGCGTGCATCCCGACGACTGCCGCGAGCTGGCCGACCTGGCCAGGTTCCCGACCACCAGCAAGGCCGACCTGCGCGACAACTACCCGTTCGGCATGTTCGCCGTCCCGCAGCCGCAGCTGCGCCGGGTGCACGCCTCCTCCGGCACCACGGGGCGGCCGACCGTCGTCGGGTACACCGAGCGCGACCTCGACACCTGGGCGACGGTGATGGCCCGGTCGATCCGGGCCGCGGGCGGGCGGCCCGGCGACGTGCTGCACAACGCCTACGGGTACGGCCTGTTCACCGGGGGGCTGGGCGCGCACGACGGCGCGCAGAAGCTCGGCTGCACCGTCGTCCCGGTCTCCGGCGGCATGACGCCCCGGCAGGTCCAGCTCATCCAGGACTTCCGGCCCCGCGTGGTCATGATGACGCCGTCCTACGTGCTCACCGTCATCGACGAGTTCGAGAACCAGGGCATCGACCCCCGCTCGTCGTCGCTGGAGATCGGCATCTTCGGCGCCGAGCCCTGGACCGAGCAGCTGCGCCGGGAGATCGAGGAGCGCCTCGGCATCCACGCCGTCGACATCTACGGGCGATCCGAGGTCATGGGCCCGGGCGTCGCCCAGGAGTGCGTGGAGACCAAGGACGGCCTGCACATCTGGGAGGACCACTTCTACCCGGAGGTGCTCGACCCGATCACGGGGGAGGCGATGCCGGAGGGGGAGGAGGGCGAGCTGGTCTTCACGTCCCTCACCAAGGAGGCCATGCCGGTCGTGCGCTACCGCACCCGCGACCTCACCCGGCTGCTCCCGGGGACCGCCCGGCCGGGCATGCGCCGGATGGAGAAGATCACCGGCCGCACCGACGACATGATCATCCTGCGCGGCGTGAACCTGTTCCCGACCCAGATCGAGGAGATCGTGCTCCGGACGCCCGGCCTCTCGCCGCACTTCGCCCTCGAGCTGACCACCGCGGGCCGGATGGACCACCTCGTCGTGCGGATCGAGGCGCGGCCCGACTGCCCTCCGACGCGACGGCCGGC
The DNA here is from genome assembly GCF_900112815.1 of Blastococcus tunisiensis. Lineage (GTDB taxonomy): Bacteria > Actinomycetota > Actinomycetes > Mycobacteriales > Geodermatophilaceae > Blastococcus_B > Blastococcus_B tunisiensis. Next base: position 160,417 of record NZ_FOND01000003.1, read on the forward strand.
CGCCGCCTCCGAGGTGGCCACCGGGGTCAAGGACACCGTCGGCACCAGCGTCGAGGTGCTCGTCGTCGACCCGGAGACCCTGCCGCGATCTGTCGGCAAGCTGCAGCGGCTCACCGACAACCGGGACCGCGGGTGACGGCGGCCCCTGTCCGGCGCGGCCGGCCGGGCCACTCGCTGGACTCCCTCCTCGACGTCGCCGTCGCCGCCTTCAACGAGCGCGGATACGACGCGACGAGCATGGAGGAGCTGGCGGCGCGGCTCGGCGTCACCAAGTCGGCGATCTACCACCACGTGCCCGGCAAGGTCGAGCTGCTCCGGCTCGCCCTCGACCGCGCGCTGGACGCGCTGTTCGCCGTCACCGAGGAGCCGGAGGCGACCACCGGCCGGGCCGTCGACCGCCTCGAGCACGTCGTCCGCCGCTCCGTGCAGGTGCTCGCGGCGGAGCTGCCGTCGGTCACCCTGCTCCTGCGGGTGCGGGGCAACTCGGCGGTGGAACGGGTGGCGCTGCAGCGGCGCCGAGAGCTGGACCGCATCGTCACCGACCTGGTCCGCGCCGCCGTGGCCGAGGGGGACGTGCGCCCCGACGTCGATCCGGCCGTGACCAGCCGGCTGCTGTTCGGCACCGTCAACTCGCTCACCGAGTGGTACCGCCCGGACGGCGGGCTCGGCGCCGACGACCTCGCCGACGCGCTCGTCGCCAGCACCTTCCGGGGGCTGCGCACCCGGTCGTGATCGTCGGTGGTGACCGCTAGCGTGCGGACCCGTGACCGACCCCACGTGGCTGGACGCCACCGCACAGGCAGAGCTGGTCCGCAGCGGCCAGGTGAGCCCCGCCGAGCTGGTCGAGGCCGCGATCGAGCGCGTGCAGCGGGTGGACCCGCAGCTCGACGCCGTCGTGCGCGACCGGTTCGACGCCGCGCGGGCGGAGGTCGCCGCGGGGCTTCCCGACGGGCCGTTCCGCGGCGTCCCGATGCTGCTCAAGGACATGGGCTGCCACGTGGCCGGCGAGACGACCCACTACGGGACGTCGTTCCTCCGCGACGCCGGCTGGCGCTGGCCGACCGGCAGCTACCTGGCGCAGCACTTTCGATCGGCCGGGTTGGTACCCATCGGCCGCACCAACGTGCCGGAGTTCGGCACCACGGTGACCACCGAGCCGGCCGCCCACCGCCCGGCGCGCAACCCGCACGACCCCGGCCGCTCGACCGGTGGGTCCAGCGGCGGGTCGGCGGCCGCCGTGGCGGCCGGGCTGGTGCCGGTCGCGCACGCGAGCGACGGCGGTGGCTCCATCCGCATCCCGGCGAGCGAGTGCGGCCTCGTCGGCCTCAAGCCCACCCGGGCCCGCGTGAGCCAGGGCCCCGACATCGGCGAGAGCTGGGCCGGGGCGACGATCGACGGCGTCGTCACCCGTTCCGTGCGGGACACCGCCGCCGTCCTGGACGTCATCGGCCGGCCGATGCCCGGCGACCCCTACATCGCGCCGCCGTTCGCCCGCCCACTGGTCGAGGAGGTCGACGCCCCCGTGGGCCGGCTGCGCGTCGGGCTGCTGGACGTCGACCCGGGGGAGGCCTACCTGGACCACCCGCAGTGCCGCGTCGCCGTGGAACACGCCGGACGGTTGCTGGAGGAGCTCGGCTGCTCCGTCGAGCCCGGCACCCCCGAGGCGATGTTCGACCCGCTGTTCCCGCGGTTCTTCAACGCCACCATCGCCGCCGACACGTCCCTGACGATCTCCGCCTTCGAGCGGGTCCTCGGCCGGCGGGTCCGCGACGACGAGCTCGAGCCGCGCAACGCGGCCTACCGCGCGGCCGGGAGGACGATGACGGCGGAGGACTACCTCGGCGCCCGGTTCATGCTCGGTGGCTGGGTCCGCCGGATGGCCTCCTTCTGGGCCCCGGCCGACGACGGCGGTCGCGGCTTCGACCTGCTGGTCACCCCGACCGTGGGCGCCCCGCCGCCCGAGCTCGGCTGGTTCACCGCGGACGGCGAGCGCCACGAGGGTCGCCGGATCAGCAGCTTCATCCCGTACACGGCGCAGTTCAACGTGACCGGCCAGCCCGCGGTCAGCCTGCCGCTGCACTGGACCGACGACGGCCTGCCGGTCGGCGTCCAGCTGGTCGCCGCCTACGGCCGGGAGGACGTGCTGGTGCGGGTCGCCGCCGCGCTGGAGCAGGCGGCTCCGTGGGCCCACCGCCGTCCGGCCGTCTCCGCCTGACCACCGCGTCCGGGGGCGGCGCGGCCTCCGGAGACCCGCGCCCGTCGGGGACGCCGGCCGACCGGCCTAGACTCGGGCGGCCGCGGGGTGTGGCGCAGCTTGGTAGCGCACCTGCTTTGGGAGCAGGGGGCCGCAGGTTCAAATCCTGTCACCCCGACCAGGTCGTGCTGGAGGGTTCACATCCTGCCGCCCGACCGGAGTGTGCCGCGGGGTTCGCATCCCGCCACCCCCAGGCGGCCCACCCGTCTCTAGACTCGTGGGCAGCCCGGCGTCCGCATGTCCGCGGAGCGCCCGAGTCCCCTGCTGTCTGTACCGAGGAGCACTGCCGCTGTGAAGAGCACCATCGAGGAACTGGGCCCCACGCGGGTCCGGATGGCGATCGAGGTGCCCTGGGGGGACCTGGACCACGCATTCGGTGAGGTCTACAAGGAGCTGGGCAAGCAGGTGCGCGTCCCCGGCTTCCGCCCGGGCAAGGTGCCCAACCGCGTGCTCGACCAGCGGATCGGCCGGCCGGTCATCCTGGAGCAGGTCGTCCAGCACGCCGTCCCGGAGGTCTACTCCGAGGTCGTGCGCGAGAACCAGGTCCGCGTGCTCGGCCAGCCCGACATCGAGGTGACCCGCCTCGACGACAACGACACCCTGGCGTTCACCGCCGAGGTCGACGTCGCCCCGCAGCTGGAGCTGCCGTCGCTGGACGGCCTCGCCGTCACCGTCGACGACGTCGAGGTCACCGACGAGGAGATCGACCAGCAGGTCGACGTCATGCGCGAGCGCTTCGGCATGCTCACCGGCGTCGAGCGCCCGGCCGAGGACGGCGACTTCGTCTCCATCGACCTCGAGGCGACGCTCGACGGCGAGGTGCTGGAGGACGGGTCCACCACCGGCATGTCCTACGAGGTCGGCTCCGGCAACCTCATGGAGGGCCTCGACGACGCCGTCCGCGGCCTGTCCGCCGACGAGACGAAGACCTTTCCCACCGCGCTGCTGTCCGGCCCGAACGCCGGTCAGGACGCCGAGGTCACCGTGACCGTCCGCTCGGTGAAGACCAAGGAGCTGCCCGAGCTGGACGACGAGTTCGCCCAGACCGCCAGCGAGTTCGACACCCTCGCCGAGCTGCGCGAGGACGTCCGCACCCGGCTGGCCCGCACCAAGACCCTGAGCCAGGGCGCCCAGGCCCGGGACAAGATCGTCGAGCACCTCATCGAGACCGTCGAGGTGCCCATGCCCGAGAACCTGGTCGAGCGCGAGATCGAGTGGCGCAACCAGGCCTTCGAGCGCGAGCTGCAGCAGGCCGGCATGGACTGGGACAGCTTCCTGCAGATGTCCGGCGGCCAGAACCGCGAGGAGTACGACGCCGAGCAGCGCACGAACGTCGAGCAGGCGGTCAAGACGCAGTTCATCCTCGACGCGATCGCCGACGCCCGTGAGGTCACCGTCGACAACGACGACCTCTCCGCGCAGATCATGGCGCAGGCCCAGCGCAGCCGGATGAGCCCGGAGCAGTACGCCCAGCAGCTGCAGCAGGGCGGCAACATCGCCGAGTTCGTCGCCGACGTGCGCCGCACCAAGACGCTCGCCCAGCTCCTCGAGGCGGCGACGATCACCGACGCCTCGGGCAACGTCGTCGACCTGGAGGCCCTGCGCCCGCAGACCGTCCGGGCCGCCACGCCGGCCGACGCCGACGCCGACGCGAGTGCCGACAGCGCGGACAGCGCCGACAGCGCGGACAGCCCCGACGAGGCCGAGGACGACGCGAAGGCGTAGTCCCGCGCACCGACCGACGACGCCGTCCTGCCCACCCGGGCAGGGCGGCGTCGTTCGATTCCGGCCTTTCCGCTGCGCCGTCGGCGAACACCGCCCCGAGCGGGACTGTGTCGTCGGAGGTCCGCGTTAGGGTCGACAGGACTCAGGCGATCGCCGGGGGGTACCGCCTCCCGGAGGGCCGTTCCAGCCCGCACCAATCCACCGAGACCGACTGCTCAGACAGTTCTACGGAGGTCACCGCACCCGTGAGCATTACCGACCCGAACCCGGCGAGCGCGCCGCTGATGCGTGCCGCAGCCGGGGGGATGAACCTCAACGACTCGGTCTACGAGCGCCTGCTGCGCGAGCGGATCATCTTCCTGGGCAGCCAGGTCGACGACGTGATCGCCAACCAGCTGGCCGCCCAGATGCTGCTGCTGTCCGCCGAGGACCCCAAGCAGGACATCCACCTCTACATCAACTCGCCCGGCGGCTCCGTGACGGCCGGCATGGCCATCTACGACACGATGCAGTTCATCGACTGCGACGTGGCCACCTACGGCATGGGCTTGGCCGCCTCGATGGGCCAGTTCCTGCTGACGGCCGGCGCCAAGGGCAAGCGCTACGCCCTGCCGCACGCCCGGATCCTGATGCACCAGCCGTCGGCCGGCGTCGGCGGTACGGCGTCGGACATCGCCATCCAGGCGGAGCTGTTCCGCAGCACCAAGCAGCAGCTCAACGAGCTGCAGGCCCTGCACACCGGGCAGACGGCGGAGCAGATCGAGAAGGACTCCGACCGCGACCGCTGGTTCACCGCGCAGGAGGCCCTCGAGTACGGCTTCGTCGACCACGTGGTGAGCAAGGCGGCCATGACCGACAACGCGAACCCTGTCGCGGACAACTGACGGTTCGGAGGAACTGACATGAGCTTCGAGATGCCCTCCAGCCGGTACATCCTGCCCTCCTTCGTGGAGCGCACGAGCTACGGCATGAAGGAGTCCAACCCCTACAACAAGCTCTTCGAGGAACGGATCATCTTCCTCGGCGTGCAGGTGGACGACGCCTCGGCCAACGACGTCATGGCCCAGCTGATCACGCTGGAGTCCGCTGACCCCGACCGCGACATCACCATCTACATCAACTCGCCCGGTGGCTCGTTCACGTCGCTGATGGCCATCTACGACACGATGATGTTCGTCCGGCCCGACATCATGACCGTCTGCATGGGCCAGGCGGCCTCGGCCGCCGCCGTCCTGCTCGCGGCCGGGACGCCGGGCAAGCGCCTGGCCCTGCCCTACTCCCGGGTGCTGATCCACCAGCCCTCGGGCGAGTCCGGTGGCCAGGTGTCCGACCTGGAGATCCACGCCGCCGAGATCCAGCGGGTGCGCGTGCAGATGGAGGAGATCCTGGCCCGGCACACGGGGCAGACCGTCGACCAGGTCCGCCTCGACATCGAGCGGGACAAGATCCTGACCGCGCCGGAGGCCAAGGCCTACGGCATCGTCGACGACGTCATCCAGAGCCGGAAGCTCAACGCCCTTCCGCCGCTCTGACGCCGGCCGGTGCGGGTCGGGGGTCGCGCGTGTCGCGCCTCCGGCCCGTACCGTCGACAGGGTCGGGGACCGCGGGGCGCAGGACGCTCCCGGGACGGATGTGGGACGGTCGCGGAACCGGGTGAGTCATTGCCCGGAGACGTCGGCAGCGGGGGTTACGGTCTGCGGACGCCCGATCCCCGGCAGGTGACACCGGGAGGCGAGCCTCGCGGCAGCAGCCCGGAACATGAGGCCGATCAGGGGCTGAGCAGACAGAATCACGACGCAGGCTCCTGATGTCAGGACCGGCACAATCACAGGTGGAGGTCAGCAGGTGGCACGAATCGGTGAGAGCGGTGACCTGCTCAAGTGCTCGTTCTGCGGGAAGAGCCAGAAGCAGGTCAAGAAGCTCATCGCGGGCCCCGGGGTCTACATCTGCGACGAGTGCATCGATCTCTGCAACGAGATCATCGAGGAAGAGCTCTCGGAGTCCTCGGACCTGAAGTTCGACGAGCTCCCTAAGCCCAAGGAGATCCACGACTTCCTCGAGCAGTACGTGATCGGCCAGGACAAGGCCAAGCGGACGCTCTCGGTGGCCGTCTACAACCACTACAAGCGGATCCAGGCCGGCGGTGACCGCCGCGACGAGGGCGTCGAGCTGGCCAAGTCCAACATCCTGCTGATGGGCCCCACCGGGTGCGGCAAGACGCACCTGGCGCAGACCCTGGCGCGGATGCTCAACGTGCCCTTCGCGATCGCCGACGCCACGGCGCTGACCGAGGCCGGCTACGTCGGCGAGGACGTCGAGAACATCCTGCTGAAGCTGATCCAGGCCGCCGACTACGACGTGAAGCGCGCCGAGACCGGCATCATCTACATCGACGAGGTCGATAAGATCGCCCGCAAGAGCGAGAACCCGTCGATCACCCGCGACGTGTCCGGCGAGGGCGTGCAGCAGGCGCTGCTGAAGATCCTCGAGGGGACGACGGCGTCGGTGCCCCCGCAGGGTGGCCGCAAGCACCCGCACCAGGAGTTCATCCAGATCGACACCACGAACGTGCTGTTCATCGTGGGGGGCGCGTTCGCCGGCCTCGAGAAGGTCATCGAGGACCGCACGACCAAGCAGGGCATCGGCTTCGCCGGTCAGGTCCGCGGCAAGGCCGAGATCGCCGAGGCCAACGCGTTCGCCGAGGTCATGCCCGAGGACCTGCTGAAGTTCGGCATGATCCCCGAGTTCATCGGCCGCCTGCCGGTGATCACCAGCGTGCAGAAGCTCGACCGCGAGGCGCTGATCAACATCCTCACCGAGCCCAAGAACGCGCTGGTCCGCCAGTACCGCAAGCTCTTCGAGCTCGACGGGGTGGAGTTGGAGTTCACCGACGACGCCCTCGAGGCCATCGCCGACCAGGCGATCCTCCGCGGCACCGGCGCCCGGGGCCTGCGGGCGATCATGGAGGAGGTGCTCCAGTCGGTGATGTACGACATCCCCAGCCGGGAGGACGTCGCCTCCGTCGTCATCACCAAGGAGGTCGTCCTGGAGCACGTGAACCCGACGATCGTCCCGCGCAAGCCCACCCGCGAGCGCCGCGAGAAGTCCGCCTAGTTCGATCCGCCGACGAGCCCGTCCCCGCGCAGGGGGCGGGCTCGTTCGCGTTCCGGGTCCTGCGCACCGTTGAACTCTGGCGACCCGAACAGCTCGCCGTCCTGGGTCATGCGGGTTCACCGGTCGGCCAGCCGGTGGCGAAGGACTGCCACGATCTCCCGCCGGCACCCCGCCGGATCGCCGACCAGGCGCGCGTAGCTGAAGCGCAGCACCACCCAGCCCAGCGCCGCGAGCGCGCTGTCGCGGCGCAGATCACGCTCCCGGGCCTCGCGGCTCCCGTGGAAGGCGGCGCCGTCGAGCTCCACGGCGACCCTGGCCTCCGGCCATGCCGCGTCCAGCTCGGCGGCCCGCCCGTCCGGGAGGACGACCCGGTGCTGTTGGACGTACGCCGGCACCCCCGGTGGCCCCGGCAGCACGTGCCGGACGCCGAAGACCTCCAGCTCGCTCTGGCACCCGCCCGCGACGAGCTCGAGCAGCGCGACGAGCTCGGCCCGGCCGGGGTGACGCGGCATCCGGTCGGACTCACGCCGTACTCCCGAGACGCGTACCACCCGTGTCCGCACCGCCTCGACGACCGCCTGCCGCACCAGAGGGCGCTCGGCCGCGGCCCGCCCGTTGCGGACCGGCGACCACGCCCACCACCACGCGTCGACCAGGCTCCGCGCCGGCTCGACGACTTCGAGGCCGTCGGAGCGGATCGTCGCGAGGCGCCGTCCCGAGCGGTGCACGACGACGTCCCGGGCGTCACGGAGGCAGCGTCCCAGCCCGACAGTCACGTGCAGCGGCCCGGCCGTCCGACGTACGAGGCCGGCCGCCGAGAGCGCCGACAGGTGGCTGAGCGGGGCGTCCGCGTAGAGCATCGCGGCCTGGGCACGAACCGCCCAGCTGTCCGCGCGACCGGGCAGGGCGACCACCCCGGGGGCCACCAGCAGCAGCTCACCTCGGGCCAGCCAGCGGCCCACGGTGCTGGTGCTGGTGAGCGCGGCGACCTCCGAGCGGCGCGCCACCCCGGAGGGGAGGAGGTCGACCGGCCGGGGCACGCCGAAAGGTTCGCCGATCCGCGGCACCTGCCGTGGACGGCCTGTGGATGGCGCCGACCGGTGAACCCAGACGACCCAGGGGAGCGCCGGTAGTGGGTCTCCACGGTTCAACGCTGGGATGGCGGCCGCACGTTACGGTCGCCGGGTGACCACGCGCTACGTCGCGCTGCTCCGGGCGATCAACCTCGGCGCCACCCGCAGGGTATCCATGCCGCGGCTCCGGGAGGTGCTGAGCTTCCGCGGGTACGGCGACGTCCGGACCCATCTGGCCAGCGGCAATGTGCTGCTCGACAGCGATCTCCCCGAAGCCGCCCTCTCCGCGGCGCTCACCCGGGCGATCGGCGAGGAATTCGACCTCGACGTCCCGGTCGTCGTCCGGACCGCGCAGGAACTGGGGGACGTGTTGGCCGCCGATCCGCTGGGAGAGCTCGTCACAGACCCCTCCCGCTACTCCGTCACTTTCTTCGCCGAGCCGCTGGACCCGGATCGGGTCGCCGCGGCGCCCGCCTACGAGGGTGCGGTCCTCGCGCTGCGGGACCGCGAGCTGTACCTGTGGCTCCCGGACGGCTTCCGCGCCGGCCCCGCCGCCGGTGTGCGCTGGGACCGCGTCCTGGGGCAGGCCGGCACGAACCGCAACTGGAACACGGTCCGGACTCTGGTCGAGCTGGCGGCCTGAACAGTCCGAGCCCGGAGGCGAGCGGCCGCAGCCTTCTCAGGCGTCGGGAACGGGGGCGAGGACGACCTGGACGGTCAGCGGGCCCTCGCCGGCCAGCACGGACAGGTCGGCGATGCGCCCGGCGTCGGTCAGGTCCGACCGGGCGGCCTCCAGCGCCGCCACCTGTGCCTCCGGCGCGATGACGGTCGCGGTCTCGACGTCGGCGCGCATGGACACCTTGGCGTCGGACTTGGCCTTGCGCACCCCCGCCAGCGCCTCGGCCGTGACGGCGACGACGGCCGGGTCGCCGCCGGTCGGCAGCTCGGTGGCGGCCGGCCAGAGCGCCCGGTGCACCGAGCCGCTCTGCCACCAGGACCAGACCTCCTCGGTCACGAACGGCAGCACGGGCGCGAACAGCCGCAGCTGCACCGACAGGGCCAAGGCGAGGGTGGCCTGCGCCGACTCCGCCCCGGAGTCGGAGCGGTAGGCGCGGGACTTCACCAGCTCGACGTAGTCGTCGCAGAACGACCAGAAGAAGGTCTCTGCGACCTCGAGCGCCCGGGTGTAGTTGAACGCCTCCATCGCGGCGGTCGCCTCGTCCACGACCTTCGCCAGCGCGGCGAGCAGACCGCGGTCGATCGGCTCGGTGATCCGGTCGGCGGCGGAGGCGAGGTCCACGTTCTCCGCGCCCAGCCCCAGGACGAACTTGCCGACGTTGAGGATCTTCATGGCCAGCCGCCGGCCGACCTTCATCTGCGCCTCGTCGAACGGCGAGTCCGCACCGGGGCGCGCGCCGGCGGCCCGCCAGCGGACGGCGTCGGTCCCGTAGCGCTCCAGGACGTCGATCGGCGTGGTGGCGTTGCCCTTCGACTTCGACATCTTCTTGCGGTCGGGGTCGACGACGAAGCCGGAGATGGTGGCGTGCGTCCAGGGCACCGTGCCGTGCTCGAAGTGCGCGCGGACGACGGTGGAGAACAGCCAGGTGCGGATGATGTCGTGCGCCTGCGGCCGCTGGTCCATCGGGAAGACGGCCGCGAACAGCTCCGGGTCGGTGTCCCAGCCCGAGGCCACCTGCGGGGACAGCGACGACGTCGCCCAGGTGTCCATGACGTCGGGGTCGGCGATGAACCCGCCGGGCTCGCCGCGCTGCGACTCGTCGAAGCCCGGCGGGACGTCGGAGGACGGGTCGACCGGCAGCGACGCCTCGGGTGCCAGGATCGGCTCGTCGTGGATCGGCTCGCCGGCGTCGTCCAGGCGGTACCAGACCGGGAACGGGACGCCGAAGAACCGCTGGCGGCTGATCAGCCAGTCACCGTTGAGGCCCTCGACCCAGTTGTCGTAGCGGTGCCGCATGTGCTCGGGCACCCACTGGATCTCCTTGCCGCGGGCCACGAGCGCATCGCGCAGGTCGGCGTCGCGCCCGCCGTTGCGGATGTACCACTGCCGCGTGGTGACGATCTCCAGCGGGCGCTCGCCCTTCTCGAAGAACTTCACCGGGTGGGTGATCGGCTTCGGCTCGCCGTCCAGGTCGCCCGATTCCTTCAGCAGCTCCACGATCCGCTGCTGCGCGCTGAACACCGTCTTGCCGGCCAGCTCGTCGTAGGGCTGGGCCGGGACGCCGGGCGGCGGGTCGGCCAGGATGCGCCCGTCCCACCCGACGATCGCCCGGGTGGGCAGCTGCAGCTCGCGCCACCAGGTGACGTCGTTGAGGTCGCCGAAGGTGCAGATCATCGCGATGCCCGAGCCCTTGTCCGGCTCCGCGAGGCGGTGCGCCACGACCGGGACCTCGACGTCGAACAGCGGCGTCCGCACCGTCTTCCCGAACAGCGGCCGGTAACGCTCGTCGTCGGGGTGGGCGACCAGGGCGACGCAGGCCGGCAGCAGCTCGGGCCGGGTGGTCTCGATGAAGACGGGGCCGTCGGGGCCGGAGAAGGAGATCCGGTGGTAGGCGCCGGGCCGCTCCCGGTCCTCGAGCTCGGCCTGGGCGACGGCGGTGCGGAAGGTGACGTCCCAGAGGGTGGGTGCCTCCTGCGCGTAGGCCTCACCGCGCGCCAGGTTCTGCAGGAACATCCGCTGGGCCGTGGCCCGAGAGGACTCCGAGATGGTCCGGTAGACGTTCGACCAGTCCACCGACAGGCCCACGCGGCGCCAGAGCTTCTCGAACTCCGCCTCGTCCTCCTCGGTCAGCTGCATGCACAGCTCGACGAAGTTGCGCCGGGAGATGGGCAGCTGGTTCTTGTCCGGCGTGGCCGGCGGCTCGAAGGACGGGTCGTAGGGCAGCGACGGATCGCACCGCACGCCGTAGTAGTTCTGCACCCGGCGCTCGGTGGGCAGGCCGTTGTCGTCCCAGCCCATCGGGTAGAAGACGTGCTTGCCGCGCATCCGCTGGTAGCGGGCGACGAAGTCGGTGTGGGTGTAGCTGAAGACGTGGCCCACGTGCAGCGAGCCGCTCGCCGTCGGCGGGGGAGTGTCGATGGACCAGATCTGCTCGCGCGGCCCGGTCAGGGCGGCGGCGCGGTCGAAGCCGTAGGTGTCCTCGGCGGACCAGCGCTCGACCCACTTCTCCTCGAGCCCGTCGATCGAGGGCTTCTCGGGTACGCCGACGGTCGCTCCCGGGGCAGGGGTGTCCGGGGTCGCGATGTCGGGAGCCATGCCCTCCATCCTAGGAAGGCCCGGCAACGAGGTTCCGCGCACGCCGGGAACCTCGCCCCCGCGTCGTCCGTGAGCCTGGCATGGACACGCTGCGCCTGCTGCTCAACCTCGTCTGGCTCGTCCTGCAGGGCTGGATCCTCGCGCTGGCCTACCTGGTGGCCGGCGTCCTGGCCTGCCTGCTGGTCGTGACCATCCCGTTCGGCATCGCCTCGTTCCGCCTGGCGGCCTTCGTCGTCTGGCCGTTCGGCCGGACGACGGTGCGCGCACCCGGCGCCGGCGTGGCGTCGGCGGTCGGCAACCTGCTCTGGTTCCTCGTGGCCGGCTGGTGGCTGGCGGTGGTCCACGTGGTCGCGGGCATCGGGTTCTGCCTGACGATCATCGGCATCCCCTTCGGCGTGGCCTCGTTCAAGCTGGCCGCCGTGGGGCTGTTCCCCCTGGGCAAGCGGGTGGTGGAGACCGCCCCGCCGCGGAACTGGATGCACGCGGGCAGCGGCGTGGTGGACGGCGGGGCCCGAGCGCGCGCGGGGGCGTACTGAGCGGCTGGCATCCTGGGCCGGTGAACAGCGGCAGCACCGGGGACAGCCCCCGAGACATGGCCCGGGTCGAGCAGGAGCTGCTGGCCCGGTGGCCGGAGAGCCGCCTCGAGCCCTCGCTCACCCGCATCTCGGCCCTCGTCGACCTCCTCGGGTCCCCGCACCGCGCGATGCCGGTGGTCCACGTCGCCGGCACCAACGGCAAGACGACGACGGCGCGGATGATCGACGAGCTCCTGCGCGGCTTCGGCCTGCGGGTCGGCCGGTTCACCAGCCCGCACCTGGAGTCGATCCGGGAGCGGATCGTGCTGGACGGCGAGCCGGTGAGCCCCGAGCGGTTCGTCGAGACCTACGAGGACATCGCGCCCTACGTCGAGATGGTCGACGCCGCCGGCGAGCACCCGCTCTCCTTCTTCGAGGTCATGGTCGGCATGGCCTACGCGCTCTTCGCCGAGGCGCCGGTCGACGTCGCGGTCATCGAGGTCGGCATGGGCGGCAGCTGGGACGCCACGAACGTCGCCGACGGGCGGGTCGCCGTCGTCACGCCCGTCGACCTCGACCACGCCGAGTACCTGGGGCCCGACGTCGCGACCATCGCGGGGGAGAAGGCCGGGATCATCAAGGCCGACGCCATCGCCGTGCTGGCCCACCAGCAGCCCGGCGCCCTGGACACGCTCGTCCGGCGGGCCGTCGAGGTGGAGGCCGTGGTCGCCCGCGAGGGCACCGAGTTCGGCGTGCTGGAGCGGCGGGTCGCCGTCGGCGGCCAGCAGGTGCGCCTGCAGGGCCTGGGTGGCGAGTACGAGGAGGTCTTCCTCCCGCTGTTCGGCGCGCACCAGGCGCAGAACGCGGTCACCGCGCTGGCGGCCGTGGAGGCGTTCCTCGGTGCCGGCGCCGCCACCGGGCCGATCGAGCAGGAGACGGTGCGAGCGGCCTTCGCCGGCGTCCGCTCCCCGGGCCGGCTCGAGCGGTTGCGCACCAGCCCGACGGTCCTGGTCGACGCCGCGCACAACCCGGCGGGCATGGCGGCCACGGTCGACGCGATCAAGGAGTCCTTCGACTTCACCCGGCTGATCGGCGTGGTCAGCTGCGTCAGCGGCAAGGACGTGCACGGCATCCTCGCCGCGCTCGAGGACGTGTGCGCCGAGGTGGTCGTCACGCAGAACGGCTCGCCGCGTGCCATGGCCGCCGACGAGCTCGGGGCCCTGGCCGTCGACGTCTTCGGCGCCGACCGGGTCAGCGTCCAGCCACGGTTGGCCGAGGCGCTGACCGAGGCGATGGAGCTGGCCGAGGCCGGTCCGGACGACGCGCTCGGTGGGTCCGGTGTCCTGGTGACCGGCAGCGTGATCACCGCCGGCGAGGCGCGCGCCCTGCTGGCCCGGCGGCCCGCATGACCGCGCCCGACCCGGTGCGTGCCGGTCGCGCCCTGGCCGGGGCGGCCGCCGGCGTCCTCGTGCTCGAGGGGCTGGCCGTGCTGTTCGTCCCCCGGGGCATCGCGCAGACCGGCGAGGGGCTCACCGGCGGGCGGCTGACCTACCTGCTCGTGCTGGCCGTCGTCCTCGTGCTGGCCGCGGGGATCCAGCGCCGTCCGCGGGGGGTGCTCGTCGGCACGGCGCTGCAGGTGCCGCTGCTGCTCACCGGGCTCCTGGACGGCGTCATGTGGTTCGTCGCCGGGGCGTTCGTGCTCATCTGGCTCTACCTGCTGCAGGTGCGCAAGGAGCTGCTGGGCTCGCCGTTCGGCCCGGTCGGGGTGGCGGTGCGGGGCGACGACGGCGGGGCGCCCGGACCCACCCCGTAGGCTGCCGCCCCGTGACCGAACGCACTCTCGTCCTCGTCAAGCCCGATGGTGTCGCCCGCGGCCTGGTCGGCGAGGTGATCACCCGCCTGGAGCGCAAGGGCCTGCGGCTGGTGGCCGCCGAGCTGCGCACGCTGAGCCGCGAGACCGCCGAGACGCACTACGCCGAGCACCGGGAGCGGCCGTTCTTCGGCTCGCTCGTCGAGTTCATCACCGGCGGCCCGCTCATGGCCCTGGTGGTGGAGGGGCCGCGGGCCATCGAGGCGTTCCGTGCGCTGGCCGGCGCGACCGACCCGGTGAAGGCGGCGCCCGGCACCATCCGCGGGGACTTCGCCCTCGAGGTGCAGAACAACATCGTGCACGGCTCCGACTCGCCCGAGTCCGCCGAGCGCGAGGTGGCGCTCTTCTTCCCCGACCTCGGCTGACCCGCCACGATCAGCCTCCCTGATCATCGGGCGTCCTCCCTCACGTCCTGCGGTGGGGGAGGACGCGTCATGATCAGGGGCGCTGATCGTGGCGTGTCCCCGGTGGGGGCGGCGGGTCAGAGGTCGGCGTCGGCGGGCTCCTCGGGGGAGGTCCAGGCCAGGTGCCAGTAGGTCAGCAGGCCGCTGGCGAACCACAGCAGGAACCCGAGGCAGAGCGCCAGCATCACGTGCCCGGTGAGGCCGACGACGGCGACCGCCCCGGTCCACGCCGCGAACGTCAGAGCCGTGCTCGGCCACGCCACCGCGGTGTGGGACCGTTCGCCGAGCCGCCGCTGGTGCTCGTCCAGCGATCGCTTGTCCCGGTCGAGGACGCCGCGGATGCCGAGGTTCAGCAGCGAGTGCAGCGGGATGAACCCGAGCATCCCGACCATCCAGGCGACGAAGAACCACGTCGGCCACTCCTCGTCGGTCGAGGCGGCGACGAGCGTGGCGGCCACGAGGGCCACCACGAGCGCGACCTCGGCGACGACGGCCCGCCGGCGCACCCGCGGCTCCCGGGTCCAGGCGTAGCGGTCGTCCTCGAAGGTCCGGGCGAGGTAGGTCTGCGCAGGGGAGTTGCTCACGACGTCCTCCTGAGGAGTTCCTGGCTGAGTGAGGGCAGGGGGTCGAGGGAGAAGATCGCCTCGACCGGCAGCTCGAAGTAGCGGGCGATGCGCAGGGCCAGGGCCAGGGACGGGCTGTACTCGCCGCGCTCCACGTAGCCGATGGTCTGCGGGTGGACGCCCACCGCCTCGGCCAGTTCCTTCCGGCTGACGCCACGGTCGGCACGCAGCACGCCGATGCGGTCGTGGACCTTGTCCGCCTCGCTCTTGGGCTGTCGTCCCATACGACGGACCGTAGCATTAATCGTACGAAGATACGCAACTGTGTGCGCTCAGGCCCGGTTCCATGCCCCGAAACCGGGCTCCAGCGCACGCGCTCATCGGTGTGGGACGGCGGCTACCCTGGGACGGTCATGACTGCAGAACTCCGCGCCTCCGCAGGCGAGTCGCTCTACGCCCGCCTCGAGCCGCTGCTGGCCCAGATCCAGAAGCCGATCCAGTACGTCGGCGGTGAGCTCAACTCCCAGGTCAAGCCGTGGGAGGACGCCGCCGTCCACTGGGCGCTGATGTATCCCGACGCCTACGAGGTGGGGCTGCCGAACCAGGGCTTGATGATCCTGTACGAGGTGCTCAACGAGCGCCCCGACGCCCTGGCCGAGCGCACCTACGCCGTCTGGCCCGACCTCGCCGGCCTCATGCGGGAGAACGGCGTCCCGCAGTTCACCGTCGACGGGCACCGGTCGGTGCGCGACTTCGACCTGCTCGGCGTCAGCTTCGCCACCGAGCTGGGCTACACCAACCTGCTGGAGGCCCTCGACCTCGCCGGCGTCCCCATCCAGGCCGTCGACCGGGACGAGTCGCACCCGGTCGTCGTCGCCGGCGGGCACGCCGCCTTCAACCCCGAGCCGGTCGCCGACTTCGTCGACTGCGCCGTCCTCGGCGACGGCGAGCAGGTCGTCGGCGACATCACCGACGTCGTCAAGGCGTGGAAGGCGCAGGGGCGGCCCGGCGGCCGGGTCGAGCTGCTGGCCCGGCTGGCCCGCGTCGACGGCGTCTACGTGCCGCGGTTCTACGCCGTCTCCTACGGTCCGGACGGCGCGATCGCCGGCGTGCAGCGCACCCGCGACGACGTCCCGGCGAAGGTCGGCAAGCGCACCGTCATGGACCTCGACGAGTGGCCCTACCCGAAGACGCCGATCGTGCCGCTGGCCGAGAGCGTCCACGAGCGGATGAGCGTCGAGATCTTCCGCGGCTGCACCCGCGGCTGCCGCTTCTGCCAGGCCGGGATGATCACCCGCCCGGTCCGGGAGCGGACGATCACCGGCATCGGCTCGATGGTCGAGCAGGGCCTGAAGGCCACCGGCTACGAGGAGGTCGGCCTGCTGAGCCTCTCCAGCGCCGACCACTCCGAGATCGGTCAGGTCGCCAAGGAGCTCGCCGACCGCTACGAGGGCACCAACACCAGTCTCAGCCTGCCGAGCACCCGGGTGGACGCCTTCAACGTCACCCTGGCCAACGAGCTCTCCCGCAACGGACGGCGCAGCGGCCTGACCTTCGCCCCCGAGGGCGGCAGCGAGCGGATCCGGCGGGTGATCAACAAGACGGTGTCCAAGGAGGACCTGGTCCGCACGGTCACCACCGCCTACGCCAACGGCTGGCGCCAGGTGAAGCTCTACTTCATGTGCGGGCTGCCCACCGAGACCGACGAGGACGTGCTGGAGATCGCCGACCTCGCCGTCGAGGTGATCAAGGCCGGCCGGGAGGCCAGCGGGCAGAAGGACATCCGCTGCACGGTGAGCATCGGCGGCTTCGTGCCCAAGCCGCACACGCCCTTCCAGTGGGCGGGTCAGGCCAGCGCCGAGACCATCGACCACCGTCTGCGGCTGCTCCGGCAGAAGATCAACGAGGACCGCCGCATCGGCCGGTCCATCGGCCTGCGCTACCACGACGGCAAGCCCGGCGTGATCGAGGGACTGCTCTCCCGGGGCGACCGCCGGGTCGGCCGGGTCATCGAGCGGGTCTGGCGCGAGGGCGGGAAGTTCGACGGCTGGAGCGAGCACTTCTCCTACGACCGCTGGACGCAGGCGGCCACCGAGGAGCTGCAGCCGTTCGGCGTCGACCTCGACTGGTACACCACCCGCGAGCGCACCGAGCACGAGATCCTGCCCTGGGACCACCTGGACTCCGGGCTGGACAAGGAGTGGCTCTGGGAGGACTGGCAGGAGGCCCTCAACGAGGAGGAGGTCGCCGACTGCCGGTGGACCCCCTGCTACGACTGCGGCGTCTGCCCGACCATGGGCACCGAGATCCAGATCGGGCCGACAGGGCGCAGCCTGCTGCCGCTCACCGTCGTCTGATGGCCCGCCAGCCCGAGGGCCCGCCCCCGCCGCCGACCGTCCAGAAGCTGCGGATCCGCTACGCCAAGCGGGGCCGGCTCCGCTTCGCCTCCCACCGCGACCTCGCGCGCACCCTCGAGCGCGCGCTGCGCCGCGCCGGGGTGCCCATGGCGTTCTCCGCCGGGTTCAGCCCGCACCCGAAGATCTCCTACATCGGGGCGGCCCCGACCGGATCCGCGAGCGAGGCCGAGTACCTGGAGATCGGCCTGTCCGTGGCCTGCGAGCCCGAGGCGGTGCGGGCGGCGCTGGACGGCGCCCTGCCGGCGGAGATCGCGATCCTGGACTGCGTGGCGGCGGGGGAGGGCACCGGGTCGCTGGCCGACCGGATCGACACCTCCGTGTGGCGGGTGGAGCTGCCGGGTGTCTCGCTGGCCGAGCTGCAGCCGGCCGTCGAGGAGTTCCTCGGGCGCGAGGTGGTCACCGTCGCCAAGCGGACGAAGAACGGCCTCAAGGACATCGACGCGCGCGCCTCGGTCGCCAGCGCGTCGGCGGCCGAGGAGGCAGGTTGTGCCATACTGCACATGGTCGTCCGGCAGCTGACGCCCGCTGTACGACCAGACGACGTGTTGGCCGCCCTGGCTGCCGTCGCCGACCTGCACCCGCCGTTGCCCGCCCGGGCCGTGCGTGAGGCGCAGGGCCGGCTCGACGACACCGGGACCGTGGCCGATCCGCTCGGTCCGGACCGTGCGGCGCGCATCCCTCGGGAGCACGCGGCGATCTGACCGGTGGGTCCCCGGAGGTCTCGCGACGTCGAGCGCCACGGCTGCCAGGCGTGACGCGCCCCGATCCGGGCCACCCGGTCCGGACCACGCAGACCCTCGCACCACCGACGGACCAGCACACGAACCGCACCACCACACGAAGAGCACCACCGCACCGGAGTTGCACCCGGGGCGGGCACCACCGCAGTCCGGCTCCCGCCGCGGCAACCGTCGCGCGGAGGCCGACATCAGACTTCCGCAGGGCGAGCCACCCCCGCCGTACCCCGTGCGACGGCCCGCCCCGCCCAACCCGTGCTCCTGCGCGGCCGCCAGTCATCCGATCGGCGCCCGGGAGCACATGAGGAGACGAGCCCTCGTGGCCGATTCAGACAGCACCCCCACCGACACGAACGACGACACCGTCGCCGGACCCGCCGCGGACAGCGAGGTCACCGAGCTCCCGGCGGTGTCCGAGGACTCCTCGGTTCCGGAGGACCCGGCCGACGACGAGACCGCGGCCGACGACGAGACCGACGCCGAGGCCGCCACCCCGAGCGAGACCGACGCCGAGGCCGCCGCCCCGAGCGAGGCCGCCGCCGAGCCGGCCGACCCGGAGCCGGAGCACGAGCTCCCGCGGTTCGCGACGGCGTTCAGCTCCCCCGAGCCCACCGCCGTGGTCGCCCGGCCGCGGCGCCGGGCCACCCGCGCGGTGATCGCGGCCGACCCCGACTCCGTCGAGGCGCCGGCCCCCGCCGCCCCCTCCATCCCCGCCTTCGTCAGCTTCGTGGCGCCCAGCGAGACCGACACCCCGCCCCCCGCGCGTCGCCGCGGACGCCGTCCCGCCGAGACGCCCGAGGTCGCCGACGCCGACGCAGGCACCGGCACCGAGGAGCCGGCGGCGACCGGCACCGAGGACACCGGTGACGGCGACAGCGGGCCCTCGCGCCCGCGCCGCAGCCGCTCCCGGCGCCGCCCGGCCGAGCAGCCGGACGCCGACGACACCACCGGGGACGGCGACACCGAGGACTCCGACGACACCGACACCGACGAGACCGGGGACCGCGACGAGGGTGGCACCGGCAGCCGCCGGCGTCGCCGCGGCCGCCGCGGGCGTGGCCGGGGCCGCACCGGCGAGGACAACGGCGACGAGGACTCCACCGAGGACACCTCCGACGACGACGAGGACGGCGAGTCCGCCGAGGACGACGCCGCCGACACCGACACCGACTCCGACGAGTCCGAGAGCGGCTCCAGCACCCGGCGCCGCCGGCGTCGGCGCCGGCGCAGCGGTGGCGGCGGGGGCGGCGACTCCGCCGGGGACGACTCCGACGACGACGACCGGCCCGAGCGCGCCGGCCGCAACGGCCGGCTCACCAGCGACGACGACGTCCGGGGGGTCGCCGGCTCCACCCGCCTCGAGGCCAAGCGCCAGCGCCGCCGGGACGGCCGGGACACCGGGCGCCGCCGCGCACCGATCCTGACCGAGAGCGAGTTCCTGGCCCGCCGCGAGGCCGTCGACCGGAAGATGGTCATCCGCCAGCGCGGCGAGCGCACCCAGATCGCCGTCCTCGAGGACGACGTGCTCGTCGAGCACTACGTGACCCAGGCGTCGGCGACCTCCTTCGCCGGGAACGTCTACCTCGGCCGGGTGCAGAACGTGCTGCCCAGCATGGAGGCCGCGTTCGTCGACATCGGCAAGGGGCGCAACGCCGTCCTGTACGCCGGCGAGGTCAACTGGGACGCCGCCGGCCTGTCGGGCAAGCAGCGCTCCATCGAGACCGCCATGAAGTCCGGCGACAAGGTGCTGGTGCAGGTCACCAAGGACCCGATCGGGCACAAGGGTGCCCGGCTGACCCAGCAGATCAACCTGCCGGGCCGCTTCCTGGTCTTCGTCCCCGGCGGCTCGATGACCGGGATCAGCCGCAAGCTGCCCGACACCGAGCGGCAGCGGCTCAAGGACATCCTCAAGAAGATCGTCCCCGAGGACGCCGGCGTGATCATCCGGACCGCCGCGGAGGGCGCCTCGGAGGAGGAGCTCACCCGCGACGTCAACCGGCTGACCGCGCAGTGGGACGTCATCCAGAAGAAGGCCGAGTCGACCTCCAGCGCGCCGACCCTGCTCTACGGCGAGCCCGACCTGGCGATCCGCGTCATCCGCGACGTGTTCAACGAGGACTTCAAGGACCTCGTCGTCCAGGGTGACGACGCCTGGGACACCGTCGAGGCCTACGTCGCGCACGTGTCCCCGGAGCTGACCGGCCGGCTGACCCGCTTCACCGGCGAGGGCGACGTCTTCCACGACCTGCGCATCGACGAGCAGCTGGCCAAGGCGCTCGACCGCAAGGTGTGGCTGCCCTCGGGCGGCTCGCTGGTCATCGACCGCACCGAGGCGATGACCGTCGTCGACGTCAACACCGGCAAGTTCGTCGGCTCCGGCGGCAACCTCGAGCAGACCGTCACGCGCAACAACATGGAGGCCGCGGAGGAGATCGTCCGCCAGCTCCGGCTGCGCGACATCGGCGGCATCATCGTCATCGACTTCATCGACATGGTCCTCGAGAGCAACCGCGACCTCGTGCTGCGGCGGCTCACCGAGTGCCTGGGCCGGGACCGCACCAAGCACCAGGTCGCCGAGGTGACCTCGCTGGGCCTGGTCCAGATGACCCGCAAGCGGGTCGGCCAGGGTCTTCTCGAGGTCTTCTCCGAGCCCTGCGAGCACTGCCGCGGGCGGGGCGTGATCGTCAGCACCGACCCGGTGGACGAGAAGCGTCGCGGTGGCGGTGGCGGTGGCGGGAACGCCGGCGGCGGCAGCGGCAACGGCGGCAGCAGCCGCCGGGACCGTTCCGGTGGCCGCGACGCCGGCAAGGACGCCGGCAAGGACACCGGCAAGGACACCGGCAGGGAAACCGGCAAGGAAATCGGCAAGGACGCCGCCAAGGACGACGCGACGCCGGTCGACGCGCCCGGTCAGGCGCCCGCCGACGCCGTCCCCGGGGACGGTGAGGAGTCCGAGGGCTCGCGTACCGGTGGCCGCCGCAACCGGGGTCGCCGCAACCGTGGCCAGTCGGGCGAGGAGCGTGCCGCGGAGGACGCCGCCGTGCTGACCGGAGCCGAGGACGGCGCCACGGACGGGGGCGCGGCCGAGGAGCCGGCGGGCACGCCGACCGAGGCGGTCGCCGAGCAGTCGCCGGCCTCGTCGGAGCCGGCCGCAGTCGGGGGAGCCGCCGACGAGACGGCTCCGGTGCAGTCGACGGCCGGAGAGCCCGCAGCCGAGCAGCCGGCAGCCGAGGAACAGGGTGTCGCGGCGCCGGTGGCGGCCGAGGCCACCTCCCGTCCGCGTCGCCGCCGGGCGGCCAGCCGACCGGCGGGTCCGCCGGTCTCCTGAGGCGTCGCCGGGGCCGTCGGGGTCACATCGACCGGCGCGGGGGCCTCAGGTACGCTGGTCGGGTTGCACCGCCACCGCGCGGGCGCCTTCGGGTGCCGCCGGGCAGGCGTACGCAGCCCGTCCAGCACCCGGCGATCGCTCCGGTCTGCGCGCCGGAACACAGAGCTAGCAACGAAGCGATACGAGGAGTCAGTGGTGTACGCAGTGGTGAAGGCCGGTGGCAGCCAGCACAAGGTGGCCGTGGGCGACACGTTCACGATCAACCGCCTGCAGGGCGCTGCCGGTGACACGGTGGCCCTCCCGGCCATCCTGCTGGTCGACGGCGACACCGTCACCAGCGACGCCGCGGCCCTGGCCAAGGTGACCGTGACCGGTGAGATC
Organism: Blastococcus tunisiensis; assembly: GCF_900112815.1. Lineage (GTDB taxonomy): Bacteria > Actinomycetota > Actinomycetes > Mycobacteriales > Geodermatophilaceae > Blastococcus_B > Blastococcus_B tunisiensis. The sequence goes on from NZ_FOND01000003.1 coordinate 182,072, forward strand.
CTCGAGCACGGCAAGGGCCCGAAGATCCACATCCACAAGTTCAAGAACAAGACCGGGTACCACAAGCGGCAGGGGCACCGTCAGCCCCTGACCAGCGTCGTGGTCCGCGACATCTCGAAGGGCTGACGCCGACATGGCACACAAGAAGGGCGCTTCGTCGTCCCGCAACGGTCGCGACTCGAACGCCCAGCGCCTCGGCGTGAAGCGGTTCGGTGGCCAGGTCGTCAAGGCCGGCGAGATCATCGTCCGCCAGCGCGGGACCCACTTCCACCCGGGCCTGGGTGTCGGTCGCGGTGGCGACGACACGCTGTTCGCGCTCGCGCCGGGTGCGGTCACCTTCGGCACCCGCCGGGGGCGGAAGACCGTCTCCATCTCGGCCGTCGAGGCTTGAGCACGGTCCCCGCTGCCTTCGCAGGCTCGGGGAGGGCCCCGGAGCGGGGCCACACGCACGTTCACCACGCAGACGAGCGCACGGGCCAGCGGGCCCGTGCGCTCGTGGCGGTTAACAGCTAGGAGGCGGCGGACATGGCCGCTTTCGTCGACCGGGTAGTCGTGCACGTCGCCGCCGGGAACGGTGGCCACGGCGTCTCCTCGGTCCATCGGGAGAAGTTCAAGCCCCTCGGCGGGCCCGACGGGGGCAACGGCGGCGACGGCGGGGACGTCGTCCTCGAGGTCGACCCCAGCGTGCACACGCTGCTGGACTTCCACCACCGGCCGCACCAGAAGGCCGGCAACGGCCGCCCCGGTGAGGGCAGCAACCGGCACGGCGGCAAGGGCGAGGACCGGGTCCTCAAGGTCCCGGCCGGCACGGTGGTCAGCACCCCCGACGGCCGGGTCATCGCCGATCTCGTCGGCGCCGGCACCCGCGTGGTGCTCGCGAAGGGCGGCAAGGGCGGCCTCGGCAACGCCGCGCTGGCCAACGCCCGGCGCAAAGCGCCCGGCTTCGCCCTGCTCGGCGAGGAGGGCGAGGCCTTCGACGCGGTCATCGAGCTCAAGAGCATCGCCGACGTCGGCCTGGTCGGCTTCCCCTCGGCGGGCAAGTCGTCGCTGGTCGCGGCCATGTCGTCGGCCCGCCCGAAGATCGCCGACTACCCCTTCACCACGCTGGTGCCCAACCTCGGCGTGATCCGCTCCGGCGACACCGTCTACACGATGGCCGACGTCCCCGGCCTCATCCCGGGCGCGTCGGCCGGCAAGGGCCTCGGGGTGCAGTTCCTCCGGCACGTCGAGCGCTGCGCCGTCCTGGTGCACGTCGTCGACATGGCCACCATGGAGCCCGGCCGTGACCCGGAGAGCGACATCGAGGCCCTCGAGCACGAACTCGCCGAATACGGCGGGGACGAGCTCGACCTCGTGGGCCGGCTGCAGATCGCCGTCCTCAACAAGATCGACGTGCCCGACGGGCGCGAGCTGGTCGACCTGGTGCGCACCACGCTGGAGAAGCGCGGCCTGGACGTCTACCCGGTCAGCGCCGCCACGGGAGAGGGGCTCCGGGAGTTCGGCTTCGCCCTCGCCGCCCACGTCGAGGCGCACCGCGCGAGCCTGCCCACGATGGAGCCGGCGCGCGTCACCATCACGCCGAAGGCCGTGGACGACTCGGGCTTCACCGTCGAGCGCGCGCCCGAGTGGGAGGACGGGCCCGACGACCGGGCGTTCGTCGTCCGCGGTGTCCGGCCGGAGCGCTGGGTGCGGCAGACCGACTTCAGCAACGACGAGGCCGTCGGCTTCCTCGCCGACCGGCTCAACCGGCTCGGTGTGGAGGAGCAGCTGGCCAAGGCCGGCGCCCGCGAGGGCGACGCGGTCACCATCGGCGGCGTCACCTTCGACTGGGTGCCGACGCTGCCGGCCGGGACGCTGACGGTCGAGGAGTCCGCCGGGCTCGGCGGGCGCGGCACCGACTCCCGGGTGGACGCGCCGCACCGCGTCCGGGCGCAGGAGCGGCTGGCCGCGAAGAAGGCCCGCCGCACGCCCTACGAGCTGGGCGAGGAGACCTGGACCGACACCGATCTCCCGGACGACGCCCAGTGAGCGTCGCGCGTCCGCAGATCGCCGGTGCCCGCCGCGTCGTCGTGAAGGTGGGCTCCTCGTCGCTGACCACGCTGCCCGGGGGGCTCGACCCGGCCCGGCTGTCGGCGCTGGTCGACCACCTCGGTGCGGTCCGCGCCGCCGGGCGGGAGGTCGTGCTCGTGTCCTCCGGCGCGATCGCGGCCGGCCTGGCACCGCTGCGGCTGGACGGTAGGCCGCGGGACCTGGCCACCGCGCAGGCGGCGGCGAGCGTCGGTCAGCTCCGGCTGGTGCAGACCTACGCCGATGCGTTCGCCCGGCACGACATCACCGTCGGCCAGGTGCTGCTCACCTCCGACGACCTGACCCGGCGCAGCCACTACCGCAACGCCCAGCAGACGGTCGAGAAGCTGCTCAGCCTCGGCGTCCTGCCGGTGGTCAACGAGAACGACACCGTGGCCACCGAGGAGATCCGGTTCGGCGACAACGACCGGCTGGCGGCGCTGGTGGCGCACGTGGCCCGGGCCGACGCCCTCGTGCTGCTCTCCGACGTCGACGGCGTGTACGACGGCGACCCGCGCGTGGGCCCCGCCCAGCTGGTGGACACGGTGACCGCGCCGGCCGATCTCGCCACCGTCGCCCTCGGCACCGCGAAGCGCAACGGGGTCGGCACCGGCGGCATGGCCACGAAGGTGGAGGCGGCCTTCATCGCCGCCCATGCCGGCGTCCCGGTCGTCGTCACCTCCACGCCCCAGGCGGCCGCGGCGCTGGCCGGGGAGCAGGTGGGCACCCTCTTCACCCCGATGGGCCGCCGCCCCAGCGCCCGGCAGTTCTGGCTCCGCTACGCCAGCCGGCCCCGCGGCCGGGTGCTGCTGGACGAGGGCGCCGTGCGGGCCGTGCGGGAGCGGCACGCCTCGCTGCTGGCCGCGGGCATCACCGGGGTGACCGGCGACTTCCTGGCCGACGACCCGGTCGAGCTGGTCGGTCCGGACGGCGTCGTCGTCGCCCGCGGGCTGGTCGCCTACGACGCCCGGGAGATGCCCGCCCTGCTCGGCCGCAAGACCGGCGACCTGGCACCGGAGTACCGCCGCGAGGTCGTGCACCGCGACGAGATGGTCCTGATCGGGCGGCACGTCGGGCGCTGAACGGGAGCTGAGAGACTGCTGCCCGTGACGATCCGCCCCATCCGCGAGCTCGGCGACCCGGTCCTGCGCACCCCCTCCGACGAGGTCACGGCGTTCGACGGCTGGCTGGCCGCGCTCGTCCGCGACCTCCTCGACACCGTGGACCACCCCGGCCGGGCCGGGGTGGCCGCACCGCAGATCGGCGTGAACGCGCGCGTGTTCTCCTACAACGTCGACGGCGTCATCGGGCACATGGTGAACCCGGTGATCGTGGAGCGGTCCGAGGAGATCCAGGACGGCGACGAGGGCTGCCTGTCGGTCCCGGGCATCTGGGCGCCGACGGTGCGGGCGCTGAGCTGCGTCGCCGAGGGGTTCGACGTCGACGGCAACCCGCTCCGGCTGGAGGGCGAGGGCCTCATGGCCCGGTGCCTGCAGCACGAGGTCGACCACCTCGACGGCACGGTGTTCCTCGACCGGCTCACCGGCGACGCGCGGAAGGCGGCCCTCCGCGCGCTGCGCGACCGCTGATCAGCCGCGTCGGCTGCAGTCCGTGCAGGTGCCGAACACCTCGACCTGGTGCTGGACGTCGGCGAAGCCGTGCTCGGCGGCGATCCGGGCGGCCCACCGCTCCACCGGTGGGTCGGTGACCTCCACGGTCGTGCCGCACGAGCGGCAGACCAGGTGGTGGTGGTGGACCGGGGAGCAGCGGCGGTACGCCGCCTCGCCGTCGTCGCTGCGGAGGACGTCGAGCTGGCCGTCGTCCACCAGGGCCTGCAGCGCGCGGTAGACGGTCGCCAGCCCGACCGGGTCGCCACGGTCGCGCAGGAGGGCGTGCAGGTCCTGGGCGCTGCGGAAGCCGTCGAGGTCGTCCAGGAGGGCGAGGACGGCGCTGCGCTGCCGGCTGGGACGCCGGGCGCCGGCCCCGGCCGGCTCCGGGGCGCTCATTCGGCACCTCGTCCCGGGGACGCCGGGGCGGCGGCCTGATCCCCGTGCTCGTCGTAGTGCACGCCCGCGCCCGTCAGGTGCGGTGCGTGCCGGTGGCCGTCGTGGTCGTAGTCGACGTGGTCGCCGTGCGGCACCGGCTCGTGCCCGCACCCCGCGCCGTGCTCGTGCGGGTGGGCGGCGTGGACGTCGCCGCGCCGGTGGTGCCGGCGGTGCGCCGTCAGGTCGCGGAGGGCCACGCCGAGGGAGACCAGCAGGAACAGCGCGATGGCCAGCAGCACGATCGTCCCGCCGGACGGCGTGCCCGTGTAGTAGGACGCGGTCGTGCCGGAGAGGCTGACGACCAGCCCGATCGCGCAGGCGAGGTACAGCGCCTGCCGGAAACTGCGGGCGAGGAGCTGGGCGATCGCGCTGGGGACGATCATCAGCGCGCTGATCAGGAGCAGACCGACCACCCGCATCGAGAGCACGACGGTGGCCGCGACCAGGGCGGCGAGCAGGACGTTCAGCGCGAGCACCGGCAGACCCACGGCCCGGGCGTACTCCTCGTCGTCGCTGACCGCGTAGAGCCGCTGGCCGAGCAGCCCCACGACGGCGAGGACGAGGACGGTGATCACGGCGAAGACCGCGAGGTCGGCGGGTGCCGTGGTGGTGATCGCCCCGAACAGGTAGGCGTCGAGGTTGGTGGCCTGCCCGCGCGGGGCCAGGCTGAGCAGCACCACGCCACCGGCGATCCCGCCGTAGAACAGGACGGCCAGCGCCACGTCCCCGCTGGTCCGCCCGCGCGCCCGGATCAGCTCGATCAGGACGGCGCCGAGGACGGCGGCGACGAGAGCCGCACCGACCGGCGCGGTCGAGGTCAGCACGCCGACCGCGACACCGGTGAGGGCCACGTGCCCAAGCCCGTCGCCGAGCAGCGAGAGGCGCCGCTGGACGAGGAAGATGCCCACCGCCGGGGCGACCAGGCCGACCATCAGGGAGGCCAGCAGGGCGCGCTGCATGAAGCCGTACTCGAGCACCTCCACGTCAGCGGCTCCCGCGCGACCCGGTCGTGACGGTCGGCTGGTCGAGCCGGTAGCCGGTGCCGGCCGGCTCGGCCGGCGGGCCGCAGTGGTCGTGCCGTCCGGGGCCGGCCGCGGCGTCGGCGCCCGCCAGCGGGCCGTCGTAGCGGATGCGCCCGTGGTCGACCACGACCGCCCGCGTCAGCACACCGGACAGCGGCCCGGTCTCGTGGGTGACCACGAGCAGGGTGGTGCCGGTGGCGGACACGCGGGCGAGGACCGCGGCCAGGGCGTCCTGGCTCGCCGCATCCACGCCGGCGGTGGGCTCGTCCATGATCAGCAGCTCGGGCTGGGCCGCCAGGGCCCGCGCCACGAGCACCCGCCGCTGCTGCCCGCCCGAGAGCGAGGCGACCGGCTCCTCCATGCGGTCGGCCAGGCCGACGGCCGCCACGGCCTCCCCGACGGCGGCGCGGTCGGCGGCGCCGAGCCGGCGGAAGAGGCCCAGCCGGGCCAGCCGTCCGACCGCCACCACCTCGCGGACGGTGGCCGGCACCGCCCCGCTGACCGTGTGCCGCTGCGGCACGTACCCGACGCGGCCGCGCTCGCGCAGCCGGCCGACCGGCGCCCCGAGCAGCTCCACCTCGCCACCGAGGACCGGTGCCAGGCCGAGCAGGCCGCGGGCGAGGGTGGTCTTGCCCGAGCCGTTGGAGCCCAGGACCGCCAGTGCCTCGCCGTAACGGACGGTCAGGTCGACGCGCGAGACGATCGGGACGTCGCCGTAGCCGATGCTGGCATCACGGAGTCGGACGGCGGTCCCGGCCGCGGGGTGCTGGCTCATGCGCAGGACTGGCCTTCCTGCAGGGTGGCGAGGTTCGCGCGCATCACCTGCAGATAGTCCTCGCCGTCCGACTCGTCCGTCAGCCCCTCGATCGGGTCGAGCACCGCCGTCCGCACGCCGGCCTCCTCCGCCACCGTCTCGGCGACCGCGGGGTCGACCAGCGTCTCGGTGTAGACGGTGGTGACCCCGCGCTCCCGGACCAGCGTCGACAGCTCGGCCAGCTGGGCGGGCGACGGCTCCTGCGACGGGCTCAGCCCGCTGATGCCGACCACCTCCAGACCGTAGCGGTCACCGAGGTAGCCGAACGCCTCGTGCCCGGTGACCAGGGTGCTCACCGCACAGTTCGACAGGCCCGTCTCGATCTCCCCGTCGAGCTCCTCCAGGTCGGCCCGCAGGGCGGCCGCGTTCTCCTCGTAGGTGGCGGCGTTGTCCGGGTCGAGGTCGGCCAGCCGGTCGGCGAGCGCGTCACCGACCGATGCCAGGCGGGTCGGGTCCAGCCAGAAGTGCGGGTCGACGGCGTGCTCGTCCTCGCCGTGCTCGCCGTCCTCGTCCTCCGCGTGCTCGTGCGGGCCGCCCTCCACGAGGTCGGCCGCCTGGCCGGCGTCCCAGGCGGAGTCACCGCCCTCGGACCCGGCGGCCTCGTCCAGCGCCGGCTGGAAGCCGTCGAGGTAGACCAGCAGGTCGGCCTCCGAGACGGCGGCGACGTCGCGAGGTGCGAGCTCCAGGTCGTGGGCCTCGGCCCCGGGCGGGGTGAGCGAGGAGACGGAGACCAGGTCCCCGCCCACCCGGGCCGCCGTCCACTCGAGCGGGTAGAAGCCGGCCAGGACGGTGAGCCGGTCGGTCCCGCCGTCGGTGCCCGCGCTGTCGCCGGCTGCGCCGCAGCCGGTCAGCAGGGCGGCGGAGGTCGCGGTGAGGACGGCGGCCCAGCGGGCGGCTCGGGTGCTCATGAGAATCATTCTCGCATACGCGGGACGATGGCTGCCGGGGCCGTGCGCGGCGGGCATCCGCGTACCCTCACGGGCGTGTCCGACGTCTCTGCACTGCCGCTGATCGGTGCCGCCGCGCTGCGCGCGCGGGCGGCCGCCCGCACCCTGCGCACCCTGCCGACCGACGTGAAGGATGCGGCCCTGGGCGCGATGGCCGACGCGCTCGTCGAGCGCACCGAGGAGGTGCTGGCCGCCAACGCCGCCGACGTCGACGCGGCGGCGGCCGACGGCACGCCCGAGTCCGTGCTGGACCGGCTCCGCCTGGACGCCGGCCGGGTGGCCGGCGTGGCGGCCGCGCTGCGCGACCTGGTGGCCCTGCCCGACCCCGTGGGTGACGTCGTGCGCGGCTCGCGGCTGCCCAACGGGCTGCAGCTGCGCCAGGTCCGGGTGCCGCTCGGCGTCGTGGGCATCGTCTACGAGGCGCGTCCCAACGTGACCGTCGACGCCGCCGGGCTCTGCCTCAAGAGCGGCAACGCTGCGCTGCTGCGCGGGTCGGCCTCGGCCTTCCGCACCAACGCCGCGCTGGTCACCGTCCTCACCGAGACCGCCGAGAAGGCCGGGCTGCCCGCCGGCTCCGTCGAGCTGCTGCCGGCCGACCGGGCCTCGGTCGGGGAGCTGCTGAACGCCCGCGGCCTGGTCGACGTCGTCATCCCGCGCGGCGGGGCGTCGCTGATCGAGCGCGTCGTCCGCGAGTCGACGGTGCCGGTGATCGAGACCGGCGTCGGCAACTGCCACGTGTACGTCGACGCCTCCGCCGACGCCGCGATGGCCGAGGCCATCGTGCTCAACGCCAAGACCCACCGGGTGAGCGTCTGCAACTCCGCCGAGACCCTGCTGGTGCACCGCGACGTCGCCTTCCTGCCCCGCCTGCTCGCGGCGCTCGCCGACGCCGGGGTCACCCTGCACGGCGATGACCGGGCGCGGGCCGCGCACGATGCCGTCGTCCCGGCGACCGACGAGGACTGGGCCACCGAGTACCTGTCGATGGACATGGCCGTCGGGGTCGTCGACGACCTCCCGGCCGCGCTCGAGCACATCGACCGCTGGGGGAGCGGGCACAGCGAGGCGATCGTCGCCGACTCCGCGTCGGCCATCGCCGACTTCACCGCCGGGGTCGACGCCGCAGCCGTGCTGGTGAACGCCTCCACCCGGTTCACCGACGGCGGGGAGTTCGGCTTCGGCGCCGAGATCGGCATCTCCACCCAGAAGCTGCACGCCCGCGGGCCGCTCGGCCTGCCCGAGCTGACGTCCACCACCTACGTCGTCACGGGCAACGGCCACACCCGCTGACCCGTCCCCCTCGAGGAGCCCTGCCTTGCCCCGTCCGCCGTCCCAGTTCCCGCAGTTCTCCTCGGTCGCGGACGTCAGCAAGCGACTGTCGTCGGCGGGCTACCTGCCCGACGCGCAGATCGCGACGACCGTCTTCCTCGCCGACCGGCTGGGCAAGCCGCTGCTGGTCGAGGGTCCGGCGGGGACGGGCAAGACGGAGCTGGCCAAGGCGCTGGCCACGGCGACGGGCTCGGAGCTGATCCGGCTGCAGTGCTACGAGGGCCTGGACGAGGCGCGGGCGCTGTACGAGTGGAACTACAAGAAGCAGCTGCTGCGCATCCAGGCGTCCCAGGGGAGCTCCGGCGACGGTGGGGGCGCGGACTGGGACACCGTGCACGACGACATCTTCGGCGAGGAGTTCCTGCTGTCGCGGCCGCTGCTGACCGCGATCCGCCGCACCGAGCCGACCGTGCTGCTCATCGACGAGACCGACAAGGCCGACGTCGAGGTCGAAGGGCTGCTGCTGGAGGTGCTCTCGGACTTCCAGGTGACCATCCCCGAGCTGGGCACGATCACCGCCGCCCGACGGCCGATGGTCGTGCTCACCTCGAACGCCACCCGCGAGCTGTCCGAGGCGCTGAAGCGCCGCTGCCTCTACCTGGCCCTGGACTACCCGTCGGCCGAGCGCGAGCGGGAGATCGTGCTGTCCCGGGTGCCCGACCTCGCGCCCGGGCTGGCCGAGCAGCTCGTGCGCACCGTGCGGGCCATGCGTGCGCTGGAGCTGAAGAAGTCGCCGTCGATCTCCGAGACCCTCGACTGGGCCCAGACCCTGCTCGAGCTCGGGCTGGACACCCTGGACGAGTCGGCCGTGCGCTCGACCCTCGGCGTGGTGCTAAAGCACGCCAGCGACCAGGACCGCGCCGCCGCCGAGCTCCGGCTGAACTGATGACGGTCTCGGCCGCGCGCGACGCCGAGCCCGGCGGGCTCGCCGGTCACCTGGACGGGTTCGTCCGGGCGGTCCGGGACGCCGGCATCCCGGTCGGCATCAGCCAGGCCGTCGACGCCGCCGAGATCCTCACCGTCGTCGACCTGCTCGACCGCGAGCAGCTGCGGCACGGCCTGGCGGCGGTGCTGCTGCAGCGCGCGGCGCAGCGCCCCACCTACGACGTCCTGTTCGATCTCTGGTGGCCGCTGTCGGACCGGCCACGTCCCGGCGGGGAGGACGGTCCGGAGGGCGAGGCGGAGGGCGACCCGGGGGATCCCACCCTGGACGTGCCGGGGGACGACGGCGCCGACCTGGCCGTACTCATGCGGGAGAAGCTGCTCCAGCTCCTGCTGGACGGCGACCCCGAGGCCCTGCGGCGCTTCGCCCGCGAGGCCGTCGAGCTGCTCGGGCGCGGCCAGCCCTCGCCGTCGGGCCAGTCCTTCTTCAGCTACCGGGTCCTGCGCGCGCTCTCCCCGGACACCCTGGTCGCCCAGCTGCTCGCCGGGCTGCTCGCCGAGGGTGACCGCGGCGGCCTGGCCGAGCAGGTCGCCCGCCAGACCATCCGGGAGCGGCTGACCGCGCTGCGCGCGGCGATCGAGTCCGAGGTCCGCCGGCGGACCGCTGCGGAGAAGGGCCGCGACAAGGTGGCGAAGAACGCCGTCCGGCCGCTCGCCGACCAGGTCGACTTCCTGCGTGCACAGGCTGCCGACCTGGCCGAGCTGCGCCGGGCGGTCGCACCGCTGGCCCGCCGGCTCGCGGTCCGGCTCTCGGCCCGCCGGCGACTGGGCCGGGAGGGGCGGTTGGACTTCCGCAAGACGGTGCGCGCCTCGCTGGGCACCGGGGGAGTGCCGGTGGTGACCCACCACCGGCCGCGCAAGGTGCACAAGCCCGAGCTCGTGGTCCTCTGCGACGTCAGCGGCTCGGTGGCCGGGTTCAGCCACTTCACCCTGATGCTCACCCAGGCGCTGCGCGAGCACTTCACCGGCGTGCGGGCGTTCGCGTTCGTCGACACCACCGACGAGGTGACCCGGTTCTTCCGGCCGGGTGCCGACGTGGCCGACGCGGTGTCCCGGATCGGCCGCGAGGCCGACGTCGTGGGCTTCGACGGGCACAGCGACTACGGGACGGCGTTCGAGGTGTTCGCCGACCGGTACGCCTCGGCCGTCGGGCCGAAGACGTCTCTGCTGGTGCTCGGTGACGGCCGGACCAACTACCGGCAGCCGGGCCTGCCGGTGCTCGCGGACCTGGTCCGCCGCTCCCGCTCGGCGCACTGGCTGAACCCGGAGCCGCAGCGGCTGTGGGGGAGCGGGGACTCGGCGGCGAACCGGTACGGCGAGGTCATCGACATGGTGGAGTGCCGCAACGCCGCCCAGCTGGCGGACTTCGTCACCACGCTCTGACCCCGGCGCGCCGCCGGGCCGACATGTCGCCGTGTCGGCTGGTCGATCCGGCGCTCCGTCGCCTGGTCGCCTCGTCGCCTCGTCGCCTCGTCGATCCGTCCGGCGCCTAGCGCAGGTGTGTCGACCGCCACGAGGCGACACGCCGAAGGGCCGTAACCCATCCCGTGACGGTGCGTTGGTCAGCGCGGCGCCGGGGTGACCGACCGCGCCGAACGATCCGTGCGACGACGCACGGCGCGGACTGCGACCGGCTGCACGGGGGAGCCGGTCGCGGCGGATCCGTGGTCCCGCCTGCGGGCGGGCGCCCGGACCGTGCACCGGGGCCGGTCCTGGCGGGGCCGGCCCCGGGGGTCCCGGCTAGGCTCGTGCGGTGGCAGGTGGCCGGGTCGGGATCATGGGCGGGACGTTCGATCCCATCCACCACGGCCACCTGGTCGCCGCGAGCGAGGTCGCCGGGCTCTTCGGTCTGGACGAGGTCATCTTCGTGCCGACCGGCCAGCCGTGGCAGAAGAGCGAGCGCGAGGTCAGCCCGGCCGAGGACCGCTACCTCATGACGGTCATCGCCACCGCATCCAACCCCCGGTTCTCCGTCAGCCGCGTGGACATCGACCGGGGAGGGCCGACGTACACCATCGACACCCTCACCGACCTCCGGCAGCAGCGGCCCGACGCCGAGCTCTTCTTCATCACCGGCGCCGACGCGCTGGCCCAGATCGTCAGCTGGCGGGACAACCAGCAGCTGTTCGACCTGGCCCACTTCGTCGGGGTGACCCGGCCCGGATTCCACCTCGCCGACGCCCACCTGCCCGAGGGGGTCGTCAGCCTCGTCGAGGTCCCTGCCCTGGCGATCAGCTCCACCGACTGCCGTGACCGGGTGGGCCGCGGGATGCCCGTCTGGTACCTCGTGCCCGACGGCGTCGTGCAGTACATCGAGAAGCGGGGGCTCTACCGCGAGCCCCCGCGCCGCGCGGTCGCCGACGGTGCCCGCCGGCACGAACCCCAGCCCCCCACCGACCACCTCCAGGAGGTACCCCGATGACCGCCTCGGCCGAGGCGCGGGACACCGCGCTGCTCGCCGCACAGGCGGCTGCGGACAAGCTCGCCACCGACGTCTCCATCGTCGACGTGAGCGACCGACTCGCCATCACCGACGCCTTCGTGCTGGCCGCGGCGCCCAACGAGCGCCAGGTGCAGGCCATCGTCGACGCGGTGGAGGAGAAGCTCCGCGAGCGCGGGATCAAGCCCGTCCGCCGGGAGGGGGTCGCCGAGTCACGGTGGGTGCTGCTCGACTTCGTCGACGTCGTGGTGCACGTCCAGCACGCCGAGGAGCGGGCCTACTACGCCCTCGAACGGCTCTGGAAGGACTGCCCGACCATCCCGTTCGTCGACAACGCGCGGTCGGCGACCGCGGGCGACTCCGCGCCGGTGCCCGCGGACGCCCCGACGTCGGGCAGCACGGCGCCCGACGGTACGACGCCGGACCACGCGGCTCCCGGCGACGGGGAGACGGCCACCCGGTGACCCCCGGAGCGCTGCCCGCCCTGCCCGTCCCGCGCCTCGTCCTGTGGCGGCACGGGCGGACCGAGTGGAACGCGGCCGGCCGCTTCCAGGGCCAGCTCGACCCGCCGCTGGACGAGCGGGGCCGGCGCCAGGCCGCCGCGGCGGCGCCGTACGTCGCCGCCGGGCTCGCCCCGCAGGACACCGTCGTGGTCTCCAGCGACCTGGTCCGGGCGGCGGAGACCGCGCGGACGCTCAGCGGGCTGCTCGGTGTCGAACTGCGGCTCGACGAGCGCCTGCGCGAGCACGGGATGGGTTCCTGGGAGGGGCTTACCCGCGACGAGGTCGCCGACCGGTTCCCCGAGCAGTACGCCGACTGGGTGGCCGGTCGACCTGTCCTGGGCCGCGGAGGGGAGCTTCCCGCCGAGGTGGCCGAGCGCGCGGTGGCGGCGCTGGCGGATCTTCCCCCGGCGGCGACCGCCGTCGTCGTGACGCACGGGGGCACGGCCGGGCGGCTGCTCGAACGACTGCTCGACCTCGGGTCGGACCACCGTCGCGTGTTCGGCCCCCTGGGCAACTGCGCCTGGAGCGAGCTGGTCGTCCAGGGTGACCGCTGGCGGCTGCTGCGGCACAACAGCGCCGTGCAGCAGCCCGCAGGGCGGGTGGAAGGCCTCGGACCGGCGCCCGCCGCGGATGCCCGGGCGACACCGGAGGCCGGTGCTCCGGCGCCACCCGGGGACGCCGACGCCGTGTGAGCAGCCGGCCTGACGTCCGCGGCCCGTGCGGGTGCCCGCGGACGGCGGGCTAGCCTCGCCGCGTGTCCGTCGCCGTCGTCACCGATTCGTCGGCCTACCTCCCCGACGAGCTGGTCGAGGGCTACGGGATCCACCTGGTCCCGCTCTACGTGGTGCTGCCCGGCTACTCCGGCCGCGAGGGGCAGGAGATCGGACCCGACGAGGTGGCCCGGACGCTCGCCGTGCGCGGGCAGACGGTGTCCACCTCCCGCCCCACCCCCGGCGATTTCGTCGCCGCCTACCGCCGGGCGCTGGACGAGGGCGCGGAGCGGCTGGTCTCGATCCACCTGTCCGCCGAGCTCTCGGGCACCTGGGACGCCGCCCGGCTGGCAGCCTCCCAGGTGGGGGAGCACATCGTCACCGTCGTCGACTCCCGGTCGGCGGCCATGGGCGCCGGGTTCGCGGTGCTCGCCGCTGCGCGGGCCGCTGCGGCGGGTGCCGACGCGGACGCCGTCGCCCGGACGGCGCGGGACACCGCCGCGGCGACCACGACGCTGTTCGTCGTCGAGACCCTCGAGCACCTGCGCCGCGGGGGGCGCATCGGCGCGGCCGCCGCGGTCCTGGGCTCCGCCCTGGCCGTGAAGCCGGTGCTGCACGTGCAGGACGGCCGGGTCGTCCCCCTGGAGAAGGTGCGGACGTCGGCGCGGGCGCTGAACCGGCTCGTGCAGCGGGCGGTCGAGGCGGCCGGCGAGGGCGCGGTCTCCATCGCGGTCCACCACCTCGCCGCACCGGAGCGGGCGGAGCGGCTGGCCGCGGAGCTGCGCGACCGGTTGCCGCAGCTGCGCGAGCTCCACGTCAGCCAGCTCGGCGCCGCGATCGGGGCACACGTGGGACCGGGTGCCGTCGGCATCGTCGTGGCGCCGTTCTGGCAGGGCGCCGACAGCGACGTCTTCCCGGCGGAGGGCTGAACGCGGGGCCTGGCTGGGCATGCGGAGCAGCCTCCCGCCCCGCTGGGCGAAGCGGTCGGCGGTCGTCCACAGGTGGCACCCCGATCCACAGATCCATCGACCGACCGGCCCCGCGCGACCCGGCTCCCTAGCGTCCCGTCGGTGCGCTTCCCTCCCCGCCGCAGTGACGACGCCGACGTCATCCGGGCGCGGCTGCGGCTCCTGCTGGCCGAGCGCGACCGTGCGAGCGGCTGGGTGCCCGAGGACGCGGAGGAGGGCCTGGACGCGGAGGGCCTGGACGCGGAGGGCCTGGACGCGGAGGGCCTGGACGCGGCCGAGCGCCGGACGGCGGGGGGTGGCCCGGAGGCATCCGAGGGCGTGCGGAGCGCTCCCCGGTCGTCCGGCACCCGCCGGCCGGGGGAGGACACCGTCACCGGACCGCTGACCGACGGGTCCCCGACCGGCACGGACCTCCCCGGCGGGATCGGGCGGCACCGGGTCCCCGGCACGGCGGCGCGCTGGGACCCGGGCCGCCCGGGCGCGCGGGCGCTGTGGCTGTCCGGTCTGATGGCCGCGCTGGCGCTGGCCGGCTGGACGTGGCTCGAGCGGCCCCGGGTCGAACCCGTGTCGGGGGTGCCCGTGCCGTCCAGCGCCCCGGCCACGACGGCCGTGGGTGAGGCGGCCGAGACGTCGGAGACCGTCGTGGTGTCCGTGGTCGGGCAGGTCACCAGTCCCGGTCTGGTGACTCTCCCGACCGGTGCACGGGTGGCCGACGCGCTGGCGGCCGCCGGCGGGCTCCTGCCCGGGGCCGATCCCGCGTCGGTCAACCTCGCCGCCGTGGTGGTCGACGGCGAGCAGCTCGCGGTCGGGCTCCCCGGCGCGCCACCCCCGGCCGCGACCGGTCCGGCCGGCGCGGGCTCCGGGGGGCGGGTCGACCTCAACACGGCGGACGTCGGCGCGCTGGACGCGCTGCCGGGGATCGGCCCGGTGCTCGCCCAGCGGATCGTGGAGCACCGCACCCGCGAGGGCCCCTTCCGGAGCGTCGACCAGCTCGACGACGTTCCCGGCATCGGGCCGACGATCGCCGCGGAGCTGGCCGACCTGGTGGACGTGTGACGGCGCCCGGGACGGCGCGCTGGACCTGGGTGGACCTGCGCCTGGTCCCGGCGGCGGCCGCGATCTGGGGGACGACGCTGCTGGCACCAGGGCTCGGAACCGTGGCATCCGGCTGGCTGGGCGTCGTGGCGTGCTTCGCGGCGCTGGCGGTCCGGCGGCGTCGGGAGCGGGCGACCGCCGCGGTGCTGGTGCTCCTGGCCGGGGTGGTGGCCGCGTCGTGGACGGCGGCTGTCCGGGGCGCCGCCCGCGACGTCTCTCCGCTGCGCGTCGTCGCCGAGGAGGAACGGACCGTGGAGGTCACCCTGGAGCTGGACGGTGATCCGCACGTCCTGGCGGGCGCCGGAGCCGTGCGGGCCGTCGTCGACGCGACGGTCACCCGGTTCGGTGACGGCGCGACGACGGTGGTGCTGCACGCGCCCGTCGTGCTCTTCGGGCCGGCGGCCGACTGGCGGGAGCTGCTCCCTGGCCAGCGGGTCCGTGTCCGGGCCGGGGTCAGGCTGCCCGGGGCAGGGGACGACGCGGTGGCCGTGCTCTCTGCCCGCGGGCCCCCGCGGCCGGTCGGCGGACCCGGCCGGCTGCAGTCCGCGGCGGGGAATCTCCGGACGGGGCTGGCCGCCTCCGCTCAGCGCGTGCTCGAGCCCTCGGCCGCCGGGCTGCTGCCGGGGCTGGTCGTCGGGGACACGCGGGCCATGGACCCGGTGCTGACGGAGGACTTCCGCCGGGCCGGCCTGGCACACCTCACGGCGGTGTCCGGTGCGAACGTCGCGATCGTGCTGGCCGGCGTCCTGCGGCCGCTGCGCCGTCGGGCGGTGGACCGGAGGGTGCAGGCCGTCGTCGCCGGCCTGGCGCTCGCCGGGTTCGTCGTGCTGGCCCGTCCCGACCCGAGCGTCGTCCGCGCGGCCGCGATGGGTGCGGTGACCCTGCTCGCGCTCGCGTCGGGCCGTCCGCGCGCGGCCGTCCCGGCCCTGAGCGCGGCGGTCTGCGTCCTCCTCCTGCTCGATCCCGGGCTCGCCACCGAACCCGGGTTCGCGCTGTCGGTCGCGGCCACCGCGGGGATCGTGCTCCTGGCCCCCGGCTGGTCGCGCCGGCTCCGCGCACGCGGCTGCTGGCCCCTCCTCGCCGATGCGGTGGCCGTGAGTGCCGCTGCGGGCGTCGTGACCGCCCCTCTCGTCGCCGGGGTGTCGGGAACGGTCAGCCTGGTCTCGCTGCCGGCCAACCTGCTCGCCGCGCCCGCGGTGCCCGTCGCCACGGTCCTCGGGCTGCTGGCGGCGGTGGTGGGCGTGCTCCTGCCCTGGGTGGCCGACGCGCTCGCGTGGGGGGCGGGGTGGCCGACACGGTGGCTCGTCCTCGTGGCCGAGCGGGCGGCCGCCGTGCCGGACGGCGCCACGGCCTGGCCGGCGGGGACGGCCGGTGCCGCCCTGTTGACCGCCCTGCTGGTCGCCGGCGGCTGGATGCTGTGGCGGTTCCGGGCGCTGCGCCCCCTCGCGCTCGCCGCGCTGGTGGGGCTGCTCGTGCTCGGCTGGCCGGTGCGGCAGGCCGTCCGGGGCTGGCCACCGGCCAGCACCCTGGCCGTCGGCTGCGACGTGGGGCAGGGGGATGCGTTCGTGCTGCCCACCGGCGCCGGCTCCGGGGTGCTGATCGATGCCGGGCCCGATGTGGCGGCCGTGGACCGCTGTCTCGACCGGCTCGGCATCGACACGCTGCCGCTGGTGCTCGTCTCGCACCTGGACGCCGACCACGTGGCCGGCCTGGCCGGTGCGCTCGCCGGACGCGACGTGGGCGTCGTCGCGACCGGCACCCTGTCGCCGGCCGACGACCGGGCGGGCGCCTTCGCGACCCTCGTCCGGCGCGCCGGCGGCCGGTCCGCAGTGCTGGTCCCCGGTGACCGGCGGATCGTGGGCGACGTCGACGTGGAGGTGCTGGCCCCCGCTCCCGAGCGGGCCACCGCCGCGGCGGAGGCCAACGACCTCTCCCTCGTCGTCCGGGTGACGGTGCGGGGCGTGCGGATCCTCTTCACCGGCGATCTCGGCGCCGAGGCCGAGGCGCGCCTCGTGTCGGCCGGGACGGACCTGCGCGCCGACGTCCTCAAGGTGCCGCACCACGGCAGCGGGGACGCCGATCCCGGCTTCCTCGCCGCGAGCGGCGCCCGGGTCGCGCTGATCTCGGTCGGCGCCGACAACACCTACGGGCACCCGACGGGCCGGCTGCTCAGCTGGCTCACCCGGGCCGGCATGCGGGTGCACCGCACCGACCGGGAGGGCGACCTGGCGGTGGTCGGCACGGGGGAGAGCTGGGGAGTGGCGGCACGGGGTGACACGTCCGGGCGGTCGGCCGCCGCCGGGCCGGGAGAGGTGCCCGGCCGGCCGGTCGGCATCGAGGTCGGCCGCCCCGCGCCCCGGCGGGACCGTCGGCCCTCCGTGGCACCATGCGGACGTGGCCGCTCAACCCGTGGAACCCACCTCCCGGCTGCGCGTCGTGATGGGGGAGGAGGAGCTGCTGCGGTCACGGGCCGTCGGCGCCGTCCGCACCGCCGTGCTCGGCCGCCACCCCGACGCCGAGGTCCACGAGCTGCCGGCCGCCGGGCTGCCGATCGGTCAGCTGGCCGACGTCCTGGCGCCGTCGCTGTTCGGCGAGCACCGGCTCGTCGTGGTGCTCGGCGTCCAGGAGGCCGCCGCCGCGCTGTCGGACGCCCTGATCGGCTACGCGAAGGACCCCGACCCGGAGCTGACGCTCGTGATCGTCCACTTCGGCGGGAAGCGGAACGAGGCGCTGGTCAAGGCCTTCACCGCGGCCGGGGCAGCGCTCGACGAGTGCCCCAAGCTGAAGTCACCCGGCGACCTGGCGGCGTTCGCCCGCAACGAGGTGCGCCGGCTCGGCGGTCGCATCACCGGGGACGCGCTGAGCGCCCTCGTCGACGCGATCGGCAACGACCTGCGGCAGCTCTCGTCGGCGGCGAGCCAGCTGGTGTCGGACTTCGGGGGCAGCATCGATGCGGACGCCGTGGCCCGGTTCCACCGCGGCCAGGCGGAGGTCTCCGGCTTCACGGTCGCGGAGCGGGTGCTGGTGGGCGACCGGGCCGGCTCGATCGAGATGCTGCGCTGGGCGCTGGAGCGTGGGGTGCCGCACGTCCTCATCGCCGACGCCATCGCCGACGGCGTGCGCACGGCGGCCCGCGTCGCCTCGCTCAGCTCGACCAACATCGGTGAGCTGGCGCGCACCCTCAAGATGCCGCCGTGGAAGGTGAAGAAGGCGCAGGCCCAGTCGCGGGGCTGGAGCATCGACGGCCTCCAGCAGGCGATCGGTGTCGCCGCCGGGCTCAACGCCGACGTCAAGGGGGTCGCGGCCAGCGCCGACTACGCGCTCGAACGGGCCGTCCGCCGCATCGTCACCATCCGGGCCGAGACCGGCCGCGGTGGCCGCGCGCCCTACACCGGGCGCTGACCCCCCGGAACGCGACGAGCCCCCCGTCCCGCAGGGGGAGGGGGGCTCGTCGCGGCCGCGCCGGAGCACGGCTCACCGGCTCAGAGGCCGGCGACCTGCTTGGCCAGACCGGACTTGCGGTTGGCCGCCTGGTTCTTGTGGATGACGCCCTTGCTGGCCGCCTTGTCGAGCTGCTTCGCGGCGACCTCGTAGGCGGTCGCCGCGGCGGCGGCGTCACCGGACTCGGCAGCGGTGCGGACGCGCCGGACGGCGGTCTTCAGGGCGGACTTGACGGCCACGTTGCGCTGGCGCGCCTTCTCGTTGGTCTTGATCCGCTTGAGCTGGGACTTGATGTTCGCCACGCGTGAGCCTCGGTGTCTCGACAGGAGGGAGTACTTCTGACAGTCGTTCGTGCGTCCGGGCGGCATGCGCCACAGGACCGGCCTGCAAGATTACCAGCGTCGTCCTCCGGAGCCCAACCCGCCGTCCGGCGACCCTCGGCACATGCCGCGCGGCCGGCCGTGCGGCCCCGGGGCGCACCGGTTTCGCGGTACTCGCCCGGGCCGGCCCCGGGCCGTGGGACGATGGCCGCACTGTGACGACTCCTGCCACCACCGATCCGGCCCTCATCCGGAACTTCTGCATCATCGCCCACATCGACCACGGCAAGTCGACGTTGGCCGACCGGATGCTCGAGGTCACCGGACTCGTCGAGGGGCGGCACATGCGCGCCCAGTACCTCGACCGCATGGACATCGAGCGCGAGCGCGGCATCACCATCAAGGCGCAGAACGTCCGGCTGCCGTGGACCCCGCGCTCGGGCGCGCACACCGGCACCGAATACGTGCTCGACATGATCGACACCCCGGGCCACGTCGACTTCACCTACGAGGTGTCCCGGTCGTTGGCGGCCTGCGAGGGCGCCGTGCTGCTGGTCGACGCGGCCCAGGGGATCGAGGCCCAGACGCTGGCCAACCTCTACCTGGCGCTGGAGAACGACCTCACGATCATCCCGGTGCTGAACAAGATCGACCTGCCGGCCGCGCAGCCGGAGCGGTACGCCGAGGAGATCGCGCACATCATCGGCTGCGAGCCCGACGACGTGCTGCGGGTCAGCGGCAAGACCGGGATCGGCGTGCCGGAGCTGCTCGACCGGATCGTCGAGGAGATCCCGGCGCCCACCGGAGAGGCGCAGTCCCCGGCCCGGGCGATGATCTTCGACTCGGTCTACGACATCTACCGCGGCGTCATCACCTACGTCCGCGTCGTCGACGGTCGCATCTCCGCCCGGGACAAGATCAAGATGATGTCGACCGGAGCGACCCACGAGCTGCTGGAGATCGGCGTCATCTCGCCCGAGCCCAAGCCGGTGGAGAGCCTGGGCGTCGGCGAGGTGGGCTACTTCATCACCGGCGTGAAGGACGTCCGCCAGTCCCGCGTCGGTGACACGGTGACCCTGCAGCACAAGCCGGCGGCGGAGTCGATCGGCGGCTACCGCGACCCCAGGCCGATGGTCTACTCCGGCCTGTACCCGATCGACGGCAGCGAGTACCCGCTGCTGCGCGAGGCGCTGGACAAGCTGCTGCTCAACGACGCCGCCCTGACCTACGAGCCGGAGACGTCGGCGGCCCTGGGCTTCGGCTTCCGCGTCGGCTTCCTCGGCCTGCTGCACCTGGAGATCGTCCGCGAGCGGCTGGAGCGCGAGGCCGGGATCAGCCTGATCTCCACCGCGCCGAACGTCGTCTACCGCGTGGTCATGGAGGACGGCACCGAGATCACGGTGACCAACCCCAGCGACTGGCCGGCCGGCAAGATCGCCGCCATCTACGAGCCGATCGTCAACGCCACGATCATCGCGCCGAGCGACTACACCGGCGCGATCATGGAGCTGTGCCAGGCCCGTCGCGGCCAGCTCGGCGGGATGGACTACCTGTCGGAGTCCCGCGTCGAGCTGCGCTACACCCTGCCGCTCGGTGAGATCATCTTCGACTTCTTCGACGCGCTGAAGTCGCGCACCCGCGGCTACGCCTCCCTCGACTACGCCGAGGCCGGTGAGCAGGAGTCGAAGCTGGTGAAGGTCGACATCCTGCTCCAGGGCGAGGCCGTCGACGCGTTCAGCGCGATCGTGCACAAGGACAAGGCCTACAGCTACGGCGTGATGATGGCCGGCAAGCTCCGCGAGTTGATCCCGCGCCAGCAGTTCGAGGTGCCGATCCAGGCCGCCGTCGGCTCCCGGGTGATCGCCCGGGAGACGGTCCGCGCCATCCGCAAGGACGTCCTCGCCAAGTGCTACGGCGGTGACATCACCCGCAAGCGGAAGCTGCTGGAGAAGCAGAAGGAGGGCAAGAAGCGGATGAAGATGGTCGGCCGCGTCGAGGTCCCCCAGGAGGCGTTCGTCGCCGCGCTCTCCACGAACGAGTCCACCGCCAGCAAGAAGTGAGCGAGCGGGCGAGCGCACCGGTGAACGGCACACCGGGCGGAACCGGCCGTCTCGAGGCGGTCTGCGTCTCCGCGGCGCGGCCGATCCGGCTGCCACGGGCAGGGGACACGCAGAGCGCGATCGACAAGCGGCCGGTCGACGGGCGGGTCACCGTCGGCCCGCTCGGCCTGGACGGTGACGTCCAGGTCAACCAGAAGTTCCACGGCGGGGAGGGGCAGGCGCTCTACGCCTACGCCCAGGAGGACGCCGACCGGTGGGCCGCCGAGCTCGACCGCGACCTCCCGGCCGGCCGCTTCGGCGAGAACCTCCGGACCAGCGGCCTGGACCTGACCGGCGCCGTCCTCGGTGAGCGCTGGCGGATCGGCGGGGTGCTCGTGGAGGTCACCGCCCCGCGCACCCCGTGCGCGAAGCTCCAGGCGCACTGGGGCGTGCCCCGGCTGATCAAGCGCTTCACCGAGCGCGGTCTGCCCGGTGCCTACCTGCGGGTCCTGCAGACCGGTGACCTCGGCGCCGGGGACGCCGTGGAGATCGTCGAGCGGCCCGACCACGGGATCACGATCGGCACGACGTTCCGCGCGTTCACCACCGAGCGAGCGCGGCTCGCCGACCTGGCTCCCGCGCGGTCCGCCCTGCCCGCGCGGAACCGGCCCGCGGTCGACGCCGCGGTGGCCGCGCGGGCGGACGTCGGCGGCTGACGACGGCCGGCGCGCTACTGTCCGCCGCGGTACGCCGGGACCCGGAACCCGGCCCACGGGAGGTCTCCATGCGCCGCACGGCGGTACCCCTGCTCGCCCTCGCGCTGCTCGCCGGCACGGCGCTGACCGCCTGCGGGGGATCCGACGCCGCCGACACCGAGTCGGCCGCCGACCTGCTGGCGCAGGCCAAGCAGACCCTCGACGAGGCCGACAGCGTGCACTTCCTGCTCGACAGCGAGGGCGCGCCCGACACCGGTACCGCGCTGGTCGGTGGCGAGGGCGACATCGCCCGGCCGGCCTCGTTCGAGGGCACGCTCCAGGTGCTCGCGATGGGTTCCACGCTGGACCTCGCGGTCGTGTCGGTCGACGGCACGGTCTACGCCGAGCTGCCGTTCACGTCCGGCTTCAGCGTGGTCGACCCGGCGCAGTTCGGCTTCGGGGACCCGGGCGAGCTCATCGACGCCGACACCGGCATCTCCCAGCTGCTGTCGTCGGCCGAGTCCGCCGAGCTGGGCGAGGAGCGGCGGGTGGACGGCGAGGTCGTCCGCGAGGTGACGGCGGAACTCCCCGGGGAGCTCGTGGAGCAGCTGCTCACCAGCGAGGACCCGAGCCGGCCGGTGCAGGCCCGCTTCTCCATCGCGGCCGACAGCGGGGAGCTGCTGCGGGCCGACCTGACCGGGCCGTTCTTCACGGCCGAGGACGACGCGACGTACACCCTCGAGCTGAGCGACTACGGGGCCGATGTCGAGATCACCGCACCGACCACCGGCTGAGCAGGCGGTCGGTGCGCGTCGACCGGCACCCGGCCTCCCGCTCGTCGTCCTCGCCACGCTGGCGGTGCTCGTCACCGCGGCCGACACCTACGTCGTGGTCCTCGCGCTGCCCGACATCCTCGCCGGCGTGGGCGTGGGGCTCGACGAGCTGCAGCGGGCCACCCCGATCGTCGGCGGCTTCCTGCTCGGGTACACCGCCACGCTGCCGCTGCTGGGGCGCCTGGCCGACCTGCGCGGCCGGGTGCCGGTGCTGGTCGGCTGCCTGCTGCTGTTCGCGCTCGGCTCGCTGCTCACCGCCACCGCGGACACCCTCGGTCCCGCCGTCCTCGGGCGGGGTCTGCAGGGCGTCGGCGCCGGCGGGCTGGTGCCGGCAACCCTCGCGCTCGTCGCCGACCGCTGGCCGCCCGAGCGGCGGGCGCTGCCGCTCGGGGTGGTGGGCGCGGTGCAGGAGGCCGGCGCGGTGCTCGGCCCCCTGGCCGGGGCCGCCGTGCTGGCGTTCGCGGACTGGCGGGCGATCTTCTGGCTGAACCTGCTGCTCGGGCTGGCCCTCGCGGTCGGCGCCGCCGTGACCGGAGGGGTGCGCCGCCCGGATCCGTGGGGGCTGGTCCTCGCCGTGGTCACCGCGGTCGCGCTCGGTCTGCAGCTCGCGGCGCCGGTGGCGCTGGCGGAGGACGTGACCCTCGGCCTGCTCTACGTGCCCGTCGTCGGATCCCTGGGATGGACGACACCGCTCTGGCTGGCCGCGATCGTGACCGGGGCCGCCCTGGTGGTGCGCAGCCTGACGGCGCCGGTCCGCGCGGTGCTGCCGCTGCGCGGGCTGCGGCGGCTGGCCCGGCAGATCGACGTGCTCGGCTCGGCGCTGGCCGTCGTCGCGCTGGGCAGCCTGGTCTGGGCGTTCGCCGCCGCCGACCCGGCCACCCAGGTCGTCGCGCACGGCCCGGTGCTGCTCCCGGTCGCCGTCCTGGCCACCGCCGCCTTCTTCTGGCACGAGCGCCGGACGGCCGAACCGGTCCTGCCCCTGCGCGCGCTCCGGCCGGTCGGCGCGTGGGGCGCCCTGCTGGTCAACCTGCTGGTCGGGGTGGCGCTGGTGGCCGCCCTCGTCGACATCCCGCTCTTCGCCCGCGCCACGACGACGCCAGGCGACCAGCTCGGCGCCGCGCTCGTGCTGCTGCGGCTGCTGGTCGCCGTCCCGGTCGGTGCGGTCGCGGGCGGCTGGCTGTGCCGCACGGTGCCCGCCCGCGCCGTCGCCGCCGGCGGGACGGGGCTGACCGCGGTCGCCTTCGTGCTGATGACCACCTGGGACGCCCGGTCCCTGGACGGGGCCGCCTCGACCGTCGTCCTGCTGGCCGCCGGTCTCGGGTTCGGGCTGGCCATCGCACCGGTCAACGCGGTGCTGCTGGGCGTGACCCGCGCCGAGGTCCACGGCAGCGCCAGTGCGCTCGCCGTCGTCGCGCGCACGGTGGGCATGCTGACCGGGCTGTCGCTGCTGACCGCGGTGGCGCTGCGCCGGTTCACCGCCGAGGTGGACGCCATCGGCAGCCCCTTCGAGCTGTGCCCCGACACGCCCGCCGACTGCGCCGCCTTCGACGCCGCCACCGACGCCGCACTGCTCACCCAGCTGCACACCGTGTTCGCCGGGGCGGCGGTCGCGGCCGGGCTGGCCGCCGTCGCGGCGCTGGTGCTCCTCCGCGACGAGCGGCACCCGGCGAGCTGAGACACTGGTCGGCGAGCCGTGATCCGGCTCCCGGACGAGGGGTGCCGTACCCGGAGTGCGACAAGACGGCGCCGGGGAGGCCGTCGTGTCGTGGTTGGTGCTCGTCGTGTCCGGCGTGCTGGAGGCGGTCTGGGCCACGGCCCTGGGCCGGTCGGAGGGCTTCAGCCGCGTCGTCCCGTCGATCGTGTTCGGGATCGCGCTGGTGCTCAGCATGGCCGGGCTGGCGTACGCGATGCGGGAGCTGCCGGTCGGCACGTCCTACGCCGTCTGGGTCGGCATCGGCGCCTCGCTCACCGTCGTCTACGCGATGGTGACCGGCACCGAGCCGGTGTCGGTGGTCAAGGTGCTGCTGATCCTCGGGCTGATCGGGTGCGTGGTCGGGCTGAAGCTCGTCCACTGAGCCCGCCGCCGGTCAGTCCGCTGCGAGCGTGGCGGTCAGGTCGCGGCGGAGCTCGACGGGATCGACGCCGCGATCGGTCAGCACCCGCATGGCCAGTCCCTCGCTCTCGCGGAGCAGCCCCAGGGTGATGTGCCCGTCGGAGATGCTCTTCGACTTCATCGCGAGGGCCTCCCGGAGAGCCAGTTCCAGCACCTTCTTGGCCCGGGGGGTGAACGGGATGTGCCCCGTCGGACCGCGGGAGCCCGCCGGCCGGTCCAGGGCGCCCGGACCGAAGCTCGCCTCGACGGAGCTGCGGACGGCATCGAGGTCGATGCCCAGCACCGTCAGCGCCCCGGCGTCCAGGTCGTCCGATCCGACGTATCCGACGACGGCCTCGGCGACGGCGTCCTGGCTCAGCCCGTGGGCCTTGAGCACGGCCGCGCTGGCGGTCGGCTGGCGGACCAGGCTGAGCAGCAGGTGCTCGGTGCCGATGCGCCCGGAGTGCAGCCGGCGTGCCTCGTGCTGGGCACCGACCACGGTCTGCCGGGCCTCGAGGGTGAAGCGCTCGAACATGGGTCAGTCCTTCCGCCGGAGCGGCCCGCGACCGCTCGCGTACTTCTTGTGCACCGCCTGCCGGGTCACGCCCAGGAGCTGGGCGATCTGCTCCCACGTCCAGCCCTGGTCGCGCGCATTGCCGACCTGGAGCGCCTCCAGCCGCTCGACGAGCGTCCGGAGGGACCGCACGGCCCGCAGGCCGATCGCCGGATCCCGGCTGCCGGCGGCCGATGCCACCTGCGCTGTGTCCGCCATGGCTGTCAACGTAAGTTGCCTCAGGGCGCCGTGTCAACCTTTGTTGACTCGGCGCTCGAGGGAGCAGTTGCGGGTCGCCGACACGCGCGGACGCGCCGAACGGAACGACCACAACTGCACGCTCGTCCGGCCGGGGCGCCGCTCAGGGTTCGGGGTGCACCTCGAAGTGCGTCGCCGTGGTCTCCCGGTCGACCAGGTACCGGTCGTCCTCGGGGTAGAAGACCGCGCGGGCGATGTCGCTCCCGGCGAAGCCGACGATCACGTCTCGGGAGTCCCAGAAGCTGAGCGTCACGATCTCGGTGCGGCCGTCGTCGAGGTCGCGGGTGAGCAGGTGGGCACCGCGATTGTCCGGTGTCCGGCGGTACTCCGCCATGCCGGTGTCCTCGACGTAGCCGGCGTAGGCGTCGCGGTCCACGGTGGCGACCCATCCCCGCCACATCCGAGCGATCACCACGCCACCTCCGGGTCTTACAGCGTGAAGACGATCTTTCCGTTGGTGCGGCCCTCGAGCATCCGCTCGAAGCCCTCGCGGGCCTGGGGCAGCGGCAGCTCGACGTCGATCTGCGGCCGGATCCCGGTGACGCTGCACAGCTGGATCAGCGACTCGAGCTCCGACTTCGTACCCATGGTCGAGCCGATCACCGACAGCTGGGTGAAGAACACCCGGTTGAGCTCGGCGCCGGGATTGAAGCCCGTCGTCGCTCCGGAGGTCACGATCACGCCGCCGGGCTTGAGCGACTTGACGCTGTGCGACCAGGTGGCTTCACCCACGGTCTCCATGACGCCGTCCACCCGCTCGGGCAGCCGGGCACCGGACTCGAACGCCTGGTCCGCGCCGAGGGCGAGCGCTGCGGCGCGCTTCTCCTCGCTGCGGCCGGTCACCCAGATCCGGTAGCCGGCGGCACGGCCGAGCACGATCAGCGCCGTCGCGACGCCGCCGCTGGCGCCCTGCACCAGGACGGTCTGGCCCGGACGGAGCCCGGACTTCACGAAGAGCATCCGGTAGGCCGTGAGCCAGGCCGTGGGCAGGCAGGCGGCCTCGGCGAAGGAGAGCTCCGCCGGCTTGGGCAGCAGGTTCCGCGTCGGGACGGCGACCTTCTCCGCCATCGAGCCCTGGTGCACCTCCGACAGCAGCGAGCGCTTCGGGTCGAGGGTCTCGTCGCCCGTCCAGCCGGGGGTGGAGATGACGCCGTGCACGACGACCTCGTTGCCGTCCTCGTCGATCCCGGCGGCGTCGGTGCCGAGGATCATCGGCATCCGCTCGGCGGGCAGCCCGATGCCCTGCAGGCTGAACAGGTCGTGGTGGTTGAGCGACACGGCCTTCACCTGGATCGTCGTCCAGCCCTCGGGCGCCTCCGGTTCCGGCCGGTCGCCGACCTCCAGCACGGAGAGCGGGTCCTTCGGGGCGGGGGCGGAGACGAAGGCAGCGAGCATGATCGGACGCTAACCGAGTCGGCGGCCGGCAGCGACGTCGGGGACCGTCGTCGCGACCGGTCCCGGCGGTCAGCGGACGACGACGACGAACTCCCCGGGCTCCACAAACTGCCCGATGACCGGCGCGCCGGGGACCTCGCCGCCGAGCAGCAGCCCGCCGGAGGTCTGCGCGTCGGCCAGCAGCAGCGCCTCGTCCTCGGTCACCGCCGACAGGTCGGTGTGCGGGCGCACCCAGTCCAGGTTGCGCCGGGTGCCGCCGGACACGAAGCCGCCGGCCAGCGCGGTCCGGGCGCCGGCCAGGTAGGGGACGGCGGCGGCGTCGACCACCGCCGTCACGCCGCTGGCGCGCGCCATCTTGTAGAGGTGCCCGAGCAGGCCGAAGCCGGTGACGTCGGTGCCGGCCCGGATCCCGGCGGCCACCGCGGCCTCGCCGGCAGCCCGGTTCAGCGAGGTCATGGACGCGACCGCCTCCTCCGACACCTCGCCGGTCGCCTTCATCCGGCTGTTCAGGACGCCCACGCCCAGCGGCTTGGTCAGCGACAGCGCGGTGCCGGCCACCGCGGCGTCGTTCCGGATGATGCGGTCCAGGTCGACCAGGCCGGTCACGGCCATCCCGTACTTGGGCTCCGGGTCGTCGATCGAGTGCCCCCCGCCCACGTGGCAGCCCGCCTCCTGGGCCACCTCGAGGCCGCCCCGCAGCACCTCCGCCGCGAGCTCGGCCGGGAGCACGTCGCGGGGCCAGCCCAGCAGGTTGACGGCCACCACGGGGGTGCCGCCCATCGCGTAGACGTCCGACAGCGCGTTCGCCGCGGCGATCCGGCCGAACGTGTACGCGTCGTCGACCACGGGGGTGAAGAAGTCGGTGGTCAGCACCAGGCCCTGGCCGCCGGGCAGGCGCACGACCGCCGCGTCATCACCGTCGTCCAGGCCCACGACGAGCTCGGCGTTCGGCGCGGCCGGGCCGGTGGCGGTGAGCCCGGCGACGACGGACTCCAGCTCCCCGGGCGGGATCTTGCAGGCGCAGCCCCCGCCGTGCGCGTACTGGGTGAGCCTGATGCGGGCCGGTGCGGTGGTCACGCCCCGACCGTAGCCGCGGCCGTCGCTCAGCCGCGCCCGCCCCGGAGGACGACCAGGCGGGGCGGCCCCTCCGGCTCGCCAGCGGGGCGCCGGGCCCGGCCGGCCGGATGCCGCTCGCGGGCGCTCGCCGGGGATGCGCCGGCGGGTCGGGCGGCCGGGCCGGCACCGGCCGGCGGGGCACCCAGGCCGGTGAGGTCACGCCGGGGAGCGGTCTCCCCGGTCAGGTCGGCGGCCTCGATGCGGTCCAGCCGGAACCAGCGGAGCGCGTCGCGCTCGCGGCACCACGCCACCAGGAAGGACTGGTCGCTGCTGCGGACGAGCAGCTGCGGTTCCACCTGGCGCCGCGACGGCCTGCCCTTCCCGTCGTGATAGCGCAGCGACACGACGAGCCGACGGGTGACGGCGTGCTCGACGACCGCGCGGATCTCCGCGGACCGGCCCGCCTCCGCGCTCACCCAGAGACTGGTGGCCAGCAGCTCGGCCCGCCGGCGCGGATCGGGTTCGAGGACGGCGAGCACCTTCTCCAGGGCGCCCCGCCCGGCATCGGCGTACGGGCCGTCCGGCCGGGACGCGAGGGCGACCGCGACGGCTGCCGCCTCCTCCGGGCCGAGGCTGACCGGTGGGAGGGAGGCGGCGGGGCGGGACTCGGAGTGGTTCACGGGTCGGATGCTGGCACCGGCCTCCGACAGTTTCGCCGCGCACGTACAGTCTGCGGCGGAGGCGTCAGGGTGTCTGGTGACCCCCGCGGCCTCTAAAGCCGACGTGGCCGAGCATCTCGGCCAGGCGGGTTCGATTCCCGTCCGCCTCCGCCAGACTGCCTCGGGAGCGGTCCCGATCCGGCCGCCGGTGCCGACGAACCGCTGGGAACGACGCGGCTCCGCCTACGATCCGGGCGATGAGCGCCGATCCACGCCGGCAGGTGCCGCGCACCGACACCCTGCTCGCCGACCCCCGGCTCGCCGCGGCCGGCGAGCGGCTGGGCCGCGGCCTGGTGAAGGGCGCCGTGCAGCGGGTGCAGCAGCGGATCCGGGACGGCGAGGTCGCACCCCCGCAGGCGGTCGAGGCGGTGCTCGCCTCGCTGCCCGGCACGGCGAGCAGCCTCCAGCCGGTGCTCAACGTGACCGGCGTCCTCGTGCACACCAACCTGGGCCGCTCCCCGCTGTCGCCGGCCGCCGTCGACGCGATCACCGCGGCCGCGGGGACCACCGATGTCGAGCTCGACCTGTCCACGGGGCGCCGTGGCCCGCGGGGAGAGGCGGCCATCGCCGCGCTGCTGGCCGCGGTCCCCGCCGCCGAGGCCGCGATCGTCGTCAACAACTGCGCGGCGGCGCTGGCCCTGGTCGCCACCGCGCTCGGGCAGGACCGCGAGCTGGTGCTGGCCCGCGGCGAGCTGGTCGAGATCGGTGACGGGTTCCGCATCCCCGAGCTGCTGACCGCCACCGGCGCCCGGCTGCGCGAGGTGGGCACGACGAACCGGGTCACGCTCGCCGACTACCGGGGGGCGCTCGGCCCGGAGACCGGCGCGGTGCTCAAGGTGCACCCCTCGAACTTCGTCGTCCGCGGCTTCACCCGGCAGGTCGAGGTCGGCGAACTAGCAGCGGCACTGGCCGGCACGGGCACCCCGCTGGTGGCCGACGTCGGGTCCGGGCTGCTCCGGCCCCACCCGCTGCTGCCCGAGGAGCCCGACCTGCAGTCCACGCTCGCGGCCGGCGCCGACGTCGTCCTCGCCAGCGGGGACAAGCTGCTCGGCGGCCCGCAGGCGGGGCTGGTCCTGGGCCGCGCCGACCTCGTGCAGCGGCTGCGCCGGCACCCGCTCTACCGCGCGCTGCGGGTGGACAAGACCACCCTCGCCGCGCTGGAGGCGACGCTGCGCGGCCCGCTGCCGCCGGTGCAGGAGATGCTCGCCGCGGACCTCGACGGGCTCCGGGCCCGGGCGGGGGCCCTCGCCGCGCGGCTCACCGAGGCCGGCCTCGACGCCCGGGCCGTCGACGCGGACGCGCGCGTGGGCGGGGGAGGGGCGCCCGAGCACCCGCTGCCGAGCGCGGCGGTCTCGCTGCCGGGGTCCTTCGCCGAGCTGCTGCGCCGCGGCACCCCGCCGGTGGTCGGCTACGTCGAGGGCGACCGCACCCTGCTGAACCTGCGCAGCCTCCCGACGTCCGCCGATGAGCAGCTCGCCGGCGCCGTCCTGGCCGCCGCGGCGCGATGACGTCCACCGACGGGGCCCCGGACGTCAACCACATGGACGTCGTCGCGACGGCCGGGCACGTGGACCACGGCAAGTCGGCCCTGGTCCGTGCGCTGACCGGGATGGAGCCCGACCGCTGGGCGGAGGAGCGGCGCCGCGGGCTGACCATCGACCTGGGTTTCGCCTGGACGACGCTGCGCTCCGGCCGCCGGGTGGCGGTCGTCGACGTGCCCGGGCACGAGAAGTTCGTGGGCAACATGCTGGCCGGGGTGGGCCCGGTGCCCGCGGCGCTGCTGGTGGTGGCCGCCGACGACGGCTGGTCGGCGCAGACCGCCGAGCACGTCGCGGTGCTCGACGCGCTCGGCGTCCAGCACGCGCTGGTCGCGGTGACCAAGTCCGACCTGGCCGACCCGGCACCCGTCGTCTCCGACGTCCGCCGGCGGCTCGCCGACACCTCGATGGGCGTGGTGCCCGCCGTGCCGGTGAGCTCCGTGACCGGGGACGGGGTCGCCGAGCTCGGGGTCGCCCTCGAGGCGCTGCTGTCCGAGCTCCCACCGGCGGACCCGGACGCACCGGTCCGGCTGTGGATCGACCGCGCCTTCACCATCCGGGGGGCCGGCACGGTCGTCACCGGGACCCTCGCCGCCGGCAGCGTGGCGGCCGGTGACCGGTTCCTGCTCGGGGAGCGTGAGGTGGTGGTCCGCCGGGTGCAGTCGCTCGGGGCGCCGGTGGAGCACGCGAGCGCGACCGCCCGGGTGGCCCTGAACCTCCGGGACGTCGCGGTGGAGGACCTCTCGCGCGGCGACGTGCTGCTCACGCCGGGAGCCTTCCGGGTCACCGACGTGGTCGACGTGACGCTCGACGCCGAGCCGGGGGAGCGGCTGCCGGCCGAGCCGGTGGTGCACATCGGCTCGGCGACGGTCGGCGCCCGGCTGCGGCCCCTGGAGGGAGCGGCGGTGCGGCTCCGTCTGGCCGGCGCCCTGCCGCTGCGGGTCGGCGACCGGGTGCTGCTGCGCGATCCGGGGACCCGGCGGGTGCTCGGGGCCGACGTCCGCGACGTCGACCCGCCGGAGCTGCGGCGCCGGGGTGCCGCCCGGGCGCGGGCGGCGGACCTGGTCGCCCAGCCCGGCGGCGCCGCGGGTGCCGCGGTGGATCTGGCGCGCCGCCGGATCGTCCGGGTCGAGGACTTCACGGCCATGGGCTGGCCGGTGCCGGAGGGCGCCACCGTCCACGGGCCCTGGCTGCTGGCGGCCGGGCTGCGGGACGACCTCGTCGCCCGGGTGCCCGACGTCGTCGCCCGCTACCGGCGGCTGCGGCCGCTGGAACCGGGCCCGCCGGTCGAGGTGGTGCGCCGGGCCCTGGACCTGCCCGACGCGGACCTGGTGGCCGCCGTGGTCCGGCCGCCGCTGGAGCTGCGCGGGGGCCGGGTCGTCGACGGGACCGCCGCGCTGCCGCCGGAGGTGCAGCGCGCCGTCGAGGAGGTCCGGGCCCGGCTGGCCCAGGACCCGTTCGCGGCACCCGAGGCGCCGGACCTGGTCGCGGCCGGTCTCGGCGTCCGGGAGCTGGCGGCCGCCGTTCGCAGCGGCCAGCTCGTGCGGATCGCCGACGGCGTGTACCTCGCGCCCGGGATCGCCGAGGTGGCCAGGGCCCGCCTGGCGGACGTGCCGCAGCCGTTCACGCTCAGCCAGGCCCGGCAGGCGTGGGGCACCACCCGGCGCGTCGCCGTCCCCCTGGCGGAGTGGCTGGACGCCCAGGGCGTCACCGTCCGCCTCCCGGACAACACCCGCCGGCTGGCCTGAGCCGCCTCAGTCCGCGGTGGGAACCCAGCGGGCGGGGCGCTTCTCGCGGAAGGAGGCGATGCCCTCCTGACCCTCCTCGCCGGCGAAGAACCGCGCGGAGAGGTCGAGCAGCTCGTCGAACTCCAGGGTCGTGCCGGCCCGCAGCAGGCGCTTGGTCTCGGCCAGTGC
Organism: Blastococcus tunisiensis; assembly: GCF_900112815.1. Taxonomy (GTDB): domain Bacteria; phylum Actinomycetota; class Actinomycetes; order Mycobacteriales; family Geodermatophilaceae; genus Blastococcus_B; species Blastococcus_B tunisiensis. Next base: position 213,809 of record NZ_FOND01000003.1, read on the forward strand.
CGCCGGTGCGCCGGCGGTCAGGTGCACCAGCTGGGCGCGGACCTCCGCGTCGACCACGTCGTCGGGCACGACCAGGTCGACGAGCCCGCCGTCCACCGCGAGCGAGGCGTCGAACACCTGGCCGGTCAGCATCAGCCGGTGCGCCACGTGCGGCAGCATCCGGGGGAGGACGACGGCGGAGATCACGGCCGGGACCAGCCCCAGCCGCACCTCGGAGAAGGCGAACGTGGCTGAGCTGCCCGCGACCACCACGTCGCAGGCCGCCAGGAGCCCCACCCCGCCCGCCCGCGCCGGGCCGCGGACCACCGCGACCACCGGCTTCGGTGACGACCAGATCAGCTCGAGCAGGTCGGGGAACTCGCGGACTCCCTGGTCCTGCACGCCGCCGCCGGCCGCCTCGGCCAGGTCCATCCCCGAGCAGAAGACCCGGCCGGTGTGGTCGAGCACCACCGCCCGCACCGCGTCGTCGGCGAGCGCCTCGGCCAGCGCCGCCCGCAGCTGCGCGCGCATCGCCCGGGACAGGGCGTTGCGGTTGGCGGGGGAGTCGAGCGTCAGGGTCGCCACCCCGCGCGCCACCTGGACCTGGACCACACGATCGGACGTCACAGACGGCATCCTGCCGGTCCCGCAGCCGGGCGCGGCACACTGGGAGCAGATGACCACCGTCCTGCCGCTGCTGCCGGCCCCCGGGTTGCCGGCCGGGTCGCCCGGCCCCGACGCTCTGCCCGACAGCGCGCGCGAGCACCTCACGGCCACGCCCTTCGGGCTCTACGTGCACGTGCCCTTCTGCGCGACCCGCTGCGGCTACTGCGACTTCAACACCTACACCTCCGACGAGCTCGGCCCCGGTGCCAGCCGCGCCGAGTACGCCGGGACGGCGATCGCGGAGCTGCGCCGGGCCGCCGCGACGCTCGGCCCGGACCTGCCCACCGTCTCCACCGTCTTCGTCGGTGGCGGCACCCCGACCCTGCTCCCAGCCGACGACCTGGCCGCCGTCCTCGCCGAGGTCCACCGGCTGTTCCCGGTGGCCGGCGACGTCGAGGTGACCACCGAGGCCAACCCGGAGACCGTCGACCGCGGCTACCTGGCCCGGCTGCGCGAGGCCGGCTTCACCCGGGTCAGCCTGGGCATGCAGTCCGCCGCCGAGCACGTGCTCGCGGTGCTCGACCGCCGGCACACCCCGGGACGGGCGCTCGAGGCGGCGCACGAGGCGCGGGCCGCCGGCTTCGAGCACGTCAACCTCGATCTCATCTACGGGACACCGGGGGAGACCGACGCCGACTGGGCGGCCTCGCTCGACGCCGTCCTGTCCGGCCCCGTCGACCACGTGAGCGCCTACGCCCTCATCGTCGAGGACGGCACCCGGCTGGCCCGCCGGATCTCCCGCGGCGAGCTGCCGATGCCCGACGACGACGTGCTGGCCGACCGCTACGAGCAGGCCGACGCGACGCTCCGGACGGCGGGGTTCGACTGGTACGAGGTGTCGAACTGGGCCACCTCGGACGCTGCCCGGTGTCGGCACAACGAGCTGTACTGGGCCAACGCCAACTGGTGGGGCGTCGGGCCGGGGGCGCACAGCCACGTCGGCGGGCTGCGCTGGTGGAACGTCAAGCACCCGGCCGCCTACGCCGACCGGCTCGCGGCCGGGACGAGCCCGGCGCAGGACGCCGAGCTGCTGGACGAGGCCGACCGGGCGCTGGAGACGATCATGCTCGGCCTGCGTCTCCAAGAGGGGCTGGCCCTGGGGCTGCTGTCCGACACCGGTCGGGCGCGGGCCGCGGCCGCCGTCGAGCGGGGGCTGCTCGACGCGGACGCCCACGAGGCGGGTCGCGCCGTCCTCACCGACCGGGGCCGACTGCTGGCCGACGCCGTCGTCCGCGACCTGACCGACTGAGGAGGGGCGCGGACGCCGTTCCGCACGGGGTCCCACCCCGCTCGGCGGGAGTTGCGACACTCCCATCACCCGAAAGGGCCGGGTAGCCTCGGCCGTTCTCGGCTAGAGTGCTGGGTTCTCGGCAACGGCGCCGGGTCGTGCAAGGGGGTGACCGGCGATGGACGCGTACACGTTCCGAGACGCCGGCTCCCCGCCCGGCTTCCGCGCCGCCGCCGTCCCCGCCCTCTCCGGCGGGATGCTGCTCGCCCTGGCGATGAATCGGCGAGCACGCGGCCTCCGAGGACTCGACGTCCTCCGCCGCAGCCAGGACAGGGCCCCGCCCCAGGCCGCCTGACTCCCTCCCGGAGTCCCGACCGCCCGTCCTGACGCGACACCCACCGGTGACCGCGTCTTCCCGCGTTGCCCGAAGGAGTTCCACATGTCCACCTCGCTCGACACCCAGACCGTCCCCTCCGGCTCGTCCGACCGGTTCCGCGCCCTGCTCGAGGAGCACCGCGCCGACGCCGTCCGCCAGCGGGACGAGGCGCTCGCCGAGTGCGCCCAGTCCGTCCCCGACCCGGTCGCCCAGCGCCGCAGCGCAGACCTGGCGGACACCATCGAGGCGATCGACGCCGCGCTCGCCCGGATCGAGGCCGGCACCTACGGCCGGTGCACCGGCTGCCAGCGCGAGATCCCGGAGGAGCGCCTCGAGCTGCGGCCGTTCGCGGGCACCTGCGTCGCCTGCAGTTCCGCGCGCTGACGTGCCCGGCGGCCGCCCTCGGGACGTCGCCGTCGTCGGCGCCGGCATGGTCGGCCTGGCGACGGCCTGGTTCCTGCAGGAGGGCGGGGCGGCGGTCACCGTCTACGAACGGGACCGGGTCGGGGCCGGGGCGTCGTGGGGGAACGCCGGCTGGCTCACCCCCGCCCTGGCCGCGCCACTGCCCGAGCCGGCCGTCCTCCGGTACGGGCTGACGGCCGTCCTCGACCCCAGCTCGCCGGTCTACCTGCCGCTGCGGGCCGACCCCCGCCTGCTGCGCTTCCTCGTCTCCTTCGCCCGCAACAGCACGCACCGGCGGTGGCGCCGGGGCATGGCCGCCCTCGTGCCGCTCGACGAGCGGGCGCTGGACGCCTTCGATGCGCTGGCGGCCGGTGGGGTGACGGCCCGGACTCCGCGCAGCGAGCCGTTCCTCGCCGTCTACCGGTCCGAGCGGCAGCGGGAGGGGCTGCTCGCCGAGCTCCGCGGCGTCCGGGAGGCCGGGCAGCGCGACGTCCGGTTCAGCCTTGTCTCCGGCGCCGAGGCACGGTCGATGGAACCGGTCCTGACGGCCGAGGCCGGCTCCGCCATCCGCATCTCCGGCCAGCGCTACCTGGACCCGCCGGCGTTCCTGGCGTCGCTCGCGGCGTCCGTCCGGGCCCGGGGCGGTGCCGTCGCCGAGGGGCACGGGGTGACCGGCATCGCCGACACGGGGGACGGCGTGGTCGTCGGCACGGGCGCAGGCGAGCAGCGGCACGACGCCGTCGTCGTCGCGACCGGCGCCTGGCTCGGGACGCTCGCCCGGCGGTTCGGCGTCCGGCAGCCGGTGCAGGCCGGCCGCGGCTACAGCTTCAGCGTGCCGGTCCGGCGGATGCCGGGCGGACCCCTGTACTTCCCGGTGGAGCGGGTGGCCTGCACGCCGCTCGGCGACCGGCTGCGGATCGCCGGGATGATGGAGTTCCGCCGCCCGGACGACGCCCTGGACCCCCGCCGGATCGACGCGATCGTGGCCGCTGTCCGGCCGTTCCTCTCCGACGTCGACCTCGACGACCGGCAGGACGAATGGGTCGGTTCCCGGCCGGTCACCGTCGACGGCCTGCCGCTGCTGGGCGCCACCGCCTCACCCCGGGCCTTCCTCGCCGGCGGGCACGGCATGTGGGGCATCGCGCTGGGGCCGGTGACCGGCCGGCTCCTGGCGCGCGCCGTGCTCGACGGGGAGGCGCCCCCGGAGCTGCGCCCGTTCGACCCGCTGCGCTGACCCCTCTGACGGATGTCAGACACGACCGGCGACGTTCCGCACTACTGGCCGGACCGCCGGTCCACCAGCCTGGAGCCGTGCCTGACTCGCCAGCCCTCGACGTCCGCGGCCTCACCGTCCGCTACGTCGGCACCGTCGCCGTGCACGACCTCGACCTCACCATCCCGGCCGGCCAGACCGTGGCCCTGCTCGGTGCCAACGGCGCCGGCAAGTCCTCGGTCGTCAACGCCGTCCTCGGCCTGATCACCCCCGCGGCGGGCGCCGTGCGCGTCCTCGGCCGGACCCCGCACGACGCGGTCCGGTCCGGGTGCGTCGGCGCGATGCTGCAGCACGGTGGGCTGCCCGGCGAGGCCCGCGTCGGGGAGGTCCTCGACCTCGTCCGCCGCAGCTACCCGACCTCGTGGCCGCTGGACGACCTCGTCGTCACCGCCGGCATCGACGGCCTCCTCGCCCGCCCGGTCGACGCCCTGTCCGGTGGGCAGCGCCAGCGCGTGCTGCTCGCCCTGGCGCTGGCCGGCGCCCCGCCGCTGCTGCTGCTCGACGAGCCGACGTCGGCCATGGACGTCGAGGGCCGGCGCGCCTTCTGGACGACGATGCGCGGGCTGGCCGGGGGCGGGCACACCGTCGTCTTCGCCACCCACCACCTCGAGGAGGCCGACGCCGTCGCCGACCGGGTGGTCGTCGTGGCGGACGGTCTGGTGGTGGCCGACGGGTCCACCGCGCAGGTCAAGGCGCGGGTCGCGGGCCGCACCATCGCCTTCACCGCCACCCCCGGCCGCCGGCTCGAGGGCCTGCCCGCCGTCACCGGCGTCACCCGGCAGGGCACCACGGTCACCCTCGCCACCGCCGACGCGGACGCGACGCTGCGCGCGCTGCTGGCCGACGGCGGGCTGCCCGACCTGGAGGTCCGGGGCGCCACCCTCGAGGACGCCGTCCTCTCCATCGTCAGGGACCACCCGATCGGAGCCGCACGATGACCCCGCTGTTCGCCTTCCAGCTGCGCCGCGTCGGCCGCAACAAGCAGTTCCTCTTCTTCACGGTGGCCCTGCCCGCGCTGTTCACCGTCTTCATCACGAAGATCATCGGTGGGCAGATGGGTGACGCGGCCGGGTTCCAGGACGTCGCCGCGTCGGTGATGGTCTCGATGATGGCCTACGGCGCGCTCGGAGCCGCCCTCGGCGCCACCATCCGGGTCTCCTTCGACCGGGCGTCGGGCTGGCTCCGGCAGCTGCGCGTCACGCCCGTGCCGCAGACCCGGGTGGTCGCCGTCGACGTCGCCGTCGGGGGGCTGCTGACCCTGCCCGGCCTGCTCGTGGTCGCGCTCGTCGGCCGGTTCGTCAACGGCGTCGCGCTGCCGCTGGGCACGTGGATCGCCCTGGTGGGGGTGCTCTGGGCCGGCTCCGTCGCCTTCGTGGCGCTCGGGCTGCTGATCGGCTGGAGCCTCGAGGAGAAGGCGGCCGGCGGGGCGATCGGCATCCTCGGGGTGATCCTGGCCGCCCTCGGCGGGCTGTGGTGGCCGGTGGAGCTGTTCCCCGGGCCGATGCAGGTCCTCGCCCGCTTCATGCCCTCCTACTGGTACGCCGAGATGGGCCGCGACGTGGCCGCGGGCGGTTCGCCGGCGGTCCTGACGGTGGCGGCGCTGGCGGCGTTCACCGCGGTCTTCGCCGTCCTCGCGGTGACGGTGGCGAGGCGGCGACCGCTGCATGCCGTCTCCGGATGACCCGGGCTAGCGTCGCCGTCATGGACCCGCAGTCCCCGTGGCACCGCCTGGGCTGGGCGGCGCCGTGGCTGCTCTTCCAGGCCTTCCCCGTCGCCGACCTCGTCCGCACCCCGCGACCGCCGCTGGTCATCGCGGTGGCCGCGCTCGCCCTGCTGCTGTTCACCGTGGCCTACCTGCGGATCTTCAACCGGATGTTCGGCGGGTGCGGCGGCGTCCAGCGCGAGATGGTGCTGGTCGCCGTCGTGGGCGTCGCCCTCGCGGTGTGGCTCGGACCCGCCTGGTCGGGCCTGATGATCTACGTGTCCGCCGCCGCGGCAGCCAGCCTGCCCGAGCGCTGGACGTGGCCCGCGGTGGTCGGTGCGGCCGCCGTGTGCGCCGGCGTCATCGGCGCGCACGGGGAGCTCGGGGGCATGTTCATCCTCCCGGTCATCTGCCTGCTCACCGCGTTCGCGCTGCGCGGCACCCGCTACCTCGTGTCGGTCAACGCGGAGCTGACCCAGGCGCGGGAGGAGCTGGCCCGCAGCGCCGTAGCCGAGGAACGGATGCGCTTCGCCCGGGACCTGCACGACCTGCTGGGTCACAGCCTCTCCCTGATCGCGCTGAAGAGCGAGCTCGCCGGCCGGCTGGCCGAGCGTGACCCGGCCCGGGCGCGGCAGGAGATGGCCGACGTCGAGGACGCCGCCCGGCGGGCCCTCGCGGAGGTCCGCGACGCGGTGAGCGGGTACCGGCAGGTGAGGCTCGCGCAGGCGCTCGTCGAGGCGCGGTCGGCCCTGTCGGCCGCCGGGATCGGCCTGCGCGCCCCGGCCGTAGGCGAGCCGCTGCCGGCCGCCGCGGACGCTGTCCTCGGCTGGGTGGTGCGAGAGGCGACGACGAACGTGCTGCGGCACAGCGGCGCCCGCTCGGTGGTGGTGGACCTGGCCACGACGGACGACGACGTCAGGCTCACGGTCACCGACGACGGCCGGGGCGGCACCGGACCGCGCGGGGCGGGGCTCTCGGGCCTGGAGGAGCGGGTCGAGGCCGTGGGTGGTCGGCTGGAGGCCGGTCCGGTCGACGGGCGGGGGTTCCGGCTGGCCGTCGTCGTCCCGGTGCGGCTGGCCGCCGAGCCGGCGGTGGCGCGGTGATCCGGGTGCTCATCGCCGAGGACCAGGCCCTGGTCCGCGGTGCGCTCCGGGCCCTGCTGGAGCTCGAGGACGACCTCGAGGTGGTCGCCGAGGTCGGCCGGGGCGACGCCGTGGTGCACGCGGCCCGGGAGCACCGGCCCGACGTGGCGCTGCTCGACATCGAGATGCCCGGTGGCGACGGCATCGAGGCGGCCCGCGCGCTCGGCGCCGCCGTCCCCGGTTGCCGGGCGGTCATCCTCACCACCTTCGGCCGTCCGGGCTTCCTCCGCCGAGCCATGGAGGTCGGCGCGGCCGGCTTCCTCGTGAAGGACGCGCCGGTCGCCGAGCTGGCCCGGGGCATCCGGGCGGTGATGGCCGGGGAGCGGGTCATCGACCGCGATCTGGCGGCCGCCGCGCTGGCGATCGGGGCCACGCCGCTGTCCACCCGGGAGGCCGACGTGCTGCGCGCCGCGGTGGACGGCGCGACCGTGGCCGACATCGCCGGGAGGCTGTTCCTGTCGGAGGGGACGGTCCGGAACTACCTGTCCTCGGCGATCGGCAAGACCGGCGCGCGGACCCGCGTCGAGGCGGCGCGGGTGGCCGCCGAGAAGGGCTGGCTCTGAGCAGGTTGCCCCCGGGACGTCGTGCGCGGATCGGCAGTTACCGGGCGGGAAACTGCTGATCCGCGCACACTGTTCGACCGCGACGGGGCGAGCGGTCCTAGAGGCGGCGCGGGTTCGGGACGGGCGGCTGGGCCGGGATCGACGCCGTCGCGGGGTGGGCAGGCGCCTGCACCGGGGTGAGCGCGTCGAGGTCGAGCACCCGGACGTGGATGACGTTGCGCTGCTGCAGCGCCGCCCGCAGCGCGCGGTGCAGCCCGTCCTCCAGGTAGAGCTCGCCGTGCCACTGCACCGCGTGCGGGAACAGGTCGCCGTAGAAGGTCGAGTCGTCGGCGAGGAGGGCGTCGAGCGCCAGCTCCTTCTTCGTCGTCGTCAGGGTGTCCATCCGCACCTGCCGCGGCGGGATCATCGCCCAGTCCCGGGTGGACAGCCCGTGGTCGGGATACGGGCGGCCGTCACGTACCGCTTTGAAGATCAGGGAACCGACCTCCGCTCTCTGCCCCGTGCGGGGCGCCGACGGACCCACCCTAGCGGCCGGACGGGGTGGACGTCGCCGCCCTCGACGCCCCCGGACAGCGGCTCGGCACGGGCGCGCGAACGCTGAGGAGGGTGGGGTCCGTCGCGTATGCTGGGCTGGCACTCTGCCCGTGCGAGTGCCAGTGAGATCGGGGTGCGACACCTGGACCACGGCGCCGCACGGCACGTCGACCGGTACGGGGAGGTGTCACCGTGGCGCACGACGAACGCCGCCTGGAGGTCCTCCGGGCCATCGTGCAGGACTACGTCTCGACGAACGACCCCGTGGGCAGCAAGGCCCTCGCCGAGCGGCACGACCTCGGTGTCTCCCCGGCCACCATCCGCAACGACATGGCGGTGCTGGAGGAACAGGGCTACATCACCCAGCCGCACACCAGTGCCGGCCGGGTGCCCACCGACAAGGGCTACCGGCTGTTCGTCGACCGGCTGTCGGCGGTCAAGCCGCTGTCGACGGCCGAGCGCCGGGCGATCGAGCGCTTTCTCGACGGCGCCGTCGACCTGCATGACGTGCTCAGCCGGAGCGTCCGCCTGCTGGCGCAGCTGACCCGCCAGGTCGCCGTCGTCCAGTACCCGGCGCTGTCGCGCAGCGCCGTCCGCCACCTCGAGGTCGTGCAGCTGGCGGCCGCCCGGCTGATGCTGGTGCTCATCACCGACACCGGCCGCGTCGAGCAGCGGATCGTCGACACGCCCGTGGACGTCGGAGCCGATGCCGTCGCCGAGCTGCGCACCCTGCTGAACGCCGCGTTCGCCGGCGCCAAGCTCGTCGACGCCGGCGGCAAGGTGCCCGACCTGCTGGACACCGCCCCGCCGCACCTGCGCGGGCTGGTCGCGACGGTGAGCGCGACCCTGCTGGAGACCCTCGTGGAGCCCGGCGAGGACCGCCTGGTCATCGGCGGGACGGCGAACCTCGCCCGCGGCAACGCCCTCGACTTCCCGGGCACCCTGCAGCCGCTGCTGGAGGCGCTGGAAGAACAGGTGGTCGTCCTGCGGTTGATGACCCAGGTGGACGCGAGCACGGTGCTGGTGCGGATCGGTGAGGAGAACGCCCACGAGGCGCTCACCGGCGCATCCTTCGTCTCCGTCGGCTACGGCGCCGGCGACCGTGCCCTCGGCGGGCTCGGCGTCGTGGGCCCCACCCGCATGGACTATCCGATGAACATGGCCGCGGTTCGCGCCGTGGCCCGCTACGTCGGCCACCTGCTGGCCGAGAGCTGAGGCTGAGAACCCCCGATGGCAACCGACTACTTCGCCGTGCTGGGCGTCTCCCGTGACGCCAGCGACAGCGACCTCAAGCGCGCCTACCGGAAGCTGGCGCGGGACCTGCATCCCGACGTCAACCCCGACCCGGGGGCGAAGGAGCGGTTCCAGGAGGTCACCCGCGCCTACGAGGCGCTGACCGACCCGGAGAAGCGCCGCATCGTCGACCTGGGCGGCGACCCGTTCGACGCCGCCGGGGCCGGCGCCGGGGCCGGGGGCTTCGGCGGTGCCGGGTTCGGCGGGCTCGGCGACATCATGGACGCGTTCTTCGGCGGCGCGGCCACCCGCGGGCCGCGCAGCCGCACCCGGGCCGGCCGGGACGCGCTCATCCCGGTCGAGCTGGACCTGGACGAGACGGTCTTCGGGACGACGAAGGACATCACCGTCGACACCGCCGTCCTCTGCACCGTCTGCACCGGCGCCGGCACGGCGCCCGGCACCCACCCGACCACCTGCACGACCTGCTCGGGTCGCGGCGAGGTGCAGAGCGTGCAGCGCGGCTTCCTCGGCCAGGTGGTCTCCAGCCGGGTCTGCCCCACCTGCGCCGGGACCGGCCAGGTCATCCCCGAGCCGTGCCCCGAGTGCGCCGGCGACGGGCGGGTCCGCTCCCGTCGGACGCTGCAGGTCAAGGTCCCCGCGGGTGTCGAGGACGGCATGCGCATCCGGCTGACCGGCCAGGGCGAGGTGGGCCCCGGCGGCGGGCCGGCCGGCGACCTGTACGTGGAGATCCACGAGCGGCCGCACGATGTCTTCACCCGGGACGGCGAGGACCTGCACTGCCGCGTGACGCTGCCGATGACGTCGGCGGCCCTCGGCACGACGCTGAACCTCACGACCCTGGACGGCGACGAGGACCTCGACATCAAGCCGGGCACCCAGTCCGGCAGCGTCCTCACCCTCCGGGCGCACGGCGCGCCCCGGCTGCGCGGCACCGGCCGCGGCAACCTGCTGGTCCACGTGGAGGTCGCCACGCCGACCCGGCTGGACGCCGAGCAGGAGAAGCTGCTGCGCGAGCTGGCCGCACTCCGCGGGGAGGACCAGCCCGACTCCCACCGCGAGGCGCAGGGCGGGCTCTTCTCCCGGGTCCGTGACGCGTTCAACGGGCGCTGAGATGACCGAGGTCGGCGTCCCGGAGCTCGACGGCGCCCCGCTCTTCCTGCTCGACGCCCTCCCGGAGACCGACGAGGTGCTGGTGGACGGCGCCGAGGGCCGGCACGCCGTCGACGTGCTGCGGCTCGCACCGGGGGAGCGGGTGCGGGTGGGGGACGGCCGGGGCGCGGTCGCGGAGGGCGCCGTCGTGGCCGCCGGGGCGGAGGGCCTGCGGGTCGCCGTCACGGCCCGCTTCGAGGTGCCCGAGCCGGATCCGGAGTTCGTGCTGGTGCAGGCGCTGCCGAAGGGCGACCACGGGCCGCTGGCCGTCGACCTGGCCACCGAGCTCGGCGTGGACCGCATCGTGCCGTGGACGGCCGCCCGCTGCGTCACCCGCTGGCGCGACGACCGGGTGGCGAAGGGCGTGGCCAAGTGGCGCGCGGCGGCCCGTGCGGCGGCGAAGCAGTCGCGGCGGCCGCGGGTGCCCGAGGTGGCCGAGCCGATGACCACCCGCGAGGTGTGCGGCGTGCTCGCCGACGTCGACCTGGCCGTGGTGCTGCACGAGCAGGCGCGCCGGCCGCTGTCGGGATTGCAGATCCCGCGCACCGGCACCATCGCGGTGATCGTCGGCCCCGAGGGCGGGCTCACCGACGGCGAGGTGGTGGCCTTCCGCGCGGCCGGCGCCGAGGCGGTCCGGCTGGGGCCCGAGGTGCTGCGGACGTCGACGGCCGGTGCCGCCACCCTGGCCGCCCTGAGCATGCGCACCCGCTGGGCCTGACCCGCCCTCGCTGACGATCGAGGGAGGACGGCGCGCGCGGGGCCTGCGCAGAGTCAGCGCAGGGCGGTCCGGGTGCGCTCGCTGAGCAGGTCGACGGCCAGGCTGAGCAGCACGATCGTGGCGAGCACCGTGGTGACGGCGGCCCAGTCGAAGGCCGCGATCCGCCCCGACAGCAGGACGCCGATCCCGCCCGCGCCGAGCAGCCCGACGAGCACGGTGTCGCGGATCGCCACCTCCCAGCGGTAGAGCGCCAGCGCCAGCACCGGCCCGCTCAGGGCCGGCAGCACGCCGTACAGCCACCCCCCCAGCCGCGAGGCGCCGGCCACCCGGAGCGAGGCCCGCGGCCGGGGGTCGACCTCCTCGGTCGCCTCGGCCACCAGCCGGCCCAGCACGCCGAGCGTGTACACCCCGAGTGCGAGCGCCCCGGGCAGGACGCCGGGCAGCAGGACGAAGAGCAGCACGAGGGCCCACACCGGGGGAGGGACCGCGCGCAGGAGGAGCAGGGCGAAGCGGATCCCGGCGCCCAGCGCCCACCGCCCCGGGCCGGCTCCCGGCCGCCGGGCGGCGAGCCCGGACACGCCGAGGGCGCTGGCCGTCGCCAGGGCGATGGCGATCACCGACATCTGGACGGTGTCGACGGCGGCCACCGCGACGGCGGCCAGCAGGTCGCCGTCGGCCGCCGGGGGCCATGCCGCGCGCAGCACGTACCCCAGCTGGTCGAGCGTGCGGCCGGCGGTGAGCGTCGCCGGCGTGAGCGCCAGGAACCACCACGACCACGCCATCAGCGCGAGGCTGCCGACGACGGCTCCGGTGAGCAGTGGGTCACGGGTCGGGGCCTGCCCGCCGGCCGGGCGCGGCGCGGCCACCCGGCGGCGGACCGCGCGGCCGCCGAGGTCGGCCAGCATGCACAGGGCGGCCAATGCGTAGACGGCCGCCCACACCTGCTCCCAGCGCAGCGAGGCGAACGACAGCGCGAGCTGGTAGCCGAGCCCCCCGGCCCCGATCAGGCCGAGGACGACGGCCGACCGGACGGCGCACTCCAGCCGGTAGAAGGAGTAGGAGAGCAGGCCGCCGGCCGCCGACGGGAGCAGGCCGTACAGCGCCGCGCTGCCGCGTCCGGCGCCGGCGGCGAGCAGCGCCTCGTAGCCGCCCCGGGGCACCTCGTCGAGCAGGTCCGCGAAGACCTTGGCCGTGACGGCGCCGTAGGGGATGCCGATCGCGAGGACGCCGACCCAGGGGTCCAGGCCGAGCACGTTGAGCAGGAGCAGCCCCCACACCGCCTCGTGCAGCCCGCGCGGCACCGCGAGCAGGCTCCGGCTCACCGTCCAGCCCGCGCGGCGTCGTCCCCAGGTGGTGCGGGCCAGGCCCACCGCACCGATCGCGCCCAGCGCGACCGCCAGGGCCGCGCCGAGGGCGGCGTAGGCGACCGTCACCAGGGTGGCCTCGGCGAGCACCCCGAGGAACTCGGCGTCGTGGGCGGGGGAGAGCGCCGCGGAGGCGAACCGGCCGAACTGCCGCACGCCCGCCGGGTTCACCACGGGCCCGGAGAAGAGCCCGGCCCCGGCCAGCGACCAGCCGAGGACGGCGACACCCCCGAGGCCCCACGCCCACCGCCGCCGGTCGCGCCGCAAGCGCGGCGCGACCGGTGGGGTGCGGACCGCGGTCACCGCACCACCCCGTAGAACCGCTCCAGCCCGGCGACGGTCAGTGCCGACGCCGGGGCGTCGAGGGTGACCCGGCCATCGGTCAGGCCCACGACGCGGTCGCAGTGGCGAAGCGCGAGAGCCGGGTCGTGCAGGCAGGCGAGCAGGGCGCCGCCCCGGTCGGCCGCGAGCCCGGCCAGCAGCTCGAGCGCCTGGTCGGCCAGGGCCGGATCCAGGGCGGAGGCCGGCTCGTCGGCCAGTACCAGCTCGGGGCGCTGCACCAGCAGGCGGGCCAGGGCCACCCGCTGCCGCTGCCCGCCGGAGAGCCGGTCGGTGCGCTCGAACATCCGGTCGGCCAGGCCCACCCGGTCCAGCGCCGTCCGGACGTCGTCCAGCCCCTGGGGCTGCACGAGCGAGCGGAGCGCCCGGGCCGCCGACCAGGTGCCCAGCCGTCCGGCGTTGACGTTGTGCACCACCCGCAGCGGGCCGACCAGTTCCAGGTGCTGGTGCACGGTGCCCGTCCGGGCCCTCAGCCGGCGCAGGGCCGGTCCGCGCAGCCCGGCGGGATCGGCGCCGAGCACGCGCACCGATCCCGCCGTCGGGGGAACCGACCCGTTCAGCACACCGAGGAGCGTCGACTTGCCCGCCCCCGAGGCGCCGACGACGGCGACGCGTTCACCCGCGGCCACCGTGAGGTCCACCCCGGCCAGGGCCGTCGTGGCGCCGAAGCGGACCTCGAGATCGGTGAGCCGCACGGCCTCGCTCAGTTGACCAGCCCGAGGTCGCGGCCGATCCGCTCGATCTGGTCGTAGTTCGAGGCCTCGGTCGGGACGAAGGAGCCGGCGCCGAACAACTCGAGCACCTCGGCGTCGGCGGGGTCCTCGGCGGACAGGCCGGTGAAGTACCCGGTCAGCCGGTCGGGGAGGTCCTCGCCGAAGCGGTCGATCGCGCCGGGCCCGAGCAGCCAGTGGTAGTCGTGGTACGCCGGGGTCCGCGCGTAGCGGACGACGGACGGGTCGATCTCACCCGCCGCCGCACGGGCCTCGTAGACCTGCTCGTTGAGCACCCCGGCCTCGTAGGTGCCGGAGGCGACCAGCGCCAAGGTGGCGTCGTGCGACCCGGAGAATCCCGGGCCGCCGGGGAAGCCTCCCGGCTCCACACCCTGCTCGGTGAGGAAGTGGGCGGGCATCAGCCGGCCCGAGGTGGAGGTCTCGCTGCCGTAGGTGAACCGCAGCCCGGCCAGCGGCGCGAGGTCGTCGGAGGGGGCCAGCCCGGTGGCGGAGTTCACCACGAAGACGGAGTGGAACTCCTCGTCGATGTCGCGCTGGGCGATCGGGACGGCGCCCGGCGTCTGGAGCCGGGCCTGGACGCCGGTGAGCCCGCCGAACCAGACGAGGTCGAGGTCGCCGGTGCGGAAGAGCGAGACCGCCGCGGCGTAGTCGGTGACCGGCACGTACTCGACGTCGACGTCGAGGGCGTCGGCGAGGGAGTCGGCGACGGTGCCGTAGAGCCGCTGCAGGACCTCGGGGTCCTGGTCGGGGATCGCTCCGATGCGCAGCGGGCCGGCCGTGGACGAGGTCTCCTCGGCGGAGTCGGAGACGGGGGAGGTGCGGCCGCAGCCGGCCAGTGCGGCGACGAGCAGCAGGTAGATCAGCAGCAGGGAGGAACGGTGGACTCTGGCGACGGGGCCACCCGACCGGGCGGCGCGGGGCATGGGCACTACGTCCTCGTGCAGGGACGGGGAGCGGGCACGGGTCGAACCTCCGGAGTCGGGGCCGGCCGAGATCGCCGGCCTGCTCATCCTCCCCCGGCCGTCGAGGCGCCGCGGCGACCGGGTGCGGGTTCGCTTTCCACGCATGCTGTTGACGTCGGTGTCACTTTCTCGGAGTATCCGGCGATGGCGACGAGGGAGGCGCGGTGCAGCACGCACATCGACCGGACCTGATGGACAAGGTGGTCCTCGTCACCGGGGGCAGTCGCGGTCTGGGACGCGAGATGGCACTGGCCATGGCGGCGGCGGGGGCCCACGTGATCGTCGCGAGCCGGAACCTCGACAGCTGCCGAGCGGTCGTGGCGGAGGTGGAGGCGCTCGGCAGGTCGGCCCTGCCCTATTCGTGCCACGTCGGGAGGTGGGACGACCTCGATGGTCTGGTGGAGGCCTCGTACGCCCGGTTCGGCCGGGTGGACGTCCTGGTCAACAACGCCGGGAAGTCGCCGCTCTATCCATCCCTGCCAGAGGTCACCGAGGCGATGTACGACAGCGTCTTCGGCCTCAACCTCAAGGGTCCGTTCCGGCTCTCGGTACTGGTCGGCACGCGCATGTTCGACGGGGCCGGGGGCACGATCGTGAACATCTCGAGCATGGCCTCCCTCCGCCCCCGACCCGATGTCGTGCCCTACGCCGCGGCGAAAGCGGGGCTCAATGCGACGACCGTCGCGCTGGCCCACGCCTTCGCGCCCAAGGTCCGGGTCAACGCGATCGTCGCCGGCGGCTTCCGCACCGACATCAGCAGGCACTGGACTGCCGAGTTCGCCGCGGGCCTGGCCGGTCAGGCGGCGCTGGGTCGGCTGGGCGAGCCGAGCGAGATCGTCGGGGCAGCCCTGTTCCTGGCGGGGGAGGCCTCCAGTTTCACCACGGGTGCACTCGTCCCGGTGGACGGCGGGACGATGTGAGCCGGGCACGCCGGTCGCGACCCCCGGCCGGTACCGCCGGGCACCCTGCCGCTCCGGCGGGGGAGGCGGAGGCTGTCGATGCCTGGCTCGCCTAGGACTTTCGACGCCGAGACGATCCGGCCCCTCCTCCAGCGATGGGCACGGGCGGTCGTCCGGCCGGACGCCCGGGTCGAGGCTATCCGACCGATGCCCGGCAACTCGGGCATCAGCTTCGGCTTCACCACGGTGCAGGACGACGGCGGGCGGGAGACCTTCGTCGTCCGGCTGGCGCCTCCCGGCGTGCGCCGTCGGGGCAACACGGACGTCCTTCGACAGGTCCCGCTCCTCCGCGCCCTCCACGAGCACTCGGTGCCCATCGCGCAGGTGCGGTGGTGGACCGACGACCCGGACTGGTTCGGGACGGACGCGCTCGTCCAGGAGTACGTGCCCGCGCTTCCGCTGCACATGACGGACGGATCGCTCAGCGCCGGCGTGCCGGAGACCAGGGTGCCCGTCCTGCTCGACCGCGCGGTGGACACGCTGGTCGCGATCCACCGGGTGCCGGTCGCATCGCTGTCCGGCTGGGAGGAGCCCCGCTCCATCGACACGGAGCTCTCGTTCTGGGGCGACGTGCTCAGGTCCGCCGGCGACGCCGCCCGGCTCGCGGCCGGCCGTGACCTGCGAACGCAGCTGGCCGACGCCGCGCCGCACGCCCCCCGTGCGGGCCTCTTCCACGGCGACTATCAGACCAACAACATCCTCTTCGACGACCGTGAGCAGGTGGCCGCGGTGGTCGACTGGGAGATCGCGGGGATAGGGCCCCAGGGACTCGATCTCGGCTGGCTGATGATGATGTGCGACCCGACGTGCTGGCATCCGAGCTACCGGGCCCGGATGCGCGTCGTGGCGCGGCCGCAGGATCTGCTGCGCCGTTACGAGGCCACCGACGGCGGCGAGGTGGACCGGCCGCACTGGTACCAGGCTCTCGCGTGCTATCGGTTCGGAGCGATCGCCGCCTATAACTACCGCCTGCACCGCACGGGGCGGCGGATCGACGAGTTGTACGCCGCCATGGCGCCGTCCGTCGGCGTCCTCCTCGGGCGGGGGGTGCAGCTGCTGCGCGAACTCGACGGCTAGGTGTACTGACCGGTGGATCACCGGTGGGACCCACCCCGATCCACGGGGCTCCTTCGCGGCCCGGTGCCCGGAGGCCCCGGACCCCACACGCTTCGGAGGGCAGATGAAGTTCGACCTCAATCTCGTCACCGCGTCGCTGGCCGAGATGCCGGATCGAGTCGACCAGGCGCGGTCGGCTGGCTACGACGGGCTCTTCGTCGCCGAAACCCGCCAGGATCCGTTCTCCGCCTTGGCCATCGCGGGTAGCCGGGTGAACGACATCGACCTGGGCAGCTCCATCGCGCTCGCGTTCACGCGAAGCCCCATGACGACGGCGGTCGCCTCGTGGGAGCTGCACCGTCCCCACGGCCGATTCATCCTGGGATTGGGCAGTCAGGTCCGCAAGCACATCGAGCGCCGCTACTCGTGCGCCTACGACCCCCCGTTGCCTCGGCTCCGCGAGTACGTCGCCGCCGTGCGCCACATCTGGGGCGCCTTCCAGGGCGTGCACCCGCTCGACTTCCAGGGCGAGTTCTTCACGCTGGATTTCCTGCCCGACGTCGTCAACCCCGGGCCGATCGAGCACCCGGAGCCCGAGATCTACCTGGCCTCCTTGGGGCCGCTCATGTACAGGACGGCGGGGGCCGTGGCCGATGGCGCGTTCGTGCACCCCTTGCACACGGTGGACTACCTCAGGGACGTCGCCGAACC
Source organism: Blastococcus tunisiensis (assembly GCF_900112815.1). Taxonomy (GTDB): domain Bacteria; phylum Actinomycetota; class Actinomycetes; order Mycobacteriales; family Geodermatophilaceae; genus Blastococcus_B; species Blastococcus_B tunisiensis. The sequence goes on from NZ_FOND01000003.1 coordinate 230,920, forward strand.
CGCCATCGCCGAGGGGCTGGCGGTGCAGGCCAAGGACCGCGAGCGGTTCGCGTTGTCGGTCACGGTCTTCACGGTGATCGGTACCGGGGAATCGGCTGATCGCATGCGGGAGTCGGTGCGCAGCCAGCTGGCCTTCTACAGCTCGACACCGACGTACCGACGCGTCCTGGAGCATGCGGGTTGGGACGGGGTCGGGGAGCGACTCCAGGGCCTCGTCAGGGCCGGTCGCCATGCCGAGATCGCGGCCGAAGTGCCCGACGACATGCTCGACGAATTCTGCATCGTCGCCGAGACGTGGCCGGAGGCGGCCGACGTCGCCCGCGCCCGGTACGCAGGCGTCGCAGATCGCATCTCCTTCTACAACCCGCCTGCGCCGGGGCAGGCGCTGAGGTGAGCGGCGATCAGGCGGCACCCCGGACCGGCCAGGTGCGTGACCTCTACGGGGAGGACATCGAGGTGGGTGTCGACCTCGTGACGGGTGCCTACACCCTCACCGCCGACGAGATCGTCGACTTCGCGAGCGTGTGGGACCCGCAGTACTTCCACGTGGACGCGGGCGCCGCGGCCGAAGGACACTTCGGTGGGCTCATCGCGAGCGGGGTGCACACGCTGGCCGTCTACCAGCGGCTGGCCGTCCAGGCGCACTTCGCCCGTTGGAACGTCATCGCCGGACGGCGCATCCGCGACCTGCGCTTCCTCGTGCCCGTTCGTGCCGGCGACCGGCTCACCGGCCGCCTCGTCGTCGACGCCATCGACGAGGATGACCGCGGACGGGCCGTTCTCCAGGTTCGGGGCGAGCTAACCAACCAGCACGGTGCGGTCGTCATGTCGCTGACCATGGAGACGCTCATCCTCATGAGGCCCGCCACGCCGTAGGTGGACGGGCGGCACCGCCCAGAACCCGGCCGGACACCGGACGCTCCTGGTCCGATGGGGGCTGCCCGCCCCGGCTCGACTGCCGGGGCCACCCCGTGTGAGCGGGTCTGGAGATTTAGCGGCGAGGTGCTTCGGCGGACCTCACTCCGGGTGGCTCTGAGGCGAGGCGCCGCAGGCTCGCCCACCGTCGGCAATAACTGATACACATGTCAACATGACCCGTGCAGCCGCCTCGAGCCTCGGTGGGTGACCAGTGAGTGGACGCGCCGGAAGAGACGGTTGGGCGGACCAAGGCGTCTTCGAGGTGGCGTCCGGGGTGCACCGGATCCCGCTCCCACTGCCCGATGACGGTCTTCGCGCGGTCAACGTTTACGTGGTGGATGGCGACGACGGTCCGGTCCTCATCGACTCGGGCTGGGCGATCGCCGCCGCGCGGGAGCAACTGGAGATGGGCCTGCGCCAGCTGGGCTACCAACTGGGGGACGCCCGCCGCTTCCTCGTCACGCACGCGCATCGCGATCACTACGAGCAGGCGATCTTCCTCCGTCGAGAATTCGGCACGGCGATCAGCCTGGGGAGCGGGGAACAGCCTGCGCTCGACGTCCTCCAGGCCGGGAAGCGTCACCCCTTCGAACCGCAGCTGCAATTGCTCTCCATGATGGGAGCGGACTCCCTCGTCGACGAACTCACGGCCGCGGTGGCGTTCGTGCAGCCCGATCCGGAGAACTGGCAGTCGCCGGACACCTGGCTGGCGGCCGACGACGTCGCGGTCGCGGGCCGCCGAGCACTGTCCGTCGTGCCGACGCCTGGGCACACGGCGGGACACGTGGTCTTCCACGACGCCGCGGACGCGTTGCTCTTCACCGGTGACCACGTGCTCCCCACCATCACTCCCTCGGTGGGCTTCGAGCCCGTCCTCTCCCCGACGGCGCTCAGCGACTTCCTCGGGTCGCTCGCACGCGTCCGGCAGCTCCCGGACGCGCTCATGCTGCCCGCTCACGGACCGGTGTCGCCGAGCGTCCACGCGCGGGTGGACGAGTTGTTGGAGCACCACGACATCCGGCTGGCGGAGGTGCTCGCCTTCGTCCGCGGCGGAGCCCACACGGGGCTGGAGGTGGCCAAGGCGATCCGGTGGACGCGGCGGGAGCTCTCGCTGAGCGATCTCAACGCTTTCAACCAGTTGCTGGCGCTCGCGGAGACGGCCGTCCACCTCGACCTCCTGCAGGCGCAGGGGCGCGTCACCTTCGCGACGGATGGCGAGGTCCGCCTCTACCAGGCCTCGTGACCCGTCGACCTCGGCGGCACCCGCATTCACCCGTCACCGATCGGTGACTCCTCGAAAGGGACCAGGCATGTCGGATCTGCTGGACCTGAAGGGCCGTGTGGCCATGGTGACCGGCGCCGGGCAAGGCGTCGGTCGTCAGGTCGCGCTCGACCTCGCGGCGCACAACGCCGGCGCCGTCATCGTCAACGACTTCTTCCCGGAACGGGCCGAAGCCGTCGCGGAGGAGATCAGGTCCGACGGCGGCAAGGCCGTCCCGGTGTCCTTCGACGTGACCGACCACCAGGCCGTACTCGCAGGCGTGGCGGCGGCGGTCGACGGATCGGGGCCGGTGGACATCCTGGTGAACAACGCCGGGAACGCCGGGCCCGAGCACTCGATCTCCGATGCGCGGCCGTTCTGGGAGACCGGGCCGGAGGAATGGGCCCCGTGGATCGGGTCGAACTTCTTCGGTGTCCTGAACTGCGCCCGGGCGGTGGTCCCCGAGATGGTGTCTCGGGGATACGGCCGGATCGTCACGGTCATCTCGGACGCGGGACGGGTCGGGGAGCCGAACCTCGTCGTCTACTCGGGGGCGAAGGCCGGTGCGGCCGGCTTCACGCGCGGGCTGGCCAAGGCAGTCGGGCGGCACGGGGTCACGGCCAACTGCGTCGCACTGTCGGCGATGCGCACGCCCGCCAGCGAGCCGCTGCTGGGCGACCCCGAGATGGTGCACAAGATGCTGCGCAGCTACGTGATCAAGCGGCTCGGCGAGCCGTCGGACGCGTCGGCGATGGCAGTGTTCCTGGCTTCCGACGCAGCGTCCTGGATCACCGGTCAGACGTACCCGGTCAACGGTGGCTACGCCTTCGCCCAATGAGGTCCCGGACGATCCCGTCGACGCTCGGACGAGTGCTACTCCTCCGGGGCGGCGACCGGACCGGCGGGGACCCCGTTGGACAGGTACCCGACCGTCCGGCCCCACACGGTCACGATGTGGTCGACCAGTACGTCCTGGGGCCAGGAGCGGCCCCTCAGGAACCGGGCGGTGCAGGCCTCGTCCACCATGCCGGCGAGGAGCTCGGCGACGATCCCCGGTTGCATGCCGTCCATCCGGGCACGGGCACCGGAGCTCTCGATGCCGCGCTCGATCTTGCGGACGAACTGCCGTCGGTAGTCGTCGCGGAGCCGGGTGAAGCGCGGATTGGTGGCCGACATCTGATCGAGCAGGAGCCACAGGTCGACGTTGTCCGCGAAGCCGGACACGTAGCGGGCGACGGTGACGCGGACGCTCTCCAGCGGGGTGTCCCGGCGCCAGACGCTGCGCGACTGCTCCTTGAGATCGGTCCACATGTTCTCGAGCAGGAGCGAGTAGATGTCCTCCTTGTTCTCGAAATAGAGGTAGAAGGTGCCGTGCGCGCGGCCGGCGACGCGGGCGATCTGGGCAACGGTCGCGCGCGCGTAGCCGTGCTCGTTGAGGACCGTTCGCGCGGCCGCGAGCAGGGCCCGTCTGGTCGCCTCGGTGCGTCGCTGCTGGCCCGTCGGCGGTGGCTGTTCCGTCAGGCTCAGGTCCGGCCGAGATGTCATCGCATTCCCCATCGTCCTGAGAGCAGAGCTGCTCGCGGTCACATCCCGTCCGGCAGGCCGCGCCCACCACTATCGATTGCAGAGGTTACCGATGACGAAAGAGTCACGGCGGGCCGGAATGACCCTCGGGGTGCAGAACGGGCTCCGGGTGGAGCATCTCCCTGAGGTCGCCCGAGGGGTGGAGGCGCTCGGTTTCACCGAGCTCTGGAGCGAGGAGGCCGGAGGCGGCGACGCGGTGACGGGCCTCGCGGCAGCCGCCATGACGACGCGCTCGGTAACCCTCGGCACGGGCATCGTCCCCGTCTTCGGGCGGGCGCCGGCGGTCGTCGCCATGGAGGCGGCAAGCCTGCAGCTGCTGTCCGGCGGGCGGTTCCGGCTCGGTCTCGGGGCCTCCACGCCCACGATCGCCACCTCCTGGCGAGGCGAGGTCTACGAGCGGCCGCTCGCTCGACTCATGGAGTACGTGGACGTCGTGCGGCGACTGCTGGCGGGCGAGAAGGTGACCCATCACGGTCAGGTCCACCTCGACGGCTACCGCCTCCAGCTGCCCACCCCTCTGCCACCGGTGCCACCCCTCTACCTCGCGGCGCTGGGCGAGCGGGCGCTCACCCTCGCCGGGCAGCACGCCGATGGAGCGATCCTCGGCAACATGACGCCGCGGGGCGTGGCCCAGGCAGTGGAGGTCCTGCGCAACGCGGCCGCCGACAGCAACCGGGCACCGGCCGCCGTCGACGTCATCGGCCGCGTCACCCTGCTCGTCGACGAGGACCTCGACCGTGCCCGCGCGCGCGTCCGGCGCATCGCCGGGTTCTACCTCAGCACCGACGTGTACCGGCGGTCGCTGACCCGGCAGGGGTTCGGCGACGAGGTGGGCCGCTTCGCGGCGAGCTGGGACGCCGGCGAGCGGAGCAGGGCGGTCGAGCAGCTGAGCGACGAGGTCCTCGGCGCCTTCGCCGTCTTCGGGGACGAGCAGACGGTCAGGAGCGGGATCGCACGGTTCCGGGAGGCGGGGCTCGAGGCGCCCATCCTCTACCCGATCGTCTCGGTCGAGGGTGCGCCCGCCACCGACGGCGAGGGCGACGGTGCCGCGCGGCTGCTGGCCGTGGCGTCCCGCCTTCGAGAGGCGTGACGCGCGGCAAGTCACAACACGGCCTCGATTGCAGCCGCCCACGGCAAACTCTTGACACCGATGTCAGTTATGCAACAGCCTCCTGTGAGCCACCTCACCCGACAGGGGGATCGCTTCGTGCAGCCAGCAACCGCCAGCCAGCCGACAGTCGCTGATCGCGTACCGTCGCCCGCTCTAAGCGCCGAGGGTCTGTCGCTCTCCTTCGGCGGCGTGAAGGCCCTGCAGGACGTCGCGATGGAGCTCCGCAAGAGCGAGCTGCTCGCCGTCATCGGGCCGAACGGCGCGGGGAAGACGTCGCTCCTGAACTGCCTGACCGGGTTCTACCGGCCTCAGCAGGGCCGGGTCGTGCTCGACGGCGACAAGGTGATCTCAGGGCTGCCGACGCACAAGATCGCGCGGCTCGGCGTGAGCCGAACGTTCCAGGGGACGCACCTGTTCACCGGGATGACGGTGCTCGACAACATCATGATCGGCCGCTACTCCCACATGCGGACCAACCTGGCGCAGGCCTTCCTCTACGTGCCGTGGACGCGGCGCGAGGAGGTGCAGCACCGGGAGTTCGTCGAGGACATCATCGACTTCCTCGAAATCACCACGGTGCGCAAGCGGGTCGTCGGTGAGCTCGGCTACGGCCTGCGCAAGCGGGTCGACCTCGCCCGCGCGCTGGCGATGGAGCCGTCGGTCCTCCTGATGGACGAGCCGATGGCCGGGATGAATCTGGAGGAGAAGGAGGACCTTGCCCGATTCATCCTCGACGTCCGCGAGGCGCGCGGCATCCCCATCGTCATCGTCGAGCACGACATGGCCGTGGTCATGGACATCGCCGACCGGATCGTCGTCCTCGACTTCGGTCGCAAGATCAGCGAGGGCACGCCCGCCGAGGTCAGCGGCGACCCGGTCGTCATCAAGGCCTACCTCGGGGAGGCGCATTGAGCGCGCACGGCTCGACCGCTACGGCCCCCGCCGCCGGGACCGGGACCGGCGCCGAGGTCCGCACCCTGCCGCAGATCCTGCTCGACCAGGCGCGTCGTCGACCGGCGGACATCGCGCAGCGCGACAAGGACTTCGGGCTGTGGCGCCCCCACACGTGGACCGACGTCGTCACCCAGGTCCGGAACTTCGCGCTCGGCCTTCGGGAACTGGGGCTCCAGCGGGGAGAGACCGTCGGGATCATCGGGGAGAACGAGGTCGAGCACTTCTGGACCGAGTACGCGGTCCAAGGGCTCGGCGGCAAGGTCGTCTCGATGTACCCCGACCTCACGCCGGACGAGGCCAAGTTCCTGCTCGAGGACTCCGAGGCCGTCGTCGTGGTCGCGGAGGACCAGGAGCAGGTGGACAAGATCCTCGAGATCCTCGAGCAGCTGCCCAAGGTGCGAGCGGTCGTCTACTGGGACGACCGCGGCATGTGGTCCTACTCCGACACCCGGCTCAAGACGTTCCAGGAGGTCCAGGCCGCGGGGGCGACGGTCCACCAGGCCCAGCCCGAGCTCTTCGAGAGCATCGTCGGCCAAGGCACTCCCGACGACGTCGCCGTCCTGAGCTACACGTCCGGCACCACGGGCCGCCCGAAGGGCGTCGTGACCACCCACCGGATGCTGCTGGACAACGCCTACCGGGTGCTCGACGCCCACTCGCTCAAGCCCGGGAGCGAGTACCTCAGCTACATCTCCCCGGCGTGGGCCACCGAGCAGATCTTCGGCGTCACGATGGGGTTGGTCGTACCTTTCGTCGTCAACTTCCCGGAGGAGCCGGAGACCGTCCGGGACAACATCCGCGAGTTGGCCGTCGACGCCCTGGTCTTCAGCCCCCGGCAGTGGGAGAGCCTCGCCGCCTCCGTGCAGGGGAAGATGGCCGAGGCCGGCCGGGTGCGCCGGGCGGTCTATGGCTGGGGCCTCAAGGCCGGGCACGCCTACAAGGTCGCCCGCCTCGACGGTAGGCAACCCGGCCTGATGGCGCGGCTGAACCACGCGCTCGCCCGCTGGGTCGTGCTCCGCCCCGTCTTGGACCAGCTGGGCCTGATCAAGGCCCACTTCGCCGTCTCCGGCGGTTCCTCCATGGCGCCGGACGTCTTCCGCTTCTTCCACGCCCTGGGCGTCCCCCTGCGCAACATCTACGGCACCAGTGAGATGGGGTTGTTCACTCTGCACCAAGGCGACGCCTACAACGTGGAGACCGTCGGCCACTGGATGAAGACGCGGCCCACGGTCGGGCCGCCGCTGGAATCGCGCATCAGCGAGGAAGGCGAGCTTCAGGTGCGCGGCGGAGCCGGCTTCTCCGGCTACTACAACCAGCCGGAGAAGAGTGCCGCGAAGTACACGCCGGACGGCTGGTTCATGACCGGCGACGCGGTTACCGAGACCGACGACGGCGAACTGGTCTTCCTCGAGCGGCTTGAGGACATGCGGCGGCTGGCCACCGGCGTGCCGTTCCCGCCCCAGTTCATCGAGATCCGGCTCCGATTCAGTCCCTACATCCGGGACGTCATGGTGCTGGGTGACGAGACCCGCGACTTCGTGGCGGCGCTGGTCAACATCGACAGCGAGATGATCGGCAACTGGGCCGAGGAGCGGGGTATCGGCTACACGACCTTCCAGGACCTCTCCCAGAAACCGCAGGTCCGGGAACTGATCCGTCGCGAGATCGACCGGATCACCGAGCTGCTGCCCGAGGGAAGTCGAGTACGGCGCTTCATCAACCTGCCCAAGGAACTCGACGCCGACGAGGGCGAGTTGACCCGTACCCGCAAGCTCCGCCGGGACTTCCTCGAAGTCCGCTACAAGACCCTCATCGACGGCATCTACGACGGGAGCTCCACCGTCGACGTCGAGATCCCCATCACCTATCAGGACGGGCGCAAGGGCGCGCTTCGCGCGACGACCGTAGCTACCGACGTCGACCAGCCCGTTGCGGGCGGAGAGGAGGTCCGGTGATCCAGCTCATCGAGTACGCCCTGAACGGGGCGCTGCTCGGCCTGCTGTACGCCCTCATCGCCATGGGCTTTGTGGTGATCTACCGGGCGTCGAAGGTCTTCAACTTCGCCCAGGGCGAGCTGGTCGTCGTCGGTGCATTCCTGGTCTGGTTCTTCACCCTCGACCTCGGGCTACCGCTCTACGTCGGTTTCGCGCTCGCTCTCATCGGAGCCGCGATCTTCGGACTCATCATCGAGCCGCTCCTGTTCCGGCGCCTGGTGGGCCAGTCGACCTTCTCGATGGTCATGGTGACGATCGGGCTGCTGATCCTCCTGCGCGGGCTGGTACTCGTAATCTTCGGGCCTTCGGTCCGGCCCTTCCCCGACCTCATCTCCACCGCGCCCATCACCTTCGGGGACATCACGCTGAACCGCGGACTCGCCTACGGTGGCATCTTCACGATCCTGCTGGCGATCGGCGTCTCGCTGTACTTCTCCCGGACGAGGCCGGGTCTGCGGATGACCGTGGTCGCCGAGGACCACCAGATCGCCCAGTCCATGGGGATCTCGGTCCGACGTTCCATCGCCTACGCGTGGGGCATGGGCATGGTCCTGTCGACGCTGGGCGCCGTCTTCTACCTGAACGGAAAGTCGGTCACTTTCCTGGTCGCCGAGATCGGTTTCGCGGCCCTGCCGGTCGCGCTGCTGGCCGGCCTCGAGTCGGTGGGTGGACTGATCCCGGCCGGAATCATCGTCGGAGTGGCCCAGGGCCTCGCGGCCGGCTACATCGACCCCGTCGTCGGCGGAAGTTTCTCCGCCGTCTTCCCGTATCTGGTCATGGTGATAATTCTGTTTCTTCGGCCGTCGGGTCTGTTCGGCTGGCGAATTGTCGAGAGGGTTTAGATGTCCATGCAACCGGCGGGCGTCTTCGCCCAGAGCTACGTACGGGACATGGCCATCTTCCGGACGTGGAAGCAGGGGGCGGCCCTCGGCTTCTTCGTGCTGGCGCTGCTCCTCGTCCCCACCATCCTGGGCCCGCGCTACGTCGCCATCGCCAACATCATGTTGATCACCTCGGTGGTGGTGCTGGGCCTGCAGATCACCACGGGCCTGGCCGGGCAGGTGAACCTCGGGCAGGCCGCATTCATGGGAATGGGGGCCTACACCGCTGCCGCGCTGTCATCGGGGCAGCAGTGGCCCTTCCTGGTGACGGTTCCGCTCGCGGGCCTCGTCGCGGCACTGTTCGGCGCCATCTTCGGGCTGGCGGCGGTCCGGATCCGGGGCTTCTACCTCGCCCTAACGACGATCGCGGCGCAGTTCATCTTCGTGTTCGCGATCCTGAACCTGCCGGCGTCCTGGACCGGCGCGGCCCAGGGACTCCGGGTGGAGACCGCCTCGGTCTTCGGATTCGTGTTCAACACCGACAACCGGATGTACTTCTTGATCCTGGCAATCACCGCGATCATGACCGTGGGGGCCTACGGCATCGCCCGAAGCCGGCACGGGCGCGCCTTTGTCGCCGTCCGTGACGACGACCTCGCGGCCGGCTTCACGGGTGTGAACGTCGTGCGGGCCAAAGCGACGGCCTTCTTCGTCGGTGCCTTCTACGCGGGCGTCGGCGGTGCTCTGTGGGCGTACTACATCCGATTCGTGGCAGTCGACCAGTTCAGCCTCTTCAACTCGGTCTACTACATGGGAATGGTCATCGTCGGTGGTCTGGGCTCCATGGCGGGAGCGTTCGTCGGCGTGTTCCTGATCCGGGCCGCTCAGGAAATTCTCACCTCGGTCGGGCCATCGGTCGCCGACATCTTCCCGGCGCTGGGCAGCAGCGTCGTGTTCGCCAGCGTCAACATCATCCTAGGAGCCGCGATCGCGCTCATGCTCATCCTCGAACCGCGAGGCGTGATGCACCGGTTCAACATCCTCAAACGTGCCTTCAGACTCTGGCCATATCCGCATTGATGGATTGTTGACCGGCCTTTTCAGCGCGATCCCATGCACGCCCCAGCGAATCTCTAGAAGTGGAGAACACAGTGGTCACAAGAATGAACGGCCGTGCACTCGCGGCCACGGTGGCGGCAACGACCCTGCTCACCGCCTGCGGCGGAGGGGACGAGGACTCCGGCGGTGACGCCGGCGCGGGGGGTACGACGTACAACCAGGCCTGGCTCGTCGACTTCTCCGGCCCGTACGCCGACGTGTACAACGAGCTCCAGGCCGCCCGTGAAGCCACCAACGAGTGGTGGAACGAGACGGTCGGCAGCGAGATCGGCGTGCAGCTCGCCGGTGAGCCCTACGACCACCGCTACGACGCCGCTCAGGTAGCCAGCCTCTGGCCGGGCATCCTGTCCGAGCTCGAACCGATCATGGCCATGGGCGTCGGCGGCCCCGACGTCGCGGCGCTCCAGCAGCGACTTCCGCAGGACCAGGTCCCGCTGCTGATGAACACCGCCGGCTACGGCTATGCCTGGTCGGCGGACCAATGGGTGTTCAACCCGCGGGCCACCTACGCGCACGAGGCCACCGGGTTCGTGGACTGGTTCAAGGAGGACCGAGGCCTCGACCGGCCGGTTCGAGTCGCCATGATCTCCTCCGAGGCGGCGCCTGCCTACGTCGACATCGTCGACGGGATGGAAGCCTTCGCCGAGGACTTCCCTGACATGGCCGAGGTCGTCGCGGTCGAGTTCGCCGACGTGCAGCCCGCCGCTCTGAACAGTCAGGTGAGCCGGATCGTCGACGCCGAGGCCGACGTGATCATCATCCAGACGAACACGACGCAGGCGGTCGTGACCAAGCAGGCACTGGAATCTCTCGGCGTCGAGATTCCGATCATGCTGAGCTCGCACAACAGCCTGCAGGCGACCGGTGCGGCCGCCGGCGGCATTGAGGAGCTGGAGGGCGACTACGAGTCGTACGGTTTCGTCGTCCCTGCTGCTCAGGAGGGCACCGCGTACGACTTCTACCAGATGCTGGTCGAGGACTACGGCCTCGAGGCGGAGTGGACCGTCCCGACTGTCCAGGGGATCGCGCACCAGCTGTACGCGAACCGCACCGTGGAGCACGCCGTGGAGATGGTGGGGGCGGAGAACCTGACCGGGCAGGCGATGTACGACGCCCTGCTCGACGTCGAACTCACCGCGGAGGACCTGTTCGAGTTCCTGCCGCCCCTCGACTGGACTGAAGAGGCGCCGTTCCCGACGTCCGGACTCACGACCAGCATCGGCACGATCGAGGACGGGGAGTACGCGCGGGCGGAACTGGACCACGAGATCCCGGAGCTCGAGAAGTGGTAGCAGGCCCAGGAGCACGGCCCGGGGGTGCCCTCACCGAGGGCGCCTCCGGCTCCGCGCCATCGACCGAGAGCTCCGGCGGGCCGGGTGGGTCACCTCTGCTGGAGTTGAGCAATGTCGAGGTGACCTACAGCGGCGTGATCCTCGTTCTCAAGGGCATCAACATCATCGTGCCCGAGCGTGGCTGCGTGGCGCTCCTGGGCCCCAACGGCGCCGGCAAGAGCACCACTCTCAAGGCGGTCTCGGGGGTGCTCAAGACCGAGGAGGGCCTCGTCAGTGCGGGGCAGGTGCGGTTCGCCGGCGAGCGGATCGACACGCTCGCGGCGGAACGGACCGTGCGCAGGGGCATCCTCCACGTGATGGAGGGCCGCAAGGTCCTCGAGCACATGACGGTCGAGCAGAACCTCGTGGCCGGTGGGCACCTCCAGCGCAGCAGGGACGCCAAGGAGTCGCTCGAGCTGACCTACGAGTACTTCCCGCGCCTGGCCGACCTGCGCGGCCGGACGTCCGGCTACCTCTCCGGCGGCGAGCAGCAGATGCTCGTCATTGGCCGCGCGCTCATGGCCAGGCCGAAGCTCATGATGATCGATGAGCCGTCACTCGGCCTGGCGCCGCTGATGGTGGAGGAGATCTTCTCGATCCTGCACCGGCTCCGTCAGGAGGATCTGGCGCTGGTGATCGTGGAGCAGAACACCGCCGCGGCCCTGGCGCTGGCCGACTACGGGTACGTCCTGGACAACGGGCGCATCGTGCTGGACGGCACGGCGGAGAGCCTCCGGTCCAACGAGGACATCCGCGAGTTCTACTTGGGCCTCGGCGCCACGGGTGAGCGCAAGAGCTTCCGCGACATCAAGCACTACCGCCGTCGCAAGCGGTGGCTGGGGTGAGCGGCGACGGCGTGGACGCCGGCGAGGGCGACCCGGCCCCGGTCGACTACATCGCCCGCACGCGGGACACGTACACCAAGCTGGGCTACCGGCCCTATGCATGGGTGCACAGCGACGAGGACCCGCCCATGGCGGAGCTGTCGAAGCCGCTGTCGGAGTGCCGGCTCGGCCTCGCCTCTTCCGGAGGCGTGTACCGCGTCGGCCAGGTGGCCTTCCACTACAAGGACGACACGAGCTTCCGGGCGATCGACACCGCGGTGCCGACCTCGGAGCTCCGGGTGACCCACTTCGCGTACGACACCACTGACGCACGCCGCGATCCCAACTGCGTCCTGCCGTTGGACCCGCTGCGGCACCTCGTGTCCCAGGGGCGGATCGGCGCGCTAGCGCCCACCGCCTTCGGTTTCATGGGCGGCATCTACTCCGCGCGCCGGGTTCGGGAGCAACTCGCTCCCGAACTCGCCCGCCACATGCTGGCCGAAGGCATCGACGCCGCCCTGCTGGTGCCCGTCTAGCCGGTGTGCCATCAGTCAGTTGGACTGATCGCGCGTCATCTGGAAGCCGCCGGCATCCCCACGGTCACGCTCTCGAGTGCGCGGACCATCACCGCTGCCGTTCGTCCTCCACGGAGCGTGTTCGTGGACTTCCCCCTCGGCCACACCGCGGGGCCCCCCGGCGACCCGATCGCCCAGACCGCCATCGTGGGAGCGGCGCTCGACTGCCTCGAGCGGGTACGAAGCCCAGGAACGATCATCGACCTGGACCTGGCTTGGCCCGGCGACCGTTCCTGGAAACGCGCGGACGCCGGCGAGACGCGGAAGCCACGGGACGACACGCCGCAATATCAGAGCGACGACGACCGTGCGGCCGCCGAGGAAGTCCACCGCGCCGGGCGCTGCCGACTCTGCCTGGGCATCGATGGACAGTGAGGGGTAGGCGCCCCCGCAGCGGTCGTTCCAACCCCTTGGGCTGGCGCCCCAGAGGCGGGCCGCAGAAGGTCCTGTCGGCGCTCCTGCCCCTGGTGCAGGAGCTTCTGGCAGACGGCTCGACGGTCTCGCTGACGGCGCCCGCTGTGAAGAAACTAACAGGGTTGACACGGTCGGGGGCACTCGACAAACTCGGTCTGTACCGATCAGTCAGTACGTCCTGCTGCGGAGAAGTGGTGCGCGCAGGGTGACCTTTCTTGCGATGTCGAGATGCAGCAGAAGGAGTTGAGGTCCGTGGTAGACGTGCCGACTCGAGGGCCCTGGTGGTTCGGCATCGACGTGGGTGGCACTTTCACCGACGTCGTGGGCATCAACCGGGAGACCGGTGAAACGCGGGAGCACAAGGTGCTCACGACCAAGCCTCGGCTCGAGGAAGGCGTCATCGCGGCGCTGCGCGAGACGGGGGTCCCCATCGGCGATGTCGCCGAGATCGTGCACGGGCACACCAGCGGCATCAACGCCGTGCTCAGTCGGACGGGTGCTCGTGTCGCCCTGCTCGCCACGGCGGGTCACCGCGATCTGCTGGACATCGGACGGCAGGACCGCGAGTTCGGCCCTGACTTCTACGATCCGAGCTGGCTGCGTCCCCACCAGGCCCGGCCGATCGTCAAGCGACAGGACCGCTACGGGATCGTCGAGCGGATCGGGTGGGACGGCACGCAGGTGCTCCCACTCGATGAGAACCAGGTCCGCACGGCCGCCCGCAAGCTCCGCGACGAGGGCATCGAGTCCGTTGCCGTGTGCTTCCTGAACTCCTACATCTCACAGGAGCACGAGCAGCGCGCAGCCGCCATCGTGCGTGAGGAGCTTCCCGAGGCCTATGTGCAGACGTCAGCCCTCTACCCGGTGACGAAGGAGCACGAGCGGACGGCGACCATCGCCCTGGATGCCTACGTCGGCCCGATCGTCACCCGCTACCTCGAGCGACTTGTCGAGGGACTGGACGGCACGGGCTTCTCCGGCTCGCTCTGGATCATGACGATGAACGGCGGAATCGGTACGGTCGCCGAGACATCGAAGGCGCCCGTCTTCCAGCTGGTTTCTGGGCCGGTCGGTGGCGTGAACGGCGCGGTGCACCTCGCCCGTACGGCGAAGAGCCCGAATCTGCTCACGATGGACGTCGGCGGCACCAGCACCGACATCGCCGTCGTGCAGGACGGCGAGGCGCCGATGACCGACCTGTGGTCCATCGAGAACGGCCTCACGATGACGATGCCGGTCCTCGACATCCACAGCGTCGGGTCCGGCGCCGGAAGCATCGTCCACATCGATGCCGTGGGCAATCTCCGCGTCGGTCCCCAGTCGGCGGGTTCCACCCCAGGTCCCGCCTGCTACGGCCGCGGTGGCACCGAACCCACGCTCACCGATGCCTGTGTGGCGTTGGGCATGCTGCAGCCGGACCTGTTCGCCGGCGGGGCCATCACACTGGAAGTGGAGCTCGCCCGCAAGGCGCTGGGAACGGTGGCCGACCAGCTGGGCATGTCCGTGGAGGAGCTGGCCGACGCGGCCTACCGACTGGCGTGCAGCGACATCGCCGGCTCGATCCGATCCATCTCGACCTACCGCGGTCTGGATGTGCGCGATTTCGGATTGCTGGCCTTCGGTGCCGCGGGACCGATGGTGGCAGACCGGGTGGCACGCGAGCTCGGCTCACGGAAGGTACTCGTCCCCGCGAGCCCCGGAGAGTTCTCCGCTTTCGGGCTGCTGACCAGCGATCTGCGCGTGACCCGTGCCCGTTCGCCGCTCACCACGCTCGCCGACCACGACCCCGATGCACTCGAGGTCGCCTACGGCGAGATGGAGAAGGACATCATCGAGGACCTCGGCCGACAGGGCGTCGCAGCGGATGCCATCGAGTTCGAGCGGGCGTTCTTCGCCATGTACCGCGGCCAGACCTGGGACAACCGGCTCCCGCTCCAGAGCGGGACGATCGACTCGGAGAGCATCGGCAGGATGCTCCGTCAGGTCCACGAGCTCTACGAGCAGCGGTACGGATTCAGCGCCGAGGAGATCCCCGTGCTGGTGAGCACGCTCGAGGTGACCGGTGTGTCGCGCCGGCCGGAGATGACGACAGCGTTCCGGCCATCGGCCGCAGCGGTTTCGACAGAGCCGCAGCGCCGGGTGAGCCTTCGCCTCGCCGGCCAGGTCCACGACGATTCGCCGGTCTACACGCGTGAGCAGCTGTCCGGCGGTCTGACGGTCAGCGGTCCGGCGATCATCGTCGAGTCCTACGCGACCACCGTCGTGAATGCCGGATCCACCGCTTCAGTCACCGACACCGGTGAACTTCTGCTGACGCTCGACCAGGCCTGAGGGGATTGAGCACCGTGACCATCGATATCGACATCGACGACAACCAGCATCTCTCGAATCTCGATGCCAAGGACATCGCCCGCCGGTACGGCGCGGAGCTGGTCGAGCTGGAGACACTCCGGTACGGCCTGCTCGAAGTTGCGCGGGACATGCACGAGTCACTCGTCCGCAGCTCGTTCTCGCCGATCGTGCGTGACATCCAGGACTGCACGGCGGCGATCCACATGCGCACGGACGCAGGCTGGGAGACCGTCGCATCCCGTGAAGGCGCCATGCAGCACGCCTTCACCGCGCAGCACATGTGCAACTTCCTCATGGAGGAGTGGGACGAGGCGTCGCTGCAGCCCGGGGACACGATCTTCGTCAACGACCCGTGGCGTGGCGCCATCCACCAGTCCGACGTCAACCTGTTCCGGCCGATCATCATCGATGGGCGCGTCGAGTTCGTGCTGCACTCGACCTCCCACGTCCTGGACCTGGGCGGCGCCGTTCCCGGCGGTTTCGCCAACGGCGTCCAGACGCACTTCGAGGAGCAGCTGAAGTTCCCGCCGACGCTGCTCTACGCGGGGGACGTCCCCGTGCGCCCCGCGTTCAACTACATCCTGGAGAACACCCGGGTCCCGTCCAGCCTGCTCGGGGACCTCAGGGCGCTCTACGGCTGCCTGGCCGTGGGCGATGCGCGCCTTCGGGAGCTGGTCGACCGCTTCGGCCTCGCCTTGGTGCGCGCCGGCGGTCAGTACGGCACGGACCGCATCGAGCAGTCGATGCGAGCGGCCATCGCCGCGCTGCCCGATGGCGACTACCCCGTCGAGGACTTCATCGACGAGGACGGCGTTACCGACGAGGAGTTGAGGATCGCGGCCACGGTGCGCGTTCGCGGGGACTCCATCGAGGTCGATTTCTCGGGGACCAGCCGTCAGCCGCTGGGCAACGTGGGGACGGCGTGGATCGAGGGCACCCGATGCGTGCAGGGCATCAAGATGGTCCTCGACCCGCACTCGCCAGTGAACAGCGGAACCCTCCGTCCGATCGAGGCCCTGCTGCCTGCCGGTAGCGCGGTGTGCACCCTTCCGCCGTCGAGCGTGTCCAACCACCTCGACATCGGCAGTCGCAACATCAACATGATGACCACCGCGATGAGCATGGCTCTTCCCGAGCACGGCGTCGCGCCCGACAGCGGCAACTTCGCCGCGATGATGATCGGCGGGTTCGACGACCGTCATGGGCACGAGGGCCCGTGGGCCGGGGCCATCCTGCCGGGCGGTGCGTGGGGAGGTACCTACAAGTCGGACGGGCTCACGAGCGTCACGCCCGCGATCGGCGCCTGCCGCTCCTCGGTGTGGGAGCACATCGAACGGGAAAGCCCGATCGTGCCGCTGATGCACGAATTCCTGCCGGATTCGGCCGGTGCCGGCTTCCACCGCGGCGGATTCGGCGGCATCTTCACGCTCCTGCCGCTGGCCACGACGTACGCCACTATCACCGGCGACCGGAGCAAGCGGGGCGCCCCCGGCGTCAACGGCGGTGGCTCAGGCTTTCCGTTCTACGCCTGGCTGGTACCGGGGGACGACCCGTCGGTGGTGCTCGATCCGTTCGACCTTCGCGGGTGCGAGCCGCTCTTCGGGGTGTTCGACGGGCAGGGCCGGCCAGTCGCGGATGACGGTGTGTTCGGCCGCGGTGCCCGGTACCAGACGGCGAAGGTCGCCGGCCTGGAGCTGAAGCCGGGATACGCCCTGCGGGTCCTGTTCGGTGGCGGCGGCGGATGGGGCGACCCGCTCGAGCGCCCGGTGGACCGGGTTCTCGAGGACGTCCAGGCCGGTCTGTACAGCCCGGAGTTCGTCGAGCGTGCCTACGGCGTCGTCCTCTCCTCCTCGGACGAGGTCGACGTCGATGCGACGACGCGTCTGCGCGCCGAGCTGGCCGACGCCCGCAAGGACGGCAAGTGGACTGTGCCGGCGGCCTGTCCCACCAACTGGATCGTCTGACCCGAACCCTCCGCAACTACTGAAAGGACAACCGTCATGGGAGTCGAACGGCTGATCTTCGCGCCCCCCTCGGAGCAATTCCTGCACGTACAACGCACCCCCGTCGAGGCGACCTGTCCACAATGCGGTTCCGGTGACGTGGCTCGCTATCCGGTAGCCAACTACGTCGGACCGCGCATCGTCACCAAGTGCCAGACGTGCTTCCACCACCTGTCCGTGGACGTGCCGACCGCGGACGACCACTGGCCGCCGTGGCGGTCGGCCACGCTGGACTGGCCCTCGTCGCGGGCCGGCTGAGCCGCCGGACGTCACCCGGATCGATACCCCGAGGAGAGGCATGGTCTTCGCCGCACGCCGGCCATTGAGCGGCCGTCGCGTCGTCCGGTCCGGACGACCCTTGTGCAGGGCTCGTGCGGCGAAGCACCTTCGCCGGAGAGGGAGCGATTCGGGTGAACAGTGAGCCGCAGGTGATGAACCGGCTCGGGCTGGCAGTGGGGCTCCGCAACCTGGGGGCCCTCGAACTGGCGGACCTCGCGCAGGCCGCCGAGAGCACCGGGCTGGGCCGGTTCGTCGCCATGGAGGCGTGGCGGGAGACGGTCGTGCCGTTGTCCGCGTGCGCCATGCGCACGGAGCAGATGGGGCTGGGTACGGGGGTGATGCAGATCTTCCCTGTCAACCCGGTCATGGTGGCCCTGCAGGCAAGCGCGCTGCAGGAGCTCAGCGGCGGCCGCTTCTCGCTCGGTCTCGGACTCGGTGCGGCCTTCGTGGTGCCGCGATGGTTCGGCGTGCCGTACGAGCGTCCGATGACCCGGATGCGGGAGTTTCTGGAGATCGTGCGTGGGGTGCATGCGTCGGCTGGTGCCGCACCGTTCTCCTATGACGGGGAGCTGTTCACCATCCGCAAGTACAGCCTTGGTGATGCTCCTGTGCGCCCGGTTCCACTGCACATCGCTGCCATCGGCCCCAAGATGCTGGAGCTGGCCGGCGAGCTCGCTGACGGAGTGATGGTGGGGGCGCTGTACTCGCCGGACCACCTCGTGGACGTGCGCGAGCGGCTCGCCGTCGGTGCCGCGCGAGCTGGTCGGGATCCTGCCGAGGTCGAGATCTCCTATCACCTGATCGCGGCGTGCGACGACGACGGCGATCGCGCCCGTTCGCTGGCACGACGGTCGATCACGTACTGCACGCAGTACCCCCACTACCTGAAGCGGTTCGCTGCCGAGGGATTCGGGCCGCTGGCAGAGGAGATCGGCCAGCTGATCCGGGCGCACGAGAACGACGCGGCCGAAGCGCGGGTGAGCGACGCCATGCTGGAGAGGTTCGCCGTCGCGGGCACGCCGGCCGAATGCCGCGACCAGCTGCGCCGCCATCTGGCGGGGGAGGCTCTTCCCTCGCTGACGCTCTTTCCGTTCCGGGTGTCGGAGCAGGACGTCATGTCCTCGCATTACCTGTTGCTGAAGGAGCTGGGCAGTCTGGCGGTGTGACAACAGCACGAGCCGACTGTGTACGACCGGACGCTACACAGGTGAGGACTTCTCAGCGTGATGAACCGGTCGGTATCTGCCGGGCGCGGCGTCCAGCCGCGGCAACGGGGTGAAGGAGCTGGTTGTGCAGGGCCTGATGCGAGCAGTCCGCCTCGACAGCGTGGGCGTGGACCCGTCACTGGTGGAGGTGCCGGTCCCCGAGCCGGGCGGGGGAGAGGTGCTCATCGCGATGCGGGCATGCGGCATCTGCGGCTCGGATCTGCACGTGATCGAGGGCTCCACGCGCACGGCGCATCTGCCCATGACGATGGGCCACGAGCCCTCCGGTGTGGTGCATGCGCTCGGCGCCGGAGTCGATTCTCTGTCGACCGGTCAGCGCGTCGTGGTCAACGGCTTGGTCGCATGCGGGTCGTGCGGGCTGTGCAGACACGGGAAGCTCAACCTGTGCGAACGGCTCAGCATTCTCGGCCTCGGCCGAGATGGAGCGCATGCCGACTACTTCACCGTCCCGGCCGGCAATGTCATCCCGCTGCCGGACGAGATCGACTTCCCGTTGGGCGCCATCATCACGGACGCGATCGCTACGCCGATGCACGCGATCCGCAAGTCTGGGGTGCAAGAGGGCCAGACCGCAGCCGTCTTTGGACTCGGTGGACTCGGCATCCACGCAGCCATGATCCTGCAGCAGCTGTACCAGGTCGAGGTGATCGGCATCGACGTGGACGACGCTGCCCTCGCCAACGCCCGGCGGCTGGGCGTGTCCAGCGTCGTCAATGCCCGCGACGACCAGGTGATCCAGCGGGTTCGTGAGCAGACGCGCGGAGGCGTCGATGTCGCTTTCGAGTTCGTCGGTTCGGCTGCGGTGGTCGATCAGGGCTTGCGCTGCTTGCGACCCGGCGGGACCTGCGTCGTGGCCGGGGTGCATCCGAACCGGTTGGAGCTGGGTCTGCGGCAGGAGACGTTGGTGGCGAGGGAGCTCACGCTCACGGGGTCGTTGGGTTTCACCAACGAGGACATCACCGACCTGCTCCGCTTGGTGAGCACCGGACAGTTGGCGTTCGGTGACACGGTCAGCCACACCTTGGATCTGGACGAGTACCAGATCGGTCTGGACGCCCTCCGACAGCCGGACTCCGCCGCGATCCGCGTCGTCATCACCGCTGAATGACCGAGGCGCCCGGCGCGGTCGCGAGGTGTGTTCCGGACCTCGGTCGCGAGGCGTGCTCCACACCTGGACCCCAGACCAAGCGGGCCGGTCCCGCACCGAACGGAAAGGGCTGACATGATCCCGGCAAACGACAACGTCACCGTCCGCGCCTTCTGGGAACAACGCGTCGACACCAATCCTGACGCACCATTCCTGGTCTACGGACAAGAGCGGTTCTCCTACGGCGAGTTCGACGCGTCTGTGAACCGAGTGGCGAACGGGCTGCTCGCCGAAGGGGTGGGCCAAGGCGACAAGGTAGCCATCCTGCTCCCCAGCGACATACGGCTGCTGCGTCTGCAACTGGCGATCCAGAAGATCGGCGCGGTGATGGTGCCGATGATTCCGACGCTCACCCATGGCGAGATCACCTACGTGCTGCGCCACTGCGAGCCATCGGTCCTCGTCACGGACAACCGAGGGTACGGCGTCATCGCCGACGGAGGTGGATTCAGCATCGACCACAAGATGCGGGCCTTCAGCTTCGGTGGAGGGTTCCGGCAAGCCGGCGGCGACGGGCAGCCGCTCGACGCTGCGGTCCTGGAGAGCGAGGATGAAGGACGTCCACCCGCTCTCGGCATCGACCCCGCCGATCCGATGGCCATCATGTACACGTCGGGGAGCACCGGGAAGCCCAAAGGCGTCGTCCAGCCCAGCAACGGCTTCGTGGCGGCCGGCCGGGCGATCGCGGACCGTCTCGGGGCCACCGAGGCGGACAACTTCTTCTCCTGTCTGCCGCTGTTCCATGCGGCGGCGACGCACATGCTGCTGTCCCCGGCCATTGCGGTCGGTGCCCGATTCACCCTGGAACCGACGTTCAGCCGCAGCGCGTTTTGGGAGCAGGTCAACCGGTCGGGCGGGACGATCACGCTGATGATGCCGGCTCAGCTGTCCATTCTGATGACCGCGCCGGCGCGGGAAGACGACCGCGCGCACAGCATGCGCATCGTGTTCAGCCACATCAGGCCCGAGGACTTCTGTGAACGGTTCGGCGTCGAGGTGTGCACCACGTGGGCCATGACGGAGACATGTGGGCTGGGCACGCTCACGGCCCCCCACGAGGGGGACCTGGCTCCCAAGCTGATCGGAGGTCCCTTGGGTAGCGGGGAGATCAAGATCGTTGATGGGAACGGGGACCGCGTTGCGGCCGGTGAGCTCGGCGAGCTGTGCTTCCGTCATCCGTACGTGATGCGCGAGTACTACAACGACCCCGACAACACCGCACGGACCTTGCAGGACGGGTGGGTGCACTCCGGCGACCTGTGTGCCATGGATGAGCGCGGTCGCGCGTACTTCCACGGCCGCATCAAGCACATCATCAAGCGCGCCGGGGAGAACATCGCGGGCGAGGAAGTGGAGTTCGCCATCGCTGCCCACCCCGCCGTGGAGGAATGCATAACGTCGGGTGTGGAGGATCCGATCTATACCGAGGAGGTCCACGCCACGGTTCGCGTCGGCGAGGGGCACGACCTGACCGAGCAGGGCATCATCGAATGGTGTTCCACTCTGCTCGCTGACTGGAAGATTCCGCGCTACATCAGCCTGGCTGACGCCGAGCTTCCCAAGCTGGCGAATGGCAAGACCGACCGCCAGACGATCAACCGGAACCTGGATGTGAGCCGGGCCTGGGACCGTTCTAAGCACATGGGCAAGGCCACGAGCTAGGTCGCCCACGGTGGTGAGTTGCCAAGCGACGAGGGCTTGCCCGCTGGCTGGACCTGCCAGGACCGCGGAATGTCGGACATTATGCAATCGAGCTGCTGTGACCTGCCCGTGCGCCGTGCCCGGCCGACCGTCATCGCGATAACGGAGGTCACATCTTTGTCCGTCCCCGACATCGACGTCATGGGTGCCCGGCTGCTCCACTGGGCGCGCTGCGAGTACGACGCATCAGCGCACGTGCCCGAGGTCTGGCCCATGCCGGGCAACGCGGGACTCAGCTTCGGCTTCGATGTCGTCGTTCCCGGCGACCCGTCGCGCCGGTGGCCACTGGTCGTTCGGCTCAGCCCACCGGGCGTGACGCGGCGTGGGAACACTGACGTGCTTCGGCAGGTGCCGCTGCTGCGGAGCCTGCACGCCAGCGGCATCCCCGTCGCTCCGGTGACGTGGTCGACCGCGGATCCGGTCTGGTTCGGCACCGACGCAGTCATCCAGCAGCGCCTCGACGCCCGCCCACTGCACATGTGGGACGCCGCGCTGAGCCACCGGGCAGCCTGCGGCGGTACCGATGCCTTTCTCGCGCAGGCAGTCGACGCCATGGCTGCGATCCACGAAGTCCCGTGGGAAGACACGCTGCGCGACTGGGAAGAGCCGAGGTCGCTGGAGTCCGAGCTGTACTTCTGGGACGAGGTCCTCGGCAAGTCCGACGAGCCGGCCTGGGTGCGGGCTGGGCGGGAGCTGCGCGACGAGCTGCTCGAAAGCTGCCCGGAGGGGTCTCCGTGCGGCATATTCCACGGCGACTTCCAGACCAACAACGTCCTGTACGACGACGAAGGAAAGCTCGTCGCGGTGGTCGACTGGGAGATCTCCGGGCTGGGGGCCCAGCTCATCGACCTGGGCTGGCTGACTATGTTCACCGACCCCTCCTGCTGGGAGCCGACCTACGTACGCGGAATGCAGGTGCGCAGTGAACCCGAGGCGCTGCGGTCCATGTACGAGCATGCCAGCGGGCGCACCGTCGACTCGTTCGACTGGTTCCGCGCCATGGCGTGCTTCCGGTTCGGGGCCATCGCCGCGTTCAACGTCCGGCTCCACCGCACCGGTAGGCGCTCGGATCCGATCTGGCAGCGCATAGCGCCGTCGGTCACCACCCTGTTCACGCGCGGCCGCGACCTGGCCGCGGGTTAGAGACGTCACCACCGTGAGCGCTACGGCAGGACGCTGAGGTGCGTCTTGTCGAACGTCCAACTTCTCAGGAGGACCCCTGTGATCGATTTCGCGCTGGATCCCGAGCTCGAAAAGCTTCAGAGCAGAGCGCGGGAGTTCATTCGAGAGGTGGTCATCCCGAAGGAGCTCGACCCGCGGCAGGACCACCACGGCCCGAGCGACGAGCTGCGGCTCCAACTGGTGGCGGAGGGGCGGGCAGCCGGCCTGCTGTCTCCGCATGCTCCCGCCGAGTGGGGTGGCCTCGGGCTCGATCACCGGGGGAGGGCGCTGCTGCTGGAAGAGGCGGGTTACTCCCCGCTCGGCCCGCTCGCACTCAACGTGCAGGCACCGGACGAGGGCAACACGAATCTGCTGGAGCAGGTGGGCACCCCGGAACAGAAGGAGCGCTACCTACGCCCACTCGTCTCTGGGAGGCAGCGGTCGGCCTTCTGCATGACGGAGCCGGACGGAGGAGCCGGATCGGATCCTCAGCTCATGCGGACCACTGCCACTCCGGACGGCGCGGGCGGCTACGTCATCAATGGCCGCAAATGGCTTATCACAGGGTTTCCCGGAGCAGCGTTCGTCATCGTCATGGCCAGAACCGAGGACGACGGGGGTAACGACCTGGGAGCCAGCATGTTCCTGTTCGAGAGCGGCCGAGCGGGCATGACGATGGTGGACCAGCTCAACACCATGGACAACAACTCGCCGGGCGGCCACGCCACCGTCGACTTCAAGGATGTTCATGTCAGCCAGGACGAGATCCTGGGTGAGCTGGGCCGAGGCTTCCGCTACGCGCAGGTTCGGCTCGGGCCGGCCCGCATGACGCACTGCATGCGCTGGCTCGGTGCGGCGCGCCGCTGCCACGACATCGCCGTCGGCTACGCCCGCGAGCGTCATGCCTTCGGCAAGCGGCTAGGCGACCACGAAGGGGTCGGGTTCATGCTGGCGGACAACGAGATGGATCTGCACGCCTCGAGGCTGTTGATCTGGCAGGCCTGCTGGTTGCTCGACCGGGGCGAGCAGGCCCGGACCGAGACCAGCATGTCCAAGGTCTACTGCTCCGAGGCGCTCGGCCGCGTCGTGGACCGGTCCGTCCAGGTCCTCGGGGGGCGTGGCGTCACCGACCAGACGGTGATCGAAAGGATCTACCGGGACATTCGTGCGTTCCGCATCTACGACGGGCCATCTGAAGTGCACCGCTGGGCGCTGGCGCGCAGCATCATCGGCAAGCCTGGAGCCGCAGCGCAACTATGACGCGAGCGGTCCCGCAACGGCGGCGGAGCTGGGCCCCCGGCCCCATGAAGAGGCACCCTGCTGGGGCCTGTGGGGCGGCCGCGTGCGGCTCTACGCCGCAGGTGTGTCCCGCTGTGGCAGTTGGACGCCGTGCAGGATGAGGTCGGCCAGCCGATCGGCGATCTCGTCCACCGAAACGGGACCATTCGGGTCGAGCCAGACGTAGGTGTAGTTGAGCATGCTCAGGACTCCGAGGACCTCGATGCGGTCAGCGCTGCGGAAGGCGCCTTCCTCGACCCCCTCCTGGAGGACGGTTGCGAACAGCTCTTCGTACTCCGAGCGGAGCGCCTTGAGCTGCACGGCCCGTTCGCCGGTCAGCGCGTGCATTTCATGCATCACGACGATGACTTCTGACCGCCGCTCAGCGAGCGTGCGGAGATGCTCCCGTACGAGAAGCCTGAACTTACCGACCGCGCCCACGGCATTCGCCATCACGGCTCGGCCCCGTGCCAGGGCCTCTTCAACGTGTCGTCGGGACAGGCGGAACAGTAGGTCCTCCTTCGACCCGATGTGGTAGTAGAGGGCTCCGCGCTTGATACCGGCGGCATCGCCGAGTTCCGCCACGCCGGTCCCGTGATAGCCCTTCTCTGCGAACTTCTCGGCAGCGACCCGCAGGATCCTCTCCCCAGTTGTTTCCTCGTGCTGACGGTTTTTCGAAACTGGTATACCGCTCATAGCGTCCGCGTCCTCCGACATTGCATGTCCCGGGAGTTCTCCCCACGGCTGCCAAATGTGAGCGTACCGGTCGGTACACATCAAGGCCCGACATGGTGTTCGACCGGCCGAATGAGTCGCCCCTGCTCTACCCCCTGCGCCCCGCCCGGACGGCTGAGAACGCCCGTCGGTTGTCGGGTGATCGACAGGTGCTCCCCTCGCCGACGATCCGGGGCGGCCCAGGCCTTGACTGCCGGGCCCGCGGTCCGCAAAACTGATACCAACGTCAGATGCGTTTTTCACAGACCTGGAGATGGTCAGGGGAGCATGGAAGACACGGCGTACGAGAGCTTCAGGCAAGGGCTGTTCGAGGCGATCTGGCGGGACTTGGACCCGCTCGAAGAGGAGATCGAGAACACGGAGAGTCTTCCGTACGACCGGCTGATGCCCTTGCTCCGGGGCATGCGCGCCTTCGGGCTGACCATCCCCGAGGAGTACGGCGGCGTGGGGCTGTCGATGTCGCAGTACCTACCGGTGCTGGGAGAGTTCGCGAAGGTCCAGGGTGGTATCCGCGTCGTCGTCCACGTCCACAACTCCATGGCGCATGCGCTGTGGGAGCTGGGCAACGAGCAACAGCGCAAGGAGATCCTCCCGGGGTGCGTCGACGGCACGAACTCCGTCGCCTTCGCACTGACCGAGCCCGATCACGGCAGCGGGGCCGACCTGGGCACCACGATCGTGCGCGACGGCGATGACTACGTGATCAACGGCCGCAAGTGGCTGATCACCAACTCCGACTTCGCCACCCACTTCATCGTGTTCGGCAAGACCGATCCCAGCGGCGGCGAGGAGGCGGTCAGCGCCGTCCTCGTGGAGCGGGACACTCCGGGATTCACCATCGAGGCGCTCCCCGAGACCATGGGCTGCAAGGGCGGCCAGCACGGTCTGCTGACCTTCGTCGACGTGCGTGTCCCGGTGGCGAACCTCCTCGGCGAGGAGGGGCGAGGCCTGGCGCAGATGGAGCAGGCGCTGGAGATCAGCCGGGTCTTCATCGCGGCCACGTCCCTCGGTACCGCCGAGCGGTCGCTGGAACTCGCCCTGCGGTACTCGAAGGAGCGGGTGACCTTCGGCAAGGCGCTCGCCGCCCGGCAGGGCATCCAGCGCTACCTCGCCGAGATGGCCACGGACGTCTACGCGCTCCGGAACATGATCAGCGACGCCGCCGAGAAGTGGGACCGCGGCCTGCGCATCCCGGCCGAGGCGTCCATGTGCAAGCTGTTCGGGCTCGAGGCCGTGGGGCGCGTGACCGATCGCGCCCTGCTCGTGTTCGGGGGCATCGGCTACACCCGCAAGCACCCGATCGAACGGCTGTACCGCGACGCGCGGCTCAACTGGCTGGAGGAGGGTCCGCCCACCATCCAGTACATGGTCGCCGCCTCCGCGCTGCTGAACGGCTACGCATGGGACCGGTGACGGGATCATGCGCCGGCAAGGTGGTGCTCGTCGCGGGCGGCACCCGGGGCATCGGGCGCGCCTGCTGCCTGAACCTCGCCCGCGCCGGCGCGACGGTCGTGGTCTCCGGCCGCTCGGAGAAGAACGCCGACGAGGTGGTCCAGGCCGTCAGCGACCTGGGCGGTGTGGCGAGCACGGCGATCCACGACATCAGTGACGTCGACGCGACCGCGGCGGTGGTCGACGACGTCCACGGGAAGTACGGGCGGATCGACGCCCTCGTGGCCAACGCCGGGATGAACCCGTACTTCATCCGGGCGGAGAAGCTGACTACCGAGGAGTGGGACGACTCCCTGGCGGTCAACCTCCGGGGCCTGTTCTTCGCGATCCAGGCGGCGGGCAAGCACATGCTGGCCGCCGGTCGCGGGTCGATCGTCACCATGTCGTCGGTGACCGCGCAGCGGGGGACCCTGCGCGGTCTGCCCTACGTCGCGGCGAAGGGCGGCTTGGACGCCATGACGCGCACGCTGGCCGTCGAGTGGGCCGACCGTGGCGTGCGGGTCAACGGGGTGGCGCCCGGCTACATCGAGACGGACCTGACCGAGGGGATGCGGCAGAACGACAGCCTGCGCGACATGGTCCTGCGCAAGGTGCCGGCCGCCCGGTTCGGCACCCCGGACGAGGTGGCCGCGCTGGCCACGTTCCTGGTCTCCGACGCGGCCGCGTACATGAGCGGCCAGGTTGTCACCGTGGACGGCGGCTACGTCGTCTCCTAGCAGTACCCGATGAGGAGTGCACCATGAGAGACGTCTTCGTGGGCGGCGTGGGAATGACCGCCTTCGGCAAGTTCCCCGAGCGCACGGTGGGAAATCTCGCCGTCGAAGCCACCACCGGCGCGCTGGAGGATGCTGGACTCGGCGTCCCCGACGTCGAGACGGTCTTCTACGCCAACGCGACCGCCGGGCTGATGACCGGCCAGGAGATGGTCCGCGGCCAGATCGCCCTGCGCGAGACGGGACTGCTCGGCAAGCCGATCGTCAACGTGGAGAACGCCTGCGCGTCCGCGTCGACGGCCGCCAATCTCGCGTGGCTCTCCGTCGCCTCGGGGCAGGTCGACGTCGCCCTGGCCGTCGGCGCCGAGAAGCTGTCGCACCCGGACAAGACCCGCGCGTTCACCGCGCTGGCGGCGGCGGTCGACCAGGAGCGGCTCGACGAGCTCAAGGCCGCGCTGTACAACGAGCAGGCCGATCCCGCCGCGACCGGCGACCGGTCGTTCTTCATGGACGTGTACGCCGACATGGCCAAGAAGTACATGGCGCGCAGTGGCGCGACCGCCGAGGACTTCGCCGCCGTGGCGGTCAAGAGCCACCGGCACGCGGCGCTGAACCCGCGGGCGCAGTACCGCAACCAGGTGACGGTGGAGGAGGTGCTCGGGAGCCGGCAGATCAGCGGTCCGCTGACGCTGCTGATGTGCTCGCCCATCGGTGATGGGGCGGCGGCGATCGCGTTCTGCTCCGAGGAGATCGCGTCCCGACTGGAGACGCCGAAGGTGCGTGTCCGCGCGTCGTCCCTGGTGTCCGGCCGCGAGGGCCACTCGTCCGAGACCGCCGCCGAGCGCGCGGCCAAGCGGGCCTACGAGGTGGCCGGCCTCGGGCCGGAGGACGTCGACGTCGCGGAGGTGCACGACGCGGCTGCCCCCGCGGAGCTGATCATCTACGAGGAGCTCGGTCTGTGCGGGCCCGGCGAGGCCCCGAAGCTGCTGGCCTCCGGTGACACGGCGCTCGGCGGCCGGGTCCCGGTCAACACCAGCGGCGGGCTGATCAGCAAGGGGCACCCAGTCGGCGCCACGGGCCTCGCCCAGCTGGTCGAACTCACCGAGCAGCTGCGCGGCACGCTGGGGGAGCGGCAGGTCGAGGGTGCTCGGGTCGCCCTCGCCGAGAACGGCGGCGGCTACCTGGGGCCCGACCCGGCCGCGGTCTGCGTGACGATCCTGTCGCGGGACTGATGGGCGGCGGGGTGTCCGCGGTCGGGGCACCGCGGCCGGTTCCCAGCGTCACCGTGGCCGACCTGCTGCGACGGAGCTACGAGCAGTTCGCGCCGCGCACCGCCGTCGTCCAGGACGGCGGGGCCGTCACGTACGGGGAGCTAGGCGCGCGCGCCCTGCGGGTCGCGGCTGCCCTGCGCGCCCACGGGCTCGTCCACGGGGACCGGGTCGTGCTGCTGACCTCGAACCGCGCCGAGTTCTTCGAGGTGGAGCACGCCGCCTTCCTGGGCGGGTTCGTCCGGCTGGCGCTGAGTCCTCGGCTGCATCCCAAGGAGGTCGCGCACATCCTGCGCGACGCCGGGGCGCGTGCCCTGTTCGTCGATCCGGAATGGGCGGGCCGGATCGACGACGTCCTGGCCGGTTGTCCCGACGTCGTGCTCGCCGTCGGGTTCGGGGAGCCGCCCCCGGACACCCCGATCCAGCAGTCCTACGGCGATCTCCTCGCTGGGTCACCGGATCCCGAGCCGGTGCCCTGGCCGGTGGAGCCGGAGGACATCGCCGCGCTCCTGTACACGTCGGGCACCACCGGACTGCCCAAGGGCGCCGCGCTCAGCCACCGCAACTGGGTCGCCATGATGCGCAACTGCCTGGTGGAGATGCCCCCGGTCGACGAGTCGGACCTCCTGCTCCACGTGGCTCCGCTGAGCCACTTCTCCGGTTACACCGCCAGCCCCTGCTTCGCGCGGGGGGCAGGGAACCTCGTGCTGCCCCGGTTCGACCCGCGGGAGACGCTCCGGGCCCTGCGCACCCATCCCGTCACGATCCTTCCCATGGTGCCCACCATGATCAACATGGTGACTGCCGCGGCAGAGGACGAGGGCGGTGAGATCCACACGTCGCTGCGGGCGGTCATCTACGGAGGCGCCGCCATCGCGCCGGACCGGCTCCGCCGGGCCACGCGCGTCTTCGGTGACGTGTTCCTCCAGTTCTACGGCCTGTCCGAGACGCCCATGCCGCTGACCTCGCTGTCCCGGGCGGCGCACGTGTTCGACCCGGCCGAGCCGGTGCCCGAGCGGCTGGCCTCGGCCGGCCGGGTGAACCCCTTCGTCGAGCTCCGGCTCGTAGGGGACGACGGCGCGGACGTGCGGCCGGGCGAGGTGGGGGAGATCGTCGTCCGCGGGGACACGATCATGCGCGGCTACTGGAACAAGCCCGACGAGACCGCGCACATGATCGAGGCCGACGGCTGGGCCGCCACCGGTGACCTGGGGCGGACGGACGCCGAGGGCTACCTCTACGTCGTCGACCGCAAGAAGGACATGATCGTCACCGGCGGCTACAACGTCTACCCGACCGAGGTCGAGAACGCGATCGCCACGCTGCCCGGAGTCGCCGAGGTCGCCGTGGTCGGTGCCCCCGACGAGCGCTTCGGCGAGTGCATCGTGGCGGTCGTCGCCCCGCGCGCCGGCCACACTGTCACCGACCGGGACGTCGTCGGCGTCTGCACCGACCAGCTCGCCGACTACAAGAAGCCCCGCAGGGTCCTGTTCGTGGACGAACTGCCCAAGACGGGCTCGGGGAAGATCCAACGCAAGCGAATCCGGGAGCCGCTGTGGGCGGCCGAGACACGACGGGTGGGCGGTTGACGTGACGGTGACGGACAACGGGGGGCGTGGTCCCCTGAGCGGGATGGTCGTCCTCAGCCTCGCGGAGCAGTACCCGGGGCCGTACGCCACGTTGCTCATGGCGGACATGGGCGCCGACGTGATCCTCGTCGAGCGCCCCGCCGGTGGTGACCCGGCCCGGCAGTTCCCGGCCTTCTACGAGGCGCTGAACCGGAACAAGCGGTCGGTGGCGCTCGACCTGAAGTCCGCCGAGGGACGGAAGGCGCTGCTACGGCTCGTGCGCACCGCCGACGTGCTGCTCGAGGGGTACCGGCCGGGGACGATGGGCCGCCTCGGACTCGGACCTGATGTGCTGCAGGAGGTGAACCCGCGGCTGGTGATCGCCTCCATCAGCGGGTTCGGGCAGGACGGCCCGTATCGCGACCGGCCGGCGCACGACCTGTCGTACATGGCGACCGCCGGCATGCTCCACGAGTACGTGTCGGGGGAGCGCACCGGACCGGTCGGCCAGCTCGCCATCGGCGACCTGTCGAGCGCCATGTTCGCGACGGTGGGGGTGCTCGCGGCGCTGCTCCAGCGGGCCAGCACCGGCAAGGGTGCCCACGTGGACGTGTCCATGACCGACGGCCTGGTCTCGTGGATGAGCACCCAACTGGTCCCCGTGCTCAACGGCGAGCCGTTGGCCGGCATCGAGCGCGAGCCCGGGTACGGGCTCTACCGCGCCTCGGACGGCTTGATCAGCCTGAGCGTGGCCCACGAGGACTGGTTCTGGCGGCCGCTGTGCGAGGTGCTCGGGATGCAGGACGTGGCCGCCCTCGCGGGCCCGGAGCGGATCGCCCGCGAGGACGAGCTGCGCAGCCGGATCGGCAAGGAGCTGGCCACGCGGACCCGGGACGAGTGGGTGGCGGTGCTCGACGCGGCCGGGGTGCCCGTCGGGCCCGTCCATACCCTCGAGGAGGTTGGCGACGACCCGCACGTGCAGGCACGGGGGCTGCTGGTCGACATCCCGCCCGACGACGTCCGACCGCGGCGCCGGCACGTCCGCCAGCCCCTGCTGTTCGACGGGGTCGCGGCCGCGCCGACGCGGCACGTCCCTGCTCTTGGGGAGCACACCGACGAAGTGCTGGCCGCCGCCGAGGAGCCCGCCGGCGCGCAGGGCTCGGGGGCGCCGGACGGTGCCCTCCGACCGGTCGCGGGGAGCTGACGGGGTGGAGCTCTACGAGGTCATGCGGACCGCACGCACCGCCAGGTCCTTCGATCCGCGTCCGGTTCCCGACGAGGTGCTGCACCGCGTGCTCGACAACGCGCGATTCGCCCCCAGCGGCGGCAACCGGCAGGGCTGGCGCGTGGTCGTCGTCCAGGACCAGGCGCGCAGGACCGCGCTCAAGGACCTGTACATGGGGCCGTGGAAGGCCTACAGCGGCAAGGCGCGGGCGCTCGCGGGCAACCCGGACGCCGAGGCGCTCTACGACCGCGCCGACCGGTTCGCCGAACGCCTCGACCAGGCGCCGGTGCACGTCCTGGTCTTCGTGCGGCTCGACGCCCTCGCGATCGCCGACAAGGACCTGGACCGGCCGAGCATCGTCGGGGGAGGCTCGATCTACCCCTTCGTGCAGAACGTCCTGCTCGCCTGCCGGGAGGAAGGCCTGGGCGCCTCCCTGACCACGATCCTGTGCATGGTGGAGCCGGAGGTGCTCGCCATGCTCGGGGCCCCCGAGGGCCTGGCTCTGGCGGGGTTCATCGCCGTCGGCTACCCGCCGCCCGGGTTCACCGGCAAGCCGCTGAAGCGGAACCCGGTCGAGGACTTCGCCTTCTCGGAGACGTTCGCGGAACCCTTCGTCGTCCCCGCCTCGTAGCCGGGAGCCGGCCCCGCGCTACACCGTGAGGATGTGGACGCTCGCCGCCCCGGCGTCGAGCCCCGTCGCAGCGCCGCCGAGCATCTGCGCCAGGCCGACCTTGGCCCCCGGCACCTGACGGTCACCGGCGCGCCCGCGCAGCTGGTCGGTGAGCTCGCAGATGATCCGGACCCCGGAGGCGGCCAGCGGATGTCCCAGGGAGAGCAGTCCGCCGCTCGGGTTGACCGGGACGCGACCGCCCAGGGACGTCGCGCCGGAGCGCAGCAGTCCCACCGACTCGCCGCGCGGGCACAGCCCGAGGTCCTCGTAGTGCACGAGTTCCTCGGTGGCGAAGGCGTCGTGCAGCTCCACCACGTCGACGTCCTCCGGCCCGATGCCGGCCTGCTCGTACGCACTGGTCGCGGCCTTCACACCGAGCGGCATCGTGGTGAGGTCGGCCCGCTTGAAGTCGTAGTCGCCCGAGATCAGCGACGACCCGGTGATCCGGACCGGCTTCTCGGTGTACTTCCGGGCGAAGTCCGCCGACGCGAGCACGACGGCCGCCGCTCCATCGGTGTTGGGGCAGCACTGCAGGAGGGTGATCGGGTCGGCGACCATCCGGGAGCCGAGCACCTCCTCGACGGTGAACCGCTTGCGGTACTGCGCCTTGGGGTTGAGCGCGCCGAACTCGTGCGCCTTCACCGAGACCTGCGCGAAGTCCTCCTCCTTGGCCCCGTGGGTCTCCATGAGCCGCTTGGCCTGCAGGGCGAACAGCACCGGCATCGACAGGCCCATCTGGCCGTCGAGGTCGTCCTTGTCCGGCGGGATGAGCTTGCCGGCGACCGGGCTGGTGGTCATCGACTCCACCCCGATGGCGATGCCGACGTCGACGTAGCCGGCGGCGATGTCCTTGTACAGGCTCCGCACGGCGGTGGAGCCGCCGGCGCACGCGTTCTCCACGTTGACCATCTCGATCCCGGTGACCCCGAGGTCCTTGAGGATGGTCTGGCTGGTGATCATGGCCTCGTACACGCGCGAGGAGAACGCGGCCTGCAGGTCACCCGGATCGATGCCGGCGTCGGCGATGGCCGTCCGGGCGGCAGCGCCGCCCAACTCCGCGATGCCGCGCTCCGGGAACTTGCCGAACTCGCTCTGGCCCACGCCGAGGACGACGACGTCTTGCATGGTGGAACCCCTTTCAGGCAGGGACGAAGCGGTAGGCGAGCACGTCTGTGTCGTCTTCCCGCCACAGGGGGGCGATCTCGAGCTTCATGGGCATCCCCGACCGGAAGGGCTTGGCGTCGACCGGTCGCAGCTGGGTGAAGATGCGCACGCCCTGCGGCAGCACCACGAATCCGACGGCGTGCCCGGGCGGGAAGTGCCGGTTGGGCATGTGCACGGTCGTGGCGCACAGGAGCTCCGCATCGCCACCCAGTTCGACGGCATCGATGTCCTGGCCCCGGCACTGCAGGCACATGTCCGGCACCGGGAAGGAGACGCGGCCGCAGCTCGTGCAGCGGCCGGCGAGCAGGGTCGGCCCGTCGGAGCCGTCTCGGAAGAGGCCCTCGCGGAACGGGGTGGAGGTGGTGGACGTGGTCATGGCCGCTCTTCTCGGGAGGAGGTCAGGAGGGGCTGAGGATCATGCCGCCGTCGAGACGGATGGTCCGGCCGTTGTGCATGGGATTGCGCACGATCTCCTCGACGAGCATGGCGAACTCGTCGGGATGACCCATGCGCCGCGGGAAGAGGGACTGGGCGATCAGGCCCTCCTTCACCGAGGGCGGGACCTGTGCGTACATCGGGGTGTCGAAGGCGCCCGGCGCGATGGTCATCACGCGGATGCCGTGCTCAGCCAGCTCCCGGCTCAGCGGCAGCGTCATGCCGACCAGGGCCGCCTTGGACGCGCTGTAGGAGACCTGGCCGATCTGGCCCTCCCACGCGGCACCGGAGGAGACGTTGATGATGACGCCCCGCTCGCCGTCCTCCCGCGGTTCGTTGCCCGCCATCCCGGGAACGGCCGCCCGCATCACGTGCAGCGGGCCGTAGAGGTTGACCTTGATCCCCTTGTCGAAGGTCTCCAGCGGGATGGGGCCCTTGCGGCTGAGCAGCTTCGCCGGGGCGGCGATGGCCGCGGCGTTGACCACGATGCGGATCTCGCCGATCTCCCGGGCGTCGGCCAGGACGGCGTCGACCTCCTCGGGGTCGGTGATGTCGGTCCGGGCGAACCGGTAGCGGTCGCCCAGCTCCGCGGTCAGGTCCTTGCCCCGCTCGGCATTCACGTCCAGGGCGACGACCGCCCGCGCTCCGCGGTCGAGCAAGCGACGGGCGGTCGCCTCCCCGAGCCCGGACGCGCCGCCGGTCACGACGGCGACCGAGTCCTCGATCTTCACGGCTGTCTCCTTCCGGGGTGGGGCCGGCCGGCCCCGTGGGTCCAGGGCGTGCTTACGGCGAGTCCGCGGCGCGCTCGGCCTGCGGGAGGTCGAGCGCGCGCAGCTGCTTCTTGTCGATCTTCCCGACCAGCGTCATGGGGAGGGCGTCGATGACGACGACGTGCTTCGGCGCCTGGTGTGCGCCCTTCGCGCGCTTCACCAGGTCCTTGAGCTCCTCGCCGTCGAGGGTCGCGCCCGGCCGCGGGACGACGTAGGCGGTGACGGCCTCACCCCACCTCGGGTCCGGCCGTCCGAGCACCGCGACCGAGGCGACGTCCGGGTGTCCGCTCAGGACGTTCTCGATCTCCTTGGGGAAGACGTTGAAGCCGCCGGTGATGATCATGTCCTTCTTGCGGTCGACGATGTGGAGGAACCCCTCCTCGTCGCGGACGCCGATGTCGCCGGTGTGCAGCCATCCGTTGCGCAGGGTCTCGGCCGTCAGCTCGGGCAGCTTCCAGTAGCCCGACATCACCGCCTGCGAGCGGACGCAGATCTCACCGGGTGTGCCGGGCGGCACCTGGCGGTCGGACTCGTCGAGGACGGCGACCTTCGTGCCGAGGGCCGGCCGTCCGCACGCGGTCAGCAGCTCCGGCCGGTTCACCGGGTCGTGTTCCTCGCGCAGCAGGCTGGTCGTGATCCCGACGCACTCGGTCTGCCCGTAGATCTGGACCAGCTTGGGGCCGAAGCGCTCCAGGGCCTCGGTCAGCCGCGCGGGGGTGATCGGGGAGGCGCCGTAGAGCATCACCTCGAGCGAGCTGAGGTCGTGCTCGCCGGGGGCGGTGTGGTCCAGGAGCGCGTAGATCATGGTGGGCACCACGAGGGTGACGTTGACCCGTTCCTGCTCGATGGTCCGCAGGAACGAGGCGGGTTCGAAGCCCTGCAGGAGGACGACGGTGCCGCCGCTGACCAGCGTCGGGAACAGCGGCATCACCCCGGCGTGGGTGATCGGAGGGGCGACCAGGTACCGGGGGTGGATCGGGAACTGCCACGAGGCAAGCCCGGCGCGGGCGAGCTCCACCATCGCGCGCTGGGACAGCATCACGCCCTTCGGGCGGCCGGTCGTCCCGCCGGTGTACTGCAGCCACGCGATGTCCTCCGGGCCGGCCGGCCCGGGGGCCTCCAGGGGCCGGGGTTCGTGACGCTTCATGGCGGCGAAGAGGTCCTCACCCACCTCGGCCTCGCCGAAGACGAGCACGTGCCGGACGGTGGTGGCACGCTCGAGGATCTGCTGACCCGCCGCGGCGAAGTGCGGGTGGACGACGAGCACCTCGATCTCCGCGTCGTCGCAGACCCACACGTGGTCGTCGACCGACCCCATGGGATGCAGCCCGGTGTACCGCCCACCGAGCAGGTACGTGGCCGCCTGCGTCAGCCAGACCTCGGGCAGGTTGACGCTCAGCGCGCCGACCGCCCCCCGGTACCCGATGCCCAGCCCCGCGAGGACCTGCTGGATCCGGCTCATGGACGCCGCGCCCTCGGCGAAGGTCATCCGCCGGTCGCCGAGGACGAACGCCTCCCGCTCGGGGAACCGCTGGAAAGCCTCGACGATCGCTGCGCTGTAGACGGCGCCGCCGCTGTAGAGCTCCGATCGGTCGTCCGCGGACGGGGGGCACATCAGCGCCGACCTCCCGCCAGGAACGTGCCGACCCGCTCGGCTACGGACGGGTCCGCAGCCAGTGACGTCAGCGACCGGATCTCCGCCTGCAGGTGGGCCTCGAGGGAGTCGGTCGCGTCGATCAGCGCGCGGCTGGCGACGACGGCTCCGCGCGGAGCCCGTCCCAGCGCGGCGGCGACGGTGCGCGCGGCCTCGAGCACGGTGCCCTCCGGCGCGATCTCGTCCACCAGGCCCCACGCCAGGGCCTGGTTGGCGCTGATCCCCGCCGGGTCCAGCAGCAGCCGCAGCGCCCGCGATCGGCTGACGGTGCGCGGGAGGAAGTACGACGTCCCCGTGTCGGGCGAGAGCCCGAGCGCCCCGAAGCCGCCGACGAACCGCACCCCGGGTGCGCTGATGCGGACGTCGCAGCTCACCGCGAGACCGACCCCGGCGCCCGCCACCGCGCCGTTCAGCGCGGCGACGACCGGCGGGCCGGCGCGCAGGGCGCGCACGATCTCGGCCCCGGCGTGCGCCGTCTCCGACAGCGTCTCGACCGAGAGTACCTCGCCGTCGACGAAGCTGCCCAGGTCACCGCCACCGCAGAACAGCCGTCCCTCGCCGGTGAGCACGATCGCCCGCGCGGAGGCGACGGACCTGAGCGTCTCGGCCAGCGCCTCGCAGGTCTCGGTGTCGAGCGCGTTGGCGGGCGGGTGGTCGAGCCGGACGACGGCGATCTCGTCGGTACCGACCTCGGCGTGCGCGCGACGGGCCACGGTGGTCACGGCTGCCTCCGGTCGATCACGAGGGGCTCGTCGGCCGAGATGGCCCCCGGCGCCTCGAACCGGACGTCGTCGGGGCGCATCCGCGCCAGCGCGAGGAAGGTCTCGGACGCCTGCTGCGCCAGGTCGGGTGCCGCCTCGCCGCCGGGGGTCTCGAGCCGGAGGAGGACGTGGTCACGGGACCCGTTCCGCGTGACGACGACCTGGGCGCGGTCGACCCCCGCGAGCCGCAGGCCCGTCTCCTCCGCCTGGCGCGGGTAGATGAAGATCTCCTTGGCCTTCACCGCCTGACCGACGCGCCCCTGCAGCGGGGCCAGCCGCAGGGCCGGGTCCCCACAGGAGCACGGGGGCAGCACGTAGGAGACGTCGCCGGTGCCGAAGCGGGTCAGGGGGTAGGTGCGGTTCGAGGTCGTGACCACGACTTCGCCGCGCTCCCCGTCGGGCAGGGGCGCGCCACTCGTCGGGTCGCAGATCTGCACGAGCAGGTTGTCCCCGACGTGGTAGCCCTCCTGCGCCGGGCACTCGTAGCCGATGAGCCCGACATCCCCGGTCGCGTAGGCCGACGACGTGGTCAGTCCGTACTGCTGCTCGAGCCTCCGGCGCTTGGCCATCCAGTCCCCGAACTCGCCGCCGAGGAACGCGAGGCGGACGTTCCACTCGTCCGGCAGGTGGTGCCCGCGGCTCGTCAGCGCCTCGGCGAGGGTGATGAAGAACGGCGTGCTGGCCAGGACGACGGTGACGCCCAGCGTCCGGATGAGCTCCGCCTGCACCTCGCTGTTCCCGACGCCGCCGGGCACCACCGTGGCGCCCACCTCGACGAGGGCCTCGTCCATGACCAGGCCGGCCGGCACGAGGTGGTAGGACCACGTGTTCAGCACGGTGTCACCGGGGCCGATACCCGCCGCCCGGAAGGCGCGCTGGAAGCCGAGCCCGATCTCGTCGTGGCCCTGGGGGTCGAACAGTGGTCCCGGGGAGACGAAGACGTGGCGCAGGTCGTGGGGTTCGACGGCCAGGAAACCGCCGAAGGGCGGGTCGGCGTGCTGCAGTTCGAGGAGCCGGTCCTTGGTCGTGACCGGGATGCGGACGAGGTCGTCGACGGACCGGACGTCGTCCGGGGCGATCGACGCCTCGTCCATCAGCCGCCGCACAGCGGGCGCGTTGTCGTAGGCGTGACGGAGCTGGCCGGGCAGCCACTCCGGCAGGGCGGCCGTCATGACGTCGCCTTGGGGGCGGCGTAGGGCAGGTACTCCCGACCGAACATCTCCCGGGCGACGATCATCTTCTGGATCTGCGGGGTGCCGTCGCCGATCTCCAGACCGCTCACGTCACGGAGCAACTGCTGGAGGGGGAGGTCCTCGGAGTACGCGACGTGTCCGTGCAGCACGATGCAGTCGTGGATCGCCCGCACCGCCGCCTGCGGGCCCCACCATTTGATCATCGCAGCCTCCTTGGTATGTGGCCGTCCGGCCATGCGCAGGGCCAGCGCGTGATAGGACAGCCACTTCACGCCCTCGAGATAGGTGGCGTGCTCGGCGAGGGGGAACGACACCCCTTGGAACCGGCCGATGGGCTGACCGAACGCCTTGCGCTGCTTGGCGTAGGCCACGGTCATGTCGATGGCGGCCTGGGCGCTGCCGTAACACATGAGTCCGAGCAGGGATCGGGTGTAGTCGAACTCGCCCATGACCATCTGGAAGCCGCGACCGACTTCGCCCATCAGGTTCTCGTCGGGGACGAAGACGTCCTCGAATGCCACGGCGGCCCGCCCGATGGGTTTGAAGCCGATGTCGTTGAGCGCGTGGCGGGTGATGCCGGGCGCGTCCAGGGGGACGAAGAAGGCGGTGACCGAACGCGTGCCGCCGTCCTGCGACGTCTTGGCGAAGACGACCAGACCGTGCGCGTGGGCGGCCAGGCTCGACGAGGTCTTCTCGCCGTTGAGCAGCCAGCCCCCCTCGACTCTCGTCGCCTTCATGCGCATGGCCTGCGCGTCGGATCCGCTCTCCGGCTCGGTCAGCGCCAGCCCGGTGAGCAGCTCTCCGCTGAGCACCCCGGGCAACCATTTCTCGCGGAGCCCCGGCTGGAGGTTCTTCTCCAGCATCCCGCCCGCCACAGAGGCGTTGAACACCGTGAACGCGGCGTTGTAGTCGGCGCCGGCGATCTCCTCGCAGGCGATGCCCACGGTGATGAGGTCGGCACCCTGGCCGCCGTTCTCCTCGGAGACGCCCAGGCCGAGCAACCCCTGCCGGCCCAGCTCTCGGTAGGTGTCCCAGAAGAATTCCGAGGAGGAGGCCCGGGCCATGTATCCCGGCGCCAGGCGACTCTGGCTGAAGCTGCGGACGGAGGCCCGGAAGTCGTCGTGCGCGTCGGTGAAAAGGAAGGTGGACACGAATACCTCTCGACGGTGGGAAGTGGTCAGCGGCCGGAGAACTGCGGCGAGCGCTTCTCCTGGAAGGCGCGGAGTCCCTCGGTCATGTCCTCGGAGTGCTGGTGCAGCGCGGAGGCGAGCAGTTCCAGACGCAGACCGGTCTCCATGGGCTGCTCGAGTCCGTCGTTGACCAGCTGCTTGGCGCGGCGCATGGCCAGGGGGCTGCGGGATGCGAGCGTGTCCGTCAGAGCGTTGACGGCCTGCTCGAGTTCGCCGTCGGGCACCACGCTGTTGATCAGGCCGGCCCAGGTGGGGTCGGTGGCGGGCAGGAAGTCGCCGGTGAAGATGAGCTGCTTGGCACGGTTGACGCCGATCTTCCGGGGCAGCCGGATGGAGGCCCCGCCGCCGGGCAGCAGCCCGTAGTTGGCGTGCGCGTCGCCGAGCCGGGCGCCGGAGGCGGCGACGACGATGTCGCAGCAGAGCACCGTCTCGAGCCCGCCGGCGAGGGCCAGCCCGTTGACCGCGGCGATGACGGGCTTGGGGAAGGTCTCGATCCGGCCGAGCAGGACGCCGACCCGTTCGAGAAAGCGGTTCTGCGCCTCGCCGGCGCCGTCACCGGCCTGCCGGACGAACTTCAGGTCCGCACCGGCGCAGAACGCCCGGCCGGTCCCGGTCAGGACGACGCAGCGGACCGCGGCGTCGGACTCGGCACGGTCGAGGCCCTGTTCGAGGCCGCCGACGACGTCCGGGTTGAGGGAGTTGAGCGCGTCGGGCCGGTTGATGCGCAGCCACACCGCGGCCCCGCGCTGCTCCACGACGACCGCGCCGGTGCCGGCCCCCGTCTGGTCCTGTGCCACGCCTTCAGTCACGAGTCCTCCGCCTGCGCCGGAATACTGATACCGGTGTCATCTTTACCCATTTCGGGTCGGCAAGTCGAGAGTGCGGCGCGCCTGAATGTGGGTTCCGGGGAAACGGCCCGGCGGAGCCGCCGTCGAGGGCTCCGCCCTGCGGCAGTGGTCATGATCATGGGTCGCGGCCGCGCGGTCCGACCGACGGCGTTCAGCTCGTCCGTGCTCGTCGGACGAGGTCGCGTCCGATGAGCAGGCGCTGCACGTTCTGCGCCCCGTCGGCCATCGTCAGGAACTGCGCGCCGGCCAGGATCCGGGGCAGGCCGCGGTCCACCAGGACGCCCCGGCCGCCCATGACACGGGCGCACACGACGGCGGCGTTCACCGCGGCGTCGGTCGCGAAGCGCTTGGCGTGGGCCGCGGCGAGGGCGCCCGCCCGCGTGCCCACCAGCTCCGCGGCGTGCCGGTACATCAGCCGGCTCGCGTGGGTGTCGGTCGCGACGTCGGTCAGCGGGAACAGGTTGCCCTGCAGTTCCAGGACGCCGGCGCCGAACAGCCGGCGGTCGGCGGCATCGTGCAGGGCCGCGCCCATCGCCGCCGTGCACAGCCCCGTCGCTCCGGAGGCGACGTGCACGCGCGCCATGTCCAGGGTGGACATCACCGCGGCGAACCCCTGTCCTGGAGGAGCCAGGACGCGCCCCTCGTCCAGGTGGACGTCGGCGAAGACGACGTCGGCCACCGGCATGAACGACGCCGAGGACTTCTCGTAGGCGGGCCCGACGGTGACGCCGGGATCGTCCGCCTCGACCAGCACCACCATCATGTCGTCGGTGCCGGTGGTCGCGTCCCCGCTCCGGCAGATGACGACGAAGACGTCGGCCTGGCCCGCGAAGGTGGCCCACGCCTTGCGCCCGGACAGTCGCCACCCGCTGCCGTCGCGGACCGCCCGGGTCTCCATCCGCCCGGCGACGTCCGAGCCTCCGTTCTCCTCCGTGATCAGGATCCCGGCCAGCGCGCGTCCGGCCGCCAGTTCCTCGACCCAGGCCTCCGCCGACGAGCCGGGAGCGGCCAGCGAGGCCGCGCGCGTCGCGAAGTTGTGCACGGACAGGCTCAATGCGTAGAAGCCGTCGGCCTCGCTGAGGACCTCGAAGATCGGGGCGACGTCGGCGCACGACAGCTCCTGGCCGCCGTATCGGCGCGGGACGTAGTAGCCGGCCAGGCCGAGCTCGCCGGCGGCGCGCAGGGCGTCGCGAGGGAAGACGCCGGACCGGTGCCACGCGTCGGTCGACGGCTGCACGGTCTCCTGCGCGTGGACGCGGGCCGCCTCGACGATCGCGGTCCCGGTGAGGGTGGAGGCAGGAGTCGGCATGGACGCCCCTTCCGGTCGGACGTGCGCGGGTGCCCGTCGAGTCCGGGCGTCCCGCTGACAACTGATGCTCATGTCATCTTTGCCGACCGGCGCGGTCACGTCGAGGGTTGCGGCGCCGGCGGCGGAGGGCCGATCGCGCCGCTCTCGTCGAGTGGCGAGGGAACTAGGGTCGGCCGGGTGAATGAGTGCCTCTTCTGTCGCATGGCCGCTGGGGAGGTCCCGGCGGACGTCGTGCTGGAGACCGATCGCGTCCTCGCCTTCCGTGACATCGATCCGCAGGCGCCGGTCCACGTGCTGGTCATCCCGCGGGAGCACCACGCCACGCTCGGTGCGCTGGCCGGCAGCGATCCGGGGCTCCTCGGCGAGGTCGTGGCCGCGACGCACGCGGTGGCCCGTCAGGAAGGCCTGGTCGGTGCCGACGATCCGGAGCCCGGCTGGCGCCTGGTGGTCAACTCCGGCCCCGCCGGTGGTCAGGTCGTCCACCACGTGCACATGCACGTGCTCGGCGGCCGGCAGATGCGCTGGCCGCCGGGCTGACCGCCGGCTCGGGTGACAAGCTCGGCACATGACCGACAACGCGCCCCTCCGGATCGAGCGGGACGGCGACGTCGCCGTCGTCGTGCTGGACAACCCGCCGCTGAACCTCTTCGACGGCGCCACGTTCGACGCCCTCGAGGCCGTGGCCGCCGAGCTGGTCACCCTCACCTCGCCCGCCCGCGCCGATCGCGCGCGGGCGGTGCTGGTCGAGGCGCGGGGGAAGGTCGTCTCCGGCGGGGTGGACGTGACCGAGTTCCAGGCGATCGCGGAGGGGCCCGAGCCGGCCCGCTGCGGCGCGGAGCTCTGGGAGCGGCTGCTGAGGGTCTCGCAGACGATCGAGGACCTGCCTGTCCCGACCGTC
Source organism: Blastococcus tunisiensis (assembly GCF_900112815.1). GTDB lineage: Bacteria > Actinomycetota > Actinomycetes > Mycobacteriales > Geodermatophilaceae > Blastococcus_B > Blastococcus_B tunisiensis. The sequence continues at coordinate 272,826 of NZ_FOND01000003.1, forward strand.
TTCGCCGCGCACGGGCTCACGCTCACCGCGGCCTTCGAGCTCGCCCTGGCCTGCGACGTCCTCCTGGCCGCGGAGAAGGCGTCCTTCGGCCTGGTGGAGATCGTCGTCGGCCTGACCCCGTCGATGGGCGGGCCGCAGCGGCTCGCCGAGCGCGCCGGGCCGGCGCGGGCCCGGGAGCTGGTGTTCACCGGCGAGCGCTACCCGGCCGCCGTCCTGGAGCGCTGGAACGTGGTCAACCGGGTGCTGCCGGACGAGGGCTTCGCCGTGGCCGCCCGCGAGTACGCGCACCGGGTCGCGGCCGGGCCCACCGTCGCGCACGCGGCCACCAAGCGGCTGGTGGCCGAGACGGTCCGCCACGGTGCCCGGGCCGCCGACGCCCTCGTGCCCGAGGTGTCGGGGGCGCTGTTCGCCACCGGCGACCTCCGCGGCGCGGTCGCGTCGTTCCTGCGCGAGGGCCCCGGGAAGGCGTCGTACTCCGGGCGCTGAGCCGCCCGGACGAGCGAGGCCGGGATTCCGGTCGCCCGGCGCGGGTAGACTCGACCAGTCCGCTCGTCTCTCTCAGGAAGGCAGGGTCGAGGGTTCTTGGCCGACACCTCCCCAGGCGTCCCCACGCCGGGTGCCCACATGTCCCGTGAGGCCTCAGCGCAGGCCGCCGCCGCGGACGTCGCCCGCTCGGCAGCGTCCGCCGGATCCGCCCCGCCCCCGGTCCGGACCACCATCACCGTCCCCGAGTCCGTCTCGATGGTCGCCCTGCTGGGCTCGGCCGACGAGCTGCTCCGCCTGGTCGAGGCGGAGGTCGACGCCGACGTGCACGTGCGCGGCAACGAGATCGCCGTAACCGGGCAGCCGGCCGACAACGCGTTCGCCGTCCGTGTCTTCGACGAGCTGATCGCGCTCCTCGGCACCGGGCAGGGCCTGCGCCCGGACTCGGTGCGCCGGGTGATCGCGATGCTGAAGAGCGGCGGGTCCGAGCGCCCGGCCGACGTGCTGAGCCTCGACATCATCAGCCGCCGCGGCCGCACGATCCGGCCCAAGACGCTGAACCAGAAGCGCTACGTCGACGCGATCGACGAGCACACGATCGTCTTCGGCATCGGCCCGGCCGGCACCGGCAAGACCTACCTGGCCATGGCCAAGGCCGTGCAGGCGCTGCAGACCAAGCAGGTCAACCGGATCATCCTCACCCGCCCGGCGGTCGAGGCCGGCGAGCGGCTGGGCTACCTGCCCGGCACGCTGAGCGAGAAGATCGACCCCTACCTGAGGCCGCTGTACGACGCGCTGCACGACATGGTCGACCCCGAGTCGATCCCGCGGCTGATGGCCTCCGGGACGATCGAGGTCGCACCGTTGGCCTACATGCGCGGCCGGGCTCAGCCGTACGACGCGAAGGTCCTCACGCCGAACGGGTTCATGCCGATCGGCTCGCTGCAGGTCGGTGATCTCGTGGTCGGCTCCGACGGCTTGCCGATCCCGGTGCTCGGCGTCTATCCGCAGGGCAAGAAGGTCGTCTACCGCGTGACCGCCCAGGACGGCGCTTCGACCCTGGCCTGCGGTGAGCACCTGTGGACGGTGACGACGCCGGACGACCGCCGTCGCGGGACGACGCGCACCCTCGAGACGCAGGAGATGATCGGGAACCTGCGCTGGGGCGCTGGTGCTCATCGCTACGAACTCCCGGTGGTCGATGCGGTCGAATTCGAGCCCCAGGAGGTGCCGCTCGATCCCTACGCGCTCGGGTTGCTGCTGGGGGATGGCTGCCTCACCACCGCGACGACGCCTTCCTTCTCCACGACCGATCCGGAGTTGGTCGTCGCCCTCGAGTCGGCGCTCGAGGGAATCGAGGTCACGCACAAGGGAGGCCCCGACTACGTGCTCCGGCACGTGGGCGGCGGCCGCGGTGGCCTGCGGATCGCCAACCCGGTCACCGAGACCGTCAGAGAACTGGGCCTCGCTGGGACGCGGTCGGCTACGAAGTTCGTTCCTTGGCTGTACTCGCACAACTCGGCGGAGGTCCGCGCTGCCCTCCTTCAAGGGCTGCTGGACTCGGACGGGGGCCCGGTCACACAGCGCGGACGAACCTGCCGGATCCAGTACACGACGACGTCCGAGCGGCTGCGGGACGACGTCATGTTCCTCGTCCGTTCCTTGGGCGGGACCGTCACCTCCCGCACCCGAGTGGCTACCGGTCGACGTCCGGGACTGGCACAGGGGCGGCCAGTCCACCACCGGCACGCGGCCCACATCCTCGAGATCCGGTTGCCGGCCGGGATCTCGCCGTTCCGGCTGGAGCGGAAGCGGCGTGCCTACGACGCTGCCGGCGGCGGGCGGCCGATGCGTTTCATCCACAGCATCGAGCCGGTGGGCGAGATGGACACCATGTGCATCCAGGTCGCCGCGCAGGACTCCCTGTACGTGACCGACGACTTCCTCGTCACCCACAACACTCTCAATGACGCGTTCGTGATCCTCGACGAGGCGCAGAACACCACCGCCGAGCAGATGAAGATGTTCCTCACCCGGCTCGGCTTCGGCTCCAAGATCGTGGTCACCGGCGACGTGACCCAGGTCGACCTGCCCGGTGGTGCGCAGAGCGGCCTGAAGATCGTCCGCGAGATCCTGGACGGGCTCGAGGACGTGCACTTCGCGAACCTGACCAGCTCCGACGTCGTCCGCCACCGCCTGGTCGGCAACATCGTCGACGCCTACGAGCGGTGGGACGCCACCCGGCAGCCCACCGCGACCCGACCGGGCGCCGGCGCCCCGGTCCGGACCTCCCGCCAACGCCGACCGGGGAGCTGAGCGGCATGCCCGTCGAGGTGGCGAACGAGTCCGAGATCGCCGTGGACGAGGCCGAGCTGGCCGGGATCTGCCGGTTCGTGCTCGGTGAGATGCAGGTCAACCCCATGGCCGAGCTGTCGGTGCTCTGCGTCGACGTCGAGTACATGAGCAGCCTGCACGAGCGCTGGATGGGGGAGAAGGGGCCGACCGACGTCCTCGCCTTCCCCATGGACGAGCTCGACACCGCCCGTCCCGACGACCCCGAGCCCGGCCCGGCCCTGCTCGGTGACGTCGTCCTGTGCCCGGCGGTGGCCGTCCGCCAGGCCCGGGCCGCCGGGCACTCCATGGACGACGAGCTGATCCTGCTGGCCACGCACGGGGTGCTGCACCTGCTCGGGTACGACCACATGGAACCCGACGAGGAGAAGGAGATGTTCGGTCTCCAGCAGAAGCTCATCGACGGGTGGCGGACGGCGCCCCGCGAGCCGGTCACTGGCGCCCCCGTGACGCGGGAGCCGCGCCCCGGCGCCCCCGTGACGCGGGAGCCGCGCACCTGATGGGCACTCCCCGATGAGCTCCGGTGCGATCACCCTGCTGGTGATCGCGATCCTGCTCGTCCCTCTCGCCGGCCTGTTCGGTGCGATGGAGGCCGCCCTGCAGCGGGTCTCCAAGGCGCGGGTCGAGGAGATGCGCCGGGACGGGGTCAAGCGCGCCGACGGCCTCGAGCAGGTCGTGCTCGAGCGCGCCCGCCACGTCGCGCTGCTGCTCCTGCTGCGGATCGTCTGCGAGATGTTCGCGGCGGTCATCGTCGCGCTGATCTTCTTCGACCTGTGGGACAGCACCTGGCAGGCCGTCTTCGCTGCCGCGGGCACCATGGTGGTGGTCAGCTACGTGCTGGTCGGCGTCGGCCCGCGCACGCTGGGCCGCCAGCACTCCTACGGGGTCGCGCTCGCGACCGCCGGGCTCGTCAAGCTGCTCGGCCGCGTCCTCGGACCGGTGGCGACCCTGCTGATCCTGATCGGCAACGCGCTGACCCCCGGCCGGGGCTTCCGCGACGGCCCGTTCTCCTCCGAGGTCGAGCTGCGCGAGCTGGTCGACATGGCCGAGGAGCGCGGCGTCGTGGAGTCCGGCGAGCGCAACATGATCCACTCGGTGTTCGAGCTCGGCGACACGATCGCCCGCGAGGTCATGGTGCCGCGCACCGACGTCGTCTGGATCGAGCGCACCAAGACGGTGCGCCAGGCCCTGGCGCTCGCGCTGCGCAGCGGCTTCAGCCGCATCCCCGTCATCGGCGAGAACGTCGACGACGTCGTGGGCGTCGTCTACCTCAAGGACCTCGTCCGGCGGTCGCAGAACACCGGCGACGGCCGCGGCCCCAAGGTCGAGGAGCTGATGCGCACCCCGACGTTCGTGCCGGAGTCCAAGCCGGTCGACGAGCTGCTCCGGGAGATGCAGGCGGCCCGTGTGCACATCGCGATCGTCGTCGACGAGTACGGCGGCTTCGCCGGCCTGCTGACCATCGAGGACATCCTCGAGGAGATCGTCGGGGAGATCGCCGACGAGCACGACGCCTTCCAGCGCCCCCCGGTCGAGGAGCTGCCCGACGGGTCGATGCGGGTCACCGCCCGGCTGCCGGTCGAGGACCTCGCCCAGCTGTTCGGCGTCGAACTGCCCGAGGACGACGACGTCGAGACCATCGGCGGCCTCCTGGCCCGCGAGCTCGGCCGGGTGCCCATCGAGGGGGCCGCGGCGGAGATCGGCGGGCTGCGGCTGGTGGCCGAGAGCACCGGCGGACGCCGCAACCGCATCGACACCATGCTGGTCTGCCGGGTCGAGGAGCCGGCCGACGAGGACGCCGCCGAGGCGTGCGGAACGGATGCGAAGGGGGCCACCCGCGTCGAGGAGCCGGCCCCGGTGGAGAGCTGAGGTAGCGGCCTCCCCGCCCTCCGTGGAAGGACCCCGGCCCCTGCGGGAAGGCCGATCGCCACCGGTAGGCGAAGATGCTCCCGTGGCCGATGACCTGCAGCCCGAGGACGCCAAGCTCGTCACCCTCGCCCGCTCCGCGCGCGGCCGGACCGGCGCCGCCGAGGGGGCGGCCGTCCGCGACACCGACGGCCGCACCTACCTCGCCGCCACCGTCGACCTGCCCTCGCTGAAGCTGTCGGCGCTGCAGGCCGCGGTGGCCGCCGCCGTCTCCAGCGGGGTCGAGGGCCTGGAGGCCGCGGCGATCGTCTCCGCCGCCGACGCGGTCGAGGCCGACGGGCTGGCCGCGGTCCGCGACCTCGCGGCGTCCGCCCCGGTGCACCTGGCCGGCCCCGACGGGACCCTGCGCGCCACCGTCTGACGATCGAGGGCCTAGCGCTCGAGGGGGACACCGAGGGCGGCCGCGACATCCTCGGGATCGCGCACCCAGAGCGTGAACGCCTGCTCGCCGCCGGCCTCGTCGTCGGCCAGGTGCCGGACGGCGACCCGCGTCCGGCCCGGCCACCAGCCGCCGCGGCGCCGCGGCTTCGGCCAGCCCTCCGGCGGGCGGCCGACGCGGACCTCGCGCACCAGCAGCAGCGGGACCACCCGCGCCGGCTCGGTGCGGGTCGCGGCCACGTCGAAGGACATCCCGTGCGCGGAGACGGTGAACCGGCCGGTGCTCAGCACCAGCACGGACAGCCCCGCGATCAGGGCCAGGGGCAGTTCACCGCGGACCTCGGGCCAGCCGCCGACCCACGCGAACGCCCCGAGCCAGAGGCCGACGACGAGGACGACGAACGCGATCGCCGTCGGCCCCGCGGGGCGGTACTGCCAGTAGCGCAGCGGAGCCGGCACGACGGTGGCCGAACGCTTCAGCCCCCAGCCCACGACGAAGCGGAAACCACGGGTCTGCTCCACGTGCAGCCGGCGCTCCCGGGCCACGGTCGCCTGCGGGGGTCGCGCGCTGCTCCGTCGTCCTGCCACGCCGGCGATCCTCCCAGCCCGCTCCCGGTGTGGTGCGCCTGCTCCCGGAGTGGTGCGGAACCACAGGAACACCCCCGGGCGCGGGGCGGTGTCGTCGCACCCCGGTGGGAGACTGGTCCGGTGAGCCCTCCCGAGCAGCCGCCGCACCGCAGCGGCTTCGTCGCCCTCGTGGGCCGCCCCAACGCCGGGAAGACCACGCTGACCAACGCGCTGGTCGGCGAGAAGGTCGGCATCGTCAGCAACCGCCCGCAGACCACGCGGCACGCGATCCGTGGGGTGGTGCACAAGCCGCACGGGCAGATCGTCCTGGTCGACACCCCCGGCCTGCACAAGCCGAAGAGCCTGCTGGGCAGGCGGCTCAACGACGTCGTCCGGGACACCCTCGCCGACGTCGACGTGATCGTCTTCTGCATCCCCGCCGACCAGCCCGTGGGCACCGGCGACGCGTTCATCGCACGCCAGCTGCGCGAGGTGAAGGCGCCGATCGTCGTCGTCGTCACCAAGACCGACGCCGCGTCGAAGAAGCAGGTCGCCGAGCAGCTGATCGCCGCCAGCGCGCTGGTCGAGGCCGCCGAGGTCGTGCCGCTCAGCGCCGTCGGCGGCGACCAGGTCGAGCTGCTGGAGGACCTGCTCATCGGGCTGCTGCCCGACGGGCCGCCGCTCTACCCGGAGGAGCAGACCACCGACGAGGACGTCGAGCGCCAGCTCGCCGAGCTCGTCCGCGAGGCCGCCCTGGAGAAGGTGCGCCAGGAGGTGCCGCACTCCCTGGCGGTCAGCATCGAGGAGATCGTCCGCCGTCCCGATGCCGGCCGCGGCGAGCTGGTCGAGGTGCACGCCCTGCTGCACGTGGAGCGCAACAGCCAGAAGCCGATGCTGCTGGGCAAGGGCGGGCAGATCATCAAGGCGATCGGCAGCGAGGCCAGGGCGGGCATGGAGACGCTGCTGGGCGCCCGGGTGCACCTGGAGCTGCACGTCACCGTGCTCGGTGAGTGGCAGGACGACCCGAAGAAGCTGAACAGGCTGGGCTATTGAGCACGACCCCGAAGTCCCTCTACCGCGACGAGGGCATCGTCCTGCGCACCCAGAAACTGGGCGAGGCCGACCGGATCGTCACCGTGCTCACCCGACGGCACGGCAAGGTGCGGGCGGTGGCCAAAGGCGTGCGGCGCACCAAGAGCAAGTTCGGGTCGCGGCTCGAGCCGTTCAGCCACGTGGACCTGCAGTTCTACACCGGGCGCACCCTCGACATCGTCAACCAGGCGGAGTCCATCCGCTCCTACGGCAACGACGTCGTCGACGACTACCCGTCCTACACCGCCGGCACCGCCGTGCTGGAGACCGCCGACCGGCTGACGTCGGAGGAGAAGGAGCCTTCGCTCCGGCTGTTCCTGCTGGTCGTGGGGGCGCTGCGCGCGCTGGCCGACCGCACGCACCCGGCCGGCCTGGTCCTCGACGCGTTCCTCCTGCGGGCGATGTCGGTCGCCGGGTGGGAGCCGGCGCTGTCGGACTGCGCCCGCTGCGCCGAGCCCGGCCCGCACCGGCACTTCTCCGTCCCCGCCGGCGGCTCGGTGTGCCCGGCCTGCCGGCCGACCGGCTCGGCCATGCCCAACCCGGTGACGATCGAGCTGCTCGATGCCCTGCTCACCGGCGACTGGGACCGGGCCGAGGCGGCGCAGACCACCAACCGGCGGGAGGGCAGCGGCCTGGTCGCCGCCCTGCTGCAGTGGCACCTGGAGCGCGGGCTGCGCTCGCTGCCGCTGGTCGACCGGTCCGAGCAGGCAGCGGCCCGCCGGGAAGCGAGCGTGCAGCTGTGAGCGGAGCGCCCCGCGGACGGGAGCTGAGGACGCCGTGAAGCGCGAGGTGAAGGCGCCGAACCCGCACCCCTCGGGTGCCCGCCCGCCGCAGATCCCGGCGGACAAGGTGCCCGGGCACGTGGCGATCGTCATGGACGGCAACGGACGGTGGGCCAAGCAGCGCGGCCTGCCCCGGACGGCGGGCCACGAAGCGGGGGAGTCCTCGCTGTTCGACTGCGTCGAGGGCGCGATCGAGCTCGGCATCACCGCGATCAGCGCCTACGCCTTCTCCACCGAGAACTGGCGGCGCAGCCCCGACGAGGTGCGCTTCCTGATGGGCTTCAACCGCGACGTGATCCGGCGCCGGCGCGACGAGATGCACGAGCTCGGGGTGCGGGTGCGCTGGGCGGGCCGCCGTCCCCGGCTGTGGCGCAGCGTCATCAGGGAGCTCGAGGTCGCCGAGGAGCTGACCCGGGACAACGACGTCCTGACGCTGACCATGTGCGTCAACTACGGCGGCCGGGCGGAGATCGCCGACGCGGCGGCGGCGATCGCCCGGGAGGTGGCCGCGGGGCGGCTCAACCCGGACAAGGTCGACGAGTCCACGGTGGCGCGGTTCCTGGACGAGCCGGACATGCCCGACGTCGACCTGTTCGTGCGCAGCTCGGGGGAGAACCGCACCAGCAACTTCCTGCTGTGGCAGTCGGCCTACGCGGAGCTGGTCTTCCTGGACACGCTCTGGCCCGACTTCGACCGCCGGCACCTGTGGGCGGCCTGCGAGGAGTACGCGTCGCGGCAGCGGCGCTTCGGCAGCGCCTGAGAAACACCCCCTGCCCCCCACCACTCGCAAGCTCGCGGCGGGCCCCTCCAGGGGGCCGCCCTCCCCACCCTTCGCGAGCTCCGGGCGGGACCCCGCACAGGGCCGCGACGCCGTATCCGGTCCCGGATGCGGTGGCTCCCCAGTACGGTGCTCATCCGCCGGGCGAGCACCGCCCCCGCACACGCTGCCCGAGAGAGCTCCCGAGAACCATGATCCAGCCCCCCGGGCCGTACGGCCCGCCCGCTCCGCAGGACCAGCCCGGCCCCTACGGCCAGCAGCCTCCCCAGCACCAGCCGGCGCCGTACGGGCAGCCCGGTCCGTACGGTCCGCCGGCGCAGCCCCCGGGGAGGCGGAACCTGCTGCCCTGGCTGATCGTCGGTGGTGCGGTGCTGCTGTCCGGGCTGGGCATCGCCCTGGTGCTGCTGCTGACCGGCGGCGACCCGCGTGCCGAGAACCGGGCCGCCGCGTCGTCGGGCGCCGCCACGTCGTCGAGCGCACCCACGACCTCGTCCCCGGCCGAGCCGACGCGGGAGCCCGCGCTCGGCGGTCTCCCCGGCGGGGCGCAGTTCGCCGAGCCCACCGCCGTCGCGGCCAACGCGTTCCCCGGGTCCGACGAGGTCGCCCTCGCCTGGGTCGAGGCCCTGGCGGACGGGCAGTGGCAGACCGCGTTCGACCTCTCGTGCGCCGAGGTGCAGGCCGCCGCCACCACCGCGGCCGGCGGGGTGGACCCGCCGTACGAACTCGGCCGCTACTTCTACACGCAGGTGCTCGGCGGCGTCGGGTTCACCGAGGGGACGTTCGACGACATCCGGTACGACGAGCTCAGCGGCGCCGACGTCGGCACCTTCTCGCTGGCCATGGACGACGGCACGACGTTCACCCTGCTGGTCTACGTGCAGGCCGACCTGACGGTCTGTGATTTCTTCTGACCCGGCCGCCCGGAGGCGCGGGTGGAGCCGCATGGCAGGGTCGGCGGGCACAGGGACGACGGACGGGAGAGCTCGGTGTTCGCGGTGACACGGCTTCGGGCCGCAGGGGACGACGGCGCGGCGCTGGCGGCGGCCGTCGAAGCCCTGCTGGCGGCGCTGGCGGCCCGGCCGGGGTTCCTGCACGGCGAGCTGGGCAGGTCCGCCGACGACCCGTCCCTGTGGGCCCTGGTCACCCGCTGGGACGGGGTGGGCTCCTACCGGCGCGGGCTCTCGGCCGCCGATGTGAAGATCGCCGGGGCGCCGGTCTGGGTGCACGCCCTCGACGAGCCCGGGGTCTACCTCACCGACTGACTCGTTCCCCGCGCGGCCTCGGCCGGTCCTCCCCGGTGGGCCATACGATCCGGGCGTGGCCGGGCAGACGCGCAGGGCGAGGAGTGCCCGGAAGCGGCAGCGGCGCATGGCCCGCGTCGAGCACGACCTCAGCGCCGAGCAGTGGGTGGCGCTGCAGGCGGCCTGGGGCGGCTGCGCCTACTGCGGCGCGGCCGACGGTCCGCTGCAGCGGGACTGCGTGCTGCCGATCTCGCGCGGCGGGCGGTACACCCTCGACAACATCGCGCCGGCCTGCCGGTCGTGCAACGCCAGCAAGTGCAACGACGAGGTCACCGGCTGGCTCCGCCGCAAGCGACTGGACGAGCGGGCCTTCCTGGTCCGGCACCTCGAGGTCCGGGCCGCGCTGGCGCTGCGGTTCGGGACGCCGGACGACGAACCGGCCACGGCGGGTGTCGCCGCCGTGGAGCATCGCCCGTAGCCGGCCCGGTGCCCGGCGACGCTGTGCGAGGCGGCGCCGGGGCGGCAACTACCGTGGGCGGGTCAACCACCGACCGCCAGCCGGATGGAGCCCCCCGCCGTGAGCGAGAGCACCGCCAAGCACGACCCCGCCCGCCTCGACAAGGTGGTGAACCTCTGCAAGCGCCGGGGGTTCGTCTTCCCGTCGGGGGAGATCTACGGCGGCACCCGCTCGGCGTGGGACTACGGCCCGCTCGGGGTCGAGCTCAAGGAGAACATCAAGAAGCAGTGGTGGCGCACCGTCGTCCAGAGCCGGGACGACATCGTCGGCCTGGACTCCTCGGTGATCCTCCCGCGCCAGACCTGGGTGGCCTCCGGCCACGTCGGCGTCTTCACCGACCCGCTGACGGAGTGCCAGAGCTGCCACAAGCGGTTCCGGGCCGACCACCTCGAGGAGGCCTACGAGGAGAAGAAGGGCCGGCTGCCCGAGAACGGGCTGGCCGACATCTCCTGCCCGAACTGCGGCACGAAGGGCGCGTGGACCGAGCCGCGCGACTTCAACATGATGCTCAAGACCTACCTCGGCCCGGTCGAGGACGAGTCCGGCCTGCACTACCTGCGCCCGGAGACCGCCCAGGGCATCTTCGTCAACTTCGCCAACGTGATGGGTGCCGCGCGGAAGAAGCCGCCGTTCGGCATCGGCCAGATCGGCAAGTCGTTCCGCAACGAGATCACCCCCGGCAACTTCATCTTCCGCACCCGCGAGTTCGAGCAGATGGAGATGGAGTTCTTCGTCGAGCCGGGCACCGACGAGGAGTGGCACCAGTACTGGATCGACCAGCGGACCAGCTGGTACACCGGCCTCGGCATCGACCGGGACAACCTGCGGCACTTCGAGCACCCGAAGGAGAAGCTGTCGCACTACTCCAAGCGCACCGTCGACATCGAGTACCGGTTCGGCTTCCAGGGCTCGGAGTGGGGTGAGCTGGAGGGCATCGCCAACCGCACCGACTTCGACCTGTCGACGCACAGCGAGCACTCCGGCACCGACCTGTCCTACTTCGACCAGGCCAGCAACACCCGCTGGACGCCGTACGTCATCGAGCCCGCAGCGGGCCTGACCCGGTCGCTCATGGCCTTCCTCGTCGAGGCCTACACCGAGGACGAGGCGCCCAACGCCAAGGGCGGGGTCGACGTCCGGACGGTGCTGAAGCTCGACCCGCGGCTGGCGCCGGTGAAGGCCGCCGTCCTGCCGCTGTCGCGCAACGCCGACCTCTCGCCGAAGGCCAAGGACCTCGCCGCCACCCTGCGGCGGAACTGGAACGTGGACTTCGACGACGCCGGTGCGATCGGCCGCCGGTACCGCCGGCAGGACGAGGTCGGGACGCCGTTCTGCATCACGGTGGACTTCGACACCCTCGAGGACCAGGCCGTGACCATCCGCGAACGGGACTCGATGAGCCAGGAGCGGGTCGGGCTGGACGCCGTCGAGGCCTACCTGGCGGCCCGCCTCCCCGGCTGCTGAGCTCCCACCGGCTGCTGAGCCACACCGGCTGCTGAGCCACACCGGCTGATGGGGAGCCGCGCCACGGCACGGCTCCCCATCAGGTTGGGCGGTCCTGAATGCCGACGCGATCGTCGGCGCGCGGCAGCCAGCCGTCCTCCTCCGGCCTTCGTCGCGCACGCGTCCGACGGCCCGCGTGATCTCCCGGAACCGGCGCTCCACCGGGCCGGGACGGCCCAGTTCCCGGCGTACGTGGCCGCCGAGCCCCTGCCGTCGTCCTTCGCCGAGGTCCTCGCCGGCCACCCGGACGAACCGGACGCCCAGCGAGCGCAACTGGTCCTCGACCCGCTTCTCCCGCCAGAGTTCCTCCTCCGGCGTCCGCCCGTATCCCGGCCGCCGGTACTTGACCCGGCCGTCGAACTCCACCGCCAGCGCGGCATCGGCGTACCAGCCGTCCACGACCTTCAGCAGTCGGTGACCGGACCAGAGCTCGACCTGGGGAACGAAGGGTGGCAGCCCCAGCGCGGCGAAGACCAGGCGGCCGTAGGTCTCCAGCCAGGACTCCGCCCTGCCGTCGGCCAGGCCGATAGCGCGCACCGACCGTGGTATCCCGGCCACCCGCGACTGCCGCTCGAGCACGCGGCTCAGCTCTGCCCGCGTCGTCAGCCCGCGCAGCAGCGCGGCGTCGACGGCCGCGACCGCGTGCACCTCGGCCCACGACCGAGCCACGTCGACCAGCGTGCGTGCCGCCGTGGTCACCCGGTAGGCCCCGCGCACGGTGACCTCGTCGTCCGGCAGTGCCGCCCGGGTCATCAACCAACCGCGACCCCGGCGCCACCGGTGCGGATCCGTCAGCTCTACCGTCGAGGTCGCCGTCCGCGGCCGCGGCAGGCCCCAGACCCAGGCCGCGGTGCCACCACTGAGGACGGTGGAGCGCCGGTCGAAGCCGACCGTCACGGCGAGAGCGTCCAGTCCCGGACGGCGGCCGGTCCGTTCGACCTCGGCGAGGTCGGCTGCGGTCACGAACACGCCGGTGCGCAGCCGCACCCATGTCCCGTCGCGGACGGCGGTGCGGATCTCGCTCTCACCGATCCCGTGGTCGGCGAGGTCGGAGGTGGTGAAGATGCCCAGCCGGCGGCGGACGGGCTCGTCGACGGCGAGGGGGACAGCGACTGTCGGAGGCACGGACGCACGGTGCGGGACAGTGGGTCCGGACCGACACGGTCGCCCATGATCTGTGGACAGCGCACCCGGTCGTGGACGGACCCGGGTCCGGGTTCCTCGGATGGCCTCGGGATTGTCGGAAGGCTTCGGCGTCGCCGCTTCCCCTGATGGTGAGCCGCGCCACGGCGTGGCTCACCATCGGCCAGCGCGGCTCACCACCAGCGCCCGGGGCTTCTCGGGAGTTGATCGACGGCACCTACTCTGGGTGGCGTGACCACGACGCTCGAGCCGACGACGACGGCTGCCCTGCCGCCGCTGAAGCTCGGTGCGCTCGCGGTCGACCCCGCGGTGGTGCTCGCGCCGATGGCCGGGATCACCAACCCGGCGTTCCGCACGCTGTGCCGGGAGTTCGGGGCGGGCCTCTACGTCTGCGAGATGATCACCACGCGGGCCCTGGTCGAGCGCAACGAGAAGACGCTGCGGATGATCCGGGCGACCGCCGACGAGAAGGACGCCTTCTCCGTGCAGCTCTACGGCGTCGACCCGGCCACCGTCGGCCGGGCCGTGGAGATGCTGGTCGACGAGGGGGTCGCCGGCACCCGGCCGGCGCACATCGACCTCAACTTCGGCTGCCCGGTGCCCAAGGTGACCCGCAAGGGCGGGGGCTCGGCGCTGCCCTGGCACCGCGTGCTGCTGCGGAACATCGTCCGCGAGGCCGTGCGCGCGGCGAAGGACGTGCCGGTCACCGTCAAGACCCGCATCGGCATCGACGCCGACCACGTCACCTACCTCGACGCGGGCCGGATCGCCCAGGACGAGGGCGCCGCCGCCATCACGCTGCACGGGCGCACCGCCGACCAGCTCTACAGCGGCACCGCCGACTGGGCGCCGATCGCGCGGCTCGTCGAGGCGGTCGACATCCCGGTGCTCGGCAACGGCGACATCTGGGAGGCCGACGACGCCCTGCGCATGGTCGCCGAGACCGGCTGCGCGGGCGTGGTCATCGGGCGGGGCTGCCTCGGCCGGCCCTGGCTGTTCGGTGACCTGGCCGCCGCGTTCACCGGGGCGCCGCGCCGGGCCCTGCCGACCATGGCCGAGGTCGCGGCGATCATGCACCGGCACGCCACGCTGCTGAGCGAGGAGCAGGGCGAGGTGCACGGCTGCACCGACTTCCGCAAGCACGTCGCCTGGTACCTCAAGGGCTTCTCGGTCGGCTCGGAGACCCGCCGCGCGCTGGCGATGGTGAGCGGCCTCGACGAGCTGGCCGGGCTGCTCGCCGGCATCCCCGACCAGCCCTATCCGGCCGCCGTCCTCGGCGCACCGCGGGGGCGCACCAGCACGCCCCGGCCGGTGGCCCTGCCCGAGGGCTGGCTGACCGACCGGGACGACCCACACCCGCCCGCGGGCGCCGAGCTGGAAGTGAGCGGCGGATGACGACCGGCCCGTTCCTCTACGACGACGGACCGGAGCCGCTGCACACCGGCGCCCCCCAGCGGTCGGGCAAATGGCTGGTGCTGATCTTCGGCGGCACCGTCCTCTTCGCCGTCCTCATGGTGGCGATGACGCTCCTCCTGCGCGGCTCGGGCGCCGACCAGGCGCGCGAGGTCGCCGGCGTCTTCGTCGAGGCGCTGTCGCAGGACGACCTCGAGGTCGCCTACGAGCTCCTCTGCGTGGAGGAGCAGGCCCGGCTGGCACCGGAGGACGTCGCCGCCACGTACTTGGGCGAGGGCACCGCGCGGATCGGCACGCCCGTCGAGGACGGTGACGCCCGCCTCGTGCCGGTGGAGTGGTCGGACGGCGCCACGGTCGAGCTGACGGTCGTCGGCCAGGACGGGCTGCGCGTCTGCGGGATCGCCGCCGGGGGCTGATTGCCCACATCGGTGATCGTGATCCGCGTCACCGGGCGAGGGGTCGCGTCGGCCGCCGTTGTCCGTCACGATCGACGCCTACCTCCATGGGACGTTTATGACGTCTTGTCCGACACGGCGTCGCCGTCCCCGGGGGACGGGCCCGCCGGAAGGCGGACGGATGCGGAGGTGCGCGGTGGCCGGGACGAAATGGGTCTACGACTTCAGCGAGGGCAGCAAGGACCAGAAGGACCTGCTGGGCGGCAAGGGCGCCAACCTGGCCGAGATGACCAACCTGGGGCTGCCCGTCCCGCCCGGGTTCACCATCACCACCGACGCCTGCCGCTACTACCTGGAGAACGGCGGCACGCCGCCGGAGCTGGACGCGCAGGTCAGCGAGCACCTCGCCGCCCTGGAGAAGGCGATGGGCAAGGCCCTCGGTGATCCGGGCGACCCCCTGCTGGTGTCGGTGCGCTCGGGGGCGGCGGCCTCCATGCCCGGGATGATGGAGACGGTCCTCAACGTCGGTCTCAACGACGAGTCGGTGCAGGGCCTGGCGCAGCAGTCGGGCAGCGAGCGCTTCGCCTGGGACTCCTACCGCCGGCTGATCCAGATGTTCGGCAAGACCGTGCTCGACATCGACGGCGAGCTGTTCGACGAGGCCCTCGACGCGGCGAAAGCCGAACAGGGCACCGAGTCCGACCTGGACCTCGACGCCGGCCACCTCCGGGACGTCGTCGACCGGTTCAAGGCGATCGTCCGCGAGCACACCGATCATGACTTCCCGCAGGACCCGCGCGAGCAGATGGACATGGCGATCAACGCCGTCTTCGACTCGTGGAACTCCGACCGCGCGATCATCTACCGCCGGCGCGAGCGCATCCCCAGCGACGCGGGCACCGCCGTCAACGTCTGTTCCATGGTGTTCGGCAACCTGGGCAGCGACTCCGGCACCGGCGTCGCGTTCACCCGGGACCCGGGCAGCGGCGCGCAGGGCGTGTACGGCGACTACCTGCAGAACGCCCAGGGGGAGGACGTCGTCGCGGGCATCCGCAACACGGTGCCACTGGCCGACCTGGAGGACCTGGACAAGGGCGCCTACGACGAGCTGATGACGACGATGTCCCGGCTGGAGTCGCACTACCGCGACCTGTGCGACATCGAGTTCACCATCGAGCGCAACAAGCTCTGGATGCTGCAGACCCGGGTCGGCAAGCGGACGGCGGGGGCGGCGTTCGTCATCGCCACCCAGCTGGTCGACGAGGGCCTCATCGACATGGACGAGGCCGTCCGCCGGGTGACCGGCGACCAGCTCGCCCAGCTGATGTTCCCGCGCTTCGTCGAGGGCGGGGACGCCACGCAGCTCACCCAGGGCATGAACGCCTCGCCGGGCGCCGCCGTCGGCAAAGCGGTCTTCTCCTCCGCGGACGCGGCGAAGTGGGCCGACCGCGGGGAGGACGTCATCCTGGTCCGCCGGGAGACCAACCCCGACGACCTCTCAGGGATGATCGCCGCCCAGGGCGTGCTGACCAGCCGCGGCGGCAAGACGTCGCACGCCGCCGTCGTCGCGCGGGGGATGGGCAAGACCTGCGTGTGCGGCGCCGAGGAGCTGCTGGTCGACACCAAGAACAAGAAGTTCACCGCGCCCGACGGCACCGAGGTGGCCGAGGGTGACGTCATCTCCATCGACGGCTCGACCGGCCGGGTGTGGTTGGGCGAGGTGCCGGTGGAGCCCTCCTCGGTCGTGCGGTACTTCGAGGGAGAGATCGCGCCCGACTCCGACGAGGCGGACGACCTGGTGCGCAGCGTCCACCGGATCCTCACCCACGCCGACGAGACCCGGCGGCTCGACGTGCGCACCAACGCCGACACCCCCGACGACTCCGCCCGCGCCCGCAGGTTCGGCGCGCAGGGGATCGGGCTGTGCCGCACCGAGCACATGTTCCTCGGCAGCGACCGCCGGAAGCTGGTGGAGAAGCTGATCCTGGCCGACGGCGACGAGGAGCGGCAGGCCGCCCTCGATGCCCTGGAGCCGCTGCAGAAGCAGGACTTCTTGGAGATCTTCGAGGCGATGGACGGGCTGCCGGTGACCGTCCGGCTGCTCGACCCGCCGCTGCACGAGTTCCTGCCCGACCTCACCGAGCTCTCGGTGCGCGTCGCGGTGGCCGAGGAGCGGGGGGAGCCGGACGAGGGCAACCTGCGGCTGCTGGCCGCCGTCCGGGGCATGCACGAGTCGAACCCGATGCTCGGCCTGCGCGGCGTGCGGCTCGGGCTGGTCGTGCAGGGCCTGTTCGCGATGCAGGTGCGCGCGATCGGCGAGGCGGCGTGCGAGCGGCGCAAGGCAGGGGGCGACCCGCGGCCGGAGATCATGATCCCGCTGGTCGGCGCCGTCCAGGAGCTGGAGGCGATCCGCGAGGAGTCCGAGCGGGTGCTGGCCGAGGTCTGCCGGACCGAGGGCGTCGACATCACCGCGCTGATCGGCACGATGATCGAGGTGCCGCGGGCCGCGCTGACCGCGGGCGAGATCGCCGAGTACGCCGAGTTCTTCTCCTTCGGCACCAACGACCTCACGCAGATGACCTGGGGCTTCTCCCGGGACGACGTCGAGGCCGCGTTCTTCCACCAGTACCTGGACAAGGGCATCTTCGGGGTCTCGCCGTTCGAGTCGCTGGACCGCGAGGGCGTGGGCCGGCTCGTGCAGATCGGCGCGGAGGCCGGACGCACCGCGCGCCCGGACCTGAAGCTCGGCATCTGCGGCGAGCACGGCGGCGACCCCGATTCGGTGCACTTCTTCCACGACGTCGGCCTGGACTACGTCTCCTGCTCCCCGTTCCGGGTGCCGGTCGCCCGCCTCGAGGCCGGGCGGGCCGCGCTGGGCGGGGACCGCGCCGGCTCGTGAGCCGGTGCACCGGACGCGTACGACGCCTCGTCCCCGGGGGCGTCGCGGTGTCGGCTCCGCGTGGTACCCATGACGCGTGGGGGTGCGCATCGGGAACCTGTTGAACCGGGTGGCCGGGGCCGCCGTCCTCGCCCTCGTGCTGCTGGTCGGCTCGACCGGGCTGGCGATCTGGTGGAACGCCCGGCAGGACTCGCGCCCGGAGTCCGACGCGATCGTCGTGCTGGGTTCGGCGCAGTACAACGGCGTGCCCTCGTCGATCTTCGAGGCGCGGCTGGAGCATGCGATCGCCCTCTACGAGCAGGGCGTGGCTCCCAGGATCGTCACCGTGGGCGGCCGGGCGGAGGGCGACGAGTTCACCGAGGCCGAGGCGGGCCGTGAGTACCTGGCGAACGCCGGTGTGCCGGAGGACGCCCTGCTCGCCGTGGAGCAAGGTGTCGACACCCTGCAGAGCATGCGGGTGGTGGCGGCGGCCTTCGACGAGCGCGGCTGGGGCAGCGCCGTCGTCGTCACCGACCCCTGGCACGCGATGCGCGCCGAGCGGATGGCCGAGGACGCCGGCATCGAGGCCGAGAGCTCACCCACCCGGCAAGGCCCGGCCGTGCAGACCCGCGCCACCCAGCTCCGCTACATCGTGCGGGAGACTGCTGCGTACCTGCTCTACCGCGCGACCGGCGAGAGCGTCGCCGGGGCGCCCGGGATCGGCTGAGGAGGATCCGTGCTCGAGCTGGGCAAGCCCGGTACCGCCGGGACCCCCACGGGAGTGGCTCCCGTGCTGCGGGACGGCGTGGTCGTCGCAGCCCTTGCCGCCTCGAACTGGAAGGACTCGGCCACGGCCCGGATCGGCGACCGCGAGTGGGTGTTCAGCCGCCACAAGGGTGAGCTGACCGGACGACGGGCCGCCGAGCCCGAGGGGTCCGCCCGGGTTCGCGCCAGGAAGGTGTCCTCCTGGAAGGGCACCTGGACGGTGGAGCTCGAGGGCACCCGGGTCGAGGTGGAGAGCGGCTCGGTCTGGAAGGGCACCCACCGGTTCCTGTCCGGCGGCCGGCAGGTCGCCGTCAGCGGCTCCAGCGGCGGCTGGTCGCCGCGGCCGACCCTCGATGCCGAGCCCGCGATACCGCTGGACCACCAGGTCTTCCTGCTCTGGCTCGAGCTCGTCATCCGTCGCCGGAACACCGCCGCGATGACTGCCGTGACCGCCGGCGCCGTGGCCGGGGGCAGCTGATGGCCGGCCGGGGACGCATCCGGGCCGCGGACATCGCACTGGTCCGCGAGCGCTCGAAGATCGACGAGATCGTCGGGGAGCACCTGCAGCTCAAGCGCGCCGGCGGCGGCAGCCTGAAGGGGCTGTGCCCGTTCCACGACGAGAAATCACCTTCTTTCCAGGTGACTCCCACGCGAAATCTCTACCATTGTTTTGGATGTGGGGTCGGCGGCGACGTCATTTCTTTCGTGCAGAACATCGACCATCTGTCGTTCTCCGAGGCCGTCGAGCTGCTGGCCGGCCGCGCGAATGTCGAGCTGCACTACGAGGACGACAGCGGCCGCGCGACCGGCGCGCCCGACCGGGCCAACGTCGGCCAGCGGGCCCGCCTCGTCGCCGCCAACACCGCCGCCGCGGCGTTCTTCGCCGAGCAGTTGGGCACGCCGGAGGCAGCGCCCGCCCGCCAGTTCCTCGCCGAGCGTGGCTTCGACCGTCAGGTGGCCCTGGACTTCGGCTGCGGCTTCGCCCCCGGCGGCTGGGACGCCCTGACCCGGCACCTGCGCGCGAAGGGCTTCAGCCAGGCCGAGCTGGTCACCGGTGGCCTCGCCAAGGAGTCCTCCCGCGGCACGCTGATCGACCGCTTCCACCGGCGGCTGGTCTGGCCGATCCGCGACATCACCGGCGACGTGATCGGCTTCGGCGCCCGCAAGCTGATGGACGACGACCCGGGCCCGAAGTACCTGAACACCCCCGAGACGCCGCTCTACAAGAAGAGCACCGTGCTCTACGGCATCGAGCGGGCCAAGCGCGACATCGCCAAGCGGCACCAGGCCGTCGTCGTCGAGGGCTACACCGACGTGATGGCCTGCCACCTGGCCGGCGTCACGACGGCGGTCGCCTCCTGCGGCACGGCGTTCGGCGGCGAGCACATCAGCGTGCTGCGCCGGCTGCTGATGGACCAGGACGAGTTCCGCGGCGAGGTCGTCTACACCTTCGACGGCGACGCGGCGGGCCAGGCCGCGGCCATGAAGACCTTCGCCGAGGACCAGCGGTTCGTCGGCCAGACGTTCGTCGCCGTCGAGCCGAACGGGCACGACCCGTGCGAGCTGCGCCAGGAGCACGGGGACGCCGCCGTCCGCGACCTCGTCGCCCGGCGCACCCCGCTGATCGAGTTCGTGCTCAAGACGACGCTGGCCGGCTACGACCTCGACACCGTCGAGGGGAGGGTGCACGCACTGGAGAAGACGGCGCCGCTGCTCGCCCAGATCAAGGACCACGCCCTGCGCCCGGCCTACGCCCGTCGGCTGGCGGGGCTGCTCGGCCTGCCGGACGAGACCGACGTGATGGAGCGGCTGCGCCGGCTGTCCGGGAACGACGGTCAGTCGGGTCGCGGCCGCCCGCGGGCCCGGGTGCCGCAGAAGAGCCCGGACGACGTCGCGGTGGAGATCGAGCGGGAGGCGGTCAAGGCGGCTCTGCAGGTCCCGGAGGTCGCGGGCCCGTCCTTCGACGCCGTCCCGCCCGACGCGTACACCGACCCCGACTACGCGGCCGTGGCCGCCGCCGTGGCCGCCGCCGGAGGGGCCGCGGGCGCGACGGTGACCGGTGCGGCCTGGCTGGAGCAGCTCACCGCGCACTGCTCTCGGGAGTCCGCCCGTGCCCAGCTGACCGCGCTGGCCGTCGAGCCCATGCGGACGGTGGGGGAGGGCGACGCCCACTACGTCAACGCGCTGATGGCCCGGCTGCAGGAGATCTACACCGTCCGGCAGATCGCGACCGTGAAGGGCAAGCTGCAGCGGATGAACCCGGTCGAGTCCTCCGACGACTACATGAAGGCGTTCAAGCAGCTCATGGACCTGGAGCAGCTGGCGATCTCGCTGCGCAAGCGGGCGACGGGCGGGCTGACCCCGTGAGCCTCCTCGACACGATCAGGCGCCGGTTCGCCCGGCCGCCGGAGCCCGTGCGGGTCGCCGTCCTGGCCTCGCCGGATCCCGACGAGCGGGTGCTGGCGTGGGGCACGCTGGCGGGCGAGGAGGGCTGGCTGGTCGCCACCTCCCGCGGCCTGAGCGTCGTGCCGGCGGTGGTGACCTCGGTCGAGGACGCCGCGGTGCTGCGCTGGCACGAGATCGCGGAGGCGCGCTGGTCGGCGACCCCGGACGGCGGCGGCCGCTTCCTCGTCACCGCGCTCACCGAGGTGGAGCCCGGCGTCCAGGCGCGGCAGCCGCAGCAGCGGTACGTGCTCACCGAGGCCGGTGACCTGCCGGCCGTCGTCCGCCGCCGCGTGGACCAGACCATCGTGGCCAGCCGGCGCGCCCCGCTGCCCGGCGGGGGAGGGGTGCTGCTGGTGGCCCGCCGGATCCCCGGTCAGGAGGCGCGCGAGTGGACCGTCGTCTTCGACGACGACGAGCGGCGCAGCGATCCGGTCGCCCGGGAGGCCGCCCGGCAGAAGCTGGCCGACCTGGTCGCCGCCGACCGGGTCGACTGAACACGGCGGCTGCTCAGCGCGGCGGTTCGCTGCCCATCCGGGTGCGCAGCGAGGAGAGCGCGTCGTCGGCCTTGGCCTGCGCGACGCCGGCGATGCTCTGCAGGCGCGGGTCGTCCTTCGCGTGCTCCCAGCCGCGGCGGATCTGCTCGTACCGCTCGCGGCCGGCCTTCGAGCCGAGGACGTAGCCGGCGCCGAATCCGGCGAGGAAGGAGAGCTTGGCCACGAGTACCTCCGCAGACGATCGAGCGAGAACGATGATCACGCTACCTGTGCCGCGCGCCACGCGAGAGGTGAGCGAGGCGGTCCCGGGAGGCCGTCGGCCGTGCGGTAGTCTCGTCGGGCCAGCGGGTCGTACCCGCTCGTCCCCCGTAGCTCAATTGGCAGAGCATGCGACTGTTAATCGCAGGGTTATTGGTTCGAGTCCAATCGGGGGAGCTCCACGAGGGCCTTGACCAGCGAATTGTCTGGTTGAGGCCCTTTCTCATGGCGTCACCTGCAACGGTCGGGCATCCTTTAGGCATCCAAAACGGATGAGGAGGATGCTGTGGGCCGGCCACCGCTCCCGCTCGGCACGTACGGCAAGGTCCTGTTCATCGCGCAGCCGAACGGCCAGGTCAAGGCCCGTGCGAAGTTTCGCGACTTCGACGGCCGAGTCCGGCTGGTGTCCAAGGTGGGTCCGTCGCGCGCCGCCGCCGAGCGGGCGCTGAAGGTCGAGCTCACCAGCCGCCAGGCGCCCGGTGGCGTCGGCGCGATCACCGCCGCCACACGAATGGCCACGTTGGCCGATGCGTGGATCGAGGCCGACCACGGCTGGTCGACCGGAACGCAGCGCACCTACAGGTCAGTGGTCAACAAACAGGTCAAGCCGGCCTTCGGTCAGCTCTGCATCCGCGAGGTGACGTCCGGCGTGGTCAGCCGGGCGCTGGCCGCCATCGCCAAGAGCAGCGGACCGGGGGCGGCCAAGACGGCGCGGGCGTGCCTTTCCGGGATGTTCGCGCTGGCGATCCAGGACGGCGCCGTCGCGGTGAATCCGGTGCGTGACTCGACCGCCAAGATCAGCAGTGGTAAGCGGCCCCCGCGCGCACTCGCGGCGGCAGAGACCGGACGACTCGTCGAGCTGTTCCGGACCAGCGACCGCGCGGTCGAGCTCGACCTGCCCGACCTCGTCGACTGGATGCTTGCCACCGGCTGCCGGATCGGCGAAGCGCTGGCTCTGCGGTACGGGAGCAACGGCGACGGCAAGCCGATCCTCGACCTCGGGGCCGGAACCTGGGAGGTGAATGCCACCGTCGTCCGCGTTCCAGGCGCCGGGCTGACGGTCCAGCCGCGGCCGAAGACCACCGCTGGCTGGCGGATCATCGCGCTGCCCGAGTTCGCTGTCCGGATGCTGGAGGACCGGCGGGCGAGTTCTCGCCGGCAGACGGACACTCAGGTCGTCTTCCCTCCGCCGCTGGCCGGCGCCCTGCGGGATCCGTCGAACGTCTCAGGAGACCTCCGCCAGTTGCTCGACTCGTTCGAGTGCGAGACCTGCGGGGGAACGGGCTATCAGCTCGACGAGGACGGCTCCTTCAGGGCCGGGGCAGGCGGGCGACGCATCCGCTGCGAGGAGGGGCCTTGGTCGTGGGTCACCTCGCACACCTTCCGCAAGACCGTCGCCACGCGCCTCGACGAGGCCGGCCTCAGTCCGCGCCAGGTGGCCGACCAGCTGGGCCACGCCAACCCGTCCATGACGCTCGACGTCTACTTCGGCCGGCAGGTCGTCAGCGCGGAGGCGGCGCGGGTGCTGAACCGTTGAGCTGTCATCGCCGTGAAGTCCTGGCACGGCGGGGGGGCGGCGCTGACTCCCGCCGCTCACCCCGCTCGATCGGCGCGCCCTGCCTCCGCCTGCTCATGCAGCCACGCGGTCACGTCAGCGCGCCGGTAGACCACGCGACGCCCCACACGGAAGCTGTGCGGCCCGGTGCCGAGGTGCCGCCAGTACCTCAGCGTGGAGATGGGGGAGCGCATGATCTGGGCAACCTCGGCCGTGGTCAGCAGGTCATCGGGATTCTCCAAGGCGCGCTCCTCTGGGGGTTAGTGACGCGGGCCGGGTGGGCTCACAGCGCAAGGTAGGCCCAGGTATCGACAGCTCGTCCGCGGTCGCGTATCGGCGGGAGACTGCGAACCCGACGCGACCGCACCGGGACTTCTGCGGCGGCAACGGACGGACCAGCGGGGGCTCCAAAGACGGCCGGGGCGCCCTTCCCGCCGATCAGCCACCCGAGCGCGGCTACACCGCGGCAGTGGTCCAACTCGTAGATCCGCACCGGCCGCCCGCCACCACTTGCGTGGTGGAGGGGCGCCGCGATGGTGCGGGAGGCCCGCCGGCTCTCATGGGAGACGGCGAACGCGTTCCTGCTCGGCTGCGGCCCGTACGGCGAGGGCCCTGTCGCTGCTCGGCCCGGCCCCATGCCGCCGGGCCGATGCCGCAGCGGCCGACCTAGTACCGCGGCCGCCAACCTTCGCCCTGCCGATGCAGCGCGGTCACAGTCCCCTTGAAGTGAGGGGGACGGTCAGGCGACAGGCAGGCCGACCAGGGCAGCGACGAGGCCGAGGACCGCGCACACGCCCAGGGTTCGTAGCACCGACCACTTGACCCGGAACAGCAGGATCGCGGCAACGACGGCAATTACCACGGCGACAGGGCGCAGCGTGCCCGGGTCTGGCAGTTCCAGGTTCAGCATCGCTCGGTCCATCCGCACCGTGTCGGAGAACAGCGTGTGGATCGCGAAGTAGACGCCCAGGTTGGCGATGACGCCGACAACGGCGGCGGTGATGCCGGTGAGAGCGGCGGACAGCGACCGGTTGCCGCGCAGCCGTTCCATGTAGGGGGCGCCGAGCAGAACGAACAAGAAGCTCGGCACGAAAGTCACCCAGGTGACCAGCAGCGACGCCAGGACGGCGGCCACCCACGGGTCCAGGCTCCCGGGGTCGCGGTAGGCCCCGAGGAACGCGACGAACTGCACGACCATGATCAGCGGCCCGGGCGTGGTCTCGGCCAGGGCCAGCCCGCGGACCATCTCTCCGGGGGCCAGCCAGCCGTAGACCTGCACCGCCTGCTGGGCGACGTAGGCCAGCACCGCGTAGGCGCCGCCGAAGGTCACCACTGCCGCTCCGGAGAAGAACAGTCCCTGCTGGGTGAAGACGCTGTGCGCGCCGGTGAGCACCGCGACCGCGGCGAGGGGCACTCCCCAGACGAGCAGGCCGACGAGCAGCACCTTGAACGTGCGCCGCGTCGTGGGGGGCTCGGTGTGCAGGACGTCGTCGGAGATGACCGGGGACGGCCCGGTCTCGGCGGCATCGGCCTTGCCCTTCTGCGGCAGGGCCGAGGGCCGCCAGCGGGCCAGCGCCCAGCCGGCCAGCGCGGCGAGCGCGACAACGACCGGGAACGGGACGCCGAACAGTGCCAGCGCCAGGAAGGCGAGCACGGCGATGACGACCAGGACGCGGCTGTTCAGGGCGCGCTTGGCGACTCGGACGACGGCCTGCGCGACGATCGCGAGCACCGCCGGCGCCAGCCCGGCGAAGACCGCCAGCACGGCGGTCGTGGAGCCGAAGGCCACGTAGATGGCCGACAGCACCAGCAGGGCGATGACACCGGGGAGGACGAACAGGCCGCCGGCTAGCAGCCCGCCGCGGGTCCCGTGCAGCAGCCAGCCGACGTAGGTGGCCAACTGCTGGGCCTCCGGGCCGGGCAGCAACATGCAGTAGTTCATCGCGTGCAGGAACCGGCGCTGACCGATCCACCGCTTCTCGTCTACCAGCGTGCGCTGCATGACCGCGATCTGGCCGGCCGGGCCGCCGAAGGTCTGCAGCGAGATCGCGAACCATGCGCGCACCGCGGTGCCGAAGGGCACTACCGTCTGCGCCTGCGGTCGCGTAGCCGAGGGTTCGTGTCCCGTAAGTGCTGCCGGGGTCGGGGGTGCGGGGTCCTGCTCGGTGCGGGCGTCGCGGTCCATAGCTTCCTTGGGGTCAGGCCGGCTCGCGGCCGAGCAGCAGGCGGCGGCGGTGGTACTCGTAGAGCCCGTCGAAGACGGGGCCGGAGACGGTGAGGGTCTGCTCGTCAGTACCGATCATCGTCAGACCGCGCAGGAGAACGTCCAGGCCGGCGGCCTCGGGGGCGTCGAAGCGTTCGTCGTCGAGGTCGGCCTCGTGCACGGCCTCGGCAATCCGCCAGAGCACCGGGTCGGTGAGGTCGTGGCGGCGCAGGATGGTCTCGAAGGAGCAGTCACCGCCGTGGTGGCCCAGATCGACGCCGCGCATGTCAAAGGGGGTCGCATCAGGCGGCACGTCGGCGGGGTCGGCGACGAAGACGAACTCGGCCTCGTGGTCGAGGAAGCGGCGGATCAACCAGGCGCAGGCGGCGCGGTCGATGTGCACCCCGGCTCGGGTCGCCCACCTCACGGCGCCGGCTCCGACACCTGAACGGGGGTCGGCCTATCGGCCGCCCCTGCGACGACGGCCGCGAGTTCGCGCAGCGCCGCTGCGGCCACCTCCCGCTCTGGCGGCGGAAAGAAGTCCCGCCGGTTGACCGCTCGCCACTCGGCCCGCGCGCGATGAAGTGCGCGTACCCGGTCCGCGGGCTCGGCTGCGGCGGCCCCGCGGCACTGCTTGGCCACCGCCAAGTACTCCTGTGCCCGGGCGGCGGCCATCCCCGCCGCCACTTCCCGCTCCTGTGCCGCCGAGGCGGGCCTGGCCACCCACAGTCCCGCGGTCCCGCTGGCCTCCGCCACGTCGCCAGCCAGCCATTCCAGCTGTTCCCGGGTCCGCGCGTCGGCCGGCAGCGCGACCAGACCGTCACCGAGCTGTGCTACCCCAAGGCGCTTCAGCCGGCGCCACAGCGTGGTCCGTGGTCCCGACGGCTCGCGCGGCAGCCGGTAGGAAAGCAGTACCCACTCGCTGGGGCCGGGTCGCTCAACCGGAATCTGCGACACGCACGGATGCAACCATGGTTGCACCGATGCGTCCACTCGCGGATCTGCTGTGCCTCCCGCGGGGGACACGCGGGTGCAGAAAAGCTGCCTTCGGGGCGAACGTTGCCGGGCGCGGCACTAGTCCTCGCCGTGCTTGCCGGCCTTCCAGCCGTGCTCCTGGAGATGGTCGGTGGCCCAGGTGAGGGGCGAGCGCTCGAGCTGGGTGGCCATGGTGTCGTTCCATCGGTTGAGGAAGCCGAAGTTGGCGATCACGGCGACGATCTCGACGATCTGGTCATCGCTGAAGTAGCGCGCAAGTTCGGCCATGTCCTCATCCGTGACCGCGTTGGGGGTCAGGCCGGCGCCCCGTGCGACACGTAATGCCGCGCGCTCGGCGTCGGTGAACAGCGGGTTGGCTTCAAAGTCCCAGACCGCGGCGAGCTTGCGGGCGTCGGCGCCCCGCTGTTCGGCGACGTGGGAGGTGTGCGCTTGGCAGTAGGCGCAGCCCGCCGCGCTCGAGACCACAGTGGCGATGAGTTGCTTCAGGACTCCGCCGACCTCGCCCTCGGCCATGGCGACGGCGTTGAGCCGGGCGAAGGCCTCCATGATCTCCGGTCGGCGAGCCATCGTCAGTGTGCTGTTGGGGAGCACACCGAGCGCCGCCTCCACAGCGCGGAAGGTGTCTTCGTACTGCGGCAGCGACTCGCGTGGCAGCGGCTCGACTCGTGGCATGCGTCCTCCCGGACCTTCGAACGATGTCCCTGAGTGCTCGAGCTGAGCGGCTCCGGTGGGTACAGCATGCCTTCGTATCCGAGCGCGGTGTGCGGCGCCTCATAGTGCGGCGTCGACGCCGAGGCCAGGGTCCAAGAGCGCGTAGACGGTCGCCCGCGACCAGGCCGAACCAGAGATGCCGGGCGAGGAACGTGACGCCGTCCCGACGGCCGTAGTCGCGGTAGAAGAGATGAAGGCGCCGAGCAGCCAGTGGTGATGTGGATGGCGGCTCACTGTCCACAGATCTGCCTGAAAGCGTTCCGTCGTCATAATGTCGGTGCAGCTTTACGTTATGAGTCAGCCGACTGACAGCGACACGGAACGCCGTATCTGCCGCTTTCCCGGCTGCCGTCGTCCGGCGGCGGCCTCGCAGTCCGGGGCAGGCCGCCCGCCGGAGTACTGCGACGACAGCGCGCACAACCGGACCGCCGCCTGGCACGCCCGTCGCCGGCTGCGCACGGAACAGTCCGAGCACGCTTCCGGGATCGAGCACCGGCCGATCGATGCCGCGCGACAGCGGGCAAGTGAGTTGCACGGCCAGGTCGCCGGCATGATCGAGCACTTGAATCAGCAGCTGAAAGGGTTGCTCGAGGAGCTGCGGACGGTGGCCGATCCGGAGGCCGCCGAGCTACAGATCGAAGCTGTGACGAGCGAGGCGGCAGAGCAGGTGGCGACCGCCGCGGCTCGCGCCAGCCGGGCCGAGCAAGCGCAACAGCGCGCCCAGGCCGAGCGCGCGGAGGCTGACTCCGCTGCGGAGGAGGCCTCTGCCCTGAGCGAGCAGCTCCGTACCGGGCTCGAAGAGGCTCGCCAGCAGCTAACGGAGGCCGAGACCGAGCGAGACAGCCTGAACGCCGAGCTGGCCAACGCCCTCGCGGCCGTCGACGCAGAGCGAAAGCGGTCCGCCGCGAAGTTGATCGATCTCGCGGGAAAGCTGACCGTCGTCGAGGCGCGGCTGGTCGAGGCACACGGCGACCGCGACGCTGCGATTCGACGAGCGGAAGCCGCGACGGTCGCGCAGTCCGAGGTGGAAGAGCGATCCCGCAACGCTGTCGAGCGGGCCGACGCCGAGTCGGCGCGCGCTGCCCGTGCCGAGGATGCGGTCGAATCGGTACGTCGGAGCCTGGCGGAGGCTGACCGGCAAGCCGCAGGCTTCCGTGACGAGGTCAGCGACCTACGAGGGAAGCTGGCGGCGATGACTGCCCAGCGGGACGCCGCCATGCACGACGCTGAGCGCGAGAAGACCCATGGCCACCAGCGAGTCGACGACCTGCGTGCCCGTCACGAGGAGGAGAACCGACGACTGCGCGAGGAACTCGCCGATTTGCGCGGCGAGCGCAACATGGCGCGCGACGAAGCCCGCGTGCAGCGCAGCAGAGCCGAAGCCCGACTCGACAACGCCGTGTCAACCAAGGCGCGGCGCCCACAGCCGCACGCGGGACGCGCACGGCGGCGAGGCGGGATCACGGCCACAGGAACCGAAGAGACCCGCGACTGACACCGGAGCAGCGTGGCCGAGTTCGTCCTACGCGCCTTGCGCGGTGACGGAAGTGGCGATGAAGTCGCCCCGTTGGGACCGGCGCCCTGCTGCCGTGCCAGAGATGCTGCTCGGGGAACCCACCGACAACCGTTTCGGATGGACGTCACAGTCAGAGGGCGGCCGCGAGCAAAAAGCCCGCCGCGAGGGCAGGGCCGTAGGGCAAGTTATCCCGGCGGTCCCCGCCGCGCATCAAGGTGATCACGACCTGCGTCACGGTGATCAGGGAGAAGGCGGCGAGGGCCAACAACAAGCCCCGATGCGTGGCGTGTCCGAGACCCAGACCACCGAGCACAGCCAGGCGAACGTCACCGACCCCTGCTCCCGCGAACCGCCAGCACAACAGCAGGACGACTCCCGCCGCCGCAGCAGCGAGGCCGCTGATGAGCAGGCCGAGCCAGTCACCGTGCACGGTGAAGCCGACGGTCAGCAGTACGCCGGTGCCGACGGCGGCCTGCCGGACCAGTGGTGTCGGGATGCGTTGGGTTACCGCATCGCAGGACGCCGCGGCGACCAAGGCGCATCCCCAGACCAGCAGGGCAGGCACCAGCCACCACGTCCCCGCACGGAAAGACGTCACGATCGCTGCGGCTCCCGCCCCGCCGCCGGCGACGGCGCTGGTCAGCGCCACGCCCGGACGGGCAGCGTCGATCCGCGCCAACTGCGCGAGCCCGTGCGCAGTCAGCCAGGGCGTAGCTGCGGCGCCGACCAGCGCTCCCGCCACCAAGGCGACCATCCACATGTCGTTCATCCGCTGGCGGCCACCCTCGACCTCCACAGGGATCTCGTCCTGATCCTCGCCGCGCCGACCCTGTGGATATCTGCGCCACCCCAGCTTGCGGTGCGGCAGCGTGTCATTAGCGCGCGATACACCCAGATGGGGAGGGCGAGTGACGGACCCAGGGACGAACTGTCACCCGAAAGGGTGGGAAGGCGACGGCGGTCAGGTGTCCGCTCAATACGGAGGGCAACCTCGGTCGACGGACGATGACGCGCTGGGAGGTGATCAGGCGTGACGGTGATGCGGGCGGCGGCGGGGGCAGCCGCAGTGCTCCTGGCGCTGACGGCCTCGGGCTGTTCGCCGTCGTCCGACCCCGGCTCGTCGAGTTCGCCGACTTCCGGGACGTCGACCTCCGAGGCGCCCAGCCCGTCGCCGACCACTCCGAGCCGCGCCGAGGAAGCGCAGGCACTGGCGGTCGCCCTCGTTCCGGACTACCTCGGGACGATCGACGACCTGTACCTCGACCCGTCGCTCCCACTCGACGGGATCCACCAGGTCGCGGTGGCTCCGGAAGCCACGGCCCAGGCCACGGCGATCGGCAAGTTCCGCTCCCAGGGCTACCGCCAGACCGGTCGGTCGCAGCTGGTGGCTGCGTCTGCCGTCAGCGTCGACCTCTCGAACAGTCCCGCCGCTTCGCCGTCACCTGCCTTCCCGACCGTTGTCGTCACCGCCTGCGTCGACGTGAGCCAGGTCGGCGCGGTCGATGCCACCGGCCAGTCGATCGTGCCTCCCGACCGTCCGCGGTACCTCATCCAGCAACTCACCGTGGTGAACCCGGACTATCCGGACACGTCGTCGTGGCGGGTCAGCGAGGCTCCGAACAGGCAGGCGGAGTCATGCGACGAGTAGCCCTCGCCCTGACGGGTGCGCTGCTGTGCGTGTGCGTCTCGCTGGTCCTCCCGCCAACTGCTCTGGCTGATCCGGCGACCTGCCAGCAGTACGACTCGCACGGCATCTGTGTGGTCGGAGCCGAGACGGCCGAGGATGACCGTGGGACGGCGTCCCCACCGGCCGCGACAAGGCCCGACGGCGGTGGCGGCACGCCGGCGGCTGCTTGCACGGTCATCCCCTCCGGTGCCGTCATACCCTGCCGAGACGGCCACGCGTGGTGGGTGCAGGACATGCAGTGCTACGCGGAGGCAATGGCCCAACAGCCTCCGAAGGACTCACCCATCTGGGGCGGTCGCACGGACGGGGCCATCTACAGCTGCCTCTTTTACACCGGCGGTGGGGCGTTCCCCGGTACCAACGGCTTCACTTTCTGGTCGGCGACTCCGCCGGCGGCTCCAGCCGCGGTGGATCCAGCACAGCTCGCGCGACAGGCGTTGAGCACCCTGACGGTGCCGTCACCGACGACGGGCCGGTATCCGGCCGGAACCCTGCAGGACGGGCAACCGTTCACGGTCGTCAACGCCTACACCTGGTTCTGGACCGACCCGGAATCGTTCCGAACGTTGACCGCGCGTGCCGAGGCTGGAGGCGTGTGGGCCGAGGTCAGCGTGACTCCGACGGCGCTGTCGTTCACGCCGGGCGATGGAGCTGCCGCGGTTTCTTGCCCCGGTCCTGGTGTGGCCTGGCAGCCGGGCGACGGGGTGTGGACCGCGTCGCCGGCGGGCTGTGATTACCGGTACCCGCACTCGTCGATCCATCAGCCCGCTGGGCGCGTGACGGCGACGTACGGCATCCAGTGGTCGGTCACCTGGACGTCGTCGACGGGCGCCACCGGCACGCTGCCGGATCTGACGACGACCTCGAACGCGACGTTCGCGGTGGCGGAGGTGCAGTCGGTGGTGATCAGGTGACGACGCGGGTCAACGGGATGGCGTCGCCGGCGGCCGGGCGCCATCCGGCTCCGGCGCCAGAGGCGGCGCCGCCGCCGGCTCCTCCGGTGCGTACCGCGGCGGCGAGGAGACGTGCCAGCCGCAAGTCGCTGGTCCTGAGCGTGCTGGTCGTGCTGCTCGGGGGTCTGCTGGCCTTCTCCGCCGGCCAGATGTTGACCGCGCGCACGGAGGTGTTGGCGGTCGCCCGCGACGTGCAAGTGGGCTCGACGATCACCGCGGAGGACCTGACGGTCGCGAACGTCACGTCGGATCCCAACCTGTCACCGATCCCTGCCTCGCAGCGGTCCCAGATCGTCGGGATGGTCGCCCAGGTGCCACTGACCCGGGGAGAGCTGCTGACCGGCGCCCAGGTCGGCCCGGACAGCGGGTTCACGGCGGGGGAGATGCTGGTAGCCCTGCCATTGAAGGAAGGGCAGTTCCCGGCCCGCGGGCTGAACCCAGGCCAGCAGGTGCTTATCGTGGCGACGCCCGGCAGCACCGGCTCGACCAGTGGCAGCGGTACCCCGTCTGCCGACACAGACGGTGCCCACGATCAGCAGATCGACGCGACGGTCGCCGAGGTGGGGCCGCTCAACCAGGCCACACAGGTGACCGTGATCGACGTGCAGGTCAGCGCCGACGACGGCGTGCGGGTGGCCGAGCTTGCCTCGACCGGCAACCTGGCGTTGATCCTGCTGCCGGCGGGGCGGTGACCTGATGCTCACCGTCGTGACCTCGGGGAAGGCCGCGCCCGGGGTGACCACCTCGACCTGGGCGTTGGCCCTGGCGTGGCCCGGGCCATTGCTGGTCGCCGACTGTGATCCGGCTGGCGGGGACATGACGCCGGGGCTGCTGGCTGGCCGGGTCAGCGCCGACCGGGGCCTGCTGTCATGGTCGACGGCGGCCCGGCGGGGTGTCCCTGCGATGCAGGCCGCCACGATGGTCGCCCAGCATGCGGTGCAGCTTCCCGAGCAGCCGCAGGTGTGGCTGGTTCCGGGAGTGACGACCGCCGCGCAGGGCACCTCGTTCACCGCGGAGGCATGGGAGCGGCTGGCGTCGGCCCTGCACACGTCGAGTGCATCGATCGGGCGGGACGCCTTGGTCGACGCCGGACGACTGGTGACCGAGCGCGGCTGTCGGCCGGTGCTGCAGGCCGCCGACCGGGTGCTGCTGGCGGTGCGGCCCAGCGTGCGGTCGGTGCACGCGGCGCAGGATGCGACGCAACGACTGCGCCACGAACTCGGTGACCTGGCGAAGGTCAGCGCACTCGTGGTCGGGGACGGGCCGTACTCCGCCGGCGAAGTGGCCAAGGCGCTGGACCTGCCGCTGGCCGGCACGTTGCCCTACGACCGGACCGCAGCGCAGGCGCTCTCCGACGGCGCAACCGTCAGCCCGAAGACGCTGCAACGGTCCGCACTGCTGCGCGCGGCGTCGTCCCTGGCCAAGACGCTGACCAGTCCGACGGAGGCGTCCCGTGTCGCCGAGGCGGTGGCCGGATGAGGAACGAGGACACCGCGTCGCCGCGGCTGGAAGTCCCGGCCGCCCGCGACCTGCCGCGGCCCGCCCGGGAGCGTCCGCCGCTGCCGCCGTCAGGGCCGCTGGCTGCGGTGGACGCGCCTGTCGACGCCACGCCAGCCGATACCAGGGAGCTCACCAGCACCGAGTACCGCGTCGTGGTGGAGCTGCGTGACCGGGTGTCGACCCGGTTGACGGTGGAGGACAGGAACTACGCCCCTGGCCCGCGACGCGAGCTGACCCGAAAGTTGATCCGCGACGAGTACGACCAGTGGCTGCTGCACGAGGCCAACCGCGGCCGTCCGGCGCCGGCTGTGACCACCGAGGACAGGATCTTCGCGGCCGTGCTGGCCGAGCTGGACGGGCTGGGGCGACTGGCTCCGCTGATGGCCCGGGATGACGTGGAGGACATCCACTTCGAGGGCTGCGAGCCGACGATGCTGCGGATGGCCAGCGGCCAACTGGTGCCCGGGCCGGCGATCGCCTCCAGTGACGAGGAACTCGAGCAGCTGCTGCGGTCGATCGGTTCACGGTCGGACGACGGTCAGACCAGCCGCGAGTTCTCCTCGGCCAACCCCATCCTGAACGTGCGGCTCAAGGGCGTGACTGAACTGGGCGCCCGGCTACAGGCGGCGATGGACGTGCTGCCGCGCCCGGCCGGGGTGATCCGGGTGCACCGGTTCAGTGATCCGAGCCTCGACGACCTGCACGCGATGAACATGATCGACTCATCGGTGCGGGCCTTCCTGCATGCTGCGATCCTCGCCGGCGCGTCGCCGCTGGTCAGCGGGGCTCCGGGAGTTGGAAAGACAACGCTGCTGCGCGCGCTGGGCAACGCGATTCCGTGGAGCAACGTGGTCATCACCGTGGAGGACGAGCGGGAGCTGGGTCTACACCTGCCTCGGTGGGATCCCGACCGCCGGCAGCTGGTCAGGCGGCACGCGGTGTGCCGTCCGTTCGAGTCCCGGCTGCCCAACGCCGAAGGCAGAGGCGGGTTCGACATGGGGGATGCGCTGCACCTGGCGCTGCGTGCGTCCCCGACCTGGGTGCTGGTGGGGGAGGTCCGCGGCGCCTACGTCACCTATCTGCTGGAGGCCGCGACCAGCGGCATCTCGTCGGTCATGTGCACGATCCACTCGCCGTCGGCCGACGGCGTGTTCGACAAGGTGCTGATCAACGCGCTGAAGGCACATCCGGCGCCGTCCCCGGAGCTGGTTCTGCGCTCGCTGGCCGCCCTGAACCTGGTCGTGCACGTGCACCGCGACCGGGACTACGCCCGGTACGTCTCGGGCATCTACGAACTCGGCCCGATCGGCGACTCTGGTCGGCCGGACCTCAAGCCGATCTTTGCGCCGCGCGCCGAGGACGGGCGCGCCCAGGCCACCGGGTCGGGGATGCTCAGCGAGTCACTGGCCGAACGGCTCACCGCGGTCGGCTTCGACCTGAACTGGCTGCGCCCAGGCGCCTCCGACTGGCACACCGGTCCCCGCCGCCGCGAGCGTGCGTCGTGACCGCCGGTGGCCTGCTGCTGACCCTGGCCGGACTGCTGTTCGCGGCCGGCCTCGTCGGCGTCGTCGGCGCGGTCCGCGGCGTCTCCTTCCTGCCTGAGCGCTCGCCGTCAGCGCGCTCGTCCTCACGGCGAGGAGCCACTCCGCTGTTCCTCGGCGCACTGGCCGCCGGCGTGCTCGTCCTGCTGGTCACCGGCTGGCCGGCCGCGGCGCTGGGCGCTGCCGGCGGTGTCGTCTTCATCCCGAAGCTGCTCGGCGGCGGCAAGGCAGCCAAGCGACTGATCGCCACGTCCGAGGCGCTGGCGGACTGGACGCGGCGGCTGGCCGACCTCATCAGCTCCGGCGCCGCCGGGTCGACGCGCGATGCGCTGCGTCGCTCCCTGAGCTCGGTGCCGGAGCCGATCGCCCCGGCGGTCACCAACCTGGTGACCAGGATGGGGCCACAGGGCACCGAGACGGCGCTGCGTCAGTTCGCCCGTGAGATCGACGACCCGGCCGCCGAGAAGATCGCCATGGTGCTCATCCTGCGGGAGCGCAACGGCGGGCCGGGGCTCGCCGAGGTGCTCACCGCGCTGGCGGCCGACCTCGACGACCGCTCTCGCATGGTCCGTGAGGTGGAGGCCGAACGTGTCAAGCCGCGGTCGAACATGCGCACCATCGTCGTGGTGACCCTTTTGCTGGTGGTCGGGATGACGCTGTTCGCCCGGACCTTCCTGTCGGGCTACTCGACGCCGTTCGGCCAGATCGCCCTGCTGGCGGTGGTGGCGATCTTCGCGACGTCGCTGGGGTGGATGCGCCGGTTGTCCGACCCGGTCAAGCCCCCGCGGGTGCTCTTCGACCCCGACCCGGCTCCGGTGCACCGGTGACCGGGCTGCAGACGGCCACCCTCGCCGGAATGCTCATCGCGGGCGGCCTCGTACTCGCGGTCCGTGCGCTGCGTCCGGCGCCGCCGTCACTGGTGGCCGCACTGGAGCAGTTGGCGGCCGAGCCGACCGTGCGAACGGCGTCGGCGGTGACGACGTCCACTCGAGACCGGTGGGACTGGCTGCCGGTGCCGGTGGCGCGGGCGTTGGACGGGCATCTGGGCGTCTCGGACGCCGACTTGGCGATCATCGGCTGGACCGGCGCTCAGCTCGCGGCCCGCAAGCTGACCCTGGCACTCGCCGGATTGCTCACTCCGTCGCTGTTCGGCCTGGTGTTCGTGCTGCTCGACGTTCCGGTGCCCTTCGTCCTGCCCGCCGCGACCGGGCTGGGGATCGCCGCTGTCGGATGGTTCCTGCCCTCGGCCGAGGCCCGTGAGGCGGCGGACAAGGCGCGGGTGGAGTTCCGGAGCAATCTCGAGTCCTTCCTCACCCTGGTGGCCGGTGAACGCCGGGCGCGGGGCTCAGTGGAGCAGGCGCTGGAGGAGGCCGCCGAGATCTCGGGCAGCATGCCGTTCGTCCGCATGCGCCGCGCGATCCGCCGCGCAGCGCTGTCCGGCCGCAAACCGTGGGGCGAGCTGCGTGACCTCGGCGAGGAGCTACAGGTCGCCGAGCTGCGGAACCTTGCGGACATCGCGGCAGTGGCCGCCGACGGTGCCTCGGTCTACAACACCCTGCTCGCCAGCGCCCGCACGCTTCGGCACGCCGAGCTGTCCGACGCCCGTACCGAGGCCAACCAGGTCAGCGAGCGGATGTCGCGCCCGCTGGCCCTGCTGGTCACCGGGCTGACCTTGTTCGTGCTCGTTCCGTTCATGCTCCGCATGTTCGGGATCTCGTCCTGACCGCACCGCCAACCGGGAGGCTTCCCATGTTCCAGCTCACCATCCGACGTCGGGGCGCCCAGGCCGTCGTGGCGCAGTGCGTCACGGCCCTGTCTGTCATGGCCCTGTCGGTCCTGGCATGGCTGCGCGCCGAACAGGTCACCGACGACCGAGGCTCGGACTCCTCGGAGAAGGCGTTCATGGTCATCCTGGCCATCGCGCTGGGCGGCGCGGTCAGCGTGGCGGCCATCGCCTTCGTGGCCAGCAAGACATCGCTGTTCCAGTAGAACCGGCAGCCGTTCCATGCTCGAGGCGCGTACTCCGAACCGTGCGGCACCCTCGCCGCGCGGTCCGGTCGCGTGTCCAGGATCCCGCCGAGACCGCGGCCGCGGAAGCGAGCGGGGCTCATCCAGCGTCGAGTTCGCGATCCTGTTCCCCATCATCGTCGCGCTGCTGTTGGCCGGACCGCAGCTCGCGCTGTGGTACTTCGCCCGGGAAGCGGCCGACGCCGCGGCGCACGTCGGAGCCCGCGCCGCCAGCGTCCACGGGGCGCCCGGGGGAGCGGGGCAGGCGGCGGCGGACACGTACCTGGCCAGACTCGGTACCGGCGCGGTCACCGGCTACTCGGTGACCGAGTCCGACACCGCCACCACGGTCTCGGTACACGTCACCGCCAGCGTGCCCAACGTGATCCCGCTGCCCGGCTTCAACCCGACTGTCGATGTCACCGTGGTGCGCGGCAAGGAACGCTTCACGACCCCGGATTCGCCATGAGCCGCGACCTGCAGCCGGCTACGAATGGCGGCCGTCAGAGGCGGTGGCGGGACGACCGAGGCTCGGAGTCGGTGGAGCTGGCCATCCTGCTGCCGGTCGGACTCCTCTTGGTGGCCATGCTGGTGGTCGGCGCCCGGATCGCGCTGGCCGGCGACCGCATCAGCGGCGTCGCCGGGATCGCGGCCCGGGACGCCTCGCTGGCCCGATCGGCCGCCGCGGCCCAGCAGATCGCCACCGACACCGCCACCACTGCACTGACCAGCCAGGGCCTGCACTGCATCGATGTCCAGGTCAGCGTCGACACCTCCGGATTCACCGCGCCACCGGGCACCTCGGCATCGGTCACCGTCGCTGTGTCCTGCACCGTTGACCTGTCCGACATCGCCGTTGCCGGCCTGCCCGGCTCGCGGACTCTGCACGACAGCGCGACCAGCCCGCTCGACCCGGCCCGGGACCTGTCGTGACACCCTGCGCGCAAGCCAGTGCCCGGCTCCGGGACGACCGCGGGTCGGTGGCCGTGCTGTTCTGCTTCATCGTGCTCATCGTCGGCGTCCTGGTCACCGCCCTCGTGGACGCCGGAACCGCGATCCAGGCCGCCAACCGCGCCGACACGTATTCGGCCGAGGCAGCCCGCGCGGCCAGCATCGCCATCGGCCCGGTGCCCACCGGCGGCAGCACCGACGCGCAGTTGGCGGCGACTGCGGCCCGCTCCTACCTCGACCAAGCCGGCGCGACCGGCACTGTGACCGTCACCGGCCCCGGCATCGTCGAGGTCAGCGTGACCGTCACCGACTCGACACCCCTGCTTGGCATCCCGGTCAGCCAGACCCGCGTGCACACCGCCCAGCTGCTGGTCGGCGTCACCTCCGGTGAGGGCCTGTCGTGACCGGTCACGCCGCCCGCCTGCTCAAGGCCACGGGCGCCCTCGTGGCGCTGCTCGCCGTCGTCGTCGGCGTACCGGTGCTGATGGCGATGCTGCATCTGGTGCCGGACCGCCTCCCGTCGCTGGACGAGGTCGGCGCCGTCCTGACGTCCCGCGACAACGGACAGCTCGCCGGACTCGTCCTCGCAGCCGGGGTGTGGGTGTGCTGGGCACTTTTCACCGCCGCGACAGTGACGGAAATCGTGGCCTTCGCCCGCGCACGGCCGGTTCCGGCGCTGCCCGGGCTCGGCATCTTCCAGCAGCCGGCCGCCGCCCTCGTCGCCGCCGTCGCGGTCGGCTTCACCGTCGCTCCGCTGGTCCCCGGCGCCCCCGCATCCAGCGCAACAGCGCCGCCTCTGCCGATCGCGGCTACATCCACCGTCGTCCCAACGCCGGCACAGCACGGGAGCGCACCGGTCGCAGCGCAGACACCGGCCGCCTACTTGATGCCGGACGAGCACGCGGATCCGGCCGCGACCACGACTTACCAGGTGCAGCGCCGAGACACCTTGTGGGCGCTGGCCGAGCGGTATCTCGGGGACCCGCTGCGGTATCCGGAGATCGCCAGGCTCAACCCGACCGCGGTCGGTCCGGACAACGAGATCTTCCCGGGCACGGTGCTGGTCCTGCCGCCCGACGCGGTCGGCCTGCCGCCGACGGGCCCAGCCCCGAACACCGCGATGACTGTCGAGGATGTCACGGTGGAACCCGGCGACACCCTGTGGGACCTCACCGAGGAGATCACCGGCAGCGGGCACAACTGGCGACAAGCCTGGGAGCTCAACCGGGGACGCAGCCAACCCGGAGGTGCCACCTTCACCGACCCGTCGCTGATCCGACCGGGCTGGACGCTGAGCATCCCCGACCCGACCAGTCCCGCGACGCCTGCGCCCAGCGCACCGGCGCCTCCTGTAGCCGAGCCGGCACCGCCATCAGCTCCAGCCCCGAGCAGCGTCCCTTCAGCTGACCCCACCACGCCAGGCACCAATGCACCGCCTCCGGCCGCGCCCGGTTCGGCCACCAACACCCCGACCTCGTCTCCCACGGCTGCACCGAACATCGTCGAGCCGTCGCCCGCGAGGCCTGACGAGACCTCGAGGGGTAGCACCTCGGAGCTGCCGATGATCGTCTTCGCTGCCGGCGGGGGGCTGCTGCTGGCCGGGGCCTCGCTGACCGCGCTGCTGCGCTACCGCCGCAGGCAGTTCCGGCAGCGACGTCCCGGCCGCACGATCGGCAGCACACCACCAGAGCTGTTGCACGTCGAACGAACACTGCAGGAGGTTGGCAGCGTCGGCAGTGCCGACGTCACCTGGCTCGACCACGCGCTACGGGCCCTGGTGCAGTCCCTGGCGAGGGTCGACGGTGCTCGCCTGCCCGACGTGGTGGCGGTCTGCATGACCGACGACGTCCTGACCTTGGTACTCACCGAGCCGGCCTCGGAGGCCCCGGAGCCGTGGATGGTGGACCCGGCCGGCACCCGCTGGTCGATCCGGCGCGATGATCCGCTGACCTATGACGAGCAGCGGCGGGCGTACTTCTTCGCACCGTTCCCCATGCTCGCGTCGGTGGGCTACACGGCCGAGGGCGAGCACTGGCTGCTCGACCTGGAACGGGTCGCGACCCTGTCTCTGTCCGGGGACGCCGAACGCTGCCTGGACCTGGCGCGGTTCCTCGCTGCCGAGCTGGCGCACAACACGTGGTCGGAGATGCTGCAGGTGACCCTGGTCGGCTTCGGCAAGGAGCTGGCCCAGATCAATCCCGACCGGCTGACCTACACCGACGACGTCGAGAGCGCGATCGCGGCGTTCGACGGCCAGCAAGAGTCGGTCACCGAGGCCATGCATATCGCCGACGTCGACGTGCTGTCGGGCCGGTTACGTGACGTGGCCGGCGACGCGTGGGCGCCGCGCGTCCTGCTCATCGCCCCGGACGTCGCCAAGGACAGCGCCGGTCTGGAACGGCTGCTGACCGTCATGAAGCAGCAGCGAGCCCGCGGCGCAGTGGCGTTGGTGCTGATCGACGACCCGGACCACGGGGACGCCGCCCGCTGGCAGCTGACTGTCGACCAGGCCGGCATGCTCAGCATCCCGGCCCTGGGAGTTGAGCTGATCGCGCAGCAGATCCCGGCCGACGAGGCCGCGCAGCTGGCCGAGATGCTCGCGCTGGCCGCCGTGACCGACGACCGACCCATCCCACCAGCGCACGGTGACGAGCCCTGGGACAAGCACGCCGACGCCTGCGGGAGCCTCCGAGTGGACCCGGCCCCTTCCGAGCGGCGGCAGCCACCAGCGCCGGCCGGAGCGGACGACGTCCCGGTGCTCGGTCTGGCAGACACCTCGCCGTGGATGACCAACTCCGTGTTGCCGCTGTCCGCGCAGGCTTACCTGGACCGAGCCGCGACCACCGAGCAGGACCTGGAGGCATTGGCTCCCGCTACCGACGCCCGCATTCGCGACCAGGTCGAGGTCGCCGACCCTGCCCTGGACGCTGACCTGGCCAACTGGGCCGACCCGTCCTGCCCACGGCCGAAGTTGACCCTGCTCGGCGCGGTCGAAGTGCGGGCGCAGGGCACGCTGCCCGAGCGCAACCCGCGGCGGCAGTTCTACACCGAGATCGTCGCCTACCTGGCCACCCGGCCCGGCGGCGTGACCAGCGAGCGCTACGCCACCGCGATCTGGCCCAACGAGCCCGATGTCGTCGGCAAGACAAAGGTGCGGCAGTCGATCTCGATCGTGCGCGCCTGGCTGGGCACCAATCCGGTGACTGGCGCGGACTACCTCCCCTCCGGGGTCACCGCCGGTGGGGTCGGCCGCTACCGCATCGACGACGTCCTCATCGACGCGGAGCTGTTCCGCCGACTGCGAGTCCGCGGGCTGGCCCGCGGTGTCGACGGCATCGCCGACCTGCGCGCCGCTCTCGACCTGGTCACCGGGCAGCCGTTCGACCTATCCACGTCGCGGCAGCGTGCGCCCGGCGGCTACAGCTGGCTGGTCGAGGAGAACTCCCGGCTGGACCACGAGTACGCCGCCATGATCGTCGACGTCGCGCACACCGTTGCGACGCACCACCTCGCCGCCGGCGAGCCCGAGTTCGCTGCGGCCGCCGCCCACGTGGCGCTGAAAGCCGGCAGCTACGAGGACGTGCCGCTACTCGACCTGGTCGCCGCCTGCGACGCGCAGGACAACCGGGCCGAGGCCGACGCCTACGTCGCCCGCATTCTGGCCAACCACGACGCTGAGGTCGAAGAAGACCTGCCACCTAGAACCGCCGAGATCCTCTTCCGCCGGCAGTGGATCAACAGGGCCAGCTGACCAAGACAGAGGTAGTCGGACGTGCGGACCGCTACGGATGGACCGACGAACTGCACAACTTCGAGTAGCCGTCCAGACGGCGGTAGGTCAATCAGCGCCTTGGCCACCGGGGAGACGGCCCGGGCCATTCGACAGCGGCAGCCAGCTGCAGTGTCACCGCTCGGGGGCCAGACCACTTGCCCGCATAGCCCCCGGTCACCGGGGATCTTCTCGGGGCGGGTCTTACGGGACGGACAGTCGATGATCCTTTGCTGACCTCCACCTTTCCCCATAGGAGGTTCGGGTTCCGGGACGAGTTCAGTCTCGGCACCACAGATCAGATGTCACCTACTCGTGCAGCAGTCCCGTTCCGTGGCTCTGCATGATCGCCGCCCCGTGAGGACGCGCCACGGACTGGGACCCATCACTGTCGGGTGACAGTCTTGCGCCGCAGGCCGCTTGTCCAGCGCTTCGTCATACCTCCCTGACAAGATGCGCACATGAACCGAGTCGCCCGGCTGGTGGACCGCCCGGTGTACTCGATGGCCCAAGTCGATCGCATCCTCGGTCTTCATGGCGGAACAGCCCGCCGTTGGATCGACGGCTACGACCGCGGAGCCAAGTCGTATCCGCCGGTCATCAGGCAGGAGCGGACCAACGAGGACACCGCCACGTGGGGCGAGTTTGTAGAAACCCGGTTGCTCGCGGAGTTCCGTGACGCCGGGGTGCCGATGATCCGCATGCGGCCAGCGGTGGAACGCCTGCGCCGAGAGCTCGAAACGCCGTATCCGCTGGCCTCAGCGCGGACGTGGCTGTACGCGGAGGGTCAGGAACTGGTCCGAGCGGTGCAGGACGAGGTCGGCCTCGACAGCGCGTTGCAGCTAGTCGTGGTGAGGAGCAACCAGCGTCTTCTCTGGTCTCAGCATGCCGAGTCGTTCCGGGGGTCGCTCGAGTGGACGAACGGCGATGTTCCTGAGCCCCGACTACTGCATCCCATGCCGGACATCGCTGACGTACAGGTCGATCCGCTTCGCGGCTACGGGGAGCCAGTGGTTCGCAACGTCCCTACTGAGGTCATCGCAGAGCTGATCCGCGCGGGAGAAACACCTGACTCTGTGGCAGAAATGTACGAGCTGAATCGCTCTCTCGTCGACGCCGCGGTCCGGTACGAACTGAAGCGCGCGGCCGCCTGACGTCTCGTGGTGGCCGATCGCGAACGTCTGCGCGTCTACGTGGACGAGAGTGCGCTCGGGCTCGGCAAAGCTCTCACCGCCGCCCGTTCTGACACCGTGCATGTCGGCCATCCACTGGTCCCCGAATGCCCATACGGCACGCTGGACCCCGACTGGATGCCAGCTGTGGCGGCGCGAGGCCTCATCGCCATTGGCCGGGACAGGCGAATGCGTACGCGGCCGGCCGAAGTGCTCTTGTCCGGGAGTCGGGCCTGCGTGTCTTCAGAATCGGCGGCAAGCGGGATGAAACGACGTGGGGTTGGCTGACGTGGATGGTTCGCCGATGGGACGACATCGAGGAGATCGTTGACACCAGAGGCCCAGGGCCCTGGTGGTACGTCATCACGGAACGGTCAGTAAGGGAGTTACCTTTGGCTTAGACCAATTCGCCGCACGGCATCACGTTCCGCTACCGGGCGACCCCTACTCCAGCAGCATCGGGGAGCAGCGCGGGCCACTGACACCCGGCGGCGCGGACGTCCCAGGAACTTCCGCTGACAGGTGCTGGATCTGGTGGAAGCCGGTCGCCGACGTGGCCACGGCGCTGGGCATCAGTGGCCAGGACGATTGACCAGGACGATCGACACCTGGCATCGGCGTGATCGCAGCGACCAGCGCCTCGATCGGGGGTGACCTCCGGGGAGAAGTCCGAACTGGTGGATGCCAAGCAGCGGATCGACGCCCTGGAGGCGCAACTGCCCGTGCACCGCAACGCTCGGAGTTGCTGACGTTCCACGCGAAGCAGCCGACCTCAAGGTGGCGACCTGAGGGTGAGAAGGATGTCGGCTGTGAACTCATCGGTGATAGACGTCGGCTCCGGCCTGGTTGCTGTCCTGGTCGCTCTCGCGGGTCTGGCGGCCGTAGGCGGAAAGCTGTCCGGCCTCGGCCAGCACTATTCGGTAGTGGTCGCGGCGGTCCGCGCGGCCCTGCAACTGGCCGTCGTGTCAGCAGTTCTCGCCGTCGTCATCGGTTCTCTATGGCTTTCCGGGATGTTCGTGCTGCTGATGGTGGTGGTTGCGGCGATCACCTCGGCCGGCCGCGTGACCGGCGCTTCCCTTCGTCAGCTCGGACTGCTCCACCGCGTGGTCACCGCCGGGACGCCCATCGTCGTCGGCGCCCTCCCAGTTGTGTTGGTTGTGCTGGCGAGTGGAGCGGTGCCGCTACGGGGCGAGGCGGTCATCCCGATCGCCGGCATCCTCATCGGCGGGGCGATGACGGCCACCTCATTGGCCGGTCGTCGGCTGAGAGAGGAACTTGAAAGCCGTCACGGCGAGGTGGAGGCGGCGCTGGCCCTCGGTCTGGTCACACGTGACGCTGTGCTGGAGATCGCCCGCCCGGTCGCCGGAACCGCTCTGATGCCAGCCTTGGACCAGACACGCACCGTCGGCCTGGTCACCCTGCCCGGGGCCTTCGTCGGCGTGCTCCTCGGTGGAGGAAGCCCACTGCAAGCGGGTGCCGCCCAGTTGCTGGTTCTGGTGGGGCTGCT
The DNA here is from genome assembly GCF_900112815.1 of Blastococcus tunisiensis. Taxonomy (GTDB): domain Bacteria; phylum Actinomycetota; class Actinomycetes; order Mycobacteriales; family Geodermatophilaceae; genus Blastococcus_B; species Blastococcus_B tunisiensis. Next base: position 316,304 of record NZ_FOND01000003.1, read on the forward strand.
CGCCGCGGAAGTCACCGCGGTATGGATGGTGACGGAGCTGGTAGCCCGGGGGCAGATGGCGAGACACGGGGCCCGCCGATAACTCCGAGCAGTCCGCACCTGCCTTCTGCCAGCGTTTCGCCCGGCTCGCGGCGAGGAACCTGCCGTCGACGCCTGCGCCTGGCCCGGCACACGGCCTCTCGCACGACCACGCACGCTTCCCCGAGTATGCCGTTGATCACTAACCTCGCCGGCGTCTTGCTGTCAGATAAGGTAAGCCTTACCTTACTTCTGAGGCGGCTGGACATCCGGCCGGAACCACCCTGAGGAGCAGTGATGAAGGCATCTCCACGACGCGCGGCCCTGTCGGCGATCGGGGTGATCATGACGGTCGCCGGATGCAGCGGAGCGTCCGGGGGTGCGAACGCGCCGGCCAACGCCGGCGGGGCGGGTGAGCGACCGACCGCGGTGACCGTTGAGCACGCCATGGGGACCACCGACGTTCCGTGCGCTCCCGAGCGGGTGGTCACCCTGGGACAGGGACAGACCGACTCGGTGCTGGCCCTTGGCGTGACCCCGGTCGGGGCCGTCAAGCCATGGACCGACGACTGGTACGACTACCTGCCGGACGAGATCGAGCAAGTCGAGATCATCGGCACCGAGCTTGAGCCCGACCTCGAAGCCATCGCCGCGCTGCAGCCCGATGTCATCCTCGGGTCGAAGCTGCGGCACGAGGCGCTGTACCCGCAGCTGTCCCAGATCGCCCCGACGGTGTTCTCCGAGACGATCGGGGTGTCCTGGAAGGACAACGTCTCGTTGTGGGCAGACGCCCTGTGCCGGCAGGAAGAGGGCCAGGAGGCCCTCGACGCCTACGAGCAGCGGGCGGACGAGATCGAGGCCCGCCTCGAGGAGGCAGGCAAGGCCGACACCGAGGTGTCGCTCGTACGGTTCATGCCCGACCAGGTACGGATCTACCTCACCGGCTTCCCCGGCTCCGTCCTGCGCGACGCCGGCCTGAACCGCCCGCAGGACCAGCAAGTGGACAACTGGGACGAGTCCCCTCAGCTGATCGAGATCAGCGAGGAGCGGATCCCAGAGATGGACGGCGACGTCATCCTCGTGATGGTCTCCGACAAGTGGTATGCCCAGACGGGTGGCCACGACGTGGACGAGACGATGGAGCGGTGGACGTCGACGGATCTGTGGCAGGGGCTGTCGGCGGTGCAGGCGGGCAACGTGCACGAGATCAATGAGAGCCACTGGAACCTCGGTGGCGGGATCCTCGCCGCCACCACCGCGCTGGACAGCATCGAGGACCTGCTGCTCCCGTGAGCCTGGTTCAACGGCTCGGCGTGACCGGGCTGGCGGTCGTGGCGCTGGTCACCGTGGTGGTGGCCAGCGTCGCCGTCGGCTCGGTTTCCCTGCCGGTGTCGGAAGTCCTCGGGGCGCTGAGCGGCACCCGTGAGCTGGAGTCGCATCTGATCGTCACCGACCTGCGGATCCCCCGCACCGTGGCCGGGCTGGTGGCCGGAGCGTGTCTGGCCGTCTCGGGCGTGCTCTTGCAGGGGGCAACCCGTAACCCGCTCGCCTCACCCGCATTGCTGGGAATCACCCACGGCGGCGGGTTCGCCGTGGTGGTGGCCGTCGCCCTGCTCGGTCTCCCGCCCTCGGTTGCCGTGTGGGCCGCCTTCCTCGGCGGCGCGGCTGCCGCCGGCGTCGCGCTGGCACTGGCCACGTCCGGTCGGGACGGGTTATCGCCGATCCGGCTGGTGCTCTCGGGCGCGATCGTCTCGGCGGTACTGCTGGCCTGGACCAACGCCCTGCTGGCGCTCAACGAGCACGCCGCCGACGACGTCCGGCACTGGCTGGCCGGGTCACTGGCCGGCCGGGACGCCGCGGCCGTCGCACCCCTACTACCGCTCGTGGTCATCGCGTTAGCCGGGTCCTGGTTGCTCGCCGGGCCGCTGGACGCTCTGGCCCTCGGCGACGAGCAGGCGGTGGGGCTCGGGCAGCACCCCACCCGGGTCCGCCTGCTGGCCGGCCTGGTCGCCGTCCTGCTGGCGGCCGTGGCCGTGGCCCTCGCCGGGCCGATCGCGTTCGTCGGACTAGCCGTTCCGCACGTGGCCCGGGCCCTGCTCCGCAGCGGCCGTCACCGACAGGTGCTGCTGCTGTCAGCCGCACTCGGTCCCGTCCTCCTGCTCGGCGCCGACATCATCGGCCGGGTCGCCGCCCGGCCCACCGAGGTCCAGGCCGGTGTGCTGACCGCGCTCATCGGTGCGCCGCTGCTGGTCCGGCTCGCCGTACGCCACAAGGCGACGTCATGACCGACGCCCGTCCGGCGCCCGTGGTCGCGGTGCGGCCGGTGCGCCTCCGGATGCGGCGTCCCGGAGCCGTCACCGTCCTCGCCGTGGCCCTGCCGATCGGGATATTCGCCGCGCTGATGGTCGGCTCCAGCAACCTGACGATGACCGACGCCCTGGCCGCGCTGGTGGGCCACGCGGACGGGAGCGACGCGTTCGTCGTCCGGGGACTGCGGCTGCCCCGCGTGGTCACCGCCGTCGCCGTCGGCGCAGCCCTCGGGGCGTCAGGGGTGCTGCTGCAGGGCCTGCTCCGCAACCCGCTCGGCTCCCCGGACGTGATGGGGGTGACCGCAGGGGCCAGTCTCGCCGCGGTGATCGCGATCGGCGCCGCCGTCCCACCGCTGCTGCTGCCGCTCGCCGCCGCCACCGGCGCCGGCCTCGCCACGGCGCTCCTGCACCTACTCACCACCCGCGCCGGCGCCGGCGGAACACGGATCGTGCTCGCGGGGGTCGGCATCCACGCCGCGGCGTACGCCGCGGTCACGCTGGTCGTCGCCCGGCTGCCGATGGGCCGGCTGGGCGCCGCCGAGGTGTGGCTGGCCGGCAGCCTGCACGCCCGGAACTGGACCCATGCCACCGCGGTGCTCGTCGGCCTCGCGGTCGGGCTGCCGGCCGCCTTCCTGCTCGTCCGGCGGCTGAGCGTCCTGGAGCTGGGCGACGAGCTCGCGGTGGGTGCCGGGGTGGCGCTGCGGCGCACCCGGATCCAGCTGCTCGCGGTCGCTGCCGTGCTCGCCGGCGTCGCCGTCGCCGTGGCCGGACCGATCGGCTTCGTCGCGCTCGGCGCTCCGCACATCGCCCGCCGCATCGTGGGCCCCACCAGCGGAGTCACCCTCGCTGCGGCGGCGATCATCGGGGCGCTTCTCGTCGTCGCGGCCGACGTGATCGGCCAGCGGGTGTTCGCGCCGATCGCCCTGCCCGCCGGCATGGTGACCGCGGTCATCGGCGCGCCGTACCTGCTCTGGCTCCTACACCGATGGGGACGACGATGAACGACCTGCAGCCCGACCCACGACTGCGCGCCGACGGCCTGTCCGTCGGCTACGGCCGTCGAATGGTGCTGCCCGCGATGGGGCTGACGGTTCCAGACGGCCAGATCACGGCCATCGTGGGGCCCAACGGGTGCGGAAAGTCGACCCTGCTGCGGGCCCTGGCCCGCGTGCTGGCCCCGGTATCGGGGGCCGTGCTGCTCGACGGCGAACCGATCCACCAACTGCCGTCGCGGACAGTGGCCCGACAGGTGGGACTGCTCCCCCAGTCCAACGTCGTACCCGAACAGTTGACCGTGGCCGAACTCGTGGCCCGTGGCCGCTATCCGCACCGTGGCCCGTTCGGCCGCTGGACTGCTCAGGACCAGGCGGCCGCCGAGGACGCGATGCACGCCACCGGCGTCGAAGAGTTCCGCGACCGGCCGGTCGACGAGCTCTCGGGCGGGCAACGCCAACGCGTGTGGGTCGCCATGGTGCTCGCCCAGGAGACGCCCATCCTGCTGCTCGACGAACCGACGACGTACCTGGACCTGGCACACCGGCTCGAGGTCCTACGACTCCTGCGCTCTCTCAACGACGTCCGCGGGGTCACCGTGGTCATGGTGCTGCACGACCTGGACGAGGCCAGCCGCTACGCCGACCACATCGTCGCCATGCGTGAAGGGCAGGTCGTGGCCGAGGGACCACCACGCGAGGTGGTGACTCCGGATCTGGTCGAGCAGATCTTCGGAGTTCCGTGCATGACCATCCCGAACCCCGTGACCGGATCACCGCTGGTGGTTCCCCTGAATCCCATCCATTCCGGTCCCGCCCTGACAGGCGCAGCAAGGGCCGCCGGCTGAGCGGGCGGGCGCCGGCGTCAGGCGAGGACCTCCTGCGGGAGCTCCACGAAGTCGACGACCTCCCGTACGTAGGGCCGGTCGTGCACACCTTTCCCGGCACAGGAAGTCAGGCGAACGTCGGGCAGGCGGCGACGGTGCATCCACACGGTGAACCGCCGGGAGACGGCCTGCACGTGCACCTCCTCCACCGCGTCGGCGCGCTGAACCACGTCCACCGCCCGTACCGCGTCCAGCGAGGCGAGACCCAGCTCACGGCGGACCACGTGCTCCGCGGCCTGGGCCGCCGCCGGCGTCCCAGCGATCCCCCGCAGATACGGAAGGACCACATCGCCGCCCAGGGCCGCGGCCGCCAGAGCGGGCGCGGCGGCGGCCGGAGCACCGCCGTGGTAGCTGCCGTGCGGCAGCGTGACGACGTTCGGCGCGAACCGGTCCCCGCCGACATGGGTGGTCTCCCACACCAGGCCCGATAACTCCGCCGCCAGCGCCTGTGCCAGCGGACGCCCGCGGCGCGCGCAGCAGACGTCACGCCTGCCGTGCGTGCACACCAGCACCACCGGTCGCGTCGACCGCTGACCGAAGCCGGGAGGATCACCGGCGGCGACCGCCTCGAGGTCCAGACCGGCCAACTCCGCCGGATCCCGGAGCTCGCGCCGCTCCAGCCACCGTCGGCCCGGACGGCAGGACGCCACCATGACCGTGCACGCCCGGCTGCGGCGATCCCGGAGGGGACGGATCAGCTGCGGCCGCACCCATAACTCGGTCGCCAGCGCCAGCGCCGTCCTGGCAGCGTCCGGCAGATCAGCAGGCCAGCCCACGGACGGCCAGGGGCCGGGATGCTCGATGAGCAGCCACGACGCCGCCCGCTCCGGAGCCGTGGCGTACAACGGCTCGTCCAGCAGCACGCGCTGAGCCGCACAGCCAGCATCCGTCAGGACCCTCATGGCTGCTCCCCGCGGGACGCGCCTCGGCGCAGGTCGGTAGCCGAAGCGGGCCCGGTCGAATCCCTGCAGTGGCACGTCAGCAGGACGTGCAGGTCCGGCGGCAGGTCTGCGAGCTTGGTGATGGCCGTAGGAAAGGTCAGGGGCACCAGGGCGACTCCGCTGTCACTGACGGCGAGCACGGTCAGTCCGTGGCGGTCCAGGCCAACCGGTTCCGCGAACTGGGTGTCGTGACCCAGAGCGCGCAGGCAGGCCGCCAGTTGCTCAGCGTGGTGCCGACTCCGGAGGTGCGCCAGCACGGCCGAGGCGTCCCGCCCGAACGGATCGGGGCTCGCGTTGATGTACGCCACGGTGGCGACCGGTGTCTCGTCGTGGCCCAGGCGCACCGCGCCGGCCTGGACCCGGAAGGCGAGCCGGCCCGCCTCGTCCTTGCTGGCCAGTCGCTGAACCACCCCGTGCAAGGTCATCCGCTGGCAGCCGGCAGGCGCGACGGTGACGGTGGCGAACGGCCGTGCCAGCAGATGCTGGGCGGCAGGCGCCCCTTGCCGTAGCAGAACGACTGCACTCCCGTCGTCGCCCGCACTGACGGCGACGGTCGTGACGTGCGATCGGGACGCCAGTCGCGGATACGTGGTCAAGGTGGCCAGGCTCGCGCAGTGCAGGGACGTGCGCGCGAGTGCCGCGGTCTCGTGCGGGTCAGCCATGCCGGTTCTCCATCGATCCGTGTCGTGGGAAGCAGAGCCAGGAGAGGGCCGTGCCGACGAGGACGGCAACGACGACGGCCGGGAGTGGGGCAATCATCTGCATGGCTGTCATGCAGCCAGCTCCCGCCGTCAGCGCAGCTACTGCCGCGCGAATGGAGCTTCGTCCTGGCACCGTGGCCTCCGCATGTCCCACCGTCAGGTCAAGGCAGCCCTGATGACTTCTCGAGTGGAACCGACCAGCAACTGCCACATCGCCGTCCGCAGCTCCTTCACGCAGGCCCCCGGCCGGGCGCAGCGCAGGCCCTGGCTCTGGCGGTCGGCGGTCGGCGGTCATGGGCTCCCCAGTGTCCCTTGGACTAGTAAGGGGAGCCTAACCAAAGTTATGGCGGCGTGAACCCCCTTTGGCCCAAAGACCGCCACAGCCGGCCCTGATGGCGTCATAGTCACCCCACCGCTGACCAGCACGGTGAGAACTACATCCACCACCCAGCGGGGCGCCACCGTGGCGGCCCGACGCCCCGGGTCAGCAGGAGTATGAGCAGTTCGTCTCGGGCACGGATGCCTCCTGTGTCGCCGCAGGTATAGGGGACGCCGTCCGCCTCCAGGAGCGGAGCGGTGCGCTCCGGCCCATCTGTCAGGGGAGCGCCAGGTTGTTCTCCAGCCGCCGGTCCCGAATAGGGATGCGCTACCGGGACAGCTCATCGGGGCGCTGAGTCCTGAGGCACTACACCCAGTTCTTCCCCACGGTCGAGAGCTACAACGCCTTCTACCGCCTGCCCGAGCGGGAGACGTCCGAGAAGTGGCGCGAGCGCATCCCGCCGGAGTTCCGCTGGCTCTGTCAAGGCCGGCCGGTTCCTCACCCACATACAGCCCGGCGTGAGAGCCACGGGAGCCGGTGGGCAGGTTGATGGATGGAGCGCGCTGCCGGGGCTGGCCCAGAAGCTTGGACACCATGCTGTTCGCAACTGCGCCGATTCTGAAGGCCGATCCCCGACCTGCCGCGCGACTGTCTCATCCAGTTCTCGGGCGGCAGCAGGGCCCCCACGGCAGCAGGGCCTCGCTCGGGCGAGCGAGGCCCTGCTGGTGCGTCAGACGACGTCGGTGTCAGTCGTCGTCCGAATCGCTGGAGTCGTCGCCCCCACCGCCGGAGCCCGAGTTGGCCGAGCCGGAGCCGGAGTTGTCCGGCTCGGAAGCCTTCTCGGCGGCCTCGCGGGCCTGCTCCTCGGCCTCCTCGGCGGCCTCGCGGGCGTCCTCCTCAGCCTCACGGGCCTGCTCGGCAGCCTCCTCGGCGGCCTCGCGGGCCTGCTCCTCGGCCTCCTCGGCGGCCTCGCGGGCGTCCTCTTCGGCCTCCTCGGCCGCCTCCTGGGCGTCCTCCTCGGCCTCGGCGGCCAGCCGAGCCGGGTCGTCGGAGTCGTCGGGGCCGTCGCTCTCGTCGGTGTCGGGTGCGTCGGGCAGGTCGCCTGGCCCGTCGAGGCCCGAGTCGTCGGTCTCGAGGCTGTCGTCGGAGTCGGGAAGGTCGAACGGCGACACGGTCTCGACCGCGGCGGCCACCGGGTCCTGCAGCGAGGCGGGCAGGGCGCCGACGGCGCCCGCTCCGGTGACACCAGCCACGGCGATGCCGAGGCCTGCGGTGGCCTGGGCGACTGCGCCGGCACCGGCGATCTTGGCCGCGACCGCGGCGAGGCCTTCGAACAGCAACATGTGAGTGCTCCTCCGAGCATCTGGATCGCGCCTTCTGTCGATCCGTTGCCATTCCATCGGCGCGCCGGGCGCTCAACCTGAGCGGGGTAACCCCGAAGGATGGCTCCGCGTCATCCCGCTGCAGGACCATCGTCTGCGTGGGCAAGCTCCGTAATCCTGACCGCCGGTAGAGCGGGTCGACTTCGATGCCGTGGAGGAAGGCGCAGTCCGCTGTCCCGCGAGCGTGCTTGGGCCCGAGCCAGACGCGTCTTACGGGTTCGCCGTATGGCCCGAACGTGCAGCTCCGGCATCCCGTGATGATCTCGATGACGGGCGACGTCGCCAAACGTCTGTGCCCGTGGAGTAACCGCCGCGGCGACGTTCGGGCCGTCGGCATGACGGCGACGCCGGAAGCTCCGCAACGGGATCCCTTTCGGACCGCCTTCTTCATGATCCCGGGCTGTCTCGGCCGGCGCCGTCGTCCTCGGTGCGCGGGCGGGCGCCCCGCTCTCAGGCGACGTCGGTGCGGGCGTCGGCGAGGTAGTCGCGGACGGCCGGCTCGGGGACCCGGAAAGACCGGCCGACGCGCACGGCGGTCAGCTCCCCGCCGTGCAGGAGGCGGTACACGGTCATCTTCGACACGCGCATGATCGCCGCGACCTCGGCCACGGTCAGGAAGGAGACCGCTGCGCGTGGAGCGGGCCGCTCGATCACGGGGTGCGGAGTTACCGGTCGCAGGGCCATGGGCGGCTGACCCATGGGACCGACACCGCGCTGCAAGCGGACACCCGCCGGCGCGGGGGGTGCCGCCGGTCGGGGGCCAGGCACGGTCGGCCGGGGGTAGTGGCGCTGGCCGTAGGCGGCTTGACGGGGAAGGGTCGAAGCGGGGGAGCGCTGGGGCAGGGACACGTCGTTCCTCTCGTTGGCGGTCCACGGGACGCGGGGCCAGCTCGCCGCCGGCGACAGTGTGCGTCCGTGCTGGCACTGACGGTAAGGGAGTTGCTCCGCCTGCCGCGACGACAGCGGGGACGAGACGGACCGGTTCGCTTCGTCAGTTGTTGAGCTGGCGCCCGCTGGTGGCGCACCGGGCGCGGGAGGGCGAGGACTTCACCGAGCCCGCCTGACGATTTCGGCGGCGTGCGGCCAGGGTTCGGTATCCGGGAAAGGCTTCCCACGCATGCTCGGGAGGGAGAACAGTGTGCGGTGGTCTCGGTCGCTGTCCACGGTGCTTCGATGTCGGCATGACCAGCCTCGAGGAGGTTCCGCGCATCGCGCGGGCAAGCCGCGAGATTTTCCGCTGACGCCGAACGCATTCGAGCTCATTCCCGGCCACCGCTCACGAGGCTCAGCTGAGACGGGAACAACAGTCTGGCCGAGGCTGCCAGCGGGCAGCGAGTCCGGGCCGTCGGTGAGGTGTTCATCATGACGTTCGCCAAGGGCAGCGTCCGGGAGAACCACGTGGTCGAGTTCGAGCCCGCTCTCCTCGTCGAAGACCCGAGGCACCCGGGTCCTGCGCGAGGGCGGCCTTGAGCAGCATCTCGAAGGCGTCGCAGCCTCCCTGCTCCGCGGTGTGTGTACGCCTCGGCGGTTCAGCTCGCCGCAGCCGGCCAGCCAGGTCCGCCTCTATGGGTCGTGGCACCACCTCGGCCTGTCGGGGGTTTCGCTGCTCACGTGTCCACTACCGCCGAGCAGCGGGGGCAGCGACCTTGTGGGGCTCGTCATCGGGCCGGTGGCCGACCGAGGCGATGGCGTCGAACAGCAGCGAGGGCCGTCCGCCGATGGAGTTGATGAAGATGGTGGTGACCGACAGGGCCATCGCGACCATGGCCCACACGGGGTAGACGAGCCCGGTGGTGGCGGCGGGGATGCCGATGCCGTTGAAGGTGAAAGCGAGTGCCACGTTCTGGAGAGTGCGGCGGTAGGAGCTCCGGCTGATGGCCCGGGCGGTCATGACGGCGGTGACGTCGTCGCGAACGATGATGATGTCGGCCGACTCCACGGCGATGTCGGTGCCGCCGCCCATGGCGATGCCGACGTCGGCCTGCATGAGGGCGGGGGCGTCGTTGATGCCGTCACCGACCATGGCGACCTTGGCCCCGCCGTGTTGCAGGTCCCGGGCGATCTGCGCTTTGCCGTCGGGAAGCACACCGGCGTGGACCTGGTCGATTCCGAGGCGGTGAGCGACGACTTGGGCGGCACGAGCGTTGTCGCCGGTGACCATCACCGGCACGAGGCCGTCGCGCTTCATCTGCGCGACGGCCTCGGCGGCATCGTGGCGGACCTCGTCGCCCAGTCCGATGACCCCGACGGCATCGCCGTTCCTGGCGACGACGACGACGGTCCGTCCAGCAGACTCCAGGCGGTCGATCGCCGGGGCGAGCCCGTTGAGGTCGACCGAGTGGTCTTCCAGCAGGCTGGACCGGCCGACGAGGACCGGGGCGCCGGCCACCGTGGCGGTCACGCCGAAGCCGGTGACCGACTGGAACTGCTCAGCGTCGGGGACCTCCAGCCGCCGAGCCCGAGCGGCTTCGACGATGGCCCGAGCGAGGGGGTGCTCGGAGGCCTGCTCGGCGGCCGCGGCCAGGCTGAGCAGCTCGTTCTCGTCACCGAGGGCCTCGATGTCGCGGACGGCCGGGCGTCCCTCGGTGAGTGTGCCGGTCTTGTCGAGCATGACGTGGGTGACCTTGCCGAAGGTCTGGAAGGCCTCGCCGGTGCGCATGATGATCCCCAGGTCGGCGGCGTCGCCCGCCCCACGGACGATGGCGAGCGGTGCGGCGATGCCGACGGCGCACGGGTAGCCCATGACGAGAACGCCGATGCCGGCGAAGACGGCGCGGCGCACGTCGGACTCCTCAGTCAGGAGGGCGGTGCCGGCGAGCCAGCCGGTGAACGCCACGGCGGCGACGATGAGCACCGTCGGGGTGTAGATCCGCAGGATCCGGTCGACGAGGTGCAAGATCCCGGGCTTGAGAGCCCGGGCGTTTTCGACGTGGCGGACGATCTGAGCGAGGAAGCTCTCCTCGCCCACCCGGGTCACCTGCACCAGCAGCGTGCCGACCCCGTTGATCGACCCGCCGATCACCTCGTCGCCTACGCTCCGCTCGACCGGGATGGGTTCGCCGGTGACCAGCGAGAGGTCAACCGCCGAGTGCCCGGAGAGCACCTGGCCGTCGACGGGGATGCGCTCGCCCGGGCGGACTCGGACGCTGTCGCCGACGGACATCTGGCCGATCGGCACGTCGAGTTCGGCGGTGCGTCCGCCGTCGTCGCGCCGCACCACGCGGGCGGTGTCCGGCTGGAGGTCAAGCAGCTTGCGCACGGCCTGGCTGGAGCGGGTCTTGACCAGCAGCGAGAGCCACTCGCTGAAGATGTGGTAGTTGACCACCAGCACGGTCACCGCGAAGAACGGCGCCGTCGGGTAGTCGGGGAGGTCGGTCGCCAGCCCGACCAGGCCCCCGACAACGCCGGCGAAGGCGCCGACTTCGAGCAGGACGTGCTGGTTGAGGATACGGCGGCGAGCCGACTGCCAGGCCATCCGCAGGATGTGCGGGGCGACCCCGAAGACGACGGCGAGAGCCAGGGCTCCGGTGACCCAAGGGGTGGCGCCAGTACCGATAGCGAAGGCCCGGAGCACGAGAGCGATCACGGCGGGAGTCACGATGGCCAAGGCGCCGAGGACCGCTGTGCGTTGGCCGTGTGGCCGCAGGATGGCGTAGGAGATGGGCACCATCACCACGACGACCGACGCCGGCACCAGTACCGAGAGCCACCCGGTGACATCGGCGATCAGGCCGATAGCCAGCAGGCTGGCGGCGACGGCGGTCAGCAGGCGCTTGCCCTCGCGGACGAGGGCGGCCTCCTCCTCCTCGAAGGGCCGGAGCTTGCGTGGGTCGTACAGGTCGTAGCCGATGTCGCGCAGCGTCGAGAGGATCTGCTCGGGGCCGATGATGTCGGGGTCGTAGTCGACCAGCGCCTGCTCGTGGGTGAGGCTGACGGCGACCTTGTCGACCCCGGACTGACGGCTGAGGGCTTTCTCGATCGTCCCGGTGCACAGCGAGCAGTGCAGACCGGAGATGCGGGCCCGGATGCGGGCGTGACCGGCCAGGCTGCTCGGTTCCTCGGCCCACAGCTCGTCGCCGGTTTCGATGGTGGTCTGCGTCATGGCCGTTCCCCTCGTGATGGCAGCTGGAAACCGGCTGCGCTCAGGCGATGACGGGGTAGCCGGCGTCACCGAGACGGGCGGCGAGGGCGTCGGGGTCGACCTGGTCCTCGTCGAAGGTCACCGTCACCTGGTTCGTGGCGGCGTCGGGGTCGACCTGGCGAACTCCATCGAGGCGTGACAAGGACTTGCGGATCGCTGACTCGCAGGCATCGCAGTGGATCTGCTCGACGGTGAAGGTCTTGGACGCCACGGCTTCCTCCGTTGGTCGGTTTGCTGGCTTCGGCACCGACCGTAGACCTTCCAGTCGAGTGGAAGGTCAAGCCGCAGGGATGACAGTCATCGCCGGTGAGTTGATGCCAGCTCGCCGTCAGCGGCCACCTGCTCGGCCGTGGCCCGGACGTGATCGATGATCCGGCACATGCCGCCTTCGACCTCCGGCAGACCGTCGATGACGGCATCCAGTTGGCGAAGCTCGTCTCGCAGGCGGCGCAGCGCGGCGATCCGCTTGGTGATCTCCTTGACCTGTTCCCGCAGGACCGAGCGGACGTGGTCACACGGGGCTGTGCCGGCCTCCCGAAGCCGGAGGACCTCGCGGATCTCGTCGAGGCTCAACCCCAGGTGTTGGGCGGTCTTGATGAAGACCAGCCGGGCCTCGTCGTCGTCGGCGTAGTCCCGGTAGCCCGAGCCTGTGCGCTGGGGCTCGGGCAGCAGACCGATCGACTCGTAGTAGCGGATGGTCTTGGTGTTGACCCCCACCCGGTCCGCCAGCTCCCCGATGCGCATGCCTTCTACCTTCCACTCGGCTGGAAGCAACAGTAGCTGCCGCCGCCCGGGGGGCGCCAAGATCGGCTCTTGAAGTTCCAGTTACTGGAAGGCCTAGCGTCCGTCGGCGAGGCCGGCCGATCGACTGGCCCAGACGAAAGGGTCAATCCATGACGGACACGCGGATTGCATCAACAGGCTTGGTCGACGAGAGCCTGCTCGACTGCATCCGAAGCTGTGCCGAGTGCGCCGCAGCCTGTGAGGCCTGCGCCAAGCAGTGTTCCGAGGCCGGGGACCAGGCCATGGCCCGGTGCATCCAGCTGTGCCTCGACTGCGCCACGCTGTGCCTGGCCTGTATCCCGCTGATGGCTCGGGGCAGCGAGCAGTACAAGGCCCTGTGCCGCCTCTGCGCGGAGCTGTGCGAGCAGTGCGCCAACGAGTGCGACAGCTACGACGACGACGCCATGCGGGATTGCGCCCAGGCCTGCCGCCAGACGGCCGAGAAGTGCCGGGCCATGGCCGTATGACGCAGAGAGCTCGGGTGACACGCTCGGCTAGGGAGGTTATTTGAAGACCACCTGCGCACGGGCCTCGAGGGCGCCGTCGAGGAGGACTTGGCCCGCAACTACGCCGACGATCTGGTCGTACTTACCTCTGACGGTGTCCAGCGAGGCCATGACGGGCTGCGGCGCCAGGCCGACAAGCTGCGCAAGGAGCTGCCCAACTGCAGGTTCTGTTACGGGACGCAGCTGGTCGAGGGAGAGTTTGCGTTCCTTGAGTGGTCTGATGACGCGGATGGCGCCAAGGTCCGTGACGGGGCCGATTCCTATGTCATCCGCAACGGACAGATCGTGGCCCAGACCATCCACTACACAATCGAGGCCACCGGCGGGGACTCCTGGGGCGCTAGAGGTAGCGACAGACGCTCTGGGCATCACAGCGGGTTGGATCGACCGTGGTGGCGTCGGCCTTCAGTTGGGCAACGGTGGCCCGCAGCGCCTGCAGCTCAGCGATCTGGCGATCGAGGTCGGCGAGTCGGTCGCTGAGCAGCTGCTGCACGTGCGCACAGGGAGCTTGCCCGCCGTCTCGGATCTCGAGGATCTCCCGGATCTGAGCCAGGGTCAGCCCGGCGCTCTGGCTGCGGCGGATGAAGTCCAGGCGGCTGATGACCTCGGGCGAATAGTCCCGGTACCCCGACCTCGTGCGCTCAGGAGGAGGCAGAAGCCCGGCGTCTTCGTAGAAGCGCAGGGCCTTGGTGCTGGTGCCACTCGCTTCGGCTAGTTCTCCGATTCTCACGATCTTGACCCTCCCTGCGACGTTCCCACTTGACCTTCCCCTGTACTGGAAGGTCCAACCTAGGTGGAAGCCGTCAAGTGCACGGCGTCAGGAGGTGCGAGCGTGGGCGACAACTACGACCTTGATCTGGCGGTCATCGGATCAGGCGGCGCCGCCATGTCCGCCGCCATCGCTGCCCGTCAGGCCGGCGCCAGCGTGGTGCTCATCGAGCGAGGAATCCTCGGCGGCACCTGCGTGAACGTCGGCTGCGTCCCTTCCAAGACGCTGCTGGCCGCAGCTGGCGCCCGCCACGGCGCTGCCACGAACCCCTTCGCCGGCGTCCCGACGACGGCCGACGGCGTTGACTTGGGTGCCCTCATCGGGCAGAAGGACGAACTCATCGCCGGCATGCGCCAGGCGAAGTACGCCGACGTCGCTGCCGCCTACGGCTTCGAGGTCCGCTCTGGTGAGGCGCGGTTCCTCGACAGCGACACGATCGCGGTCAACGAAAAGCCCCTGAGGGGCCGGGCCTACCTGCTGGCCACCGGCTCTGAGCCCGCCCGGCCCGACCTGCCCGGCCTCGACCAGGTCGACTACCTGACCTCGACGACGGCCATGGAGCAAGCTGAGCTGCCCGAGTCCCTCGTCGTCATCGGCGGCGGCTACGTCGGACTGGAACAGGCTCAGCTCTTCGCCCACCTCGGCGCGAGCGTCACCCTCGTCGGCCGCCTGGCCCCCCAGGCTGAGCCCGAACTGGCCGAGATCCTTCGCCAGGTCTTCGCCGACGACGGCATCACGGTGCTCGAGGAGCACGCCACCGAGGTCCGCTCCGACTCAGGCGGGGTCCTGGTCACGACAGCATCGGCCCAAGAGGTGCGGGGCCAGCGGTTGCTCGTGGCCACCGGACGCCGGGCCCGCACCGAGGCTCTCGACCTCGATGCGGGCGATGTGAAGACCGACGCCCGTGGCTTCATCGCCATCGACGAACACCAGCGCACGTCCAACCCTCGGGTCTTCGCCGCAGGCGACGTCTCGGGCGCTCCGCAGTACGTCTACGTCGCTGCCGCCGGCGGCCGAGTCGCTGCCCTCAATGCGCTCGCCGCCAGCCCCGCTCAGGCACAGGCCAGGATCGACTACACCGGCCTTCCCGCCGTGATCTTCACCAAGCCCCAGCTCGCTTCGGCCGGGCTGTCCGAGACCGAAGCGATCCAGCAAGGCCACGTCTGTGAATGCCGAGTGCTCGGCTTCGACGACGTGCCCCGGGCACTGGTCAACCGGGACACCCGAGGCGCCCTCAAGCTCGTCGCCGACGCCGAGACCGGCCGAGTGCTCGGCGTGCACGCCGTCGCCGATGGCGCCGGCGAGATCATGCTGGCCGCCACCTACGCCATCAAGGCAGCCATGACCGTCGACGAGCTCGCCGACACCTGGGCGCCTTACCTGACGATGGCCGAAAGCCTGCGCATCGCAGCTGGCCTGTTCCGCAACCAGATGCCGACGTCCTGCTGTGCCTGAGGCTCCCCCACCCAAAGACCGCAGCACCGGCTTGGCCATCGGCGCCGGCGTCTTGATCGTCCTGTGCTGCGTCGGGCACGCCCTCCTGCTCGGCGTCGGTGTTGCTGGCTTGGCCTCGGCCGCTGGTGCAGCGACCGGCTCGATCCCCGTCGTCGCTGGCATCGCCCTGCTTGGCCTGGGCGCCATCGTCCTGATGCGCCGTCGCAATAGAAACCGTGCCTGCAGCCCCACCGACTCAAGAAGGGCCCCATGCAGCTCCGTCGCACCTTGACCGACCTGGCGCTGTCATCAGTAGCCGGCTACGTGGGCACTCGGGCCATGGAGCCGGTCAGCATGCGGCTCTACCAGTGGGAACCTGACGCTGCGCGGGCCCGAGAGGACTCGGCTCGTCCCGGAGCGCCCTACCGGATCGCAGCCGAGAGGCTGTCCGGCCTGGCTGGCCTCGACCTCGAAGAGAAGCGCCTCGGTCAGCTCGCCCTCGCTTTCCACTACGGCCTCGCTCTGCAGTGGGCGCCGCTCTATCCGCTGCTGCGCCGGCGCACCCAGCTGGGGCCGCTCCCTGCGGGCCTGCTGACCGGAGCGGCCATGAGCCTCCTCGCCGATGAGCTGATGACCCCGGCCTTCGGGTTCTCGGCGCCCAACCTCGACTACCCACTCGTCACCCATGTGCGTGGCTTCGTCGCTCACCTGGTCTTCGGGACCGCCGTTGCGGCCACGGTGGAGACCGGTTGGGCGCTGCTGCGCCAGCGACCGCAATGACGACACCACAGCCCTCACCTGGTTCTGGTGTTCGGCGATCTCCTCACCGGGAGAGAAACGGCCTGACCGACCTTCTCGGAGGCCGCCAAGACCAAGGAGATTCATGAGCGAACACGTCGACGTTGCGGTGATGGGAATGGGGCCCGGCGGCGAAGTCGCCGCCAGCAGACTGCTGGCGGCTGGCCAGCGGGTTGCGGTGATCGAGCGAGAGCTGATCGGCGGTGAGTGCGCCTACTGGGCGTGCATCCCGTCGAAGACCGTGCTGCGCCCACCCGAGGCAGCCGGCGAGGTGGATCGTGTCCAGGGAGCAGGCGGAGCGGGTCTCGATTGGGCAAGAGCCCGTGACTACCGGGACTACATGGCCCGCCACCTCGACGACTCAGGCCAGGTCCGTAGCTACGCCGACCATGGTGCCCTCGTTCTCAAGGGCGAGGCCCGAGTGCTGTCACGGGGTCGCCTGGAGGTCGCCGGCCGGGAGCTGACGTGCGACCACGTCATCGTCGCCACCGGCTCAGATGCCGTCATCCCGCCCATCGACGGCCTCGACACCGTCACGACGTGGACGAACCGAGAGACCTACACCACCCGTGACCTGCCGAGCCGGGCCGTGATCGTCGGCGGAAGCGCAGTCGGCGTGGAGACCGCTCAGTTCCTGGTCCGCTTCGGCGTGCAGGTCACACTCATCCAGCGCAGCGACCGCCTCCTCGGCCGTGAGGAGCCGCGGGTTAGCGAGCTGGCACAGAAGTACCTGCAGGAAACAGGCGTCGAGATTCGCACCGGCACGAGCCCCACCCGGGCGTACCAGGAAGGTGCCGACAACGTGCTCGACCTCACCGATGGCACCCAGGCAGGCGGGGACGTGATCATCTTCGCCACCGGCCGAACCCCTCGAACCAACGGGCTCGGCCTCGGTGACGCCGGCGTCAAGTTCGGCGAGCGAGGCGAGATCCTCGTCGATGACCACTGCCGAGCCGCCGACGGCATCTGGGCCCTCGGCGACGTCACCGCCGTCATGCCCTTCACCCACGTTGCCAAGTACCAGGCGCGCATCGTGGCCGACGCCATCCTCGGCCGGCCCCATGCTGCTCACTACACCGGCATCCCCCGAGTCGTCTTCGCCGACCCCGAAATCGCCGCCGCCGGGCTCACCCAGGCCCAAGCCGACGACGACGGTCTGACCACGTCGACTGCCGAGATCGACCTGGCACAGTCACTCGCTCGCCCGTGGACCTACGAAGGTGATCCCCGAGGGCATCTCGGGCTCCTCGCCGACAGAGACCGCCGCATCCTCGTCGGCGCCTGGGCGGTAGGCCCCCAAGCCGGCGAGTGGATCCACCAAGCCTCGCTCGCCATCCGCACCCACATCCCGATCGAGACGCTCCTGGACCAAGTCGCTCAGTTCCCGACCTACAGCGAGGGGTACCTCACCGCCCTCGAAGCGCTCGACCTCTGACTGAAGGCCAACCGAGACGTCGGCGCTCCTCCCCTCGGATCACACAGAGACAAGGGAGCTGTTCGCGGTTCCTGGTGAACGATCGGCTTCCGGGATACCCGGGTGCCAGGTGCCAGGTGCTGCGAGCGGATCAGGCCGTCTTCGTCGTCGCACCTCGGTACGTCACCCCTCGCTTCCCGTTCCGTCACCCCCTCGCTGCGGGATGCCGAGTGTCCCCCGACGCGATAGCGGGAGACAGCGCGGGCCACGCGATCACGTGACCGCCGTCTGTCACCCCTGCCGAGGGGTGACGGCTCGTTGAACGTCTCTGCGGAGCGTCGACGGCATCACACCGATGCCGGAGGACCCGCACATGTTCCACGACCCCACCATCGTCGGCAGCTGGCCGGCGCTCGCCGCACGTCTGGACGGCGAGGCGATCCTCGTCCGTTGGGCAGCCGCCGAGCCAGCCCTGGCGGGGCTGAGCAGCGTTCGTGACCTGCTCGCCGTCTGGGCCGAGGGCGGCGCGGACGACCGCCCCGACGTCGTGCTCACCGCGCTCGTCCGGCTGGCCGCTGTGGACGGCGGCCGCGACGACGACGCGCTGCTGCTGACGCTTCACCTGCTCAGTGGGGTGGTGCGGACGATAGCCAGGCAGCTCGCAGATCTGAACCCCGACATCCTCGCCGTGGTCGTCGGCGAGCTCGCCTGCCAGATCCGCCGCTACCCATGGCAACGCCGGCCGCGGGCGATCGCGGCGAACCTGCGCGCCGAGACCCGGCGGGCGGTACTCGCCGAACTGCGCCCCAGCAGCCGCTACCACCCCGACCGGGTCGAGGTCCTGACCGCTACTGGCGACATCACTCGGATTGCATCTGCCACCGCCCGCGAGGAGGGGGAGGACCTCGACGTCGTCGACCTGCTGCAGTGGGCGGTGCGCTCAGGGGTCGACGCCGAGGACATCGCACTGCTGATCGCCACCGAGTGCAGCCGCGACCGTCAACACCGGCGCGCCGACCAGAAGGTCGCCGCAGCGAACGGCATCACGACGCGAACCCTGTACCGCCGGCGGAACCGCACGCTGACCGCCTTGCGCGGCGTGGCTCCGCAGTACCTGGCGGCCGTCGCGTGACGTCGCTGCTGCAGGACGTCGATGGAGCCAGCGCCGTGACGGGCGGTGTGGTCAACCGCGGCGACGTCCATCCCGACGAGCGACTGCTGTCGGTCGCGGAGATCCAGCGGGCCTTCCGCGAGCTGCGTGCCCGCCGTCCGGGAGCCGCCGCACGAGGGCTGGCCGCGCCGACGCGCCTCCACGAGCACTTCGTATCCGAGCGCTCTGCACCGGTGGGCACATCGGTTCCGCCCGCTCGCCGCTCGAGGCGGGACGACGGCGAGACGGCCTCTCAGGCTCGAGACGACACGCACCGCGAGCGGTGGGCCGACAGCAATTACAGGACGCCGCGGCGAGGCGCGCGCAGGGGTGACAGCGTGCCCGCAGCCGTCCCGGACAGGGGTGACAGCGACGCGTTGGCGGCCGACTGGATCACGGTCGTAGCGGCACACGCCGGTGCGGGGGCGTCCACGGTGGCGCTGGCCATCAGTGACGCCGTCGCGGCCACCGACCGGCGGGTGCACCTGGTGGAGACTGCGCATCCCTGCCGGTCGGGGTTGGTCGCTGCGGCGTCGACGGAACTGGGCACGGACGCCACCGGCGCCTGGCGACGAGGCTCCCGAGACCGCGTCACGATCGACCGCCGCGTCGCCGACGGGGAGCCCGGCGGCTGGCCCGTCCTCCCGATCGGCGAGGAACCGTCGGTGACCGTCCTCGATCTCGGGCTGCCTGCGTCGCAGAACCTGGCCCGGCTGGCCGCCGACCGCACGCGCACCGTCGTCGTCTGCCGGCCGACCGTGCCCGGGGTGCGACTGACCGAGCACGTGCTGAGCCAGCTCGCCGAGCGGCCGGTGGTGGTGGCCGTCGTGGGCCCGGCGCGCTGGACCCAGGCGGTGAAGGCCAGCTCTGGTTCGCGGCTGCGCGAGTTGCGGTCGTGCGGACTGGTGGCGCGAGTTCCGATAGACCGACGACTGCAGACCACCGGTCTGACCGGGGACCGGTTGCCCAAGGGAGTGGAGGCTGCCGGCCGGTCGCTGGCCGCGCTGTTGATGCCGGCCGTGCCACCGCAGTCTCGGCATCGGCACCGGGCGGCATCGTCCCAGCTGGGCGCGACGGGGGAGGCCCGGTGAATGCCCGCAGGACCGCTCCTGCAGCGGTACGAGCGGCCTCGACCGTCGCGTTCGTCACTGTGGGCCTGGTCGTGCTGACCGCGTGGCCTGCCACCGCGGCGCCGGTGGAGTTGACCGCGGCGGTCTGCCCGGAGGCCCCGCCGGGAGTGCAGGCCTTCGCCGATCAGGTGACGGCGTGGGTGAAGTGGGGTGTGCTGGCACTGATTGGGATCGCTGCGGTCGTGTCGCTGGGCTCCGTCCTGGTCGGCCGGATGTTCTCCCACCCGCATGCCTCCCGATACGGGGCGATGGGCGTCGCGGTGGTCGTAATGGTGGCCATCACCTACACGGTCATCCTGGTCATCCTCGGATCGATCACCGGCAGTGGGTGCACCTGATGCGCCGCCGTCCCGACGTCCAGGGGAGCGGTGGGCCGGAGTGGAGCCCGGCACGTCTCCTTGCGGCGCTCGTGATCAGCGCGGTGGTGGCGCTGGCGGTGCTGGCCGGCCTGGTCCTGGCAGTTGTCGGAGGGCTGACCGAGGAGCCGGACGAGAGGGACGCCGCACGACAGGCTGCGGCTCCCTCCCCGGACATGTCGCGGCACGATGCGCTGGCCGCCGCGCCGATGCCGACCGCCGACCCGGATGACGCGCTGCCCGGCCCGGTGTCGAGCCAGGCTGCAGGCGTTCTCGAGTTGCCGCGCGCCACCGGCGTGGGCCGGGCGGACGTGCCCACCGGCTTCCCGCGTACTCCGGAGGGTTCGCTGGCGCAGCTGGCGGCGATCGACGTGACGGCGATGGAGAGCGGCTCGATGGACGGCGTGCGACGGGTGATCGCCGAGTGGGCCGCTCCGGGCGGGCCGACCCCGGAGACGTGGTCCGGGGTGGACGGCATGGCGAGGCTGCTGTCTGCAGCGGGGCTCTCCGGTGCGGGGTCTCCGCAGCTGGCGATCGTCGTCCGCCCGGTGATGGGGCTGATCAAGGGCACGGTGGGCGAGGAGTTCGTGGTGGTGTGCGTGAACTTCGAGTTCACCGTCACCGTGGAGCAGACCTCCCGGATCGCGATCGCCGACTGCCAGCGCATGGCCTGGGTCGGGGACCGGTGGGTCATCGGCCCGGGGGAGGAGCCGGCGCCGGCGCCCTCGGTCTGGCCAGGCACCGAGGCGGCGATCGCGGCCGGCTGGCGGGATCTGCGCCATGTCTAGGCCGCAGCTTGCCCAGTGCGGCCGGTTGCCGCGCCCGCGGATGCTGGTCGTCGCCCTGATGCTGGCGGTGGTGGGCTGGCTGGCAACCGCGGTTCCGGCCTCGGCCGACTCGACGGTCGTGGCGTTCCCTGCAGCTCCGGCGGCGGACGACGGCTCGCTGCCGTGCCTGCCGATCAACCCGTTCTGCGTGATCGGTGAGGCAGCGGGCGCGGTGGTCGCCGACGTGTGGGTCAGCGCCATGTTGTCGCTGTGGGAGGCCGGGCTATGGCTGCTGGGCCTGGCCTTCTCGGTAATCGACGCCCTGGCCACCCCGGACCTGTCCGCCGATGGCCCGCTGGCCGCCGTATATCCGGTGACCTTCGGCATCGGCGCGACCGTCGCCGCGCTGATGGCCATGGTGCAGCTGAGTATCGCCGCGGTGCGCCGGGACGGGCAGACGCTGGGCCGGTTGCTTGTCGGACTGCTGCAGTTCGGGCTGGTCTGGGCCAGCTACATCGGCGTGGCGGGGCTGCTGGTCACCGGCGTCTCCGGACTGACCACCAGCCTGCTGCAGAGCCTGCTGGACATCGATAACCTGGCCGACTTCAATCCCTCGATCAGCGTGGGCCGCGACCTGGTCGACGGCACCGTCGCCACCGTCCTCGGCGTGAGCGCGGTCTTCCTGCTGGTGCCGGCCAGCGTCGGCTACCTGCTGCTGATGCTGGTCCGCGAGGCCGCACTGATCGTGCTCACGGCGACCTCGGCGATCTCGGCCGGCGGCCTGCTGGCGCAGACCTCGAGCGGGTGGTTCTGGCGGAGCCTGCGCTGGTTCCTCGCGGCGCTGCTGGTTGCCCCGGTCGCCGTGCTCGTCCTCGGCGTCGGCGTGACCATCACCGAGGGCATCATCACCGGAGCCGAGGAGACGAGCACCGAGGCCGCGATGGGCATGGCGGTGGTCGGCTGTCTGCTCATCCTGCTCGGAGCCATCTGTCCGCTGGCGCTGTTCCGGCTGCTGGCCTTCGTCGACCCCGGCACGTCGAGCGGGGCGGCGTTGCGCACCTCGCTGGCCGCGTCCGGCGGAGTCATGGGCGCGCTGCAGAAGGCTGGTGGCGGGCGAGCGGCCGTGGCCACCGCGGCGGCGGGTGCCACATCCGGTGGGGTGGCCGCCTCAGGTGCAGCGGCGCAGCTGGCCGGCGACCGCGCGCAGGGCGAGTCGACCGCAGACGCGGCGACCAGTGGGCGCTTCGCCGGCGCGCTGCGCGCGCTGAGCGTCGGTACCTCCACGGCCGGTCGACTGGCCGCGGGGGTGGCCGCCTCGGCGTCAGACGTGTTGTCGGGCGCCGGAGTTGGGCACACCCACCCGTACTACGGGCAGCCGCTGCCCGCCCGGGTACCGGCGCGCGGCAACGGCTCCGGCGGAGGGACGGCGACCGGAGGCGGGCACGGCCGCGGGCGCCGTCCCGACGACAATGGAACACAGCCGACGAGACCGACTGGGAACGGGCGCGCTCACTATCCCGGAGGCGCATCTTCTGCGGCCTGGCCCGCCGAGCGTCTCGACGGCATGGCACCTGACCGGCCCGGCGAGAGCGACCCGTTCGGCCCCGACCAGGACGACGCGCGATGAACGCTGTCCGCTACGGCGACTACTCCCGTGACGTCTCCGGCTGGTTCCTCGGCATGACCGGCACTCAGCTCGCCCTGGTGACTTTCGCCGGGATGCCGGCGCTGCTGGCCCTGAACGCGCAGGCATGGGGGCTGTTCGTCGTCTGGCTGCCGGTGTGGGCGCTGCTGGCCGCCGTGCTGCTGGTCCCTATCCGGGGGCGGGCCGCGGGCCGCTGGTTCGGCGATCTCTGTCTGTACGCGATCGGAGGAGCTATGGGCTGGACGTTTTTCGGCTCCCGAGCCGCGTCCGGGACGGCGGAGGACCTGTCCGAGGCCGACCTGCCCGGAGTGCTCGCCGGCATCCGCACTCACGACGGACCGCCCTACGGGCAGCTGTTCACCCGCCCGGTGATCGTGCAGAACTCCGCGGCGCGCACCTGGGCGGCCGTGGCCCGGATCGACCATCCCGGCATCGGCCTCGCCGAGCCGGCCGAGCGGGACCGGATGGGCGCCGGCCTGGCCGAGCTGTGCGAGATCGCCGCGCGCACCGAACTGATCGACCTCCTGGCCCTGCAGGTGCGCACCGTGCCCGACGACGGCGCCGAGCGCGCCGCCTGGGAACACACCCACACCCGTCCCGATGCCCCAGCCCTGGCTGTGCGAGTGAACGCGCTGCTGGGTGCCACCCTGACCCCGGCCGCGGTGCGCACCGAAGCCTTTGTGACCGTCGTCGTCGGCGAGAGCCGGATGGGTCGGGCCGCGAAGGAGTCCGGCGGTGGGGTGGACGGCCGCGCGCGGGTGCTGCACGGGGTGATGGCCGAGGTCGAGAGCGCTTTGCGCGGCCCGGTCGGCTGCACCGCCGTCACCTGGCTGGACTCGGCTGCACTCGCTGTCGCGGTGCGCACCGGCTTCGCCCCCGGCGACCGTGGCCAACTGATCGCCGCCGACCTGGCCGCCGCCGACGGCTCCCAGCTGGCGACCGGGGTTCCGATGGCCGCCGCCGGCCCTACCCACGCCCGCGCCGAGATGCGGCACTACGTGCACGACTCGTGGGCGTCGGTCACCGACACGATCCTGCTGCCCGACTCCGGGGCGGTGCTCGGCGCGCTGGCCCCGGTGCTGGTGCCGATGACGGCGGGGGAGCGGCGTTGTCTGACGGTGTTCCTCGCCCCGCTGCCGCTGGAGCGGGCCACCCGGCTGGTGGGCCGGGAGGAGATGAGCGCCACCACGGGTGACGAGCTGCGCGCCCGGATGGGATTTCGGCAGCGGGCCCGGCAGCGACGGGACACCGAGCGGATCGGTGCCGCTGACGAGAAGCTCGCCGCCGGCCGGGCGCTGGTTCGTCCCGCCGTCGCGGCCTGCGTCACCGTCCCGGCCACCTGGCCGGTAGACGAACATGGCCGTCGGCTCGCGGCGTCGGTCCGTGCTGCCGGCTTCGTGCCGCTCCGGCTGGACCTCGCGCAGGACTCCGGCTTCGCCGCCGCCGCCATCCCATTGGGCGTCGGGCTGCCCGACCGCCGGGGACGACGATGACCCGGCGCTCCACCCGTCGAGGCCGTGATGTGGCCGTCCTGCTCGACGACTTCGGCCACCGGCTCCCCGCCGTCGCCGCCGTGGAGACGGCGGGACGGGAGCGCGGGCCGTTCACCGCGCTGGTGTCTCGTCGCGGACCCCGGGGCCGTGGCCGTGGCCGGGCGGCGGCGATGGCGCCGCTGTCGGTGTGGCGAATGACGTCGGAGCAGACGCCGGTGGTGTGGCCGCTGATCGCCGCCAGCGGGCTGCCGCCCACCGGCGCGCAGATGGGCATCGACCTGCTCTCGGGTGGGGCGTTCTACTGCGATCCGGTCGGCTGGGTCACCGACGACGCCATCCCGGTCACCAACCCGAACGTCGTGGTCTTCGGCAAGCCCGG
This sequence comes from Blastococcus tunisiensis, assembly GCF_900112815.1. Classification (GTDB taxonomy): domain Bacteria; phylum Actinomycetota; class Actinomycetes; order Mycobacteriales; family Geodermatophilaceae; genus Blastococcus_B; species Blastococcus_B tunisiensis. The sequence goes on from NZ_FOND01000003.1 coordinate 340,618, forward strand.
CCGCGGCAAGTCGGCAACGGTCAAGGCCTTCGCGCTGCGGATGCTGGCCTACGGCTACCGCACGCTGGTCCTGGGTGACACCAAGGACGAGTACGAGCCGCTGTGCCGGGCGCTGGGCGTGCAGCCGTTCGTGATCGGCCACGGACTGTCCGCCCGGGTCAACCCGCTGGCCTTCGGCCCGCTCGGGCACGGCTGGGACCGGCTCGGCGCCGCCGAGGCCCGCCGCCGCGAGGCGATCATGTTCGCCCGCTGGCTGGTGCTGCTCCGTGGCCTGGTCGGCTCGCAGCACGTGTCCTTCGGCCCGGTGGAGGAGACCGCGGTCGGCGAGGCGCTGCGGCTGCTCACCGGTTACCGCAGCGGCGCCACCCGGCTGATCGAGCCCACCATCCCGCAGCTGTGGCGAGCGCTGGACGAGCCTCCCGACGAGCTCGTCGCCGGCTGCCGGTACGCCGACCGGCGGCACTTCCTCGACGCCACCCGAACCCTGCGCGATGCCCTCGGCTCCCTGGTCAAGGGCTCGTTGGCCGGGCTGTTCGACGACCACACGTCGATCGAGGTCGACTGGCGCGCGCCCATCCAATCCCTGTCGCTGTCCCGCCTCGAGCCGCTCGGTGACCAGGCCGTGGGCATCGCGCTCACCTGCCTGAACTCCTGGGGACAGGCGATGCGGGAGATCGCCGACCCCGGCGACCTGCGCATCGTCATCCGCGACGAGACCTGGCGGCAGATGCGCCTCGGTGCCGAGGCGATGAAGAGCCTGGACGCCAACCTGCGGTTGTCCCGCCGCGACGCCGACGTGCAGATTCTGCTCGCGCACAAGCCCTCGGACATGCTGACCGCCGGCGACGCCTCCTCCCAGGCGGTGGCCATCGCCCGCGACCTGCTGCACCTGTGCGACGTCAAGGTGCTGCACGGCCAGGACCAGGCCGTCGCCGACGAGCTCGCCACCATGCTCGGGCTGACCCCCATTGCCCAACGGGTGGTCACCGGTTGGGCGATCGCCGGCAAGGGCCGCGCCCTGTGGCTGGTCGGCGACCGCGCGTTCAAGGTGCAGACCGTCCTCACGTCGCCCGAGCTGGCCCTGACCGACACCAACGAGGCCCTCACCGCGATCCCCCGCGAGCTCAGGAATCCCGAGATGGGACGTCCGGCATGAGCGGGACGGCCGAAGGACTGGCCCGGGCGTACGGGAAGCGATGGCTGTGGAAGGCCGCCGCCCCTGTCGCCGTCCCAGTGTTCGGCGCGCTCACCCTGCTGCTGATCCCCCTCGCGGTGCTCGCCGCTCCGGAGGCGTCGACGTCGCCGGCATCGTCCTGTTCGATCGGCGGCACGGGCGCCACCGTCGCCGGCATCGAACTGGACACCGTCCAGATGGGCCACGCGCAGACCATCGTCACCGTCGCCGCAGCACAAGGGCTCGACCCGTACGCGGCGATGGTGGCGCTGGCCACCGCCTACCAGGAGTCCCGTATCCGGATGCTGGCCAACGACGGCAGCAGCCCCGAACTCACCGCCGAACAGGCCGCGGTGACCGCCACCAGCCTGACCTATCCGCATGACGGGCTGGGCTCCGACCACGACAGCGTCAACACCTTCCAACAGCGCTGGATCGCCGGCTGGGGCACCGTCGCCCAGCTGATGGACCCCGTCTACGCCGCCGAGGCCTTCTACCGCCGGCTGGTCGAGGTACCGAACTGGCGGACCATCCCGCTCACTCAGGCGGCCCAGGCCGTGCAGATCTCGGCTGCCGGCGGCGCATACGCCCGCTGGGGGCCGCTGGCCCGCGAGCTGACCGCCATGCTGTGGCCGGCTGCCGAGGCGACCACGGCAAATCCGTCCGGTGCGGCGCCCGGCATCTGCCCGGGCCTGCCGGTGCCGGCCGGATCGTGGATCCGCCCCACCGCCGGCACTGTCACCTACGGCTACGGGTCCCGCTGGGGCACCCTGCACGCCGGTGTCGACATCGCCGGCCCCCGCGACACCCCCGTCTACGCCGCCGCCGACGGCACCGTAGTTCGTGCCGAGTGCACCAGCGCCTACTGCGACCGCGACGGCACCCTGAGCCTGGCCGGCTACGGCAACCTCGTCGAACTCGACCACGGCGCCGGCGTGACCACCCGCTACGCGCATTTGTCGGCCTACACCGCTACCGCCGGCCAGCGCGTCAGCGCCGGGGGGCTGATCGGTTTCCAGGGGTCCACCGGCAACAGCACCGGCGTCCACCTGCACTTCGAGGTCCGCACCGACGGCGCGTCCGTCGATCCCGTGCCGTGGCTGGTCGACCACGGCGTCGACCTGCATGCCACCACCGCCGGCTGACCGGCAGAGAGGGAAGCAGGACGTGGGCATCCACCACCGAAACGGGGCCGGCGAGTGACGCCGCCCTTCCGGCGTCGCGATCCGCAGCCGATCGCCCGGGGATGGGAACTGGCCGTCGCCGTGGCCGGCGGCGCCCTGATCGCTGTTGCGTTGGCGGCCCTGGTCGGTCTCGGACTCGCCTCGGCGTTGTGGGGCGGTGGCTGGGTGTGGCCGCAGGGCACCGAGACGATCACCCACGTCCTCGGCGGGCTGTTGGTCGGCAACCCCGGCCGCGGCCTGCCGCCCGACCAACTGCGTCAGGTCGCCGGGCCCATCCCGGTGTACACGTGTGTTGCCGCCGCCGAGCTCGTCCTGCTGACCACCGCGGCCATCACCGCAGTCCTGGTCGCCCGCCACCGGCGCCCGGGCGACGCCCGCGGCGGCATGGCCACCCGCAGGGAGGCCGAGCAAGCCCTCGGGTTGCGGCAGCTCCGCGCCGGGCGAGCGGTCATCCGCCCGGACCGCTACCCGGCCAGAGGCAGCCGGGGACGCCTTCATCGCCTCCTGTCCACAGGCGGCGACGCAATCCGCGGTCGTCTCCACAGATCTGTTCCGACGACCACTTCCCGATCGACCTCCCCAGCACCGTCGACCCAGGCACCACCCGTCCGCACTGTGAAGGAGAACCCTCGATGAGCTCGACCGACGACGGCATGAACTCCGATCTGCTCGCCGCCCGCGCCGAGGCCGCGGCACTGTTCGCCGCCGCTTCCCGCAACGACCAGGCCGGACCGACAGCGCAGCTGCACTGCCTCGCCGCCGCCACCGCCCTGCGCGCGCCCAGCGGACCAGTGCCCGCAACCACCGACGCCACCGACCCCGACCGGCTCGTTGAGCAGGCGCTGCGCATCCTCGGCAACCTGCCCGCTGACGACTTCGCACACCCCGACGTCCTCGCCGCCGCCCAGCACGGCCACCGAGCGCTGCGTGCGTCACGCTGATGGCCACGTCGCTCGGGCAGCTGCTCGACACCCTCGCCGACACAGCGCGGACCACGGACGACAGCGCGGCCGCGCGCGCTGATGCAGGCACCGCCTTGGGCCACCTGGGTCGGGCGCTGACCCACCTGCGCCACGACGGCGTCTCCCCATTCGCCGGCGATCGTCGCGAACAGCAGGTCGCCGCCCTGGCTGCCGCCTGCACAGAACTCGGCGTCCGCGCTCCAGCGACCGAGTCGGCGTTGACGCGGTTGGCGGCCGCCGCAGCCGACACCGTCGGCGTCCTGTACGACCACACCACCGTGACCAGCCGGTGGGCCGTCGCCACCGCCGTAGCCGAGACAGTGACGCCGCTGGCGCAGGTGATCGCCCACCGTCTGCCTGCCGGTCCGGCTACGCAGTGGCACACCGAGGTCGAGCGTCAGGCGGCCCTGGTCCAGCAGACAGCCGCGCGTCAACCGCCGACCCGCGCCGACGTCGCCATCCTCGACCGCCCCGTTCCAGGCCCCGCGGTCAGTGCGTCCGTCGACCCGGCACGCGTGGTCCCCGACGCCATCGGCGTCCTACTCCAGGCCACGGCCCGAGCCAACGATCCACCGTCGGTCACCGAGGTCCTGGCCTACACGATCGCCGCTCAGACACTCAGCTCCGCTGCGGAGCGCCTCGGCTCGGTCGACACACCACCCACAGGTCAGACGACGGCGGCCGACGCCTGGCGCGCCGTCCGAGCAGCCCTGCGTCCGTACGACGACGGTAGCCGCCGCTTCCACCAGCACACACCATCCGGCGTTACCGCGGCCGGTCGACTCCATGCCGTCCTCCGCTCTGCCCAACCTAACCCGGCCAACTGGACGGCGTCCCTGCGCGCATCGGTCACGTCCGCGGCTCAGCACCTGCCAACTCTTGCCACGCAGCTGCTGTACCGCACCGTCCGGTCCTGGGCGGACAACGGGTCCCTGATCGCCTACGCCCGGGACGTGCCGCCGCGCGAGGAGCGGGTGGCCGCGTACCTGCGCGGATATCAGCCCGGCGGGCTGGTCCGGGTCAACGCCACCGACCTGCAACCGGTCGCCGGCGCCCTGCACAACGCCCGGCTGCTCTCCCTCGCCGTCGCCGACCAGGCAGCCGATCCGGGCGCCCGCGCGACGGCCGGCTTCCCGCGCCGGGCGTGGGCCGCGAATCGGGCGCTGCTCGACGACCCGCAAACGCCGGTCGCGCTCAGCGTGGCCATTCAGCAGGCCACCCAGCAGCTGCAGGCGGCGCGAGCCCAGCGGTCCGGGCCCAGCCGGGCACGGTGAAGGGGAGTCGGATGTTCACGTCAGGGTTCGATCCGACCGACGTCGGCTGGCGGCTGGGCCGCTCCTCGCAGCCGCACGGGGTAGAGCTGTGGTGCGGCTACGACCGCACGACCGGCGTCTACGGCGAGCAGGGGTCCGGCAAGACCCTCGACCTGCTCGCTCCGGCCCTGTTCGCCCACCGGGGCGCCGGGCTGGCGACGCTGACCAAGGTCGACGACCTGCTGCTGACCGCCGGGCGTCGTCAACAACCCTCCGGCCCGGATGAGCCGCCGCGTCCGGTCGCGGTGCTCGATCCATTCGGCGCCGCACCGGGGTTGCCGGAGCTCGTGTGGGATCCGGTCGCCGGCTGCGTCGATCCTCGGATTGCCGAACGGCGAGCCAAGGCCTTCGCCGCCGGCACCGTCGCCGGCGCGGTCACCGGCGGCCGGCAGGACAACGCCGCCCGCTTCTATGCCGCGGAGACCGCCAAGGTGCTGCAGGGATTCCTGCACGCGGCGGCACTCACCGGCCGCACCCTGGAGCACGTCCTGGAGTGGGTCGCCAACCCGGTCGCCGCCGAGCAGCCCGCCGAGATTCTGCAGCAGCATCCGCACGCGGCCCGGTTCTGGGACGGGCTGCTGATCGGCGCCCTGCATGGCAGTCCGGACACCGTCGGCAACACGGTGACCACGGTCCAGCAAGCGATGGCGCTGTTCTTCCAACCGGACATCAGGGCGCGCTGCGTGCCGTCGCGCGGACGGTCGGCGACCGACCTGGCCGATCTCATCGCCCGGCACGGAACGGTGTATCTGCTCGGCCGGGAGGACCCCTACGCCTCGGCGGCGCCGCTGCTGACCGCGGTTGCCGAACACGTCCTCGACACCGCCTTGCACGTCGCCGCCACCTCGCCGCACGGGCGGCTGACCCCGTGCTTCCTGGCCTGTCTCGACGAACTGCCGTCCACCACGCCGCTGCCGACCCTGCGGGTGCGGATGGCAAACGAACGCGCGCTTGGTCTGTCGTTCATCTACGCCGCCCAGACCTGGAAGCAGATGGTCGTCTCCTACGGCGAGGACGAAGCCCGCTCGCTGTTCGGGCTCACCAACAACCTCGTCATCTTCGGCGGCGGCAAGGACGTCCACTTCTACCGGGAACTGTCCGATCTGCTCGACGACGTGCGGATCAGCCGGCGGACCGTGACCGAGGGGCCCGGCGGCATGGGCACGTCCCGCTCGGGTGAGGACGTACGGGTGCTGCGCCCCGGCGACATCCGTCGCATCCCCGAGCGGCACGCTCTCGTCGTCGCAGGCACCGCGCCGCCGATCATCGCCCGCTTGCGGCGCTGCCTGGACGGCAAGGACGGTCAGCAGCTCGCGACCGAGCTCGACGCCGCCCGTGCGCGTGTCAGCCGCGCCCGCCCCGAAACCGACGACGTCGAGCAGCGCACGGCTGCCGCGCTGGCCCACGCCCGCGATCACCGGCTCGGCCCGAGCCGGCACGTTGACCGGGCCGACCCGCCGGCCGCACCGCAGTCCGAGACGCGGTCCTGGTGATCGTCCTGCCGTTCCCACCGCCACCCCTGGCGGTGCTGCATGCGCTTGAACTTCTGGGGAACGCGCGTCGAGGCGACCGAGGGGGAGCGGCCCAAGCCGGCGCCGTGGCGGACCTGGAGCGCCCCTGGGAGCCGGCCGGCTGCACCGGGGAGCTGGGCGCAGCCGTCTGGAGCTGGTGTGACGACGTCGTCGCATGGATCAACCACGAGTACGCGTGGCGGCCCGCGCAGATGGTCCCGGCCTGCTGGCCCCACCACGCCCACATCGCCCGGGAGCTGCCCGTGCTGGCGGTGCTGCGGTGGGAAGCAGAGAACGCCACAGCTCCCCAGCTGATGGAGGAATGGAACCGCTACGCCTTCCCGATGTTCTACGACCGCATGGCCCAACGGCTCGGGGAGAGCTCCTGCCGCACCGGCCGGCACCAGGACTGGCCCGCCGAAAGCCGCTACACCGCCTTCCTGGACGCCTCCCGTTGATGACGAGGGCGTCCGCCAGCGGCTCACCGCGACGAGGCTGGCGGACAGAGGCCAGGAAAAGACGTAGCCCCGGCGACATGACCAGAGGTCAGCGGTCCACCGGGGCTTTCACGATCAGTCTACGCCAGGATGGGCCGTAATGACAACGCCGACGCCGGCCTTCCCGCCGGCCGGTCGCTGGGTGGAGGCCTGGCTGAGCGGCCCGCGATTCGCGGTCTACCTGGCCGCCACCGGCGCGGACCGGGACCGGGCGCTGGCGCTGTACGAGTGGAACGCCCAACTCAGCGCCGCGCTGATGCACGACCTGGCGCACGTGGAGGTCGGGCTGCGCAATGCCTACGACGTCGCCCTGTCCGCTCGCTGGCCCGGGCCTCCGCATTGGACGCTCACAGGAGACACGGTCTTCGCTCCGGTGTATCGCAAGCGGGGACGGCGCCGCGTCGACGTGAACAACAAGACCCGGGACAGCCTGCGCCACGCGATCGCCAACGCCGGCGGCCGGACCGCCCCGCCAGGCAAGATCGTCGCCGAGCTCATGTTCGGCTTCTGGCGCTACCTCAGCTCCGCGGCGCACGAGAAGACGCTGTGGGTGCCCGCGCTGCACCGCGCCTTCCCGCCGGGCACCGACCGCGCCGTCCATGTCGACGGCCCGGTCGGCCGCCTGCACGACCTGCGCAACCGCGTGGCCCACCACGAACCCTTGCTCACCACCGACGTCGCCGGCCGGCTGGCAGACCTGATCGGTCTCGCCGCGCGTCTCGATGCTCCCCTGGGACAGCATGTCCGGGCCAACAGCACGGTCTCCAAACTGCTGGCTGCCCGGCCGTAGCGTTGGCCGGGCACGGCCGACCCGCTCTGGCAGACACCCGCCGCGGACCCCCGGTGCGGCTCCGCCGCGACCTGCACCTCCTCTCTGGCGGGGGGACGCCGTCGAGCGGCTACGCCCGGAGCGCGCGGCGCTCAGGTCCTGTCGGTGGCCGCGGATAGTGTCGCTGCGCGTAGCTCAGTTGGGACTGATCGTGGCCCGTGGAGCTTCATCTGACGAGTGGCAAGGAAGGCGAGCGGCCGGCTGGTAGCCCCGCACTGAGCTTCTCACCTGCCTCGGAGATTAAGGTTATACGTACCGCAGCCACAGCGCAGGCTGTCTTCGTTTCCGGGTTGGCCCACGACGTACACCCATGATCCGCAGTCTGAATTGCTGCAGGTGAGGAGATTCAGGAACTGGCGGCTCGCTTCGAGGACAGGCATGAAGTCGGCTTTGCCCATGGCGGCCCAGTCGTTGTTGTGGACTAGCTTGTTAATCGCCCAGCTCTCGCCCTCCTGAGCGGGGATGACCTTGGCGCGCTCGTCCTTCAGCTCCTGCACACGCTGCTTGGCGGCGGCGTTGTTCCAGGAGTTTGCGGCGCCTGCGGCCTTCTTGAGTAGTTCGTTGTGCCGTCCCTTGACCGCGGCCAGCAACTCGCCGAGGTCGTAGTTAGCATCTCCTCGGAAGGCGACGCGTGCACCTGTTGCGTCAGCGATGTCTGCGGTTATGGCTTCCAGGTATCGACGGAGCTTGTGCGCCCCGCCGGGGACGTCGTCGTTGCCGAGGTCGGCGTCGATGCGGCTCCAGATATCGCCGCCTTGTTCGTAAACAGGACCGCCGTCAACGGTCCAGCCGTGAAAGCGGGCTTGCGACTTGCGGCCGATGAGACCGGACGACTGCATCTGACGCGCCCAGACCTCGTCGTGCGTTGTGATGATGAACTGCACCTCGGGGAAGGCTTCCTTGAGTAAGGTGCAGAACTGGCGACGGTGATTGCGGTCGACGGACATCACGACGTCGTCGAGGACGGCGAATCGGAAGTCTTGGCCAAGTAGTTGCTTCACGAGTGCCAGGTAGAGGCAGACACCCATGCCATCTTGGTGACCCTCGCTGTGATAGGCGGCCGGTGGGAACATTCCAATGCCGTAGAAGTCGACCGACAGGTCAAGCTTGCCTGCGCTGGGTTCTAGCTCTGCGTTGAACGACGACTCGTCGTCGGCGTTGATCTGTCGGTAGTAGCTGCCGAAGTTGTCTTGCACTGTTTTGTATAGCGTGGTTAACGCCTCGTCGGCGACGGCGCAATAGGTGTCATAGACCGTCTTGGCTGTGGTGTGCGCGGCCTGCGTCTTGGCGAGGCCTGCCCGGGCGAGGCGAACGCGCGTCCAGCGTTCCTGCGCGACCGTCAGGAAGGCCTGAGCTCTCGTGGTTGCACTCTGATCCGGTTTGGCGTCCAACCCGGCTCGAAGACTTGTGAGTCCGTGGGTGATCTCGGCCGGCACAGCCAGGGGCCCCGTGACTCGTTCTTGTTCATCGATGACGCCATCGACGGTGCTCAAGAGGGCTCCGAGATTGCTGAGGTCTTCGCTCCAGACTTGGAGGCGGTGAGGTAGTTCCTTGTCGCCGTCGCTCACGGCGTAAGGCCGAGCAGTGGTTGCCAACTCGCGAATTGATCTGATCGCCACGCGAACCGCGTCTGCAGCGTTCAGAATCCGGCGTTCCAGGTCGGCGGCAGCTTCGGACCTTGAGAGCTTTTCACGTAGGTGCGCCTTCAACACTTCGATGTCATTCCAGGATAAGTCACAGAGCGGGCAGGCAGCGTCGGTCACCAGGTCGAGGCCAGCCGCGACGAGGTTGCGATGACGCAGGGCGCTCCGAATGCTCGGATCAACTGCGAGCTCATCCAACAGGGGCTTTAGCTTCGCGACTGCGGACTGCAGCTCGGTCGGCTGAGCGAGAGCGTCGATGAGAGCCTGCACGTCACGGACGGCGGTGGCTTGAGCGAAGGCTGGCCCAGCCGCACCGTTGTCTGCGGTCGCCTCGAGCTCGGTATCGATGGTCACCGCTTCGAATGGTTTGAGGCCCAACGTCGCCCGCCGCTTGTTGATCTCTGCTGTCACCTCGGTGGTGAGCAGGCTGGAGAGGTCGAGGTGGCGTCGCATCGTCTCCTCAGCGCTTTTTAGCTCGGCGGCGGCGGTGTTGAATTCACCTGAGGACTTGTTTCGCGCCGTCATGAGCAGTTTGCGCGTCTGGTCAATCCGGTCCAGTTTGAGCAAAGCCTGAACCTCTTGCGCGCGCGTTCCGGGCTCCGTCACCACGTACTTGATGATCTCCCGCCGCGACAGGGTGAGTTCGGGATGCAGCCGCGCCCGCTCGACGGCAGCACGAAGCTCAGGCGTGTCGGGGGTAAGGGCGAACGAATTCGCCGTCTTCACGTTGCGCGTCAGGACCCCTGTCTGGCCGCTGGCCGTATCTCGAATAGTCAGCGCGACCTTGGCCGCGCTGGCGTTATCGCGCCGATGAACGTGTGGGCCGTGCTTCAATACGCTTACCAAGCCTGTTCCCGCGCCCGACAGTCGGGCGATGTTGCCCGTCAACGCAAAATCGATGGCGTCGACAACGCCGCTCTTGCCGGAGCCATTGGGCCCACAGATCATAAAGGGCTTACCGTCGAGCTCGAGAGCCAGTTCACGGATGCCCCGAAACTCTTCAATGTGTATAGCATTGACTTGGATCATGCCAAGGCATCCCCGCTACCGTTCGCGAACAGCTCCGCCAATTCTTCGGGCTTGGGTATCCTGCTCGCCGTAAGTCGCTCCCTGAGGCCCTCGACAACGCTGTCGCTGACTTCCTCCGAGGCCGCTATCCGCATGAGGAACGTTTCGAGGACATCTGTCTCAATGCCGGACATCTACCGACCTCCTGGAAGGGGCGCGCGGGGTGCTGCAAAGACGACGGTAGCTGCGGCTGCGGGATTTACGCGCGAGCGTCGATGTTCGCGCGTCATCAACCCCTCTGGCTGCCCATCCCGTGGCCGCGTGCCCGCGTGCCCGCGTGCCAGCGGGAGGCCCGGGTGGAACTTAGGGTGCCCGAGCCGCTCAGCCCAGCGCGGTCTCGCCGGAAGGAGTCGGCTCGGGAAGGGAGAAGAGTTCAGCGGCGGGGCGGCCGGTCTCCGACCGCATGTACTCGGCGAGCTCACGGCGGGCTGTCGCAACTTTTTTCATGCGCCGGTCCCATTCCGCCACAAGAGGCTCGTTGCTGATGCCAAGGACGACCTGTCGGATTCTCTGCCGGAAGCCGGTCGCGTCGGCTGTGCTGATCACCGCCATGACATGGCCGCAGCTGTCCAGCAAGCGGTTCGCGAGTCGAACTCCGTCGGCCGAGCCGTACGCCCACGTCCGCGACCAGGCGTCCACAAGGGCGCCGAAGTCGGTGTTGATCCAGTCTGTCAACGGCGGGCGAAGTCTGACCCCCTGGCGGCAGGCGGGTTCCTGCCGCCAGGGGGTCAGTTTTCAGGCGCCGTCGACACAGTCGTGGAGCTCCAGCGGATCCAGAGGTTTGCGCTGGCCAAGGTGACGGCGAGCCCTTCTGCGAGACCCGATCTGACCTTCAGGGCGGTCAGCATCGTGTGCACGCGCAGCGACAGCCCGACGCTGGCCACAAAAGATCGGCGTACGCCTTCTGCTCCCGGTCTTGCTCAGCTGCCTTGGCTGCCCGGCGGGTACTGAGCCACCACACCAGCAGCGAGCCCCAGAACAGCACCAGCGCACTCGAGACGGAACCGATGAGTGCGAACATCAGGAGCCTCTTCCACCCAGCCAGCGAAGCCGTCGTGCACCGCCTTGGTGGACGCCCCCAGGTACGGTACGGAATCGATCATCACCCCCGGGGGCAGGCGTGCCAGTCCACCGGGGGCCTGGCCTGTGATGCCTGCGCCGTGGAACCTGTGCCACGAGCTGCTTGCCCACGGTGTCACGACCGCTGGCGTGGCCCCGACCGAGCTGGGAGGCCAGGGCGGCGCACTGCGGATGCAGCCCGCTCAGCTTCCTGCACACTGTCGGCCAGCGTCTCCGCCTCTGTCTCCGCTGCGGACACCACGCGGACGGAGGGCCCCATCCCCGTGTCGGTGGCTGGCTCGGGCAGCCGGCCGGGCAGCACTGTCCGTGCCGACATTTGTGCATCCTCTGTCCGAGCCCGAGAGGCGTCGAAGACTTCGGATAGCGCGATGTCGGGCGCGATGCCGGTGTTGGCCACCACGTGGGTGAGGTGCGCCGGCCAGCTCGTCGGCGGGACAGCGGCGATGACCTCGGCGGCGCGGCGAGCGGCATGCACCCGGCCCTCGACGGTGTCCAGCCGGTCGGCGTAGACGGCGACGCGGGCGTCGATGAGCGCGCTGGCCAGGCTGGGGCACGCTGCGAGGGCCCGACGCAGAGCGGTGGCGCCGGATGTCTGCAGCAGCTCGGCGGGGTCCTTGCCGGTCGGGATGGCGAGGTGGCGGGGATCGTCACCACGGGCGGTGAGCTGCCAGAAGATGCGCTGGGCGGCCTGCTGTCCGGCCCGGTCGGCGTCCGTGGCGACGATGATCCCGGACCTTCCGTCGCCGAGGAATGGGCGTAGCGCCTCGGCCTGCGCATCGGTGAAGGCGGTGCCCAGTGGGGCGATGCCGATGTAGTCGCCGTCGCCGGCGAGCGTGACTGCCAGTGCGTCGAGGGGGCCCTCGACGATGACCGGTACGGCGCCGGCGGTCAGTTCAGCGGCTCCTTCGGTCACGCCGTACAGCTCGTGCCCCTTGATGAACAGCTCGGTCTCAGCGGTGTTGAGGTACTTGGGGACGGCGTGGTCCCCGTCCTGGTCGTGGTCGGGGTTGCGGCGGCCGATCCAGCCGTGGATCTCCTCGCCGTCGCGGATGGCGAATACCAGCCGGTTGCGGAAGCGGTCGATGACCCGACCGGTGGATGCGTAGCTGCCGAGGCCGGCGGCGATGATCTCCGCGTCGGTGGCGCCGAGGTGGCGCAGATGGCTGGTCAGCGCGGTCCAGCTGTCGGGGGCGTAGCCGATGGTGAACCGCTCGTCGTCGGCAAGGTCGGTGCCGAGCCGGTTGGCGAGGTAGGCCGGTGCCCAGGAGTCGCGGAAGTGGGCGGTGAAGAAGTCGGCGGCCTGCTGGTTGAGCTCCAGGAGACGGTCCCGGTCGACGCGAACTTCTTCTTCGTCAGCCCGGTCAGGTGCGGCTCGGCGACTCTCGTCGGCGGGCTGGCGGTCGCCTCCTGTCGAGGCGAGGTGCTCGGCAGCGGCCGGCTCGTCACCATCCAGCTCCTCATGGAGGAGTTCGGCGTCGTCGGGTTCTACAAGACTGGCCAGCCAGTCGTCGTCGGCAACTCCGTTGGTTGTGGGCAGGTGTTCAAGGATGGACGGCGACGTCGGTGCGTGGACGCGTCCGCCGGACGCCGGGTCGATGAGCACGCCGACGCGCCACACCAGGGCGGTGGCCAGCTCGTCTGGCCGCAGTTGGTCGTCGTCGGGATGACCGGCGCGCAGTAGGTCATGGGCCGTGGACAGCACCTGGTCGGTCTGCCAGCCGGCGTGGCGGGCAGAGGTGACGGCGGCAACCAGCGCGGGCCAAGCAGCGTCAGCGATCACCCGTTCGGCGGCTGCAGTGCCGAGGACATCGGCCAGGACGGGGGTCCAGTCCGGGCGCAGCGTTTCGGAGACGGAGGCGCCGGTGGCGGTCATCGCGGCGGGGGAGAGGTGCCGACACAGTCGCCACCACAGCGCGGCGGCGGGCTGCTCGTCCGGCAGGGGACGTTCGGCGGCGACGGCCCGGGTGAGCGCGGTGATGTCGATGCGGGCGCGGTCGGCGGCGGCGAGCCGTTCGGCCAGGACCGGCCAGTAGGGGTCGCCGGCGATGCGTGGGTCGATGCTGTCGACGAGCGGCGCCCAGCGCGCGGTGAGCGCGCGCCCGTCGCCGAGCAGCCGCGTGACGCGGTCGTCAAGCGCCCGCTGGGCCCGGGCGTCAGCGGCGCGCTGCAGCGCCGGGCCGGTGGGACGGCGGTCGGCGTCGTCAACGCCGTGGGCGGTGCGCCAGACGGCGAGATCGGCGACCAGCTGGGGATCGCGGTCGATGAGCGGAAGCGCCCACGCGGGAGCGCTGGTGGGGGTCCAGGCGCGTGCACGGGCGGCGACATCGACGGCCGGTGAGCTGACCTGGTCGGCGGAGTCGGCGAGGTAGGGGCCCCACTCGAGGTCGTCGCCGAGCGTCTTCGGAAGGCCAGGCAGCCACGGCAGGGGGCCGGTCCCGGGTGAGTGTCGCCCGGTGGGGTCGATACGCCAGTCCAGGACCGCAGCCACATCGCGGGCGTCGTCCAGACGTCGATCCGAGGCCAGGGCCTGCCGGAGGACATCGGAGGGATCACGACCGGAGACGGCGCACAGCGCCAGGTGTGCGCGCAGGACGGGGTAGGCCGCCTGCATGGTCAGGCCCGGCATCGCGGCGTCGGCGGCAGCGTCGATGGCCTCGAGCGCCCCCAGGCCCAGGCGCTCCTCCGCGGCGGTATTGAGCGCGTCGTAGTACTGATCTGCGGCGCAAGCGAGCAGAGCGGCGGGATCGGTCAGCTCGCGGGCCTGGCTGGTGGCCGAGGTCGGGGCGCCGTCGCGAGCCAGCGCACGAGTCAAGACGTCGACGGCGGTGGGCGGCAGCAGCGCGTCGCGGGTGATCACGCTGTGCGGATCGCCGTCGCCGGCGGTCGTGAGGAAGAGGTGGTTGGCGTGCCGGCCGCGGGTCAGGGCGACGTAGAGCAGTTGGCGGGACTCCTCGCCGGTTGCGACGGTGTAGCAAGTGTCGGCGGTGAGGCCTTGTGCGCCGTGCACGGTGGTGGCGTAACCCAGGCTGACGTGGTCGCTGACGTAGTCGGCGGGCAGGGTGAGGCGCCGTCCGGTGCGCTGGTGGACGACGTCGAGGGCGCCGGTGTCGTAAACGGCGGTGACCGTGAACCGGTCGCCGTTCTTGACCCAGTCGGTGGCGCTGATCGGGAGGGTGCGCTCGTTGCGGCGGGTGATGACCGCATCGCCGGCGGAGGCCTGTGAGGCGTCGGCGAGGGTGACCTGGGGTCCGACCGGCCCGTTCTGCTGGGCGAGGCGGTCGCGGCGGGCGCGGGTGTTCAGTTCGGCGACCAGCTCGCGCGTGGGCGCCAGCATGATGGCGTCGCGCCCGGCGGCCCGATCGGTCGACCAGGCGGCGTAGGCGTCGTCGGTGACCGTGGCCAGGTCGCCGACGTGCACCCGTCCGTGATCGATGTAGTAGGCAAGGGCGGCCGGGTCGCCGTCGCGCAGCGCCAGGGACGCGGCGCCCTCGGCGTGGTCAGGAGCGCCGGTGTCGGGGTCGGTGAAGCGCAGGACCTGCGAGAGGGTGACCGCACCGTGGGTGGTGACGATGTCGCGCAGCACTCCGCCGGCGCCGATCGCCGCCAGCTGCTGGTCATCGCCGATCAGCCGGACCGACCCACCGGCCTCGGTGACGAACGCGATCACCCGGGCCAGGTCGGAAGTGCTGGCCATGCCGGCTTCGTCGATGACCACGAGGCTGTCCGGGCCGATGCGCGTGACCCAAGGCGGGACGGCGTTGCCGGTGGCCAGTGCATGGACCAGCTTGGCGAGGGTGTCGGTGTCGGTGCTGACTTCCTCAGCCAGCACCGCCGCCGCGGCGGCCGAGGGAGCAAGGCCGACGACGTTCCCACCGTCGGCCCGCCATGCCGCGGACAGCGCACGCAGGGCGGTGGTCTTGCCGGTGCCTGCCGGGGCCAGTGCCAGTTGCACCCGGGTGCCGGAGGTGGCCAGCTCGCGGACCAGCTGCACCTGGCCGGGGTTGAGTTCGACCCGGTTGGCGGTGGACTCCAGCAGCGCGACGTCGACGGCCGCAGCCGGCACCGCGCGTCCATCGCGGCGTCCGGCCGCGGCGAGGATGGCGCGCTCGGCGGCGAGGATCTCGGTCGAGGTGTACAGCGTCGAGCCGGCCACGGTGTAGACGGAGCTGCCGTCCGAGCGGCGCAGCGCCGGGGGCTCGGTCACCGGCTCGCGGCTGCCCAACGGCGTCGACAGGGACAGCGCTCTCTCGACGACGGCGTCGATGGCTCCGTCGAGGTCGGTCAGCCGGATCGCGGCGGCGCGGGCCTGCCGTTCGGCCTCGGCGCGGACGTGGTTCACCTGCCAGGTCGCCCGAGAGTTCTGCACCGTCGACAGCACGTGCTGGGCTGTCTGGTCGACCCATCTGCGCGTCGGGCGCTTCGCCTCGGGTCCGCGGCGGGGGGCGAGTGCACCGCGGAGGTAGTCGCGCAGGCCGCTCTCCCCGCCCAGCACCGCCAGCGCCTCGGTGCGCCAGGCGGCGCGCTGCTCGGCGTTGGAGCGGGGCTGGTGCTTGCGCTGCCGGGTCTCCAGATTGGCCCGTTGCGCCAGGGACACGGCCTCTTTCGGCGTCGGCGGCCGCCCGTGGTCGGCCTGGAACTGCGCGGACAGCTCCGCGCGGCGGCTATCGATCGACGCCCGCCGCGACGACCAGAGGCTGGGCAGCTCGCCATCGACACCGACGATCTCGCGCACCGGGCGCTTGCTCGGGTCGGCGCCGGGGCGGTCGGCGAAGCGGACGCCGAGTCGCTCGGTGAGCAGGGCTTGCAGGCGGGTGTTGTACCGCTCGGAGGCGGTGACGTTGTTCTTGTAGAGCAGCCGACCGTCCAGCGCCAGCCACCGCCCGTCGCGGGTCTGCACCTTGTTGCTGACGGCCACGTGGGTGTGCAGATCCGGGTCGCCGGCCCGTGAGTCGCGGTGGGTGAACGCCGCCGCGATCAGCCCGCGTACCTCCACCTGCGCCACTCCGTTGCGGCCCGTGCGGGTGTAGGCGGCGTGGTCCTCCAACCAGGTCAGGGTGTCTGTCACCGCGTCGGCGTGCGCCCGCTCGATGACGGATGCGACCTCTGGCGGAGCGATCGCCCACAGCGTGGAGACGCTCTTGACCGGGCTGAACGTCAGGTCGTACCCGGCGATCGCGGTGGTGGCCTGGCGGGAAACGCGGGCCAAATGGCCGGACAACTCGCGGGCGTCGGCCGGCGGACGGCCGTAGGTCTCGGCGAACATCGCCGAGGCCAGCTCGGTGCGGATACGGGCTCGGTCCTCGGCCGGCACGGGTGTGTCGGCGGGCAGGCCGAGCCCGGTGTTGTGGTCGCGGAATGCCCCTGCCGAGCGGCGGTGGAACAGGTTGGCCTGCTCGTGAATGCGGTACGGCGCGCCCAGGCGGCTGGCCTGATCGACCTGCTGCGGGGTCTTGCCGGCCAGCTGCGCGTCGCGCTCGATCTGGTCGGCGTTCGGGTGTCGCCCCTCCCCGAACAGCGCGACCATCTGCGCCTCGGTGACCCGATCACCGACCGGAAAATCGGGCACGGCGGCAAGCCCGCGTCCCATCCAGACGCCCGGAGCTTCGCCCTTCTCGCTGTAGTAGTCGCCAAGGTTGTCGAACCCGCGGGTCGTGGCGTCATGCGCAGCCACCTGGCGGGTCAGATACGTGTATCCGTCCCCCGCGGTGAGCTTGTGCAGCGTCATCACGACCCGACAATCGCGAGCGCCTCTGCCACGGTCCGGCCCCGCGGAGCATCGGATAAGGGGCGGTCCGAGCCGTGATGAGCTCCTATGTGTCAACGCCGGCCGGGCGTAGCGTCTTGGCCGGCGGTGGGTGCGGTGGACTGGCCGCAGCGAAGAGCAGGTCAGGGACTGTGAGCCTGTCGCGCAGCTGGCTTCGGCCGTAAAGACGCGTCCCTTTTGCCGCTGCCGCACTCACCGTCCTGCGGCGGCCGGGGCGGGGGCTCTCCCGGCGGCCAGGTCTTCGTGCAGGGTCTTGTAGACGACGTCCGAGAGGCGTCGTTTCAGGCAGCGGATGGCCTCGCGGCCGCTCTTTCCTTCGGCGCGTTTGCGCTGGTAGTAGGCCCGGCCCTCGGTGTCGGCGCGGATCTGCGTGATCGCGATCGTGTAGAGCACCCGGTTGAGCTGACGGTTGCCCGACCGGTTGAGCCGATGCCGAGTGGTGCGCCCGGAGGAGGCGGGGATCGGAGCCGTGCCGTTGGCTGCGGCGAAAGCGTGCCGGGAGCGGTAGCGGCGGATGTCGGCGACCTCGCCCAGAATCGTTGCGGCGCTGACCGGTCCGAGGCCGTAGACGTCGGTCAGCCCGGTCTTGACCCGCTCGACCGCGGCGGAGATGAGGCCGGTGACCTCCTGGATTTCCGCCGTCAGCTGGGCCAGGCGAGTCAGCCGGCGGCGGGTCAGCTGCGCGCGGATGCTGTCGTCACCGGCGAGCAGATCCTTCGCGGCGCTGATGAACGTCGGGCCGGTCAGCCGCTTCACCTGGCGCTGGTAGCCCGGCCGCAGGCCGTGCAGCTCGGCGTGGGTGCGGCTGGCCAGCGCTGTGCGCTCGGCGACCAGCTGGGCGCGGTAGTCGGCCAGCGCCCGCAGGTCGGCGGCCTGGCCGACGGCCAGCCGCACCGGGGGTAGGCCAGGCTCGCGGGCGGTGAGCCGGGCGATGGCGACCGCATCGACCGGGTCGGTCTTGCCCGCCCCCGGTCGACCGGAGCGTTCCCGCGAGGTGAGGCTGGGCGGTACCTCGACCACGTCGATGCCGCCGGCGAGCACCAGCCGGACCGCGACGCCGCGGCCGTAGTTGCCCGAGCCCTCGATGCCCACCCGCCGCACCGTATGCCGCGTGAGCAGCTGCTCGAGGGCGTCGAAACCGGCCTCGGTGTTGGCCAGCTCGGTGACCACCACCGGCCGCCCGGCATCGTCGATGACCGCCAGGGCCAGGGTGTCCTTGTGTGTGTCGATGCCGGCGAGCACGCCGACTCCTTCCTCGTCGACTCCGCTCGCGAGGCACCGACGCCCCGGGCGCAGCGCATGCACTTGGTGGCTGTCGCAACCGGCGCTCCTATCAGGCGTCAACCGCCCGGGGCATCGGCGAACGTCACCGGCGGGCAGTCATTGCGAAAGCCATCCCGAACAGCAGCAGGCAGCATGAGGTGGAGCCTCGCCGGTGACGCCCGCGAGCGCCCCGCCAGGGGTGACGAGGCACGTCCATTACCGCAGATGCATGAGGTGTGTCAGGTCGGAGGGGTCGGGGTGACGCCGGCTCCGGTCGCCAGGCTGCTGGGGGTGACGCTCAGGCGGGGAGCCGTGTCATGAGGGCGTGTGACGATCCGGCGATCGGTCAGGTGAGCGAGCGGAGGAAGCGGTGGTCAGAACGGTGAGTCGGCAGGCGGCGGCGCTGACGAAGGCGCGGGAGCGACGACGGGCACTGGACGCCGCCCGCGATGAACAGGACCGCCGGGTCGAGGAGGCGACGGCCGAGGCGCTCGTGGCCCTGGAGGCGCGACGGGAGGCCGAGCAGGGGCTGCAGGCGGCGACGGCGACGCTCGCTGAGACGCTGCGCGCACTCCTGGCCGAGGATGTCTCGGCCGAGCGGGCGGCCGCGCTGCTCGAACTGGACACTGCCGAGATCCGGCGGCTGACGAAGACGGCGGACCGGCCATCGCCCGCCGCCGCGAAGCCGGTCGCGACGGGAAGTTCCTGACGGCCGCAGCCGGAGCCGGAGCGCACCGAGTGACGCAGGGGCTGCTGAGGTGACTCGAGCGGTGCTACCGGGCGGTCGGGGACTCGCAAGCCGCCACCGGGCGCCCTGGAGCAACCAGGTGCGGCGTCAGCGAGGTCGAGGACTGCGACGCACCGGTGGTGATGAACCCGCACCCGGTGCGAAGATGCGCCGGTGGGGCCTTTCTCCGGCGATCGGCTGCGGCGGGCCCGGCTCGCCGCTGGGCTGACCCGCGAAGATCTCGCCCAGCGGGCCGGCGTGCGCTCGGCCGACCGCATCCGGGACTGGGAGCGGGGCGCGCATGCACCGCAGGCGCGGTACGTGCCGCCGCTGGCGGCCGCCCTCGGCGTTGGCCCGGTTCTTCTGTACGACGTCGACCCGGCTCGGCCTCCGCTGCGGGTACTGCGATTGGCCCGCGGCCTGTCCCTGCAGCAGCTGGCTGAGCGGGCGGGTATGCCGATCATGACTTGCCAGCGCATCGAGCAGGGCCGAGGCCACCGGCACGACCTTACGGCGCTAAACCGGCTATCCCGCATTCTCGGCGCCCCTGTTGGCTAGTCGATCCCTTGTGCGACCCTCCCCGCTGACTGAAGGACCGGCAGTGGCCGGCCGGCCACCCGGGAGTCCGCCGGACGGATCTGCTGCACCCGCCGGCCACGCTGCGGCGGGGCGCACCAGCGCCCGGCCAGCTGTCTGCATGACGGCGAGATGGTCGGGGCCCTTTCGTGGAGGGACAGACGTCGCTCCCAGGGCCCGACTGGTCCCGTCGGGGCCCGGACTTGATGCGTCCGGCTCAGCGGTGGGCGCAGGGAACGGTGGCGCCGAGGCGGCCCTCGCACGGGCAGTAACCGGGCCGGTCAGGTCGGCTCTTGGCTGGGCTCGGGGTGACAGCGGACGGCGAGCATGGCGATGTCGTCGTCGGTTCGGCCCGTCACAATCTGGGAGAGCACCTGGCCGCAGAGTTCCTCGAGGGGAAGGTGGCCGACCTCCTCGAGCACCCGGATGAGTTCAGCGATGCCCTCGTCGATGCCGCTGCGCCCGTGTTCGACGATCCCGTCGGTGTAGAGGACGACCGTGTCATCGGGGTGCAGCTCGCGCTCGTGGTCGGTCCGGCGGCTGACGATCTCGGATCCGAGCAGTCGCTCCGCGGGACTGTCCAACAACTCCACCTGATGGTCGGAGCGGAGCAGTAGCGGTGGCAGGTGCCCGGCCGATGACCACCGCAGGGTGCGTCGGCCTCGGCGGGCTTGTTCGGGCGTCTGTTCCAGGCGGGCGACCAGCGCGGTGGCCAGGGTGCCGACGTGCAGGCCACTGAGGGCTCCGTCGACGCGGGTCAGGATTTGTGCGGGCCCTTCGGGGCGGTCGAAGGCGATGCCGCGCAAGATGCTGCGGATCTGGCCCATCGCCGCGGCGGCGTCGACGTTGTGGCCGACCACGTCACCGATGACCAGCAGGGTGGCGCCGTCGGGCTGGTGGAAGGCGTCGTACCAGTCTCCGCCGACCTGCATGTGGCTGTCCGCCGGCTGGTAGCGGACGGCGATCTGCAGGTGGTCGGGCTGCGGTGGTGGGGTGAGCAGGCTGTGCTGCAGGGTCTCGGCGACCTTGAGCTGGCGGCTGTAGAGCCGGGCGTTGTCCAGCGCCAGCGACGCGCGGCGGGCGACCTCGACGGCGGTAGCGATCTCTATCTCGGTATGCGCCGGCCGGTCGCCGGTGTTCATAAGCGCCAGCGCGCCGATGGTCCCCGTGCGGGCCCGCAGCGGGACGATCGTGCACGAGGTGGTGTCCAGTCGCCGCCACGCCGTCCGTACCTCCTCGGTGCCCAGGGACGGGTCGACCAGTTCCGGGTCGATGGTGGGTAGCTGCACCGGCTCGCCGGTGAGCAGCGCGGTCAGCAGCGGCGAGTCGTCGCCGGTGCCACGGACCCGCCGGGTCAGGTAGGTGTCCAGGTCGGCGCGGCCGGCCGGGTTGCGGTGCGCCCGGGCTTCTTCCCCGGTGGGCCGGCCGTCCTCGCCCAGCATCGCCACGAGCGCCCAGTCGCACAGCTGCGGCACCACCAGCTCGGCGAGCTGGGCGGCGGACTGGCCGGTGTCGAGGGTGCTGGTCAGCGCCTCGCTGACCTCAGCGAGGAAGCGCAGTCGATCCCGGTCGATGTCGTCATCGTTCTCGGCCTCGTCGGCGGGGCCGGTGTGGTCGGTGTCGACCGGCCGTTCGGTGAGCTGGGCGTTGCGCTGCCGGAAGTACAGCTGCAGCAGGTCACCGGCGACGACGGCGGTGGCCGACAGCCATCGGCCGGCCGGGGCGTAGTAGCCCTGCCAGGAGACGGCGGTGCCGGTGCGGCGGGCGTGCAGGAGGAAACTGTGGAATATCGTGCCACCGAGCTCGGGCAGCGCGATCCAGATGTTGCGATCGATCAGCGCGGCCGGGCTGCGCTGCAGCAGTCGGGCGCCGGCAGGGTTGACGTAGCGGATGGTCCAGTCGTCGTCAAAGACGGCGAACCCATCGGGTGCGGCCTCGACGGCGGCGGTCAGCGGTGCCAGGCCGAGCCGGGCTGCAGCCGACCCACTCACCACGACTCCTGAATTGTTGTTCATCCCACCACCGAGGATCGAAGGGACAGTACGCCGGTTCCGTCGTCCGCCGGTTGAGGTGACTGCGGCAACCTTGCGGCTGTAGTGGCGACCGGAGGACCTGCCCGCCCCATCTGGGCCCCGCTCGGCCATCTCGGAAATGCGGCATGTGAAGGCAGCCGCCGGCCACGACGGCGTCCGATTTCAGCCCAGCGGTCGGTCGGCGCGTGCAAGCGCGAAGCCGGTGGCCGGCGTCCCTGGCATGCAGCAGGGAACGGTGGTTGGAGGATCGCGCCGCCGAGCCGGTCTTGGTGCAGAACCGTGCAGTCCCGCACCAAGACCACGACGCCCTCGGAGAGCACGCCGAGCGCATCGACCAGCACGGTTCGGGACGGCTCACGACGGTTACCGTCCACCCGCTCACGGGCCAACAGGCCGACCGCTGAGGGGGGTTGTCGCCGCGACAGCGGCCCTCCCGACATGTCACGCCCCTGCGAGGTCATCAGCGACACCAACGACACTCCTCACCCACGGGTGACGACAGTTCGCCTCAACAGTCACACCCATCCCATCTGACCCAGGCGGCGCAGAGCGGCCAGACGCAATCGCACGTCGTGATCGAGTAGTGGGGTGGCGGAGGGCGCCTCATCGGGCGGCGAGTAACGTCCGGGCCGCTACGGGTTCCGGCGCGCGCGGCAGGACATGATCAACGAGCCGCTCGTCGCCGCGGCCCCGACGTCCGGTCGAAACGTGGTTCGCGACCAACCCCTGGTCAGAAGGGCGAGCGTGCACCAGACCCTCTGGCCAAAGTCGCCTCCGCCCACCGTCCGGTCTGCGGTCGCCAAGACCCAGCGCTGGCCCCTCTCCACGCCAGGGGAGATCACCTGGCTCCGCATGCACCTGCGCGATCACATCCTTCCGTCCACCGGTCAAGCCCAGACCCACGAGGACGATCTCGACCGCCTGCTTCTCGCCTTTGAGGAACTCGCCTCCAACGGTCTCCGCCACGGCCGCGCCCCCGTCGCGATAGCCCTGCACATGACGGCTGAGGGCTGGCTCATCGACGTAGTCGATGCCGCGACCGACCGAGGGCCCATCCCCGCCGTCGACCGCGATCCGGCCCACGGCGGCCTCGGGCTGCACCTGGTTGCGCGGCTCTGCGCCGCCCACGGCTGGTTCATCGACACGCAAGGCAAGCATGTCTGGGCCTACATCGTCCGGCGTTCCCCTTAGAGGCCACGTCTCCGCCGACAATGGCGAACCGGCCAAATCTAATGAACGCGTCCAGGACCGACCGCTGTAGGCGCACGTACTTGCCGAGCTTGATGTAGGAGATGCGGCGCTCGGCGATGAGGCGGCGGATGATCCGCTCGCCCTGGCTGGGGGTGGAGCAATTCGTCGGGCGCTGCCGCCGGGGACGCCGAAGGGCCCGGGTCCCGGGGTGGTTCCACACAATGACGGACAGACGCAGGTCGGGGGCTGTCCAAGGGGGCTGCTGAGGGTCGCCGGGGCGTTGCTGGAGCGATTGGCCGCACGGCAGACCGCTGACACCTTAGTGCAATAGGTCCAGACGAACTTACGCCCGGCGGCCGCCTTCTCCGCACTCCTCGAAGCAATGCGCGGGACAACCTCACGCGCGGGCGGGCGCAATCAATGATACTTCCAGTCGAGCGTCACTATCCGACATTCGTCGATGCATCCGGTCTGGCATGTGCATGAATGCAGTACCCGACGGCTGAGGACGACTCCCCCTAGAGAGGGAAAATTGTTTGCGCGCCCCATGTGACGACCGTTCTTGGTCGATAAGTCGAATGAACCGATTTTGAGTTCCGGATGGAGCGCGAAGACGGTCGAGTTGAGACGGAGTTAAGATGAACGCTGGACCCGCGGGAGGCGGTACCTCCACGTTGAGCACTCGCCTGATTTTGCGGATTGTGGCGGAGGAGGGCGGCGAGCAGGCGGTTGACCAGGTGCTCGACCGGGCTGGGCTACTTGCGGAGAAGGCGCACCTGCAGAGCGCTCATGGTCGGGTGCCGTACTCCGTGATGCTCCAGCTCTTCGACGCGGTCGCCCGTGAGCTTGATGACCCGCGCTTCGGGCTGAAACTGGGGGCAGTCGCCCTGGAGGATCCTGCGCTGGGACCCGTTCGGGCGTTGACGCGGGTGTTCGGCTCGCCTGCTGCCGTGTTTCGGCATGTATCACGGGTGTCGACCCGGCTGGACAGCGCGGCGGTTACCCGCTGTGTGGCTGCGCGGGCCGGGGAGGCGGAGCTGGCATGGCGCGTCCTGCCACCGCGGCGACCCACCCGTCTGGACTGTGACTACAGCATCGGCATGATCGAGCAGGTCCCTGTGCTCTTCGGTCTGCCGCCGGCGCGCGTCGCGCAGAAGGCTTGCCAGGTGGATGGCGCACCCGAGTGCGAATACACGGTGACCTGGCGGGAGCATCGTGCCGGAGGATTGTGGCGTCGTTGGCGTGGGCTGTCGGTGGCTGCCGCGAGTCGCCAGGACGCCATCTCGCACGCCGAGGAGCGGCTACGCGGGCTCCGTTCGGCTGCAAGGGACTTGGTCAGCGGTGGCTCCCTGGAGGAGACGTTGGACCGGGTCGCCGAGCGTGCCGATGGTGCCGTCCACGCCCGCGGGCACCTGCTCGATCTCCAGTTGCCGAAAGGCGTGCGCCATGTGCGGTCCCGCGGTCTCGACCAAACAGTGCTGGAAATCCTCAGGGAAAGGCCGCTGGAGCCAGGAATCCGATCCGTCGAAGGCGCGGAGGTCCTGGCAGTGGAGGTGGCTTCGGCGACCCGTCACTATGGAGTTCTGGCTGCGGTGGCCAGCCCTGGGCAGGCGTTCTTTCCGGAGGACGAGGGCCTCCTCGCGGCATACGCCCAGCACGCGGCGGTCGGCATCGAGAACTCGGTGCTGCTGACTGAGGTTCGAGAGCAGGAGGAGACCGCTCGGCTGCTCCTCACGGTCGCCCGCTCACTGGCTGGGCGCCGCACGGTCAGCGCGGTCGCGCAGTCGGTGGCCGAGGCCGTCCCGGTGCTGTCCGGCGCTGACCGCTCCGCAGTCGCGCTGTGGGAACCCGGTGTGGGCAGGATCTGGGTACCGGGGTCGAGCGGATGGCCGGCGGACCTCGCGGAGCGGCTGGCGCAGTACGTGGCCACCCCTGAGGAGAGCCCCGAACTGCGCGAGATGGTGGCAGTGGCGTCCACCAGAGTGGTGTTTGACCGGCCCGGTGAGGGGCGTTGACGTAGACGTGTAGGCGGCCACCGCGTGATCTTCTTGGAGACCTTCCACAGTCCTTCAGGAGAGCCACGCGATGACCGCTCCGAGCAGTATCGACCCTGCCCACTTCCTGCACGAGCAGCTGGCCCAGGCCTCACCGGACCTGCTGCGCCAGATGCTCACGACCTTCATCGACACGCTGATGAGTGCCGAGGCTGACGCGGTCTGCGGCGCCGATTACGGGGCCCGCAGCAGCGAGCGGATCAACGTCCGCAACGGCTACCGGCCCCGGGAGTTCG